>NZ_FQZS01000063.1 GCF_900142105.1 Lutispora thermophila DSM 19022
GGAAGAAGAATATCGGAAAGCCGTATGCGAGAAAACCGCACGTACGGTTTGATGAGGGGGCGGTGGAAACCCCACTGCTCTACTCTATCAAGGGTTGACAAATAGAAGGATTACAAATACCTATAAATAAAAGGTTTCCAAACATTGGGCTTTTCTCACAGTTATTTTGCTGGAGGAGATAATGCCAAGAAACCCTTGTTTTATTGTTTGCGGTAACACATCAACTAGCCTGAAAGTGATAGTGTTGCGTTGACAGGTAGATAAATTAACAGGGTTGAGAAGACAGGATAGATGTTATATTTATACCTGAAGTGATTAAATAATCATCTAAGGAATCATTTCAGTTAGAAAAAAGTAACTGAATCTTATATAATTGTGGGTAAATGTTGGGGGTGATTGAATGAAGTTACTGAAGGAAATTATAAGGAAGCAAGGTATTAACTTTGATGGGAATACAATTTATAGAGAAGCAGTCAGAGGAGTTGTAATTAATGGCAAAACCCTGCTTATGATATACTCATCAAAAGATGGAGATTATAAATTTCCTGGAGGTGGTATTAATATAGGTGAGACACATGAAACTGCACTAGTAAGAGAAATAAGAGAAGAATGTGGAGCAACAGTATTATCAATTAATGAAGAACTTGGGAAAGTAATTGAGTTTGATATTCCTATTGAAGAAAATTATGATGTTTTCAAAATGGTTTCTTTCTATTACATATGTGAGGTTGATCCAGACTTTGGAGAACAGTCGTTAGACCAATATGAGATAGATTTGGGTTTTACACCTATATGGGTAGATATTGATAAAGCTATTTCGACAAATCGTATGTTGATAGATTCAAATAATTTTCCGCGTTGGACACCAAGAGAAACATTTGTATTGGAGTATATCAAAGAAAAGTTCAGACTATAAGTAAATCAAAAACGCAATAGTGCATAAATTAACTGAAAATAAGGAAGATCACATTTATTTGATTAGTACACTAGAGAATTATAAGCTTCATTTGATATTAAGTGTCGTGGAGATTAGTCGATATATTCCCGCCTACCGATAGTGCAAAAAGTGGTGATGACGTGTTTCCGACTACCGACAATGTAAAAGACATCAATCCACCCCGATCGTTGCATGTGGAGACGGTGGTGTTGATGTGTGCGTCCAGCGAAGCTGGCAAATGCTAACAGGTGAAAGTCCTGTAGTGGTAAAGGTAGGGCAGCCACTTAGTCAGTAACCA
>NZ_FQZS01000062.1 GCF_900142105.1 Lutispora thermophila DSM 19022
AGACAGACAGGCTTTGCAATGCTGGCCTCAGGCAGCGTTCAGGAAGTAATGGACTTAGGTGGAATAGCCCACCTTGCAGCGATAAAATCAAGTGTTCCATTTTTGCACTTCTTTGATGGATTTAGGACAAGCCATGAGCTGCAAAAGATTGAAGTAATGGAATATGAAGACTTTGCCAAATTGGTGGACCATGAAGCAGTAGAAAGATTCAGGAATTCATCTTTGAATTCAGAACATCCCGTTACAAAGGGAACGGCTCAAAACCCCGATATTTACTTCCAAGGAGCGGAAGCATCAAATATATACTATGACAGAGTGCCGGATATAGTAAATGACTACATGAAGGAAATAAACAAGATAACCGGAAGGGACTACAAGCCTTTCAACTATGTAGGGCATCCGGAAGCAGAAAGAATAATAATAGCAATGGGTTCAGTAACGGATACCATAGAAGAAACAGTGGAATATCTGGTTAAAAGAGGAGAAAAGGTAGGGGCCATCAAGGTAAGGCTATATAGGCCATTCTCAGCCAAGTATTTCTTTGACGTAATGCCAAAGACCGTTAAGAAGATAGCCGTACTGGACAGAACAAAGGAAAAAGGTTCGGTAGGAGAACCTCTATACTTGGATGTTAAGAACATATTCTTCGATAGGAAAGAGGAAGTAGTAATAGTAGGCGGAAGATATGGACTGGCATCAAAGGACACAACTCCTTCACAGATACTTGCAGTATATGAAAATCTGAAACAAGAAGAACCAAAGGATAGATTCACCATAGGAATAATAGACGATGTAACCCATACTTCCCTGGAAATAAAAGAAGAAATAACAACAGAACCTGGTGACAGGGTAAGATGCAAATTCTGGGGCTTCGGATCAGACGGAACAGTGGGAGCCAACAAGCAGGCCATAAAAATCATAGGGGATAACACAGACATGTACGCACAAGCCTACTTCTCCTATGACTCAAAGAAATCAGGAGGAGTTACAATATCCCACTTGAGATTCGGGAAATCACCGATAAAATCCACATACCTGATATCAGAAGCAGACTTCATATCCTGCTCAAAACAATCATACCTGCATCAATATGATGTGCTTAAGGGACTTAAAAAAGGCGGCACCTTCCTGCTCAATACCATATGGGAAGGAGAAGAATTGGAACGCAACTTACCTGCAAAGGTAAAAAAATACATCTATGAAAATGAAATAAACTTCTATACGATAAACGCAACGAAGATAGCTTCGGAAATAGGCCTTGGTGGAAGGACAAACATGATAATGCAGGCAGCCTTCTTTAAACTGGCAAACATAATACCCGTAGAAGAAGCAGTAGGATACTTAAAGAAATCCATTAAAGAAGAATACGGTGCAAAAGGCGACGATA
>NZ_FQZS01000060.1 GCF_900142105.1 Lutispora thermophila DSM 19022
AATGCACCTTGAAAACTGCACAATACTGAGATAAAAGAAAAAAAGAGGTAACAGTATTAGAGAAGATACTGTACTACAAGCTGAGGAAGCACGATATGATCAAGCTAGTAAGGGCATATGGTGGATGCCTTGGCACCAGGAGCCGAAGAAGGACGTGACAAGCTGCGAAAAGCTGTGGTGAGCCGCAAATAGGCATAGACCCACAGATATCCGAATGAGGGAACTCACCTGAGGTAATGCTCAGGTATCATACAGTGAATAAAATAGCTGTATGAGGGTAGACCGGGGGAACTGAAACATCTAAGTACCCCGAGGAAAAGAAAGAAACATCGATTCCCTAAGTAGCGGCGAGCGAAAGGGGAAGAGCCCAAACCAGTGAGGGAAACCTTGCTGGGGTTGAGGACCGGCGTAATCAGTTGAAGACTTAGCCGAATAGAGTTGGAAAGCTCAATCATAGAAGGTAAAAATCCTGTAGGCGAAAAGTTGGGGACTGAGGCCGGGATCCAGAGTACCACGAGGAACGAGGAACCTAGTGGGAAGCAGGGAGGCCCACCTCCCAAGGCTAAATACTACCTGGTGACCGATAGCGCATAGTACCGTGAGGGAAAGGTGAAAAGAACCCCGGGAGGGGAGTGAAATAGAACCTGAAACCGTATGCCTACAATCGGTGGGAGCACATTTAGGTGTGACCGCGTACTTTTTGTAGAACGGACCAGCGAGTTGCGATAGTTAGCGAGGTTAAGGACTAAAGGTCTGAAGCCGAAGCGAAAGCGAGTCTGAATAGGGCGTTAAGTTAGCTGTTGCAGACCCGAAACCGGGTGACCTATCCATGGACAGGGTGAAGTTTTGGTAAAGCAAAATGGAGGCCCGAACTCACCGTTGTTGAAAAAACGGGGGATGAGCTGTGGATAGCGGAGAAATTCCAATCGAACTCGGAGATAGCTGGTTCTCCCCGAAATAGCTTTAGGGCTAGCCTCAATGGAGAATCTCGGAGGTAGAGCACTGAATGGGCTAGGGGCCTTGCGGTTACCGAACCCTATCAAACTCCGAATGCCGAAGATTTGCTCATTGGGAGTCAGACTACGAGTGATAAGATCCGTGGTCGAGAGGGAAAGAGCCCAGACCATCAGCTAAGGTCCCCAAATCCAAACTAAGTGGAAAAGGATGTGTGACTACGAAGACAACCAGGATGTTGGCTTAGAAGCAGCCACTCATTTAAAGAGTGCGTAATAGCTCACTGGTCAAGTGGTCATGCGCCGAAAATGTCCGGGGCTAAAGTTTGGTACCGAAGCTATGGCATCGAAAGATGGGTAGGGGAGCGTCCTATATGGGCAGAAGCTGTACCGGAAGGAGCAGTGGACTGTATAGGAGAGAGAATGCTGGTATAAGTAGCGAAAGTTAAGTGAGAATCTTAACCGTCGAAAGTCTAAGGTTTCCTGAGGAAGGTTCGTCCGCTCAGGGTAAGTCGGGACCTAAGGAGAGGCGTGAAGCGTATCCGATGGACAATCGGTTGAAATTCCGATACCACCCTAATTCGTTTGGAGGAAGCAGTGACGCAGGAGGATAGGATGAGCACGGAGTTGGTTTACCGTGTTCAAGCACGAAGGCTGCCATGTAGGAAAGACCGCATGGCGATAAGGCTGACGTGTGATGGGGAGTGAAATTAGAGTAACGAAGCATCCGATTTCACACTGCCGAGAAAAGCTGCTAACGAGAATTAGAGGTGCCCGTACCGCAAACC
>NZ_FQZS01000059.1 GCF_900142105.1 Lutispora thermophila DSM 19022
ACGCAATAAAATCTGTTTATGAAGTTGTTGAAGATAAGGAGCTGAAAGAAATTCTTATTCGATTTGCTGCCAAGTATGAGCTTACATTGGATATTGACCAAAGCTTGAAAGATTTCTGCTCATATTTTAATACATTGGAAGCTGAAACTTTGACAGTAGCAATTAAGCAAGGAGTTGATACGGGAGATAATGAGAACATTTTAATGAGACAGGAAGAAGTCATGTTCAACAAGTATTTGAACTACATACAGGCCGAAACCGAAAATGCGAAGAAAAAAGCCAGTTTGGCCATGATATTTATCATGCTAATTGTGATTATCATGATTGCTGTGCCTAAAATAGGCGAATTGAATGAAGCAATCAAAATAATATTTAGAAATTGAAATATTGAAAGGATGGTAGAAGAATGAAGAATTACATCAGAAAAATCAATGAAAAGTCAATGGAAATGATACTGAGAGGAGGCAATATGCTAGGCAGATTTAAGACAAGCATGGAAAAACCATTGAAACCGCTGAAAAACAATAGTGGATGGGGCAAAGATGAAATAATAGGTGCCGCCATGGTATTAGTTATAGCGGCATTTATAATAGCACCAGGACTGTCTAATATTGCTCAAAATATAATGACTAAAGCCTCAAGTTGGTTTAGTTCCACATTTGACATAATATTTGCTAAATCTAAATATTAGACAAAACTCAACGCTGGTGAATCTATAATGCTTGGAAGAATACCTATAAATCTGTTAATGCTGGCTTTAGTGTTATCGCTTGTTTTATTCTTTACAGAATACTTTATTCCACTATCGGCAAACTTCCAATTTAGAGCTGAATGCCGAAAAATACTGCTTGAAATGGAAGAAAAGAATGAATTGACTGCATCTATGAGGAATGAATTGCAAAAAGCTTTGACTGATAAGAACTTTACGGTAATAAGCATATCAGCCCCTCATACTGCCAAGAGGGGCGAATTTCTTAATCTTAAGGTTGTGGCAGATTACAAGTATAGCAAGGTGAAAGGGATATTCAAGAGGGAGGAAATAACCCAAAGGATGGAATATGACAAATACACAGTAGCAAGAAAGGTGCTGAATTAAAATAAATTTTAGAAAGTAGGTGATATCATTGAAGGAATCTAACAGGCAAGCATGCAATGAAAAACCAGTATATATAGAAAATTCAGTATCTATGGACAGTAATGAATATAAAAAGTTGATTATTTCATGTTTAAACATGCCACTTAAATCTCTAAAGATTAAGGAGTTACAGGTGAAAAAATAAAACAGTTAACAAAGTATCTTCTTTCTCTTGAAAATATCCACCACCAATAATAAATTGTATCTAGTTTAATGTTAGTAAAATTGTTTTTCTTTAACACATACAAGACATCATTACCAGCTACAATTGGATATTTATTTAACCAGGATTCAATTATTTCTGCCGGAGGAACTGTTTTCAGGATATTTAAGCCATGTTCAATGACGATTTTACTAAAAGGAGTTAAGGTACCATCAAACTCAAAACCGAAGGCAAACATATCTGAAAGAACAATTATTTTTCCATTTGGTTTTGCTATACTGTGTAACAATTTCATGTGCTGCATGGTTAAGGAATCTATAAAAGGTTTAGCGCCATTAAGAGAAGTTGGTTGTAGGCTTTTGTGTGGAATTAATTTGTTAATAAAATTTATGTAAAGTTGAGATAGAATAAAATCTGAAATCACAATAGAAAAAGGCATCCTGCTTTTAATTTCTTCAGGTAGTGTTACATCAGGTATATTATCTTTCAAAGAGTTTAAATATTTGATTGCTTCTTTTAAAGAGTAATCTTTTTTAGTACGGTCTACTTCAGCCGCGAATTTATCTAGCATTGAAGTTATATCAAAAGAAACACGAGTTACTTTATCTAGTTGATGCGATGGAATGTACTCACTGGATTTAATTAGAGCATCTTTAT
>NZ_FQZS01000053.1 GCF_900142105.1 Lutispora thermophila DSM 19022
CATTTTCGGTTTCGGCCTGTATGTAGTTCAAATACTTGTTGAACATGACTTCTTCCTGTCTCATTAAAATGTTCTCATTATCTCCCGTATCAACTCCTTGCTTAATTGCTACTGTCAAAGTTTCAGCTTCCAATGTATTAAAATATGAGCAGAAATCTTTCAAGCTTTGGTCAATATCCAATGTAAGCTCATACTTGGCAGCAAATCGAATAAGAATTTCTTTCAGCTCCTTATCTTCAACAACTTCATAAACAGATTTTATTGCGTCTGTAATTTTCACTCCTGCTGAAACTTGATTGTGCAAATACTTGTATATTCTATATATTGACTTCTCTAGCTGCTTTGCTATTCTTCTTCCCTTAATGTAGACATAATAGAATACATATATGAAAAGCATTAAAAAAACAGCTATGGCAATAGATAAGTTTCTATAGATAGCTGTAAAAATAAACAACATTATAGGTACAATAAATTGAAACATGATGTAGAAAAAAACAGAGTATGTTCCATTAAACCCAGCTCTTTTTAAAAAGTTCTTAAGCTTTTGATACACTCCCTCCCTTTGGCTTTTCTCCTTATCAATTGTATCCATCCTATTCCCTATAAAATCTATATATCTTTTATATTTACTTATTGCACCTCTTTTCCCTTTTGCTTCTCTTATCAGCCCGTCTATTCCAACACTTAGCTTTGCATACAACTGCTTTATAATAACAGCGTTTAAGATCAGCGCTGAAAAAGCAAAATATGGATGCATCGATAGATACTCATAGACTTCCCTAATAATAATTCACCTGCCTTATGCTTAATGTTTAAATCTGCTTATTGTTATCAATATATAAAATCCTGCACTATAAAGCATGGTAAAGAAAGTAAGAAGCAACTTTCCTGGCGTTGTATTTGTATAGAAATTTAAAACTTCTGGAGTGGATTTAATGAGCATATATGCCACTGCAATAACAAATATCATGGCCAAAACAATGTAAATTCTGTCCCAAAAGGTTGATATTTTCCTTCTGTTGAATTCTTGTTCCAGCTTGTAGAATTGCTCTTCCATGTTGCTTAATAATACTTTCAAATCACCTCTGTATTTTATATTTTGCTTTATATTCAATATAAAGTCTGTAAATTGTGGATTGCCTACTTTCATTTGCAGCAAAGTCAATGCATCTTGAGGATCCATTCCTCTTCTTACCTGTATGGTTAAGTCCCGGATATAGCTTTTCATCGGTTCTACCAATGCAGGAACCGACTTTTCAAATGCATAGATTATATCTTCTTTAACATCTATCCATTGCCTTAAGATAGATATAAAATATCCTAGCTTGCGCCTTGTATATTCTGAATTGTATACACCCATTATTTCCAACAGTATAAATGGTGCAAAGAATGCTATAGATGACAATATAAAACTGGAAACAGAGAATCTAAGAAATTTATATACAAGCATATAGGATATAACAAACAGTATTGATGAAAATAAAACGAGCACATAGAAATTCATAAAAGGTATATATTTCCTGATATTTGACTTATCAATCAGAATAAGCTCTATCTTATCAACAAAAGACATTTTAACTGATATAGTCTTTGTATACCTCTTGACCTGTCGTTGCAACCTTCTGTCATTATAGCTGTCATTGATTCTTTTATAACCTCTTTTTACGCTTTCTTTTATGTATTCTGTATTGATGGTATTTGCGATAAACCATGCAATATATGAAGTAACGGCCATAATCAATACACCATTCAATTTAATAAGTATATCCATTATATCCATACAATCACCTACTTTATCTTTTCTACAAAGCAGGATTTATAGCATTCATAATTGCTCATGGCTTTGTTGTACTTATATAATCTGTTTATTCTGTAATTGTCCGTGTAAGGATCATAGCTTAATACTTCAATAATTTCATCTACTTTAAAATCATCCATATGAATGACTATATCTATGGATGTTGCTATCATTTCCTTTATAGTCTTTTCACTTTCACTAATCTGGGCCATTTTTGCCAGTGTCAACATCCTTGGCAAGGCTCCTTCAGCACTCCAGGTATGTGTTGTTGCCATGACCCTATGTCCCGTGAAACCTGCTATTATAAAGTACCATGCGACTCCATCAGTCAATTCACCTACAACATAGGTATCCAAGGACATTGTCAATCCATCAATAATAAGATCAAGAAGCGTTACAGGAATTCCACCTTCATTCTTTTTCTTTACCCTTTGAACAATGCAATTAGGCTTCTTAGGATATATTTCAGAATCAGACTCAGCAATAAGTATCCTTTCCATTTCGTCTGCATAATCAACTATTGCTCTCAACAATGTAGTTTTGCCTGAACCACCTTTGCCACAAATAAGTATGGACTTATTTGACCTTGATAAGTCTTTCAGATAATTTGCAACATTTTCATTCATCATTCCCAGACTAATCAATTTTTCAAAGGTGTAGTTTTCCTTTGGGTGTTTTCTTATGCTTATTGCTGGCCCGGATAGATTTCTTGGTGGTATTGAAAGATTAACTCTTAATCTATTTTTCTCATCCGAAATTCTGCAGTGAGTATCATTTTCATTCAATATTCCTCCGTTTCTTAATGCAATTATCTTGCAGTAATTTTCAAATATTTTTTCATTACCAAAGTTGACTGCAATTCTCTCTCTTTTTCCGTATCTCTTAATAGTAAAATTATCATATCTTGTTCCGTCTATATCGGATATGCTATCGTCTTCTACATATGACTGCAATGGCCCATATTTGAACATAAAATCAAATACTTTTTCTATAACCTTTTGCCTATCCTTGCCTATATAATACTTATTCTTGTCAATAATCTGTATAATGCTCTTTTCCAATACTTGTTCGCTTATTGTTCCATTATTGACTTCTGTAACCAACGTTGGTGAATCTCTTAAAATTTCATATGTTATATCAGATATAAGAATGTTTATTTCGCTATTGAGCTTATCCAAGTCAACTAGACTTGAATTTTTCCTTTTATCTGAATGTAAGCTTTGAACTGTTGGCAATCATGTCACCCTCTATTCTCATCTAGATTTTTTTCTCAGCTTAAGTTTCTTAAATATACTTCTTATCTTTAATTTGGCATATTTAATCTTGCTTCTCAGCTTGTCCATGAGTTTACGCTTTGGAACAATCTTGAAATAGGCAAGAATGTCTTTGTATTCATCTACTTGTCTGCTAGTCATTCTTGTGACATAAGGTGCTTTTAGATTTCGATAGATAGTTCTTTTTTTATTGTAGCTTATGTGTCCTATATAATTGTTTTCCGTAATCTCTTTAATAAGACTCTCCTTCAAGGACAAGTCATTAATATATTCAAAGGCAACAAACTTATACTTGTTAATGTCTATATATTGCTTATCATATAAATATTGTATTTGTGTGTTGAAATCCCTTAATGATATCAAATCGGCCCTAGTCGCTATAATATTATAGTCTGCTCTATCCAATGACATAATTGTAAAAAGATCATACATGGAACGGTTAACTAGAATGACTGTAATATCAAATGCTTGATAACACTTTTCCAAAAATATTTTAAAGTTCTCTTGGGTATAATACTCGTAGTTGTCCAAGTTATAATTGCCAGTGAGAACATGCAGATTTTTAAGTTCTTTTCTGTTTATACAAGCATCTGAAAAGAATGAAACATTAAAAACATTTTTTTCTATAGTGTCCATGATTATATTAAAGCCACTATCAGAATATATGCCTTCTGTTTTTATGCTGCTGGGGTTTTTCCTTATATTGAGTATCAAATCTGCTTTCGGACTTAACAAATCCGCATCAACAAGCAATACTTCCAAACCTGACAACTTTGCTGCCATATATGCAAACTCACATCCGAATTCTGCATTGTCCCATACTGTCAATATCAACTTCTTAAAACTATCCCTTTGTCCTTCAACCTGGACTATCTTTTCTACAACCTTTACTTCCTTCTTTTCCACCACTTTTTCTACCACTTCGGTAACAGGCTTTTCAATAATTCTGTCGACATACTTTATCACAGGCTGAAAGTTTTCTTTTTCATGCTCTTCAAGGTATATCTTGTTGTCGTCCAGTGTCTTGTCAGGACCAAACAACCATGATTTCAATTGTTCTATATCGTATTCATCACCAGCTGAGAAGAAGAAATTCTGGATATCCATTTTCATTATCTCTGATATAAAAGATTTATCTTCCTTCTTATCTTCTGATAAAACCAGTACTATCTTTGCCTTCTGCAAATTAACCCGTGCTGTTCTCAGTGTATCCAGCATCTTCTTGTAACCTATATTTTTACCCGTAGCTCCATCTATTCTGCTGAACTCTGCATTATCAAAAATTAACATTATGTCAGGTTCTTCTGTCATCTCAGCGGTGAGGAAATAATTAAGGGCCAGAAAGCTGTAATTCCATTTTGAAACAGATACTTCAACCTTCTGCCCCTCATATTCGTTTATTTCTTCCAGCATGGTTTTTATATTGCTCAATCTGTTTGATGCAACAAGATGTATATTGTATTTTTTCAACTTATCACCACCAAAAAGTTATTTGCAAAAAATAAAAAAGCTTCATCCTTAATTTTGTATCAGATGATCAAACTCTTGATTTTTTACAGCATATCCTCTAATATTTATTATAAATATTACTTGTGCAATAACAAAAACCTCCCTAACATATGCAATTACTCATTTCCAGGATATATTCATGAGCTATAGTCACCAAATGGTGG
>NZ_FQZS01000054.1 GCF_900142105.1 Lutispora thermophila DSM 19022
GAAGAAATCGGACATACCTTCTCTAAAAGCTTTGACCGCAGGATGAAGAACCTTATAGCAATGGAGAAGAGCAATTTTCTTGTAAGGGGACTTATCTATAAAACAAGGCGCATTGCAATCATAATACTCCTCATATGCCTTGTGACTCTAATAACCATAGCCAGCGTGGAAGCATTGAGAACAAAGTTCTTCAATGTAATCATAGAAATATATCAAGAACTGACCTCCTTCTCATTCCAGCATGATAAACAGCCGGGAGATATAACCATGGAACCGGCAGAGCCGGAATATATACCTGAAGGCTTTAAGAAAACAAGCGTTGAGGATTACTTCACGGATATTCATATTATTTATAGCAATAAAGAAGGACAAGAAATAATATTTAAACAGATATATATTACAAACGATAAAATAATCATAGATACAGAAGGAACCACCATGGAAAAGATGTGGATAAAAGGCTGTGAGGCCTATTATGTATCAAACAAAGGAACAAACAGACTGATGTGGTTTGATGCTCAATATCTTTTCGACCTTTCATCTGCTGCCATAGAAAAAGATGAAATAATAAAAATGGCGGAAAGTGTTAAATAAAAAATTAAAAAATTTTAATACAAGTGTACCAAAACGCCTCCTTCATTTCGTTATATAAATAGAAGACAAATGAAGTAGGTGTTTATATGTACTCAAAAAAATTAATATCACTAATCCTGTGTACAGCTTTGCTCTTATGTTCTTCCGGCATTGCCTATGCAGATGCAGGTCACAATGATCACCCTCATCAGGGCAAAATCATCATAACACCTCAAATGTTTTACATTAACAAAGCAAACAGCAACTTAAGTATTACTGCAACAGGGCAGGCTCAAGTTAAATGTTATATAGAAGGATACAGTGGCACAGTCACCAAAGTATCAATCGAAGCAGAATTGCAGCAATATAAGAATGGAGATTGGGTAGTCATAAACAGCTGGTATCAGTCAAGCAGCAGCTATAAGCTTACACTCTCCAAATTAATGACAGTTCCAAAAGGATATTCATATCGAGTAGTTGCAGATGTTACTGCCTATAGCGGTAGCGACTCGGAAACCAAAACCGTAATAAGCAGCAAGGTATATTATTAACTTTGAAGAAAGCTGCTTTTATGGAAAGGGGTGAGTCCGTTGGTTTTCTAATATGATAACAACTATGAAACTTATAAAACAATATATAGGAGGATAAAAAATGAGTAAAAAGAGAATAGCAGTGCTGTTAATATCTATCATTTGCATTTCTCTTATAACCGGCATCAACCTATTATATGCAGATAATATTAGTAAAAAGAATATATCACCTATGTACGATGTTTATTGCCCCATAAGCGGAAGTAATCATACACCTTTAACTGATCCTGGTCATAAATATATTGTGAGAACACTTTATAATGGCAAATATCACAACACTCAGCATAATGAATGTTTGTGTGGATCAGAAATCTATTGGATACCATACTATAACAGTATTAGTGGATATTACTACCCATCTAATATTATTGACTGGTACTTAGATCCACTTAATAGAACAGTAATAGAAGTTGATGAAATTTATACTACTAGTAGTAACCCACCTGGTTGGAAGTTTGATTAATATAACAGTTCATGATGTAAATTGCTATTAGTTAACATTCAGTGGGGAATGCATTTCCCACTGAATGTTAACTTTCATATTATACCTGCATTATCTTAATTAATGGTAAATTTTTCTTCATATGTTATAATAAAAAGAAGTATACCTTTTGCATTGAATTTGAATCATTATTGCAGAATTATAGAATTCTTTATAACATCAAATTTAACTTCGTGTGTAAAAGCTATCAATATATAAAACTCTATATCATTTTGAAAGGAGTAAAAACATAATGATTTCAAGTTTTATGGGCTTATTTATTGTTGCAAATATCATACTGATTGGGGTTGTAGTATCTAATATTATCAATAGGTTATCTTTCAAAATCAATATAATTAATAATCGCTATATATTACTGATTATAAAAGCAATTATAGCAGGGATTATGATTATTGCTTATTTATTTTGTCTCAATAAATTATCGCTGTATTGGGTATTGCCTGGATTATTACCGATAAATAAATTATTTTCTCTCAATATGCTTATGTGGCTTTTAGTTTGTCCAATATTTACTATATTCTTATTCAAAGTAATGAATATGACACGGGTTAATTAGCAAAAAAAACAATATTGACTCCGTAAAGTTAATATGAAAATTGACACATAGTTTCATAGATATGATTGTTTAGATATATATAGCAAAAATAAGAATAGAGGATATATCTGTGTATTATGATAACAAAAATTCTAGTTTTGTAGATTTACTTATAGTAGCAATTATAACAACAATAATGATGTTATTGTTATTTTCTTGTGGTCCTAAGTATTCAAGATGGCAAACCACTGTTGATGATGTAATAGTTTCTATTAATGAAAATATATAGGTACACTGATGAAGCATCCTAATAAACTTAACATTAAAGAAAATAAAATTGATGAAAAGATGAAAGATACTCTTTATATAGAACTAATTATTAATGGAAAGAAGTCTTATGACCTTGTAAGACATATTCCTGAATAATATCAATATTATTTATATTTCATCTGCTACTTTTAATAGTAAAGCTAATGATTGAATCTAAAAAAGGGGAATAAAATTGAAAAAAGGATTTGCTTCTTTTGCAAAGATAATAATTATGATTTATTGATGATATCGCTGGCTTTGCTCATATTGGCTTGTTCTAAAGATGAAACATCTATGGCGGAAAATGAAAGAATCACCAAACAGTAATTGAAAATGAAAAGAACTTGGTGTTAGTGCAGCTCAAGGATTTAGAATTTGATAAGTATAAAGAAGAAGTCAAGCAAATACTCCACTCATACTTCAGTGAATCATATTTGGAAAAAATAGATAATATAAAAAACAACAACGGATTATTTGCATTATCAATAGAAAAACCCATAAAGTATCAGATATCTAAAGTCTATACAGGCTCAGAGGACAGCAGCAAAAGCGTTTTTTCTTAAGCTACCCATTGATAATAGCAACAACAGCTTATATAAAATGTACATTTTAAAAAAAGAAGAAAATGAATGGAAATTGTTTCAACTAAGAGAATACTACGTTATTACGGATGGGCCAAAAAAGGAGAATTACGAAAAAAAAATAAATACATTTACTAACTATGAAAACTCACCTATAGAATATGAAGATATAATAATGATGGAATAAAGTTAAGAAGTCATAAAAAATGGAATAATAAATCCTCCTTATCAATAATGGCTTAAGAAATAAGAAGTACCCTTACAACCTTTGGGACAGGTACGATTTGTTAACGGTACCTGTCCCTTCTATTTATTATACAGCCTTTTCAATATCTGTCATTCTACTTCATCATTCTTGTCATGAAATTATATTATTTTACATTTTGAACATTTAATGTCCAAATATAAACAACTTAAAAGAAAAATGTGGTAAAATTGTATTAAGTTTATATATTTAATAAATATTGAGGCTGAAGGGGTTTTATTATGCTTTATATATATCTGTCAATTATTGAAAACTCTGAAGATAAGTCCAAATTTGAGCAGATTTATATGAATTACAGGCAAACAATGTTTTATGTGGCAAACAGCATATTAAAGGATGAGCATTTGGCAGAGGATGCTGTTCATCAGGCATTTTTAAGAATTATAGAAAATTTAGATAAAATAAATGATATCAAGTGTCCCAAAACCAAAGGCTTCGTCGTTATAATAGTTGAAAGGATGGCGATAGATATATACAGGAAAAGAAAAAGGCAATATGCCATCCCATTTGATGAAGTCATATCAGGTATAGGTGAGATGGCTGCAGAAGGAGACAAAAGCCTTGAAGAGATTGGCAATAGTTCAATTGCTGAGGCTATTGCAATGCTCCCTATAAACTATTCTACTGTGATAAAGCTCAAATATAGCCACGGATATACGGACAAAGAAATTGCAAAGATACTGTCCATATCAGAGGAAAATGTGCGAAAACGCATAACCAG
>NZ_FQZS01000052.1 GCF_900142105.1 Lutispora thermophila DSM 19022
ACTGGTTTGCACTCCATTAAATGTATCAGCTACTTCTTTCAATTTTTGTGAGTTTAAATACAGCTTATTAATAATTTCCATCTTTCCCTTATCTGGGACTAACACCCATGGTGTTTCTGTCAAAACATTACTACTTATCAACATTGAATTATACTTATTAGGATTACCCCACCATTCATGTAAATTATTAATCTCAGAATATCTGAAATTACTTTGTGCACTCTTTTTTAAAAGCAATATTGAACTATATATCGTTTTATCAGTAAAGAGTTGAGCTGAACCAAAATCAATATATTCTACTACATACTTATTACGGGCTAGTAGTTCTCTTAATTTCATACCGGATTTTATTTTTGTAAATTTATTTGGAACTATATAACACAAATATCCTTGTTCTTTAATCTTCTGCAAGCCTCTTTCAATAAATAAAAAGTACTTATCAAATTGTTGATACGATGTTTTATATTTACTCTTATATACTTTTAATTCTTCATTAGGTAACAAGTTATTCATATCTTCTGTGTTAACATAAGGAGGATTGCCAATTATTAAGTCAAACTTCTTTCCATTATTTATCAAACTCCAATCAAAAGGAAGAATTACATCTTTATCATCTTGACTCAATGCTGCATAATCTATTATATCGAAATCTACAAGTGAGTTCCCAAGCATAATGTTACTATCTATGTTAGGCAATGCAGGATTCTCATTTCTAATAGATGGTTCAGTTTCATCATCAAGCAGTTTAAGTAAAAGATTAAATTTAGTAACTTCCACAGCATGTGCATCTATATCAATTCCGAAAATGCATGATCTTAAAATCATCTTTTTATCTTCTATGGGAAGCTTAAAATCACCATCTTGTGTCACTATAAGATGATTCTTATCATTATTCTTGTACCAGTTTACACAATACCTTACTAGATACTCAAATACTTCAATTAAAAAAATTCCTGATCCACATGCAATATCAGCAATCTTTAAATTGAAAATTTCTTTTGGCGTTTTATTTTGACATAATTCATCTAAAGACTTATTAACCATATATTTAACAATTTCAACTGGTGTTGTGACAATATCCCTATTTACATCTCTATCTTTTCTTTTGACTTTATTATAAAGAACTAAATTCCCACATCCATCTAAAATCAAACTTTCAGTAAGAAACAGTTCATATATTCGACCTAAAAGATTAGGTTTTATAAATTTAAACTCATATGGGCTTTTTGGAAAATATAATGTTTCTACAATATTTTTAATTATATCGCTATTTAGATCAAAAACAATATGCTTTCCACTAAACAAACCTGCATTATATCTCTTATCGGCCTCTTTAAATAACTTATTCATCTCATCTATAAGAATAGATTCATCTTCAATAACTTTACTAAGAGCATGATATAAAGGCAGATTTCTATCTTCACATATTCTTAGAAAAATAATCTGATTAATAAATCTTTGCACAACATCATTAATTATTTCTAGAGGAAATTTCTTTTCTTTATACAAGTAATTGCCAAGTTGTAATCTCCAGGTGTTTATCTGTTTTAAAAAATACTCATCAACTGGTAACTTTAATCCTTTTTGCTCATTACTGCCAAATGTTTCAATCAATACTTTTTCAAAATTACCACAATAAACAGTCTCTCTAGAAAGCAGCTTATATATTTCTTCATATTTATCATTGTATTCTTTATAATGATACTTTCTCAATATAGCTACATCGCAGTTATCTTTTTCTACCGGAGGAATTGTAGTATCATATATTATTAAGTATTCAAAGTTAGTTAAAACAGAAATTTTCAGATTAGCTGACCACCCATACCTTCTTATTTGAAACGCTGGCTCTGGATCTGTGGTTATATCGACATCTGGTTTTTTAGCTTCTACAAAATATACTGGTACACCACTTAAAGTCATTGTATAATCACTTCTACCTGTTCCCCTAAGATTTTGCTCATATATTACTTCTCTTAGGTGTGGTTCTAGCCCTTTTGTATTTTCAATATCCCAACCTAATAACCTAAAAAATGGATTTATAAAATCAATTTTACACGTTTCTTCTTTAAAATCACTTCTTTTTCCTTTATAATATTTCTTTAACTCATCATACTTATTTACTAATCTTTGTAGCTCATTACACATTAATATCCCCCGCATTTAAATTGCCTCAAAATGGATTATTACAATTATAATACTACTATTGATTTCTTAATCATTTTATCACATTATTTTCTACAAAAAAATGCTGTTTCCTCTATTAATTTTTTTTGCAGTAAAATATAAGCAGTAATAGATATATGAAAATTACTATTTTACAATAATACATTTTTTCTCCAGTCCGCATTATTAAAATAGAAAGCCTTTAGGCTTTCTACCTTATAAAGTTAATTATTCAAATAAAAGTCCGTTAGGACTTTTTACCGCATAAAAGACCATGCTTATACTTCTTTAAAGCTTATGAATAATATAAGCTTATATTATCCCCTTTGACTTACATTTTTCAATATTTCCTTATTAATCTTAATAAAAAATTTAGAATTCTTCATACATCAATATACAATATTTTAAAATCCTGAATTAAATCTCATCATAATTTTAGAATTCCTTGGCAAAAAAATAATGAACTTTAATAATGCCGGTAATTATAGAATGGGAAAAATTCCATCAAAAACTCATGAAAGCTATAACCATATGTTATATATTATTAATTATGGCAATATTTTACTGTTAGAAGCAATAAAAAAGCCTATGCTTTAGGCATAAGGCATTTCTTCTGTATCCTACTCCATGCTCATCCAGATATATTCGTATGGATCAGACAGCTTGGCTATAATATCATCATTTATTTCATCTAAGGACAACCTGGTCCTTTCTCCAGCCATATATCGCTCATAAACAGCCTTGATATAAGCTACTATATCATTTATGGCATTACCTGCCTGTATCTCCTTATTAACAATACTTATAATTGCCTTTATTGCTCTTGTGCTGGCTTTCCTCATCATCTCTACTATATAGTCAAACTGTTTGTCATTTAACCGAATCAATGAATTGTTCAATATACTTTTTATAACATTCGCCTTCCTGGCAAAGCGTTTTGCTGCACTAAAAAATGAGGCCTTAACAGCCTCACTCTTTTGAATCATGTACTCCTTTTTCAGCCTTATATATAAAAGACCTTTCCTGATTTCATGCAAATCCATATTAAATATACTGTTTAAACCAGTTCGTCCGGAATCACCGGAAAACAGCCTCAATATCTCGCTTCTGCTGCGTTTTTTCAGCCTGCCTAATACCTTAACATACCTTGAAATAGAATCCTTATTATCAGTTGGGCATACAGCCACTTTAAATATTACCGGCTTATTTTCATCAACTTTACCTTTTCCATTTTCACCGTTATTGTGCTTGAAAACTACATCAAAAAATACCTTTATTGCTGCTGTTTCCAGTTTCTTAAAAACTTCCTGGAAAACAAAGTATGGCACTGCTATATATCCTTTCTTGAACCCCTCTTTATATCCTTGTATCCTTAAATTTTGATATCCTGAAGGTGTATCATAAACAGATATTATTCCGTCCTTTAAAAGCTTCTTGTGCACATCATAGCAAGTAGACAAGGCTAATGTATTCTCTTCAAATACCTTGCTCATTTCCTTATAGGCGTATTGTACATTGAAGGCATGGATCACGCCGTCACCATCGGCCAATGTTATAAGTCCCAGAAGATACCTTATTTTCTCCTTTGTATATGTAAAGGAATCGATCTGTCCTGATAGCAAATCCTTAAAGTTTCTTGGTATCCTTATTCCTTTAATCCTGTCCCATTTAATGTTATATTGCGCCTTTCCTTCTTCCTCTCTATTGCCCAATGAACCACGCACATATTCCGAGAAGCAAATTTGATCCTTTGCTGCATCTTTTCTGTAGATCCTCTTGCTATCCTGCTTCAAGTTGTACTTCATGGCAAATAGGATATGATCACTCCAAGGCAGTATATGCAAATCTGCTCCTACTGAAGCCAGAAATTTATCTTTTACTAGTGCAACATAACTCTCAAAATACTTATGTCTATCACCGTCAAAAACTTTGTTGATTATTGCTTCCTGATGTTTTAAAATGTAATTGTAAACTACTCCGTTATCAGAGTAGTCTAAGAGTTCTCTAAAGAACCTTAAATCAGATTCTTTATATTTCTGAGCAGCTATGTCCAAGATAGCTGCTTTCTTCTTTTTTCTCATGAATAACCCTCCTTTGCAAAAATAAATAAAGACAGGCGATTTCTCGCCTGCCTGAAGTTTATTAAGCTATTACCTGTTGATTATTGAATCCAGATTATTAATAAAGATTTTCAATATTTCCTGATCAAACTGTCCATTAGAGTTTTTCATCATACTAACTGCTTCTTCCAGGGTAAAGGCTTTTCTGTATGGTCTGTCTGAAGTCAAGGCATCATATACACCACATACACTGATAATCCTAGCTACAAGGGGGATTTTATCACCTTTAAGCTTTACAGGATAGCCTTTACCGTCCCATCGTTCATGATGGTAAAATGCAGAATACTGCAGTTCTTTGGGCATGGAGTATTTTTTCATTATAGAATATCCCATATTTGAATGCTTCTTAATAATATCAAATTCTTCGTCCTTTAAGCTGCTTTCTTTGTTTAAAATATCCAGGTTTATTTTTAACTTTCCTATATCGTGGAACAGTCCGGAATAATACATAATACTGCTATCTATACCAGTACATAGCAGTTTATTAAGCCTTTCAGAATATTTCGCCACATTTAATGAATGTTCATAAGTATTATTATCAAACTTGAGCATATTCAATAGTATATCAACTTTTGCTGAAAGCACATCTTTTGGCAGTGCAATACCATGTACGTAATTCAACGGAATTCACCTCAAAATATTTTAATTTTTTTTAGTATCTGCATAAATCTTAGAATTATAAAAGCCATGGCTCTGTAATAATGGCCATGGCATAAAAAAACCTATCTTGGCGGCCCGACTGTCATAGTGTTACCACTTTAGACTCGTAGCTTTGCGTCCCTACCTTTCGATAGGTTTGCCATTATCATATAGCTTTATACAATATCAACTTATAATTTAGCAATTTCGTCATAATTTTATTAAATTATGCATATTTTTACAGCAACATTTACATTATATTTTTCATTTATTTTTCTGTCAATACATTCCTATTGGTTTATTCCAACTTCTATCGGCCATATTCTCTTCTCCTTTACTGCTGATTCTATCCCGTATAATATTATCTATCAAAGAAATACTGGACTCATCATCACAGCTGCATCTGCCCAGATATTCGATCCTATCTTCAATAGGAATTACTACAGGCGGG
>NZ_FQZS01000051.1 GCF_900142105.1 Lutispora thermophila DSM 19022
CTTTTTCTTCTGGTGTAAAATGTCTTCTCTTTTCCATAATTCTATTCTAACTAATTCTGATTGATTTGTCTGTCTTAATTTCTGGTATCATTATACTTGCCCTTAACAGAATCAATCCACGACCAAAAAGCATCTTAAACAGGTTTCTCCTGTTTAAGATGCTCCAATTTACGTTGTTCCATTGATAAATTTTCAAGAGTCTTTTCTATCTCAAAAAGTTTATTGCAAAATGCAATCCCCTGACTCGGTATGGTAGCCTCCGGACTATGTACATCTTTCGGGAGAGCATCTACGAAGTTCCTACGAAGATGGGTCCAGCAAAGGCATCTTGTAATTCCCGGAATCTTGTTGTACCCGGAGTAGGCATCAGTGTGGAGGTATTCATTAAATCCTTTCAGAAATTCCTGAGGGTATTTGCCACTCCTTCCAGGTTGGTACTCAAAGATCCGTATGGAGTAGTTGCAGTGCTGCCCGGTGCTGTATACCCACATGTAAGAATCGGTGGTGTTTTTGCGACCTTCCTCATTCATAACCTGAACTGTAGTTTCATCTGCGTGTATATATTTTTCTTGCAATAGTTTTTTATGCATCAGTTCTACCAATGGCATCAGCCAATCACGGGATGCAGCTATTATCCAGTTAGCCATGGTGGCACGGCTTAACTTTACACCAAGGGATTGCCACTCTTTTTCCTAACGGTAAAGTGGAAGCGCATTGACGAACTTTTGATGCATAACCCATGCTACTGTAGATGGAGATGGCATGGAATGCTGAACCACGGGGTATGGCATAGGGGATTTCTCCATGTATGGTTCTCCGTTCTTATGGCATGTACGACATTCGAAGGTCTCTCGATAATAATCAATTACCCTGACTTTGGCAGGTATATATTCTATTTCTGTGCGCACGAATTCTTCGCCAACTGATACAAGAGGAGTTCCGCAAGCTTCGCAGAAACGGTCTTCTTCAGCAAGCGTACAGAGGTGTTTTGTATGTGGAATATCCTTTAATAGTTCAGCCTTCTGACCTTTGAATTTTTTACGATAATAATTTTGAACTTCTTGCAGCCCAGGTTCTGGTGCTTTAGAATCTGTTTCAACTTCTGCTTCATCAAAAAAAGATAACTGTCCCAATGAAAGGACAGATGTTTTTTCAGAGCTTCTGCCGAAGAGCTTACGTGTCAGATACTCAACTGTATCATGGAGCCGTTTGTTCTCCTGCTTCAGTTCGGATATGCGATTTTCCAGTGCTGCTATCTTTTGTTCTGTGCTCATAAATGATTGTTTCCTTTACGTTTTTTACTACTTTCATTATAGCATAAAAATGCCGTAAAAACTAGTAAATATGCGCTTTTACGACATCTTTTACAGTTAAACAGATGACTCGACATTAATTTTTTTAACTGCTCTTGGTTGATCTACAGAAAGGCCTTCCAAAAGCCATCGAAATTCCTGGTATGTGAGAGACCAAACGGCATTTTCATCCTTCGGCCATTGAAAACTTCCTCCCTCTAACCGTTTGTATAAAAGAACAAAACCATCGCCTTCCCAATATAATGCTTTCATACGGTCGCGTCGTCGACCGCAAAAGAGAAAAAGACTGTTTTGAAAGGGATTCAATTGAAAATTCTGCTGGACTATGGCAGCAAGTCCGTCAATGGATTTTCGCATATCAGTGTATCCGCA
This sequence comes from Lutispora thermophila DSM 19022, assembly GCF_900142105.1. GTDB lineage: Bacteria > Bacillota > Clostridia > Lutisporales > Lutisporaceae > Lutispora > Lutispora thermophila. The sequence continues at coordinate 1,686 of NZ_FQZS01000051.1, forward strand.
AGCTATATTTATCTGCCTTTGAGATGTCACCTAACATTTTGAAGCGCCCTTAAGGTATTTTCTATTAATGCTGTAGATGCACCGTTGTGAATTTCCAATGTTACAGAACCAAAATGTATAAGGATATCAGGCGATGAATCTTGATATATAGAGCTATATTTTGCAGAATGAGACGGAATATCCACAGGCACAATTGTATTGCTTCCTGAAGCTATGGATGGAAGAGCTTCGCATGCTGCCTCACGAACACGTCTTAACCAATAGTAGTAGCTTTTTGGATTGATATCATGCTCTGCACACCATACAGAGACAGTTTGGTCACTACTACGACATTCACGGATAATTTCAGTCCATTGATTTAATCGATATTTGCGGGTTGCTTCCCTGGTATTCAACTCTAAGCCTCCTTTGGAGTTTTTCAAGTAAACTCGAAAAACTCTACAAACTCTAACTTAGAGTATTGTGCCATAATTTTAGGGAAGTTTCTATACACTGACTTATTAGACGCCTACTCTTTAAAAGGTTTAAGCTTTTCTGGTCTTCCTCTTTTTGCATTTTTATCAATGGGATCCTCATCCAATCTGTCTTGTCCAGGTACTTTCTAATAGTTTTCTGTCAAAGTTGGTTTCTCTAGAAATTTGACTAATGCTCATTCCTTGTTCAACTTAGCGTAAAGTTACTGTAGGGATTGTATGGAAATAAAAGTAAAACAATAGAAAAGAAGACTTCATCCTGTTATGATATAAGTTGACAATCAAATAAACAAAAAAGGATGGTAGTTTTCTATGTATAATAGTTTACAACATTTTAATGAATTTGGCACAAGGAAAATTGAAGAAGCAATAAAAAATTTCATAAATGAGAAAAAAGATTTGGCTGATTTGGTTCTAGACCTTCAAGAAAGCCTATTTGAGTTAGGAAGAAATATACTTACTGAAGTATTAGAAGATATGGATGAATATTTGCGTAACTGTGGAATTAGAAAAAAAGAGTGGGAAATTGTAAGAAAAGATCAAACATCTCTTTTAACCAGCTTTGGAACTATTAAATATAAAAGAACATATTTCAAACATAAAAGGGAAGGAAGTCGTAAATATCTAGTAGATGAGATTGTAGGTATAAACCCTCATGACAGAGTAAGTGCAGATGTGGTAATCAATGCTATAGATGAAGCCATAGACAGTAGTTATAGCAAGGCAGGAGAAAAAGTAGCATATATGGATGAAATCAGTAAACAATCAGTTATGAACAAGATACATCAAATTGAAGTAACAGATGCACCAATATATGTTCAGGAGAAAAAGGATATAAAAATACTTTACATTGAGGCAGATGAAGATCATGTAGCACTACAGAAAAGAGGAGAAATAGAAAAGGATTTAAAAAAGAATAAAATAGCTATGCCTAAGATTGTTTATGTACATAAAGGTATAGATAGAGAAAAAAGCACAAAAGACAGAAAAGTTTTAAAGAATGTAAGATATTTTGGTGGAGAAATAAACACAGAAGAGTTGTGGCTAAAAGTAGCAGAATATATAGATGCAAAATACAATGAAGAAAATATAGAAAAAATATATATATCGGGAGATGGAGCGTCTTGGATACGCCAAGGGACTCAATGGATAACAAAGAGCAAATTTGTCCTGGACAGATATCGTATGAATAAATATATAAAAGCTGCAACAGCACATCTGGATGATGAAGGAACAATGTATTATGCCATAAAGGACGCAATTGAATGGCCAGATAGAGATATGGTAAAAGATGTATTTAAGGAAATAATAGAAAAGACAGAGTCTGATACAAAGAAAGAAGTTGTAAAGAATGCACGAAAATATATTCTAAAAAACTGGGATGGTATAGAGATTCAATCAGAAAGAGGAGAAGAGACAATTGGATGTAGTGCAGAGGGTCATGTAAGCCATGTTTTATCTGATAGATTAAGTAGTAGGCCTAAAGGGTGGTCAAAGATTGGTGTTGCACAAATGTCACAGCTTAGGATATACAAGGAAAACGGTGGTAAAATATATGACTTAGTTATGGCACAAAAGATAAAAGAAGAAAAAGAAAAGAAGATACAAATACAAGAAACATTGATAAAAAGCTTAAGAAATGTAACAACGAAATATGAAAATGCAGTAAATGCAAATATTACAGTAATAGATGCAGGACATAAAACGGGTCTTTATAATAGTATAAAAACTATAATAGGCATACGATAGGACATGAAAGGAATGGCGAAGCGAACTCTTTACAATAAGAGGGGCCCATATGATATACTTGACTAAGTGGCAGCCGAAAACTTCGAAGAAATGCTAAAAAATTAGTGTGCCACTATGGCTGACAAATCATATGGGAGATGCTTGTTGTCAAGAGCATTCCATCAATATAAATATCAGGATGATTCTATTCTTCTTTTCCCTACAGTAAATTGACGCTATCCTTGTTCAAAATACAATTTTCTGATATGATTTTTTTGAGTCATTGATAGCATCCTCCAATTCCTCCTTGTAAAAGATTGGCCTCTAATACAAGGATAATTTTAAATGGTGGTGCCTTCAATGGCTTTTTTCATTTCTGAGTACTAATTAATTGCAAAATTGAGGAATTCTTTTTTTCACTTTTGTCCATTCTTATTTTACATTAAACACGAATTATGTATGGAAGGTGTAGTTTTGATACATTAAAGGCTAAAATTCTTAGGCTTGAAAAAATGCGATTGCTCAACAAACTTTGGAAAGAACCAAAGAACTATTGTAGAAAACATTACGTCCCATTGTAAAGGGGCGAATACAATTTTCTGCAAGGTTATTAGAGATGGAGCAGTTGCCGTCTAAAAGGAGAATATAATTAATTTTGTGCTTTTATAGAGAACAATCTCTTAACAGGCAAGAAGTGTTAAATCTAATTTTCTGAAATTAAATATCTTATTTTTACTTTGCCCATATTATTCTATTTTATGCATTAAAACTATTTAGCCCCCTAATATAATTGGAGAAACCATACGAATTTAGTAAAATGAAATAGGGGGTTGATCCAGAATGAAACACTATGATGATAAATTCAAGGAACAAGTAATAAAAGAGTGTCAAGAAGTGGGTAATATTTCACTTGTTGCAAGGCGCCATGATATATCTAAAACCACTATATTTGGTTGGATAAAAACTTATAAGAAGAGGGGTTCAGTCGCTCCACTTCCTAAAGATAAAGACAATAGAGTAAAAGAATTAGAACATAGGCTTAATGTTGTAAGCATAGAAAATGATAGATTAAAAAAGCTTGTTGCAGAAAAAGAGTTAGAACTGTTAATACTTAGAGAATTAAGGGACAGAGTAAACCCCAAGTAGCCGACAAAGTTGCAATTGCATTAAGGTGGATAAATAAAGGTTATGATATATCTTTAGTACTAGGCTTTGTCGGCATTGCTGCATCCACCTATTATGAATACATAAAAAGACAATCAAAATATAATAGAACTCATAATATTGCGGTATTTAATAAAGATGCTGGAAGGCCTAAACTTGGTTATTCATATACAAAAACCGGTAAAAAAGTATCTGATGAACAAATAAAGGAGTGGTTATGCAATCTAATATCTGGAGATGGTTTTCCCTATGGTTATCGTAAATTAACAATATGCCTTAGAGAAGATTATGGCCTAATTATCAATCATAAAAAAGTATATAGGCTGTGCAAAGAATTAGATATATTAA
>NZ_FQZS01000049.1 GCF_900142105.1 Lutispora thermophila DSM 19022
ATTAAAATTATTTTGAAACATGCTCTCCTTTGAGATGATTTCCTCCAATTCCTTTATCCTATTGTCAAGCACCACTTTCCTTTCCTCAAAACTTTTACTGAACAATGCATATTGCTCTACAGTTATGACTCCTTCCAACCTGTCCTCATATACACTCAGCAATTGCCTATCCAGCTTATTTCTTTCCCTTTTCGCTTCTTCTAACAGCTTATGAGTATCAGAATTGCTTTTGTACAATGTCTTTTTAGCTTCTTCATACAATTGCTGCCTCTTTATCTTGTCTCTGGACAGCTCTTTAATGTCATTCTTAACAATTTCCTCCAGGTCAGATTCTTTTACTGCATGACGGCTGCAATACTTAACTCCGGCATTTGTATACAATCTGCATATATAGTATCCATTCATATATTGAAGATTGCTGTTGCATTCTCCGCATTTTAGAAACCCGGTAAACAAATGAATGGTGTTTTTCCTCCTGTATGATCCTGCTCTTTTTTTCATTATCTCCTGTACAAGATTATACTCTTCCTTTGAAATAATCGGTTCATGTGTGTTTTCAACAATGATCCAATCATCCTTGTCAATCTTCTTTCGCTTTTTCTTAAATGCAATATTCTCTTTCTTGTATTGCTCCATGTTTCCAATGTAATATTGGCTGCTTAGGATAGTTTTTATTGTTTGATAGTTCCATGCATTGCTTTTCCTATTATATATATCCATCCTTGGAGGAGGCACTTTCTCATTTGTCAATATGCTGGCTATTGCCCTGTATCCATAACCCTGTATATACAGCTTGTAAATTCTCTTTACGGTCTCTGTAGTTTCATCACCTGCAATTATCAACTTGTTCTTGTTGTTAGGATCCCTTTTGTATCCGTATGGTGGCCTTCCTGCGATGAACTCTCCTCTCTCCTGCTTTTTCCTTAATGTGAGCTTTATGCTCTCGCTTTTTTGCCTGCTTTCGTTCTCAGCAAGCCAGGCATATAATCCCAAAAGAGCTCTGTCTTTACCTGTATCAATGTTCTTCTCAAACTCAATAAACCTGATATCATTCTCATCCAGTATTTCTATTGCTTCCAGCAACTCTTTCTGATTTCTTCCGAACCGGGAAATGGACTTTGTAAGCACAACATCAAACTTCCTCAACTTGGCATCTTCCAGCAACCTTTTCATTTCACTCCTGGAAAAGGAAGTGCCGGTTTCTCTTTCAATATAAATGTTGTCCTTGCTCAATACCCAGTTCCTATTCTCTATTTCCTTCCTAAGCATTGCTTCCTGGTTTTCAATCGAAGTATCTTGAGACTCATTTAATGAAGAAACCCTGATATAAATTGCAGCTCTCATGGTAAACTATTTCTTGGCCAAGGAAGCCTTTAACTTGCTTAGGATTATTTCTTTCAGCAGTTCTTCCAATGAGTACTTTTGTGTAAATACCCTTCTAACCTTGATTGCCTGCTTGTTCATGATACGACCCCCTTGATTCATTCTTATTATTTCTATGTCATGCCAAATTTGTACTATTACATTAAATGCAATAAGAAAGACTTCCTTTGGAAGCATTTTGATAACAAGGAAGCCTTTCTTGAAAGCTATTACGGAAAGTTTATATTAAGGTGGAATTATACTTTCCTATGGCTTATAAAAAAAGACTAGTCATGCTAATCTCTGATAAAATAAAACAAGTCGCTATCCAGTTGCTCTATAGAAACTCTTTTAAGCTTTAACAAGCTATCCTTTATCTGCTCCAGATAAGATTTGCATACATCAACAATATCATCCTTATCTCTTATGTTTATCAATATTTCTCCTAAATCACATATGCTGCTGTTAAGAATCTTTAACAAAGCTTTAATTTCTGCGCTGACTTCATTTGATTTGCTTGCTCTTCTCAATTCTTCCAACTCTGCTAGAGTTTCATCCGGCACCTTCTCAATTTCAACCACAGCTGTTGCTATCTCCGCGCCATCAATACTATTATTAAGCTGAGCCTCCAATTCTTCTACCTTTCTTCTTGAATACTCTAGTTCAATTTCCATATCCTTGAGTTTTTCATAATGCTCACGATTTTTCTTTTCCAGCCTGTCATAACTCTGAGAAATGTTTTCATACAGTCTTTGCTTTTCCATAACTTCCTGCTCCGCCTTTTTCAGTTTTTCTTCAAGCTCCTTATACTGCTTGTGTGTAGTTATATCACCTGATATGACAGCTTGCTGTAATTCCAATGGAGCAGATGGTTTTGAGATAGCAAATAAAAGTGATGGTTGTATTTTTTCTGCATCATCTATGTTCGGAAAATTTTTCCGAACATACTCAAATGCATTTATATAATTTCTTGCAGTTCTATCTGTTATGCCAATGCTTTCACACCATTTTCCAAAGGTTCCATGATAGTGATGGGCTAATCTTTCTTTCACTTCCTTTAATTCTTTGCCTATAGCATATGCTGATATGAATTTTATCTGTGTTATCCTTAATTCTTTATCCCTTAAAAAAGCAGCTGTATCATTATCAACCTTTGAATAATCAAAAGCTTTTATCTCTTTAGACTCTAGCGTTTTTAGCTCCTTATTTCTTATTATGCCATTGTCGTCTATATCCTCCATCCCTTCTCTTATATCCTCCAGCAATCCGGTTAATATACCCTTTCCCATCATATCACCTTCACTCTATCAACTATTTCCTCGGTAATAAGCTTATACTCAATAGTTCCTCTGCAATCTTTATCATAGTAGAATACAGGCTTCTGTTCCTTTTGGGCCTCTGCAATCTTTACATTAATGTGTACAACATTTTTAAAAAGCTTGTCCCCGAATATATCAGCCAGGCTAGAATGTATTTCCTTAGATAAGTTTGTTCTTCCATCTACTTTTGTCAGCAAAATACCTGTAATGCTTAGTTGTTGATTTATCTTGCGTTTGACCATATTTATCACTTTTACGAGTTGATTAATTCCGGATATTGCAAATACTCCTACATCAACAGGTATTATGACTTCATTAGCCGCTGCCAGGCCATTTAGTGTCAGCAACCCCAAATTAGGCGGCAGATCAAAAAGTATATAGTCGTAATCCATTGAGCTTTCTATAATCGCTTGCTGCAGTATTGTTTCCCTGCTCATAGCAGATGCCAGTTCCAATTCTGCATTTGCCAGAACTATGTAAGATGAAACAACATCTACATTTTTATATTCAGTGCTTATTATAGCTTCTTCTATAGGTTTTTCATTTACCAGAACATCATATATTGATGGTTTTAACTGGATATCACTTTCTTTTAGACCAAAACCTTGGGTACAATTCCCTTGGGGATCCAGATCTATTACCAGAACTTTATATCCCATATTACCTAATATTGCACCAATGTTTATACAGCTGGTACTTTTCCCCGTACCGCCCTTCTGATTGGTAAAGGCTATTTTTCTCATACATGAACCTCCATTCATCTATGTTTATCAATGTTTATACACTCAGTATCTTTTTCCTTAATAGGCTTATAAACCAGGCATATATTCAACAGTCCAGTTCTTCCTCCACAGTCACCGCCATTGTAAACAAGTCTCTTACAATCTCTGCACTCAGTTGTAAGCTTGTCGTATTTAACTATAGTAACACTCATTGTTCTCCGCCTACCCTATACATTTTCGAATAAAAAAAGAAGGTCTCTAACCTTCTACCTTTCCATACCGTCTTTCCTTTATATATCTTTTCTATCTCACAATTTTATCACTTTCATAATCGTTGAAATGTGTCATACAAAATATCCGTCAATGAGAATTAACCACGGCTCTTCTGTCTCAATGTCAAGTTCCTCAATTAACTTTTCTTTTTCATGTTCGCTTGCACTTTTTATATTTTTAATTTTTTCTATGACATGTTCTTTTGCTACTATGTCTGGGCATGATTTAAATTCTTCTTCGTCAAGTTCACATATTTCTTCTTCGTAATAGGATACTGCTTCTTCCTCTGACTTTGCTTTAATCAATGCATAATAAGGATAATCATTAAACTCATAAAACATATCTATTCCTCCTTCACATTATCATTCAAATTACACAAATATAAAAATTTGATAAAGCACAAACTAAATTTAAAAAACCAAGCTCTTTATTTTCCTCCATGAACATATTTACTGATACCGAAAGACATACAATACCAACAGCTAAATTAAATATAGGCATATGCTAATCCACCTGCCAAAATTCAGTAACTGCTACACCACCTTTAGTAACATCTAGTCTTTTATTGGAATCTTTATCTTAAAAATGGACATACTTCTACCCTTATTTTTTATTAACCTGTTTTGTTCCCCTTTTTTGATTTATTCTCTTAATTTGAATTTTCACCACATCTCTTGAGATTCCTAACCGTTCGGCTATTTCTTTAGGCTTTAATCCTTCCTTATAATACATGTATATTTGTGACTGCTGATCACTCAATCCGGGAATTGAATCAGATCTTTTTGCGGACATGGTATTTTCTATTTTTCGTATAGCTTGCTTATAGGTTTTAAATACTGCTTCTGGGGATATTCCTAACAGCTTCCCGATCTCGCGAAAATTATATGCTTTTCTTAATCTCACAACTTCCGCCTGTCTTTTAGTCAAACCAGAACTTTCAATATATTCTTCTGCTATAGCTCCATACTCATATATGGTGAGCTGCTTGGTCTTTCGGACCATCTCCAACATATCGCTTCTGATTCCTGATGCTATCTCCAATTCAACTTTCTTGTTTATATCATCTAAAACTTTATCGCAATTATTTACCATGAAACTGTTGATTTTATCATAGCTATCCTTATATTGAAAATATATATCTAACCATGTAGAGAAAACATTATTGCATGAATGCTTAACCATGTTATTCTCCTCTCATAAATTTTTTGCACATTTCAAAATTCAATAAAAACCGCTTTACATCTGCAATATTTTGCCTTATAATATTTGTCAATAGGGGGCTACCCCCTGTATATGGGTGTTTTAGAAACTCGCTGAGTCGCCAAACTTCGAGCGGGTTTCTTCCTTTTTTGAAGCCTATGCATTTCTATGGATTCTATAACAATATTCCATATTTCTTTCCCAGCTGTTTCCAGTTCTCTTAAGGTAAAACCCAAGATCACCGCTATTACGAAAACCTGAATCAACATTTCTGAAGTATAGTATCTCATAATTCCGCCTCCTTTCCCTTTTGAATAAATGCTTCTCTTAAAAGCCTGTTCATCAACTCTTTTTGCATTGCTATCCTTTCTTTGTCGCTTTGATCAATATGCAATCTGCCTTCTGTCCTAATAATGTCTCTCATAAAGGTCTCATGTATCAAATAAATTTCTTCTGCAGTCATTTTTGCTTTAACCAGTCTTTTCATCGAATTATGCATACCTTAACCTCATCCCTTATCAATTCATATCTGATGCAAAATATAGTTAAAATAAAGAAGCAGGAGTATAATTACATTTAGAAGTTATAATTATTATCTTCTTCGATTAATACTGAAGCTGGAACATCCAATACAACTGCAATACTTCTTAACATCTTAAGAGAAGGATCGGCTTTGCTGTTTTCAATCTTTGAAATTGTTGAGACATCAACACCTATTTTTTCCGCAATAAACTTTTGTGTCAGCCCTTTTCTTTCTCTATGATATTTAATCTTTTGACCTAACATAGGAAGACCTCCTTTTATTTATTATTATATTGAATATTATTCATCTAGTCAACAAT
>NZ_FQZS01000048.1 GCF_900142105.1 Lutispora thermophila DSM 19022
CCCAGGCAGCAAAAGAGCAGGCAAAGGGAGTAGAAGAGGTAGTAAAGGGAATAGGAAATGCAAGGGAACAAGTGAGGCAGATAACAGTAGCAGTCAAAGAGCAAGCTAAAAATGTGGATGATGTGCTTGGAAATATGAGAAATGTTACAGAAGAAGCAAGCCAAGTTACAAAGGCAACAAAACTCCAAACAGGTGAAGTGGAACAACTTCACAAAGTAATCTCTGAATTTGCTGAAGTAGTAAACCTAAGATGTAGGGAAATGGAAAGGATTGTGTCTATAAGCAAGGAGATTATAACTTATGTTGATGAAATAAAAGAGGCTCTTGCGGAGTTTGAGAGATAGATAATTTACATATAAAGGGGAAGAATTATTCCACCTTTATATGTAATCCAATGAGGACGAAAGGAGGGATATGAATTCATGAGGACTGATAAAACTAGTTTAGAAATATTAGCTGGTATGATTTATGATTATTGTGGTATAGATTATAGAAAGGACCCCTTATCTCTCCAATCAAAGATTGGTTTAAAATTAAAGGAATTGGGGCTATCCCCTTGGGAATATTGTGGATATCTCATAATGGAGCCCAAAGAATGGGATAAGCTCATTGAGTTAATAACTGTAAATGAGACTTATTTTTTCAGGGAAGAAAATTTACTTAATGAATTTCAAAAAGTTATTCTTCCACAATATATGGATCGAACTCCGGAAAATCCACTGCGTATATGGTCTGCTGCTTGTTCGACAGGCGAAGAACCCTATACAATAATGATGCTAATTGAAGAAAGCGCACTATTTAAAGCCGGAGCAGTGCAAGTTATTGCCTCTGATATAAATAAAAAGGTTTTAAACAAAGCAAAAGAAGGTGTGTATAAAAAGAGGTCATTATCTTTTAGAAGGATGCCTGTAGGAGCTTATAATAAGTTCTTTATTGAATTAGAAGAAGATTATAAGGTGAAGGATTCCATCAGAGAGAGTATAGATTTTAAACACATAAATCTTTTTGATGACAATATAAGAAGCAAAATCGGAAAAGTGGATATTATCTTTTGTAGAAATGTACTGATATATTTTGATATAAATGCCATCGAAAAAATAATCAACGCTTTTTACGACATATTAAATCCTGGAGGATATCTGTTTTTAGGACATGCAGAGACAATAACCAGCTTACATGCAGGTTTTGAAACAATACTTACGTCCTCTGTTTATTACTACAGGAAAGGAGGAGAATATAATGCAGCAGTATGGAGTACTTGTAGTTGATGATTCTTCGTTTATGAGAAAGAGTATAAGCCTTGTAATTGAAAAAGATCCCCAGTTTTCTATTGTGGGAATTGCCAGAGATGGATACGAAGCTATAGAAAAAGTCCAGTTACTAAAGCCCGATATTGTGACAATGGATGTTGAAATGCCAAAAATGGATGGTATAACAGCCCTGAAGAAAATTATGGAAATAAACCCGGTACCTGTGGTCATGTTGAGCAACCATACGGAAGAAGGAGCAGAGATTACCATAAGAGCTTTGGAACAAGGGGCTGTGGATTTCTTTCTAAAAAGTGAAGTCATTGGGCATGATGTTGAAGATAAGGTTATGGAAGATTTTTTGTGCAAGTTGAAGATGATTGCCGAAAATGCCAAGGTTCCACGGCCAGAAGTTAAAGATGCTGAAGATAAAGGGGTTGTATCAATAATCAGTGAAATTAAATCAAAACCACAATTAGTGGATCTTGTAATTATAGGTACTTCTACTGGAGGACCTGCAGCTTTGCAATCTATTCTTCCATATTTTCCTGAGGACACCCGTGTACCCATACTGGTTCTTCAACATATGCCTCCAGGTTTTACTAAATCACTGGCGGAGCGGTTTAATACTTTTTGCAATTTGCATGTTAAGGAGGCTGAAGATGGAGATGTTTTAGAGGGCGGGAATATTTATATTGCCCCAGCAGGTTTACAAACATTGCTATACAAAAGAAGTGACGGTAATATAAGCTTGATAATTGAAGATATGCACAATGAAAAAATATTGTATAAACCTTCTATAAATGTTACTCTTGAATCAGCAGCTCCCATCTATAAAGAACGGTTGTTGACAGTTATTCTTACCGGAATGGGTAATGACGGGCTTATTGGTTGTAGGTCGGTAAAAAAATACAATGGACATGTAATTGTTGAAGCAGAAGAATCCTGTATTGTTTATGGAATGCCAAAGGCAGTGTTTGATGAAGGTCTGGCTGATATTCAAGTAACACTGTCAAATGTATTTGAAAAAATCATGCTCTACATTTAGAATTGCTATATATAATATTGTTTGTTGTGTTTATGTTTTGACACAAGATATGAGATTGAAATAGCATGTAAAGACCCCCGATTGTCGTATGTACGATGGTTGGGGGTTTTGCTTAGCTTTTTGGCAATCAGTGTCAGTATTATTGTGGCTTAATAAATAGCAAAAATATATTTCATAAATACTATTTGACGGCATGGAAAATTATTTATATTATTATTGAAGTATAGTTTTGTGTTGCAAAGTATAAATAATTAATGATAGTTGAAAATGCATGATATAGTATTAATGAAGTAAATACAGAGAGAGTCATGTAAGATATATCCAAAAAACTAGACTTAAACCCTATGTTATCAAGAAAGGAAGATATATACCATGAAAAAAGGACAAATACTGGAGCTTTTAATTGAAGATACCAAGTACCCTTCAATAGGTATAGCTAATGTAGAAAATAAAAAAGTTGAAATAAAGAATGCCATGCTGGGAGAAAGAGTTCTGGTGCGAATCACAAAAAACAGGAAGGATAAAGCAGAAGGATCTATTCTTGAAGTGCTTCAATATCCTAAAGAAGCTATAGAACCTTTATGCCCTCATTTTTCAGAATGCGGTGGATGTACCCATCAGCGTATGCCCTATGAGATACAGCTTCGTCAGAAGGAACGGGAAGTACTTAAGCTTTTTGAAAAGGCAGATATAAAGAATTTCAAATATGAAGGAATAGAAAAAAGCCCTCTGGAGTTTGAATATAGAAACAAGATGGAGTTCACTTTTGGAAACCTTACCAAGGACGGGAAGATGACCCTTGGCATGCATCAATCCGGCAAATTCTATAATATATTGCCAATTGAACAATGCAAAATAGTAGATGATGATTACAATATACTTCTAAAGACAATATCGGATTATTGTAAGGAAAAAGGGCTGCCTTTTTATAGAAAGATGATCCATGAAGGTTATCTAAGATACTTGGTAATAAGAAAATCCTTCAGAAGAAATGAGCTTTTGGTTAATATAATAACCACAACACAACTTGAACACGATTTCAGAGATTTGGTTGACGAGCTTCTAAAGTTAAATCTTAATAATACATTAGTAGGGTTTCTACATACAAAAAATGATTCCTTATCCGATGCGGTTAAAAATGAAGGCTATGATGTACTATACGGCAGAGATTATATAATAGAGGAGATTCTAGGATTAAAGTTTAAGATATCGGCTTTCTCCTTCTTCCAGACCAATTCATTGGGAGCAGAGAAACTTTATAGTGTTGTACAGGAATATTTAGGAGATGCTAAAGGAAAAGTAATTTATGACCTATACTGCGGCACTGGTACCATAACTCAGATAGTATCCCAGAGAGCAGATAAGGTCTATGGAATAGAATTGATAGAGGAAGCAATAGAAGCAGCTAAAGAAAATGCAAAACTTAATAATATAGACAACATAGAGTTTATAGTGGGTGATGTGGGAGAAAAGCTGAAAGAGATTGAAAAAAAGCCAGATTTGATCATTATCGATCCTCCACGTCCTGGTGTTGGACCTAAAGCCCTGCAACAGATCATTGATTATGGGGTGCCTCAGATGATCTATGTATCCTGCAATCCGAAGACACTGGTTGAAAACCTTAAGGATATGATAAAGGCAGGATATAAAGTGGAGAAGATTAGATTAGTTGACATGTTCCCACACACAGTGCACGTTGAGTGTGTCGTCTTGATGTCAAGGGTATAGGCCCTGATTTTACTGGGTTTGCTGGATTACATCTAATCCATCTACTCGGCCTTAAAGGGCAAAATACATACATGGGAACATGTCGATGGGGTATTTTTGAGATGGTATTTGAGCCCAAAAACAGGTAGGGTTGAGTTGACAGAATAGATAAAGGACTTTTTGCATATGGGTTGAGGAGACAGGATGGATGTGACTTTCAAAAAATAAGAAGCATAGGGGGATTATTATGAACATTTCCATTTTTAATTTGGCTTGGCAATCTGCAGAAAAAATTTTTCTAAACCCTTCTGTACTTTATAAATATGAGGATATTATCAAGGGAGTAACAGTAAATGGTATTCGCAAAAAAGCTGTGGACATAAACACTACACAAGCATTTGGGAAAAAGCTTAATTATGGCAATTTTTATGATAATAAGATAAAAGCAATGGAAGTGTTTGATGAGGTTTTTCTCACGAAGAAGGACCATATAATCAATGAGCTTCAGCAAGTTAGAAAAAGAGAAGAAATAGATGTATTTGAACATAAATTGTTCATGAGTTTACAAGAAGCACTTCTTCCTTATTCCACTCCAACTTTGTTAAAAGAATCATATAATCGAATTCGTAAGATAGTGGATCTCTATCTGGAACATATTGTAGCTATGGCGGAAGAAATTGATAGCGCAACTCGGGAGCGATTAATGCCGTTACTCTTTCTGCCGATAGACAGTTGGATTATTAAGAATGAAGCAATTTTTGACAGTATAAGTATCTACCGTTGGGGTCTGACACGGGATTCATCGTTTGGGGAAGTTAGAACAAAAAACTTGTACGATGACATGCAGCGATACCTGTTGAAAAAGGCGAATGAAATAAGTATGAGGCTCGGCAAGGAATTCAGTGTTATTTATTTTGATGTATTCTGGAATAACCGATTAAATATGCCCGGGTGCAATCTATTTGGTGAGCAAATTGCTGGGATTACAGAGAACATGAAAGCAGATAGGAAAGAAACTAAAGATTCTCGCAAAAACAATCTTGGCTTGAGTGATTTGGAAGCACTACATAAAATAGATAATAATACATCCTATCCGATGTTAGTAAAGACGCTTATTAATGAACTTGCAGAAATATCTATTTATTTAGATAAGGATTATAAGTGCATTAAGCGAAATGATGGTGGGTATATTTTTGAGGCAATTTGTCCTCGCGGAAGACGCAAAAACATAGTTACAGTCTGGCCGAATAAACAAGGTGGAGGAGATATACGGATTGTAGGTATAGGGAAATATGAAAATCGACGCCGTTTTGACCAAAGTGATATAGGAGCAAATGCACTTAAAGAAGATCTACGCAAAGCATATAGAAACACACAGTAAAAACAAACTTTGATAGAAATGCAAAGCTGAAGATCTATTTAGAGCTATAATATAATTTACCAAAGAAAAAGGGGAGTACACTGGAGAAACTCTGTACAAGGCGAATTCAATTGCAAAATTGCTTATGCAAATACACAGGGAGTATACATAGTCTTATGTATTCATAGTGAAAAAATCTGATTATTTTTGGATGAGAATGAGGCTTCAGTGCAGTCTGTCATGGAAAGCAGCGCATATCCATTCTGTTAAATATCATCTCAGAGCAGATCGTGAGGGATGTAAGGCAAAGGTTTCGGGAAAACAAAAGATACGGAAAAGAACTTTTGCTTTCTTCGAATCTAATGGCTCAGGCATGTACCGATGCTCTGAGCAATATTGC
Organism: Lutispora thermophila DSM 19022; assembly: GCF_900142105.1. Taxonomy (GTDB): domain Bacteria; phylum Bacillota; class Clostridia; order Lutisporales; family Lutisporaceae; genus Lutispora; species Lutispora thermophila. Next base: position 5,763 of record NZ_FQZS01000048.1, read on the forward strand.
AGGATGGCAGGTAAAACATAAAGACCGTGCAAGCAAAGAGGATATTATTGAACAAATTAATAAGCTTATTATGAGGCTCTTTGAGTAATGGATAATTCATAGAAAACCGAATGGTGGTATTCAGGTGGATATGTTCCCGCGAACGGCGATTTCTAGAAAAACGGCCAAAAACCGATTGACATGTTCCCACGTACAGATACTATAAAAATTAGCCCACAGACATCAATTACATCAACTCGACCCACGTTGAGTGCGTGGTGTTGATGTCAAGGGTTGAGTGGCATCCTTAGCGCAACAAGAGAGCCAGTCATTAAGCCAGAATGTAAAGCTTGGCTATCAATACCGATACCAACAGGGAGAGGTAATGGTCAATTGTTCTAGGTTTTTAGGATATACCAAAGATGAAAATAAGCGATTAGTAATTGTGCCGGAGGAAGCTGAAATAGTCAAAAGGATTTACCGAGAGTATCTTGAAGGCTCAAGTATGGATAAAATCAAAAAAGGACTTGAAGCTGATGGCATACTTACGGGAGCGGGGAAAAAAAGGTGGCATACCAGTACTATAAGGAAAATATTAAGCAATGAAAAATACATTGGTGATGCATTGCTCCAAAAAACTTATACGGTAGATTTTCTTACAAAAAAGAGGGTTGTTAATAACGGAATCGTACCTCAGTATTATGTAGAGAATAACCATGAAGCCATTATCCCGCGTGAAATTTTCATGCAGGTACAAGAAGAGTTAGTTCGTAGAAGTAGAGGACATATAAGTACTAGCGGAAAGAAAAGAAACTTTAGTTCAAATCATGTATTTTCGCAAATTATCTTCTGTGGTGAGTGTGGCGAAATATACCGTAGAGTTCATTGGAATAACCGAGGTAAAAAATCGATTGTTTGGAGATGCGTCAGTAGGCTTGAGAATACAGGGTTAACTTGTCATTCCCGAACCGTGCTGGAGGATATGATAGGCCTTGCTACGGTGGATGCAATTAATAAACTAATAGGGCAAAAGGATGGCTTTTTAACTATCTTAAAGGAAAATATAGAAACAGTGATAAGTGAAACGGACAATAATATTGTTTCCGAGATAGATAAAAAGCTAGAGGAATTACAAAAAGACCTTTTGAGACTGGCCAATTCCAAAGAAGATTATAACGATATAGCCGATGAGATTTACAGGCTCAGAGAGGAAAGGCATAAGGCTTTAGCAGAAGAAGCTGGCAAAAAAGGCTCCAAGCAAAGGCTAGAAGATATGGAAAAATTCCTAAATGAACAATCCACCCTCCTTGAGGAGTATGATGAGCAACTAGTAAGGCGACTTATAGAGAAAATAACGGTTTATGATGACAAACTAACTATTGAATTTAAATCTGGTGTAGAAGTAGATGTATAAACATAACCTTCATGAATGACCACCATTCAGGAGATATATTCTCTTGGTTGGCGGTTTCTTAAATTAACCTCTTGTGCTAGGTAGTAAGATTTGATTTTAAGGAATATTATACCAACTAATAAGGGTATAAAATCCTTGCTAGATAATTTTGTGTGGATTAATTAACCAAATACTAACTCTTTGATTCTTGAATGTGACTCACGGCCTATAAGTTTATTGATGTAATAACACAAGTTATAAGCCAATAATTTGGTTTTAATCCTTGTTTGTAACCCCCAAAAAGACTTCGCTAGTACTCTCTCAATATTGAGTTGACAAACAAGCTGGGATGCTGACGTTTCAATCCTTCGCCTTAATCTAAAGATAGCTTGCCTCAGTTCTTTAGGGAATTG
>NZ_FQZS01000047.1 GCF_900142105.1 Lutispora thermophila DSM 19022
GCAGCTGCTTGGAATATAACCAGTTAAGAAAAGTAACTGCAAAATTCAACTTCCAAAAGAACTGCGACAAGCTATCTTTAGATTAAGGCGGAGGATTGAAACAACAGCATCTCAGCTCACTAGCCAACTGAATATTGAGAGAGTACTAGCGAAGTCCTTTTGGGGGTTGCAAACAAGGATTAAAACCAAGCTATTATCCTATAACTTGTGTTATTACATCAATAAATTTTAGGTCGTGAATCATACTCAAGAATCAAAAAGTTAATATTTGGATATTTAACCCATATAATATCATCTATCAGGGATTTTATATCCTTATTGATTGGTATAATACTCCTGATAGTAAAATCGAATTAACTAGCACAAGAGGTTAAATTACTAATGGAGTAGGATGTCTAAGTAAATCCCACTCCAATTATTGATAAAGAACCTGAAACTTAATTACATATTCTTTCTACATTATAATTCATGATCTTACGTATTATATTCCTGTAAAACCACTTTTTTATTGGTGCCAATGCACTTTTTTATTGGTGCCAATGTTTGTTGGTATTTTTTCAAGAATTCATCCGGTGAATTAAACACACCCAGATCATTATTGATTCCTTTTTTTGTATATGGGTATCATTTCCATACCAATCTATTTGCGGGTTATGAAAATTATCAGTAGTCACACCACATCCACAAAAATAGGTAGAATCATTTTATAGGAATAGGAATTACCTTAAGCATTATGGTATGTTTTCCCATTTTCCTTTCCCCATAATAGTGATAATCCCCATGATTGGAATATCTGGTAAAAAAGTTCATTACCGATCTCAAAGGCTGCGGCATCCATGGATCATCTATTAACAGCATTCCCCTGTCTTTTAATACTCTTCTCATCTGGGTAAGCACCGCTTTTGGATTAGTATAGTGATGAAAGGATGCGTTGCAGATAATAATGTCAAACATGCCATCCTGATATGGAAGTTTTTCCGCATCCAGCATCTTCTCTACCAAACTAATAAATCGCATCAGTACCTGTATATCATCCTCACTCATTTGATCAAGGATTTCCTTCCATTGCTTTCCTACATTATTGTAATAATCCGCATGACCTCTGAATGCCCTCTGACCTAACTCAGTGAGTTCCAGACATATTTCAGCTTCCGAAGTTGTGGATTGCTTTTTTACTACAAGTCCCTTTTCAACAAGCTTTTTTATCATCTGAGATGTAGCTCCCTTAGTAACACCTTGCAACTTGGCCAGGTCTATAATACCAATCTGCGGATATTGACCTATCAACTGTATAATGTGAATCTCCTTTTATGTAAGCAAAATATCTGTGCCGTAATGGCGTTTTACATCTTCATTGTTCATGCATTTATGTATTACTCGTTTTAAGGCTTGGGCGAATTCAATCGAGGGAGCCTTTCATCCGTGTTCACTAAATCTAAACTTAAAAGTAGTCAAGATTCAGTACGAACCCGACTAACGATTATAGATCTCAAAAAGCGCTTTCACTATTATTAATAATCTGCTATCATTTGTTTATCACTTCCAACGTGGCGTCTTTTAATCGGCAGTATAGATAATCATCATTCCCATCTTCCCTATATGTCTCTAAGATGCCCTGTACCACAATTGATGCCTTTTCCTCCGGATATTCGTCCGGGTAAACATGGCTGCCGTCACCCCACACGAACTCTATCCCCTGTGCACAACAAGCCAATGCATCCTCCACAAGGCAATAATGATAGTACTTTGCTGTAGACTCATAATAGACTGGATAGTATTTACCCTTCATACGAAAGGTCTTCCCAACGTAAGCATCAGGTTCTACCATCAGTTGGAATACCATCGCATACACCATATCACTACTCATTTTTGTAAGATCATAGTCAACATCCATTGTCACATCATCACTTTTTTGAGGAATCTGATCCTGTTTTTCCGAATCGTCCTTTGATTTTATGGATGCCTCTCCCTCTAAATCGATAGAATTATTTTCTGATTCTGTCTTATCAATGAGCTCGCTAATTACTTTATCTACATTATTTCCGTTGCTGACCCGATTAGCCATGTTCTCATCTTTACTACAGCCGGTTACTGTCAAAAGCAGCAATAATACACCCATTATCTTTGCCATATTTTTCATCAAGCACACCACCTCCTCAATACTTTTCCGATTATACAGGCCAGTACAAATGCTGCTATATCAACAGCCACAATTGTTGAACCAACCGGTGTTCCACCAAGGATGGATACCAGCATGCCAATTAGTGCACAAAATACAGACAATGCCGCAGAGCAAATTGTAACCCCTTTGAAGCTTTTAAAGATTCTCATGGCTGACAGCGGTGGAAAAATGACCAAGGCGGAAACCAGCAAAGAGCCCACTAAATTCATAGCAAGCACTACAATAACAGCAACGATTATTCCAATTAACAAGTTGTATAACTCCACTTTTGTTCCTGTAGCCTGTGCAAAATTCTCGTCAAAGGTAACTGCAAAAATCTTATTGTAAAACAATACGAATATTGACACTACCACCACCGATAGCACTACACACAACCACACTTCTGTCTGAGTCAATGTCAGTATAGAAACCGAACCGAACAAAATGGTACACACATCACCACTTAAGTTGGAAGAATTGGAAAACAGATTCATAAGCAAATATCCTATGGCAAGGGCACCCACTGAAAGCATAGCCAATGTAGCATCCCCTTTGATTTTGGTATTCTGACCTGTTCTCAAAAGCAGTATTGCACAGACAACAGTAATGATTAAAGCCAATAGCATATTGCTAGTGACTTTTAAAACCGTTGCAATTGCCATAGCTCCAAAGGCTACATGAGAAAGTCCATCCCCGATGAAGGAAAAACGTCTGAGTACCAGCATAACGCCAAACAAAGATGAGCAAAAGGCTATTAATACGCCTACAACAAGCGCATAACGAACAAAGGGATATTGCATGTACATTGTGAGCTTGCTAAAAATGGCATTCATTATTCCTTACCTCCTCCTGAACCCACTAACATATGCCATGCCCCTCTTTCCACATATTCTTCTTTTGTTCCATAGAATACATTTTTTCCAATATGTAAAATATGGCTTGCATGTTCAAGTGCTATATTTATATCGTGGGAAATCATTATAATTGTGATGCCGTCTCGATGGTTAAGTTCATCAATCAATTCATATAATTGTCCAGTAACTTTGGGATCAAGCCCTGCAAATGGCTCATCAAGGAGCAATATTTTTTGTGTTGCGCATAAGGCACGGGCCAGCAAAACACGTTGCTGCTGGCCTCCGGAAAGTTCACGATAACAGCATTTTGATAGATGACCGACCCCCATCTTTTCCATCATTTTATCCGCAAGCTCCTTTTCCTTTCTGCTGTAAAAGGGACGAAAGCCGCATCTTCCATGACACCCCGAAATAACCACTTCTCTTACGGATGCCGGGAAATCTTTTTGAACCATAGTTTGCTGTGGCAGGTATCCGATTTCATTGGGTCGAAGTCCATCGCCTGTCATAACCTTACCGTTGATTGGAGATTGTAATCCTAGAATAGTTTTCATGAGAGTACTCTTGCCAGAGCCATTTTCCCCCAGAATACATAAATAATCACCTGCATTCACTGAAAAGCTAAGGTCATTTAAAATGGCTTTTCCATCATATCCAATAGATAGATTTTGACAAACAAGCTGTGCCATCGTAACTCCTCCTTATCTCAATGCAGCTTTCAGCACTTCCAGGTTTTGCTCCATAACTGAAAGATAGGTGGTGCCATTTTTCGCATCATTAGAGGTTATGGATTGCATAGAGTTCATGATGAGTACCTGCTGATCTTTAGTTTTTGTGTTTGATATGACGGTTTCCGCAATATTATGCTTCGTACCCTCAATTTTCAGAACGCTAGTAAGACCTAATTCATCTACTTTATTTGAAAGGAAAGTGATGGTTTCAAAGCTGGCCTCAGTTTCTGCGGAGCAACCTGAAAAGGCTGCATAATAATCTAAGTCATAATCATCTACTAGATAGCGGAATGGGAATCGATCTCCAAACAACAAGGTTTTATTTTTTGATTTATGAACCACTTCTTGATATTTAACGTCAAGGTCAGAAAGCTTTTCAATATATGAAGACAAATTTGTCAAATATGCATCTTTATGTTGAGGATCTTTTTCGCATAATTTGCTAGCAATCTTCTGGCATAGGAACTTAGCGTTCTTTAGAGAAAGCCATACATGCTCATCAAGATGATGGTGTTCATATTCGACCTCGTGATCATGTTCTGATTCATCATCTTTATCATGCTCATATTCATCTTCGTGATGATGTTCTGACTCCTGCATACCTTCAACTATTTCCTCTTCTTTTACAGAGTCTCCCAATGTTTCCATTAGATTGATTATCACCATATCCTTATTGATGGCGTTTTTTAAAGCGTCTTCAACCCATGCGTCAGATTCACCTCCTACATGGATAAACATATCACAGGTGGAAATCTTGATAATATCGTCAGCAGTGGGCTGATAACTGTGAAGATCAACTCCATTATCAAGAAGCATAATAAGCTCTATGTTGTCAACAGCATCACCGATAATTTCTCTCACCCAATCATAAGCTGGAAAAATTGTAGTTACAATTTGAAGCTTTTCACTTTGCTGGCTCTGTTTACTTATGTTGCTATGGCAGCCGGACAGTGAAAAAATAACCATGACTATAATTAGAAAAAAAGAAGCATATTTTTTCATATATCAAAACCTCCATATTTTGCTTTTTATTGAGATAATACAAAAATAAGGGACTAACCAAACACTCATTTGAAAAGGGCATAAAAATCCCGTCTTCTTAAATGAACACTATGTTCCCTTAGGGAGGTTTCTTCAATTATCTAATCGGACTTTTAGTGAGACAAGAGTAAATAAGCCTATATACTGGGTATTAGGCTTTAGGCAATAGGAAATGAATAAGCAAAGAACAAGTGAAAATAAATTGGTTACTGTTGCTGTGAAGATCTGTTTGAGCAAATTTTTAGCAATTGTTAAATGAATGCACATAGCACAAGTCCCATTAGGGCCTTCATGATCATGCTGATGATTTGAATGTGTTAATATAAAAGCTGTTGAAAGGAAGGAAGTAACGATAAAGCACACACAAATTGCCAAGGCTATATTCTTTATCATCAAAGCCTTAGCATCTGAACTACATGATTTATAATAAAAGCACCACATCGTATTTCCCTCCTTTCATTCATCACTTGAGTTTTTAATAGTTTCCTTAATTCCATTTAGATGTATTCTGCAATTGCTTTACCCAAATACATACTATACAAGTATATTATTCAACTGTAATATTTATGCTAATCCATGCAATTTGAGCACTTACCATAAAACACTGTTTTCATTGTATTTATTCTAAAACCATGTTCCTCATACATATGTTGCGGCAAACTATCTACCAATTCACACTGTATGTGCAGCACTGCACCGCATTTCTCACATCTCAAATGTGTTTCATTGGATTTTGGATCCTCTGAAATATATTGATAACAGGCACCTGAAACTCCATCCAGCGTGAATTTTGCTACCCTTCCGTCTTGTACCAATGTATCAAGCTGGCGATAGATGGTTGCAATGCCTATGGGAGAACCTGTACTCTTAAAATATGAAGCTATTTGAGCAGCGGTAGTATGTTTGCCTTGCAACGAAATAAGATATGAGGAAATCGCTTTTCTTTGTTTTGTATTATATTTTGAAATCCGTTTCATCATCCATACCTCTGAATTTGATAATCGTTTTCATATTAACATGATTCATAATGGCTGTCAATTAAAATTTAGCTCAAGTTCCACAATATACCACCTTGCCTAACTTACCTGTTTGCGGCTTTCCTTACGCCCGTCTGCGCAGCTTTTATAGCTTCTCCAAATGCTTTGAATTCATATTTTTCACCCAGTTACATTTTACTGCTCCCCTTTCCCCTCGGATATATCTATATAGTTCCACTAAATAGCCATAATAGTCCATATCTATATGCTTGTTATTATTCATATGTCCGATTATAATTATACTGATATGATTTTCAGGAAGGACTTGGTTATTATGGAATATATGTCTTGCTCCTTAGTAGCAAGGAAATGGGAAATTTCTGAACGGCGTGTACTATACTTTGCAGAGGGAACCGTATACATGGTGTTTCAATACTTGAGTATATGTGGCTGATAACAAAAGAAGCAGAGAAACCTATTGACGGAAGAACAAAACAAGGGAAGGAGCTACACTATGAATAAAGTTTTGATTATAGATGATGATAAGGAGCTTTGTACGCTGATTAAACGGAGTATATTATCAGAAAATATAGAAGCTGATTTTTGCAATACAGGAAAAGAGGGCTTGCAAAAATTAAAAGAAAAAAAATATCAACTTGTAATACTGGACGTTATGATGCCCGGTATGGACGGATTTGAAACACTGGAAAAAATCAGAAAAGAAAATAGTCTGCCGATTTTGATGTTTACCGCTAAAAACGACAGTGCTTCCAAAGTGCGTGGCTTACGCGCGGGAGCTGATGATTATTTAACAAAACCCTTTGATATGGACGAACTGATAGCCCGTATTATTTCTCTCATACGACGTTATACCCGTTTCAATCAGCAAGACGGAACAGCACAGCAACTTGAATTTGATGGATTGAAAATAGATATTGAAAATCGTTCTATTACTACGGAAAACGGAACTTTTGAACTGCCCCCAAAAGAATTTGACCTACTTTTATACTGCGCGAAACATCAAGGGAAAATTTTGACGAAGCAACAGATTTATGAAGAAGTATGGGGAGAAGAATATTTTTATGATGATAGTAACATTATGGCGATTATTAGCCGGCTTCGTAAAAAATTAGAAGTCAATCCCGGAAATCCAAAATACATTCAGACAATTAAAGGTATCGGTTATCGCTTTAACAAGGAGGTTTGATTTTTATGGAAGCAGTTATTTTTCTATCAATAATCATTGCACTTTTTTCTATTTTTCTTTCCTGCCTTGTTATCCGGCGTGTCAAAAAACAGATAGCCGAGATAACAGACGCATTGATTGATATAAAAGGAGGGAATGGGAATAGACGTATTTTATCTGCAACAAACGAACTAATAGCCCCTCTTGCCTATGAAATCAATGAGATTGTTGTGTCTTATGAGAACAGGCTTTCCACAGTCCGGCAGGCAGAAGAAGCAAACCGACAGCTTATGACAAGCCTTTCCCATGATGTTCGGACACCGCTTACAACACTTATTGGCTATCTTGACGCTGCACACAAAGGAATTGTTACGGGAAAAGACAGGGACAACTATATTGAAACTGCCCGCCGCAAAGCTCACGATTTGAAAGAATATATTGATGTCCTTTTCGACTGGTTCAAATTAAACTCTAATGAGTTTGCTATGGAGATAAATACCGTTGAAGCTGCGGAACTGACACGAAATATTTTGATTGACTGGATACCTATATTTGAAGATAAGCAGATAGATTACAACATTGATATTCCCGAACAGCCTTTCCGGGTAAAACTTGATACGGACGGCTATATGCGAATATTGAACAATCTTATTCAGTAGTGTTAGTATAGTTTTGTAGACACAGAAGTTCGAACGATTTAAAATAAGAAGTGAAAGGAAGTGTCTACAATGGGAAGAGGTCAAAAACATTACACCAAAGAATTTAAAGATACTATAGTAGAGCTATATAATTCAGGAAAGCCGCTAGCAGATTTAGCTCGTGAATATGGCATACCAAAATCAACAATGGTGACATGGTTAAACAAAGCCAAACCAGTAGTAATTGATAAAGATAAAACCGTGACAACAGCCGACTATCAAGTCATGTTAAAGAAGATAGCAAGGCTAGAAGAGGAAAATGAAATACTAAAAAAAGCCATG
>NZ_FQZS01000022.1 GCF_900142105.1 Lutispora thermophila DSM 19022
ATGAAGGAAGATAAGGAAAGCTGGTTAAACTTCTTCCAATGGCTTAAGAGCCGTGGTCTTACTGGAGTACAACTTATCATAGGAGATAAAAGTCTGGGAATGCTTGAATCAATTCCAGAGATATTTCCTAATGCAAAATATCAGCGTTGTACTGTACATTTTTACCGGAATATATTCTCTGTTACACCAAAATCGAAAATAAAACTGGTTTCCAAAATGCTCAAAGGAATTCATGTTAGTGAGAATAAATCAGCAGCTAGGGAGAAAGCCAGACAGGTTGCAGCTGAATTGAGAAATATGAAACTCAAAGAAGCTGCTCAAAAACTTGAAGATGGCATAGAAGAGACTATCACCTATATGGCCTTTCCTTATGAACATTGGAACCGAATCAGAACCAACAATACAATTGAGCGTCTTAATCGTGAGATCCGTCGGCGAACCAAAGTCGTCGGCACATTCCCCGATGGTAAATCTGCATTAATGCTTGTCTGTGCAAGACTTCGTCATGTAGCAAGCTCCCAATGGGGAGTAAAGCGTTATCTTAATATGAAGCATCTCGAAAATATGAATGCTATTGAGAATGAAGATATGATTGTCGGATAGCCGACATCTTCCAAATGGCTAAAATTGAATTTGCGAAAAAATCTTGACAGTATCTTTATTAGTATACATTTTATATTTTACTTAGTACATTTCCAGTAATTATTTCTGTTAAATTATAAAATATTTTATTATTAACATTCTAGTCAAAAAAAGAACCTCCTTCGTTGATTAAATAGATTTATCGTCAAAATTTATTTAATCAAAGGAAGTTCTTTTTTTAATAAAATATTCCCATTGTCAGCTTGTATATATTACTTTATTACAACTTAGAAGCCAAATGGCTCCTTATTAAAATAACGTTATTCTATAACTTTATATACATAATCTGATGTTGATAATGATAAAAGAGCTCCATAGTCCATTGTAAATTCTATTATATCTCCTATGGAGTAGTCTGTTTCACTATCTGTAACATCTACTATCATATGATCGCTGCTAGCACCCAAAATTATAATTTTTTTATCAATTGGTGTAAGTCCGTCTATCCTTACATCTTGCTTGCCTATAGCTAAAATTGCTCTTTTCCTGATACCTCTGTCTACATAAGTAGGTTTATTTCCAAAAGCATCAACACCAATTTCTCCAATTGGTACCGATGGTTTTTCTTTTAATTCAATAATTTCCGCACATAAAGTAAAGCAATCATTATAAGTACCTTCAATTCTGTTTCCATAGGCAGTTTCGTTACCTAATACCACAGATTCTCCTAATCTCAGATTATTAATTCCTTTTGGGATAGTCCCATTTTCTACTAAATAATAGCTGCTTGAGTTTCCGCCGGATATTATACTTAGTTTTACTCCATACTTTTTTTCAATGTTTTCAGCAATTTCAACCAGTTTTGAGAGATTATCTACTTTAGGTATTACCGCTCCATAACATGTAAGATTTGTACCTATGCCAATAAGTCTTACTCCTTCAAGCTTTATTATTTTTCCTGCATATTCCACAGCTTCATCAGCCCATACACCTTCTCGAAGATCTCCTAAGTCTACCATTAATATAATATCATGGCATTTTCGCTTTTCTTGAGCTTCATCTGATAAGGCTTTTATTACTTTATATTCAGAATTCAAGCTGATATCTGCATATTCAACGACTTCTTTAACTTGGGACAACATAGGTATTCTTAGTAACATTTTTGGTTGTTTTATATGTTTCATCTTAATCAGATTTTCAACCCTTGAGTCTGCTAGATATGCTGCTCCTCCTTTTACCATTGCTTCTGCAACTTCAGGTATTCCACAAAAAGCCTTTGTAACAGCAGATACCTTTATATTGTAAGCAGCACATTTTTCAACTAAAAGTCTTGTATTAGCTTCTATTTTTTTTAAATCAATTTTCAAAGCAGGATAATTCATTTTTTATCCTCCTGTTATTAATTTATTTTTAAACTTTTTTTCATAAGTATTAACGCTTCTTGAGGATATTTTTTCGACAATACTCCTAAAGATGCAAAAATATAATGATTATCAATTAATATCTGGGCACTGTTTCCCGGATATAGCTCAAGACCTTTTCTATTTTCTTTAATGGATTCTAATATTTCAACTCTTTTAGGTAATCTGGTTAGTGCTCCTCCAGTACCAATTATATATTTTATATTGGTCAGATCTTTTCCTTCTGCTACAGTTTTTTTACCTGTTGGCCCATATATGTGTCTCAGTCTACCTGCATGTCTTTCTAAAGATGTTAGTACTGCTTCCTTAGTTAATCTTTCAATGAATCTTTTTTCTTCTTCTGTTTCCGGAATTGGTTTTGCATTTTCTATAAGCTGTTCAGCATTAGGAAAATCCTTTTTTAATTCTTCCAAACCTATTTTTTCAACTATATGCTTAAGATTTACAAATACCCCCAAATCTCCTTCTACAGTTCTTTTAGCATATGGCTCAGGACTAATGAGTATTTTATTTATTTCTTCAGATCCTTCAGTTACTGAATGAACATCAGTGGTGGCTCCTCCTACATCAAATATAACTAAGTCACCTAATTCTTCCTTTAATAACTTAGCAGCTTCCATAACAGAACCTGGTGTTGGTATTATAGGGCCAGTGACCATTTCTCTTACTGTGCTCATACCTGGAGCATGTACTATATGCTCTTCAAAAACATCCTGTATTACTTTTCTAGTAGGCTCAATGTTTAGTATATCAATTTTTGGATATACATTATCTACCAAATACAATTTAATTCCTGCGTCATTACATATTTCAGCAACTTCCTCTTGATTTTCAATATTTCCTGCATATATAACCGGAACATTTAGACCCAAGGTAGCAATCTGTTCCATATTGTATAAAGCAGTTTCTCTTTCACCGTAGTCCACACCGCCGGCAATTAAAATGATGTTTGGTTTTATTTCCCTGATTTTTTTTAAGTCTGTTCTCCTCAATTTCCCAGAAGTCACCATCTTAATTATGCCACCTGCTCCTAGGGCGGCTTCTTTAGCAGCTCTAACAGTCATATCGTAAACAAGTCCATGGACCGTCATTCTCAGGCCACCGGCTGCACTACTAGTTGCAAGCATCTCTCCATAGGATAAATCATCAACATTTAAATTTTTCTTTAAATCTTCAATAGCGCCCTTCAACCCTATTGTAACATCCCCATCCAATACGGAAGTAGGGGCTTGCCCCTGCCCTATAAACTCTGGGCAGGGGGTTCCAATATGGTTAAACGCGTTTACTACAGTTGTTGTACTTCCAATTTCTGCAACCAATATATCAATTCTCATTATTTGCCTTCATTTCCCTTCTCTTTTTAACAAGGAAACTTGCAACATCAATTCCATGGGATCCTCTTCCAAATCCTGCATCCATTCCTGCTTCAACTGCTATTTCATTTGTAACCTGGGTACCACCACTTACAAGTATTACTTTATCTCTTATTCCCTTTTCTACACATAATTCATGTAATTTTCTCATGTTCTTAATATGAACATCATCGTGAGTTATTATTGTACTTGCTAAAATTGCATCAGCGTTTGTTTCTATTGCGGCATCAACTAATTTTTCAACTGGACAGGAAGTTCCAAGATATAGATATTTGATGCCAAATTTTTCAATTCCCCCGTGTTTAATGTCAAGAGTTTCCTTCAATCCTACAGAATGCTCATCTTCACCTACAGTTGCAGCTACTACAAACATAGGATTCTTTTCTATATCTTCTCTTATTTCTTCTTCTGATAGTACTGGTATCTTTTCGGGAATAACTAACTCATTTATATCTATATCAAATTTAACTTTACCTTTAATTTCAACTAAAGTACCTTCTGATGGATGCATAACGTTTTTGTGTATTACTGTTACATCTTCAAGTCCCATTTTTTCTCCGCACTTGATAGCTGCAAATTCAGCAGTTCTCTCATCAAGAGGTAGGAAAATTGTTACAGCAACAACACCGTCAGCTCTCCATTCAACTTCTGGTTTTACATAGTTTGTATCATAGTATCTTGATAATTCTTGTAGCCTTACGTTGACATTGTCAAACTCATCTAATTCGTCAATATAAACAATTTTAGTAGGATCTTCAAAGGTATCTCCACCTATTGCATCAGAAGCCTTCTTAAACTCTTTTGGAATGTTATTATATCCATAGTGAACGGATACAGGAGCAAAGTAATCCTTATCTCTTTCAAAAATCATTCCAGCGCCAATACCACCATCAATTTGTCTTGCAATACCGTCGCCGTTTCTTTCAGGATAGTATCCACTATCTACGAAGAATCCTTGCTCAACTGCCTTGAAATAACCTCCTACTTCAAGTATTTCCTCCATAAATAGAACAGCTCTTTCCTTCAGTTCTCTTACATCTTTGCCGAGGACTCCATCTCTGTCCAATTTAACCATTTCTCTCAGACCATCCATACCATTGAGAGCTTGCTTAGCTGTACTTATTGCAGCAATATTGTTATAATGCCATGGCACATTTCTACCTTCATCAGGAGTTATGGTTGATTGGATATCAGCACTGGTGAGCCTTGATATCATTAGATTCAATGTATGAGTTACAGTTGCTTCTCTTCCATCTGATTCCATATACTTTGTGTTTTGCTGAGCTCTCATCTTATACTCACTAAAGAGATCTCTTAAAGCAACAGCATATGGAAGATCCAGCCTCATGCAAGGTGCCGGTGGCGCTGTAGGAGGAACTGTGGATAATGCAATATTCTCTGGTTTCATTCCTACTTTCCTTGAAAATGCGCAGTTAATTGCATGTTGTACCATAAGCTCAGGTCTTACCTTCCAAGCCTTCATTGCTGTAGCGTTAGCGTTATGAGCGCCATCAATTTGAAGCATATCAGCCCAAGCCATAACTTTCTTCGCTTCACATGCATCTACAAAGCTTCTTATCATATTTACATTTCTATAGAGAACATTGTATTGAGGATCTTGGTGAGCACCGTTTACGCCTTCCTCAGCAAACATTACTGCTATATCAGGACCAGCAACTCCTGATACATAGGAATGGAAGTTTATCGGTCTACCTACTTCATCTTCTATCATATCTAAAGCTTTTCTAGTAGCCCTTACTTGCTTTCTTGTAACCATTATTCCGCCTATACCTTGGTTTGTCCCTTCAAGTAAGGAATCAATATGAGATTGACCAGCTGTTCTTATTACCATTATGTGGTCTGCTCCGTGCCAAGCAGCCATTCTCATTCTTCTAATATCATCTTCAAATCTTCCCGATGCTATTTCCGTTGTTATTACACAGTCAGGCTGAGGATCAATATAGCCAAACCCTCTACTGCCAGGAAGAGGAACATAGTTCTTTAAGCCTTCAAAAGTTTCATGATATTCGAAATCTCCTATCTGTCTTTTTACATTTCTTCCCTCTCTCCAATGCCAACCTCTTCTCCTTGGTCTATAGTTTTCAAGGTCTTTTAAGAGCTCTTTTATATCTATTTTTTTATTTGGATCAAGATTCATTAGTTATTCCCTCCTTCAAAAAGAGTATCTACTATGTCCCAATACTTTCCTTCAGCTAGTCCTAATCCTGCTTCTCTAACTGAAATGCCAAGTTTTTTAGAGAGTCTCCATACCACATTTCCTGCACCTTTACCCATAAGACCTTTCTTCATAACTCCTTCTACAATTGGTTTTACTTCAACGCTTGAAAATCCCATTCTTAGAAGAACGCTTCTTTCTATGGCTGGAGTAGTATATTTATAGCCCAGTTCAAGCATTGGCTCAACTATTTTATTTGCAAGTTCCCAGAATCTTTCTTTTAATTGTTCATCTGTCAAGTCTTTTAGATGCTCTCTTCTCTTTTCAAAATCATCAGCTCTTCTCACTTAACATCCCTCCAATATTTTTACATTAAATTATCTAATTACTAACTTAATTGCTATTCTACTTTTACTCCAATATCTGTTAATACAGATAGAACAAAATCTACATTGCTCTTTGTATCCTTAGCTAAAAACTCAAGATCCTGATTGCTTATTACATTCTTACCATAATTATTGATGGCATTTCTTATATAAGAAGTTTTTGCTTTAGTCAAATCAAAATCTCTAAGTTTAATTTTTGAAGGATGATTGGGGAATACTATGTTTTGTCCCGGTATTTCAGTATCAGGATCTCCAAACAGTATTTCTATTCCATTTTGCTTTGCAAAACTTATCTGTGGCATTGGATGTTTTCCTGCTCCTGTGTACTCAGTTTCTTGTACTACTATGATTTGATCTTCATCCATCTCTTGGGCTAGAGCAAAGGCTGCTGTCAAAGAGGTATTACCTGCAGGCCCCCTTTCAAGCCCTTCCAATACAGATAATGCTTCAGTTATATAAAACACTTCGCCTTGTTTTACAGTTAAATATCTATCCAAATATCTTAAAGGTCTTGCGGCATTTCTTGGGACATCAGATCTGTCAGGCCATGTAGCGAAGGGAATACCAAAGCCTGTATGACCAGTTGTAAAGGATTTTCTATTGAAATCATTATCCGAAGCCATATGCAACCCTGATAAATCAACGCTGGCTCCAACTACTTCTACATTTTCAGCACCTGCTTTTATTAGACCTCTGGCAGTACCTGTCACATTTCCTCCACCAGCATGAGTAATTACAACTTTATCAGGATCTCTGCCTATTTTTTCTCTAAATTGCATTATCAACTCATAACCTAGAGTTTCTACTCCAGCTATACCAAATGGTGTATACAAAGATGCATTAAAGTACCCTGTTTCTTCAAGCAAGCACAAGAAGCTATAAAAAAGTTCTGGTCCAACTGTTAGCTGAACAACTTCTGCTCCATAGGCTTCGCAAGCTCTCTGTTTTTCTAATATTTCAGGCTGACCTATCATTCTGCTATCGTAACACTCCTGAACAACAATACACTTTAATCCAGCCATTGCGGCTTGTGAAGCTACTGCTGCTCCGTAATTTCCACTTGTAGCGGCTATTACGCCTTTATAACCAAGTTTTTTAGCATGATACACAGCTGTAGCAGCTCTTCTTGCTTTAAAACTTCCTGATGGGTTACAAGCTTCATCTTTTATGAATATCCTTGCACCTTTTCCTTTAGGTGCACATTTCCTTGCCAGAGCAGTAAGATTTTTTAATTCCAAAATAGGTGTGTTGCCAACACCGGTGCTGGATTGTATATTCTGTATTTCTTCCAAACTATATCCTGCTTCTCTCATCATTCTTTCGTAATCGAAACTAATACCACCAGATTCAAAGGCATCGAAATCTATTCCTATAGCTTTCTTCATTATTTCGTTTTTTCTACCCATAACGGCAGCATATGACATATCTCTATTCATCACAGTCACCTCCGAAAAGTATTTCCTTAAGTTGCATATCTATTTTAGTCAATTCCGGCACATAATCACCAAAATCATGAACATATCTTGGATTAAGCTTTATTGCTTTACCCTTTACTTTTCTTCCTGTGACTGTCTTAATCTCAATTTCATCTCCGATTTTTCCGTCTTCAAGTGCGAATCCCTTTACCCATAGTTCTAATGGAACTTTTTTGGTATCTTCAGGTAAATGAGCTGCTCTTTCTTCAGGCTTTAGTATTACTTGATGTATTTGGATCCAGTCCCCTTTTTTAATAATATCCATAAAAAGATCCCTCCTAGCTATAATTATCTGTGGTGCAAACATATTTGCACCACAGATAATTAAATTATACAATTCTTAATTAGTCTCTCTCGATTAAGTCTCTCATATCACCCATTATTGCTCTTGGTACAGGTAAATCTATCATAGTCTTCAAACCTGGTTTTGCATTGATAACATGAGGAATCATGTTAACACACATAGCTATTGTTCCAATTCCACCTGGAACCTCAGGCTTATTTGACATATTAATGTTTGGAGTTCCTTTGATAATTATATAGTCACCTGTCTCTGTACCTTCAAGCTCAGGTTCGATCTGCTGTGGATGGTCCATTTCAATCTTCAATTCTCCATCAACATAACCATAGCCTTTCATTGCACAGCCGGCTACATAACCAGGTTGAACCTCAGCATAAGGAGCTTTTCTATAAACATTAGTAACTATTGGTTCCATGGTCTGTTTCACTTCGCTGCTTAATTTCCAACCCAATGCATCTGCAATCATATGGATAGATTCATTAAAGCCCACATGACCTGCAAGTTTTCCTGATGCTGCGCCTTCTTTGAATTCTTCTACAGTTGTACCAATACCTTGTTCGTGCATAACAGCCGGTCCAAAGGGAGACAAACTGTTTACTCTTCTTGCAATTATATGATCAACATCTATGCAAGCACCTGTCAAACATACTACAAGTAAATCCATAATCAATCCAGGGTTAATACCTGTTCCTAAAACTGTGACGCCATTTTCTTTGGCTATTCTATCCATCTCAGCAGCTAATTCTGGTTCTTTAGCTTGAGGATAAGCCATTTCTTCAGCACTGGATATGACGTTTATTTTTCTTTCCAAGCAATATTTTATTTTATCAAAAGTATTTCTAGTGAAGGAGTCTGTGCAAATAAGTACAACATCAGCCGCTTTTTCCTTTATTACATCTTCATGGGTGCCGATAATTACATCTGGTCTATTGCCTCTTTCTGTTTTTATAAAATCGTACATGCTTTTTCCTACTTTTTCTCCTCTTCCTACAACACCAACTATTTCAACACCCTTCTTTTTTAGGAGCATATCTGCCATTCCGCCACCCATTGCTCCTAAACCCCAGATAATTACTTTAACATTTTCTCTCTCCATATTTATCCTCCCTATGATAAAATTTTAATTATAACATTTATATACTAATTTAAATAGCAATTATTGTGCCAAGCTATGAAATGATAACTTTTGGATTATTATTCGTATAAAATGTATATTTTACAGTAAAAGGTGCAATATTTCCAATGATTCTTGAATATATTATCTTCTAAATTTTCAAATAAATATTTCTATATGCAAATATATTGGCTATATGCAAAAATATTTGCATATAGTAATCAATTGACCTTTTTTGTCAATAATCATACAATATATTTGTGATATAAATATAAATACTCAAAATAGCAAAGGAGAATTCACTTGTACGATTTACATGTTCATTCAATTTATTCAAACGATTCATATGCATGGGCGACCTTACGAAATATATGCAATACAGCTATCGAAAAAGGTTTAAAGGGCGTTTGCTTTACAGATCACGTAGATATTGATTATCCCGATAATGTTGGAATATTAGATTACGAAAAATACAGTGGTGATATAGATAATGTTATCTTAGAATTTAATAATAAAATTGAGATTTATAAGGGCTTAGAGTTAGGTATGCAGCCTCATCTTTCTAAAGAAAACAGTTCTTTTTCTTCAAAACCTGATATAGATTTTGTCTTAGGTTCAATACATGTGGTAGAAAAAAGAGAGCTATATAAAAGTGATTTTTTAAAGGGAAGAAGCAATCATGAAGGAATATTAGCTTATTTTAGAGATTTAAAAAACTCAATTACTTCCTTTGATGATTTTGATTCATTAGGCCATATTGATGTTGTAAGAAGATATCTGATTGACGACGAAAGTGATTTTGAGTTTAATTTATATCGTGATTACATTGCAGATATACTGGAGCATCTAATACCAATGAGTAAAGGTATAGAAATCAATACTTCCGGCAAGAGATATGGTCTTAATTCCTTTCACCCCTCAGTGGAAATACTAAAATTATATAAAGATCTAGGTGGTGAGATAATCACTATAGGATCTGATGCTCATAGACCTGAAGATTTAGGCCATAGTTTTATGGAGGTCCTAGACTTGTTAAAAACGCTAGGCTTTAGATACTATTGTATATATAGAAAGAGAAAACCAGTATTCATAAGGATAGATTAGTCTTCTATCCTTATTTTATACTTCTTTATTTTGTGTTGCAAATTCTGCCTTTTTATACCGAGCTTATTGGCACTTTTTGTTATGTTAAATGAGCATTCCTTCAAGGCTTCAATAATTAATTCTTTTTCAACATTTTCTATAATCTCATCTAGACTCATTCCTTCATGAATCAAAACTCTATAATTATTATCATTTCTTCTATTATCAAATATTTCTTTCATATTAGAAAAGTGTTGGGGTTTAAGTATGTGATCCTTAGTTACCATATTCATAGCACCTTCTATAGAGTTTTCTAATTCTCTCACATTACCAGGCCAGTCATAACGCATAAATGCATTTTTTACTTCATTTGAAATATCCCAAACATCTTTATTTAATATTGTATTGAACTTTTTTATAAAATACTCTGCTAATAAAGGTATGTCTGATTTTCTTTCCCTTAAAGGAGGTATTCGTAAATATATCACATTTAATCTATAATACAAATCTTTTCTTAACGCACCTGAAGCAACAGATTTTTGAGGCTCTTCATTAGTTGTTGCAATTATTCTAACATCACATGGTATATCATTAAGTCCACCAACTCTTCTTATATACCCCTCTTGAAGCACTCTTAGCAATTTAGCTTGTAGTTGAAGACCCATTGAATTGATCTCGTCTAATAATATTGTGCCTCCATGAGCTTGTTCAAATAGTCCAGGCCTGTTTACTGCACCTGTATAGCTTCCTTTTACAGTCCCAAATAGTATTCCTTCGAGTAAAGACTCAGGAATTGCAGCACAGTTTTGTGCAATAAAAGGTTTATTACATCTATTACTTTCGTAGTGTATGCTTTGAGCAAATAGTTCTTTACCTGTGCCTGTTTCTCCATAAATCAATACTGTAGAAGAAGATTTTGCAGCAGTTTTGGCTAAAGAAACAATATTTAAAAAATCATCTTCTTCTCCTATTATGGATTTGAATGTGTAACCTTTAATCTCTTCCTTATTAGGATCTCTCCCAGCTAATACTTGCTGTAATATCTGTACTTTCTCGGATAACTCTTTTACCTTTGTAACATCCTTAGCAATTTCAACGGCTCCATATTTATCAGGAGATATTTTAAATGGTATTGTACTGTTTACTGTATTGATTTGTTTACCATGACTGTTAAGATATGACTGATTTTTGTTATATATAGCCTTTCTGGATTTCATAACTGTCAATAAAGTACTTGTGTCTTCGTTAAGGCTAGGAAATATTTCCAGTATACTTTTACCCATGACTTCCTCAATTTCTAAACCTTCAAGCTCTCCCATTACCCTATTGTAGAAAATAGTTTTCCCTTCATGGTCAACAACATGTATACCAGCATCGATATTATCAATAATGGTCTCTAATATGGACTTATATAGCATATTTAAAGCCATTTATTACACCTCATTAAACAAATTTATTCACATCCAAATAAAAATAAGAAATAGGATAATCCTATTTCTTATTATAGCAATATTCACAAATGGTACAAACTCATTTATCAATTTAATAAAGAGGATATTTATTTGCAAGTTCATTTACCCGTTTCTTTGTGGCTTCAATATCATCAGGATTTGAAATTATATGAGATATAATTTTTCCGATTTCCACCATGTCTTCTTCCTTGAATCCTCTTGTAGTTACAGCAGGCGTTCCAATTCTAATACCGCTTGTTACAAATGGACTTTGTGGATCAAAAGGAATTGTATTCTTGTTCACTGTTATACTTACTTCATCTAATAAACGTTCTGCTTCTTTGCCTGTAATATTCTTATTCCTAAGATCAACTAATATTAGATGATTGTCTGTGCCATTGGATACAAGGTTAAATCCTTCTTTTAATAAGGTCTGAGATAATGCTTGTGCATTTTTCAATACCTGATTCTGGTATCTAGCAAAATCTTCAGTCATAGCTTCTTTGAAGCACACAGCTTTTGCTGCAATTATATGCATCAATGGTCCGCCTTGAATTCCTGGAAAAATTGCTTTATCAATAGCTTTAGCATACTTCTCCTTACATATTATGGCTCCTCCTCTTGGACCTCTTAATGTTTTATGTGTTGTTGTCGTTACAAAATCAGCATAATGAACTGGATTTGGATGAAGTTTTGCAGCCACTAAGCCAGCTATGTGAGCCATATCGACCATTAGCATAGCTCCTACTTCATCTGCTATTTCTCTAAACTTTTTAAAATCGATTATTCTCGGATAAGCACTAGCACCTGCTACAATCAATTTCGGTCTGTTTTCTTTTGCTATTTCCAGCACTTTATCATAGTCAATCATTCCTGTATTTTCATCTACGCCATATGCAATAAATTTGAAGTATTTACCTGATATATTAACTGGACTACCATGAGTTAAATGCCCTCCATGAGAAAGATTCATGCCTAATACTACATCACCTGGCTCTAAAACGGAAAAGTAAACTGCAAGATTGGCATTAGCTCCAGAATGAGGTTGTACATTAGCATGTTCTCCATCAAATATCTTTTTTAATCTTTCTCTGGCTATATTTTCTGCTACATCTACTTCTTCACAACCGCCATAGTATCTGTGACCAGGGTAACCTTCTGCATATTTGTTTGTTAGAACTGTACCCATAGCAGCCATAACAGCAGGACTAACAAAATTTTCAGATGCGATTAACTCTATGTTTCTTCTTTGTCTCTCAAGTTCTTTTTCAATTACTTCAGCAATTTCGTTGTCGGCTTTTCTAATTAATTCCAGTTCCATGATATACCTCCTTTTGTATTTCTGATTATATTATAATACTTATAACCATAATTATCCTAGCATAAAATATAAATTTTATAAAATGTTTGCCATATATAAACAAAAATGGCGCAAAGCCATTTTTGTTTATATATGGTTGTTTATCATTGATTCAAACATTTGCTTAGGCCTTACACCAATAAGTCCGTCTACCTTTTTACCATTTTTAAATAAAAATACTGAAGGTATGCTCATTATCTCGAATTCTGAAGCTAACTTTGGATTTTCATCAACATTGACTTTAACGACCTTTAACTTACCATCATATTCCTCTGCAAGTTCATCAATGATGGGAGAAACCATTCTACAAGGCCCACACCAAGCAGCCCAAAAATCCACCAACACAGGTTTATCTGAGTTCAGCACTTCCTGCTCAAATGTACTTTCATTTACTATATTAACTTTTTTGTTCATAATTAAACCCCTTTCTATTTCACATGTAACTAATCCTTAACTATTCTAATTAGAACTGGTTTAAATTTATTCATGTTTTTTATAGCCGACTCTTTCATTTTTATAGCCATATAACTCATAGATATAACTAATAATCCTGCAACTGCAGCAATCATTTGCGATAAGTTTTCATTATAGCCGAGCGCTTTTGCAGCATAATATCCTCCTACTAAACCTATAATCAATCCCAGTAGAGGAATCCCATACATTATCAAAGTTGCAAATAGAAAATTCTCAGTTTTAAGTTCTATCTCAACTTTATCACCTGGATTTCCACCAACAGTATTTTCAACAGTAAGAATCATATTTAGATTTTCTCTTCCTACCTGACATGCACCGCAATCACCACATGCTGCATGTCTTGTTATCAATACTTTTGCTATACCATTATCAACTTCAATAATTTTACCAAATTCTAACATTTTGCCTACCTTCATTTA
This sequence comes from Lutispora thermophila DSM 19022, assembly GCF_900142105.1. Lineage (GTDB taxonomy): Bacteria > Bacillota > Clostridia > Lutisporales > Lutisporaceae > Lutispora > Lutispora thermophila. The sequence goes on from NZ_FQZS01000022.1 coordinate 13,616, forward strand.
ACATATTTTACTATAGTATCTATTAACTCATTTAGTTTATCATCGTAGGAGTTGCTGTTTTTATAAGCTTCAGGTATACATTCTTTTACATATCCGTCCAACATGATGCCTCCAACCTTGTTGATGGCTGATCTTATTGCGGAAATTTGGATCATGATATCACCACAACACTTATCCTCTTCTACCATCTTTTGTATACCCTTAACCTGCCCCTCTATCTTTCTAAGCCTTTTCAATATATCTTGCTTTCGTTCTTCTTTATTTAACATTACAAATTATACCCCCTACCAGTATATACTTAATTATACAACATGTTCTTATTATGTCAATAGTCATTTTTCATCTTATCATTGATAATATCATTTACAACAACGGAAGCTAGTATCAAGCCCGCTACAGATGGTACAAATGAAATGCTCCCTGGCACATTTTTAGACGGATTATCTGGCATCGTTATTGTCGTTTTAGAAGGCTTCTCCTTCGAATAAACAACTTTAAGCTTTTTCACACCACGCTTTTTCAGTTCATGTCTTAAAACTTTTGCAAGAGGACACATTTCTGTTTTATATATATCTGTTACTTCAAATTTGGTAGGATCAAGCTTATTGCCGGCGCCCATAGAACTGATAATAGGAATACCTTTATTTATGGATGTTACAATAAGATGAATTTTTGCAGAAACCATATCTATTGCGTCTATTATATAGTCATAGTCTTCTTTTATCAATTCATCAGCAATATCTTGGTTGTATTTCTTGTTAATAGCAGTAACATTGATATCAGGGTTTATTTCCAGAAGCCTTTCCTTCATAACATCTACTTTATATCTACCTACTGTTTTAGTGGTTGCATGAAGTTGTCTATTAATATTTGAGTCATTTATTGTATCATAGTCTATCAGCACAAGATTTCCAACTCCACACCTTCCCAAGGCTTCTACAGAAAAGGACCCCACTCCACCAATACCAAAAATGGCTATTTTGCTATTTTTCAGTTTTTCTATAGCTCTTTCTCCTATTAAAAGCTGAGTTCTTTCATACATGCTCATTGTTAACCTCCAAAATTGCCCTGCTTATTCTACTAAGCAGGGCATATTTATTATTCCTCTTTTTCAAATTTCAATTTTAACTCTGCCAACTGCTTTTCATCAGCAATAGATGGTGCGTCTGTCATCAAGCAGCTTGCACTTTGTGTCTTGGGAAATGCAATAACATCTCTTATATTATCAGTACCAGTTAAAAGCATTATTAACCTATCCATTCCGATAGCTAAACCTCCATGTGGTGGAGTTCCATATTTAAATGCTTCAAGTAAGAATCCGAATTTTTTCCAAGCTTCTTCTTTTGAGAATCCCAATAAGTTAAACATTTTCTGTTGAATTTCACTATCGTGTATTCTAATGCTTCCTCCACCTAATTCATAACCATTTAATACTATATCATAAGCCTTTGCACGGACGTTTAAAGGTTCTGTGTCCAACAATTCAATATCTTCATCCATTGGGCTTGTGAATGGATGGTGCATAGCAACATATCGTTTTTCTTCTTCATCATATTCCAGCAAAGGAAACTCTGTAACCCATAGCAAGCCAATTTTATTTTCATCTATCAGATTGAATTTTCTGGCCAGTTCTAACCTTAATTGCCCTAAAGAGTCATATACAACTTTCTTATTATCTGCCACTATGAATATTATATCTCCAGTCTTTGCATTCATCCTTTCAATTATTGAACTAATTTCTTCTTCTTTTAGAAACTTGGCTATAGGTGATTTAAGCCCTTCTTCCGTAAAGTTCATCCATGCAAGACCTTTTGCTCTATATGTCTTCACAAACTCACCGAGAGCATCAATCTCTTTTCTGCTAAGCTTACCACCACAACCTTCTGCATTTATAGCTTTTACGCAACCTCCATTTTTTAGAGCATCTGAAAATACTTTAAACTCACTGTCTTTTAGTATATCGCTTAAATCCTTCAATTCTAGTCCAAACCTTACATCCGGTTTATCTGAACCATATCGTTCCATGGCTTCTTTATATGTCATCCTTGGCAATGGTAGTGAAATGTCCTGATTTTTTATACTTATAAATACATCTTTCATAAGGCCTTCTATTATATTCATTACATCATCAGCATCTACGAAAGACATTTCCATATCAAGCTGAGTAAACTCCGGTTGTCTATCTGCTCTTAAATCCTCATCTCTGAAACATTTTACTATTTGGTAATACTTATCAAAACCTGATACCATCAATATTTGCTTGAAAAGTTGTGGTGATTGGGGCAAGGCATAAAATTTTCCAGGTTGAACCCTGCTAGGTACTAAATAATCACGGGCTCCTTCAGGAGTAGTCTTTGTCAATACAGGAGTTTCGACTTCAATAAATCCATTCTTATCAAAGTAATCTCTGATAAGCTTGTTTACTCTATGTCTGACAAAGAATATATTCTGCATAACAGGTCTTCTTAAATCCAAGTATCTATATTTTAACCTTAGATTTTCAGATACATTTAGATCATCTTCAATATATATTGGAGGTGTCTCTGCTTTACTGATAATGGTTAAGTCATTTGCCAATACCTCAATGTATCCAGTCTTCATTCTTTTATTAATTGCATTTTCAGCTCTTGCACCTATTTTACCGGATACATGTATTACATATTCTCCTCTAACTTTTTGAGCGATCTCAAAAAGCTGAGGATCTATATCTTTATTAAAAACCACCTGTAAAATTCCTGTTCTGTCTCTTAAATCAATAAATAATAAACCTCCAAGATCTCTGCTTTTTTGAACCCATCCAGTTAAGGATACTTCCTCACCAAGGTTATTCAATGATAATTCTCCGCACATATGCGTTCTTTTATACTTAGCCATAAGTTTACCTCCTTATTTTAATAATAATGTCAGCAATATTATTCAGTGAAGCATCTATAACATTTCCTGTTTCCATATCTTTAATATTTACAATACCCTTCTCTATTTCTTCATCGCCTATTACAATAACATATTTGGCATTTATCTTGTTTGCATATTTCATTTGAGCTTTAATGCTTCTGTTTAAATAATCCTTTTCAGCTCTGATACCTGATTTTCTTAGTTTAAACAACAAATCCATTGCTTTATCATTAGCTTTTTCACCTATAGCAGCTATGTATAACTCCATTTTTTCTGTATCAGGTATAGTAATACCTTGATTTTCCATAGTTAGCAATAGCCTTTCGAGACCTAGTCCGAATCCAACGCCAGGTGTGCTTGGACCTCCGCATTGTTCTATTAAACCGTCATACCTTCCGCCACCGCATACGGTTCCTTGAGAACCTATATCTTTAGATACTATTTCAAATGCTGTTTTGGTATAGTAATCCAATCCTCTTACAATTCTTGGGTCAACTATATAGTTTAATCCTATAATTTCTAAACCTTTCTTTAATCCATCAAAATGATTCTTGCAGTCATCACAGAGGTTATCCAACATAAATGGTACATCTGTTAAATTTTCTTTACATTTTTCTTCCTTACAATCCAAAATCCTTAATGGATTAGTTTCATATCTTTCTTGACAGTATTTACATAATTTATCTAACTTAGGTTTAAGAAATGCTTTTAATTTAGCATTATATTCCTTTCTGCATTTTGGGCAACCAACACTGTTTATTCTGAGTTCTAAAGCCTTTACTCCAAGGGATTCAAATAGAGTCATCCCTATGCTTATTACTTCCGCATCTATATATGGATCTTGGGTTCCGAAAACTTCAATACCAAACTGATGGAATTCCCTCAATCTTCCAGCCTGTGGTCTCTCATACCTATAACACGGTGTTATATAGTACATCTTTGTTGGTTGAATATCATTATATACGCTATTTTCTATATAAGTTCTAACAACAGGAGCAGTTCCCTCTGGCTTTAATGTGATGCTTCTTCCGCCCTTATCTAAAAATGTATACATTTCTTTTTGTACTACATCTGTAGTTTCTCCTACACCTCTTTGAAAGAGCTCAGTATGTTCAAAAACAGGTGTTCTTACTTCTTTATATCCGTTTATAGAACATAATTCTCTTATCTTTCCTTCTATGTACTGCCATTTATACGATTCTGAAGGCAAAACATCCTTTGTACCTTTAGGTCCTTGAATCTTCATGTATATCCCTCCAAACTTTCCTTTATATAAACAAAAAACTCATCTCTGACAAAATATGTCAGGGACGAGGTCTTTCTCGCGGTGCCACCCTGCTTGGATAGTATCCATCTCTTTATTCCTTAACGCGGAAATTCGTCCAAATCTACTATTATTTCAATTTGGAAGCTCCTTGGGTGTCTTTCGATATTTCCTACTTTAAGGGGCTCTCAATCAATGGCTCCCTCTCCCTGTCAAGCGTCTGATATCTACTAGCCCTTTCATCGCTTTTATAATGTTTATCATTATATATTTACTGCATATTTTTGTCAATACAAATTACTAAGTAGATCAATCTTTTTATTGATTTGATTGTCTATATTTTTTATATATAGTGATAAATCTTTTATGTTGTGCTGTCTTTCTAATCTGTCTTTATCAGGAAAGTATGCTTTTGTAACAGCATCTGCACCAAAAGCAACAATGCTTTGCTTTTCCTCCATTATTTGCATGTTATATACACATTCTTTATCCTTTTTGCAAAATCCTATATTTTCTAGATTTTGAGCCATATATTTTTGTCTATATAAGTAATAAGGATAATATTGATTGATTTCTAGTTTTTTTCTCGCAAGTTCCATCATTTTATAAGCAATATCATTATTGCTTCCAGCATCAAGATTTACTTCATTATATACTGATGCTCTTTTAATGGCAAGTGTATGTACAGTAACATTCTCAGGGTTCAATTTATTCATCCAATCCAAAGTATTTTCAACTTGTTCCAAACCTTCACCAGGAAGCCCTATAATCATATCCATATTTATATTGTCAAAACCTATTTCTCTGGCCAAATAAAAACTTTCAGCAACTTGAGCAGAAGTGTGCTTTCTTCCTATTCTTACCAAGGTCTTATCATCCATTGTTTGGGGATTGATGCTTAATCTCGTTATTCCATTTTCTTTTAGTGCTTTAAGTTTATCTATAGTTATGGTATCAGGTCTCCCTGCCTCACAAGTGAATTCTTCATTCTGTCCCCAGAATTCATTAATGCATTGCACTAAAGTGCTTATTTCATCAGCATTAATGGAAGTAGGAGTACCTCCTCCGATATAAACACTCAGAGCTGTAACACCTTTTGATCTAAGATATTGTGAAACAGTTTTAATTTCCAACATTAATGCTTCAAGATAAGGCTGAACTAAATTTCTGTTTTTTTCTATGGTGTTTGAAGTAAAAGAACAGTAATTACATCTGCTTGGGCAAAAAGGTATTCCAACATAGATACCTACTTTTTTATTATTCTTTTGACTTATATACTTCTTTTCAACTTGAGCAACTTTAATGGAAAGTATAGCTCTATCTTCAGTGACATAATACTCTTCTTTCAGGTGTTCAATAATTTGATCTTTGCTCATTCCCTCCTCAAACAGCTTATGAACGATCTTTACCGGCCTTATACCAGTCAATATTCCCCAAGGTATATTATAGCCTGTTATATCTGATAACAGTTTAAACATAGACACTTTCAAGGATTTTTTAATTTCTTTAGAATCTAAAACATTGCCGCTCTTAGTAAAATTATATCTCTTTACATTATTGCTATTTAAATCTTTATAAGATGAAATGAAAGATGTAATATAATCCCCTATAATAAGTTCACTGGTAAGCATTTTGCCTTGCATGGTTACATAACTTTCTGTGTTGTCATAAAGTTTTATTGACTCTTTACCATAAAATAGTTTTATTATATCTGAAACTTCATTAAAGTACTCATGTCCTATTAATTTTAATATTATCATCTTAATCCTCTATCTAATTAATTTTAATCTTTTAAGAAAGGATTACTTTTTTTCTCCACGCCAATAGTTGTAGAAGGGCCATGACCTGGATAAATTTCAGTATTATCTGGTAAAGTTAGTAATTTGTTGGTAATAGAGTCAATGATATCTTCAAATGACCCTCCACCAAGATCTGTTCTTCCTATAGAACCGGCAAATAACGTGTCTCCTGAAAACACAATATTATCATATTTTATACATATGCTTCCTTTTGTATGTCCAGGTGTATGAATTATCTCCATTTTTATTGATCCGAGATTTATTACATCCCCATCTTCTAATTTTTTATCAGCTTCTAATTCAATATCTTTATATCCCATTTGGTTAGAATAATTTTTATTTTTATTTTTTAACATATCATAGTCATCTTTATGAATCATCACTTCTGCTTTATATTTTTCTCTTGTCTGTGCTACAGCGCCAATATGGTCTCCATGTCCATGAGTAAGCAATACATACTGAACAGAAAGTTGATTGCTTTCAACAAATTCATTTAACTCTTCAAAATCTCCTCCTGGATCTATAACAGCTGCTTTCTTGGATCCTTCATCCCATATTATATAACAATTTGCTTGATATATTCCTAAAGGCAATCTTTTGAAATTCAAATAACTCATCTCCCTTTAAGATTATAATATTCATAACTGATAGACGGTAACTATTAAATGATTTTTTCACTATCTACTATTAAAGTAACTGGACCGTCATTTTCTATATAAACGGTCATATCAGCTTGGAAAATCCCTGTTTGAACAACAATATTCATCTCTTCCATTTTTTTTATGAATAAATTATAGAGTTTCTGTGCTTCTTCAGGTTTAGCTGCTCTAACAAAACTTGGGCGCCTTCCTTTTCTGCAATCACCATATAATGTAAATTGTGAGACAACAAGAATTTCTCCTCCAACATCCATAAGTGACAGGTTCATTTTTCCTTCAGAATCTTCAAAAATCCTTAGATTTGCTATTTTATCAACCATATAATCTATATCTTCTATATTATCATCTTCGCTTATTCCCAACAAAACCATCAGACCTTTGTTTATCTGCCCAGTAATTTTACCATCTACTTCCACATGACTGCTTTTTACTCTTTGTACAACTGCTCTCATTAGCTTTCCTCCTATTGTTTTGCTCTAAAAACATCAATGACTCCTTCTATTCTCCTTAATTTCCTGATTAGTCTATTCAATTGATCTATGTCATTTATTTCCAATACAAAATTTATGTTTGCAGCTTTATCCTTAGAAGTTCTCGAATAAAAGGATACAATATTGATTTTACTCTCATTTATGATTGAAGTTATTTCTGCAAGCAATCCTTGTCTATCATTAGCTCTAACTTGTACATCAGCATTATAGGATACCGTACTTTGTGTATTCCATTCAACTTCTATCAACCTATCTGTATCTTTAAGCAAATCAGCGGCATTTGGACAATCTCTTCTGTGTATTGAAACACCTCTTCCCTTCGTTATATAACCTAATATCTCATCACCTGGAACAGGGTTACAACATTTTGAAAACCTTACAAGAATATTATCGACACCCTTTACTTTTACACCAGTATTTAATCTTTTCTTTTTTCTAATTGGTTTTTCTAGCTGCTTATCTAATAATTCTTCATCTTTAATATCAATTTTCTGATTCTTTCTAATTTCTTCCTTTAACCTCATCATTACTTGGTTCAGAGTGAGTCCTCCGTAACCTAGTGATGCATACAAATCATCTAATGAATTAAGTCCTATCTTCTTATAAACAGTCTCCAGCCATTCACTTTTTATGGCTATTGATAAACTTGATCCTAATCTTTTTATTTCTTTATCAAGTATATCTTTTCCTTTTTGAATATTCTCTTCACGTTTTTCTTTTTTAAACCATTGTCTTATTTTATTTTTAGCCTGTGAACTTTTTACTATCTTTAGCCAATCTCTGCTCGGACCATTTGAATTTGCGGATGTTATTATTTCTACTATATCTCCATTCTGTAATTTATAATCCAAAGGAACAATTTTACCGTTAATTTTTGCTCCTACGCACTTATTTCCAATAGCACTGTGAATTTTATATGCAAAATCAATGGGTGAAGAATCCACAGGCAAGTCTATAACATCGCCTTTAGGTGTAAAAACATATACTTCATCTATAACTAAATCAATTTTTAGAGTCTCCATGAACTCTTTTGTGTCTTTAACTTCATTCTGCCATTCAAGCATTTGCCTTAACCATTTTAACTTTTCATCAAAATCATTCTGAGATGTTCGTCCTTCTTTGTACTTCCAGTGTGCTGCTATTCCATATTCAGAGGTTCTATGCATTTCCCATGTTCTTATCTGAACCTCGATGGGTTCTCCTGCAGGCCCAATTACTGTAGTGTGCAAAGACTGGTACATGTTTGGCTTAGGCATAGCTATATAGTCCTTGAATCTACCAGGAATAGGTTTCCATAAAGTATGAACTATTCCTAAAACTCCATAACAATCTTTTACAGTATCTACTATCACTCTAATTGCTGTAAGATCAAAGATTTGCTCAAAAGTTTTATTCTGTTGAAACATTTTCTTATAAATACTGTAAAAATTTTTGGGACGACCTTCTATTTGAACATCTATACCCATTTCTTTATTCTTGTTTTTCAATGTTTCTATTACATAGTTAATATACTCTTCTCTTTCTTTCCTTTTTTTTGCTACTTTTTCTACCAAATCATAATATCCTTCAGGGTCTATATATCTTAGCGCAAGATCTTCCATTTCCCATTTAATTTTATAAATTCCAAGCCTATGTGCTATAGGTGCATATATTTCTAATGTTTCTTTCGCCTTTTCATACTGTTTTTCCTTCGACATATACTTCAGTGTTCTTAGATTATGGAGTCTATCTGCCAACTTTATTAAAATAACTCTTATGTCTCTGGCCATGGCAATAAACATTTTTCTAAGATTTTCTGCTTGCTGTTCTTCCTTTGTTCTATATTCAAGTTTACCAAGCTTTGTAACTCCATCAACAAGCATGGCAACTTCGTCACCAAATAACAATTTTATGTCATTATAGTCATATTTTGTATCCTCAACTACATCATGAAGCATACCTGCAGCAATAGTTAGATTATCCATATTTAAATCAGCCAATATTTCAGCTACAGCAGTGGGATGGATAATATAATCTTCACCAGATACTCTTTTTTGACCTTGATGTGCATTCAGAGCAAATTCATATGCTTTATATATTATTTCAAAATCCCCTGTTGGATTGTATTTTTTTATTTTCTCTATTAATTCTTGGAGCATATTAACACCATCTTTTGATTAGAATATATATAATATTATTAATATAAAAATCTCCTGAGTAACATAGCCCCATTCAATAGGTTAAATACCCATGAATCAAAGCTGGTTAACCAGGAGCATCAGAGTTCTAATACTTAATTATTGAACTAACATTATATTTTGATAGTACATTTCTTCCCATCAACTCTTCTAATTCAATTAGAAACCCTACATGAACCACAATACCCCCAAGGTTCTCAATTAGTTTAATAGCAGATAATATTGTTCCTCCTGTAGCTAATAAATCATCTACAACAGCCACCTTATCTCCAGGTTTTATAGCATCTTTATGAATTTCTAAGCTATCAGTTCCGTATTCCAGCTTATACTCATATTTTAAAGTTTCACCTGGAAGCTTACCTGGCTTTCTCACAGGTACAAAACCTACTCCTAACTCATAGGCAATGGGAGCACCAAATAGAAATCCTCTTGCTTCTGGTCCTACCACTATATCAACATCTTTATCTCGTATCTTATCAGCCATAAGTTTTATTGCGTACTTAAAAGCTTCTCCATCCTTTAATAGGGTTGTAACATCCTTAAAACTTATACCTTCTACAGGAAAGTCCTCAATAACTCTAATATATTTTTCTAAATTCACGTTTTCTGCCTCCAAATCCATATTTATTTGGCTTTTTTTATATCTTTGATGTTTAATTGAATAAACTCTGTGCCATTCCAAAGATTTTTTTCTACACTACATATTATATCAATCTTTTCATTAACTGCAATATAATTAATTATAAATCCGATATTAAAACCAATTCCCCTAATAGTATCATTTCCGTCATATAGTTTCAATGACAAATGTTTATTGTTTCCCAGTAATTTTATCTCTTCAATAGTAAGACCTCTAAACACAAATATTGGGACTGGATTGCCTTCACCATAAGGTTGTAACAATTCTAATTCTTCTATTAACTGCGATATCATGCTAATATTGTCAATCTTGTAATCAATAAAGATTTCTGGAACAAATTGTTTATTTGCCGTCATTTCCCAGGCAATTTCATTTAGCATATATTTTAATTTCTCAATGTTATCCTCTTTAATAGTTAAACCAGCAGCCATTTGATGACCACCGAATTTCTCAAAAAGGAAACTGCATTTATTCATGGCCTCATATAAATCAAAGCCTGGTATGCTTCTCGCTGAACCTATGCCAACACCACCCTCAAGAGAAATCAGGACAACCGGTAATCCATATTTCTCGGTTAGTTTTGATGCAACAATTCCTATTACGCCAATATGCCAATTATTACCAACAGCAACAATAATTCTATCATTTTCTTTATCTATGGTTTTATCAATGATTTGAATTGCAGAGTTAAGTATATGATTTTCTATGGATTGTCTCTGAGAGTTTGCTTTATTTAATTCTTCAGCAATTTTTAATGCTTCCTCCTCATCTTCAGCAATCAGCAACTTAACACCTAATATAGGATCACTTATTCTTCCGGCAGCATTAAGTCTAGGTGCGAGCATAAAACTAATATGATATGTATCAACAGCATTAAATTCTATTCCAGAAACCTTAGCAAGGGCCTTTATTCCAAGGTTTGGATTATTTCTTATTTTCTCTAACCCGTTTTTGACAATTATTCTATTTTCACCTAATAAGGGAACAACGTCTGCAACTGTACCTAAAGCAGCGAGATCTATTATATCTTCTGGCAGATCATATCTATTAAACTTTTGTGCTAAAGCACAAACAAATTTAAAGGCAACTCCCGCTCCTGCGAAGTCTTTAAATGAATAGTAACAGTCTATTTGATGAGGATTTATAACTGAATATGCTTCCGGAATCTCTTCATCACATTCATGATGATCTGTAATTATTATTTCTTTGTTAGAATCATTTATAAACTTTACTTCTTCAACAGAGCGAATACCACAATCTACTGTAATTATTAAATCGACATCCTGCTGAATTATTTTTTCTATGGCATCTATGTTTAATCCATATCCTTCTTCTAATCTTTTAGGTATATAGTAAATTACGTTGGCGCCTAGCTTTTTTAATGTTAAATATAAAATGGAAAGACTTGTTATACCATCTACATCATAATCTCCGTAGATACATATTTTCTCTCCTGTTTTTATTGCATTATATACTCGCTCTATGGCAGCATCCATTCCTTTTAAAAGAAATGGATCCTCTAGTTCGTCTATGTCCGGGTTTAAAAAGGTTTCCGCATCTTCTAATGTATTTATATCTCTGTTAATAAGTATTCTAGCCAAAATTTCAGATATTTTTAATTCTTCTTTCATTTCCTCAAGCATGGAATAGTCTTTATTATAAGTAAGCCATTTTTTAATCAAATTATCACCTACATCTATTGTTCATTATCAATATCATTTTGATTTTTCAAATCAAGCTCTTCAGTTTTGCTGATTTTCTCTTTTGTCAATCTCAGTTCATCATCAAGCTTCTTTATTTTACTATTTAGCTCATTTATTTTGATATTTAACTTAATCCTTTTAACTATATCAAAAGGTAACATTATGAGAATGCCAAATAAAGCAGATCCCAGGATAACTACAGCTTGCGATAAATAAAATTTATACCATAAAAAGTTTATAGTAATTACTGTTGCATTTTGTATTGCAAAAAGTGCTATAAATAAAGCAAATAACATGGAAATAACAATTATGAATTGCATAACTAGTCACTTCCTTTCAATGATTATATACATAGCATAATATATTTAAATAAAAATATAAAGATAAAAATGCTTCATACTCTGAACTCCTTCATTAGATGGGAACATAAGTTTCCCTTACATCACTTAATGCAAAGGAAATTTATATACTATACCAAACATCATAAAAACTTAAGGTAACAGTCACTAGACTGTTACCTTAAGTTTAATGAGCAGACTGAACCTTTTTCTTCGAACTTATTATTGTCCAAAGAGGACCAGTAATAAAAATTGATGAGTAAGTTCCTGCCACAATACCCACTATTAATGGAAGAGAAAATTCCTTGATTGATGGTACACCTAATATATATAGTGCTACTATTGACAACAAAGTAGTAAGTGAAGTATTAATAGATCTTGTCAATGTCTGATTTATACTGTCATTAACAAGTTGAACTTTATCTATCTTCTTAACATTTTTCATATTTTCTCTTATTCTATCAAAAATAACTATTGTATTGTTTATTGAATAACCAACTATAGTTAAAATAGCAGCTATAAATGAGCTATTTACTGGAATTCTCATTATTCCATATAGAATTATCATAACAGTAACATCATGTATTAATGCTATAACAGATGTCAATCCGAATGTAAATTCAAATCTGAATGTGATGTAGATTAGTATACCAATATTTGCTAACACAAGAGCTAAAACAGCTTGCTTCTTCAATTCATCACCTATTGCTGGTCCAATTGTTTCAAAGTTAATACTACTAGATGTTATATTATATTCTGAAGCAAACTTATCCAAAATATCTTTACGGCTTTCATCGTCTAATTCAACCTTGGTTCGTATAATAACATCTTCTTTTTCGTTTCCTGCATATGTTATTACTGCTTCACTATCATATTTAGAAATTAATTCTCTTACCTTTGAAATATCAAAGTCTTTGCCTATATGAGCTTGTATAGTGGTACCACCAGTAAAATCAATACCGTAGTTTAATCCACCATTTATGAAAGTGAAGATTAAGCCTGCTACGATTATCGCTATAGCTATGGAAAACCATATTTTCTTATACTCTACAAACTTTATATTTTTCATCAACTTCACCCTCCTACGCTCCATATAATTTTGTATTGGATAAAGCTTTTATACCTGAAATGAGCTTCATCAACTGTTTTGTCACTATTATTGCAGTAAACATACTAGCTAATATACCAATAGATAATGTTACCGCAAATCCCTTAATAGGACCTGAACCGAAATAGAACAAAACAATAGCTGCAATCAATGTAGTTACATTGGAGTCAATTATTGCAAGGAAGGCTCTTCTGAAACCTGAATCAATAGCTGCTCTCAAGCTTTTACCTAGTTTTAGTTCTTCTTTTATTCTTTCAAAAATTATTACATTAGCATCAACAGCCATGCCAACTGAAAGAATAATACCTGCAATACCAGGAAGAGTAAGTGTTGCTTTTATTGCAGCCAAAGCAAACAAAACTATGCATATATATAAAACCAATGCAATATCAGCAACCAAACCAGGTAATCTATAATAAAGAATCATAAAAATGAATACAAGCAATATACCTATTTTACCTGCTGTTAAACTTTTCTCAAAAGAGTTTGCTCCTAACTCAGGACCTATGCTTGTAACCTGCAATGTTTCAAGTTCAACCGGTAAAGCACCTGCTCTGATTAACATCGCCAGGTCCGCAGCTTCTTCCATAGTCATACTACCTGAAATCTGTGCTCTTCCATCTGTTATAGGTTCTCCAACTGTTGGAGCTGAAATTATGCTTTCATCAAGATATATAGCTATTATTTTATTGACATTATTGGTAGTTGCTATAGCAAATTTTTCTGCACCTTCTGATGTCAGCTCTAAAGATACTACTGGTTGTTGAATACCTGTGGCACTTTGTGATCCATATACCGCCTTGGCATCTTTTATGTCATTTCCTGTTAATACTGTATTACCTGCTTCGTCAACAAACTTTAATTGAGCTGTTTTTCCTATTATTTCAAGAGCTCTTTGAGTATCCTGAATTTCAGGTAAGCTTACCCTTATTTTTTTGTCTCCCTGTCTTGTTATTACAGGCTCTGTTACTCCTAGGGAGTCAATACGCTCTCTTATAGTAGCAATAGCCCGTTCTATTTTTTCATCCGTTACAGGATCGTCTGGATTGTCTTGAGCTTCAAGAACAACTTCTGCTCCTCCCCTCAAATCTAATCCTAGCTTAATTAATTCTTTTACAGGAACTATTTCATACTTTCCGATATCTAGTCCATAGGCTGCAACATAGCTTAGAATTCCAATTATAATGACTATTGCCATAAACTTTACTATGTTTTTCGAATTCATCTGTACTCCCCCTTTTAAAATTTCACAATGGATATTATATTACTTTTGCTAATTGGAGTCAATGTAAAAGGAAAAACAAAGATTTCTTTGAGATTTTTAGCTAAGACCAGACATTGGTAATTAATTTTATTACTAATAAGAAAAGATTCCTTTGAAAGCGTTTATAACAATCAAGGAAACCTTTCTTGAAATGCTTTTAACGGAAAGTATTAATTAAGGGATTTTATACTTTTCCAAGTATTATAAATAGAGCAGTAATATGCAAATCATATTACTGCCCTAATGAAAATTTAATCTTTATTTAATTCTAGATAATAAATTTTTATCAATTCTTAGATTTGTTAAACTTTCGCATTTTTGATTAGCAACAGTACATGAAGTTTTACATGCGGATTGGCATGAATTCTGGCATTCACCGCAACCTCCATTTAACACTCTGTCATTATAAGTTGTCTTATTAATAGTCTTTATGTATTTCATAATTGTGCCTCCTAATAATTTTTTCTTGTAAATTATATCATAATTATCAGTTTTATGAAAGTAGTAATATCATAGATTTACACCAATTATTCCACCTACTATACCTACTAAACATGCCATGATTATTTTTCCAATAAAATATTTATCAAAAACAGGCACCTGACCTAATATAATGCTTAACGGGAGAATCATTAATATGAAAATAATGCCAACTATCATTCCATATAGCCAACCCTTGCTCTTTATTTTTCTACCACAGTATATTGCTGCTGCTACTATACTAATCATAGTTATTGATTGTGTTATTAAGGACATTGTACCATCAGAAACAGAGGTTAAAGATAATACAATTGCATATATTATTATACTGACCAAAGAAATTATTAATGCAAGAATAATCGATTTTGCAAATATTATAATTTTATTTTCATATTGTTTTTCGTGCAGTTTAATTGAATCTCTCTTTAGACTTCTCATAATTGCACCTCCTAATAATATTTATATTCAGTAAACATTATTCCTTTGTGATCGGTTTTATTCATATATAAGCTAGCTTCTTAACATTTTTATTTCTGTCTAAAAATGGATACTTTCAAAAGGATTGTATTAGGAAGGTATCAGGCCAAATTTCAATAAGGAATGATTAAAATCTCTATAATTAAAAAAAGTAACTTGATAATCAAGTTACTTTTTTATCTTAAGACTCAAGCTTTTTCCCAATAGCCCATCTAGCTATCTTCAGCTTAGTTTTATCTGCTCCGACTTCTATGGTTAATGTGTCTTCTTTTGCATTAAGAACTTTACCATAGATGCCTCCTATTGTTAGGATTTCGTCTCCTTCTTTTATGCTTTTTCTCATCTCTTCAATTTGCTTTTCTTTTTTCCTCTGTGGTCTGATGAGTAAAAGATAAAATACTCCTAAAATTAAAACATACAATAGAATTGTTGAGACCCACGCTGGCATTATGTATCCCTCCTCCATAATAATTTGTATATTCAATATAAAAAGTAAAAATCCTTTTTCTATTTTTCATAACCATAGCTATCAAAAAAATCTTTTCTAAAATTTAACAACCTATCCTCTTTAATTGCGTCTCTGATATTTTTCATTAGATTTTGTAAAAATCTAAGATTATGTATAGTTGTTAAACGAGCACCTAAAATTTCACCAGCTTTTATTAGATGCCTGATATAAGCTCTTGAAAAATTCCTGCATGCATAGCAATCGCAATTTTCATCTAAAGGTAATGAATCTCTAGCATATTCTGCATTTCTCACAACTAGCTTTCCTTTTGATGTCATAACAGTACCATTTCTAGCTATTCTTGTAGGCAAAACACAATCAAACATATCTATTCCTCTAATGACACCATCGATAAGTGAATCAGGGCTACCTACTCCCATAAGATACCTTGGTTTGTCTTTTGGAAGTAATGGTACTGTATATTCCAGCACCTCATACATTTCTTCTTTAGATTCTCCTACACTTAGACCTCCTACTGCATACCCCGGAAGATCAACATCAACAGTCATTTTAGCGCTTTCTATCCTCAAATCTTTAAATGTACCACCTTGTACAATTCCAAACAGTGCTTGCTTATCTGTTTTGGTATGAGCTTTTTTACACCTTTTAAGCCATCTAACCGTTCTCTCCATAGATTTTCTTGCATAATCTTTTTCACATGGATATGGTATACATTCATCAAAAGCCATGATTATATCTGCTCCGAGAGACTCTTCTATTTCCATAACAAACTCTGGTGTAAAAAAATGTTTTGAACCATCTAAATGAGACTTAAACTCTACACCTTCTTCGCTTATCTTTCTCAATTCATTTAAGCTAAAAACTTGAAAACCACCACTATCGGTAAGTATTGGTATATCCCAATTCATAAAGCCATGAAGACCGCCAAAATCTTCAATAAGTTTATGCCCCGGACGAATATATAAATGATATGTATTACTAAGAATAATCTGTGATCCAATTTCTTTCAGCTCATCAGGACTCATAGCTTTTACAGATGCTTGAGTTCCTACAGGCATAAATGCAGGAGTTTCTATTGTACCATGAGGTGTGTAAACCCTACCTAACCTAGCATTAGTATCTTTACATTCTTTTATTAGTTCGTATCTTATTGCCACAATATTTCCCTCTCTATTCATCTAAATTCTCTATAACAACTTTCTCAATTAAACCATCTTTCATAGAAATAACCTTAAGTTTTGCATTACCAACTCTATAATCAATTCCTTCATATATAGGTCTATTTGTGTTTTCTGCCATTTTTGCTATTACTCCACCAATAGTATTACCTAAATGTTCAGGTATGTTTAAACCAGTAATGGTATTAGCATCAGCTACCGAAGTAGCTGCAGAGAAAACATTACCATGTCCTTCTAGTTTTATTTCTTTTGTAAATAAATATTTCCTTATGGCAAAAATCATCCCTATTGCAATAATACCAATTGCTATATCTAATGTTGTATCACTAAAAATCAGAAGCTTTCTAGCAATGGCATATAGCATAACTTCCAGAACACTTGAGGTTGTATGGGATAAAAGCATTATTACAAGCTCTACTCCAACAACCAGCATCAATACATGCCCCAAGAACTTTTGAAATATGTTATAAGTTTCGAGTGGACTGGTGCGCAATATCAATGCTAAGTATTTAACTAAATCCACCATACCAACTATTGTAGCAGCAATTATAAAAAAAGCCAATACAACTTCCAGGTAATAAGTGTATTTGATAAGCTTATGCTTCCAATACCCAAGATTTTTCCTCACAAACATACCTCCATAAAAATCATATAATTAACATGGCATCACCAAAACTAAAAAACCTGTATTTATTTTTTATAGCTTCTTCATACGCTCTCAAAATGTTTTCTTTACCTGCTAATGCACTAACAAGCATCAAAAGAGTTGACTCGGGTAAATGAAAATTAGTTATTAATCCGTCTGTACATTTAAACTTATAACCAGGATATATAAAGATATCGGTCCATCCTTTTTTGGCACTAACCATACCATTTTCATCAGCTACAGATTCTAATGTTCTTGTGGAAGTGGTGCCTACACAAATTATTCTCTTTCCTTCTTTTCTAGAACTGTTTATTTTGTCCGCACTTTCCTGGTTTATATCATAATACTCGGAGTGCATCTTATGTTCTTCGATATTCTTTACTTTCACAGGTCTGAATGTACCTAAACCTACATGGAGAGTTATATAAGCCAATTTGATACCTTTATTTTCTATATCCTGAAGCAAAGTATCTGTAAAGTGCAATCCTGCTGTAGGTGCAGCTGCTGAACCTTCATGCTTTGAATAAACAGTCTGATATCGTTCCTTATCCTCAAGTTCCTTTTTAATATAGGGAGGTAATGGCATATGGCCTAAGTTTTCAAGTATGGTTTCAAAAATCCCATCATAACTAAACTTAATAATACGATTGCCACCATCCGAAATTTCAATTATCTCTGCAACCAGTTGTCCATCTCCAAATATAATCTTTGCACCCAGTTTAGCCTTTTTCCCTGGTCTTACCATAACTTCCCATGTATCCTTTGATTTCCTTGTCAGAAGCAAAATTTCTATCGTACTTTGTGTTCCTTCTTTACTTCCAAATAGTCTTGCAGGTATAACTCTTGTGTCATTTAGAACGAGACAATCACCAGGATTTAAGTAGTTTATTATATCCTTAAAAATCTTATGCTCAATACATCCACTTTCTTTATTTAATATCATTAATCGAGACATATCACGAGGATAAATTGGTTCTTGAGCAATTAATTCTTCTGGTAATTTATAATAAAAATCTGATGTATTCATATGCTTCTCCTTATTTTACTTTTGTTCCAGTATAATAATATTCCAATATTTCAATATAATTATATCCCTGCTCAGCCATCCCTTTAGCTCCATATTGGCTCATGCCTAAGCCATGGCCCCAACCCTTGCCATTAAAAATATAAGTATTGGGAGTTATGTTATAATTTTTAACATCAAACAACCCTTTTACATTGATTTTCCCATTTGCTGTTTTTATAGTGCTTAACCCTGCTGATGATATAACATTTAATCCTGCAGGTCTTTTTACTTGAATGGAATTGGTAGAGATATCGTAAATATTAATGTCTGAATCGGTTTTTATACTATACCATATACTTTTCAAATTTGAAGTACCAAATAAGTATCTAACTTTCTCTTTTTCTAATGTTATTTTATTTTTAGTACCTATAAAATCTATCTTTTTAACTCTTCCATACTCACTAGTCTCAATAATGTTTATATCAATTATATCGCCTATATTCATATTATTTTCTTCCAATTTCTTTTTTATTTCAGCTTTATTTAATTCGAGAATCCAATTGTCATTAGGACTTCCTAATGAATAAGGATCTTCCACTCCTCTTATATATGGTACTATATCATTCCATATGTTTTCAGAATTTTCAGTATGCCCTCCACTGCTTGAATGATAGAAAGTCGATGCAAGTTTGTCTTCATAGTATAGTAATTTTCCTTTTGTTTCTTCTACTGCTTGATTTGTTCTTTCATGTTCCTTTACATAACCTTTGTATACCTGGCAATGAGTAGTGCTGCATAAATGAAAGCCTTCAGTATCGTGCTTGCCCATAGTTATTAATGCATAATTTCTAGCTGCTACTGCCTGGGCTTTTAACGCTTCCATATGCCAGGTCGGATTTACCTCACTTCCTACAACACTATATAAATATTTATCTAATTCAATATCATTAATAACAGATAAACTTCCATTTTCTTGTGTTTTAATACATATATTACCACGATATTTTACATTGTTAAATTCCAGCAAATTATTGCCATTAGTATCATCCATAGGTTTTATGCTTATTTCTTGATTTTTATATATCATGATCACACTATTATCTTTATTATCTATAATTTGTACTCTATTGGAATCCGGTTCTACTATTTTGTATGTAAAAGAATTATACTTGTTCTGATAAGCACTCATTTTTTCTTTGCATTCTTTTTCATCTAAGAATAAGCCAGTCCAAATCTTCCATTCTCCATCATATGCTAAATAAGAATCAGAAATACTAGATTTAACTTGATTCAAAAATTTACTTGCTGATTCATAATCAGGATAATTATCTCCTATCTGTATATGATAAGGGCCAAACAACTTTCCTTCATATTTTACAGCCTTTACATATTGAATTCTTTTTATTTCATTTTTTACTACATTATAATATCCATCCAATCTGAAAGACAACTTGATGGGGCTTGATGTTGATAGAGAAACTGGATTACCTTCATCTATAATAACATAAGCTGGAGAAGTGGAACTAATATTTACTATATCAGTTGTAGCATTATAATTTAAGCCTACTCTTATCCTTTCAGGGGCTTCAAAAGAAGCATGGACATTTACTGGAAGTAATATCAAAAAAAATATTAATATGTTAATGATCAATAAATTTTTCATATATTTGCTCATGCTACATACCTCTTCCTCTGTTTTTCATATTCAATATTCTACATTAGCCTCTTATATCCTTCAATTAATAAACTACACTTATATTTTATTTTTCATTAAACAGGTCTTTTCAAGTTAAAAAACTTGAGCCACAAAATATAGTCAATTCATTTGGTACACCAAATTCATTTTATCTGCTTATATTAAAATGCTTATAGACAAGATCGGTTACCATTCTACCTCTTGGTGTTCTGTTTATAAAACCTATCTGAAGAAGGTAAGGTTCGTATACATCTTCAATTGTATTAGATTCTTCACCAATGGATGCCGCTAGTGTGTCTAGTCCTACAGGACCCCCTCCAAACTTGTTAATAATGGTCAGCAACATCTTTGCATCTATATTGTCCAAGCCTATCTCATCTATCTCAAGCAATTTTAGAGCCGCATCTGCTATATCTTTAGAAATTATACCATTACCTTTTACTTGAGCATAGTCTCTTACTCTCTTCAATAATCTATTGGCTATTCTAGGTGTACCTCTAGATCTTTTAGCGATTTCTAATGCTCCATCTTCTTCAATTTGAATGTTTAGAATTTTAGCAGATCTTTTTACTATTTTATATAGCTCTTCCTGACTATAATAATCAAGCCTACATATAACCCCAAATCTGTCTCTAAGAGGAGAAGTAAGCATACCTGCTCTAGTTGTAGCTCCTACCATGGTAAAATTTGGTATGTCAAGCCTTATAGACCTAGCACTTGGACCTTTACCTATTATTATATCTATAGCATAATCTTCCATAGCAGGATAAAGTATTTCTTCTACGCTTCTATTCAATCGATGTATCTCGTCTATAAAAAGTACATCATTGTTGTTGAGATTAGTCAATATTGCAGCTAAGTCTCCAGGCTTTTCTATTGCAGGTCCTGATGTAATTCTAATATTTGAGCCAAGTTCATTAGCTATAATATTCGCTAATGAAGTTTTACCTAAACCAGGAGGACCATAGAGTAGAACATGATCAAGAGATTCATTTCTCTTTTTTGCAGCTTCAATGAAAATTCTGAGCTTTTCTTTGGCTGAAGTTTGGCCAATGTATTCATCAAAATATTTTGGTCTTAAGCTTACTTCATTCTCGTTATCTTCATTTAAAATATTAGCTGTTATCAATCTCTCTTCCATTTTTATCCTCCGTTAAATACGTGAAAGTTGTTTTAATGCTTCTTTTATAAGGTTATCTATTGATTTTTCTTTATTCTCAATCTTTGAAAATGCTAAAGCTGCTTCATTATAACTATATCCAAGAGACACCAATGCTTCTATAACTTCTGACATACTGCTTGTAACCTTTTCATCGTTGTTTAGCATAACATCAGTATCAATACATATCTTATCTCTTAGTTCTAATATAATTCTTTCTGCAATTTTTTTGCCTATACCCGGGGCTTGTGTCAATGCTTTGATATTTTTTGTTTGAATAGCTATTATTAAATCATTTGGTTTTAGACAGGACATTATTGCCAAAGCAGCTTTCGGTCCAACGCTTGTTACAGATATAAGCAGCTTAAATAGATCCAATTCGTTTTTACTTAAAAAACCATATAATACTATATCATCTTCTTTTACATGCAAATGTGTGTATAATTTTACTTTACTAACATTTTTTACATGCAAAATAGTATTAGAGGAACTAAACACTTTATAGCCAATTCCTCCTATATCAATAACAATAAAACCTTCACCAGTTTCAGCAACAACACCATTTAGATAATCAAACATGTTCATGCTCCTTTATAATTTAAATAGATTTGAGTATTTAGAAGAATTACCATGGCATATAGCAACCGCTAAAGCATCTGCAACATCATCAGGCTTAGGTATTTCATTCAAATTTAATAACATCTTTACCATTTGCTGCATCTGTTTTTTATCAGCTCTACCATAGCCCACAATTGCTTGTTTAACCTGTAGCGGAGTGTACTCATAAATGGGCACTTTATTATTTGATGCAGCTAAGATAGCTACACCTCTTGCATGCCCAACAGTAAGCGCAGTTTTAATATTCTTATTAAAAAATAGTTCCTCTATGGCATAAGCATCAGGATTATATTTTTTTAGCAATAAATTTAACTCATTATAGATATAGCTAAGTCTATCAGGCATGGACATAGTAGATTCTGTTGTAATAGCCCCTTTAGAAATAACACAAAATCTGTTACCTTCCATACTTAGCAAACCATAACCTAATATAGCTATTCCCGGATCTACCCCCATAATTATCAAAAGTAACACATCCAATCCAAACATATATTCGCTATGAATAATATAACCTTTTTGGAAAAAAAAATAAAGCAGCAATTAGCTGCAGTTAATATAAATAGGCATAAAAATGTTGAGAATTTCCCTTTTTATTCATAGTATTCATAGAAAGTTAAGATATACCATCAAATGTAAGCTTGATATTTACCTCTATATTCAATTACTGAATCCTTCTAATTTTTGTTCTAAGTCATCTTCTGTATCTGCTACAATTCCGCTTTCTAATATTGATTGATCTTCAGGTGTCAAGGTTTCTATATTGATATCCGTTGTCTCATTTAATACTCTTTCTCCATCTTCATCATAAGAATATATAGCAATATATTGTCCTTCTAAACCTATGATGAAATGACGAGGACAATAAGTATCTATTTCTCTTACAACTGTCAAAGTTCTATCATCTACCTCTAAAAAATCCCACCCAGGATTTTTCTCTATAAACTCTTCTTTATCAAGTCCTATGAAAATAGATGGTATATCTGTTTCTCTCTCTATCTTATGCTTGCAAATGGTGAATAGAGTTATATATTTAATCTTGTGATTCTCCTGCAGTTTAAAATCTTCTTCTGCAGTCTTGTCTCCATTTATGACATCACTAGTTTCTACATTACTTATTTTTTTTAGGCTGTCTGGAATTTTTAAATTTTCATTTGTTTTGTTGAAGCTGTTTGCTTCATCACCAATATCCATATTAATATAGTAACTAATTGCAAAAACTATTAATAGCATTAGCCCTATAACAAGAATAGAAATTCTTTTTTTACCTCTCCTTTTATCTTCAAACATAAGTATAACCTCCATACTCTTATGGAGGTTATTATTGCCATAATTCTAATTATTATACACTTTAGAATTATTTTTCTATTCTTCATCTGGACCTCAGCATTATGATATACATATTCAATACCATTATTTATATTTTATGCAAACATAACTATTACTTAAAGCCATATTTTGATAGAGAATATTTTGTGCTCAGTCTGAGAACAGAATAAAGAAATTTTATTCTGTTCTACTTAAATCAAGCACTAGGTATAAACCTCTCTGATTCTTTTTTCTTAAACTTTTCAAAGTAACTTTTAAAATCATCATATAAATTATCATATTCTCTAATTATCTTTTTTAGTTCTTTTTCATTTAAATCTACTATGGTAATTTTCCCATTAGTAAAATTACCATAGTAACTTTGTTTATTTTTATCCCACTCAATTTTAGGAAATGGTAATGGTACTTTTGTAACATACTTAGACTTATGCATTCCATGAATAGTTGTCGTTTTACTAACTCCATCTTGAATTTCAGTGAAAACTTCATTTCCTAAATCGCCACTAGCATATACACCTAATCCTTCATGCGTATTATTTTTAAAACCGCCTATATAAGATGCTAAATTATTAAAAAAGGTGACTCCAAATCCATTAATAGAATCGTTTTTCCAACTTCCTGCATAAATTATCTCTCCATCTTTGTTGTATAGCTTTCCATACCCATTACGTAAATTGTTTTGAGTTTCTCCTTCGTACTTCAAACTACTTAAAGTCAGTTTTACTATATCTTTTGGATGATTAGATCGATTTTCAAGAATCTGCAACAGTTTGTCTTCATTAACTACTTCCCCATAGACTTCTTTTGCTTCATTTTCATTTAATTTTATTTTTATTATTGAAAAATCAGTAGGAATAGGATCTAGAACCTTATTTCTATCTTTAGTTAGTAACATGGATTTTTTATTATTTATTCTTATACACTCATACTCAAATTGGCTATGTAAATATTCTATGCCCCAACCATCCCTCCTTCCGTTTTTATGTTCGCCTATATAATCAATAAGACCATTATATATGTTTATTCCGTAACCATGTTCTTTTCCATTTTTATATTGACCTATGTAATTTAGGTTTCCGTAAATATCATAGCTTTTTCCATATCCATCTGGCAGTCCATTTTTATATTCACCTTCATAGCTCAAAACTGCTCCCCTATCACTATGCCAATCATATCCTTTTCCCATTCCATGTGGCTTTCCATCTTTTAATTGTCCTTCATACTTTAAAATTCCGTATTGTTCATAATATAATTTACCATAAGTTATATCATTGTTTTGATCATCATATGCATAACATAATAATGATAATGAATTAAATAATATAATATTTAGTATTAAACATGCTAAAAATCTTCTCTTTACTTTCATTGTTAGGCTTCCTTTCTTATGTAAAATTTTATGTATAATACTTTATATTATTTCATATGCATACGAGTTCTGCAAACTTATTAACTAGACAAAAAGTATATTTAATTAAGTTATTTACATGTATAAATATTAAATCCTCGATTGCTTATCGAATAAAAAATTATTATGAAAGTCTATAAAGTATAATATTTTATTACATATTGATTACTAATTGTCAAACTAATTTAGTTCGTAAAATAACTCACTGCTTATATTTACTTATTTCTTACACCAAAGCTACAATTGCTGGTATTAAAATTTAATTTCATTTCATTTTCTAACAAAATAATATAACCCCTTTTTGTATGTTTCTTATTCATAAAAAAGGGGTTCAGAATTATCAGTAACTCAATTTTCCCTTAATTTATATCATAACTCTTTGAACCATTGATGTTTTCTATTCTTCATCATCTGGCAACTCGGCATTATGGTATACATCCTGGACGTCATCATTATCATCAAACATGTCCAACATTTTATTAATCTTTTTAACATCTTCTTCGTCAGTAACTTCTACAGTGTTCTTAGGTATCATTGTAACTTCTGCTGAAGCCATTGGCACACCATGTCTTTCTAGTGCTAGCCTTACTTCTGAAAAATCATCCGGATCAGTAATTATTTCATATGAGTCCTCTTCTGATGAAAAATCTTCAGCTCCTGCTTCCAAGGCTTTCATCATAAGATCTTCTTCATCTATATCATCAGTCCTTTCCACAATTATAAGACCTTTCTTATCAAACATCCAGCTTACTGCTCCTGTAACTCCTAGGCTCCCACCATTTTTATCAAAAATATGCCTTATTTCACTGGCTGTTCTGTTTCTATTGTCGGTAAGAGTATTAACAATAACAGCAACTCCACCGGGTGCATATCCTTCATAGGTAATTTCTTCATATTCTATATTGCCTAACTCACCTGTAGCTCGCTTTATAGCCCTATTTATAGTATCATTAGGCATATTATGGCTTTTAGCTTTTGCTATTGCATCTCTAAGTTTACCGTTTGTTTCCGGATCAGCGCCGAATTTTGCTGCCATCGATATTTCTTTTCCCAATTTGGTAAAAATTTTACCCCTAGCAGCATCTGCTTTTCCTTTCTTATGTTTTATGTTTGCCCATTTTGAATGTCCTGACATAAAATCATCCTCCTAAACATCTAAAAAAGTAAAATTATCTAACATACTTCTTAGGCATGTTTCTCTTATGTTCACTTGCTTTATACAAATCATCCACTCTATTCTTTATGTGATCATCTGCCTTGCCATATAATATATAATCATCCAACTCTCTATATGTCATTTTCATTTCACCTTCATCGGTTTGATTTTCCCATAGCCCAGCAGTAGGCGCCTTATTAATAATTACCTCAGGGATTCCCAAGTATTTTGCTAACTCATACACTTCCGATTTTACAAAATCAGCAATAGGAAGAATATCTGATCCACTGTCGCCATGTTTAGTGAAATAACCTATTGTAAGCTCACTTCTATTGCTGGTTCCTGCAACTAAGTAGTTGTTTTTACCTGCATAATAATATAATGTTATCATTCTTAATCTTGATTTCATATTTCCTAATAAAAGCTTTGAATCTGTATCTAAAGATCCAACTTGCTTTCTAAGTGCATCATAAACTGGATCTAGTACGATTCTCTCTACTTTTAAATTAAACTTTTCTGAAACTAGTTTAGCATCCTCTTCATCTTTTGGATTGCTATAACAAGGCATGATTAAGCATAATGTGTCTTCTGGATAAACTCTTTTGCATAAGGCTGCAACTACTGCAGAATCTATACCTCCAGATAGCCCCAATACTACACCATTGGCTTTTGCAGCAGACACAGTATCTTTAATCCATGAACATATTTCCTCACATTGCTTCTCTATATTTTTCATACTTATCCCTCCAAAAAAACTTTCATATTTTATGATATCATTGTGATTTCATATTGTAAATTAATTCTCACGTATATTGTTGCCTATAATTCAAAACATATATAAAGTATAGGAGATCAGGAGGCGTTATTATGAATTTAAAATCTAAAACCAGCCTATGGATCATTGGATTTATCGCTGGAATTTTCAATGGTCTATGTGGTTCCGGAGGTGGAACTATATTGGTACCTTCCTTAGTTTTTTTTACAAAGGTAAAAGATCATAATGCTCATGCTACTGCTATAGCTGTAATACTACCACTTACTATTATAAGTTCTTTAATATATGCAAAATCAGGAATTATAAATATAAATACTACATTTAAGGTAACAATAGGTACTGTAATAGGAGCATATATTGGTTCAAAGTTGCTAAACAGACTTTCAATCAGTATATTGAGAAAATTGTTTGGAATTTTTATGATAATTGCTGCAATAAGGATGATTATAAGATGATTGAAATAATTATAGGTATAGCTGCAGGAATTATTGGCGGCATGGGAATCGGAGGCGGGACCATCCTTATACCTGCTCTTGTATTTTTTCTTCAATTATCGCAACAGATAGCTCAAAGCATAAACCTTCTGTCCTTCATTCCTGCAGCTTCTTTAGCAGTATATATCCATAACAAAAACAGGAATATAGAAAAAAATATGCTTATTCCGTTAATCTCATCTGGAATAATTGGTGCTATTATTGGTTCAAAAATGGCAGTAAAATTAGATCCAATAATATTAAGAAGAATTTTCTCCGGATTTCTATTTATTATGGGTGTTTATGAAATATTTTCTAAAAAAGGTATAAAGAAACCCTGATAATGAAGAAACATTACTTTTGATTTTGACATATATAATCTTTTGCCCTTGCTGATGCAATAGAATCAAACTCACCCATAACATATATTCCATTTTCTCTATATTCCTTTTTTATTATCTTTCCATTATCATGTAGATATGCCAGTAAAGCTCCCTCTGCATATGGAATTACCATTTCGTATACTTTATTATTCAAGTTCACATAGTGTTCTATCCTGTCTAATAGCTTATCTAGATTTATCTTATTCTTAGCTGATATGAATATGATATCTGAATTGGTTCTCAATTCTAGACTATATAAGCTGTTTATAGACATATTCTTGTCAATTTTATTAATTGCCAGTATTGTTGGTTTATTGTCAGCACCTAAATCTTTCAATACATTATTTACCACTTCTATTTGCTCTTCATAATTTTCATTACTTCCGTCAACTACATGGATAAGAAGATTCGCATAAACTACTTCTTCCAAAGTTGATTTGAATGCAGCAACCAAATCATGAGGAAGTTTGTTTATGAAACCAACAGTATCGCTGATTACCACATCCTGTCCGCTTTTCAAACTTACTTTTCTGACAGTTGGATCTAATGTTGCAAATAATTTATCTTCTACATATACCTGAGAGTCAGATAAAGAATTTAACAATGTTGATTTACCGGCATTGGTATAACCAACTAAGCAAACCAGAAATGTACTATCTGCTCTATTGATTCTTATCAAATCTCTATGCTTTTTAATTTCATCAACGTCTCTTTCAAGCTCTCTTACTCTTTCTCTTATTCTTCGCCTATCAATCTCAAGCTTCTTTTCCCCAGGACCTCTTGTACCTATTCCACCACCCGTTCTGGACATCTGGACTCCGAAACCTATTAAACGTGGCATCATATACTTAAGTTGAGCCAACTCAACTTGAAGTTTACCTTCTTTTGATGAAGCTCTTTTTGCAAATATGTCCAATATTAACTGAGTTCTATCAATAACCCTTACATCTAACTCCCTTTCCAGATTCCTGATTTGTATTCCTGTCAGTTCTTCATCAAAAATAACAAGATTTGCTTCTTTTTTTTGAACCTCCATCTTTAGCTCTTTCAGTTTTCCTTTCCCAATTAAGTATGCATTATCTACGGTATGTTTATTCTGTGCAATTCTACCTACTTCGATTCCACCAGCAGTGTCTAATAGCTCCTTTAATTCATCTAAATCTTCAAGTCCATTGATGCCGACTAAAATGGCTTTTTCTTTATCATTAGCTACAGAAAAAGTATTATCTCTTTTTATTTTATAATTTTTCTCTATTTCACTTATTAGATCTTGTGCATTTATACTTAAAAAGTCATTAATTGTAAAAGGTCCTTTACAGACCGTGTCATAGTCGGAGTTCTTTTTAGATAAATATGCATAATATGCCTCTTGAGGAATGCCATTTATAACACCTATGGCAATTATCAAATCAAGCTTTAAAGCCTTTAATGCTGAAATATCCATATCTGATAGCATGCCATAACCATTAGGATGTGTATGTATACATCTTATACCGCTTAGACTGTCCTCTGATCTTCTCTCACTATACTGTCTAAGTTCTGCTGTATTATAATCTCCTATCACAGCATCAATTATTTCACCTCTTCTGTTAATGAATATTGCTACTTCTCTATTTGCTTCTCCTGTTATATCGCATATAATACTCAAAGCTTCATAAGATATTAATAAAGTATTATCTAATATCTCTCCTTTTAAAGAATCTAGTTTTTCCAAAATGTTTTTTTTAATACCATTGTCAACCATTACGATCTCCACCTCTACTTTCATCTTCTAAAAGGCTTTTAATAAAATACTCAAGAATTCATCCTCTATACTAAATAGTATAAATTTTTACTTCTAATAATCCAAATATTATGTAATATAGCTATCGTTGTCAAGTGTAGTAGCTTATTTAACAGTATAAAATTCATACAGTTTGTCTATTATTAGAAATAAGTATTTATTTCAAGGAGTGGCTATTATGAATAAGTTTTATCAAATAAGTAAAATGTTCACTTACACAAAATTATTAGCAACTTTATTTATATTAATTATAGCATTTTTTATATTTTCATCATTTTATACTGTTAAAGATGGAGAAATAGGTATTTTAAGAACCTTCGGAAAAGTAACTGACTTTACTGACCCAGGTTTACATCTAAAGTTTCCATACCCTATACAAGAAGTGGATGTGATAAATATAAGCAAGATAAATATAATGGAAATCGGTTTCAATGAACTTAATGAAACAACAAAAAACTATCACAACCATGAATCACAATCTATAACGAGTGATGATGGTATTGTGTTTACAGATTTAATAATAGAATGGCGAATATCTGATCCATATGATTATCTATTCAGTGCAAAGAATCCAGATCATATACTTAGAAACTTAGTTATCTCATCTGTAAAAAATATAATTGGAAAATCAGAAATGGATTACATACTAACTGATGGTAAATTATCAATACAAAACTCTATAAAAACAGATGTTGACGAAAATATAAAAAGCTACGAGTTAGGAATAGAAATTTTGAATGTAAAAATAGTTGATGCAAGACCTCCTGAAGATATAATTTCTTCATATGAAACTGTAGCAAATGCTATTGAGCAAAAAAATATTCTAATAAAAAAAGCTGAAGAATATAGGAATCAAAAAATACCTGCTGCAGAAAGTGAAGCTGATCGAATTATTAAGGAAGCAGAAGCTTATTACGAAGAAAGAATAAATAAAGCAAAATCAGAAACAGAAATCTTTGATTCGTTATATAAAGAATATAGAATTAGCAGGGATGTAACAAGATCACGGATGCTTATAGAAACAATTGAAGAAGTATTGCCTGGAGCGAATATATACATAATGGATACGCATAAAGGGACATTAAATTATTTTACTTTTGAAGAAGAAAAAGGTGAGAATAAATGAATCATTTTAATAACATTAATATAAAAAAAAGAGATAATAAACTTATATCTGCCATAAAAAAAGCTGCTTTACTCATATCTACAATAGTAATTGTACTTATAATTATTTTAAATGCACACATAGTTCAGGAAGATGAAATAATGTTTGTGTCAACTTTTGGTAAAACAATCAAAGTGATTGATAAGCCAGGTTTATATTTTAAAATACCTTTAATTAATACTACATCGACTATTTCTAAAAAAATATTCTGCTATGAGTCTCAGCCTTTAAAGATTATCACTAAAGATAATAGAAACCTTTTCATCGAAACATTTGTACTTTGGAGTATAAATGATCCAAAGCTATTTATCCATACGCTACAATCAAATGTAAATGCGGAAATAAGAATTGAAAATACTGTTAGTTCATATTTGAAAATAAGTTCTATTAATCAAAGTTTTATCGATATCATTAATAATAATAATGAATTAAATAAAATCTTGTCAGCATATATCAGTGATGAACTAGAAGTTTACGGAATCAAAGTTATTGATGCCAGATTTAGAAATATGTACCTATCAGATGAAAATAAAGACGCAGTATATACAAGAATAAAATCTGAGAAGGAAATAATTGCTTCCCAATATTTGAATTTAGGTGAGAAAGAAGCATCAAGAATAAGGTCTGAAACAGATAAAGAAGTAAATATGATATTATCTAAAGCACAAGCAGAAGCTGAGAGAATTAAAGGGGCAGCTGATGCAGAAGCGGCACAAATATATGCCAGTAGCTATAATAAAGACCCGGAATTTTATAAGTTTATGCGAACCTTAGAAGCATACAAGAAAACATTAATGAATAAACCAACTATTGTGATCCCTATTGATTCACCTTTTGCAAAGTATTTAATGGGGAAATAAATATGTAAAATTACATGAGGTATTCCTATACCGTCTTGCTACGTGCTTGGTATTCCTCTGAGGTTTTTTAAACCACTAAAGGATATTAATTAGATAACAAGCATATAAAAAAAGCATATGTGTAAATACATATACTTTTATTCTAGACAATATAGCCTTTATCAAGATATTGATTGTTCTGCCTATTGCATTTCTGAGCAATAATATTTCTATTCCCTTATAACTGGTATTACATAGTGAATCCGTGTTCTTAAATTAAGACCCCAGAGGAATACCCAAAAATTAGTGATCAGAGGTTAGTGACCAGCGATTGACCCAATAGGAATAACCTGTGACATGCAAAAAATAAAAAACCCGGCGACGACCTACTCTCCCAGGACCCTTCGGTCCAAGTACCATCGGCACTGGAGAGCTTAACTTCTGTGTTCGGTATGGGAACAGGTGTGGCCTCTCCGTCATTGTCACCGGATTATTCGCTATATATATATTTTTTTTTCGAAGGTCTGCACCTTCAAAACTACACAATACTAAGACTTAGTTTAGATCAAGCCCTCGACCTATTAGTATCGGTCAGCTAAATACATCACTGTACT
Source organism: Lutispora thermophila DSM 19022 (assembly GCF_900142105.1). Lineage (GTDB taxonomy): Bacteria > Bacillota > Clostridia > Lutisporales > Lutisporaceae > Lutispora > Lutispora thermophila. The sequence goes on from NZ_FQZS01000022.1 coordinate 45,605, forward strand.
TACACCTCCGACCTATCTACCACGTAGTCTACATGGGGTCTTACTACCTTAACGGTATGGGAAATCTCATCTTGGAGTCGGCTTCGCGCTTAGATGCCTTCAGCG
>NZ_FQZS01000056.1 GCF_900142105.1 Lutispora thermophila DSM 19022
ATTGTCAATCATTTTTACTGGTATTGTGACTTATTGGAACATTGTATTTCATATTTATCATTTGATGATATATTCTATATAGGGGTGATTTGATGGACTTTGGTAGTATATTAAAAAAACTGAGAACAGAAAAGAATATCACACAAGAAGAATTGGCAAAAGTATTAAATGTTTCAAGACCCACAATAGGTAGATATGAAATAAATGAAAGATTCCCTGATCAAGAGAACTTAGTTAAACTATCAAAGTTCTTTAATGTATCAATTGATTACTTACTAGGATTAACAGATATCAAGGAGCCGATAAATGAATTAATTAAAAAAGGTGAAGTGTCTATTAAGCCACCCAGTGATATTGAAAGAATATATGAGAGCTTGCCAGATGAGGAAAAGAAAATGTTTAATGATTATGCTAAGTACTTGGAGACAAGAGCTAAATTAAATCAAGGAGATAAGGAAAGCTCCGCCACCTCGGAAGCTATATAGGCAAAAAAGGTAGAAAAAAATATTATCCAAAACGGATATATTTTTTTTGACTTAAGTGCGGAAAATGCTGTATATAGTGGTATAAATATGTAGATTTTTGTCGAACATTATTAATCTTTAGTTACGGGGGGAAGTATAAAATGTCTAAACCTTTTATAATTGTGAAAATAAAACATGATGAGAGCAATATTATAAATTTTATCAAAGATAGTTTCAATAATAACATATATAGGTATTATAATCCTTGTAGCTTAGCTGACAAAGAAACTATTGAATCACTTGATAAAAATGAAGATTATAATATTATATTTATTATTTTTGAACATAGCTATGATGATAAATATAAAGCTAATAAGATTTTTATAGGTGAATGTAAAATAAAAGAAAACAGTAATTCAATTAATTACAAAATTAATGGAGATATAAATAGTGAACTTGTTATTAATAATTTTATTGATAGTTCCGGATTGGACCTTAAAAATGACTTCAAAAGAAACTCATATGTGAGTTTAGAATACTCCGACTCATTAATTACTCAACTTAAACATTCAACAGAAAAACCATATAAACCTGTAATTATTAAATACTCCGATCAATGTTATGATGAACTTGAAAGTGAAGCAAAATTACATAAATTCAGCCAAAAGAATGAACACTGTAGACGAGCTATAGGCATTTTAGAAAAGGATAAATCAAGGGGAGAATTTCAAAGGGATAGAGAGCGCATCATTCATTCTAAAGCTATGCGTAGGTTAGTTGATAAGGCACAAATATTTACTTCATCAAAAGGTGACCACTATCGAACTAGAATGACACATACACTTGAAGTTTCTCAAATTGCACGTGGTATAGCTCAAAGATTAAATCTTAATCTTGATTTAACAGAAGCTATTGCATTAGCTCATGATTTTGGACATACTCCCTTTGGCCATCAAGGAGAAAGAACTCTAGATAATATTTTGAAGAATAAAATTGAAATTATAAAAAATGGAGATATGCCTGAATTCAATGGCTTTGGTGGATTTAAACATAATTTTCAAAGTGTAAGAGTTTTATCGTACCTAGAAGAAAAGTATCTGGAATTTGAAGGCTTAGACTTATCATACCAAGTGTTAGAAGGGGTACTAAAGCATACTAAAGTAAAACTAAATGATTATGGAGAGCCAAAATATCATCCAGATGAATGTTACAGCATATCTGAGTTTTTGGTAAATGGTGAAATAGAATACCTTTTCTTAGACTATGATTTTCCTACTACACTTGAAGGCCAAATTGTTGCTATTGCAGACGAGATAGCACAAAGAGGACATGATTTAGATGACTCTTTTGCTTCTAATTACTTGACATATGATGAATTAATATCTTTTTTTGAACTAAAAAAATTAAAATCCCTTCAAGATACAATTATATTTTTAAAAAATGAACGTGATGAATTTGAAATTAAAAATAGAATTTATCCTGATAGAGATGATATATTAAGATCTCGTATTGTTTCTTCAATAATTAGCTATTTTATAAATGATGTTGTTACAGAATCTGAGAAAAGAATCAATAGTTATGAACCTACTTTTTTCTATCTTGAACATCATAGATTTGATAAAAAGTTAATATCTTTTTCACCTGAGGGAGCTTTTATTAATGATTATCTTGACAGGATTATCTCAAAAAGAGTAATAAACAGCTTAGAAGTTACAAAATTTGATAATAAAGCAGACTTAATCATTCGTTTTTTATTCGAAGCATATTACAATAATCCTAAGCTATTGCATAAAGGTACACTTATCAGAATTTATAGAGATATCAAGAAAATAAGTGACAATGTTATTGATTTTATTAACGGAAACCCAAAACTAATAGCAGATGAGTTCAGACAAATATGCTTTAAAGATCTATCGGAAGAGCCTGATGAAGAATATATCAACAAGAGAAAAATATTGGTAAGAAATATTACAGATTACATTTCAGGTATGACTGATAATTATGCATTGAATGAATATAATTCTATTTATAAGTAAGGAAGATTGATTTATAAATTATAATCAAATTTAATATGTTTTTTCTTCAGCAAGTAATTTATAAATAGAATACCTTCAAGCTTTCTACCTTACAAAATATACTATTCAAAAAGATCCGTAAGGACTTTTTTCCGCAAATAATCCTGACATAGTAAAAAGGTACTAATCATTGAAGGTGACACAGAAGATATTGTTTTAAGAGAAACAATATCAAGAATGCCAGAAATAGTAAGAAAAGATATATTACAAAACTGGCAAATCATTAAAGCCCACGGAAAAGCTGCTATTATATCTTTGGTTAAGTATTTGCAAGCTATGGGTATAAAACCTATAGTAATACATGATAGTGATGTCGGTAATGAAAAAGCTGAATCATATAATAAACCTATATTAGATGCTATAGGAGATGAATCAAGACGTATTATGTTAAATAAATGTGTAGAAGATGTTCTAGGCTATAAACCTCCATCAAATGAAAAACCTTATACCGCTTATAGCTTTATTAAAAATAATTGGAAAGAAGACTGGGAAAGCATAAATGAATCATGGAAATCAATAATGGAACAAGTGTTTAAAGATTCTTTTGCTTTATCTCTGGATAATATCTCTAATCCTGCAGAATTAGTAGCAGTAAGTGAAGACAATCATTAATCAATACACAAAAAAATATAATAAACTTTGTTCTATTAAAGTAAAGCACTTTTTATACTTACAACAAATATTCATTTTATTAATGGCAAATAAACAACTAATATATGTATATAGTTTGCCCATATTATTCTTCTTATACATTTAAGATAGAATAATATGGGCAAAATAGGCAGATAAATATATTTTATCTATATTTGTGACAGTTTGCCATATACAGAACTTATCATATATAATTAACATAACAGTCAAATTGTTAGAAAAGTAAATTATCTGCTCCTATCTCTT
>NZ_FQZS01000038.1 GCF_900142105.1 Lutispora thermophila DSM 19022
GTGGTGTTGATGTGTGCGTCCAGCGAAGCTGGCAAATGCTAACAGGTGAAAGTCCTGTAGTGGTAAAGGTAGGGCAGCCACTTAGTCAGTAACCAGTGTATGAAGTAATTTGTGCGTTGAAGCGTTACGGAATGTTCTGAAAAGAGCAGACAAACTGGCGGGTCGTAACATGAAGTGAATACTGCCGCACCGTTATTGACATTCCCGAAAGGGAACAACAGGGAGTCGAGCTGAGACATCAACAGCGAAGACAGCAGACGGTATGAAGAACCCTAAATGCAATACCTAAGAACCCTGCGGTGTAGAGGTAGCGACACGTCAGGAAAGTATTTGCCGGAACTGGAGAGAGCCTACTTTGCACAGGAAACTGTAAAGAGGAAGCATATAAGTGAAAGCGAAGTTGCAATCCTGCAAAGAGGCAGTCAGAAGTGCTCATAGTACCAAGGATTGTACAGACAACAAAACTGTACATAGGGAAGGGGCACAACTTTATTCAAGTCTGTAAAGGAGGTAGGTGCCGGTGATTGCCAATAAAGCTATTAACACCCATGAAAAAGTACGAAACCTTCAAAACAGACTATACCTTACAGCCAAGGCTGACCGAAAGAGAAAGTTCTATGCAATGTATGACAAGATATACCGAAAGGATATCTTAGAGGACGCATGGAAACGGGTAAAACAGAATGGTGGAGCAGGCGGTGTCGATAAAGTCAGCATTGAAGACGTGAAAGTGTACGGCGAAGAAGAACTGTTGAACGAAATAGCAGAAGAATTGCGGACAGAGAAATATCGATGTAAGCCTGTCAGGCGAACCTATATTCCAAAATCAGATGGCAGAAAAAGAGCATTAGGAATACCTACAATCAAGGACAGAATTGTGCAGATGGCGGCAAAGATAGTAATCGAGCCGGTATTTGAAGCGGATTTTCAACCTTGTTCATATGGATTCCGACCAAAACGAAGTGCTAAACAGGCAATGGACAGGATATTCGAGGTGGCTGACAAAGGCGGGGCATTATGGGTAATTGATGCCGATATAAGAGATTATTTTGGGAGCATCAACCATGATAAACTACTTTTGCTGGTCAAACAGAGAATAACTGACCGCAGAGTGCTGAAGCTGATAAAAGGCTGGCTGAAGGCAGGAGTGCTGGAGAACGGTCAATATAGCGAAAGTACACTTGGAGCACCACAAGGCGGAGTTATTTCTCCACTGTTATCCAACATATATCTGAATTATTTTGATATATGTTGGAATAAGAGGTTCGGGCATCTGGGCGAGCTAGTACGATACGCAGATGATTTTGTGATATTGTGCAAGCGGAAAGCGCAGGCAGAAGAAGCCCTGAAAGTGGTAAAACGGATTATGGATAAGCTGGAATTGACACTGCACGGTGAGAAAACAAGGCTTGTTGATATGTATTTCGGTAAAGACAGCTTTGATTTTCTTGGTTTCAACAATAGATTTCAGCGGTTCAGGAGCAAAAGCTGGAAGTGGTATTGGACATTACAGCAAGTACCGTCCAAAAAGGCTATGAAGAAAATGAGAGCCAACATCAAAGAGGTGTTTGCAAGTCCAATCAAACTGCTGTTGAGTGTGGAGGAAATGGTGAAGCTGCTCAATCCTAAAATTATTGGCATGAGAAATTATTATGCCAGACGGTTTGCCAGACCATGGTTGTGGAAGATAGATAAGTATATCAATCACAAATTTACTCGTTGGTACAATCGGAAGAAACAACGCAACTACAGGCTTGGAAATGCGGCCAAGGTCAGAGAATTGACTTTACAGGCAGGACTGACTAGTATTTGCGGCTGAATGCTGAAGGAAGAAGAATATCGGAAAGCCGTATGCGAGAAAACCGCACGTACGGTTTGATGAGGGGGCGGTGGAAACCCCACTGCTCTACTCTATCAAGGGTGTAAGCCTTGATTTTACTGAATTTGCGTGATGAAAAGGGTGATTCTTAATACATGTGTTGAAGACTGCAAGGCAAATTCATCAAGATATCAAGATATCGGGAAAAAGCATTTGTAGCCATTGTCTTATTGTAAGAAAAGCAAAAATGGGAGAAGCTAAATTAAAGTAAAAATCTTAAGGACTTAACCATTACGGTTAAGTTTTTTTAATGCTTATGAAAGTATAAAATTCCTTAATTTATACTTTGAATTAAAAGCCTTTATTAGTTATAGATATATTTTGAGTTTGACAAAAAAGTGAAATATATTTATAGTGAGTATAAACTCAATGAGTGAGGAGTCATTAAATGAAAGTTAATACACGAAAGATCCAAAAATTGAACACTCGTAAAAAGATTATTGAAACTGCTTACAAAGTTTTCTCAGAAAAAGGTTTTTCAGTTCCGTCAAGCATTATAGCAAAAGAGGCGGGGGTCTCACATGGTTCAATATTTGCACATTTTCCAACCATAAATGATTTGCTGGTTAGTTTGTTGTCAGACTTTGGAGATAAAATGGGGGCAAGATTGCATGTACTTGCTAAAAAAACGGATAGTGTAGAGAATCTTTTGAAAGAGCATTTGAAGGTTTTGAAAGAATACGAAACATTTTATTCCAGATTAATTTCAGAAATAAATATATTGCCTGATGAAGCAAAAAACACTTTTGCAATTATTCAATCTACTGTGGCCTTTCATTTCGCCAGTGTAATTGAATGCGAGATAGAAAAAGGAACGGTCAAAAAACTACCCATTCATATGCTATTTAATACTTGGCTAGGATTGGTTCACTATTATCTATTGAACAAAGATTTTTTCTCAGAATCCAATGAGTCGGTTATTGAAAGGTACAGTTCAGAATTGCTGTCTACATACCTAAATTTAATCAAAAATGAAAGGAGGGTATATGAATGAAAACATGTATTGCTTGTGGAATGCCTATGGAGGATATTGCGGACTTCGCTGCAAACGATCCGAGTAAGGATTATTGCATCTACTGTTCGCGTCCAGACGGTGAAATGCAGTCTTTTGAAGAAAAGAAAGAGAGCTTTACAAAATTTTTAGTAATGACACAGGGATTCGATGAAAACGTTGCCCGAAAAATTGCTGAAGGCATGATGCGTAAATTACCATCATGGGAAAAATATTTTGATTAAAGGAAGGGGTGTGTCTTGGAGAGTTAACTAAACTACCTAGTGTAGGTAAGCTTTTGGAGAAAATCTTAATGGAATCGGAATTTTTCTGAAGAACAACTAATAGAAATGGGCATCAAGGGAACATTTATTTGCATAAGAATGATTCATCAAAATGCTTGCCTGCATATGATATACGGTCTGTAGGGAGCAATAGATGGTATTAAATACATTTTATTACTGGGAAGTGCAAAGCGTGAACTAAAGTAATTTTATAAGAATTATAAGGAGGAACAGAAATGAAAGTTAGCAAATCATTTGAAGCATTTGCTTCGGAAGCGCCTGAATATCACAGCATCTGGATGAAAAATGTACAAAAATTAGATGCAGTTAGTAAACTGGATAAAAAAACTAAAGAACTTGCGTATTTGGCAGTACTGGCTGCCATACGTCTTGAAAGTGGAATACCATTTCATACAAAAATGGCTAAAGTTTATGGAGCAACGAGAGAAGAAATTATTAGCGCAATACTAGTTGGTCTTCCTGCAGTCGGCAACTGTGTGGTTAGTGCTTTACCTATTGCTTTGTCTGCTTATGACGTGTAAATAGCAAATACTGTGGAAATCGTAGGCAACTTTATACTAAGAGGCTGTTAAATAAAGGTTTTTCCAACATTAGTTTCTTCATAGAACTTTTTTGAAGAAAATAATATTGGAAAAACCTTATTTTTATTGTAATAATTTAAGGAACTACTAATCATATTTCTTAGGCTATTTCTTTGAATAATAGAAACTAATTTGAAGGAGGTAATGAAACCATAAAATATACAGAATATTTTCACTCATAAACTTTATATACGCAAAAACTTAATTATAACAACTTGGTTAATTATGATTTCACTGATTTTTATCGCGTAGAATTCTATAGTAAAAGAGTATTTAACGCAGATGATTATGTTGAATATATTGGTATTCACTGTGATTATATAGTTTTAAAAGAACCTTATCCATTAAAGTTTTTAAGGCATCAGAACAGCTATTAAAAATGCAAGGGAAAAAATGAAATAAAAGATGCGGTTATTTAATATTTAGCAATAAAACTCATTTAATATAAAGAGCTCGAGCCATGTGAAGGAATAGGTGCTACTATTATATCGAAGGCAGCAACCATTATACATCGACAGATTTAGGTAAAGCATCGCCGATTTTATGCGTGCTGTTCGCTGAAGGGTGCAGAAATTTGGATACGAGACTTTGAAATTCATAAATCAAAGGAGTCTTGTTTTTTTTGGCGAATATTAAGATGATATATAGCATGATAAATTGCCGAGTATTATAGGCGGGAGGTGTAAAAACCATATGGTTATACTAATCGCGGACGATGAGAATGACATCCGAAACTTGATAAAAATTAGTCTCGAGGAAAACGGATATACTGTCTTAACGGCCCAAAACGGCAAGGAAGCATGGGATATCCTTACAACACAGGACGTCCATCTGGCAATCCTTGATGTAATGATGCCGGTGATGGATGGATTCAACCTTCTCCGTAAAATACGGGAATACAGCACAATCCCCGTTATATATCTGACCGCAAGGGCAGATGATATGGACAAGGTGCTGGGGCTCGGGCTGGGTGCGGACGATTATCTTGCCAAACCTTTTTCCATTGCCGAGTTAGTGGCTCGCGTAGGTGCACAACTGAGACGGAGCAATGAGTATCTCTCACCGAAAGAAAAATCCAACGTAATCATTACATACGGAAATTTATCTATAGACAAAGAAAAATGCTGCGTTTTTAAGGACGGAGAGCCGATTGAGCTTGGTGCAAAGGAATACAAGCTGCTACTTCATTTTATGGAACACCCGGAGAAGGTTTTCACAAAACGGCAACTTTATCACGCAGTATGGGACGAGGAATACTATTTTGACGACAATACCGTAATGGTGCATATCAGCCGAATAAGGAACCGGATTGAGGACGATCCCCAAAAGCCAAAGTATCTGAAAACCATTCGGGGCATCGGGTACAAGCTCCATTATACAGGTGAGAAGCTATGAAAAGAAAACTGTCCAATCAATTTCTCAGAAATTTTCTGGTGATATTCTTACTGACGATGCTGGATACAGTACTCGCATTTGTGTTCTTGTCCTTTGCCAGCGGATTGATTGCAGGTTCTCTGGCAAAAAACCAGTATCCTGCCAGTGCGATTATCAAAGAGGATTATAATCAGATTGACGCATCCGCTGTTGTGCAAAATGGCGGCGGTGTACAGGTTGTGGATAAGGAATACCGTGTTGTCTACTCGAGAGGTCTTGACACCATCGGAAAGGATAAATTGACTATTGAGGAATTTACAGCATTTTTAACGGATAGTAAAAGCAAGTCTTATCATTATGATATTCTTTATCATCCAAAAGGTGAGTTCTGGCTGATTGTTACATTTCCAACATCCATTCGGCTTGATTTTTCACTGGTGTATAATAAAGAGGCTGCTGCAGGTGATTTTATGCAGGCGTGTTTGGTGATTGCCTTTGTGGTGCTGATTTATCTTCTGATACTTGCACTTTTCGCCTTTACCTATTCAAGGATTACAGCGGCGAGTATAACCATACCCCTCCAAAAGCTCTGTGACGGTACCAGGCTTTTGCGGGAAGGTGATTATTCTGTACGGGTGGATTTACGCCTGAAAAATGAGTTTGCTGAGCTTCAGAATACCTTTAATGATATGGCAGCGCGGATTGAGCATGAAATATCCCTGCGCAAAAAGTCAGAGGAGGATAGGCGGCGGTTGATTCTCGACATCTCCCATGACCTTAAAAATCCTATGTCAAGCATACAGGGCTATGCAGAGCTGCTTATGAAGAAAGGTATGACCGAGCAGGAATGTGATGAACACCTTAAAATCATTCTTAATAACAGTAAAAGGGCCAACCGGCTTCTTACCGAGTTGTTTGAGCTTTCACAATTGGACAGCCCTGAGTTTTCATTAAAGCTGCTAGAAACAGATATCTGCGAGTACATCCGGCAAATATGTGGCGATTTTGTACCGCAGTTGGAGCGCGAAGGTTTCAAATATGAGTTCAATATTCCTGAGGATAGCGTTTTTGCACTGCTGGATACCGACCGATTTAACCGGATTATTCAAAACCTGGCAAACAATGTGATGAGGTACAATCCTGAGGGAACAATGGTTACAGTAAGTCTTACGGTACAAAACCATCAGGTGTTGATTGATTTTAGTGATGATGGCATCGGTATACCGGATCATCTTGCAAACAACATATTCAAGCCTTTTGTTCGGGTAGATGATTCCCGCAACTCCAAAACCGGTGGCAGTGGATTGGGGCTTTTCATAGCGAAAAGAATAGCCGAGGCTCATGGAGGAGATCTGATTTTGCTTCCCAATAAGAATAGGGGCAGCACCTTTCGAATCACGATTCCTGCTATTTAAGGTAGATTTAAGATTCATATCAGCTGTATGACAGGTTAGATTGCTATGATAGTAATGAACCTGAAATACAGCTGATTTTATTATTAGGAGATTATTGTGACACAAGATCAAAACAAATGCAAAAACAAGAGTCATGGTTGGATATATTGAGGTGATGATTAATGAAGTATGAACCGACCTGTTTGGAGATATTTCTGACAAGGTTTGCATTTCTCCTTTGCGGCAAGTCTGTCTACAAGGCATTTGCGGATTGGCTGCCTCTTGATGGTAGGGAGTAGGTGCTTGATTTCGGATGCGGCATGGGAACGGTTGCTTACTACGCCGCAAAAAAGCTTTCCCACGGGCATTTGACCTGTTTGGATATTTCCGAGCGTTGGCTTAATGCCTGCTGCAAAACTCTTCGCGGCTACAGGAATATCAGTTTTTTGCTATGGGAATCTCCGCAGCTTGCAAAAGAAAGCTTTGATGTAGTGTACTGCCACTTTGTACTACATGATATTTCGGAAAGTGAATTGGAAAGAGTCATCCCTGAACTGGCTAGGTCTCTTAGACCCGGTGGTGCATTCGTTTTCCGCGAACCGTTTAATGAAACTAAAAAAATGAGCCTTATCAAACGCCTGGTAGAGCAAAACGGGCTAATCCCCAAGGATAGCCGTATTACCGATATCCCGATGATGGGGAATGTTCTGGAATGCATATACATTAAACAATAATGGAGGTGTACTATGATCCATACAATACTATTTCTTATATTAACTGTTTTGTCAGTCTTTGCCCTTGCTGTACTCTTGATCATGACGGTTTATTGTGCCATTATCGTCAGGATGAAAAAGATTAGCCCCAAACATCTTATTCGCCTAAAAAAAACAATGATATTCTTCGTGGTAACGATGATATTGAATGCAGCACTTATTACCCTTTCTCAGCTTACTGTTTCTACTCCACGTATTGTTGATGAAAACGGAAATACGCCAAAAAACAGCATTGCGGAGCTTAGAGAACTTGAGCTGAATGGAAGGAAACAGTGGATCAGCTTGAGAGGTTGGGACAAAAACGCGCCCGTTCTGCTCTTTCTGGCTGGTGGTCCCGGTGGTACGCAGATGGCAGCGGTGCGGCATGAGCTTGCGGAGCTTGAGAAGCATTTTGTCGTTGTCAACTGGGATCAGCCCGGTTCCGGAAAGTCTTATTATGCAGAGAAAACGAAAAGCATTACATCTCAAACCTATATTCAGGATGGTTACGCTCTGACGGAGTACTTAAAGGAGCGCTTTTCGCAGGAAAAAATCTATCTGATGGGTGAATCATGGGGCAGTGCTTTGGGGATTTTCCTTGCTCATAAGTACCCGGATTCATATCACGCATTGATCGGTACAGGGCAAATGATAGACTTTGTCGAAACCGAGCGGATGGATTACGCAAAGGCAATGGAAATCGCGCAATCCAAAGGCGATACTGCTCTCATAGAACGGCTTATAGCAAATGGTGAACCACCCTATTACGGAGATGACGTAACATGGAAAAGCGCAGTGTACCTGAATTATCTCAGTGCTTATATGGCGAACAATCCAGAAATTCGCAATCCAGGCTACAACACATTTCGGGACATCGGCTCCTCCGAATATGGACTGCTTGATAAAATCAATTTTTTCCGTGGCATTGTTAACACATTTAATCATGTGTACCAACAGCTTTATACCATCGATATGAGAACGGATTACACTAAACTTGATGTGCCTGTCTACTTCTTCCTAGGTCGATACGATGTCAATGCGCCCACAGTGCTGGTCGAGGAATATATGCAGGTTCTGGATGCGCCCGATAAAAAAATTGTATGGTTTGAGCATTCCGGCCATAGCCCATGGATCAACGAGCAGGAAAAGTTTGTAAAGGAGGTATTGTCATGCTTTTTAGAAAACAAAGTGGAAGAATAAGGAGGATTCAGAATATGCATCCGATTATTTTTCTGCCGCTTTTGATTGCCATTATTATAGCGATCTCGGCTTGCTCCGCGCCGAAAGGCAGCATTGTGATTCTTGAGAATCCAAATGGAACAGGATTCACAATGGATTTCAAAAAGTGGGGTTCAAAAAGCAAGTGTGAACTATCCCTAAGCAAGGGTGATGTGTTGCATATTGAGGTTCTCCGTGAAGACGGAGAAATTGCTCTTATGGTCAGCGGCAAAAACGGCAGTGAACCCTATACGGGAAATAACCTTAAGTCAGGTTTATTCACTGTAACAGTATCTGAAACAGATAAATATGCCATACGAATCACAGGTAAAAATGCAACAGGAAAGGTTATGGTCAAAAATATGGGGAATGCTGTCAATATGGATATTGAATCCATTGAGTGAATGCAATATTTTCTAGCTGATTATTTTTTGAGGTGTAGTATATATGTATAAAATGAAAAAGCCATATATGATTGCACAATTACTATTAGTCTGTTTTATATTGACTCTCATAAGATGGTTGAACGTTTTCAACAGTAGTTCTTAGAAATAAATACTTAAATAACATCTCATATAGCAGTTTTTTCATTGAGTCTCTTAGCTTATCTTGGAACAGGTTCTTTGTGGATGACATCTGGAGTGAATTTTCACTTTGCAGCTGTTTTGGGTGCATTTATGATTGTGGCTAATTTAATTTGCGAGACATTACTGAGCATTATTAATGCTATAGATATAATGGATGCTATATACGAAACAGTTGGAATCATTCTAGTGTTTATATGTTTCTATTGCGTTAATAGTAATGGATTGATTGAAATCAATTCAGATTATGAGTAAGAGAAAAATGCAAGAAAAGTTACCTGGTTTGATGGATACTGGGAATAGCTGGTATAATAAAAGATGAATATGAAACATCTTCACACGTACAGACAACTCGTGCCATATGGAGTGCGTCGTCTTGATCAAAATCATGTTTGCTATTCCGCATTTAACGAGGACATTTTAACGCTTGAAGTATTTTAATTGAAACTCCATATGTTGCAACATATAAATTTTGCTTTATGACAAAAAGATTAAATTTGGGTTTTAATAACGTTAAAATAACAATGAAAAATTAAACTGTTATCGGGGAATTACATCCAAGCTAATGAGTATAACAATAGAATTATTAGTATGGATCTACAATGGATTGTAATGAGTAAAAAGTTATTTATTTGAGGAGAGATAATATGATAATACGCAAAGAAACGAAAAGTGATTATGAAAATGTAAGGGAAGTAATTCAGTCTGCATTTTCAAAACGTTTAAAACCGGGAGATAAGTTTAATGAATGGGGAGTAGTTCACGCAGTCAGGAATAGTGATTCATACATAAACGAACTATCTTTGGTGGCCGAGATTAATGGCAGAATTGTAGGCCATATAATGTTTACACCTTTAACGATTAATGATGGAATAAATACCTTTGACTCACTGGCTTTAGGGCCGGTTTCAGTGAAGAAGGATTTTCAAAACCAGGGGGTAGGAACCCGATTAGTAAATGAAGGCATACTGGCTGCGAAAAAATTGGGTTATCAATCAATTATAGTTTTAGGAGATTACAAGTATTACTCAAGATTTGGTTTCGGACCTGCCTCTAAGTGGCATATAGGATTAGATGGGGATTTTAACTGTAAGTATCTATCGGCTTTGGAGCTGGTTGAAAACGGGCTTAAAGGGATAAGCGGAAATATTCGGTACTGCCCTGAATTCTATAACGAAAAAGGGGAATTAATCTAACACCATTAGGTATCGAACCAAGTGGAGTATTAGTATTGACTTCAAGGATAATAGAATAAGTGAAAAGTATTGTATTTCAACGTTTTAGCATAAATGGTATGAAATCCATTAATCGAAGACAAACTCTTGGCTATATGTGTACAATTTTGGCGGGCAAATAGCTGTTTTATAATGGATTAAAAATTACATGAAACCAAATTATAAGGTTGCTGTTATTGCTTTTCATTCATAGATAGTAGAGTATCTACATTAGCGGATTGAGAAGCTCTTTATGGAAGAGAAGAGTGTTAATCTTATAATAAGATAGTTGGAATGATACGGTATTAACGAAAATAATACTGAATTTCTCAGTTATTTTTGCGATAGCAAGATGATCACAAAAGGGGAAATTTTGCCTGCTGATATTTTATATTTTTGGGGCTACCCAATCAAAACTATATCTGAGCATAAAGGCATGGCCATAGGTTATAGCGCGGGAGCGTTGATTAAGTTGGCTGAATACCACCTATTATGTATTATCACCTTGAAATATATTGATATGTTTCCGTGAACGGACTCTTTACGAAAACACAACCCAAAATTGATTGAAATGTTCATGGGTACAGATGGTTCCCAAAATGTCCTACAGACATAAATTCCATCAATTCGGCCCACGTGGAGACGGTAGTTTTGATGTCAAAAACAGAATGAATAAATCAGAATTTTATTGGAGGAATACAAAATATGAAGAAGGAAAAAGTATTATATGCAATTACATGTGCTGTAGGAAGTTGCATGATAGGTTTTTTTGCAAAAGAACTAAATAAAGCCTATGGAATTATACTTTTTACCATTGGTATTGTTTTGATGGTAAGTTCAATTATCAAATTGAGTAAATAAGATTCCAGTTTGCTGGAGTAAAGCAAATCACTCAATCCCGTTTTTTATGAGGTTGATTTGATCCCTTATACGGGTGACATATTTTTTGTTATCTCAAGACATGCGAAGATCGTAACTTTGCTTGCGAAGAAGATAAGTGACTGAAGAAGTAGATGTACGGTATATACAAGGCTTTCTCAAGAAGACGAGCAATGCTAAGTCTGATAAGATTAAATATACTGATGAGTGCGTAGTGTATATGTTTATTAAGTAAAACTCATGGAGTGTTGAAAATGCTTGGTTTCATAAAATGAAGGCAATTCCCTCAACCAGATTTATCCTTTCGATGTGTGTTTCAAAAAACATATCGAAGGGATATTTTTATGCAAAATATGAGCCGTAAATCAGGTAGGACTGAGTTGCCCAAATATATAAATTTATAGAGTTGGTAGATAGGAGGGATGTAAAAGTAAATCCAGATTAATGATTCATGTCAAAAAAGAACACATTTCATGCAGAAAAAGTTTTTTGAAAAATTTATGATATACTTATTGTCAAATATAAGCAAAAGGTTGGCTTAGTATTTGGTATTAACAATGTCAACATAAAGTGTGTTATTTCAAACTAGCAATTTCTCAGTTTTGTTCTTTAATATACTTTGTTATTTTCTTATTTAAAGCCCGCAACTTAAGTAATAACTCAAAAATAATATATTGCCTTATGATATGGAGGGATACTAGCAGAAAATATGCAATATTGCTAGAAAGTATGATTATCTTAATTATTTGCTCTTATAATGTGCTTTGGAACAACCATAGGAGTTGTATCTGCCGATAGTCTGAGAGTTGCAAAAATAAAAGAGTTAAGATGATAAAGATAGCACCCATAATTTATATTGGAGGAATTTCATAGAAACGAATGTTTAATGATTTATAAGAAGTATATTAAAGAGTTCAGGTACCATCTTAATGGAAGTATTGAGCTCTTTCTCAATTGATATCGTTCCAAAAGTATCAATGGGTGGTATCAAGGAAATTCGGTTATTGTATAGGCAGTTATCAATATTTCCATAACCATGCTATGATTATTCTTTAATAAGATGAAAGTTCTGGTTTATTCAAAGTGCGGTAAAGTAAAATATACCTATGTATATTTGGTGAACAATGGTAAAGCTGCAACCGGATCAACATAAATTGAGTTGGGAGGTAAAAAGATGAAACATATTGTTGCTATTAATGCCAGTCCACGTATTAATTGGAACACAGCCCAATTGGTAGAGGCTGCTGCCAAAGGAGCCAAAGAAGCTGGGACCACCGCTGAAATCATTCATCTTTATAAGCTGGAGCCTTTTAGCGGTTGTATTTCTTGTTTTGGTTGTAAACTTCCAAAGACCTTCGGGAAATGTGTCGTTAAAGATGGTATAACAAAGGTGTTGGATAAAATCCGTAAGTCAGACGGCCTTATACTTGGCTCACCGAATTATCTGGGAGATTTGACAGCAGGGTTTAGGGCTCTTTATGAACGATTGGTTTTCCAATCTTTAACCTATAATAAAGAACGGCCCAACTGCAATGACCATATGATTCCCGTCCTCCTCATTCATACTAGTAATTGCGATGAAAGTCTTTATGATAAAATAGGTTATACAGCTATGTTAGAAGGTTATAAACAGAGATTGGAAAGGTTTGTAGGACCAACAAAAATAATGATCTATGGAAATACCTTGCAGGTAAATGATTATAGCAAATACGACTGGACTATTTTTGATCCGGTTGAGAAAAAAACTCGCCATGAAGAGGTGTTTCTCATAAAATTAAAAGAAGCCTATGAGCTTGGAGCAGGACTTGTTTAATGCTCCTGAATACAAGGACATCAATCTAATAAAATATGAGTTGTTATTTAATTGAGTAATGCAAAAGAAACTTTTTTATATGCCATAGGAAACTATAACTCCACATTAATATAAACTTTCCGTAATGGTCTTCTTATAGTTAATGATTATTGGCAATTTTGAGTGACAATTCTGGTGAGCGGGTTAGTGGGAAGCTAACACAAATTCAAAGTTCTACATATTAGTAACTTGGAATCAAGGGATACTAACACCAAAACACCTCTAATGGAATAAACATCATAGAGGTGTTTTTCATGTCATTTTGGTAATAAATATGAATTATTCCAACCTGGAACATTGCCTGTTTGAATAGCATGAAAAAGCCGTTCCTTAAGTCCAGGGTTTTCAGATTGTAGTCTTTTTATTAACTCTTTTGTATATTGGCGTTTGGTATAACCATCAACAGGGCACATATTTTTAACCACTGGTAGGTTATATGCATTGCGGAAGCCCTTTATATCTGCCTCTCGTACGAATATAAGCGGTCTGATAAGGGTGATATCTGATTTTTCAAGATATGTGACAGGAGAAAAGCAGTGAAATCTTCCCTCGTAAATTAAGGACATCATCATGGTTTCTATTACGTCATCATAATGATGGGCATATGCCTCCTTATTGCAACCAAGCTCCTTTGCTTTGGCATTAAATGCGCCCTTGCGCATTTTGGCACAAAGTGAACATGGGTTTGCTTCCTTTCGGTGTGAAAAAATGATGTTAGATATTTCAGTTTCCACTATTGTATAGCTAACACCAAGTTCTGTGCAAAGTTGCTTCACAGGTGAAAAATCCATATCTTTAAAGCCCATGCTGACAGTGATCGCTTCTATATCAAACTGTTTTGGATAGAAACGCCTTAAATGGGATAAAGAATACAGCAGTGTTAAGCTGTCCTTTCCACCTGAAATTCCTATAGCAATTTTATCTCCATCGTCAATCATTTTATAATCATCAATTGCTTTACGCGTATATGAAAGTAGTCTCTGCAATTTCATAATATCATGCCTTTACAAGTAGTCTACATAAATTTCTGCAAATAGTTAATTTTAATTTGTCATTGAAATCAATAGATATTATAGCATATATGTTTTTCCAAGAAAAACAATAAGTTGTCTTTTTTAGAGTAATTAAATACAATATAGTATATGATAGATCATATCTGTTACGATATTTTAATGGAAATAATATCAATGTTGTTCTTATAGGCATGCTGCTTTACTTGACAAACAATAAAGGCTTATTCGGGAGAGCCTGTTGATACGTGGAAAGAAATGAAGACTGAAGTGGCTGAACTAGTTGATTATATGAAGACAGCCATAAAGGCTGTACTTAAAGAGTTTGAAAATGCAAAAACAGGTTACTTGTGGAGAGCAATATAGGATAGAAGGAGTTATTCAACCAAAAAAAATAATCATTGATGAAAAGCTATCTCTAGTCAAATACTATCCTTACTATAAGCGCACATTTGAGTGGTACCAGGACCAGACATTATGTAAGCAAGTGGATAACATTGATTATCCATATGATAAGAAACGCCTCAGCAGAATGTATAGATATCTTTCGACAAAAGGATAGTGCTACTATATCAAATATAAAGAAAATTGCAGGTTCCATTTAGTTGGGGATATACTCTTGTGTGAGGGGATGATTTCAATTGTAGTATGTAAAGAATTTCAAAATAGGTATATTGGGAGAAAGGCAGTAGTTGCCATTTTATCACGTGCTGCCAAAATTGGGTTAAAACAAGTGGATGTAGAAATCTACGACTTTAATAAACAAAGCATTAAAATGTTTTCTGATATTGGTTTTCAAAAGATAGATAAAGTGAGATAACGATATACTTTTGAATAAAAAACATTGATATGATTATGTTTACCGATAACTGCAGAGTTGAGGCGGAAATGTTTCCGAGAACAGAACTTTTTAAATGGCATCAATTCATGTTGAGTGCTTGACATTGATGTCAAGGGTTGAGAAATGGAGGTATTAAAAACATTCATAAATAAAGGGTTTCCTTATATTGCATTTTTTGCGGTAATATTGTTGAGAATATTAATGTCAGGAACGCTTTTTTACTGCACTATAAAGATTCAATAGAAAATCAAATACCCCAGGGAGAACTGGCATAATCTAGATAATTGCAATTATTATTTGTATGAGCAAATGCAATTGAACCTTATATTAAGCATTGTTTTGCTGGATTTTCGTGATAATTTGTGGTATTGTGTTTGTTGTATGAAAATTACTCATTTTAGATGACAATTATTGATTCAAAGAATGGGAGTTCTGCTGTAATGGACAAGCTGCTGGTTCTTTATTGAAAAATATTGCATATTTTGTTATTAGAAATATAATAGAAAGGATAGCTATAGATGATAGGTTTTTATAATTATACGGTTATAATTACTTATATTGGATTGGCAAGTTCTGTGTTTGGAATAACACAATTGATCAATGGCAGGTTTAGAACGGCCATATGCTGCCTGGCATTATCGGGGCTTTGTGATATGTTTGACGGGAAAATTGCCAGAACGAAAAAAGATCGTACTGCTGAAGAAAAATTATTTGGAATACAAATTGACTCATTAAGTGATGTTATTTGCTTTGGTATATTTCCGGCTATGATCAGTTATATGCTGGGTGTAAGAGGTGTTGTTGGAGGACTTATTATCACATTTTATTGTATCGCTGCTGTGATAAGATTGGGATTCTTTAATGTTCTTGAAACAAGAAGGCAACAAGAGGAAGATGGAGCTAACAAGTATTATTATGGTCTTCCGGTAACGTCAATATCGGTAATTCTTCCTTTAGTATTTCTTCTTAACTTTGTTTTGCCGCCAGGGATGCTTGAGTATGTTCTAATGGGCAATCTTCTTGTAGTGGGAATTCTATTTATTGTCAAATTTAAGTTTATGAAGCCAACAAACAGACAGCTTACAATATTGGTTCTTATTGTAGCCTGTGCAGTGTTGGTAAACATGCTCTTTTCTGAGTATCGTATTAGGCACACTATAGATTATGAAAAGCCGTTGATTAAAGCAATAGAAGAAGTAATTGAATAAGGAGGGTTTGGATGAAATATGCCCACCGAAATGGGACTATAATTGAAAAGAATGGTGGACAAGACAGATTTCTTTCATTTTTATATAGAAGAAAGCTAGGTATGATGCTGCTTCTTCAGGTTGTCAAACCTAAATATTCCATTTTCATGGGACGTCTGCTAAATCATAGTATTTCGAAAGTAATGATTTGGCCATTTATCCTTATCAATAAAATTGATATGACAGAATATAAAAAGTGTAAATACAAATCATTCAATGATTTCTTTACTAGAGAAATCAAGCCAGAAAAACGAAAAATTGATTTTAATCCAAAGCATTTTATATCTCCTTGTGACAGCAGATTAAGCGTATACTGCATAGATGAATCTAGTAATTTTATAATAAAGAACACTTCATATACGCTGGAGAGTTTGTTGAGAGATAAGAATCTTGCTGACAGGTATAAAGGAGGAGTTTTACTTGTCTTTAGATTGACAGTAGGCGATTATCATAGATACTGCTATATTGATAATGGGTATAAAACAAAGAACTACCGTATCAAAGGTGTATTACATACGGTAAATCCTATAGTAAACGATAAAGTCAAGATCTATAAAGAGAATACCAGAGAATTTGCAATTCTTCATAGTGAAAACTTTGGTTCTTTGTTGATTATGGAAGTTGGCGCTTTGCTTGTTGGAAAAATTGTTAACTATCATGAAGAAAAATTTGTTAAACGAGGTGAAGAAAAGGGCAAATTTGAATTTGGAGGATCAACCATTATCGTTTGTATTGAAAAAGATAAAGTAATCATTGATGAAGATATCTTGAAGAATTCAGCTTTGGGCATTGAAACCATTGTGAAAATGGGAGAAAAGATAGGTATTGCAAATAAATTATGAGTGCCAGGCACCGAGTAAAACAGCATGCAAAGTAGAATAAAGGCTATGAATATGGTAAAAGGTATAAGGGAGCATGTGTAGCAACAAACTGCAGTGCAGTTAGAACAAGCTATGCTTGCACAAGCAAACCAATCATCAAAGTTTTTATTGGAGTTATTGTTATAAGTTTCATGAGAAAAAATACCCTCGATATGTGTTTATAAAAGCAAATCGAGGGTATTTTTTTGGTATGGATTGAGTTTATATGGATGCATGAAGGCATTGGGGATTAGACAACGTCTATCTTTGTGGGAATGAGTAGGAAAAATGGAAGTTTTGAAAGATAAATTATTGATTATTTCTAAGTTAACCTCTTGTGCTAGTTAATTCGATTTTACTATCAGGAATATTATACCAATCAATAAGGATATAAAATCCCTGATAGATGATATTATATGGGTTAAATATCCAAATATTAACTCTTTGATTCTTGAGTATGATTCACGACCTAAAATTTATTGATGTAATAACACAAGTTATAGGATAATAGCTTGGTTTTAATCCTTGTTTGCAACCCCCAAAAGGACTTCGCTAGTACTCTCTCAATATTCAGTTGGCTAGTGAGCTGAGATGCTGTTGTTTCAATCCTCCGCCTTAATCTAAAGATAGCTTGTCGCAGTTCTTTTGGAAGTTGAATTTTGCAG
>NZ_FQZS01000019.1 GCF_900142105.1 Lutispora thermophila DSM 19022
AAAGCCTTGGAAACAAGTCTCTCATATTCTTATTACAGAAACCAAACCAGGCATTTTCTGAATCAATGGTTAGTAATTTAGCAACAATGCTTAAGGTAATTATTTCACTATCACTCATCTTAGAAGTATTGATATTACAACGATTTTTAATATGTGTTGGAGTAACTTCCTGGTAGATATCGTCAATTATGACATAAGAGACAGTTAAAAAGTCTTTTAAATCTCCAATTTCTTTGATAAAATAGTTTCTATCAGACTCCAGCATATATGTGACCTCCCTATCATTTTCTTGGTTATTAATGATAGGTTACATAATATGTTGGAGTTTTTCATTTGTAGATTTTTGGTAATTCAAAGCTAGCACAACGAGTTAAATTAAATAGTACTTTTATTCTATTTTATTTATGAATTGATTGTGTACGAATTTAACGAAAATTAAAATTTAAGGATTTTTACATTTCCCTATGATTTATTAAAATTGCAAATAAGTAGCCATATCTGCTATAAAGGCAAACATGGCTACTTTATTATCTTCTTTAGTTGTATAAGTTTATACCCGCACTAAAAACCGCTCTATCGCATTAGATTTATAAATGCATGCAACTGAGTTATCTAATGTTGCTTTAATTATCATTAGATAATTTGACAGCCTAATGTGCTCTCCGCTTCCTTAAGCGCAAATTCATGGGCATCATCATTAAAAGATGCTACACCGTCTTTATAAATATTTACTTTGTATGCCAGATTTCTTGCGTCAGCAGCCGTATAAAGCACACAAATGTTTGTGCATACTCCAACTAAATAAAGTTCATCTATACCCTTTTCTCTCAGGTATAAATCCAAATCGGTCCCAAAAAAGGCACTATAGCGTCTTTTTCTAATTACCTTGTCTCCCGGATTAATTTTTATATCTTCTATTATCTCTGCTCCTTCAGTTTGGGCAATGCAATGAGGAGGGAACATATCAAACTCTTTATCATCCTTTTCATGGTTATCACATATAAAGACAATAGGAAAGCCTTCTTTCCTAAACTTATCAATGGTTCCATTTATAAAAGGTACGATTTTTTTCCCTGCTAGACCCACACTCAATGTTCCCATTTCATCGATGAAATCCTTTAGCATATCAATAACCAATAAAGCTTTCATACGAGACTCTCCTTCCCGTTTATCAGTGTAGTAGGAGCATCCAACTCCATCCCGTCACCTTAGAAATAATACCATACTTTCCATAAATGAGCAACTCGTTCAATATTTGATAGTGTTCTTTTCTGCAAAAAAGAACCATCCTGCTACTTTGGTTGAAGTATGCACTTTAATCAACTATTTTCGAGCCATATAAAATACACACTGTTTTTAATCACTAAAACAAGTTATTCTTATTTCTATATACTTCCCTCATGATTTTAAATGTCAAAGCTATCTTTGCTGCTCATTTTGTCCTGCTAGAATACTGTTGATTTTATCAACTTTTGAATTTATCATGTTACTGTATCCAGGACGTATATCTGCCTTTAAAACCACTTCAGTGCGAATACCCTTATTTGCAAGTATAAATGCGGCATCTTTTACAACCTTCATCACCTCATCCCATTCGCCTTCGATTTCTGTAAACATGGAAGTAGTACGATTAGGCAATCCAGAATCACGAATTACCTTTATAACTTCTGCTACTTCAGTTGAAAGTTCATCGCCTATGCCACAAGGCGCAATTGCAACTGCAACTAATGTATTCATATTTTAACCTCCTCTTTCTTAGCAAAATGCTTGAATTTTTATTCAATCATATCAGCCTCATATAGAAGAAGCATAGCTTAAAGTAAACCTTAAGTCTCTGCAAATAAAAATGCCTACTGAATTAGGTAGGCATTACTCACTTTATAGATTATTGCTTCCCTACACCAGTATTAACTGACAGGTTCAAAGGGTCAGGTTTTACCTTCTCAACTCATATGAGTTCCCCCGCAATATGTTTTTTTTAATATTACCACTTATTTACTATGGTGTCAAGTATTTAAGTTTTATGTACATATAATACATATGATTTTACTCAAATATTAACTAAAAAATTAATTATTCAAAAACCATGATTTATATAACATTCTAACAGCATCTCTGATTTCTTGCTCATTCATCGCAGCATATCCCATTATTATTTTGGGACATTTGTCAACATACCTTTTATCAAAATAATACTTGGATATTCCATAGACTTTAACACCATTGATTAAGGCAGATGAAACTAGTTGCTCTTCTGTCATTCCATTGTTAACTTTAAGCAGCAAATGCAATCCAGCTTCAGCTCCCAATGCTTCAATACCACAATTTAATTCTTCTATACTTCTTATTAACAATTCTCGTTTTCTTTTATATATGTTTCGCATCTTATTTAGATGCCTTTCAAAATATCCACCCTGAATAAACTTGAAAAGCACCTTTTGAACTACTATTGGAACAGGGCAAATAATATAGGACAAGTCTTTAATATATTTCTTTAAAAGATGCCTAGGAAGAACCATATAGCTTACTCTAATAGATGGAGAAAGAGCCTTTGAAAATGATCCCATGTAAATAACTTTTTCATTAGTATCGAGTCCTTGTAAAGCAGGTATAGGCTTACCACTATACTTAAACTCGCTATCATAGTCGTCTTCGATAATGTAACGATTATTGCATTCATTAGCCCAGTTCAATATTTGAATTCTCCTATTAATAGGCATAATCTCTCCTGTAGGAAATTGATGAGCCGGAGTAATACATATTGCATTTACATTGTTTTGGATTATTTCTTTTAACATCATCCCTTCTCTGTCGATGTTTATAGCTTTAAACTTTGCTCTATTGCTGGAAAACAACATATTAAGCTTCTCATAACCTGGATTTTCTATGCCAAAAACATATTCTTTATCAAATAATTGAAACAATATTTGAAAAAGAAATTCAGTTCCAGAACTTATTATTATTTGATCAGGTGAGCAATTTACCCCTCTTGATTGATGAAGATAATCAGCTATACTGCTGCGCAAGCCAATATGGCCACGTGAATCTCCAATCCTGAGCAGCTCTTTATCATATTCATCAACAGCATCCTTAAAAAGCTTTCTCCAGATACCAAATGGAAAAGCTTGTTCATCCACCCTATGATATGAAAAATCATACTTTACATTGGACTGACACATATCGAGTTCATTTTTATTATATACGTCACGAATACCAAGTTTATAAATGTTATCAATTTTGCTTACATAGTAGCCGCTTCTTTCCTTTGAATAAATATATCCTTCTTCCATCAACTGGTCATATGCTGCTTGAACGGTATTTTGGCTGATTTTTAAATATGATGACAGCTTTCTCTTAGAAGGAAGCTTTGCATTATAAGAAATTCTTCCTGATTGAATTTCCGACTTAATGAAAGAATAAAGCTGTTCATAAATAGGGATTTTGTTATCTTCCTTAATAAAAAGTGTCAGCATATCCATAACATATCACCTCATATTCTGATACCATTAATTTTGCTCAATCTGATACTTATCTATGATATCAGTTTAACAATATAATAGTATCAGTTGGATAAGATTGTCAATAAAGTAAAGGAGTTGATTCATGTGGAAAATATTCATGAGAAAAGTAAAAAATTAGTTGAGAAACTAAAGGGCGGTGTTATTATGGATGTAACAACGCCTGAGCAAGCAAAGATTGCTGAAGAAGCGGGTGCATGTGCCGTTATGGCATTAGAAAGGGTACCCGCCGATATCCGTGCCGCAGGCGGGGTTTCTAGGATGAGTGATCCTAAGATAATAAAAAGCATACAACAGGCAGTATCAATACCGGTAATGGCAAAAGTCCGCATCGGTCATTTCGTAGAAGCACAAATTCTTCAAGCTATTAACATTGATTTTATCGATGAAAGCGAAGTTCTTTCACCGGCAGATGATACTTTTCATATTGATAAAACTAAATTTCATGTTCCATTTATATGCGGTGCAAGGGATTTAGGAGAGGCATTAAGGAGGATTGCTGAAGGTGCATCAATGATCCGTACTAAAGGCGAAGCGGGAACTGGAGATATAATTCAAGCTGTACGCCACATGAGACAGATGAATCAACAAATCAAGAAGCTGCAGAGCCTGAAAGAAGAGGAGCTTTTCCATGCAGCTAAAGAATTACAGGTTCCTTATGAACTGGCCAAATACGTACACATTAATGGCAGACTTCCTGTAGCTAACTTTGCTGCAGGTGGAATAGCAACGCCCGCAGATGCGGCTTTAATGATGCAACTTGGTGCTGAAGGTGTGTTTGTTGGGTCTGGCATATTTAAATCAAGTAATCCTGCAAAACGAGCAAAGGCAATTGTAAAAGCTGTAGCTCATTATAATGATTCTAAGATTCTGGCAGAAATATCTGAAGACCTTGGCGAAGCAATGGTTGGAATTAATGAACAGGAAATCAGCTATTTAATGTCACAACGTGGAATATAAAAATATTAGGAGGTTAATGTTATTTGTTAACCTCCTATTTTCCTTGTTCTTACATAAAAATTGCAATTATTACAGACTCCAAAAATATTTTTCAATATTGTAGCCTATGCTACAAAAAAATATTTTATCCTATGATATACTTCTCAATATACTAGTATATTGAGAAAATTTGCAATTAACGCACAATATTTCCATGCAAATTTCTCTTGTATTTTGATAGCGTAGTATTATTCAAGTACATGAAATCCCATGATTATTGCTGAATTAAATACTATAGCTATCTGATTAAAAGCTATTTCTATAAAAATTGAAAGGAGTTGAAATGATGATTAAGCTTATCGGAATTGTAATTATTGTTATTGGATTCATGCTAAAGCTAGATACCATAGCTGTTGTTGTTATTGCAGGAATAGCAACGGGTCTTGTATCTGGCTTATCCTTCAACGAAGTTATGACAATTTTAGGAGAAGGATTTGTAACAAATCGTCATATGTCAATTTTTATTATTTCTCTACCTGTAATAGGACTACTTGAAAGATATGGTTTGAGAGAGAGAGCAGCTTTTCTAATTGGAAAAATAAAATCCTTAACCATGGGTAAATTAACCTCACTTTACTTAATAATAAGAACAGTATCAGCCATGTTCGGCCTAAGGATGGGAGGTCACGTTCAGTTCATCAGACCACTTATTCTTCCTATGGCTGAAGGAGCCGCAACCAGCAGATATGGAAAACTGGACGAAGAGGATGTTCAAACAATTAAGGGTCTTGAAGGTGCTGTTGAAAATTATGGCAACTTTTTCGGTCAAAACTTCTTTGTAGCATCGGGAGGCGTGTTGCTAATTGTTGGCGTTATGAAGGAACAAGGTTATTATCTGGAAGCCATAGATGTCGCTAAAGCTTCATTGCCCATAGCATTAATTATTATGATAGTAGGCACATTGCAGTTTTTATATTACGATAAAAAGTTTGATAAAAAATACCTTAAAACCTTTGATAAATCTGAAAAAGCTAATATAAATTAATGTTCAAGAGGGTGTTATCATGTTAAAAGATTCATTAACAGAGTTGTTATATATATTATGTGGTCTTATATGTTTTTTCTCAGTATATAGTACATGCAAGGATAAAAAACATCCTTCAAAACTAGCAACTGCATTATTCTGGAGTATTTTAGGCTTTATTTTTACTTTCAGCAGAATAGGAACACTGTGGGGAAATAGTGAAATATATATAAATAATACAGTTGTTGGCTATCTTGTTTTGGCAATGGCTATTCTATCTGCTTCAAAAAAAGTGAAATACAATACTTTTAATGAATCCACAGCAGATTTTAAAGAAAAAATGGCTGCAATAATAGGAAATAAAATATTCATACCGGCTTTATCTTTGGCTATTGTGGCATTTGTTATTGCTCAGCTATGGACGAAGCAATTGGGTTCATTGGTAGCATTAGGTATATCTGCGGTAGTCGCATCAATATTATCTCTAATGATCACTAAGGGAAAATGCAGTGAAATGATAGAAGATGGCAGAAGACTTCTTGAAGTAGTAGGACCTGTCAGCATATTACCACAGTTATTGGCAGCCCTTGGCTCAGTTTTTGCAGTGGCAGGTGTTGGTGATGTAATCGCCGGTGCTATCAAAACAGTAATTCCTGAAGGTAATATCTTCTTAGGTGTTGTTACCTACTGTATAGGAATGGCATTGTTTACAATGATTATGGGAAACGGTTTTGCTGCCTTTACTGTAATTACTGTGGGAATAGGTGTACCTTTTGTGTTTATGCAAGGTGCTGATCCTGCAATAGCATCAACACTAGCACTTACTGCTGGTTTCTGCGGTACTTTGCTCACACCAATGGCAGCAAACTTTAATATAGTTCCTACAGCTATTCTAGAAATAGATGATAGAAAATATGGACTAATAAAGTATCAAGCTCCTGTAGCTATTGTTATGTTGATAATTCATATAATCTTGATGTATGTCTGGGCATTCTAAAATCTTGAACTCAATATTGTTATATTTTGGAGGTGCTGTATGAAAGTATTAGTAACTGGATTTGAACCATTTGGCGGAGAAAGCATTAACCCCTCATTTGAAGCTGTAAAAAAATTAGATGACAATATTGCAGGGGCAAAAATTGTTAAATCTGAAATCCCAACAGTTTTCTATAAATCCATTCACAAATTAGAAGAATTGATTATAAAAGAGCAGCCTGATATCGTAATTTGTGTCGGTCAGGCCGGTGGTAGATACGATATAACCATCGAAAGAGTTGGAATCAACATTGATGATGCACGTATTGAAGATAATGAAGGAAATCAACCAATAGATACTCCCATTTTTGAAGATGGAGAAAATGCTTATTTTTCTAATCTTCCAATAAAAGCTATGGTAAACGAAATAAAAAAATCCAATATTCCTGCTTCAGTATCAAACACTGCCGGTACTTTTGTATGCAATCACATTATGTATGGCCTTTTGTATCTGATTAATAAAAAATACCCAAACATACGTGGAGGATTTATTCATGTTCCCTTCAGCGCAGAACAGGTAATCAATAAACCTAACACCCCTTTCATGGAAATTTCCATGATTACAGAAGGTATAAGATGCGCTATAAAAGCTGCAGTTGAAAATAGAACTGACTTAAAAGCCTCTGCTGGCACAATATGCTAAAACATTAGTAGAGTTTATAAACATAATATATTTCTGATAATGATTGAAAAACAGATTATCTTTAATTTATTTAAGATTAATCTGTTTTTCTGATATTATTAATATCATATTATGTAAGCTTTCGTTATAGATAATTATACCATTCAATTTTGAATATCTGCATGACTAGACTTTAAAAGGAGGGAAAAATATGTATAATGATTTCTTCGATGATAATAGACAATTGATCATGAGAAAATTTTTTTTAGATAATCTCAGTAAAATTGGCACCATAAAAGATTTTAAAAAGAATGAGTTAATTAATATTAAATCAGAAAGCTATGTAGCTATAGTTTTAAAAGGACATATAACCCAAAGTGTTATTAGTACAAAAGGACATGAAAAGCTGCTATATGTGTTAAGACCAGGCGAGATATTCGGAGAAATGAATTTCTTTTGCGGAGGCACTGATTCAATTATTGCTAAAGGAAAAACCGATGGCCAGATGTCTGTTATAACCGGAGATACTTTAGAAAAGGCACTTGAAATGCATCCAGAAATTTATAGGCATTTTATACATAGTATAACACGAAAGTTTAGAATAATTTTGCTTCAACTTACGAACTCCATCTTTAATGATGCCATCGGAAAAATTTGTGATGCATTATTGAGACTTTATTCATGTGCAGATCGCACTGAATCAGGTCAGGCAAGTATCAATTTGCCCCTCACACATCAGGAATTGGCTAACAATATAGGTTGCTCCAGAATAACAGTTACTCGATGCCTAAATAAGTTGTTAGATGAAAATGTTATAAGTTACGAAAACAAATCTATAGTTATCAATAAGCCTGAAGCTTTGAAGCAATATATTGACACAATTGCTGAAGAATAACTATGTTTAATAATTCATTTCACCCCCAAGTTTTTACTTTTTTCATAAATATAGCATACTAAAAGTATAATGAGTTTCTCATCTTCCTTTTAGTATGCTATATTCCTTTTTTAATTTATAATGTTACTGCCAACATAGTTATATCCATACAATATACTTTCATAGATAACTTTATAACTAATGAACAGATTTCTTCATGTTATATGATTGAACTTTCCAACTTTTATTCAAACTTGAACTGATTAATCTGTTGATTTAATTCCATTGACAATTCATTTAAGCGCTCTGCATTTTTGGCTACTTCCTCAATGGCCTTCACTTGTTCATTTAAAGAAGCTGTGACTTCTTCAGTTGCAGCGGCCGTTTCCTCTGAAACTGCAGAAATGCTGCTGATGGATTTAACTATTATATCCTTATTAATACTTAATTCATCAATAAACTTATTGACTTTATCTATTTCATCAGTTATGTTACCAATAGATCTTGAGATTATGCTGAATGTCCTATTTACTCCTTCTACTGCCGATGTCTGCTCTTGTGTTATATATTTTACCTCACTCATTCTTTCTATAGCATTGTTATTTTCTGCTTGCAATTCCTCCACTATTTCCTTTATTTTATCAGCTGCTTCCTTTGATTCTTCAGCAAGCTTTCTAATTTCTTCTGCTACTACAGCAAAACCGCGGCCCGCTTCTCCTGCTCTTGCAGCTTCTATTGAAGCATTAAGTGCCAATAGATTTGTTTGTCCAGCAATAGATGAAATAGTGCCTAATATTTCATTGATTTTACTTGATTTAATATTTAAATCTTTTATCGTCTCTTGAATTTTGATCATTGATTCATTGTTCAACTTAGTTTTCTTAATTAGCTCTTCAACAGCAATTATGCCATCCTTATTGGCATCATTAACTTCTTTTGCGTTATCATACATGGTTTTACTCTTAATTTTCAATTGTTCGAATTTTTCATCTAAAGATGCTGCATTGATAGAACTCTGCTCTGCATCTGATGCTTGTTCTCCAGCGCCCTTTGCTATATCTTCTACTGCTCTGCAAACCTCTTCAGATGATGCAACTGTTTCTTCTGATATAGCAGCTAAGCTGTTAGCAGAATGTGCCGCTTCCTCAGCCACATTTCTGACACCAATCAGCAGTTTCTTCATATTATTTATCATTCTATCAAAACTATTAGAAAGGGCACCTAATTCATCCTTAGAATTAACATCACATTTTACTGTTAGATCTCCTTGTGCCAATAACTCTGCTGTAGCCTTTATTTTAACGATTCTGCTAATAATATTTTTTGTAAACAATATTATTACCAATGTAACAATAGAAATACATACGAAAAACAAAATCACTACATTTCGCAATAAAACATTTAACGGTTCATATAATTCCTTCTCAGATATAGTAAGCCCAATTATCCAATTAGTCTTTGGGAAATTGTAATAATACAACTTATATTTTTCATTGCCATCCAAATATGAAGCATTGCCGTTTTTGCTTTCCAACATCCTTTTTCCAACTTCAGAAAAACTCTGATTAGGATCGTTTAAGATATTCTCTTTCATTACTTTTTCAGAATCACTATGGGCTATAAAAAGTCCTTCTCTATTTATTAAAAATGCTTTACCCGTTTCTCCTACTACCGTATTGCTTATTAATTCTTGTATACTGCTTAAATTAATATCTGCAGTGACAACTCCCTTAACTTCTCCATTATGAAAAAACGGTACAGAAGTTGTAATCATGGTAATATCAGAAATTTCATCGTAATATGGATTACTCCATTGAACTTCTCCACCAGAATTTTTTGCTTTTTGATACCAATCATATGCAAAATAATCATATTGTTCGTTGCTATAATCCATTGTTAATTCTATATTATTTCCATCTTTATATGCATAGGGTCCAAAGTATTTTTCTTCTGCACTAAATTCATAGGGTTCAAACCATATGCCGTTCCCATAGGTATCTTCATTTGTATCCACAATACTTTTTAACATTGAAATATAGACATTTTTATCTTTTATATGTATGGTAGATTCTACTGATTTTGCTATATTAATTGCCAATTGCTCATGCTTCCATAGTCTCTTTTCAATTCCTTCAGTAATGGTGTTTATTTGATGAGACATCTTTTCTTCAATTTCATTATTGATTATGGCCTTTGAAAAGAAATAACTTGTTGCCGTGACAGCAAACATACCTATAACTACTAAAGAAATAGTGATACTCAATAAAGCTGCTCTTATACTCTTGAACCTCATAAAAGCCTCTCCTTTCATATATACTATTTTTAATCGCAGAACCACACAATTTGAATGAATGCTGAATAAGTATTTGCTTAAATGCTTATTGCATCTGTTTCCAGAAACAGAACATGATTCAATTCTACAAAGCTTGATTTATTTCATTATTTGACTGATATGACAAAATATTTGCTTCTTCGTAATTATAATTTTTATACATCGCTTAACTCATTCCTGACATTTTATCATCATCGTAAAATAAAACTCTTCTTATGTTTATTATAGTACCAATGTCCTAATTAAACAACATAATTTTACATATATAGTCATGATTAGACATAATTTATGCAACGTATCGTTGAAGTTAATTTTTTTAATAATACTTAGACATTGCAAAAAATAATAAAATATTGGTATTGTGTTGATTCTTGAGAATCATATGTAAAATTATAATCACACAGTTCTTCTTCATTAATTTGGAAAGAATATAATTTCTAAATTATTTTTATTTGCATTCTTCCTCTTTGCAATAATTTAAACAATTCCTAATTTTCTTTACTTTTAATTTGTGTAATGCTATACTAATATCAATTCGACATATATGGTCAAATTACTCCATATTTTGCATATTATAATTCGGGAGGGATTGTAATGAGCAATGAAAAGACAACAATGAATCTCACTAATATCAAATTACAAGATGTAATAGACATTGATTTTCTGCAAAAATTCCAAGACGATTTTGCTACTGCCATAGGATTGGCAAGTGTCACTGTTGATACTAATGGAATCCCTGTAACAAACCCCAGCAGATACACAAGGTTTTGCAACTATGTTCATTCTACTAAAATTGGAGATAATCGTTGTGCGGAATCTCACCGCAAAGGGGGAGAAGAAGCTGCTAGATTGGGTAAACCTGTCACCTATGAATGTCATGCTGGATTAATCGATTTTGCTGCTCCCATCATGCTTGAAGGTCAATTAATTGGCACAATTCTAGGAGGTCAAGTATTGGAGAACTTTCAGAATGAAGACAAGTATAAGCAAATTGCCTCAGAAATAAATGTAGATGAAGCAGCCTTTGTATCTGCTGCCAAAGAAATAAGATTAATGTCAAACGAAGAAATCTTGGCTGCTGCTGAAGTATTATACTTTGTAGCTAATAGTATGGCAAAAAATTGGTATCATCAACGAAAATTAGCAGACGCTACCGATACATTAAATGAGAGTTTAAATCAAATAGCTGCTACCATGGAACAACTCGCAGCCTCAGCACAAGAAGTTAATAATTCTCAAAAAATGCTCAATGCAGAAATTAATAATGTTAATACAATGTCTGAGCAAATAAGTGAAGTTTTAGATTTTATTAAGGAAATTGCAGATGAAACTCGCATGCTTGGTCTAAATGCAGCTATTGAAGCAGCCAGAGCAGGCACCGCTGGGCTAGGCTTTGGAGTCGTCGCAGAAGAGATACGCAAGCTATCCAGTGAATCAAAGCAAACCGTTGCAAAAATAAGATCCTTTGTTGATAAAATTCAAGCTTCTATTAAAAACACTGTAAAAATAGGAGATACCACTATTTCTGCTACAGAAGAGCAATCCGCTGCTGTACAAGAAATGACTGCAAGTATAGAAGAAATATCCTCTCTATCCGAAAGTTTAAACGAACTTGCTCATAGTAAATAGTTCTATAGGGCATAACCTTATAATAAAGCGATCGGGGGTTTTTGCATGTCAAATGCTCAATTTATCATATTCGAATTAGAAAAGCAACAATATGGCATTAGGATAGATTTTGTTAACGGAATAAACAAACTGAAGGATTTTTTAATTTACAATGTTCCTAACTCTCCTACTTTCATTGAAGGCATAATCAACCTAAGAGGTAAAGTCATCCCACTGTACAATTTAAGAAAACGTTTCAACTTAGCAAATAACAATATTACCAAAGAAGATGAAATACTAATTGCCATAGTAGATGATTTCATGATTGGTCTTATTGTG
Source organism: Lutispora thermophila DSM 19022 (assembly GCF_900142105.1). Lineage (GTDB taxonomy): Bacteria > Bacillota > Clostridia > Lutisporales > Lutisporaceae > Lutispora > Lutispora thermophila. The sequence continues at coordinate 12,292 of NZ_FQZS01000019.1, forward strand.
AATGAGGTAATAGATATAGTTAAGATTAGCGATGAAGATATTGAACCTACAAACAGACTGTTTTCTAACAATATCTACAGTACATTCATTTCAGGTATAGCTAAAACAAATGAACATATGATCATCATACTGGATGTTCAAAAAGTTCTAACAGCGGAAGAACAGGATCTTGTTGTTCCATTAATCGAAGGACAGAATATAGAAGCAATCAATGATAAAATCTAATTCATATTACGTACATATTAACGATACATAAATATTAAGAGATTAGAAGGATGACCTTTCCTCTAATCTCTTAATATTTATGCAGCTATTTTGATTTACTTTCAATTCTTAAGAAAACTCTTTTGCTTCATTTCTCATTGCTCCACATTCTTCCATTGTCTATACATGCTTGAAATATGCATTTGTTTTGATACAAAATTCATATTAAATTTTGACTAGTTTTTCCAATCGATTCAACACCTCATCCAATATATCTCGACTTCTTGCAAAATGCAATCTAATTAGATTATTCACAGGCTCCCTGAAAAAGCTTGATCCCGGAACTGCAGCAACACCTATCTTTTTTATCATCCATTCGCAAAACTGCAAATCAGTCCATCCTTTAAATATATCCATTGACAAGAACTCTGATATATCCATCATTACGAAATAGGTACCCTGTGGTGTCGTATGTTTTAATCCTATATCATCAAGACGTTTGCAGAAATAATCTCGCTTTTCGGTATACATTTTTTGCAATTTTTTATAGTATGAATCATCAAAGTTGACACCTATGCAGGCAGCCTCCTGAAGCGGAGTTGGAGCACATATAGTTAGGAAATCATGAACTTTTTTTGCATTTTCCATTACCTTTTCCGGTCCTATGAGATATCCCAAACGCCAACCTGTTATAGAATAAGTTTTTGACAAAGAGCTGCAAGTTATTGTGTTGTCATACATGTCTTGCAATCCTGCCATATGAACATGTTGATAAGGTTCATATATTATATGTTCATATACTTCATCGGTGATTACAAATGCATCATGCTTTAATGCCAAAGAACCTATAAACTCCATTTCTTCCTTAGTAAACACCTTGCCAGTTGGATTTGACGGATTGCAAACAACTATCGCTTTAACATTTTGCTTAAAGGCATCCTCCAGCACTTGTTTATCAAAACTAAAATCCGGCGGATTCAGTGGCACATATATGGGGTTTGCTCCTGAGAGAATTATATCTGCCATGTAATTCTCGTAAAAAGGGCTGAAAATAATTACATTATCACCTGGATTGCATATGGTCATCATAGCACACATCATAGCTTCAGTACCACCGCAAGTAACAAGTACTTCCTTATCAGGATCAATTGTACGATTAATAGCTTTACCATGCTTTCTTGCCAATGCACTTCGCAAATTATAAGATCCATATGTAATTGTATATTGATGGGGCCCAGTATATGTTATATTAGCCAATGCATCTAATATCTCCTTAGGTGGATCAAAATCAGGGAATCCCTGAGAAAGATTTATGGCTCCATAGGCATCAGATATTCTTGTCATGCGCCTTATGACAGAATCAGTAAACAAATCAACACGATCGCTTAGTCTCGGCATTTTTCTACCTCCTTGTAAAAAGCCGTTATAATTTATATCACTATATTAATACACTCAAACTATACCACAACCTATAGTTGATTCAACTCTTCTTTTATCTCCTTCCAGCCAGGTAGGTATTCATCCATATAAGCATAAAACCTTTTATTATGATGTCTTTCAAGTAGATGTACCATCTCATGAACTACTATGTATTCAAGGCATCTTGGATTTTTTTTTGCCAATTCTAGATTGATCCAGATTCGTTTTGCAACAGGATTGCAGGTACCCCATTTGGTTTTCATAAGCTTAACTCCATAAGAAGTCACCTTTACATCCATTACTTGCTCCCATTTTTCAATGAACTTTGAGATATCTTTTTTAAGCTGGCTTCGATACCATTCAATCATCACTTTTTCTCTTTGCTCCCTGGTGCTTCCTTCTCTAATGTAAAAATCCATTCGATTATTGCATATCTCTACTCTTTGTCTTTTTCTTGTATATATGACATTTAATAAATATCTTCTGCCTTGAAAGTAATGGTTTTCTCCTGAAACATATTGTTTTTGAGGATCTATCTCCATATTCTGATATTTAGCCCGTTGCTTTTTTATCCAGTTTAACTTTGAAACAGCAAAATTCCAAATATCCCCATCATTTATTTTCTTAGGTGCAGTAATTCGCACTCTACCGTCAGGTTTATATACAGATATGTACATGTTCTTGATGCTTTTTTTGATTACTTCTATATCAATATCTTCAATTCTAATGCTTTTCATATGAATTCTCCATTTATTTCTATTATCTATCACAGGAAATATATATAAATTATGCCATCATTTATATAGATACTTAGATGTTTGCTTGCTAATTATACCATATATGTTGACCACATACAAAAAAACTGAACAATATATTAAACTTAAACAACTATGATGGCGGTATATACATAACCATCATGGTTACTGCTGATCTTTAACTATTGAGACTATTATTTTGCTTCTTCCAATACCAATTGTAGTACAAATTGAGATTCCATCTTTTCTTTTTAGCCGTTGAAATACTATCCGATAATATTTTACATAACTCCTGCTCTGATTGCTTTGCTAATCTCATAACTTCTATTTTATCCTCATCAGACTTGACTTGATCAGCAAGCTTCATCAGCTGTGCTTCTACTTCATCCCTCTTGGCTGTAAATGATGATATATCTGCTATTTGTCCATTAAGCACCATCCTATGTAACAACTCATTTTTCTTCCAATATTCTACAGCTTCTGATTGCTGTTCTTCAGTAAAAAACAATTCCTTGTTTTCAATAAACCAGTAAGGCTTATACAAAGATAGACATGGCAGAGAAGTATTTGTACACCACAATGTTATACTGCCACTCCTCAACTGTGCTATCATGCTTCCAGTGGTTTGGCTTGAAATAACTCCCCCTCCGTGCATGCATATGCTTTTCATGCTGCCGGATCTGAAATTCCCAACTTTATCATTACAATGGCTTCTCAGTATTCTCTTCATATAACCCACATCAATGTTTCTAGCATTGCTTCTCAAGGAATCCATTGTGTACTGCCGCCTATAATCTCCTTTTGAAGCAAATGAATACAACTTATCCTCATAACAATCCTTGAAGCTGAAATCCTCTTTAGACTTGCAACATCCTTTGCTAATGGCATCGTTTATCAAATCACTACTGCATCGGTCAAAATCTTTTTTCAGGGTAAGGGAGTTTGAAATAGTATATATATCATATATTTGCTTTACTGCCCAATTCTTACCGGCAGTTTCCAACACATAAGCACTATTATGATCCGCTATGATAAAAGAATTGTGATAGCGGAGATTTTGACTTCAGCTTTTCCTTTGTGAATACCGCCTCATTGCCAATGACTAATCCCTTATAATTTATCCCCATTTCGGCACCCCATATCCAGTGGGGCTTTATCAATATTGCTTCATATGTAAACTCTTCTCCGTCAACTTCTATATATGTACATTTAATTTTTTTGTTTTTATCTCGCTTTTTAGGAGGTACTCTAATCATTATTTGTGGTTCATTAGGTTCTCTGTCGCTGTTCTTACCAAATATCACCGAGTTGTCCTTCGTTGCATTTGATAAAGCAACCAACGTATCACACATTGTATATCCCGCCTTTTGTATGCTATGTTTAATAGCTATACTAAACGTTTCTGGATATTCTATTTCTCATGAAAACTGTAGAAGTCGTTCCAATAACCAACAAAGTAAGCTTTAACCAACTTCTACACAGAATCAACAAATTCCTTAATTTTTAATTAATTCGATATTCATCACATAACCAGCATTTCAGTATACAAATTATATACTTTTTTAGTAATTATATCATAAATATAACTCCATATTTCAAAACTCACTGCATAATATGCATATCACTTAGGCGCATCAAAGTTATAAATGCTTCTTTAGGAAGCCTTTATAACAATCAAGAAAGCCTTTCTTGAAACCCATTACAGAAAGTAATAATAAGGTAGAATTATATTTTCATATGAGATGCCAAAAAAACTTTAGCCCAATTAAATTGTGTTAAAGGTATTTTGACATAATCTCAAGCTATAAAATTCCTATTTTCAGTTTTATTTTGATTTATCACTGAAATTATCTTTGCTAAGCAAATTACTAATAGCAAGCATTATTATTTTCCTATATGCCTCAATATCTTCTTGATCCAGTACTGGAATTTTCCAATAATCTTTATAGGAAGCAGGTACCAGCATTGAAATTACTGCAGCTGTCCCTGGAACAATGCCTGGAGATCTTACTTCATCATGAACACTGTTAGACATGAAGCTTATACCTCCTGCATCTTCGCTTATTAATTTAGCCATGTCAGCAATGATTGACACTTTATCGAAAGATGAATCTACATCTTTTAGCTTTTGCCCCAATTGGATTATTCTCTCAGCAAAGTTTTCAGTAGCTTTAGCCAGCTGTCCCTTATTTTGAGGAAGGGCGTTATTTAAATATATATAATGAATTCCAATCTCTTTAGCTGCTTTAACCAATCTATTGGCTATATCCACGTTGTCCAACGATTCTTGGGCTCGGAATAAAAATGTGTTTCTATCAATCTTATCAGACAATCCTGGTATATATGCCTTGCTTTCTACAATAATTGTAGGTGTGCTGTCAATTCCTACTCTTTTCATCAGTTCACTCTTGGGCCCATACATTGTATTGCCTTCATTATCTTCGTTAGGTCCTATCCCTCCGTCGGAACCATTTATATTTAGCAGCAGAGAAACTGGAATTCCATCCACGTCTATAATTGTTGCAGCCATTTTATCAATACTTCCTTCATACTTATCAGTTGTTATATATACCTTATCCGGAGATTTCTTATGGAAAGAATCCAATACAGCCAATGCTATGGCCCCTTGGAAAGCAACAGGTGTTTCCATAACTCCTTGTCCATACATGCGTCCAAAGGTTTTTACTGCTATTCTTTGTGTATATATTCCATCTTCATTTATCGCTCTCTTTAGCAATTCTGCTTCTGCCGGTGTTATACCACGGCGAGCATAAGCTGTTCCTATGCCTTCACCATATGTTTCTACCGTTATAAAACCTTTGTATATGTCGCATTCTATATTTTTTATTCTTGTATCCACTCCCAATGCTTCTCTCATTAGAGACGCTACTAAAGCAAATCCTGCAGAATCATCTTGTACAAAAGAGCTATGGCTGTGAACATGTCCCACTCCTACATGTCCTACCACAGAAAATAATCCTTTTGCTTCATCTGATATGGACACTTTGCAACTTTTCATACTCGAAGCTTTCCTTTCTAAATATGCTTATTTCTCAAACTATTAATTTTAATTCTAACGTATAATGTTCAATAAATAGCTACCTTCCAAAAATTATTGAAAGGTAGCCACATAATAGCTATGCTCGATAAACCAACTTCCCATCTACATATGTTTCGACAACTTTTGTTTCCAATATATCCTCATCGCAACTCAAATCGAAAAGATCACGATCAAGCACTATAAAATCTGCAAGCTTGCCGTTTGTTATTGAACCTTTGATATCTTCTTCTCCTGATGCATATGCCCCTTCTACAGTATAGGCATGTATAGCTTCTTCCATGCTCATTGCTTCATTAGAAAGATATACCTTCTTTTGATCACCGGTCACATTCTTTCTTGTTACTGCTGAATATATGTTAGGCATAGTATTAAGAGATTCTACAGGACAATCGGTTCCAAAGGATACGTGAATACCTTTATCTGCCATGGTCTTCCACACATAGGAAGTCTCCGCCAATTTTTTGCCTACCCTATCATATACTATGTTCATATCGTAATCAATAAATATTGGCTGAACAAAGGCCAGAACATTCAATTCTTTAAAACGATTGATGAGTGCCTCATCTGTTATTTGACAGTGAACAATTCCATGCCTTGGATTATGGCTTGGATAAGCTTTCTGAGCTTTCTCGATTGCATCTAATGCCATCTCTATGGCACCATCACCGATAGCATGAATAGCTACAGGACAATCATTTTTATGCGATAATAAAACTAATTCATCCAACTCTTCCTGAGTAAACATTCTGAGACCTGTAGTATTCCCATCATCAGCATATGGCTGTCTTAGAGCCGCTGTACGAGCCCCCAACGAACCATCAGCCAAAAGCTTGATGCAGTTTACCCGGCATTTATCTGTGCCCCATCCATGGCGATAACCCTTTTCAAAGAACTTCTTCACCAATGAAGTCTCTTCCAATAAACATTGTTCACCCAATCGAATATGAAGTTTTCCTTCAGATTCCAGTTCGCTAAATGCTCTAAACAACAAATCATAGTCATAGTTGGGAACATAGCCAATATCATCACTTTGTACTGATGTCAATCCCTGTGCAAAAGCTTTGTCTTGAGCTGTGACAATAATTTCTTTTAAAGTTTCTAGATTTAAAGTAGAAATTTTTGCTTTGGTATTGTCCAATAAACTTTCCTTTATTATGCCATCTGGCTCACCGTCAGGTAACAGTCCAACTAGGTCGCCGTACTTAGAAGCAGTCTCTTTATTAATTCCTAAAGCTTTCAATGCAGCAGAATTTAAAACTCCAATATGGAAACATGTGCGCATCATAAGCATAGGAACATCGCTGCTTATTTCATCTAAATCAAATTTATTGGGGAAGCGTTTTTCATCCTCAAAATAATCCTGATTCCAACCTTCACCTTCCAACCAAGATGTATCTCCCGGTTTTCTATTCTCAAGGCTCTTCTTTATGCGCTCTTTTATCTCCTTAATGCTTTTTGCACCTGAAAGACTTACACTCTTAAAACTCTTTGCAAAATGAATAAAGTGCATATGGGAATCGTTAAAACCTGGGAGAACCAGCTTGCCACCCAAGTCAATTTCTTTATATTCAGCACCGGATTTGCTTAAAAACTCATATGCCTCTGATTTAGTACCTACGAATATGAACTTATTATCATCAACTACCATAGCATCTGCATGAGGTAGGTTCTCATCCATTGTGTGAATATTTCCATTAACAAACAAAGTAATCAATTGCATTGCCTCCTATTTTTATGATAAGTGTTAAAGAAACTTTGATGATTATGCCCCTTATTATACCCTTCTATAAACGACTTTTCCATTACATATAGTCAAATCTACCTTAATATCCTTAATCTCATCGACAGGAATTGTAAAGATATCCCTATCAAGTATAATAAGGTCTGCCCAATATCCCGGTTTTATTCGTCCTTTCACATCTTCTAAAAACTCTGCATAAGCACTGCCAATGGTATAATTATCTATTGCCTGCTCCAAATCTACACATTCTTTTGGATAGAAGCCCCTTTCTGGGAAGCCATTTAAATCCTTTCGTGTAACAGCTGAATAAACGCCAAAGAAAGGATTGCAATCTTCTATCGGTGCATCAGTGCCATATGCAACATGAACGCCTAGTTTGTCTAAAGTGTGGAATGCATAGGAAGTACTAGCCAAATCTTTGCCAACTCTGCTTTCTACAACATGAAGATCATAATTTAAAAATATGGGCTGCACCATAACCAATATATCAAGCTTTGCAACTCGTTCTAGTATAGGTAAGTCTGTAATCTGGCAGTGAACTACTCCATGTCTCAGAGAATTTTTTCCTTCTTTCATGGTCCTCTCATAATTTGTTATTGTATCATCAATGGCAGCGTCTCCAATTGTATGAGTAATAACCTGAATTCCGTTTTTAACTGCTAAGCCGCATAGTTCATCCATCTGCTCATCGCTAAGAGAAGCTACCCCATAATTACCTGGATCATCCAAATATCCTTTACGCATTAAAGCCGTTCTGGCACCAAGTGAACCATCTTTAAATAGTTTAAGGGGCCCCAAGGCCAAAAACTTGTTATCGTATCTATAATCCTTGAATTCAGTGGCTAGAAAGTCCTTGAAATTTTCTATATCCAAGAAGGAGAACTGATGACGATATCTAACCAGCAATTTGCCTTCATCATGAAGCTTATGCATCAACCGAAATACTTCCTTATAATTATGGTCTCGCACATCGTTAGATTGAACAGAGGTCACTCCTACACTTACTGCATATTCCATAGCTTTTATATATAACTGTTCTAGCTTTTCAAAAGTATGTGGTGGAATTACTTTAGTAATTTGATATGTGGCATTTTCCTTAAATATACCATTTGGCTGACCATCATCACCAATTTCAAATACACCACCATCAACCTGAGGTGTGTCAGCTGTTATGCCGCCCACCTCCAAAGCTTTAGTATTAGCTGAAACGATATGTCCGCACACCCTTTCAAATACGATGGGTATGTCTGTTGATATGCGATCTAGATCATGACGAGTGAGTATTCTCTTTTCATCGGTGAAATAGTCCTGATTCCACCCAATTCCATAGAGACCTTGCTTAACGAGTTCAGGATTTTCCTCTATAAAGCGTTTACCTATCTCTACAATGTCTTCAATAGAAGTAGCTCCACTTAAATTTGCGTAAGTCAACCATTCTCCTATTGAACCTAAATGCAAGTGTGAATCATTAAAACCCGGCAGAATAGTTTTGCCATCTGCATCAATTACTTCGCAGTCTTGTGAAGCACAGGCCAAAATATCTTCGTTTGTCCCTACCTTTTCAATAATTCCATCTGATATAAGTACCGCCTGCTCAAAATGACCACGCTCAATGTACACTTTACCATTATAAATTGCTGTTTTCATTGCTTGCCTCCTTATTTAAAACCCCAGCACTACTAGTAGGGCTGGGGTTTATTTTATTCAACTTTTGCCTACCACTGATGCTTATCTTTTAGCAGTTTCCTTCTTCAACTGTTTGTCAAAATATAAATAGAATAAACATCCTATAGCAGGAACTACAAGGCCTATGAGTGCTGTTACCGGATCTTCTATTAGTGTATTAATCATTAGACCTATAAACAACAATATAGTGATTATTACAGTTACTGGATAACCCCACATTTTGTATGGTCTTTCTAAATCCGGGAACTTTTTACGATAAACCAAAACTGCTACAACAACTAAAACATTAAATAGCATACCGCAGAAAACAACCATGGATGTAAGCTGATCCAAATTTCTTAAAAGAACCAATATTACAGAAATAATGCACTGTCCTATCAAAGAAGCAGTTGGAACCTTATATTTAGGATGTAGCTTTCCATAACTTTTGAAGAAATGTCCCTCTGCTGCCATTGCATAATAAATACGAGGAAATGCTATTATCATTCCATTTAAAGAACCAAACATAGAAATTATCATACCAACTATAACAATTACGCCACCAGTATCTCCCAAAATCCTCTTGGCAACTGCAGTGCCTAGATATAAGTCTCCAGACTCAATCATAGAAACAACTTCAGAATGAGGAAGTACCCTATAAATTGCAAAATTAAAAAGAGTATAAAGCACAGTAATACCACCAATTGCTACAATCAAAGCAAGTGGAAGGTTTTTCTTAGGATTTTTCATTTCTTCTGCTACAGTGTTTAGGTTAGTCCAACCTTCATATGCCCATAATGTTGCCACAGTAGCAAAAGCAATCATTCCAATAATACTTCCAAAGCTTACTGAACCACCATCAGCAGGCAACAAACTTAGGTTAGGAGTTTCTTTACCAAAGATTAAAGCACCTATCATAATAATTGCAATAGGAATCAATTTTGCAACCATGGATATATTCTGCAAAATAGAACCCGCCTTAACACCAAAATAGTTATAAATAGTAAGTCCTACTATAAGTGCTATGGCTATAGCCTTTACCGCTACATCACTAAGAGGTACAAAAGATCTTAGAGCTGTCGGGAGTGCAATTGCAATTGCTGCTATAGATCCTGCACCGCTAACCAGCCAACTGGTAAAACCATTCATAAAACCTACAATTGGATGATATGCCTCATTTAGATAAACTGTCATACCACCTGCTTTAGGATGAGATGCTCCCAATTCAGCAAAACAAAGCCCGCCAAGCAATGAGACTAATCCACCTATTATCCAGCATAGAAGAGCCAGTCCCATGCTCATACGAGTTCGCTCAAGCACATAGGAACCAAGATAGAAGATACCAGAACCTATCATTATTCCTCCTATGATGCTGACGCCACCGAAAACACCTATCTCTCGTTTAAACTCAGTTTCTTCAGATTGCATCATCTTAATTTCTTTTTGTTTGTCCATATCGTAGCCTCCTTTTACTGTTATGTTTATTGGATTATAGTAGGTGCTATAATATTATATACTTGCAATTTCCGTGCCATAAAGAAAGTTAAGTATTTTCGTAGGTTACAGAATTGTAAAACATCTTAAGGGGCTGAAACTCGTCCTGTTTTAATACCCGTTTACCCATTACCACTGAACTAAATTTATAGTATCAAGGAAATAATTGCATTAAATGTCTTTATCAATCTAAAGTACAAAATTTACCATTCTCAATACTTCAAAATAATCATCTGTCTCATATAGCAGTCTATTGTTATCCAACTTTTTCATTCCTGGATAAAAGGACATTTTGTTGGCTTGCATATGATCTTTAAAACATATATCTACATTAAACTTATCCGATAAACTTATTCTTGCCTTATTTAAATTTTGTTTAAGTGATTGTTCTGCCTTTTCTCTTATCAGCCTTAATGATTTCTTTGTTGACATACACATTGCAGAAGCACCCTGTCCTTCTTTAACTGCTACTGTATGAACTCCAGGATGCATTTTGGCTGCATCTTCACATAACATTTTATCTCCAGACAAAAATACAGTGGGTACTCCCTCATATGCCGCAGCGAAGCTATACAGCATAAACTCACTAGCATATTCCCCGTTAATCTTAATATATAATGGCTTTCTAGTCATAGTATGTGATAAAGGATTCCCTTCTCTCCCAGCAGCACTATGGTAGCCAACAAACATTGCCGCATCAAAGGTACTATCTATACCTTCAACCATAGTATATGGGTGACCAGACCATCCCCTTATAATCTTAGCGCAATCAGGCAGTTTTGTTATATCAATATTTGTTGCTCCATTATGGGCATCTTTAATAACTATCTCATCTGCTCCCGCTGCTATAGCTCCCTCGCAGGCTGCCACTACTTCATCAGTCATTTGTTCTGCAAATATAGAATAGAACTTGTCGTTAGCATTACACTCTTCCCACTTTATGGTAGATGTTATACCTTCCATATCAGCGCTGATAAACACTTTCATAATGACACCCCTTTATAAATCAATTTTCTTAAGTTATCTCGAGGTTCATATAACAAATTACCTACAAAGCCTATGCAACCTATAAGACATCATATGATTCCATTGGTTTCCAATGGAATCATATGATGTTAACTTGAATCTTAATCACAAGCTTGTAAACTCATAAATAATCAAGCAGCTATAAAAAGATAATCCTCCCCCAATATTATACTGCTTGATTTAATTCCTCCTACTGCAAGAACTAAACCTATATTATCCCGCTCATATAATTATAACTTATTTTATTGAAAAATTATTAGCTCAATAGCTGGTTTCATCATATAACTTTTCAAATTGTTGATTTTTTAGATATCTACTCTTTTCCTTTAAAAATTTCAACACAGCGCTTTGCTAGTACCAACTCAGGATCAATATACTTTTCAGGCGCACCTACCTTTTCAGCCATTAATGGCAATTCAGTGCAACCTAATATTATATTCATTTCTTTATTTTTTGCATATCTGTTAATCAGTTCTTTAACTTCTGATGCAGATATATTAAAATTCCCTGACTTTACGTTATATATCCAATTCATAACTACCTTTTTATCGTCCTGTTCCGGTTCTATAATATCCAGTCCATATTCCATAAAAGCATTTTTATATATTCCTGATGTATATGTTCCTTCAGTTGCTAACAACAAATATTCAGTATCGTCGGGATAATTCTTCTTTAAAAAGGCAGCAGTTTCGCGTATCATATGCAGTACAGGTACCTTACAGTATACCTTAATGTCATCATAAAAATAATGAGCTGTATTGCAAGGCATCACTATATAATCTGCCCCCATCATTTCTAATCTTATAGCAGATCTTATCATCTCAATTCTAGGATCCTCTCCTGTACCGCAAATATATGCTGTCCTATCCGGAATTTGTGCATTGCTATCGATTACTACATGAATATGTTCCTGATCTTTTGTAGCCTGAGTATTCTCGGTTATTTTCCTATATAAGTCGCAAGTTGCTGCAGGACCCATTCCGCCTAGAATTCCTAATTTCATTATAAATCACCTCAATTAGTATACGATATTATGTTGCACTGCTAATTTGTATATTTTGCAACATGGTTCCACAACGCAACATTCGTGCCAAATAAGAAATCCTGCAAAACTCTTGCTTACTAAAGATATCACATAATAACGGGAAGTATTAATTCCCTATTTTTCCACCCATTTTCCCATTATTGCTTATGGAAGTAAGTATTTTAATTCCCTTATCAGTTAATACTGTACCCTTTCTTCCAGTGTTCACTTTCACAAAACCTAATTGCTCTGCACTATTTAGCAAGCTCCTTATCTGTCCCTCTGTAAGCTGAACACCTTCTTTTTTTGCAAGTTCTGCAATATAGCGTCTACCTAATCCCTCTGAGTTTTTTATTTTTTCTAGAATCCAGACCATACTTTCTCCGAGTAAATCTTTCAATATTGAAGTTTCTGTCTTATCAAAATCATTTATGAGATATTCAGGAAGCTCTGATCTTTCTAGCTTTCTATTTTTTGAACCTAAACTTGCTATATACTCCATAGCATTTTCAAGTTGTCTTGTGTTTCCAGGCCAATCATAATCAAGAAGAGCTTCTATAGCATCTTCATGCAAAACATCCTTAATTTTGTTAAAACTGCCATCACTATATCTTGTCAGAAAATAATCAGCTAAAACTGGGATATCTTCTTTCCTTTCCCTCAAACTAAGTGTTCGAACAGGTAGTACATTTAAACGATAGTATAAATCTGCTCTGAAGTTGCCTTTTTTTATTTCTTCAGTTAGATTGCGATTTGTTGCTGCTATGAACCTCACATCTATTGGAATTTCCTTAAGTCCTCCTACTCTTCTAACTTGACGCTCCTGTATTACTCTTAACAATCTGCACTGAAACTCTAATGAAGCATCTCCTATTTCATCAAGAAAAATGGTCCCTCCGTGAGCTTCTTCAAAAAGCCCCCTCTTACCTCCTTTTTTGGCACCTGTAAATGAACCTTCTTCATATCCAAAAAGCTCACTCTCAAGCAAACTCATTGGCATTGCTGCGAAATTAACAGGTACAAAGGGACCGTTTGCTCTTTTTGATGCACAGTGAATTGCTTGAGCCAATAATTCTTTTCCTGTACCGCTTTCACCTTGTATAAGTATGGTAGAATCAGTATGTGCAAAAGCCTTTACCTTTTCTATCAATTTATCCATATTGCTGCACTTATAAATAATATCATCAAATGTATAATATTTTGATCTGGCAACATTTGTTGTTCTTCTGCGCAATTCATGCTCGTTTTTTTCAATATCCTCACTCTTCTCAAAGGTATATATGATCCCGTCCTCACTGCCTGTACCTTTAACCACTCTAGACGTAACAAGTAATTGTTTACCACGTATTAGAAGAACATCTACCTTTTCACTGTTGATATCACTTCCTGAAATTTCAGGCAATACGTCTTTTAGATTCTTGCCAATAATATCCTCATGGGAACATTCCAAAAGGTTATATAACTCCTGATTTCCTGTTATGATGTTTCCATCCTTATCAATATAAACAATTGCTTTTGTTAAGCAATTTGCCACCGTTCTCAATCTGTCACTGATAACTTTCATTTCCTTTGCGCTATCATTGATTCTATTCAACAGCCCAATTATTTCATGTATATATTGGGAAGAAAGCCTGCTTCCTAAAGCATCCATAAGTCCAAGTCTTTTTGCAATATCTGCAACTGTTGTTATATCAATCTGCCTTGTCCCAATATCAATTACCTTTTTAATCCCATATGGAACAAGATGGGGCTCTCCAACAGTTACAGCAATATCTAATTCTGGATAAGCGGCTATTCCAGGGTAATATGGATAATACTTTATATAGTTGACCCCAAGAGCCTGGAGCTGTGTTATGGCTTGAAATGTAGACTCAGCTCTATCATTTACAAGCAGTACCTCTGTGGCCTTTGGTAGACTCAAAAGCTCTGCTATATATCTATGATTTATAACCCTTCGCGCTATTATATAATTCAAACCATCATTCATCAGGCTTTGAATCCTTGCATCAATAGCCTGGGGTGATGATAACACTACCAATGCATTAGTCATATCAAAATCGAAATCATCTTCTAAGCAATATGGTTGAATCTCTATATACTGACGAAAAATTTTCTCCAGCTGGACAGCCAAGTTTATTGAAGTCACCTTTCCTGGGCTAATTATTATAAGTTTTTTCACAATTTTGCCTCCTATCAAAAATACTTTATTGCATAGAAACACGATGGCTATTTCAAAGAATGTCTCTGCGATTATCATGAAAGTTAGCAGAATGTAGTTATATGTTAAGCTCTTACTTATTTTGAACCTTGATACCTTAATACTATTTGATAGGATAATTATAAGGTATTAGTAATAGTTATTCATATGTTAGTATTTACCATAAACATGAAAGAGAAGAAAATTATTTGCCATTCAATATTTAAATCCAGTATACATAAAAACTTTTACACATATGTTACTAAGCATAATTAAGCAATTTCCCTATAAAAATAAGTTAACACATATTTAATAATAAAACAAAAAAAATTTCGTGCTGAAGTTATGTTACATAAGGATGTAAAACTCGCTATACGAAATGGCAGATGTTCAGAAAAGTTACTAAAGGCAAAGAAAGAATTTTGAATCAAATTCATATCTGCATAAATCAAAAAACAGACCAAGAATCAATATTCCTAGCCTGTTAAACTCATGTATGGTGGAGGCGAGGGGAATCGAACCCCTGTCCGAAAGTCCTCAAACTGAAACTTCTCCGAGCGCAGTCAGTGTTTTAACATTCCCTCTGCTGCACGCCCGCTGACAGGCTTACAGCTTCAGTAGCTTCATAATGCGTCAGCTGCCTCAAAGCTTTGGCAGTGGCGTACCCCGCTAGATGACGCCCAATCCCAAGCTGCGGGAAGCTAGGGTTGAACGAGCCGCCTTAATTAGGCAGCTAATGCAAAATTATCTTCTGCGTTTATATTTAAGTTTCCAGCTTTTAACGTGGTTGCCGGAGTCCACGGCTCGCTATTTCAGCTCTCGATACCCCCGTCGAAACCATTACGCCCCCGCTTAATAAGCCTTGCCTCGGAAGCTCCTTTCAATGTCTCTCTTGGCATCTCTTTCTGCTATAGCCTGGCGCTTGTCATGAAGCTGTTTTCCTTTTGCCACCGCAAGTTCAACTTTAACAAGACTGCCTTTCAGATAGACACTCAGAGGTACAAGGGTGTATCCTTTTTGTTGAATATATCCAATAAGCTTGTTTATTTCATATCGGTTAAGCAATAGTTTTCTCGTTCTTAACGGGTCTTTGTTAAATATATTTCCTTTTTCATATGGGCTTACATGCATGTTATAGACAAAAACCTCACCTTTATGAATTCCTGCATAACTATCTTTTAGATTCACCTTTCCAAGCCTTATGGACTTCACTTCGGTGCCGAAAAGTTCTATGCCTGCTTCATAGGTTTCTTCTATAAAGTAATCATGTCTAGCTTTTTTATTTTGTGCCAGTATTTTTATATTATCCTTGCCCATATCGATACCACCCGAATGAAACTGTAAATCTATTATATAAACCAAAACTCAAATTGTCAACTTTCTTAGTTTAACATAAATAAGTTGTAATGACAATGTAATATTTTTATCATTCTGCCAGCACAAAGTCTATGCTGCGATTGGCCATGTCTACTGAAAGCACCTTTATTCTTACTGTATCTCCTATTCTATATATCTTTCTCTTTCTTTCTCCTATCATCACATGATTAACTTCATCAAAAGTATAAAAATCATCCTCCATATTGCTCACATGTACCAATCCTTCTATGGTATTCTCCAACTCCACAAACATTCCAAAGGATGTTACACCTGATATGATGCCATCGAATTCCTCACCCACCTTATCCAACATGTATTCAGCCTTCTTAAGATCTTCAACTTCTCTTTCTGCTTCATCTGCTGCTCTTTCTCTTATTGAAGATTGTTCGGCAATACTTGGTATTATTTCTTTCAAGACCTTAATCCTATTAGGTGTCAGCTTCCCATGGAGATCCTCCTTAATTATTCTATGAATCATCAAATCAGGATATCTCCTTATGGGAGAAGTAAAGTGGCAATAATATTTCGATGCAAGTCCAAAATGGCCTAAACTTGCTCCATCATATCTAGCTTTTCTGAGAGATCTTAACATGATTGTGCTTATCAATCTTTCTTCTCTTTTTCCTGTTATTTTATCCAAAAGCTGTTGCAATGCCTTTGGGTGTATTTCATCAACACCTTTAATACTATATCCAAAGTTATGAACCAATTGATTAAGAGATAGTATTTTCTCCGGATCTGGGTCTTCATGAACTCTGTACACAAAAGGCAGCTCTTTCCAATACATGTGCTCTGCAATGGTCTCATTGCATACTATCATAAACTCTTCAATAATCCTTTCCGACACTCCTCTTTCATATGGTCTTATGTCTATTGGCTTGCCCTTTTCATCCAATGTTATTTTCGTTTCTTGAAAATCAAAGTCTATACTTCCTCTCAGTCTTCTCTTCTTTCGAAGAATATTCATGAGCTTTTCCATATTCTTGAAGAGTTCCACCAAGTCCTTGTACCTTTCTTTTACCTTCTCGTCATCGTCTTCAAGAATCCTATTCACATCTTTGTATGTCATTCTTTCTGTTGTCCTTATTACGCTTTCATATATATCATAATTTACTACATTTCCTTTACCGTCAATTTCCATATCGCAGCTCAATGTCAATCTATCAACCTTTGGATTAAGGCTGCATATGCCATTTGAAAGTTTTCTAGGAAGCATGGGAATTACCCTGTCCACCAAGTATACGCTGGTACCTCTTTTGAGTGCTTCTTTATCCAATGGACTGTTTTCAAATACATATTGGCTTACATCCGCAATGTGAACTCCTAAATAATAGTTTCCATTTGTCAAAACCTCCAATGATACAGCATCGTCTAAGTCCTTTGCATCTTCGCCATCTATGGTTACTATGACTTTGTCCCTCAAATCCCTTCTGTTTTTTATAGCTTCAGTCTGAACTACATCAGGAATCTTGTTTGCCTGAGCTTCCACTTCAGCTGGAAATTCTTCAGGCAAATTATGCCCCCTGATGATTGAAAGGATATCTGTGCCAACATCATCTTTATGTCCCAGTATTTCAACTATCCTTCCTTCCGGATTTCTTCTGCCTTCCGGCCAGCGTGTTATATGAACAACAACCTTGTGACCGTCTTTTGCTCCTCCAAAATCTTCCTGAGATATAAATATATCTTGATATATTCGTACATCATCAGGTATTACAAATCCGAACTTTTTATTGCTTTCAAACGTGCCTACTACATATTCATTGGCTCTTTTGAGTATTCTTATTATCTCTCCTTCACTTTTTATGGTTCCTAAGTTGCCTTTTGTGATTCTTGCAACCACTCTGTCATTATGCATGGCACCATTCAAATTTTCTACAGGTATATAAAGGTCTCTAATATTAGGATTGTCTGGTATCAAGAATCCAAATCCTTTTTTGCTACCCTGGAGTCTTCCTACTGCCAGATTCATTCTCTCTGGCAATCCGTATCTTTTCTTTCTTGTCTTAATTATATATCCTTCAGATTCCATATAGTTCAAAGTCTCTTCCAGTTCTGCCATATCTTCTTCGTCAATATCCAATGCTTCCGCCAACTCATTGAAAAGCATTGGGTTGTAGGCTTCTTCTCTCATGTACTCCAAAATTTTATCAAAAAGTTTCATCATTACCCTCCTAAAAATAAAAGTAATTTCATGAATAATATTCCCATGATTTATGTATATAAAACATTTATAATAATTTTTACATCAAGAAGAAGTAGATGCAAAACTACTATATAAACATCATAATAATATGTTTTTCAACAAAAATTATGTAATACCTTTATTATATACAAAAAATACCTCTTTTCGAGAGGTATTTTTTATACATTTGAAAATGTCTTCATCTTGTTTTTACTGATGTAATGTGATTTGTTTTCTTTAATATAGCTTATAGAAAAGGTAGATATAAACAGCCATATTTAGAATGGTCAGCATAGGTATTCCTATTCTAAACATAGGTTTTCTGGTTTTATGGTGGAATCTTTTCATTCCCAACATCATACCTAATGCTCCCCCAACTAATGAAACGGCAAAGAGAGTTTTCTCCTTGATGCGCCATTTATCCTTAATTGATTTTCTCTTGTCCACGGCCATAATAAAATATCCAATGGAATTAACCATTATAAAATATATGGTAACTATTTTAATAAGCATTATAAATCTCTTACCTCCATTGGTCATGATGACTATTCTACATAGAACATATACACAGTCTAAACATAAATTAATAAGAAAGGCTTCCTTTGGAAGCCTTTCTTGAAAGCCATTACGGAAAGTTCATATAAAACTTTCCTATTGCTTATAAAAAAGACGCATAAATGCGTCTTTTTTATTAATACATGTCTTTATTATAGGAATAATGGTGCAAATACTAAAGCAACTATTGTCATTAGCTTTATTAATATGTTCATTGATGGTCCGGAAGTATCCTTAAATGGATCACCAACGGTATCACCAACAACCGCAGCTTTATGAGCATCACTGCCTTTGCCACCATGATTACCTGCTTCAATGTACTTCTTAGCGTTATCCCATGCACCACCGGAGTTTGACATCATTATAGCCATCAATACACCGGTTAGCAAAGAACCTGCAAGAAGTCCACCCAATGCACCTTTTCCAAGGATAGCACCTATTGCTATAGGAGCTACGACTGCCAATAATCCGGGCAACATCATTTGCCTAATAGCCGCTGCAGTTGAAATATCAACGCATTTTGCATAATCTGGCTTAGCTTTACCTTCCATTATACCAGGTATACTTCTAAACTGTCTTCTTACTTCTTCAATCATAGAAAAAGCAACTTTACCAACAGCATCCATAGTTAAAGCACCAAACAGGAATGGAAGCATACCTCCTATGAATAATCCTACTATTACATATGGATCTAATAAATCTATCTTATCCAATTGAACAGCCTGCGAATAGGATACAAACAATGCAAGGGCTGTTAATGCAGCAGAACCTATTGCAAAACCTTTACCTATAGCAGCTGTAGTATTTCCAACAGAGTCAAGTTTATCTGTGATTTGTCTTACAGACTTTGGCAATTCAGCCATTTCTGCTATACCACCGGCGTTATCTGAAATTGGACCATAGGCATCAACTGCAACTGTCATACCTGTAGTAGAGAGCATTCCTACAGCTGCAAGAGCTATACCATATAGTCCTCCAAACATATAAGAAACAACTACTGCTGCTGATATAAACAATATAGGCGCAACTGTTGACAACATTCCTACAGACAGACCGCTTATTATTGTTGTAGCTGACCCTGTCTCAGATTGTTGGGCTATTCTCTTAACATATTTGAAATCTCCTGAAGTATAGACTTCTGTTATAAAACCTATTATGGATCCTGCAACAACACCGGCTGTTACAGATATAAATGCTCCAAGATTTCCAAACAAGAATTTGCTGAGAAAGAATGAAGCAATTATCACTAATATAGAACTTGCATAAGTACCACTCATAAGAGCACTCTGTGGATTAGAATTTTCGCCTGTTCTTACAAACAATGTTCCAATAATGGAAACAACTATACCAATAGCTGCAAGCATTAATGGGAATAAAACTCCTTCAGTACTTGCACTTAAAGCGGCTCCCAATGTTATAGCTGATATGATTGATCCAACATAAGATTCAAACAAGTCAGCACCCATACCTGCTACGTCTCCAACATTGTCTCCAACGTTGTCAGCAATAACAGCAGGGTTTCTTGGATCATCTTCTGGTATTCCTGCTTCTACTTTACCAACCAGGTCTGCACCTACGTCAGCAGCCTTTGTATATATACCGCCGCCAACACGGGCAAATAAAGCAATGGAGCTTGCTCCAAGACCAAATCCTGTAACTATGTTCACATCTCTAAATATAATGTACAAAGTTCCAACACCTAATAATCCAAGTCCCACAACACACATACCCATTACTGCGCCGCCTTTGAAAGCGATGCCAAGAGCCTCATTCTGACCATGCTGAGCTGCATTGGCTGTTCTTGCATTTGCGTTAGTTGCTACCTGCATTCCAAAGTAACCAGCGAGTATTGAAAATGCTGCACCAACTACAAAGCATAGAGCTGTAAGCCAGCTTTTTAATAGAATACCGATTATAATTACCATAGCTGCTATAAATATTGCAAGAACTTTGTATTCTCTATAGAGAAATGCCATAGCACCTTCATGGATGTATCCCATGATCTCGCGCATTTTTTCATTGCCTGGATCTTTCTTCAATATTCCTGAAGCTAGGATTCCGGCAAAAATCAATGCTAATACTCCTGCAATAGGAGCTAACCACATTAAATCCATTTCTTCCTTAAACCTCCTCTTACCTGTCTGTATTAAATTTTCATTTTTTAAATTTGATTTCTATACATAAATTGACCTGACTATTAGCCAGGTAAATTATAAGTATATACTTTTGGGATTTGCTACTTTATGGCCACTAATACTACGGATAAAATCATAAACAATATGGCTGAAGCAGTAGTTACTTTTGCAAACAAAGCTTCATATGTTTTACTTTTTTGCTTTCCAAAAAGCTGTTCTGCACCACCAGCTATTGACCCTGACAATCCAGCGCTTTTACCTGGTTGGAGCAATACGCTGATTATTAAAGTAATGCAAACTAAAAACTGAATTATTACTAAGAATGTTCTCATTGCTGCACCTCCCATCATAAGGGTTTAACAAAGTAATTTTAGCACAAAGACTTCTAAATTACAATAACAGGGGATACAATTCTATCCCCTATTATTAATATTTTTTGGACAAATTATTCATTTGAGATTAAAAAATGCATTTTTTCCTGCAAATTTGGCCATGGTTCCAAGACCTTCTTCAATCCTGAGAAGTTGGTTATATTTTGCCACTCTATCTGTTCTTGATGGAGCACCTGTTTTAATCTGTCCCGCATTTACTGCTACCACCAAATCTGCTATGGTAACATCTTCAGTCTCACCGGATCTGTGAGATACAACAGCAGTATATCCTGCTCTATTGGCCATCTGAATCGCATCCAGTGTTTCTGTCAATGTACCAATCTGATTTAACTTAATTAGTATAGAGTTGGCAACTCCTCTTTCAATACCTTTTGACAACCTATGGGTATTGGTTACAAACAGATCATCTCCAACAATCTGAATTCTTGATCCAAGTTTTTCAGTCATCAGCTTCCATCCATCCCAATCTTCTTCTGCCAATCCATCTTCTATGGAAATAATGGGATACCTGTTTACCAAATCTTCATAATATGCCACCATTTCTTCAGAGTTTTTCACTACACCTTCCCCTTCAAGATGGTAAAGACCATCTTCCTTGTACATCTCTGTTGCAGCAGCATCTATTGCAATATATATATCATCTCCAGGTTTATAGCCGGCTTTATTTATTGCTTCTACTATAACCTGCAATGCTTCTTCATTAGATGTTAGATTAGGTGCAAATCCGCCTTCATCACCTACAGCTGTATTGTATCCCCTTTCTTTTAGAACTGACTTAAGGTTATGAAACACTTCTGCACACATTCTAAGAGCTTCTTTGAAACTATTGGCTCCCACAGGCATTACCATGAACTCCTGAATGTCCACATTGTTATCTGCATGCTTGCCTCCATTTAATATGTTCATCATGGGTACAGGCAATGTCTTTGCATTTACTCCGCCTAAGTATTGATAAAGAGGCAACTGAGCTTCTTCTGCAGCAGCATAGGCTACAGCCAACGATACTCCAAGCATTGCATTAGCACCTAGCTTACTCTTATTGGGTGTTCCATCAAGTTCTATTAGAAGCTCGTCTATCTCAACTTGATTTATAGCTTCCATTCCAATTATTTCAGGAGCTATTATTTCATTTACATTCTCAACAGCTTTTAGAACACCTTTACCTAGGTATCTGCTCTTATCTCCATCTCTTAATTCTACTGCTTCAAATGCTCCTGTAGAAGCCCCAGATGGTACGGCAGCCCTACCAAAGGCTCCGCTTTCCAGTTCTACTTCCACTTCAATGGTAGGATTTCCTCTTGAGTCTAATATCTCTCTTGCATGCACATCAATAATCGCTGACATTATATACACCTTCCTATCTTAGTAATTAGCAATCTTAGAAAAATCTTCTGCTTTAAGGCTTGCACCGCCTACCAAAGCTCCATCTATTTCTTTCATCATCATTAGTTCCTTAATATTGTCGGGCTTTACACTGCCTCCATAAAGTATTCTGGTACCGGAGGCTATTTCATTACCAAATTTCTCAGATAGAAGTCTCCTTATGTACCCTATAACTTCGTTTGCATCTTCTTTTGTGGCAGTTTTTCCTGTACCAATAGCCCAGACAGGTTCATAGGCTATTACAAGTTTTGCCATATTTTCATTTTCTAAACCTGCTAAACCTTCATAAAGTTGAGTTTCTATGATTTCATATGTAATATTATTTTCTCTTTCGTCCAAAGTTTCACCTACACATAATATGGGACTAAGTCCATGTTTCAGAGCTGCTTTAACTTTTTTGTTTATCAGCTCATTACTTTCACCAAATATGTGACGTCTCTCTGAGTGACCAAGAATTACATAGCACACCCCTACATCTTTTAGAAACAACGGTGAGACTTCTCCTGTATAGGCACCTTTGTCCTCATAATACATATTCTGAGCACCCAAAGCAATGTCCGAACCCTTCAAAAGCTTAGATGCCTCCGATAGACAGACAAAGCTGGGACACACAATTATTTCTCTATCCTTTTTTTCTATCAGTGATACCAAAGCTTCAATAAGTTCTCTAGCTTCACTGATAGTATTATGCATCTTCCAGTTGCCTGCTATTATTGGTTTTCGCAATTTTTTCACTCCTTATACAAAGCATTCTCCATAATCTATTATCTGATTATGGAGAATGGCTGTCAACCATATTATTCTATTTATCGTTTATCACAGCTATACCGGGCAGAGTCTTTCCTTCCAAGAATTCAAGGGAGGCTCCCCCTCCAGTTGATATATGAGTCATCTTGTCTCCGAAACCAAGCTGTTCCACTGCAGCAGCCGAATCTCCTCCACCGATGATTGTTGTGCCATTTACCTTTGACATGGCTTCCGCTATGGCATATGTGCCCTTTGAAAATGCTGGCATTTCAAATACTCCCATTGGTCCGTTCCATACAACGGTTTTTGCATTCTCAACTATTTCACTGTATATTCTCCTGGTGTTTTCTCCTATGTCCAAACCCATATAATCTTCAGGTATTTCTCCCGCATCAACAGTCATGTGTTCTGCATCGACTTTGAACTCTTTTGCTACTACAATATCTACAGGAAGTAAAAGTTTTACACCTTTTGATTCTGCCTTTTTCAAAAGCTCACTGGCTAACTCAACTTTATCTTCTTCCAGAATCGATTTTCCTGTTTCTTTACCCATAGCTTTTAAGAAATTAAATGCCATGCCTCCACCTATGAGAAGGGCATCTACCTTATCAATAAGGTTTTCAATAACACCTATTTTATCTGATACTTTAGCACCACCCAATATAGCCACAAATGGTCTTTCCGGATTTGATAGAGCCTTTCCCATAACATCCAATTCCTTTTTTATAAGGAATCCAACGGCTGAAGGAAGATAATCCGCCACTCCGGCTGTAGAAGCATGAGCCCTGTGAGCAGTACCAAAAGCGTCATTTACATATAATTCACCTAGAGAAGAAAGTTTCTTTGCAAACTCAGGGGCGTTCTTCTCTTCTTCTCCATGGAATCTTACATTTTCAATAAGCATTACATCTCCATCTTTTAAAGATTCTGATTTTTTTAGCGCGTCTTCACCCACCACATCTTGAGACATGATCACTTGTTGCATCAGCAATTCTGATAGTCTTTTTGCGACAGGCTTCAATGAGTATTGAGGATCAACCTTTCCCTTTGGCCTGCCCAAGTGAGACATAAGTATAACTTTTGCTCCCTTGTCCCTTAAATAGGTAATGGTAGGAAGTGCCTCTCTAATCCTTCTGTCGTCAGTTATATTTCCCTCCTTGTCCATAGGCACATTGAAGTCAACTCTGACCAGTACTTTCTTGCCTTCCACTTCCAGGTCTTCAACTGTTCTTTTATTTAACATTCCCAAACCTCCATTACATATAGCATTAATCTGGTTATTATAGCCTATCGGCAATATATTTGACTAAATCCACTAATCTGTTGGAATATCCCCACTCATTGTCATACCAAGCCACAACCTTTATCATATCATCATCAAGAACCATGCTAGATAAAGCATCAACTATCGCTGAATGAGAATTGCCTTTAAAGTCAATTGATACAAGAGGTTTTTCACAATATTCTATGATGCCTTTCATACTGCTTTCAGAGGCTTCTTTTAGAACTCTATTCAATTCTTCAACAGTTGCCTTCTTGTCTACCACAGCTACAAAATCCACAACAGATACACTTGGAGTTGGAACCCTCATAGCCAATCCGGTGAGTTTGCCTTTCATCTCCGGTATTACAAGAGATACTGCCTTTGCAGCTCCTGTAGTAGTAGGAATTATTGATAAGGCTGCTGCTCTGGATCTTCTCAAATCTTTATGTGGTAAATCTAATATTCTTTGATCATTGGTGTAAGAGTGTACTGTTGTCATAAATCCCTTCTTAATGCCAAAAGCCTCATGTATAACCTTAACTATCGGAGCAAGGCAGTTGGTAGTGCAAGAAGCATTGGAAATAACATTGTGTTCTTCTGGTATATACTTACCTTCGTTAACTCCCATGACAATGGTAATGTCTTCATCCTTTGCCGGTGCTGATATGATGACTTTTCTTGCTCCTCCACGAATATGAGCCTGGGCATCTTCTTTTTTAACAAACTTTCCTGTAGACTCTACTACAATGTCTACACCATAGTCACCCCATCTTATGTTCTCAGGCTTTGATTCAGCACTTATTTTAATTTTCTTACCGTCAACAGTTATATAGTCCTCACCAGCTTCAACTTCCTTATCATATATTCCATATGTGCTGTCATATTTCAATAAGTGGGCAAGGGTCTCAGGTTCTGTTAAATCATTTATCAATGCGATTTCCATGTCCGCACCAAATTTCTCTTGAGCAATTTTTAAAAATGGTCTTCCTATTCTCCCAAAACCGTTTATTCCAACTCTAATAGCCATTATTCATACTCCTCCCTATATTATATATTTGTTCTCCAACTTTTTCATCAATTACTAAAATATTTTTTTCTTTTCCTTTATTAATAGAAATAATCGCTTCAGCTTTGATTAAACCTCCTGCAATACATACGACAGTGCTAATATTTCCATATCCTTCTATTTTTATACCTATACTTCCACTTTTGTGTATGACTTCACCTTTTTTATTGAAGTAATAACCAAAAGCTTCAGCGAAAGCACCTTTTCTTTTTAAATTATTCTTCATTTCATCATCTAGCTTCCTTTTTTTTGCAATTTGCTCAAATGTGCTTAGACCAAATATGAAAATATCAGCACGGTCAATCAAATCAACAACTTTTGATATATTTGGATCAGCTAACATGGTTTTCAACATTTCCTCGTTTATATTTTGAGGCAAATATAAAGGATAATAGCTTGCATTTATCTTAGCTGCTAGTTTCTCAGCAACCGCATTTGCCTGTGTTGCATGACTTCCGTTATTTCCTCCGATAGCAGGTACCACCACTACCTCTTTTTTATCCAAATCTTTTGCATTTTCTGCAACAGCCATTGTTGAAGTACCTCCAGTTACTGCTATTATTGAGTTATCTCTAATGTATCCCTTTATATATTCGAATGCTTTTCTTCCCATTTCTTTCAATACTTCTGGCTTTTTCTCACAATCTCCAGGCACAATTATAACTTTTTTCACTCCTAGCATTGTTTCAAGTTCTCTGGACAACATATTCAGACCTTTAAGCTCTTCCATATATACCGATATCTGATTTAGTATTTCTTCCCCTTCTTTTGTCACACTCATACCCTGAGGTTCAACCTTTATGAGATTTTGCTTCTTTAAAATATCCAATTCACTTCTTACCCATCTTTCTGTTTCGTCCAAAAGATATGCAATATTTCTTCTACCAACTGGTTGATTGTACTTAATAGTAAGAAGTATGGAGTACCTTTTTTCTATTATTTCAGATATTTCCGGAGCTATTATTTTTTGAATTTCAATAAAGTAATTCATCTCACCCTCCTATATAGGACTTATTTTGTCCCGCGTTCATTTTTTGTCCCAATGTGATTATACAATATTTTTTATTTATAAGCAAATATTAGAATCTTTAGTATTAAAAAGCAAATTAATCATCATTAATGAAGCAAAAAAAGAGGTTATAACCTCTTTTTATATTATAAAATTTATCTATCCATTAAGAATCATATTATACTTTTAATATCTTTTTCTTCTCGAGGATGAAGGTATTCCTATTTCGTCTCTATATTTTGCCACTGTCCGTCTGGATATTTTTATGCCTTTGCGACCTAAAAGATCTGCTATGGTTTGATCGCTAATTGGTTTTGAATTATCTTCTTCATCTATAATTGATTTTATCATCTTTTTTATGCTTTCGGATGATATGTCCTCACCGCTCTGACTTCCTACACCGCTCTTGAAAAAATATTTCAATTCAAATAATCCCCTGGGAGTTTGGGCATATTTACCGCTTATAGCCCTGCTTACTGTAGATTCATGAACCTGCACCTCATCCGCAATATCTTTTAATGTCATGGTCTTCAGATATCTGCTTCCTTTTTCAAAAAAGTCCATCTGATAATCTACGATAGCTTTCACAACTTTATACAGCGTATTTTTCCTTTGCTCCAAACTCTTTATAAGCCATAATGCAGAGGAAATTTTATCATTAATAAAAGTCATAGTATCAGAAGACTTGTCCCCATTATTAATAATATTCTTATAATATCTGTTAACCATAAGCTTAGAACTATAGCTGTCATTTATGGTTATCACATATTCATCATCCACTTTTTCTATATACACATCAGGTATTATATACCTGTTGTCTGTACCACATGAAAAAGCTCTCCCAGGCTTCGGCTCCAGGCCTTTTATTATATCGCTGTAATGTTGTACTTCTACAACTGAGATGGACAGCTTCTTAGCTATATGATGAAGCCTATTGGCTCCGATATCATCCAGATGCTCTCTTATTATGGTTATTAGGTTATCATCAGCTAAGCCTAATGCATTCACTTGTATCAAAAGACAATCTATAAGATCAAGGGCTCCCACGCCCAAAGGTTCAAAAGTTTGAATGACCTTTAACACTTTTTTGATTTTCTCCCTGCTGAGTGAAAGCTCTTCTGATATTTGCTCTATTGAAGATGTCAAATATCCATTGTCATCTAAACTTTCAATAATATATTCACCTATTGCTCTTTCACATTTACTTAGTTTCAATGCCCTCAACTGAAAAAGCAAATGGTCTTTCAATGTATCCGAGTAGCTTACATAGTTCTCATAGTTATTTTCTTGACTCTCCTCTATGGCGGCGTTCTCTAAACAATAGCTTTTGCCTTGATATTGAAAATATTCCTTCCAATCTATTTCTTCTAACAGTTTGTTCTTATCCATTATGTTTATATCGGTGTCTTCCGGCTTTTCTTCTGGAATGTCTTCTATAACATCAAGAACAGGATTAGTCTCAAGTTCCTGCTTCACCAAATCTTCTAATTCTATTGTCGGAAGTTGAAGTATCTTGAGTGCAAGCTTTAACTCCGGTGTCATAATCAATTTCTGCTGCTGCTCTAAAACCAAATCGTATCCCATTCTCATCCGCCTTCACCCCCATAAATGAGTATTTATCTTTACATAATATTATATCATATGCGCAAGCTTTATCCTAATAAATTTGCAGTAAAAACCTCGCCAACGCCATTTTATCACTCATGAAAAAAATAAGCCCACAATGTGAGCTTATTTTTCTCCCTTTTCATAAGGTATTCCATCAGCTGCAGGCGCAACTGATTTTCCGACTAATCCGGAAACCGCCATCATTGTCAGTATATAAGGTAAGGCAAATAAGAATTCTTTTGGCACATTTATTCCAAGAGACATTGACACTGTCTGAATGGCATCTGCAAAGCCAAAGA
The DNA here is from genome assembly GCF_900142105.1 of Lutispora thermophila DSM 19022. Classification (GTDB taxonomy): domain Bacteria; phylum Bacillota; class Clostridia; order Lutisporales; family Lutisporaceae; genus Lutispora; species Lutispora thermophila. The sequence continues at coordinate 40,898 of NZ_FQZS01000019.1, forward strand.
ACAAACATGCCAAAGCCGCACCAATTGGGTGCCATTTACCGAATATAACAGCAGCCAGTGCTATGAAACCCTTACCTGCTACCATTCCTTCTTTGAACAAGCTGATAGATCCAATGGACAATGCAGCTCCTCCGATAGCACCTAGAATGCCGCTTATTATTACACATGTGTATCTGACTCTATAAACATTTACACCCAAGATATCTGCTGCTCTAGGATGCTCACCAACAGCTCTGATCCTTAATCCAAAGGGTGTTTTATATAGAACAAAATAGGATATTGCTACCAGTATAAATGCAAGATAGGTAAACATATTAAATGGTCCCCAAGGTGTAAAATAATTAACATTGTCAGTCTGTCCCGGTTTACCCCATATTTCAACCAATAGGAAGGTTGTCAAGCTGCTTGCCAATATGTTTATTGCAGTACCTACAACTGTTTGATTTGCTTTAAAATGAATGCTCAAAAATGCCAAAAGCCATCCAAAAAAGGCTCCGGTTGCTATGGCTCCAAGCAAACCTAAAAAAGGAGATCCTGTATAATATGATACTAGTACGGCACTGAAAGCTCCAACAGTCATCATACCTTCAAGACCCAGATTTATAACGCCTGATCTTTCAGATAAGGTTCCTCCTAATGCTGTAAAGATAAGAGGTGTAGCTGATCGTATAGTGCTTCCGAATAATATAGTAATTATATTCCACATGCTACTTTACCTCCTCTTTCTTCATATATGATTTTATCTCTTTGTTTTCTTTATATCTTTGAACTGTTATTCTCACGAAGTTTGAAGCAACAAAAAGAAGTATGATACCTTGTATAATTCCAACTACTTCTTTCGGTATGCCTTCAATCTGCATCATAGGTCCGCCTTTCTGCAATACTCCAAATAGAAAAGCAGACAATAAAACACCTATAGGATTATTATTAGCTACCAAAGCTACCGATATGCCGTCGAAGCCGTATCCTGTAAGTCCAAATAAGTTATTTACCCTATATTGCACACCGGCTGTCTGAATTCCGCCTGCAAGTCCTGAAAATAGACCTGATATAACCATTGCCAAAACAATATTGCGCTTTACATTTATTCCACCGTATTCAGAAGCGCTTGGATTAAAACCTACAGCTCTTATTTCATATCCTGTGATAGTCTTATTGAGCAAATAGTATGCTATAAAAGCTATTATAATAGCTATAATTATTCCTATATGAAGTCTTGAATACTTAAATTGCTCAAAACTCTCTGCAAATCTCCACAGCTTAGCAGTAGGAGCAACTTCATAGGAAAAAGCTTTGCCCGGCTCGTTCAAGGCTGTCATTATAAGATAATTGCTCAGATTCATGGCAATATAATTCATCATTATACTATTGATAACCTCATGAGATCCTACTTTTGCCTTCAACCAGCCTACAATTCCTGCCCAAATACCGCCAGCTAATGCTCCTGCCAATAATGTGATGGTTACATGCAATATAGAAGGCAGACCTTGAAAAGCCCATCCTACCCATACTGCAGCCACGCTGCCCATTATATATTGACCTTCAGCTCCTATGTTAAATAAGCCGCATCTGTATGCAAAAGCAACAGATAAACCTGTCAATATTAATGTGGTAGTAGTGACCAGTGTCTCACCAAGTTTATTTAAATCTCCTAATGCCCCTAAAAACAAAGCTTTATATGCTGCAAAAGGGTTGTTGCCAAAAGCATATACTAAAATTCCTCCAACAATGAAGGACACTATTATTGCAGTTAGGGGATATAGGATTTCTTTAATCGTATTTCTAAGCGTACTTTTAATTTCATCCATCCTGCTTTCCATTTCTACACCCCCTAATGCTTTTCTTCTGACTTGCCGCCAGCCATCATTATACCAAGTTCAAATTCGTTGGTCTCTCTTGCATTAACAATGCCGACAATCTTCCCGTCATACATAACGGCAATCCTATCGGATAAATCCATGATTTCATCTAACTCCAATGACACCAATAAAACTGCCTTGCCTTTATCTCTTTGCTCAATAAGTCTTTGATGCACAAACTCAATGGCTCCTACATCCAATCCTCTGGTAGGCTGTGATGCAATGAGCAATGAAGGTTCTCTGTCCAATTCCCTTGCAATGATGAGCTTTTGTTGATTTCCACCAGATAATGATCTGGCATTGACTCTTTCATTAGGCGTTCTCACATCGAATTCCTTTATGAGCCTTCTAGAATATTCTCTAATCTTCCTATAATCCAACCCCATACCTTTTTTGAACTTCTTATTTCTTTGAGAACCTAGTATGCTATTTTCATATAACGAAAAATTCAGCACCAGACCTCTTTTATGCCTATCTTCAGGTATATAACCAACACCGCTGTCAGTTATTTCTTTTGGTGTGAGATTAGTGATATTTTTTCCATTTAAGATTACTTCACCTGATTCAACCTTATTCAAACCTGTTATGGCTTGCACCAGTTCATTTTGTCCATTGCCGTCAACTCCGGCAATACCTAAAATTTCACCACTTCGTACTTCAAGATCTATGCCTTTAACTGCTTCTATGCCTCTATGGTCCAATGCTCTCAGACCTTTTACCTGTAAAACAGGATTCCCTACTTTTGCTTCGGCTTTTTCTACATTCAAACTAACCTTTCTTCCTACCATCTTTTCTGCCAGTTCTTCCATAGTTGTCTCTGATGTTTTCAAAGTATCAATAACCTTACCTCTTCTGATTATTGTTACTCTGTCGCTCATGCTCATTACTTCCTTGAGCTTATGAGTGATGAGTATTATTGATTTTCCCTGACTTACAAGACTTTTCAATATAACTCCCAATTCCTCTATCTCCTGAGGAGTCAATACTGCTGTAGGTTCATCCAATATAAGGATTTCAGCTCCTCTATATAGAGTCTTGAGTATCTCAACTCTTTGCTGCATACCTACTGATATGTCCTGAATTTTTGCCCCCGGGTCAACCTTAAGCTCGTATTTTTTTGATAGCTCTTCAACATCAGCGATAGCTTTCTCCATATCAAGAGATAATCCTTTCTTAGGCTCTAATCCAAGAACAATGTTTTCTGCCACCGTAAAAGGCGGTACCAGCATAAAATGCTGATGTACCATGCCAATACCAAGAGAAATTGCCACATTTGGATTGCTTATTCTTACTTTTTTGCCTTTGACATATATCTCTCCTTCATCAGGAGTATAAAGACCGTAAAGTATATTCATCAATGTAGTTTTACCTGCGCCGTTTTCTCCCAGTAAAACATGTATCTCGCCTTCATTTACTGTTAAATTAATATTATCATTAGCTCTTACGCCTGGAAAGGACTTGCCAATACCCTTCATTTCAATAACAGCCGACAATAAATTTCCCACCTTCCTAGCACTAACTTTTTATACAAGCTAAAAATATTATACAATTAAATCATAATAAAAGCTAGAGGCTTGCGCATCTAGCTTTTATTATTTATTGGATATCTTACTATTTAATTTCAACAGGTTTGAAAGTTTCCAATTCTTCTCTTGTTGATGGTATAGTTATACTTCCATCGTTTATTGCAGCTTTGTACTTTTCTACAACTGCTGCTACATCAGCTGGAACATTGTTTCCACCGTCGCTGTATCCAACACCTTCGTCTTTTAGTCCAAGCTCTAAAGCATTTGCTGCGCCGCCTTTGAATGTGTTGTTAACATAAGCTTGGATTACTGTGTATGTAGCTGTATCAACTCTCTTGATCATGCTGCAAAGAACTTTGTTGTTCTTAGATTCTTTTGCCTGATCCTGGTCAACACCGATTGCCCAGAAGCCTTTTTCATCAGCAGCCTGGATAACACCGATTCCGCAAGAACCAGAGGCATGGAATATTACATCTGCACCTTGTTGATGCTGAGCCAATGCAACTTCCTTACCTTTGTCAGGGTTGTCGAAAGCGCCTGTGTAGTTAACTATAACTTTTGCATTTGGATTAACAGATTTAACACCTGCAATATAACCAACTTCAAACTTATGAATTGTTGGGAAGTCCATACCGCCTACAAAACCTACAGTATTAGTTTTTGTAGTAAGACCGGCTATAAGACCAACCAAGAAAGAACCTTCATGTTCCTTAAATGTTATTGACATAACATTTGGCTTGTCAACAACTGTGTCGATTACACCAAATTTCTTGTCTCCATACTGATCAGCTGTAGTCTTCATAGCATCTTCAAACAAGAAACCTACAGCCAAAGTCAAATCTACTGACTGAGCCATGCTTCCAAGGTTTGGAGTATAATCGTCTTGCTTTGTGGATTGCAATAATTTTGGTTCAACACCAAGTTCTTTACCGGCTTTTTCAATTCCTGCCCAAGCAGAATCATTGAAGGATTTGTCGCCGATACCGCCTACGTCAGTAACCATACCAAAGGAATACTTTGGAGCTTCTGCTGCAGGTGTCTCAGCTGGTGTTTGCTCTGCAGGTGTTTGTTCTGCAGGTTTAGAACAACCAGCAAGAAGGCTCAATACCATCACAAGAGCCAACAATAAAGAAATATTTCGTTTTGTCAATTGCATCTTCCCCCTTAATTTTTATATAAAATATGCAACACTTATTACATATTCTACACCACTTTTTAAATTCCTGCCTAATTGTAGTAATAATATTATATTATATTCCATTTCTATATAATAAATAGTTTCCTAAAATTCAATATTTAATACATATCAATAATTATTATAGCGTATTCTCTCTCTCAGTATCAGTTGATATCATATGAAATATTTCATTTAAATCTTTAAGCTTATCATTCCACTCTTTGATATCATCTTGATTCAAAATCTCTATTTCTCCGCCCTGATATTCACCTTTAATGTTTTCGTGCAACTCTTCCATATCTCCTTCAATCTGCATATAAATGCTCTGTAACTTTTTTAAGACTTCAGGATTGGGTTTCCACTTGCCTCTTTCATGGAGTTCTAAAAATCTTCGGCATATCTCTTCAATTGCATATTTATTATGTTGATTAAACCATTCCCTCATTTTTTCATCATTTGCATATGTGTCCACTATCCTATCAATGTTTTTATCGTCAATATTTTCCGATAAGCACTCCCAATCAAATATGTTCTGTATTCTTCTCATCAATTCTGCAGCCCCTGTATAATTTCTTTCCTTAATGCTCTCATTCCATAGAGGATTAAAAAAAGTTTCCTCCATAATTTTTTCTATTTCATCCTTTATACCAGAAACCAAAATGTTATCTTTATCCGCAGTATTTCCATGATATTGCTTGATTTCTTTATCTGAGAACATTTCTTTAACAGTTTTAAAACCACCTTCTACAGATGCAGCAAAGCCGGAAGATAATATGTCATATCTTCTTGAGATAGTAGCTTCATATGATAAATTTGCATCTTTTACATTTTCTATGAATTCATGATTAGCTATACGACCGTTCAAATTATTGCCATAAGCATAACCAGAAAATGCTGTAAATATTTTTGCTATATCTTCTTCTTTCTTCCATGCACTTGCTTTAAGTGCAAGATCAACTCCTGCTCCGTAAGCTCCCGGCTTGTCACCAAATATTCTGATGGTTGAACGTCTTTCGATATTATCTGCTTCTGCCATCTTCAACGCTTCAGCAATTTTTAATGTGTTCCTTCTCACATAATTCTTATCCAAGGGTTCATCTAAAGAAGAAGCAAAAATAACCGCCTGATCCATTAGATTTACTGCTTCCGGATAAGCGTCTCTTAAAACTCCCGATATTCTGACCACTACATCTATTCTGGGACGTTTAAGTTCATCCAGTGGTATTTCTTCCAGCCCTTCTACCTTTCCGTTATCATTCCATACAGGTCTTATCCCCATGAGGTTCATCATCATGGATAGCTGTTCCCCTTTAGTCCTCGATATATCTGTTGAAATCATATTCATGGCTATCTTCTCAGGTAGTGTTCCTTCCTCTTTGACATATCTTTCAATCAACTGCTCTGCAAGTTTAGCTCCTATCATGTATGCTTCCCGTGTGGGTATCTTTTCTATATTCATAATATAGAAATTTCTGCCAGTTGGCAATATACATCTCAGATCATCTCCCGGTATTCCTGACAACCCAGGTTCCACAAATTTCCCATCCAGGGCTCTTATAATGCTCTTTATTTCATTTTTTACCTGTTTTAGGCTTTCATAGGTTTCAAATATCTCAATCTTTATGTCATCTAAAACTTCCGTGGGTATTTGATTAATATATGGGCTATCAATTTCATTCCCTTCTATGCATTGATAAATCAATTCCATCATTAAAACATTATATTCATATTCATCTTTACAAACCTTTCTCATTTTTGATGCGTTTTTACTGCTTCCATCAATTGATTCTTTTATATAAGCCGCTGCCTCTTTTATCATAGGTACTTCTCCAAATATATGAAGCTTTTGCTCTCTGTTGTTGTTTACCGATTGCACCAAAAGGCCTTTTAACTTTTTGGCTCCATCTAAAAAATTCTGCTCCGAGTTTATAATTTCTTTGGCTTTGGGAATTGCCTGCGCCATGTTCTCTATTTCTTTTTTCATTAAATCAGCTTGATCATTGTTCACTTCTTCTGCTTCCAGATATTCTCCTATAAGCTTTGCCAGTTTTATCTTATCCATATCCACTGCCAGACTGGAAGGCATATAATCCAGTATTATAGCACTGCTTCTCCTTTTGGCGCCTGTACCTTCTACTCCTATTCCTGCATTATAAATGTATATATTGGGCAGATTTCCAAGAACCAAATCAGGCCAACAATCGGAAGACAATGCATTTGCTTTACCCGGCAAGTATTCCAAGCTGCCCCCTGTACCTACATGTATAACGGCATTTGCTTTCATTATTTCTTCTATATATCTGTAGGTGGCAATATACTGGTGAGGTGGAGGACATTGGGGATCGTGCAATATTTTACACACTTCACCGGTACATTTTGATCCATAGCAACCTCTTTTGGGTTGAAGCATTATGGCAACATTTTCAAATGCCAATCCGCTTATTATTATCTCCCCATTAAGCACCATTCCTTCCCCTGGCACGGTTCCCCATGTTTCCTCCAGCTTTTGCTTCATTTTTTCATCAAATCTATCATAAAATTGCATATAGCCCTGCTTACCTTCCATGGGCATGCAATAAATTGCACCTCCAGCATCCACTATGCTTTCCACCGTAGTCCACCTAAAATCCTGATATGCTTTTCGTTTCATAATTATTTCATAAAGCTCCTGGCCGGTATCTGGTATTTTTCCTACCCTATATCCATTATTCTTAAGTTCCTTTAATATTTTCACCACGCTTTCAAACACATCCAGCCCTACTCCGATACCTACAGTTGCTTCAACACCTGAACAAGGAGCACTATGTATCATTAATACAAGCTTTTTTTCACTGTTTTTTAACTGCCTCAGTTCCAACCATTTAGAAACTCTTTTTACAAATCTATTTATACGCTCCATTATGGGTTCAGTAAAGCCAACATCATTACGACAACCTACTATTATAGGTTCAATCATTCCCATCATTTCACTTGTTGTAAATGCCCAGGATATTTCACATGACAGTCCCCTTTTATTCTCTCTCCACTCCTTTTGACTTTGAAAGTAGCTAGTAACAGGTCTAAAAACAGGTATATCCATTTGCTTAAATATTTCTACTCCATTATGAAAGGAACTGCCGCTTTTACCATTACCTATGGCAGTTAACATCTGAAAATTCACCAGTCCATCGATTACAAGTCTGCCTTCAATTGAAAAATAATCTTTGATAACACTGTTGAAATCTTTTATCCCTTTTTTGCTTTCAAATGTTGAATAGCTAAATGCCGGTATAACATTTATTCCTGCCCTTTCAAATTCCTCTATCAATACCTTTTCAACCAAAATATTATCTTTTAACCAGTTATTCTGATGAATAAGCAAACCTATCCAGGGACCATTGTCAGTTTTTTTATGCTTTTCATACCACTTCATATAACTTTCTGATGAATCAAAAATAATATCTGCCTCAGGATGAAAAATACCATCATAAATATCTGACTTATTCATTGCATAACCCCTTTCAATAGTTACAATCTATGGCACACTGACGTACCGCTTCTGCCAATTGCTCTCCTTCCAATTCTTCAAGCTTGCAATATAGTGCTCCCAATGCATTTGCGATATCTTTCGCAATTCCTAACTTTATAAATCCCTGTTCCGTATCTACTACAATGGAGCGTATACCTTCCATTCTAATCTTTTTAGCTATTTCCATGGCTTCTTCAAAAGGATCTCCGCCGTTGATTGACGCATTAGTCCTGCCATCTGATACCAGTACTATTATTGGCAGCATATCAGGATTCTTTTTTTGAGCTGTTCTTATTACTTCGTATCCCTTGAAAAGACCTGCAGAAAGAGGCGTCTTTCCTCCTGTGGGCAAAGTTTTCAGGCATTTTTCCGCCATGTCTACGCTACGGGTTATATTGAGCAACACATCGGCTTCTTTTTTACGGAATGCTATGAGTCCTACCTTGTCTCTTTTTTGATAAGCATCTGTAAGCAAAGATACTATAGCGCCCTTCACAGCAGACATTCTCTTTTTCGCTCCCATGGAACCGCTGGCATCAACAATAAAAATTATTGTACTGCCGGTTCGTTTTTCCCTCACTTTTTCACGGAAATCACTATTATCAATTGTAATAGCAAGACCTTTTTTTTCTCTGATTGCCTGATATGGGGCTGCTGCCCTCAATGTAGCATCAAAAGCTATATCTTGCAGCTTATTTTTAGGTATCTTATACCTTATATATTGTCCCTTTTTAGCATCGGTTTTGGTTCTGATCCTTTTGCCTTCACCCTTACGCTTCTTCCGATCTATAGCTTTTATATCCAAATTTTTCACAATGAAGGTTCGTCCAATATCATCTATCTGATCAATACTCATTTCATCATTTTCTTCTTTTTTATCCTTAACTTCGGAGTTTCCATCTTCTTGCTGCTTTGGCTCCAAAGTATTAGGATCCTCCTGTTGCTCTGCTTCGGATTCTTCTTCCTGTTCCGCTTGATCTGATGGTTCATATTCTTCCGGTTGTTTTGATTGCTGTTCATTGCTTTCCTTCTGTTCCTCCATTTCCGGAGTCTCCGGCGGCAGCTCCTGTTTAGTGGTTTTTTCCCTCTTTCTATGGGGTAATGTATATTCTGCTGCTTCTTTTATGTGCCCTACTGATATATTGCTTCTTTTTTCGTATGCAGCTATAGCCCTTGCAGTTTCAATAATTACAAGTTCAGCCCTATGTCCGGCGCAATTGGCTTCCTTAGCTAGCTCCGCTGCCAGCTTCATCACATTATCCGATACTTGGACTTTGCTCAAATATTTTTTTGCAGCTTTTATTTGTTGTGATAGCACATCCGTTTCCAATCTCCACTTTTCTATAAAATCCAATGGAGATCTTTCATATTCGAGCCTTCTTTTTATTATTTCTTTTCTTTCATATAGGTCTTCACAACCCTTAATCTCTACAAACAAGCCAAATCTATCTAAAAATTGAGACCTTATATTTCCCTCTTCAGGATTCATGGTGCCTACCAATACAAATTGGCAAGGATGAACAACAGAAATACCTTCCCTTTCGACTTTGTTCAAACCTGAGGATGCCACTTGAAGAATACAGTTAACCAAATGCTCACTCAGCAAATTTACTTCATCAACATACAGTATGTTTCCATGAGCTTCTTTCAATATGCCAGGTTGAAAGCTTCTCCTTCCCTGTGTTATGGTCTTTTCAATATCAATAGTTCCTATCAGTCTATCCTCTGTAGTATTCAGAGGAAGATTTATCACTTTCATTCCTTTCATTAAAACTGCCATACCCCTTACCAAGGTTGACTTTGCAGTACCTTTTTCACCGCTTAACAGCACGCCTCCTATTTTGGGATTGATCAAATTCAAGAGCAATGCCTTTTTTGCTTTCTCCTGCCCTATAATTGCTGCGAAGGGAAACACATAATCATAATTCACTTGCAAAGCCCTCCCTCTCATTAACCTTGATGCGTTTGCCCAATAACATTCTCGACCCTTGACATGTTGAATATGCCTTCTTCGAAAGGTGTTCTCCTCATTCTATGAGGTAAAACAAGTTCTGCAGCTTCCAATAGATCACTGTTCAAAACTTTATTTCTTCCGTTAAAAGCTGCGATTGTCATTGCAGTCTTTATCATGGCAATATCCGCTCTGTGACCATCCACTTCCATTTCAATGCTTGTTCTTGCAGCCATCTCCAATATACTATCGTCATAAGTAACTTCATGTAAAAGCTCTTGGGCTTTTTTTATCCTATTTCTTAATTCCTGCTGCTTAGACTTCCATTTCTTTGCAAAAGCTTCACTGTCTTTCTCGAATTCCAACCTATTTTTTATTACTTCCATTCTTTTTTCTGATTCTCTTTCTCCTGTAACATTGACTACCATGCAAAATCTATCCAATAGCTGGGGTCTAAGATCTCCCTCTTCTGGATTCATGGTACCTACCAAAATAAATCTCGCAGGATGAGAAAATGATACCCCTTCTCTTTCTATGGTATTGACACCCATAGCCGCAGAATCCAATAGAACGTCAACTATATGATCATCCAGCAGATTTACCTCATCTACATAAAGAATATTTCTGTTTGCCTGAGCAAGTATACCGGGTTCAAACTTTTTCTCGCCTTTTTTTATTGCATATTCTATATCGAGAGTTCCCACAACTCTATCTTCTGTGGCACTTATAGGCAGATCTACAACTTTCATTTTTCCTTTTACTTCATTAAGTTTTACATTTACTTCCAATTTTTTCAGGCATGTGATGCACATGCCGCTTTTATCATAAGGATCACAACCAAAAATACAACCTTCTACTTGTGTTCTTTCGGGAAGCAGCTCTGCTAGAGCTCTTACGGCAGTAGATTTGGCAGTTCCCTTTTCTCCTTTTATCAATACTCCTCCAAGAAGAGGATTAATAACATTCAATATCAAAGCCTTTTTCATCTTTTCCTGTCCTACTATAGCTGTAAATGGATATACCGTTTTTGCGTTTTTCATCTTTGAAACTCCTTCCAACTTCTATTCTACATTTTTGCAATATTTAACACCTGCTACAAATAAAACTATGAAATACAATAGCAGTACAACCACATGCAAAATCATGCTTTGCACATCTTCTCCTATATTTCTTAATGCAATACTTGTATGAGTAAGAGGAAGAGTATTTGTAAAATATTTTATAGATGAGCATGGATAAAGGCTTCCGTTAAAGGCCTATACCTCCGATATTGCCAAGTAATAAGCCAAATCTACCAGATGGATTCATTGACTTCGAAGGAATCATCTAAGCTTATACATATAGATAAACACTTTGAGGAGAATCAAGACTAAAGGCACATCCTATCATATCGTTTCGAGGAGGCATATTATGAAATATTATTGCAACTTTTTTGTCCTTGTTAGGTTTTATGGCCAGTTTTGCCCAATTTAATGCAAGCCTACATATTTTATTTATTCTTTCATAAATAGGCTTGTGCACTATTTTCTGGACTATATCATTTTCTATAAGCTGGCAATACGCTATGGTAACCGTGATTATCTGCCCATCAAACTCTGGATAATATACATTAGAGGTAAGAGACATTGTATCTAAACCTCTTAGATTGGTCTCCCAATCTTCATATGCCTGGTAAGTGCTCATGCCTTGAAGAACAGGCACATGGATAAAATTGCTGTAAAGCAATATTCCTATTACAGGCTTTCCTGATCTATTTGCTTTAGCCAAATACTCCCTATGATTTTCAATATTTTTTCCGGGATAATAAATTCCTTCCCATTTCAATGGCTTAGGTAAATCATATTAAATTTTCATGCCACCATAATAGGCTGCAAGATACTTTATTAAATTTTTGCAATTAAGTTTATTGCTTGATAAAACATATTTTAATATCTATTGATACTCTCTTTGGGATAAACCTGATTTCCCCAACATCATTTTATTTTCATCATCAAAACCGGAACGGATAAAAAACTTCTTAATGCCTGTGAATTTGCCTATTATGGAATCAAAACTCTTAAAATGAGTCAAACCGCCATGCATTATTATTAATACTATATCTGAAGCTTTTATCTTACTTATGCATTTTTGGTATTCTTTTTTGTAGTTATCTATTTTATAGCTATCCATAAAATCAATAAGGATCTCTTCATCGTACTCCTTCTGCAATAGCTTACCTGCTTCCTTGAAATTGCATGAGGAATCCATAGGGGACATTATAAAACAATACTATACATGCCTACCACCTTCAATAATTGCAGCCATTAAGACTCCGTAGTTTTCCGTCATTGCTTCTATTGCTTCATCACAAGAATTCCACCGGAAATTAAACTCCTGACCTATCGCATATCTTGCTTTAAGTCTTTGGATGATGTTCTTTCCTTCCTCTATTGCCTGATGTGGCGAAATAAGCTGCCAATCCAGCTGATCCATAAGATGAACATAAAGAGAAGTTAGTATTACAATTTCTTCCTCTTTATCTAATACTTCAAGTTCATTTACAAACTCCGGCTTATCCAATGGATTTGAGCTTATTGTCTTGTATCTATTCCATATTTTATCAACATCCAATCCAAATCTTTTCATTCTCCTTAGCATACTGAATTGATTCTTTGGGCAAAGGCCTGTTTGAAGATAAAGGGCTTCTTTTACGGCAGGCTTTACCGCCAAACCTATGAGTTCCCCTAGCTTAGAATGCTTACCGGCATTTATCAGTTTTAATTTGGATTTGCTGTTGCAGGTGATGATTGTTCCGTCTGTTCCTGATCCTGTTGCAATACCTCTCGAATAGTTGCTGCCTGCCATAAGCTCCTGCAACGCTGCTGTTTTGGCTTCAGTACAGGTTACCAAGGCTCTGGTCATGCTTCCTTCAGGCATGTCCGCATCGATATATAACAAAATATTTATAGTTCCTTCTTTTAGCATTACCGCTTTACCTTCCCGTTCATGAAAAGAAGCCGGATCACCTGCCCGTCCGCCGTTAACTTCCACTCCTGCCGTTACTATGGCAGTAACTGTCAAGTCCTCATAGCTTACAGTTTTGATTGATACGTTATCCATAGAAGCTGCAGTGGATAGACCAGTAGTAGTATAAGGGTCAAGGCCAATTTCTTCAGTAATTAAAATCATATGCTCACGCAATGTGTTTGCTCTAAGCTTGCATTCCATTCCTGCTCTCGGATTAGCATCATAGTTGTATACTGCTTTTAGCTTTTCATTATATCCTCCATTAAGATAGGATGTACTCAGCACCTTCCTATCATCTTTAAACTTTATCACTATGCTTTTTTGATATCTATGGACTTCGTCTCCTGTTGACAATTTGTATATCACCATTTTGAACCCTCCCCGCCTATATCAAGATTATCCATTATCTCAGAAACACTGTCACAAAGCTTTAAATTTAAATAATTCATAGCTAAACACCTTTGAAGTTCATCCTTATCTCTTATAGATAACACCTTTTTCCCCGATTCCAATGCATATGCCAAAAGCTCAATGTTTTTCCTGTTTATATTTCCCAAGGGACATCCAGAATCTATAACTGTATCCACTTTATCTATCATGGATTTTGCTTTTTCTAATGTAGCATCTTTTATTTCACTAAAAGGAGTTTCACTTTGAATATCTAACCCCATGGTAATTGCTATTTCATAATCAACATCATTTTTATGAATTATACCGGTATTTACTCCTATACCTTTTTTTGTCAATAACCTGTAAATAGGTACTCCATGCCCTCCCCCACCAATTACAAATACGGAAGGTTTGCTTTGGTTAGAAAGCTCAATAGTACCCAAAAATGCATTAAAACCTGCATCTTTAATGTCATATAGATCTGAAATAGATTTATTGCTTCCTACTTCTTCCGGAAAACCGAAATCTACGATTGCTCCTTTTTTTACAAGCATCACTCTATCACAGCTTTTTAATGCAATATCTATATCATGAAGGGATAGTATTACAGTAATTCCTTTTTCTTTGCTTAACTTTTTTAAAATAGACATTACCTCTAGCTTATGTTTGACATCCAAATGGGTAGTAGGTTCATCAAGTATGATAATTTCAGGTTCTTGGGCTAATGCCCGTGCAAGGAGAACTTTTTGCTTCTCACCATCGCTCAGCTCATTATAATATCTGGTAGCAATGTTTTCTCCGTTTATCATGCCTAAGCATTCCCAAATCTTTTTTTCATCTGATTTTGTCAATCTGCCAAGGATTCCTGTGTGGGGATATCTGCCCATAGCAACTATATCAAAAGAAGTTAAAAATCCAACATTAAGCCTCTCTGTCAAAACTACCGCCAGAGTTTTTGAAAGGCTTGTACCCTTAATATCTGATAATTTCTCGCCTTTAATGTAAATGTCACCTTTTAATGGATTTAAGAGTTTGGAAAGGGATTTCAAAATGGTGGATTTACCTGAACCATTGGGTCCAAGAATGCATAAAATCTGTCCTTTTAATACTTCAATGTTCATTTCTCTAACTACTTCTTTATTGCCATATCCCACAGTCAAGTTCCTGGTTTCCAACATCTTCATAGTTTAGTCCTCCTTTTCAAAAGCAGCCAGATCACAATTGGAACCCCAAAAAAGGAGGTTACACTGCTTATAGTCAATTCTGCTGGTGCTAAGAGTGTTCGTGCTATAAGGTCACATAAAACTGTTATTGTACCTCCAAATAGTATGGACAAAGGAACAAGCATCCTATTATCTGAAGTTCTGAGGGATAGCCTGGCAATGTGCGGCACTGACATTCCTATAAAGGCAACAGGGCCCGCAAAAGCTGTAACTGCAGCCGTCAATACACTGGATACAAGTATGATGCAAATCCTGAAGAACTTAATATTAACTCCCATACTTTTGGCATATTCTTCTCCCAGTAAAAAGGCATTCAATGGTTTTGAAATCATAAAAGCACCAAATAGAAAGGGTATAACTATGATAGTCATTATTTTAAGCTGATCCCATGTAAATCCTGAAAAACTTCCCATAGTCCAAATGATGAACTCTTTAAGTTTTTCATTTTCAGCAAAAGTTTTTAAAATATTGGTAACAGCTGTACAAAGATATCCTATCATCAATCCGATAATGAGTAATGTTGCAATATCCCTTACTTTATAGGCAACTATCAAAATAATTGCAGTAACACATATAGCTCCTAAAAATGCACCAATAAAAAGAGTATATGGTGATAAAGTGGAGAATCCAAAGGTAACTCCGCCCAGCATCAGTAATGCTATAAAAAGAGTAGAGCCGGAAGATACACCCAAAATATAAGAATCTACAATAGGATTACGAAAGAAAATCTGAAATAATAAGCCAGCTACTGCAATTGCAGCACCTCCTATCATAGAAGCCAACGCTCTGGGCAATCTAATCTTCCAAACAATGGTAGAATTAACTGAATCATCTTGAACTTTATTTAAAATAATATCAATAACTTCCCATATACTTATCTTCACAGATCCGACAGCAATGCTAATCACAAAAACGGCAATTAGAACCATAATCAATATTAGATAAATCACTACATATTTGCCGTAGCTCATCTCAATGTCTCTCATAAATACCTCCAACACAATTGAATACATAGGGGTGGCGACACCCCTATGTATGTTATTCTTCCTCTACTTTCTTGGAAGCTTTATTAATTTCTCTACTTTATAGCCTTTAAAAGCTTCCGGATGGAAAACTGCTGCAAAATCCTTAACAAAACGGTCAGTATCAGGAATGGTCTGCCACCAATCAGCACTATACACCCATACATTGCCATTCTTAACTGCTTTTATATTAGCCAACAATGGATTCTCTTCAACAATTCCCTCAATAGTTGGTTTATTCATGTAGTTAATTGTAGACGAATAAATCAATATATCTGCATCTATGGCCTTTGCATAAAAATCTTCCATGCTTATTTGAGTGCTCCCGGATGTTCCTACTCCAACATTACTAAATACATATTGTCCTCCTGCCATCTCTATCCACTTACCTACATAAGATCCTGAGTCAGCCACAGACATTTTACCTTTGTATGATTTGCCCAAAGCAACCTTTGGCTCTTTAAGGCCGGCAATTTTTGCTATAGTATTATCAATCTCCTTTACCGCATCATTAAGTATTTTTTCTGCTTCTAATTCCTTATCATAAAAAGCCGCCATAAACTTTATCCATTCCATGCGCCCTAAATAATGAGATTCTAGATACTCATTATTAATTGCACAATTAATTCCCATTTCAGATAGTTTCTCAATCATAGCTTGTTGTCCATATACTCCTGTATACGCGAAGACCATATCTGGATTAACAACCTTAACAACCTCATAATCCGGCTGTGCCATACCTTCTCCGCCTACATACTTTACACTGCCTCTTTTAAAAGCATCTTTTACTTCTTTTAATTCCCAATTTTTCTCCGAAGTTGTTACTGCTTTCAAAGTATCTAGAACACCTAGCTTAACAAGGGGACCTACCTGAGTAGATGATGCACACATAACTTTTTTCAAAGGTATTCTTATGATTTTGTCCGCTTTATAACCTTTAGGCACTTCTTTACCTTGAGGCACCAGAAGATGTCTAATGTTCTCTCCGTCAGTAACCAATTTGCATCCATCGTCTAAGTACTCAATTCTGAAGTTTTGAGAGAAATAATTCGGAAGAGCTTTAATCATTATGCTTAATTTTGAAGTTTTGCTATCATATGAGGTTTCATATCCAAATACCACTTGAATGAAATCTTGAGGCACATATAGTACATTGTTTTTTACTTCTGATACTTGACTAAGCTTATGTGCTCTTCCGTTTACATATACATTGGCTTTGCCCTGTTTCATTAAGTAAATATTATCTCCTCTTAATAGAGTGATATTTTTATTTTCTTCATCCCAGGATAAATTTGCTCCCAATGCCTCAGATACTGCCTTGAGGGGGATCATAACCTTTCCCTTGTTAATATAGGGTTTAGCTACGCCAAGATTTACTTCTTTGCCATTGACATCTACTCTTATTAGTGCTTCTGCAAAAGCATTTGTCGATAATGTTGTCATAATAAAAATACATGCAGCTAAAAATGTCAGTACTTTTTTCATTTTATTCACCATTTTATAACTCCTCCCAATTCTAATTACTCAATTCCAGCTACTTCTTTCATTATTCTTATTGCCTCTTTATTTTTATCTTCGCTACCAACTTCCAATGAAATCACCACAACATCATTTTTTTTCAGATTAAAAGCTATAAAATCTTGCAGCCCTGCTTCAACAAATACAATATCTGGCTCAAGCTCTAATATTTCAATGATATCAGGATTAGATTCCTTACCAACCATGGGCAAGTTTTTCATATTGTCATTTACAGATTTACCATTCTCGGGAACAACGCCACATATGGATACACCCCCAACAGAATGGAATAGTTCAAAAAGCTTTTCCGATATTACCGCGACTTTTTCCGGTTTTTTCTCAATCTCCACGTGGTTTCCTAACATATCTGTAATTACCGTGGGATATGCTTTTTCATTTTTGTCATTTTCTATTCCTCCTTCATTACCACTACTTTCCCCATGAACAACTGATTCCACATTACTTTGCAAACTTGAAGCATCTAATGAGATGTTTGAATGCTTGTCCTTATCATCATTAATATTTGACCCGCATGCACTCAATAGCAAGGTCAGCATTAAAATCCATATAAGGTAAATAGAAAATTTCTTCATATAGCAACCCCCTAGCTCAATATTGCACCGTATTTTTTGCACTCATGCATTGGTTCTATCATGGTTTAATATGTAACCTTCAGCAATTTTACCATCTTCGGAAGCATAGAAAATCCTCTAGTATATACATAATTTTTATCCATATATGCAATCTTGTACTCATAATTACTCTCCTTTGTCATTCTCTCATATCGCAAGCCCTTCGCTATATAATATAAACAATAGACAAAGACCCCTTTTGACATCTGCATGTTACGAGATCTATACTAGTGAGGATATTAAAAAACCTTACCTACAAGATGCAGGTAAGGCTATAATTCAACATAATAAATAATCGCCTATCCCGTACCTCGCAGGATTTACGCTTTTGCATTACAAGCAGGTCTTCTGACTCTGGTTCATCAATGTATCATGCCTTCCCGGAATATACAGTGGCATCATTTATGATACATTTCCCCATCACAGCGGCGGGACCGTACAGGATTTTCACCTGTTTCCCTTTTAAGTCGGCATATATACCGAACACTTGTAACATTGATATTAAGTTCTAATAATCAATTAAGATTCTATGCCTTTTCTGGCTTGTACACCTTTCTTGTAATAATGCTTTACTTCCTTCATTTCTGTTACTAAATCGGCCATATCAATCAGTTGTTGAGGTGCATATCTTCCTGTTATTATTACTTCAATATTATCTGCTTTTCCCCTCAATAGATTAATTACTTCTTCTACAGAAATAAGCTTATAGTATATAGCCACATTCAACTCATCCAGAACCACTACATCGTAGCTATTATCTTTAAGCACTTTCTCAAGGATTTCAATTCCTTTTTTCGCTGCTAGTATGTCTTCTTCTGTAGGCTTATTGAATATGAAACAATCGCGACCAAACTGATGTATTTCGAAATTTGGCAGATAGTTTGCGGCCTTTAACTCGCTATATTCCATACCTTTTATAAATTGTCCAAAGTACACTCTTTTTCCTGCACATACAGCTCTCAAGGATAATCCTAATGCAGCGGTAGTCTTACCCTTACCATTACCTGTATATACATGTATTTGTCCCTTTATCATGTTATACAATCACCTTTTTCATCATAATGTTAATGTAAAAATCCCCATATCCGCGGATGGATATGGGGACAAATATGGTAATATTTTATCCTAGCATAAGACTTCCCCTTCCCTCCGAAGGTAACTTGCTCCAAACAATTAGGCAGGTCTCCTGGCTTTCGTATCATCCTATTCTCAACACCTTCCCGAGAGAACTCAGTGGTATAAGTTGATTTCGTCCACGATTACAGTAGCGGGGGCTGCAGCGGACTTTCACCGCTTTCCCTATTAATCTTACAGAACCTAATGTTTTATATTCAATTTACTATTATAGTGTATCACAGGAATTATTTATCTTCAATAGCAATATAATCAAAAGAAATGTTAACTTATTGCAGCCAAGCTCTTAAAGCAATATAGAAGTATTTATAAATTTAATTAAGAGGAAGGTAAACTTCTTCCGGATTGGGCTGCCAGCCACAGACGAAATACCGAGAGATAGGCATCAACAGCCGTATAATAAGCAATTTTAAGCAATATTATTACACCCCTATTTTATTAGTCTTTGTCTATTGCTTCAGATATATGTGAAAAATATATGTCTCTGATCCCTTGATACTCTCCTAATCCCTTTATCATGCATGTCACCTGTAACCCCTGTTTCTGAAGAACTGTCTTCCAACTGTCATCTTCATCTGAAGCCATGTCATTGACGGCATGTTCTCCAGCCACCAGCATTAATGGTGTAAGCAGCACTTTTTTGAATCCGGATTTTTTTATTTGTGAAATCACAATCTGTAAGTCAGGATACCCTTCTACCGTACCGATAAAAATATGATCATATCCTTCAGCTTTTGATATGTAATCAAGAGCCGGATATACTATGTTTGAAAAGTGAGATGTACCATGCCCCATTAATAAAATTGCAGTGCCTTTCTCTGGCTTGATTTCATGTGAAATGATGCTGATAACTTTTTTCAGACTATATATATCTGAAAGCAAAGGACGTCCCAATTTAACCTTTTTAAATTTCTGTGAAGCATCGATGATTTGGTTTTTAAGTTTTTCATATTCTATTCCATATAGCAAATGTGTAGGCTGTACTATAACCTCCCAAATGCCATCCTTGGCCATTTTTCCCATAGCTGTTGGGACATCATCCATCTGAATGTTTCTTTTCATCAGTATTTTTCTAACTATAGAGCTTGTATAGGCACTATATATTCTGTATTTTGAGAATCGCTTTGCTATATCCAGTTCCAGAGAAACTATATTTTTTTGTCTCGTCTCCTCATAACTTGTTCCAAAACTAACAACAAGAATCGCCTTGTTTTTCATAAGTATTTACCTCCTTCCATAAAAGTCTCTGCTATAAGAAAATTAAGCATTCCCTTTATAACGGCTCTTATTAAAGATAGCATGAATAACATAAGAACATAGGAATGGGTGTAACAGCAAACTTACACCCTTTTTCAAACCACCCTTATGCTAAAACTCTATATCTGGATATAACCATTCCGCCATCATTTTATAAGATTCTGCATATCGATGATTGGGACGGTACCAGAATAGCTCTTGTGGCAAGATATATACTCTTCCATTTTTTACAGCCTCCAAACTTTCCCATATAGGATTATCCTTGACTAGTTTTTCTAATGTTTCTGCTGTTTCTCTGTCAGTAGCACTATTCCTTATAAAAACAAGTTCCGGATTGGCGGTATATATGTCTTCCAAGTTAATATCAACGGATGTGGCAGATGAACCAGATATGTCCGCCAGATTTATACCATACAAATCTTTGATAATTGCGCCTGTATCAGAATTTGAGAGGAGTGCGCTAAACCCATTTTTCCCCGCTGTCAATGCCATTACCTTCGGATTCTTGTTTGCTTTTTTTGCCTTTAACTGGATATTGGCTATTTCATTTGCAACTTTTGCAGCCACAGAATCCCAAAGCTCAGGCTTTTCATTTATGTTGCAAAATACCTTAAACCATTTAAGATAGTCGCTTACTCCGTTGTAGGTAATGGCAATTACAGGTATATTAACTGCTTCCGCAGGCTTAGAAATTGTTGAATATCCTGACATTGCTGTAGAACAAATTATAAGATCAGGCTTTTCCGCCAAAATAGCTTCAACATTCCATGACTTTCCGGATGAGCTGGTGGCAATGGTAACAACACCTTCATCCTTCATAATATTCCTGCCGATCTGCTTTTCGTAAAGTGCTTCGGCGCTTGCACCTCCAATACCTACACTGACTTTGCCCCCTGCTTCGGTATATAAGCAGGCATGGCTGCCATAAAGAACAGCAACTTTTTGGGGTTTTTTCTTAATCGTAATAACTTCCCGTCTAGAATCGTCTTTAAAAATAACCTCATCTTCTGTCACAACTACCTCATCGGCTGCTTTTAAAAGTTCTGCTTTTATTGCCTGTAGCTCATCTTCAGGCTGAATTGCTGATTCCGGCGCCTGTGTTTCGTTGTCGTTTTCATTTTTAGGTACATTTGTTGATTTGGATCCACATGCTGTTAATACAGCGATACTAAGTAAAAGCACAAAAATAACCATTGTTAATTTTTTAAACATAATATTCATCTCCTCCTTTTTATACGAGCATTAATTACCTAGCGTTAACCATTTACTCCTTTTTTTCTCCGGTATGATAAAAGGACAGTTGTTTTTTTCATCCTCAAAAATTTGAGACTGAATACCAAATATATCTTCTAGCTTCCCACTGGTTATTATTTTCCTGGGGTCACCATATGAGTAGACTCCCTTATCTTTTATTGAAAGCAGATAATGGGAGTATCTTGAAGCAAAATTTATATCATGAAGCACCATTATTATTGTAAGTTGCATCTCTTCCCCCAATTTTTTTATGAGTTCCATTACTTCCAATTGAAAACCAATATCAAGGTATGTAATCGGTTCATCAAGTACAAGCACCTCAGGCTGTTGACAAATGGTCATAGCAATCCAGGCCCTTTGTCTTTCTCCTCCCGAGAGGGTTTCCACCAGCCTGTTTTGCAGATTTTTTAATCCGGTGATTTCTATGGTATTGTCAATAATGTCATTGTCATATCTTGTTAATCCTCTTCCAAACTGCTTATATGGGTAGCGTCCATATGAAACTAGAGTCCTTACGTCAATATCGGAAGGCGAATTATGAACTTGCGGAAGATAAGCGATTTTTTTTGCAAGCTCTTTCAGCTTGTACTGTTTCAATGGCTTCCCATTGAAAACAACTTCACCCCTAACAGGTGTAACAGCACGGGATATCACCTTCAGCAGACTTGTTTTCCCACTTCCGTTTGGTCCTATTATTGTTGTGGTTTTCCCCTTTGGAAATTCAATAGTCACATCCTTGATGATTTCCCTTTTCCCATAATTGATTGATATATCTTTAAATCCAAAGTACATTCCCGAACCCTCCTATTTTGCCTCTTTATTTCTTAACAGACATAAGAAGAAAGGTGCTCCTACAAATGATAACACTACACTGACCGAAATTTCTCCCACAGGCAGAACTATTCTGCCTATCAGGTCACATATTATTATCAGCATGTAGCCTAGTGCAATGGAAGCAGGAAGCAAATATTTGTAATCAGAGCCTACAAGTAATCTTGCTATATGAGGAACTATAAGCCCAACAAAGTTAATAAGTCCGGCAACAGATATAGCAGCTCCAGCCAGAAGCGATGAAACCAATATAAGAAATAAACGAAAACTTTCGGTACGAACTCCAAGAGAATTTGCCATTTCATCTCCAAGCATAAGTATGTTCATTTTGGATGGAACAAAAAGGCACAACAAAATACCAATCAACGCATATGGCAAAATCATGATTAAATTTTTCCATGCAACGCCATTAAGGCTTCCTACCAGAAATCCTGTGGCATTAGCAAGCTTTTCCGGGAAAAAACTGCGTATCATATCATTAAATGCGCTAAATACAGTAGAGACTGCCATACCAGAAAGAATTATTTTTACGGGACTGACACCCTTGTTGTATGCCAGCAGATAAATGCCTAACGTTGTAAAAAAACCTCCGGTTATAGATCCAATGGGCAGTAAATGATAGTATCCCGGAAATGCAACTAAAGTTAGATACCCCACAAAACTAGCTCCACTTGTAACACCTATAGTAGATGGTGAAGCAAGGTGATTTCGCATAACACCTTGAAGTATGCATCCTGACAATGCTAAACATATGCCCACCAATCCACCGCTCAGTGTTCTTGGGAGCCTCACATTCCATATAATAAGCCTGGCAGCAGAATCATCATTAACAAAAATCCCATGCAAGGATTCTTTGACAGAGAAGCTCATTGTACCAAGGCATACTGAAGCGATCATGGCAATGAAACCCAGAATGAACAATACAATAATCAGCGTAATTTTATAGGTAGATGAAGAATTGAAACACCTCATACCATTTTTATTCACGTAAAGTAGCCCCCTAAAAACATAATTTTTTTGCAACTAAAAAAGCCTCGTAACTGATAGTTAAGAGGCATAAAATCACATGAAATCCATTAAAGATTTCAATCACATCACCTCTCTATCGCTCGTAGAGTTAACGGTGTCCATAACAGGCAGGTCTTCTGGCTCAAGCATCATCATCTCCCTCTGCCTTCCCGTTGAACAGTGGCATTACTGAGGGGACTCCTCTTTTACAGCGGCGGGACCGCGTGGGATTTGCACCCACTTCCCTTTTCACCGATTGGTATCAACTAGATACAACCGGCACCTGTTATAATATTTAGTTTTGAACATAGTATATCAACTACTATAATATATCAGTTATGGAGTATATTGTCAATATATGCATATTTTTAGATATCTCGTCTCAATATACTAAGTTGACAACTTTAATATAACATTATCCAATGAAAAGAGACTATACTTTATTCAAACTTAAAGTATAGCCCCTTCTTAGCACTTGAGTTAACTATATTCACATAAACATGTTATCTCAACTTATATCAAATTTGCTAGCAATTACAATCTAATGGTTTCTGAGTTATAAGCTTGTTGTCAAACAATACCTCAACTGCTTTCTCATAATCTTCATCTGCGGTAAGTATTATAGGCCCTGTGCAACCCATACCGCTTTCTGAATAGATTCCTGCTCCCGCCAATGTGGCTACGGCATTTTCCAGTTCAAGTATGTCAATACCCGCTATGGATTTGGTTACAACCTTCTTATCGGGCATCTTCACCTTGGCTGGTTCAGATTTCTTTGCTTCTTTTTTTAGTTCATTCAGAATATCATCCAACCCCGCTTTTCTAGCTTTGTCGAACTCTTCCTTTGCAATTTTGGTTAGATTTCCTTTTGCACAGGAAGCTGCATATCTTAATGCTTCACATACTACAGGAGCACCGGAAGCTCTTGAAAGTATGCATATAATCTTGTCATAGCCATCTCCTACACCAGGACCATAGCCATAGCCCAAGGACTCATAGCTTCCTCCGGTAGTGAAGGCAGAAAATACCTTCATCATTATATTACCTGTTAAGGTATCCATTACCATCACATCAGAAGCAGCAGCCAAAAGATCATTGCCTCTCATTATACAACCGCCGTCAGATCTTACTGATTCGGAGAAGTTTATATCGTAGCCTCTTTCTTTCAGCTCTTTTAATGCCCTTTCAACCTGTCTAGCACCATCCACATTCAATATGCCAACAGTGGGATTTTCAATTCCCAGTGCCTTTGCAGTTATAATTCCATAAAGAGCATTTTTCACCATGCCTTCCACTCTATGAGTAGACGATGTTCCAGTAGTGGTTGCCAAAATCAGTTCTTTACCCAAGCCCGGTGTAATAACCCTTCCTACAGTAGAAACACCTATGGGAAAACTGTAATGCATGGTAACGGCTGCATCCAATTCTCCACTTTCCAGCATCTCATCCATTTTCTTATGCATATCTTCTTCGGAATTTACTTCAACTATATTAAGAGAAGTATCCACCTTGGGGCCAATAAGCACTATTTCAAAATCGTTGTACTTCTTAGCTGCCAGTTCTGCTCCTTTAACCAACTCATCGGTTCCATGCTCGCTTCCAAGGGTGGTCAGTCCGACTTTAACTTTGCTGCCAAAATTACCAGTCAGTATGGCATCAGCAACTTCGTTGAATACCTCCCCTATCATGGCTCTTATATCTTCCATATGTTTCACCCCTACTTTCTGTTAAGTAAGAATGCTGCAAATTCTTTCATTGTTTCTGCTACCATTCCCTTGATCTCTTCTTTAGATACTGCTCCCATTTCTTCAGCTTTGCCAGGGTTCTTTTCCATAACTATTGATACACCATCAAATAGATTTGTCATTCTTCCAAGGAACAGACTTCCTTTACCCACTATCATAGCTCTGTTGATTTTTCCATCCAAAATCATGCTTCTTGCTGCTCCTACAAATGGAACTCCTGAAGGGATATGACCCTGAGTAGGTGCAAATCCAGGCATACCATGTTCTTTTATGAAGGTAGGCATATTAGCTTTGTCTATATCTCCTCTTTTAGCTCCTAAAGCTGCTATCATCTTATAGTTCGCCAGCGGAACATCTCCAGCACCTGCTGGCTCTGTAATTTCTGGGTTCTGCATCTCTACTGAATATTTGTCTATATCAGTTATCTTGAGACCATTCTTATCCAATGGCTTTGTTATTATGGATTCCATAACTGCTTGTGGTGATGAACCAGTTCCTACGGTGTGTCTTCCTACTATATCTGTTCTTAAAACCGGATTTACTCCATCATCTTCAGTTACAAGTATTGCAAAAGCTCCAAGGCAATCTTCCAATATTGGAACATCTTTGTTAACATGGTCTCTACCATTCATTCCAAGTTTCGCGGTGGCTCCTCCGGCAACTACTGCAACACTCTTATAAAGGCCGGATTTTACCATAGCTGCTGCATTGATAAGTGCATGAGTTGGTGCTGCACAGAAGCCTCTTGTGTCTGAACCTGTTGCAGATACCAATCCTGCAACCTCAGCTATAGCTTTTGCAAAATTTCCACCGCCTCTTTGATTCATGTCACCGCATGCTTCTTCAGAACACTCGATTACATATTCTATTGAATCTGGTGAAATATTATTTTTATATAAAAGATTCTTTGTTGCAATAACGGCTGTAGCTTTAGTTGCAATATTTTCAGCCATAATATGAGCTGTTAAGCTCTTATCTGTAGCATGGGCAGCTTTAACGCATCCTACTACTTTTCCATTATAATGTAGAGGTTCTGCACCTTCTGCCAACTTGCTCTCAATTTCTGATATGTCAAAACCATCCTTTATTTTTGCTATTTCAGCTTCTGTAAAGTAGGGTTTCTTTGATATTTTTTCCTTAGCAGCATCAGAAAAACTCTTTTCCAACATTACCAAGTCAAAAGCGTCACATAGTTTCATTACAATATATAGCTCATCTTGAGAAAGCATTTCTCCCATTTTACCATCGGCTTTAGCATCTTCCATAAGGTTTTTATACCAAGGTCTTGGGATATTGTTTAATTCATCAGGCAAAATGTTTCCGATATATGCTTGATTTGGCGCATATTTAACTGCTTCTTCAAAAGTTCTTAAGTGACTTGGGACTTTTTTCAAAAACTCTGAATTGGGATTTGCTTCATGTTCAGAAGAGCAGGTTGTTCCATAGTGCATAACCATATCTGGTGTATGAACCAAAACATATGCTGCTCCTTTTACTACAGGCGTTGTCATTTTTTACACCTCCAAATTATTCTTATCCATTTAACTAACATAAAGTGGGTTTTCAACCCCCCAAAAATAATTATAGTTCAAAAAGGGTGGCATTACACCACCCTTTTTACTATTTATCAAATACTGTCTGACCGTGCACTTCTGTTTCTAGTGCTTTTAATGCTTTAAGCACTAATTGCTTTCTCAAAGCCTTCTCATCTTCTTTGCTGAGGGCAGGATTTCCTAAAGGATGGGGTATTGCTACTGCCGGAACAATCCTGTTGGCACCAACTGTCAATGAGATAGGAACTACTGTACAAATATGAACAACAGGTATTCCTGCTCTTTCAATTTCTTTTACCATTGTTGCTCCGCAACGTGTGCAGGTACCTCAGGTTGAAGTGAGTATAACTGCTTGAACTCCATCTGCCACAAGTTCCTGAGCAAATGTGGAAGCAAACTTCTTAGCATTAGCAACAGAAGTTCCGTTTCCAACTGTTGTGTAGAAATATCTATGGAGTTTGCCAATTACTCCTTCTTTTTCAAGTTCTCTCAATACATCTACAGGCAATACTCTGTCTGCATCCTGATTTGCATATACAGGATCGTATCCGCCATGGGCAGTTTCATATGTTTCCTGAGTAAGGTCCATAACGCCTTCAATATCATATTTGCCGTATTTAGAAGCCGATGAAGCCTCTATTCTGTCAGGGTTACCCTTTGGAACAATACCACCGGAAGTAACCAAGGCAATTTTTGCATTCTTAAGATCTTTAACTGCAGGATTTGGAGCTACCCTATCAAAGTCAGGCATTGGATATTCAGTTTCAAAAGGTTCACCCTTTAGTTTGGCAACAAGCATATTAACAGCTCTCTTTGAACCTCTTTCTTCTCTGAATATATTCTTTCTTACTCCTCTTGCAATGTATCCTTCTTCTGCAGGAGAACCTATTGCCTCACCTTTAGCAAGCTTCATACCCAGCTTTGCTATAGCGGGAAGTGCCTTTCTCATGCCTGTTGCGGCATTTGCTGTTTCAATAATGTAGATATCTTTCTTAAACATATCTACACCCGGGTTTTCAGGATACATACCTGAAACTACAGGGATGTTTAACTTTTCTTTTACGGCTTTGCATATAGTTCCGCATGCTACTCCATATCTTCCTGCATTGAAAGCTGGTCCTGCTATGAACAAATCAGGCTCATAGTTCTTAACCATTTGGAGTATTTCTTCAGTGGCCTCTTCCAGATTTTCATTGAAATATGAGTCACCACATATGATTGTAGCTACTATCTTAGCATCGTTACCTAAAGCTCCTTGAAGAGCCATACCCGGCCCTACAACGCCTTCTCTAACTTCTGGCCTTATATCAGCTTTTTCCTCACCGCCGATTCCGCCATAGAACTGATTTATATAATGAACTACTTTAATCATGTTAGTAACTTCCCTCCTCTCTCATATTTGTTTTCTCAAACATGAGAATATTAAAAATTAGAATATTGTTCTCTAATAGACTTCACTTCTGCAGCTATGGCATCAACATCGAGAACCATCTCCATCATGCCGCATTGCTCATCAAATACATCGGCATCAACTTCATCTTTAAGTTCAAATATGTGATAAACTGCGAGTCCCAACGAGACTCCTGCTAAAGGACCTGCGTAAGTTGGGTCACCTGCTGTAACAGTTTCAGCTGCTAATCCTGCTGTTTCAGCTTCGGATGAGCCTAATACTACTACAACATTTTCCTTTCCATATTTTTCAGAAAGTTCTAAAACCCTCTTCTGATTTTCCAGGTCCATTGCTCCTGCGGCAGTTCAGACAAAGCACTCTGTAGAAGCGAACACTACTTCAGCGCCTGCTGTCTTAACGCACTCTTCTATTGCAGGAGCAGGAATGCCATCTCTGTCGCCTATGATAATGACTTTCTTGCCCTCTAACATGCTATACATCCTTTCTTGTAATTTATTATTTTAGTTTCTGCATCTAATTCTGTATTCCAATCTCTAGAACTGTGTTGCTGATAATTTATTGAAGCCTATTTCACTTGTAGCACCGGTTATAACCTGAAGTTCTGCTACTATGCTTCCGTCTGGCTTCAAGCTTCCGGCAAATCCGCCTGCAATAACATCTGCAGGTTTCAAATCACCTATAACTTTTTTCATTGGAGGTAATTCAATTATTTCATTTGCATTACCTGCAGTTACTACTGCATCTGCAGCCTTATCTGCATCTGCTAGAGACTGAGATGCTCCATCTCTTCCTGCATACTCGTCTGTAACAAGTACAGTCTTGATTCCTTTTGCAGTTATCTTCTTGCAGTTCATCATAAGGTCTGTATCTGGATTACCGAAACCTTCTTCTGATATGATTACAGCATCCAATCCAAGATATTCTGCTAATTTAGCAGTCCAGTTTGAAGATCTTTCCTTATCGGCTAGGGTAACATTTTCATTGGTTATGATAACTCCAACAAAGTTGTAATCCTTGCCGTGTCTTTCGTATAAATCTTCAATTATAGGATTGTTCAAGTGATTGTATGTTGGATTCTTATCGCAAGCAGAAACACAGTTTCCACTTACTATAGCTCCATCCATAACCTCTGTTGGGTATATCAGAGTAGGAACTATTCTCTTAGCATCTACACCGTATACATAGGTGTCATGAAGCAAACCTTGAGTCTGAAGCATATATACATATGCAACTTTAGGAAGATCTGGATATTTCTTTGCACCTTCAAATAATGGAAGGGTCTCATATACCTTCACTTCATCAGGTTTTACATTTCTTCCTGCTTCACCAATGTATGCGGCAGCTTTTAATCCTATCAATCTTACTGCCTGTTCATGCTCATGCTGTGGCAAATTGTCAACAGGTGTACATACTAATACTAAATTGTTAGTTTTTGAGAATGGAGTGTATTCTGCTCCAGGACCGCTCATATCAATTATACCTTCCTGGAATCCCACAATCTTCCCTGCAGTAACAACTGCTGCTCCTTTTAATACATGAGTCTTTCCTGAACCTACTACATCAACTTTGCTGATAAATCCTGGGAAAATCCCGCCAGGACCTTCAACCTTTACTCTCGGTTCAATTACATCCTTAACAGGCATTATTCTTGTTTCTTCACCTGGCTTTGCAATATCTACCTCGATGCTAGCTATCCTATTGTCTCCGCCAACTGCTTCCAAAAGCTCTTTTTTGTTTATATACAAAACTCCATTTTCAACTTTGGTTGCTTCACCAAATTGCATATCCTTAATGAATATATTGCCTAATTCTAGACGCATGAGATTCACCTCCCTTTTTTATTGGAGGGGGTTTTAGAACCCCCAAAAATGCATTATATGTTTTCTTTTATGAGATTTTCGATTGCTTCAGGTGTGCAGTTATCTGCTCCACTTATTTCCTTTACCTTTTCACCATTTTTATAAACGATGAAAGTAGGCAACCCCATAACTTTCTGACTTATAGCCAATCTTCTGTTTTCAGTAGTGTTAAGTTTGCAAAATTTAATTTTATCTTTATATTGTTCTGCCAATCTTTCTACTTCTGGCATCAGTGCTTTGCATGGTTCACATTTTGTTCCCCAGAAATCCACGATAACAGGACCTTCTGCTTGCATAACCTCTTGCTCAAAGTTATCCTTGTTTAGCTCTATCATGTTTTCACCTCCTTTGCAAAGTTATTAAATGTAATTAATGTCCAAATTTTTCTGCTATATACTTCTCAGCACTTATTGCTGCAATGGCTCCATCAGCTGCAGCAGTAATAACTTGTCTTAATGGAGTAACTCTCACATCACCTGCTGCAAATATACCTTCCACAGAAGTTTTCATTTCTGCATCAGTAATAATATAACCCTTAGGATCCATATCCACTATACCCTTTACGATGTCTGATACAGGTTTTGTACCAACGAAAATAAACACTCCATCTGTTCTGTAGTCTGTAACTTCTCCGGTTTTTACATTCTTCAGCTTTACTCCTTCTACAATGCCGTCTCCATAAATTTCTTCAACTACCGAATCCCAAATAATATGAATCTTTTCGTTAGCCATAGCCTTCTCTACTATGGATTTTGCTGCTCTGAATTCGTTTCTTCTGTGGACAATTGTTACTTTATCTGCAAACTTTGTCAGGTATATGGCTTCCTCAACAGCTGCATCTCCGCCGCCTACCACAACAACCTCAAGTTCTGTAAAGAAGTCTGCATCACATGTTGCACAATAGGAAACTCCCTTTCCTCTGAATGTATCTTCCCCAGGTGCACCTAAATTAATATGTTGTGCTCCGGTAGCAATAATTATAGTTTTTGCCTTAATTTCCCCTTCTCTAAGCTTAATAACTTTAACTTTGTCAGTAAGGTCAAAACCTGCAACTTCATCATTGATAAATTCTGTACCGAAAGCCTTAGCCTGTTCTCTCATTCTTTCTGTCAATTTTGGTCCTGTTGGATGTTCTATAGATCCTGGATAGTTTTCCAGTTCTTCAGTTGTTGCAGCCTGTCCTCCCCATCTGCCTTTTTCTATTATCACTGCGTCCAATCTACCTCTGGAAGCATACAAACCAGCAGATAGTCCTGCAGGTCCTCCTCCAATTATTGCAACATCATAAATTTTATCCATTATTCTACCCCTTTCAAACTTTGATATGTATATCATTGGATAAAAATGTTATACTTATTCAAACAATCGTCAGTTTTTCAACTTTACATCAAACTTCCCAATGCACTTTCCAAAAGTCTAATATCTAAAAACCTGAAATCCTCCAGCACTTTCTCGGTCCAATCAGGAGTAGACCTATCTTTAAGCAGCTTTTTACAGCTTTCTATGCTGGATTCTATAATTGCAAGGGATTGATAATCTACAGGTCCATTTTTTTCCTCTATCACTACACTTCTAAAAGGTGTTTCATTTGGCTTGATGCTTCCCATCAGCGGGTGAGATATCAAAATGCTACCTATATGAATTCTGTCTCTTACAGCATACAAGACATCTAAATAACCACCATCTACATAAATAACATTAAAATTTTCGTTAAATGATTCACAAACACGCACATTGTTTGTTATTATTTGTATATTTTTTGTCAGGTTTATCACCTCTTAGACATACAGATATTTAAACATTTAAACATACATGGGTATTTCATTCTGATATACTTCATGAATTGCTATCTGATCTCTCAAGTTAGCAAAAAAGAGATAGAAGCAATAGCCTCTACCTCTGTCATAAACCTGAGAGATTCTTCTATAAGAATAGAATTGCTCCTTCGGTGCACATGCTTTCCAGAGTTATGTCCGATTGCGGTCCTTTTGCCTGAGAGTTTCACTTAACGGGCTTTTCCGTGCTTACTCCTTCGGCTCCCATCTTAAGAATGGGCATCTCCCGCCAATCTTCATCCATGTATATGAAATTGTATAATTATTGTGCAGGTTCTATATGATTTATCTATAATTTATCCAATATTAATAGTAATATTCTATAATTAAAGTATATACAATTTATACTAAGTATTCAAGATATATTTGTCCATTTTCGCTAAATATTTTAAATATCTATAATAAATGTTAGAATTTATATGTTTCAATGTTTAATTTTGCAAAATATTAATTTATAATCATAATCTCCTAAAATATTAATGAAGATGAAAACATTGAAAGGAGTTCTGGCTAAAATACAGACATACTGGCAACAGTAAAAGGCAGAGATTATAAAATCCCCGCCCAATATTTGAAAAGACCATATTTTAAATATAATGAATAACTACTGTTCCTGGACCGCAATATACGCCTATAACACAGCCTATCTCAAATTCTTCCTTTTCTACATATCCATAAGCTTCTTCAATGGCTGATTCAAAATCCTTCAGATGTTCTATATTGTCTGCATGGCCTACCTTAATAGTCTGACTTTTTAAATCTACACCTTGCTCCTGCATTAATTCTACAATTCTCCTCAATGCCTTCTTCATACCTCTGGCTTTATCTATGGCAACTATCTTTCCGTCCTCTACAGTAAGAATTGGTTTCAAGTTTAACAAAGTACCTATGGTAGCCTTGGTAGCAGACAATCTTCCACCTTTTTTCAAATATTCTAAGGTATCTACTACAAAAAGTGTCTTAACATTGCTTATTAAATAATTTATTCTATCTACAACTTCATCTACCGACTTGCCTCCCTGGGCCATCCTTGCTGCTTCCACAACCATCTGACCAAAACCATAAGTATAATTTCTGGTATCTATAACAGTTATCCTATCTTTGTCTACCATGTCTCTTGCAATCACGGCAGAATTATACGTACCACTGGCATCCGATGACAAATGCAAAGATATAATATGATCGTAGTTTTGCAAAAACTGTTCATACTTTTCCTTGAAACTGTTAGGATTTACTTGAGAAGTCGTAGGCAATTTCTCTGCTTTTCTCATTCTCTCATAAAATGCTTTTGGAGCAATATCAATCCAGTCCCTATACTCATCTTCATCAAAGAATATGGTAAGAGGCAAAACCTCTATGTCATACTTCTCTGCAACACCCTTTGGTAAGTCTGATGTACTATCGGTGATTACTTTTATTTTACTCAAAACACTTTCTCTCCTCTACGATTCAAAATGTAGTGCCACACAACCTGGTCCTGCATGAGTCCCGACTACAGAACCTACTCCACCCCTAATTATCTCTTTAGGTTTATATTTAGCATTTATTACTTCTTCAAAGTAATATGCATCTTCAGCACATATACTATGGTTAATCCCTATTACCTTATCATTTAATGTCCAACCCTTTTCCTCTATCATATCCATAATCACTGATATGGCCCTCTTCATTCCACGGGTTTTCTCCTGCATTTCCAACTTGCCATCTACAGTTGTCACAATGGGTTTTATGTTTAATATAGAACCTAATACTGATGCTGAAAGGGATATTCGACCACCTTTGTAGAGATATTTTAAATTTCCTATTATAAAAAACTGTTTCAGTCTATTGGTAGCTTCTTCTATTTCACTTACTATTTCCTCCGCAGTTCTTCCCTCTTGGGCCAACTTTGCTGCTTTTATCACCAGTAGTCCTGCTCCCAATGTCACCGCTTTAGAATCTATTATATGAATATTATCACTGTCAACCATATCCTTTGCTATCATTGCTGAATTGAATGTACCACTTAACTTTGAAGAACCTAATATGGCAATTACAGTATTATTATTCCCAATTTCTTCCCTAAATACACATTCAAATTGAGGTGGGTTTATCTGTGATGTTGTTGGCAGTTGCTCAGAATTCTCTAGTCTTCTAAAGAAGTCATCAGGTGTGATATCTATCCCATCTCTGAAGGATTCTTCACCGAAATTCACCAATAAAGGCAATACTCTTATATTATATCTCTCAACATACTCTTGAGGTACATCGCACATAGTATCTGTCAATATAGTTATAGCCATTTATTAATACCTCCCATTTAAAGTTTGCTTTCCTATTTCTTATCCAAATAGAATCATCAGGTTTCATTTGACACATACTCTCACTTTCATTAAGACGGAAAGTATACTCTATGTCTTTCTTGAATAATATTGCACGACTAATTTTACCGTAAGTTTGGGTAACCTAACTGTCTCAATGCTTCGTAAACAACTACCGCAACAGAGTTTGACAGATTCAATGACCTAGCCTCATCAATCATGGGTACTCTTATACATCTTTCCGGATTGGCTGAAAGCAAACTTTTGGGCAATCCAGCGGTTTCCTTGCCAAAGAGTATATAGCAATTATCCTCATACTTCATATCAGAATGTCTATATTTGCCTTTAGTGGTAGAATAGAAGAAATTTCCACCCTTGTGGGCTTCAAAGAACGCATCTAGATTGTCATAATAGGTTATATCAACTAAATTCCAATAATCCAAACCTGCGCGTTTAAGATATTTATCCTCTACAGAGAAGCCCAAGGGTTTCACCAAGTGAAGCTTGCAACCTGTTGCAGCACATGTTCTTGCTATGTTACCGGTATTTTGCGGTATTTCTGGTTCTACAAGTACAACATTTATTGACAATTATAACATCTCCTCTGTAAGTATATATATATAATACATAATCATTGGGATTTTCACAATAAGAAAGGATTCCATCGGAAAAATTTGATGACAAGGAAGCCTTTTGTCCCCCTTCTACTGAATTTAAACTCTAAAGGAGTTAAGATTCAGTAGAAGTACGATTAACAATTCTATAATTCAGAGATCACTGACCTATACCCAATTTGATAGACACACAATTAAGTTGGTATAATAAAAACTAAGAAAAGGGGTGTCTATCATGACTAAACCGAGGAAAAAATATACTGCAGAATTCAAGCAGGAAATAGTAAAGCTGATAACCGAACAAGGAAAACCTGTAACAGAAGTAGCTCGATCAATTGATGCGGCTTGACCCCCTAATTATGGAGATTATGCAACAAATGCTTTAGCATTTATATTCTTACTCATAAATGCTTCATAAAATTTATTTGGAGCCATATACTTTATGCTTCCATGCCTTCTGCGATTATTATAATAATTTATATATTCAGTTATTGCTTCGTATGCCTCCTTAAAACTGTTCTATTCATTGCGACTGTAACATTCATCCTCTAATATTGAATGGAATGATTCTATGTGTGCATTCATATTAGGAGTTTTTACTGGTATCCTTTGATGAATTAGATTATTGCTATTGCAGAATTCTTCAAATTCTTTAGATACAAATTGAGGGCCATTGTCT
>NZ_FQZS01000018.1 GCF_900142105.1 Lutispora thermophila DSM 19022
CAACCAATGGAACACAAATGAACCAGCAGAATGCTACCATGCCTGCAAGGCCTGCCAGTGTAATGACGATGACTTTCCATTGTTCAAGAAGTTGTTTGACGCTGATTATTGTACCCATGTGGGTGATGCAAAGCATGATTGCTATGGTTCCTCCCAGAGGAGCACCTAGACCTGCCAGATCTACTATGTTATTTGGGAAGAATGTCCAATAACCGACTAGAAACAGGCAGGCCGTGACGAAACAAGACGGAATCCATGCCTTTGATTTTGTTCCTATGAACTCACCTATATAGTATGCAATGGCAAGAACGAGGAACGCTACTATGTTACTCATAAAATCCCTCCTATAAATTGATGTTTTTTAGTTGATTTATGTTTTGCTACACACATTTTTGTAGCATTACATCTAAAATAGTGCTGTCTGTATTGCTCATACCGTCAATGGAAACTTTAGCGAGATTCATTATTGTTTTTTCAGCAGTTTCACCAAGTATTCCATTATCCGATGGGATATAGATATTTTGCAGGGCCATATTGGAGGCATCTATTGCCGCATCTACTGCCACCGAAACTTTATAAGAGCAGCCCAGCTTTGCCCCGTCGCATATCATTCCGGAAATACCGGCTACCATATTGTTTATGGAACCTTTAATCTGTTCTTTATTTCCGCCCATCATATAGGTCAATCCAGCGGCACTTCCAACGCCTGCTGCAACACCGCAACCGCAAACAGGGGATAAGGTTCCAAGGTAAGCCTTGACAAATATAGTTACCAGATGGCTTAATGTTACGGAGCGAATTATTTTTTCCTTAGGAATATTCATACCGGAGCCGATGACAGCTATAGGGATAATGGTCACGAGGCCGTGGTTTCCTGAACCGGCACTGCTCATAACCGGAAGCAGATATCCAGACATTCTGGCTTCTGAAGCTGCGGCGGTATAGGCCTTAGCCTTAGAGAAAATGTCGTAAGCTTTGCCGTAAAAGCATTTACCTATTCCCTTGCCTAAGTCTTCGTTAATGCCAACATTGGCAATTCTCATATTCATATCGATACCGTCTTGAATAAATGCCAAGTTTTCTAAAGGTGTGCTGTTTGCAAAGTCTATGAGGTCATCAAAAGAAAAATCTTTGATCTTATATTTAATGTCCTTATTATGGGAGTTATTTTCTTCGGTATGTTTTGTTTGGGAAACATCACAATTATAAAGAATGACATCATTTTTGCTTTCGAATACGATGTTTGAATGACTGTTCTTTATTATTACGCAAGCCCTATCATTCTCTCCGAAAGCTTCCACATTAATATAAAGATTGTCAGCCTTTTCATCCAGACTCAATCTGATTATCTTAGAATCTATTATTTTTATGGCAGCTTTTATGCTTTCATCCGTTACATCTTTTAGAACTTCCAGTTGATACTTAGATTTTCCGATCACCAGCGAAAGAGCTGCGGCGAAAATTATACCTTTTTCATTGGTCCCAGGTATACCTACTCCCATTCCGTTTTTTAAGACATTCTTATCCACTTTGATTTCAAGTTTTTTTACCTCATCATTAAGCAATTCCTTAGCACGAGCTACAGCATAAGCCACAGCGCCGGGCTCTGTACACCCTAAAGCAGGTTTGACTTGATTCTTAAGGATTTCAATCAGAAGCTTATCATCTTTCATATTCATTACCTCCCGATTATTGAAAATGCAAGTAACATGCCAAAGCATCCAGCGAAGTCATGAAAGCTTTGAAACACTTTATTATGTTTATGGTGAAGAGGACATGGGATACTTGATATTGCTGATTTCAGCATATGACAGTGACATTGCTGCCTTTGCTTTCATATCATTGGCTGATGCGCTTTTACAATTAACTATATTTATCAAATTTGATAATTAAAGTTCCAAAATATTAGCAATGGAGCTATAATATGAATTGATGGTGAATATTTATTAAAAAAGATAAGCTTTTATCAAACTTGATAAATATATTGAACCAGAGGAAAACTAATATTTTGACAAGTATAATTATGTTATAATACTGAATTATGTAATCACATATTTATAATAAGGTTTGCTCTTTATACTCATTGAAAGGAAGTGATGAAATGAGCGTTTTAAAGAGCATCAAGAATGAACTTCAGCATATTATAGAGGCCATGAATGCGGTAACCAGCATTGATATAACCATTGTGGACGAAAATATGGAAAGAATTGTAGCTACGGGCATCCTAAAGGAAGGAGTAGGACAAAAGGCCCCCGTTAATTCCGTATTTCATAGCTGTCTTACCACGGGACAGCAGTATTTCATAGAAACTCCTACAGTGGATTCAATGTGCATTAATTGTACCAATCATTCTAACTGCAGGGAATTGGTGGAGATGTGTATTCCCATTAAGTTTAATGATGAGATAATCGGCGTTTTAGGCATGTGTGCCTTTGACAGGCAAGCTCAACAAAATCTTATAAACAACAAGGAAAGCTATATAAGATTCGAAAGTCAGCTTGGCAATATCATATCCACCATGCTCAGCGAAAAGAAATTCGGAATGATGCTGGAGTACCGTTCTTCTGAGCTATTGACTCTCATAAACTCTCTCAATGAAGGAATAATCATAATGGATAATAACAATGATGTGATTACCACAAATAAATATATAGTGGAGAAGTTACATTTGAGAAATGAATGTCCCTTTCCGATAAAAAGCATTTTACCGGCTAAAGTATATGAAAAACTGATATCAAATAACTTCTGCGGTGAAATAGGACCTGTAAATATCAATGGATATGAATTCATCATAAATGCAAATCCTATACTGATAAAAAATGAGAAGACGGGAATCATATTGGTTTTCTCTGATTTCAAAAAAATGAGGGAGTCTGTATTGAATTCTGCCATCAGCAAAAACCTTATAACCTTTGACTATATTTTAGGTGAAAGCGAAGCCTTTGTATATGCCCGCCAGCAGGCAATACAAGTAGCCCAAAGCGATGTTTCGGTAATGCTCATAGGAGAAACGGGCACAGGTAAGGAGATGTTTGCAAGAGCTATACATGCAGCCAGCCGTAGAAAGAATAATATCTTTTTGCCTATTAACTGCGGTGCCATACCGGAAAACCTTATAGAAAGCGAACTCTTCGGATATGAAAAAGGCTCTTTTACCGGTGCCAATGCCACAGGCAAGATTGGAAAGTTTGAGATTTGCAAAGACGGAACCCTTTTCTTGGATGAGATAGGAGACCTTCCTTATGCTATGCAGGTAAAGTTGCTTCG
Source organism: Lutispora thermophila DSM 19022 (assembly GCF_900142105.1). Lineage (GTDB taxonomy): Bacteria > Bacillota > Clostridia > Lutisporales > Lutisporaceae > Lutispora > Lutispora thermophila. The sequence continues at coordinate 3,268 of NZ_FQZS01000018.1, forward strand.
GGCTTTGGAGGAGAAGGAAATAATCAGAGTTGGCGGGCATACCCCAATCAAAGTTAACCCGAGAATAATCTCTGCCTGCCATGGTGATCTGAAGGCTATGGTAGAAGAAGGAACCTTCCGGGAAGATCTGTATTACAGGCTCAATGTGGTGCCAATATTTATACCTCCGTTAAGAGAGAGAGGATATGATATAATAATATTGTCCAGGTATTTCCTGAAACATTTTTCTCAAGTTTACAATAAAGATCTAAAAGGCTTTACGGAGGAATGTGAAAACTTTTTGATGAGTTATACTTTTCCGGGTAATATAAGAGAACTTCGTAATCTCATTGAATATGCGGTGATTTTTGAAGAAAGCAACCTCGTCGGAACGGAAAACATCAGAAAAAAGCTGGGCCGTACAAAAGAACGAAACAACATGACTTTGGGAGATATGGTAAAAGCCTATGAAAAGAAGATCATAGAAAGCTATCTTCAGCATTCGGGCAATAGCCTGGAGGCCAAGAGAGAAGTAGCCAGACAGTTGGGCATAAGCATAGCCACTCTTTATAGGAAGTTGGAATCATGACATTGGGCATCTTCGAGAAACTCGATGGAAATATTAATGGGTATGGTCTGTTATGCGGTGTTTAAAGCAAAATTAACCATACCCATTAATATTTAAATTTTTTGCTGTAATTTATTGATATTTAATTAACCAGATTTTGTACAAACAGAATGAAACAAATTGGATTAAATCACCTTGGTAAATCATCAAATAAATACAAAGAATGAGACAGAAAAGTTGAAACTGTGCAGTACTTGTTTCATTTAAATTGGAAAATATATATAAAAAGCCGAAATTAAATTATAAATTTATGGAAATTATGACATTGATAACTTGTATATAAAATATTCCGTCACCTTATACTATGATTAATCACCTTAATCATTTTATAAGGAAAGAAGGGATTTATTTGGATAAAATTTCTAAAAGAATGGTATCATTCTTATTAATATCGATAATGACTATTTCAATGGTATTATTTCCGGATACGGCTATTGAAGCTCAAGGCATAGATGAAAAAAAAGAGGTTAATCTTGTGGTAGATTCGCCGGGTAATGTAGATGCATTACCTAAGAATTTTCGCAAAACTACAGATTTAAGCATAATAAAAGATAATAAAAGCCTAAATTTAACGGGATTAGATAAATTAAATATTTCAGGCAGCCAGCAATTTTCGATGAAGAATTTTCCCATGCTCATAGATGCAATTGGTACTTCACTGCCAATAACTGTGGTAGACTTGAGACAAGAATCCCATGGATTTATCAATGAATACTCCGTAAGTTGGGCAGACGAAAAAAACAGTGCCAATTTGGGCTTGACCAGAGATCAGGTATTGCTGGATGAAGTAAATAAGCTGAACAGCATTAAGTTGAACACACCTATCAGTTTTTACAATCATCCTAAATTGACCATAACACCCACAAAAGTCCAAAACGAGGATAATCTTGTAAAGTCAAAAGGGTTGTCTTATCTGCGTGTAACTGTAAGAGACGGAGGAATACCCACCGATGACATGGTTGACTACTTTGTAGATGCCATAAAGGCACAACCGAAAAACGCGTGGCTTCATTTTCACTGCAAGGAAGGTATTGGAAGGACTACTACCTTTATGGTCATGTATGACATGATGAGAAATTATAAGTCAGCTAGTGCAGATGAAATCATAAAGCGACAGTTGGCTTTGGCAAATTTTAAGGAAAGTACAACCCAATCCTTCTACAATAAGGAAAGGATAGGTTTCTTGAATCAATTCTATGAATACTGTAAAGCTCATGGAAATAACTTCGATGTAGAATGGAGTCAATGGAAAAAAGCTGCTGCCAATTCAGCAGCTTTTCCTTTTAAACTGATTTCTGATATATTTTCCAGCTATATGAAGAATCCGGTATTGCCGAGGAGCTTGTATGTTGTATCTCTGGACTCTATGACACCAAGTGAAAAAGCCATGATTTCAAGCCTGCAGGGTATAGTAAACGGATGTTCCGTTTCACAGATATACACACTTAGTTCTTCCCATCCTGACTATAAAATATGGTTGGAGGATTTAAGGGATAATTATAATGTTTATTATAAGATAATTTCTGATCCCTGGGAATTGATAAGCATTTACAAGGACTATATAAATGGATATATCATATATGGCAGCAAAGTACAAAAAGATCCTTCCATAAACAATGCTTGTTCTCTTGCTTCGTTAACCAATGCTATAGTTGTGGAAGAATCACTTGAGGATAAAGTGAAGAGCTATGGTATAGAAAAAATGATAGGAGACTGCCGCAATACCGACGAAAGCTGGGCTTATGAAAATCTGTGGGATAAGGGGCTAAATCACTCCATGGTAATTCAGCTTTCTCCTGACAAAGCAGCTCCATTGAGAGACTATGCCATTATGACAAAATCGCTTGTATTCTATGAAGACAGTGTAGATGAAACTGATTTGAGAAGCAAAGTATTTTCATCAATGAAAGGAAATGCTGTTTGTTTGGGATGGGGACCTGATGAGTTCATCAATGTAAGTACGGCTTCAAAATATGGTGTTGCTGTAGTGGCAGCAGATTGGTCATATAATCTGACTACTTTAAGCGCATTTCCGTTAAAATCTATACCTAAAAAACCATTGCCACCTGTTGTGAAAGAGGATAATGTTCATTATGTGACTTTTCTCATGTCAGATGGAGATAATCAGCAGTGGAATTTGGGCAATAATTATTCTATTTATAAATGGTTTGGACATCCAAATAGATACAAGCTTAACTTGGGGTGGACCATTAGCCCGTCGCTATACTATTTGGCACCCACTGTATTTCAATTATATTATCAAGGCATAAGCAATGAAGAGGCAGATAACAATTTTATCGTATCACCGTCAGGAAACGGATATATTTTTCCAAGCAAATATGACATAAGGAAACTAGGTTCATATATCAATGTGCTGAATAGCTACATGGAGCGAGTAAACCAAAAGTATGTTGCTATAATAGACGACTCTTCCTTGTATGATGTACAACTGTGGGATAAGTTTACTGCAAAACCAAACATAGATGGGATATTCTATCTTGACTATAGCAGGCATGATAAATATAAGGGAGAAATTTTATGGTCCAATGATAAACCAGTCGTATCCTGCAGGGATTTGCTGTGGAATAACATTACCAGTGAAGATGAACTGGTAAAAAGAATTAATGAAAGAGTTAATGCAGGAGAAACAGATATAACAAAAACCAGTGCCTATACTTTCGTTTATGTCCATGTATGGAGTAAAGGCGTCAATAATGTTGAAGAGATTGTAAACAGGTTAAAAAAGAATCCCAAAGTAAGAATAGTAACTCCTGAAATGTTCATGGAATTGATAAAGAATAATGTGAGGCATCGGGAACGGTTCTCGGTGTCTTATTTAAAAACATAGAGAGGATTTTTATTTCTGATATATTGGATGTGGGGTAGAGCTACCTTCTTTAGTTCAAAAAAGCTGGGCTTGTTGAGTATTACTATGATTATAGTAGGCAAATATAAATATTATTTATGAAAAGTTATGGTTTTGAGAGTTTATTTCAAAGCTGTATAATACCATTGGTGTTTCATAAAAATAAAGAAAGGGAGTGTTTGGCATGATTAAAATGACAATAACAGCTAAGTTAGCAAGGAGGGTACATATCCTATAGGCCCTCCAAGTAAATTATTGAAATTCAGGGGGTAACTATGAGGATTCAAAAAGATAATATTGTAATCAGAAGCGCTATTATTGATGATGCCATTCAATTAAACAAGTGGTGGAATGACGGCAAGGTTATGGAACATGCAGGTTTTCCAAATGGGTTAGGAGAGCCTATAGAAGATACTATTGAAAACATTAAAAGAAGGACGGACATATTAAACCAGCTTTGCATTATAGAAATTGACGGTGAAGCTGTAGGTGAGTTGAGCTACAGCATTAAAGGGGATACAGCATATCCTGGATGGAAAATATGCAATTTTAATTATCAGAATAAAGGGTATGGTCCCAAAATCATCATGATGCTGTTCGAATTTCTTTTTACAGATGAAGCCATTAATTCAAAATGTGAAGTAGAAAAAATTGCTTGGGATACCATGCTGGAAAACGAAAGGGCCCAATTTGTCTATGAAAATAAAATTGGAGCCAGGAGAATTGGAATAAGAAAAGACTGTTGGAAGGATCAGAATGGCAAGTTGAGAACTGTTGTTGACTATGAACTTAGCAGGGAAGAATTCTTTAAGGTTAAAGAAGAAAGATTTGCGTAGCTTGATTTAGTTTAAAATATGTAATGATATTCAAAACAAAGCATTAGGCTTATATACTTAAGCCTAATGCTTTGTTTTGAATGAGCCTATTTTTAATAGATTCATGTATCTTAGGAATATGTGCCTTTTATACTGTTATTTACAAAATATGGAAATGAAGTTGGGGAATTAAAGTCATATAAGAATTAAGGGGTGAATAAGGTGGTTAAATTACGAAATCTTCTTCAAATTGAAGAGTAAATTTGAGGAGGGTAAAAATGAACAAAGTAATTATTAAAGAAGATGTAATACCTGAAATAGACCAATTAGCAGTCTTGTATAACGATGCAGGATGGTATACTTATACAAATGATGTAATAAAGCTGAAAAATGCTGTCCAAAATTCGTTAAAAGTGATTACTTCATGGGACAATGAAAAACTGGTTGGACTCATTCGTGTGGTAGGAGATGTTTTTTTTTCATCGTTTATATACAAGATATTTTGATTTTAGAAGAATACAAAGGACAAGGCATTGGGAGCCGATTATTAATGCTGATTCTGGAACGCTATAAAACGGTTCGCCAGATAGTTTTAATGACGGAGCAAACCGAAAAGACAATAAATTTTTATAAGAAAAACGGGATGATAAAAGTCGAAGATTACAATTGCGTTGCTTTTGTGAGGTTTAATGGAAATTAGCAGAAACATGGCTGTATTTTTTTGAAAAATACCTGTCATGACTTTGAAAATAACAATAAAATAGGCCATGTTTTGAACTAAATAGAAGAGTAATGACAGGTTATACTGAATTTAATAAAACATGACATACAGTTGTCATATTAAAAAAAGTATAATTATAGAAAACAGAAGAAGAGAAAATGAAGGCACATGTAGAGGAAGTCCTTATTTACAGGGGATGTATATCAGCTAAGATCATGGGAGTTTGTGTTGTCTCTATGATATGGTTATTGCTTAGTTATGGGTCTGTCAAGGGGTCACCATGATCAATGGGAAAGCACTTCATTTAAAACATATTTAAGGAGGAGTATATAAATGAGCAAATACGAAAATGCAATGAAACTTATGGAGGAGTTTTGTGGAAATGGCAAGGACAATCTTATCGCTCTTGCTACAATATCATTGACACCGAACGCCGCTGGTAATCCACGTCCTTCTGTTCGCATTGTTGATGCATATTATGAAGACGGTAAGTTCTATGTTTCTTCAGCTTCATGGAAAAACAAAACCCTGGAGATTGAAAAGAACAATGAAGTTTCTGTCTGCGGATTGGATCTGTTCACAGCTCATGGTATAGCTGAGAACCTAGGATGGGTTAAAGATGAGAAAAATGCAGAAATAAGAGCCAAGATGAAAAAATACTTCGAATGGTTCAATGACCATGCTAATGAAGACAGCCCTGAGTCAATTGTTTTGCAAATTACTCTTACAGAAGCAACAATTACTGATAACGAAAAAAAATATGGCGACTGGCAATATAAAGTTGATTTTGTAAATAAAACAGCGGAGTAAGTTCATTTGTTCTTAGGAAGTACAAAATAAATCATGCTGCCTATAATTAAAAACGTAATTATATAATTATTATTTGAAGGGAAAGGTAATAAACCTTTCCCTTCAATGTTATGGTTCCATTTACCATATAGATCCTAAAATTCTGGCGAAGCATTCTTATAGATCTTAAAATTTATGGTTGAATATACTGAATTACCAAAAAACAAGGGCTTGAAAGATATTGCCGGACAGACTGAAACTAGCAATGTTTCAGAAAGTGTGTTCATATACAAACCAACAAAGTTATCTGTACTTTCTAATGTTAATCGGAAGTTTTATCCGGGTACTTTATTTCTCCATTAATGAGCTTTTTTATAAAGCCTGCTTGCATTATAGCATCGAATTCTCGAACATCAAAACTGTTATTTATAAAAAGCTTCCCCAGCTCCGTAAGTTTGTAAAAGCCTCTTTTAGGAGATTCTATTAGGCCTTGATTTTTAAGCTTAAGTATAACAAACCTAACCCGATTTTCGTAACGACTTATATTGGCTTTGGAAGGGATGTTTCTCTGATTAGAGCTTATATTTAGTGCATTTGCACAATATTCGTATATTTCTTGCACATTTGCACCTAATTTGGAATCCTTTGGCTTAGCTATGTATTGAAAAACATAAGGGATCATTTCTTTTTCCGTAGGTAAGGAGCTATCGTTGTTTTGACTTAAGTCTGTTATTCCATTGGAGTTGATTTCTTTTTTTATAAGCGATATTAGCGAATTATTGATGGAAGTTTGTGCGTTAACCCATTCCAATACTTCCTTATCCACATTCAATGGGAATCTTATGCTTATTGTATCTCCTTCTGCAATTTTTTTTGGTGCCATGGGAATCCCTCCTGTTATTCATATTTGTTTTTTACAATATGTAATTACAATGTATATTATATAATGTATGCGCAATGAAAGCAAGTTTTTTTTAAAAAAATTTTGAAATCATAATACGTTTCACCTATCATTTTTTTCTATTCTAAAATTAGCTTTAAGCCTTTTTCTACGAAATGCTTTACTCTTTTATTGGTGAAAAATTACTTAAAAATGTATTTGAAGATGAAACAATAATAACTGGGAGATTATTGATGTGCTTGAATTAGATTTAAAGGATATTCTATTTTTAGATAAAATGATACCAAAGCAAAATGAGTTTTGAGAAATCTATAGATATATTTTAGACATTTGCAAAAAATAATTTTAAATTCTATTGATATTTATTTTAGGCAAGTGTAAAATATAAATATAGGCAATTGTCTAAAAAGGAGACGATATGAATGAGCAGTTTTAGAAGACTACCTGACACGGAATTCGAGATCATGAAAGTGGTGTGGTCAAAGGAACCGCCCATAACAAGTAACATGGTTATGGAAGCCTTAGGTAATGAGCGCGGATGGAAAGCACCGACTGTAATTTCACTGATGCTCCGGCTGGTGGAAAAGGGGTTTTTGCGGACAGAGAAAAAGGGTAAGGAGCGTACCTTTTTTCCGCTTATAAGCAAAGAGGATTATCTGAAATTCGAGACAGGTAACTTTATGAAACTTTATCATGAAAACTCATTTCTTAGTTTTGTGAATACTCTTTATGATGGCAAGCAGCTTAAGGATTCCGACATCGAAGAACTGATGAAATGGGTAAAAGAACGGAGGACTTGACGTGCAGGTGTTTATGGCTGCATTAATGGAATGTTCTGTCACCATGTCGGTGCTTATATTGGCATTTATTCTTGCTACTCCGTGGTTGTCAAGAAAATATTCTGCAAAATGGTTGTATTATATCTGGTTGGTGCTTGTAATAGGTCTAATCATTCCATTCAGGGTTCATCCGGATACAGCGCTTATTCAGATTGAGGCTGACCCTGATTATATAAGGCAAATCATGCCGGGATATGGGGATAATGCTGTAGAGGTAGCAATTTCAGACAATATACCGACACAGGTTCTATCGGTAATTCTATGGCGTCAAACCGGTTAAGCTGCAAATATGCCCCTGTATTTCAAGTCCAATGCTCATTGGCTTTTTAAAACCTGTAATCTTATTGCCGGGGTATGATTTTTCAATGGATGAATTGTCATACATCCTCAAACATGAGCTGATACACTTAAGACGAAAGGATTTGTGGTATAAAAGGCTGGTGTTTATTGCTACTGCCATCCACTGGTTTAATCCTGTGGTGTATGCCATGGCAAAGGCAATAGCCTCACAATGCGAGATATCATGTGATGCTGAGGTAGTAAAAAAGGCTGATATTGGCACGAGACAGCGTTACAGTGAAATCATCATTGGAATCATTAAAAATCAATCAAGAACTCAAACAGCATTCTCAACAAATTTTTATGGAGGTGAAAAAGGCATGAAGAAAAGAATATTTTCCATTATGGACACAAGCCAAAAAAAGGCAGCAATTGTAGTTCTTTGCCTGGTTTTGGCAGCAACACTGGGGACGGGGGTGGTGGCATCTGCAACCAGTTTACCGCCGGTTCACGAATCATATGCCACATATGTACTTTCATCAGGAGAAGACCCTTAACAGGCTGTCCAGAATATATCTACAAAAGAAGATTTGCTATCAGAATACGGGCGGTTCGGCATTTCCTTCGATAAAGACGGGAATATGTATTTTAATGATGAGCTTGTGAGGTATTTTTGGGATGGTGTGGAGTCAGGCAATAACGCTTCAATTGTTAATTATGAATATTTGAATGAAGATGGTGTAATTGACGTTCACACAATACGCAAAGTCGAGGACAATGGGGATGGAAGCATAAATCCTTTTGGTGACTTGATTGGAATTGTGAAATACACACAAGAGGAATTCGCTCAAAGAAACTTGGATGATTTGAAGGGATACTACAATCCGGTCACATATGTAATGGGAGATGTTACATCAGAGGGTAAAACATTTGCAGAGATGTTTGCTGAGTATAAGGCTTTTGGTATTGAATACAAAGAGCTTCAAGAAAACGGCAGGGGTAATGTTTATTATAACGGTCAATTAGTAAAAAAATTTATAGATGAAAATAAAGCAGGCGGCATTTTTACTTATGAGTCTGTTGACGGTGGGCAAATCACTGTTCATACAATTTATGATCAAAAGGGAAAGTTGATAGGAGTTGAAAAACAGTAAGGGGCCTCAATGGATTTGACACGCAGGATAGATTAAAATTCATGAATTTGAGATATGGTAAATGTACAGAAGATGAATCAATTTTATGAAGGATTTTTCAACAAAAAATATATAATGAGGTGGGGTTATGAAAAATAAAATATTATTTAAACTAATTGCTGTATCCATGATATTAGCTTTGGTTGTCTGCTCAAAAAGCCTTGCATTTGTCAATGAAGACAAGTCTTTAGAAAAGCCAATGGGGAAAATTTACTTGTATGGAGAATATCATGGCAATGAAAAGATATTGGAAAAAGAATTGGAACTATGGAGTAAGTATTATCATGAGGATAACATGCGTCACTTATTTGTTGAAGAGCCTTATTATACTGCGGAGTTTTTAAACCTTTGGATAAAGGCAGACAACGACGATATTTTAAATGAGGTCTTTGAAGATTGGAAAGGTACAGCATCCTATAAGGAATGTGTCAAAGAGTTTTATAAAAAAATAAAAAAGCAGTGTCCGGAAACTATTTTCCATGGAACTGATGTAGGGCATCAATATGATTCAACGGGGCGACGATTTTTAAAGTACCTTGAAGAAAATAATATGAAAGGAACAGAGAAATACATATTGACCATGGAAGCCATCGAACAGGGAAAAGTTTTTTATAAAGATGAAGACTTTGCTTACCGGGAAAACAAAATGGTAGAAAATTTTATCCGCGAGTTTGACAAATTAGAGGGCGCCAATATTATGGGAATCTATGGGGGAGCACATACAGATTTTTATGCTATGGAATATAATACTCAATCCGTTCCCTGCATGGCTAATCAATTGAAAGTGCGTTATGGAGATGCCATTTGGGCAGAGGATCTGACATGGTTAACAAAGATGATTGAACCAGAGAGAGTGGATAAATTCACCATCAATAACAAAGAGTATAAAGCCAGCTATTTTGGAAAGCAAGATTTAAACGGTTTTAATGGTTATGCCTATAGACAATTCTGGCGCTTGGAAAATGCTTATGATGACTTTAAGAACAATGAGAAAACAGGGGATGTATTGCCTTATGATAATTACCCAATGTTGATAGAAACAGGCCAGGTTTTTGTTATAGACTATGTAAAAACAGACGGATTTGTAGAAAGAACATACTATCGCTCTGATGGGTATGTCTGGGAAGGGTTGCCTTCAACAGAAGAGTTTGTCATAAAATAGGTGGCAAAAGCGTATAAACCATAAATTCATATGAATCTATTAAGGGATATAAGTAAAAAGCTTGGTACAATGCAAGCATGCCAGGCTTTTTCTATTTATATCCGATACATAGTATAATTAAAATAGTATATGTCAAAACAAAGCAAAAAAATAGGGGAATTTAAGGATACAAGGAAATTAATATAATTGATTCTTGTCGCTTCCAGCTATCATGATTTAAAAGAATTGTCCAACAACTATATTTAATATGACATGCTGATGTCATATTAAATACATTATAATAATTTTAAAAACAGAAGGTGAGAAAACATGAGTGCACATGATAGAGGCCCAATAACTCAAAAACCCATCAGTGAAATTGCTGAATACATAAAAAATTTGATACCGGCCAATATACCTGAGAATTATGCCATAAAACCCAGATTTGAAAGCATCGCAAAGGAAGAGATCATACGAAAGGGCGTTGTTGCTTTCAGAGATTTTTTGTATTTATTTTGCCACCGTTTAATTTCAGATGGACATTTATTTGTAAAGCCACAAAAAAATCCGAAGAGCCAGATGGATTATCCCTTTTTACATAGTATTACAGATCTGTTAGCTGATATAGGTTACTATGGTAAGCTGTCTGAGGATGGACAAACATTATTGGTAACAGAATTGCCCTCATATACATCTTCAATTGATGGGAAAGGGAATAAAAAAAATCCAAAAAACTCTTCTTCTATGCTGCTTGAATGCTTGCGTTTTTTAACTTTATGTGGTTTTGCTTTTAACGGTGTTGATTTAGAAGCAAAGAAGGTTAATATTTCCGGAATAGGATTATTGGAAGTATCATACCCCAATGACCCTGTCTTGTTGGTTGGGTTGAAAGTTATGGCTATTGCAGATGTAGAGTTGCGCAGGAAAAGATATATAAACGACAATAATCACGATAATCTTTTATGTTGTGATTACAGGTTAATAAAGGAAGAAGATTCAGATGTACTTGATGTTTTGAGAGATTTTTTACATCCGTTACCTGAAGAAGTCCAAAAGCTGGCATTAGAATTGCACCAGCGTTATATAGATATGGGAATGACTTGTGCAGTCATTAAATCGGTATTGGATATTCATTTTGCTTATGCAGATATAAAGAATAGTCGGAAAGTCTTATCCACAAAAGATATATATCAAAAGAGAGCATGGGAGTTTTCCTTTACCATGAGATTTGGTTATTGCTTAGTTATAAAAGCCAAAAAAGTAGATAAATATTCTGATGTTATCAAAGAGTTTCCCTCACACTTGCAACAATTAATTGCAAGGGGATATGGCTGTGACAGGAAGTTGCGCAATGAACCATGTCAGTGCGGTTGTCATGGATTCCGCATACCTTTGGACAATTCAATATTAAATATTGGCAGCAGCATTGAAACATGGCTTGATAATGAAATAAAAAAATAAACCCTCTCTCTAGATTAAATAAATATGGTCTGCCTGAAAAGGTATAAATCATATAGTGCTAGGTGCATAAGCTGTCAGGTTGATAACAACTAAATGTATAACCTGATAGCTTGTTCCTGGCACTTTTTGTCCTATTTTGGCATCTTTATTTAATTATTGGGGTTTGGGGGAGTTTTGATCTTTGGAATAAGCGATTAGTACCACTTGTTCACCCAACTCCTAGGTTAATTCCGCTTCATATTTTTTAACTTTGCTCTAAGCTTTGCATCATCTTTTATTTCTGCAAGTCTATAGTTTTCTTAATCCATCGGAACACCTCCTGGTTTTTACTGTTGTATTCAAATATGGCCATTACATCAGGTTTTCAGCCATTCGATTATTAGCATGTACAAAAAACAGATGTACAGTTATATGGTTAAGAAAAATTTAAGATTTTCTCAAAAATTTATTATGAAAAATGTTATATAATGGGAAGGGATAATAAATAGATGATTAGTTTATTTGGTGGTGGGATAGTCTATGATCAATAAGGAAACGGTGCTTATTGTTGATGATGAAAAGGAAATCAGCGATTTAATAGAAATTTATCTTAAAAATGATGGCTATAGTGTGTTGAAGGCATCCAATGGGCTTGAGGCCATTAAGATTCTGGAAGAGAATGAGGTACATCTCATCATTCTTGATATAATGATGCCAAAAATGGATGGGATACAAACCTGCATGAAAATAAGGGAAGAAAAAAACATGCCTATAATTATGCTATCTGCTAAAAGCCAGGATATAGACAAGATTATAGGTCTTAGTACCGGTGCTGATGATTATGTGACAAAACCGTTTAATCCTTTGGAGCTAATGGCTCGTGTCAAGTCTCAACTAAGACGATATACAAGGCTTAATACTCCAAAACCGTCAAAGAAGGATGAAATTGAAATTGGCAATATAAGCATAAATGTTGCTACCCATGAGGTGTTTGTTGATGGGAAAGAGGTAAAGCTTACCCCAAAGGAGTTCGATATTCTTGAGCTTCTTGCAAGAAATAAGGGTATAGTATTCAGCACACAAAAGATATTTGAAAGCGTATGGAAAGAAGATTATTATGAATCTGACAATACAGTGATGGTGCATATCAGAAAAATAAGGGAAAAGATTGAGCTGGATCCGAGAAAACCTCAATATATAAAAACTGTTTGGGGAGTGGGGTATAAATTTGAAAGTTAGATTTTTAGACTTTTCATGGTTGATGAAACCAATAGTCTGGCTCATGAAACCAATTATCCGGTTGGTGAAGCTGCTTTTTTGGCCCATAAGAAAATTGCTTTCACCAGTGAAGCAATTTTCCAGATCTTTAAAAGCAATTTGTCAAGAAATTATTATCAGGATTAAAGCCAGCATTCGAATGCAATTGATTCTGACTTTTGTCCTATGCCTTTTGGTGTCTATATTTCTTGGAACCTATACTTATGAGACTTTGACGGCTTATACAAGAAATGCCTATATAGAATACACCATAAGCATGTATGAAACTGATGATATTGTGAGAGGTATTGCTGAAAGCATTGAGGAGACGCCTGATTTACGGTTGGATGATGATTATATTCAGAAAATTATAGATGAAGCTGTTGAAGAGGGAAATTTAAAAGTAATGATTACGGATATGGATGGTAAGGTATTATACAAATCAGCCAATGTTGTAGAAAATGAGATTGATTTGTATGAACTGATTAGAAATATAAAGCATGTAGAAGACCGTTCGAGAGTTCCCCAAACATTAATGGAATATTCCTGCCTTTATCCTTCAAGGCTAAAGGACATGAAGGTTTATGTTATCGGCACCGGAGTACCTGAAGCAAATATTGCCTATGAATATACAGGAGCTGGAGCAGCCACCTTGATAACCACAATTGTGTACATAGGAGTATTCATCATAACTTTTCAACTTCTCACAAAGAAAAAGATGAAATATATAGAGGAAATAGCCGCAGGACTTCAGGTCATATCTACAGGTAACCTTGATTTCAGAGTGCCAAGGAAGGGGTCCGATGAACTGGCCTCTCTTGCCAATAACATTAATAATATGGCAGAAGAACTTAAATCCAAGATAGAAGAAGAGCGGAAAGCGGAGAGAACAAAAAATGAATTGATTACCAACATATCACATGATTTGAGAACTCCCCTTACTTCCATTATGGGATATTTGAAACTCATAAGTGATAAGAAATATGAAGACAGCAAGCAATTAGAGGATTTTGTAAACATAGCCTATGGCAAGGCAGAAAAGCTTAAGACGCTTATAGATGATCTTTTTGAATACACTAAGATATCTAACGAAGGTATTAAGTTAAATATTGCCGAAGTAAATATAAATGAACTTTTGGAACAATTGATTGAAGAATTGGTGCCTGCCAGTGAGGAGAACCAATTGGAATTCGTAAAGGAAATACCTCATGAAAAAATAATTGTGAATGTGGATGCAGATTTGATGGTTAGAGTTTTTGAAAATCTTCTGGTCAATGCCATTAGATATTCCTACAAGCCAGGAAAGATAGCCATCAATTTAAGTTGTATTGATGGTAAGGTTACAGTGTGCATAGAAAACAGAGGAGATCCCATACCTTCAGAAGAACTACCTAATCTTTTCAATAGGTTTTATAGACTTGAGAAGTCCAGAACATCATCCATGGGTGGTTCAGGCCTTGGACTTGCCATAGCTAAAAGCATAGTGGATCTTCACCAAGGAGATATATGGGCAGAATGTAAAGGAAACTGTATCAGGTTTTTCGTAGGATTGAAGCAAAAATAGCCTTTGAAAAAGCGATTACATGGCTTTTTCTCCATGTTCAATTTAAAATGATTTATAGAAGGGCTTCCTTAGATGTAAATACTTTTGAAGGATGCCCTTTTTATAATGCTAGGAAAGTATAAATTTTTAATTTATACTCTCCGCAAAAGCATTTCAAGAAAGGCTTCATTGATTGATAAAATGCTTCCAAAGAAAGCCTTCCTTATTTCTAAAAAGTATGTATGTCAATATACATAAAGTTTTAAAGCAAATTTAAGATAATATTAAGATATTGTTTAATGATTGTTAAACTCCTTATTGCATAATAAATGCATCACATAAAAAGGAGTTTATGAATCATGGATAAAAAGCATATTTATATTGTCCTTGTTAGAACCAAAACTTTAGTTTCAAGGCTTGTAAGGCTATTTATGAAGGATGAATATACCCATGCTGCAATTTCCTTGGATAGGGACCTAAAACATATGTACGGTTTTGGGAGGAAATATACATATAATCCTTTCATTGGGGCCTTCAGGAGGGAATATATAGATAGAGGAGTTTACAAGCTTCATAAGAAAGTACCCTGTATGGTGTTGGAGGTGGAAGTTTCGGATGAGCAATACAAGAAGGCTCAAAGCATAATAAAACGGTTTTATACTAACAGCCATCTCTACAAATACAATTACAAAGGACTTTTATGTAATTTACTTAATATTGGGACATGGGATGATAAACATTTCCTTTGTTCAGAATTTGTTTATTATGTTTTAAATGAAATAGGAATTGTAGATTTTAATATGCCTAGAAACCTGGTAAGACCCCAAAGCCTATTGAATATCAAAAGCAATGTTGTATATAAAGGAGACTTAAAAGGTTACAAGCAAAGAAAGAGAGATTTTGCCGGGGCAAAAAGTCTTATCAGGGGGTTAAGCACCGTATATGAGTAACAGGGCGGAGAAACTAAAGCATATTTTTAGGGTTTTAGTGGTTATTGGAGCGTTAATTTGTATAGGGGTATATGTAAAAGTAAGTGGCATTATGCAGGTCCTTACATCATTGGAGGAGTTTAGAAAATATATAGCCGGCTTTGGAGCAAAAGCAGATTTGGTGTTTTTCATTGTCCAGCTTGCTTCTGTCATTTTTGCACCAATACCGAGCAATGTAAGTTCAGCGGCAGGAGCAATGATATTTGGTTTATGGAAGTCCTTTATCATCAGCACAACTGCAATAATATTAGGGTCTATCATTGTGTTTGCGCTGGCAAGAAAGTTTGGGAAGCCCTTTGCTGACAGGTTTGTAAATGACAAAGTTACAATCAAATATGGACATCTTCTTGCAATGAAAGGAGAGATGCTGCTGGCTATAATGTTATTCCTTCCTTTCTTTCCCGATGATGCAATTTGCATTGTGGCAGGGCTCAGCAATATAAAATTCAGCAAATTTCTTACCATCGTTATTTTTACTCGGCCTTGGGGGATTCTGGTTTCATCGGTTGTCGGTTCAATGGATACAATTATCAGATGGTGGGGTTAAGAAATCTAATTGCAGGGAGGTACACAAATAAAATGCCCGATTTCCTATTGATTTAAGTTTACTTTCAGGTATGATGACTTCCTTAAGATTGGAACATTATATGCAAAAATCCAAGCATGAGATCCATTGGTTAACCTAAACACATTTCCAGTTTCTATTCTGGCAGGTATGCCTACAGCACGAAGCAGTCTGATGGTTGATGTACAATAATCACTGCAGTGTTCAAATCTTGCATACAGAATTCTTCATAGTATAGTATTGTAAGTTTTTTCAGTAAGTTTGAAGCCATACCACATGTTTGTTGCAACCCAATAAAAGATTTTTCCTGCTTTCTCATAATCTGTAGTACATACTGCCGTAATTTCTTCAGCCAATTTAATAAACTCAGGGGTTTTCAAGCCGCTGGTCGCATTATCCTCTCTCAGATAATATTCCAGCACGGCAGGATAATTTTCATATTTAGCATACTCTTTTTTGTTGTATTCAAGTATCTCATATGTAGAGCCTCTACAAACCGGTATAATGGATAAAAAATAATATATACTGGAAAGCTTGATAACAAGCGTTTCTCCATTAGTAAGTCTCCATTCTGCAATTTAGCATTAGTCCGATAGATGTTCTGTGGATTTTCCTATTTTGGGAGAATCAACATGTATAGACGGATGAGATAAGGACATGAGTTGGATTAACATCCGCAAGGTTGAATTTTCTGCCAAATAGAGCCTTGTCCAAGTTTAGAAAACATGCGGAAATATGCCAAAATATCAAGTATATATTACCATCATGTGCAAAATGCTGTCAACAAAAGCTCTGGGGCGTAGCCCTCGGCACAGCCTATGACCAATAAGAGAACAAGCTAGAAATGATATATGAAGTTAGGTTATTATTATGGTATAATTCAACGAAGCAGATAGCAGATCTGGGGTTTTTATAGACATTTCATAGAGCATAGCTAGAGCGGAGGTAGTGTCAATGGAGTTGCCTATTGGACTTAGAATAGCCATAGAAAATGAGATTACAGGAATTAGACATGAGCAATTAAAGCAGGATGCTCAAATGCTAAGTAAAAGATATAGAAATGAGAGCAAAGAAGGAAGAAGATTGATTACCAGCAGTAACGAAGCGGCAGCTTATTCGGTGGTAAGGATGCCAGCAACATATGGGGCTGTTTACACAGCCCTGAGATATACTCTCAACCTTATCAATTGTAAAATAGAATCATTGATGGATGTTGGTGCAGGGACAGGCACTGCATCTTGGGCCGCTGATTCCCTAATTCCTTTAAAAAGAATCCTATGCCTGGAAAGGGAGAGGGCAATGGTTCAGGTAGGCCAGAGGATGATGCGAGAGGGTTCTCCAGTTTTGAGAAATGCGGAATGGGTGAATTATGACCTCGCCATGGATGAAATTCCAGAGAAAGCAGATTTGGTCATTGCTTCCTATGTATTGAATGAACTCACAGAAAAAGAAAGAATTAAAGCTTTAGATAAGCTGTGGCAGTCAGCGGATAAAATATTGCTGATTGTGGAGCCAGGAACCTCAGAGGCATATTTTCAGTTAAAAAGGATGAGAGAGTATATGCTGACTAAGGGAGCTCACATAATTTCACCCTGTCCCCATGAAAATGGGTGTGGGATTCCAGAGAATGATTGGTGTCACTTTAGCTGTAGAATACCCAGAAGCAAACTGCATCGTTTATTAAAAGAGGGAGAATTACCTTATGAGGATGAAAAGTTCACATACTTGGCTATAGCCCCTCAACAATACAGTAAGCCGGAAGGACGTATATTAAGGCATCCCATCATTGAGAAGGGAAGAGTGACCCTTGATATCTGCTGTCCGGATGGAATAAGGAAAGTGAATATCACCAAGAAGGATGGGGAATTATATAAAAAAGCAAGGAAAGCCAACTGGGGCGATGAATTTGGGTTGACAATATAGCTTGTATAATTGTATAATTTAGTAAAAATTAAGAAAGGTAAGGTATTTGCAGCGATGAGAATATAAGTTCACTTCATAGGATGATAAATACGGTTATATGATGAGGTCTTGGGAAAAGGCTTTGTAGTCATGCTTATGAGTGGATAGTATTCTGAAGCTGCAAATGGCTTGTTTCATAATATGCTTAATGAATAGTGAAGACTGACAGATAAAGTCTGCCAGCTTCTATTTAGTGTGGTCTAATTTATTATGCATTTGCATATTATATGGAATACTATCCTCTCTAAAGAAAGGGAGGATTTTTTTATGTTATTGATTGAGTGCAATAATATTAAAAAATATTTTGGTGATAAGTTGATATTGGATTTTGAGCATTTGGAAGTTCATTCGGAAGATAGAATAGGAGTAGTTGGCATAAACGGAGCAGGCAAAACTACACTGCTCAATATATTGAGCAGTAGGCTTGAACCCGATGAAGGTCAGGTAAAGCTATATGGAAGGGTAGCGTATATATCCCAGCTGGAGCCTGCCGAAAGGCAGAATATAAGCAGTGAGATGGCTTCAAGATTTGGTGTTGGAACTGTTTGGAATGAGCATATGAGCGGTGGAGAGAAGACAAGGTTCAAACTGGCGGCGGCTTTGGATGACAACAGTTCTGTGATACTGGCAGATGAACCTACCAGCAATGTAGACATGGAAGGCATTGAGCTAATGGCAGAAAAGTTCATGGAGTACAATGGTGCCTTGATGGTCATATCCCATGATCGAAACTTTTTGGATAAGATATGCAATGAGATTTTGGAAATAGAAGATGGCAAAATAAAATTATACAATGGCAATTACAGCGCATACAGGGACCAAAAGATTCATGAAAGAGAAAGAGCCCAACTTGAATATGAGGAATATGTGAAAGAGAAAAAGAGGCTTGAAGGCGTTATTGAAGGATTAAAGCGGAATGTGAAGAGCATGAGAAAAACGCCAAAAAGGATGGGAAATTCTGAGGCGAGACTCCACAAGATGGGACCACAGAAATCCCAAGCAGCTTTGGAGAGGGCAGTTAAGAATGTGGAAAAAAGAATTCAACACCTTGAAGTAAAAGAAAAGCCTAAGGAGCAGCCTGAAATAAAGCTGGATATTCAGGAAGGAGACAGACTCCATAGCAAAATAATTATAGAGGGGAAGAATATTACAAAGGTCTTTGGTGAAAAAATCATATTTAAAGAGGCTTCCTTCAGCATCTACAATAATTCTAAAGTCGCTTTGATTGGTCCAAATGGATGTGGCAAGACAACTCTGATAAAGATGATTATGGACAATGATGCCTCAATAAGAATTGCTAAAGGAGCCAAGATAGGATACTTCAGTCAGGAAATGGATATTCTCAATAAAATCTTAGCATCATAGAAAATGTGATGGAAAGCAGCATATATCCTGAAAGTTTCGCAAGATTATTGCTTGCTAGACTGCTTTTCAGGGGAGATGAAGTTTACAAAAAGGTTCATGTGCTAAGCGGAGGAGAACAGGTGAAAGTTTCCTTTGCCAAGATGCTGTTGCAGGATATTAATCTGCTGATACTTGATGAACCCACCAATTATATGGATATAAACTCCCTTGAGGTTATGGAGGAAAGCCTTAGGGAATATAACGGCACATTATTGTTTGTTTCCCATGACCGTAGATTTGTTGATGCTTTGGCAGATCATATCATGACGATTGAAGACATGAAAATAAGGATGTTTTCGGGCAATTATGCAGAATATCTGGAGAAAAGAAAAAAGTCTGGAAATGAGACTAAAGAAGATATTGAAAAGCAGGTACTGTTGTTGAGGAATAGGCTTTCGGAAGTCATAGGCAGATTGTCTATGCCATCTAAGAATGATGATGTGGAAGCATTGAATAAGGAATATTTCAAGATAATGGATGAACTGAGAGAGCTTGATAATATTTTGAAAAGCTTTTAAGTATTTAAGACTATGGTAATAATAAGGGGGAGCTTTCATAGATAATTTTACAAGGTGGTATTTTATGATTTTTAGACTGGGATATGTGGCAATGACTCTCAATTTGGCTGATTGCTCCCCTTCAACAACTGTGACGGTTGCAAACTTTAGCAAGTTGTCGGATGATGATACCAGGTTATATAAGCTTAGGAAGATAACACAGAAGAATCTTCATAATACCCTCAGAATCCTAAGATATAATGAGGCATACAATATAAAGGTTTTCCGATTTACATCCAAGTTGGTGCCTCTTGCTACTCATCCTCTTACAGAGGGATGGGATTATGCAAAGGACTTCGAAAAAGAGTTTAAGGAAATAGGGGACTTTGTAAAGTCGAGGGATTTCAGAGTTAGCGCTCATCCAGGTCATTACACTTTGATAAATTCTAAATCAAAAGAGGTTGTGAAGAGCTCTATAAAGGATCTGGAGTATCATGTGAGAGTATTTGAAGCCATGGGCCTTGAAGATTATAAGTATAAGCTTGTGATACACATTGGTGGCTTATATAAGGACAAGGAAGAATCCATTGAGAGGTTTAAGGAAAACTTCGTGATGCTTCCTGATGGAATCAGAAAGAGGTTAATTCTCGAGAATGATGACAAATCTTATACTGCCTATGATGTGCTGAATATATGTAAAGAATTAAAGGTGCCTATGGTTTTAGATGTTCATCATCACAGATGTGTTAATAATGGAGAGGACCTTGAGGATCTTTTGCCTGAGATCTTTGATACATGGAATGGAGAAGCCTTTAATCCTAAAGTACATTTTTCAAGCTCAAAAAACCCTAAGAACTTTAGAAGCCATGCAGATGATATTGATGTTGATGAATTCAGAAGCTTCTTGGATATAGCTAAGAAAATAGGAAGAGATTTTGATGTAATGCTGGAAGCTAAGAATAAAGATGTGGCTTTATTGAATCTCTCCAACAAACTTGAGAAGATAGAAGGAATAAAGAAAATTAATGAAGGAGAATTTGAGATCTAAATAAACATATAATGGGTATTAAACCATACAATTACGCCCATGGAAGAATAAAGTTGACACAGATAATAAAATATATGATATTATGTTAACATAAAAATGAGCTATTGCTTTGGAACAAATCACTACTCCCCAACGTCGCAGGAAAGGATGAAGCAATTAATGAGGAAGATATGCAGCAAAAATAGCTTGGTTTTTATGTTTATAATTATTGCTATTACAATAATTACAAACATTACATATGCTGATTCAGCATTACAGGCAAATTATCAAGTGTCTCTTAATAAAGAGGATATTCCAAGTGAATGGGCTAAAGAGGAGATTTATAAAGCTAAGCAGTTATATCTTATACCAGAAAAAATTCAGGGAGAATATGGAAAGAATATAACAAGAGAAGAATTCAGTGAAGCTGTTATAAAGTTATATGAGGCTTTGAAAGCCGAAAAGTATACTTTAGAAACTGAAAGTCCCTTCATAGATACCCAAAATCCAGAAGTAATAAAGGCAAATAGATTAGGCATAGTGAAGGGAGTAGGAGAAGGAAAGTTTGCACCTGATGAAGCCATAACCAGGCAGGACATCAGTGTCATGATGTATCGTACTTTGAAAGCAGCGAAACCGGGGTATGATTATTCCATTATAAGCAATCATGTATTTGGAGATCAGAATATTATTTCTCCTTGGGCAAGGGAAGCAGTTGCTTATCTTTATGGAATCGAAGTAATAAACGGAGTAGGCGGAAACATGTTTAATCCTTTGGATAATACATCAAGGGAAGAAGCAATAGTTCTTATAAAAAGGATGTATGATAAAGCCATTGCATCCGGCAATTCTATAATAGTATCCAGAGAAGGAACCAGCAGACGGGAATTGGCTATGAAGATGAAACTTGAAGAGCTTATAGCTCAGGAAATGGGAAAGCCCTATCAGTGGGGTGGTACAGGGCCTAAAGGTTATGATTGCTCTGGTCTAGTTTATTCCATATATGGCAAGCTTGGCATAGCCCTGCCAAGAACAGCAAGTGCCCAATCCAAGGTAGGCACATATGTACCGAAGGAGAGCTTGGCATATGGAGATCTGGTATTCTTCGCCAGAGACGGCAAGAATGTACATCATGTAGGCATATATGTGGGCAACGGTGAATTTGTGCATTCACCACAAACAGGAGATGTGGTAAAGAAGACCACTCTTTTGTCTGGATATTATCAGAAATGCTATTACACTGCCAAGAGGGTTTTCTGATGTAAGCTCCAAATGGCAATACAGATAAGAGAATAATGAAGTTTTCATATGAAGAAACTATGGTTTAGAACACATTAGGAAAGGGTGATGTTCATGGTTCTAAATCATAGTATTTCTGTTTTTAATGAGATAGGAAAGTTGAAATCCGTTCTTCTTCATCGCCCCGGTGAGGAAATAGAAAATATTGTACCTGATTATCTAGGAAGGCTTTTGTTTGATGAAATAGCATATTTGGAGCAGGCCCGCAGAGAACATGATCAGTTTGCGGATATACTGAAAAAAGAAGGTGTGGAGGTCCTATATCTTACGGATTTGATGGTTGAGGTTTTGAAAGACCAAAAGATAAGGGACGAATTTCTAAAAGACTTTATCAGAGAAGGGAAAGCCGGCACGGAAGGGCTTAAGGAGGCTTTGCTTGAGTTCTTTGATCAATATTCACCGGAGGATTTGATAATAAAATGTATAGCAGGAGTAAGGAAAGAAGAACTGAAGGATATAAGGCCAAAATCCCTAGGAGATATGGTAAAGAATCCTTATCCTTTCTATCTGGACCCAATACCTAATCTGTATTTCCAAAGGGACCCCTTTGCATCCATAGGGCATGGAATCTCTTTAAATGTTATGGCCAATGAGACTCGAAACAGGGAGACCCTGTTTGCAAAGTACATATTTAAATATCATCCCAGGTTTAAAGATGTGCCTAAATGGTATGACAGGGATAACACCTATTCCATTGAAGGCGGAGATATTCTGGTGTTATCGAAAGATGTTGTAGCTATAGGCATAAGTGACAGAACAAGCCCCATGGCTATTGAAACATTATCCAGTAATATTCTCAATTCGGAACAGGGTTTTAAAACAGTATTGGCATTTGATATTCCTAAAGCCAGGGCTTTTATGCATCTGGATACTGTTTTTACCATGGTTGATTATGATCAGTTTACTATTTACCCTGGTATAGAAAATCCCTTAGATGTTTACAGCATTACTCTAGGTAAAAATAAAGAGCTTAACATAAAACATGAACAGGAAAGGTTATCAGCCATTCTTAAAAAGTATTTAAAATTATCGGCAGTTAATCTGATAAGATGCGGTGACGGGGATGCCATTGCAGCCGGTAGGGAACAGTGGAATGACGGCAGCAATACGTTAGCCATATCACCTGGAAAGGTTGTTTGCTATAACCGAAACCACGTGACCAATAAAGCACTAGCAAGAAATAATGTAGAGGTTTTGGAGTTTGAATCCTATGAACTTTCCAGAGGCAGGGGAGGTCCCAGATGTATGAGCATGCCCCTTATCAGAGAATTCTGATTGTCCCAGTTTGGAAGTTAGCAACCTGAGCGCCAAAAAGCAATATGTTGTGTTTCAAATTATAAAAAATAAAATAATCAAGAAAGATACATAAATAATGGGCGAATTGCCCATTATTTATGTACTATAGTGCAAAAGATTTGTATTAAAAGTAAATATATGAATATAGTTTGGTTTATAATGAATAAAATTTGGATGGAAATAGCAAACAGAATTAACAAAAATACATTGAAAATCCTTTAAAAAGATAATATACTATAATCTAAAGGCATGACTATATTTCAACTAGTTAGATAAATCACAAACATAGGTGATTCTTGTCAGCAGAATAATGTATAAATTAAGCATAAAAAGTAATATGCAATCATATAAGCATAAATTTGGTATTAAATATATATACATAAGCATATACATATTATCAGGTTGTAGGGAAGTTAATTAAAAGATTGAAAGGGAGCATCTCCCGTATGAAAGGAGAGGTTTCCTTCAAAATAAACCACAAGGAGGGTATTCTTTGAAAACCAGAGTAAAAAAATTATCCTATGTATTAGTGGCTGTATTATTGCTTTCTGTAGCATTAGGCGGCCCAACGCTTGGCCCCTTTGGTGTAGATGTTGTGTCTGCAGCTACAGGACAAGCAACTCCTTCACCAACTACAAGTACAGCTAAAGCATCAACCGGATCAAAGACTCCTGTTTCCTTCGAAACAGCATCGGAGATTGCCAGATTGATTGCTTTCGGTTCATATGGTGGAGATGTCAAGTTATTGCAAGAAGTTCTTAACAACCATGGATATCAATTGAAGGTTGATGGGATCTTTGGTAAGAAGACTGAAGCTGCAGTCAAGGACTTCCAAGGCAAAAATGGTCTCAAGGCTGACGGCATAGTTGGTCCAAAGACTATTGCAAAGCTGAATATAGGAAATGTTGCAAAGGTTACAGAACCGTCCCCTTCAACAACACCAATACCAACTCCAGCCCCTGCTGATGGCAAGGTATCTGTAAAACTTGGTAAAGTTGAATATGCAGCTCATGGCACAAAGTGCTTCACAGTTGCTGCAGTAGCAATGGTAGATGATAAGATAGTAGATGCAATACTTGATGATTACCAAGTAGGAGCTGCCGACAGCTTTGTAGGAGTTCCAAATTCAGATTCAGATTTTGGCAAAAACTTTGCAGAAGGGCAAGTGTTACTGTCCAAGAGGGCCAATGCAGCAACCTATAGTGCTAACATGGCACAAAAGGCAGGTTCTACAGTCCCTGTTGACAAATCCTTAGATGCAATACAGGCTTATGTAACAGGCAAAACTGTAGCAGAGCTGGAAAAAATTCTTGCAGGCACACCAGCAGATAAGATGGTTGATGCAGTAAGCGGAGCTACTTTAGTAGACACATACGGATATGTTTCTGCAATAGTGGAAGCTGCTAAAGCAGCTAAGGAAACAACAAGAGTTGATGCAGAGACAGCAAAGTCAATAGAACTAGGCAAAGTTGAATATGCAGCTCATGGAACCAAATGTTTCACAATAGCCATTACTGCTGTATCAGGAGATAAAATAGTTGGCGCAATACTTGATGATTACCAAGTAGGAGCTGCCGACAGCTTTGTAGGAGTTCCAAATTCAGATTCAGATTTTGGCAAAAACTTTGCAGAAGGGCAAGTGTTACTGTCCAAGAGGGCCAATGCAGCAACCTATAGTGCTAACATGGCACAAAAGGCAGGTTCCACAGTTCCTGTTGACAAATCCTTAGATGCAATACAGGCTTATGTAACAGGCAAAACTGTAGCAGAGCTGGAAAAGATTCTTGCAGGCACACCAGCAGATAAGATGGTTGATGCAGTAAGCGGAGCTACTTTAGTAGACACATACGGATATGTTTCTGCAATAGTGGAAGCTGCTAAAGCTGTTGCTCCAGTGAAAGCAGATGCAGTGACCAGCGCATCAGTTGTAACTGATGAAGTATCATTGCTAAAGGCTATGAGTAAAGACGGTACATGGATTGTAATTCTAGTAAATGATTTTACTACAGATAAAGAGCTTGTAATGGATGGAGAATTCATAAACAAGGAAAAAGTGGATCGTAAATTAGCTCTTTATTCACAGGACGAAAACAAAAATGTTCTTGACAGATATACTTTGGCAGCACCAAAACTAACTGTTAAAAGCCCTTCGACAAGAATACAAAATGGTACATTTAAGGGTGATCTTTATGTTGCGGCACCAAATGTCCAATTAAGAGGTGCAAAGATAGAAGGCAATGTATACTTTGTCAACGAAGAAGTAAAAGCCACATTTACTATGGATGAAGCAAGCTCTGTTTCAGGAGTTATGGAAATAAAATCAGAATAAATTTTACAAAAATACCACTTGCAGTAACATATGCTGTAAGTGGTATTTTTTCATTTCCATATATTTATTTCATAAAATATACTTCTTTAATTATCTTCAATAATTCAAATAATAAAACTGAATAAATTATTGAGGAGGAATATTATGAGCAATGATGATAGGAGAAGACAAAGAGAAGACAGTTTGGAAGATCTCAAAAAGACCAATGAAAGGCGAATTGAAGAGCTGTTAAATATTAACAATAAATATGTAAGAACTCAAAGACACTTAGAGGAACATAAAGATATTGCAAGCCTGGATCAGCTTCAACACGCATTTGAGGTCCAAAAAGACCGAGAAGAAAGAATGGAAAATCTTAAAGATTTGATAGTCAATGGCGCACAGGATAGGGAAGATAATATAGAAGCTTTGGAAAAGAGAATAGCGTATACTAATGGTTATCTGGATCATAACAAAGATCACATGGACGATATTACCCTTGAAAACGCTGTTCAAAAGCAGGAAAACAGGAAAGAGCAATTGGAGAATCTTTTGGAATAGTCATAAGGGCAAAGCAAAGAACTTTGCCCTACTCGATTTTATAAACCATAGAAAGTATAATTCCACCTTAATATAAACTTTCCGTAATGGGTTTCAAGAAAGGCTGCCTTGATTGTTATAAACGCTTCCAAAGGAATCTTTTCCTATTTTTCAGAACTCAAGGTTGCTTCTTTGAGTATGTTTTCAACTATTTCCCTAGAGGCAGCTCCTTCGTGGACTTTTTTACCGTTGACATAGTATGTAGGCACAAGGTAATAGTCGTATTTATCAGCAATATCAGGGTTTTCCTTCTCATCTATAATTGTAAAAGCAACTTCTTCATAAGCAGGATTTTCTTTTTTCAACTCCTCCATCCAGGATAGAGCCTGTTTGCAGTAAGGGCATGATTTAAGGATAAATAATAAGTTTTTTTCCATATTATCACCTTTCTTTGTAATTCTTTTTATCTATAGTGCATATAATGGTTATTCAATAATTATTCTATAAAAAAATATAAAAGTTATCCAACTAATTATAATTGATTCTTATGCAAATAATGTTTTTCAGGGTTTATTCAGAGGCATGGGGTGGTTAATAATGTTGTCATTTGAATTAACCTGCTATAAAAGTATTTTAGGAAGGAAATTATTGCAGGAGAAAGCTAATTATAAAGTGATATTTGAATGAAATATCTTGACAGATTTAATATTTGTAATATAATAAAATTTTATAGAGAGTGTATCTAGGGTTCCGGTTTCATGCGTCAGGTCCGAGCGATACAGGATAAGATCTACACTTTTGGGACAAAAGCCCGAAGGACGAGTCTCTATTGTTGGAGGATTCGTTGCGGGCTTTTATTTTTTTTATAGGAGAGGTGGGGGTACTATGAGCATAATAAAGGTTGGAAATCTATGCAAAACATTCAAAGTAAAAACCAAAGATGAAGGATTAAAAGGTAGTTTAAGATCTATTTTCTCTCCTTCCTTCAGAGATATTCAGGCAGTAAACAATATTTCCTTTGAGGTAGAAAAGGGTGAGATATTAGCCTTCATAGGTCCTAACGGTGCAGGAAAATCCACAACAATAAAGATGATGACAGGGATACTGCAGCCTTCTTCAGGAACTATACAGGTTTTAGGGTTGGATCCGACGAAACAGAGAAAAGAGTTGTCCTATAAAATTGGTACAGTCTTCGGGCAGAAGTCTCAGCTTTGGTTTCATCTGCCGCCTTTGGACAGTTTCAACCTATTAGGAAGTATATATGAGATAGATAAAGTAAAACTGAAAAAGAGAATAGATTTTTTGAAAGAAGTATTTGAAATTGAGGAGTTAATGGATGTTCCGGTAAGGAAGTTATCTTTAGGGCAGAGAATACGTTGCGAGATAGCTGCATCTATTTTGCATGAGCCTGAAATAATCTTTCTGGATGAGCCTACCATAGGCCTTGATGTGGTGGTTAAGCAAAACATAAGAGAGCTCATATTGAGGCTTAACAGGGAAGAAAAGACAACTATATTCCTCACTTCCCATGATGCCGGCGATATAGAACAGTTGTGCAAAAGAGCAATAATAATAAACCATGGAGAAGTTGTGCTCAATGAAAGTATAAAGAAGCTTAAACATGATTACCTCAATAAAAAGGTAATAAGCATTAAATATAATGAGCCGGTAAATGTAGAAAAAGGGGATTTAAATATTCTAAAGCACAAAGCTGATTCGCTGAAGGTTCAGGTAGATACTTCAAAGCAGGATATTGAAGAAGTTCTAGAAAAGTTAATAAAACTAGGCAAGGTGGATGACATAGTAATATCGGATCCTCCCTTGGAAGAGATAATATCTTTCATATATAGGCAGAGCAAGGAAGGTGGTATAGATGAAATGGTATAAGTATTGGCAAGTATCCAAGATAACAATGGTCAATAGTCTGGTATACTTTTGGAATTTCCTTAGTAGAAATGTGTTTTTCGCATTTATTATGTTTGTCTACATGATGCTCTGGAGAACAATATATGCTCAGAAGGGAACAGCCACAATAGGAGGGCTTACTTTTAAGGCAATGATATGGTATCTGGTTGTTACAGAGCTTGTGACTCTATCAAGAACAGACCTGCATAATCAAGTAAATAATGATGTGAAAAGCGGGAATGTTGCTTATTTGCTGAACAAGCCATATAACTACGTCATTTACTGTTTTTCATATTTTGTGGGAGAGATAGGGATAACCCTTCTATCCAATAGCATTATAGGTCTGGCAATAGGGTTTATATTTGCAGGAGCTTTGGAAGGTTTCAACATAATGCATCTTCCCTTTATTATATTATCCTTGCTTGCAGGTTGTACTATAAACTTCTTCATATACCTGTGTCTTGCATTAACATCCTTTTGGGTGGAAGAAAATAGTGCCTTTTTCTGGATTTATTCCAAATTGATATTCACCATAGGAGGCATGCTCATGCCTATAGAGCTTTTTCCTAAATGGCTTCAAAGTTTATCTCAGTACATGCCCTTTGCTTATGTGACTTATGTTCCTGCAAGGCTGGCTGTGGATTTTTCATTTATGACTTTTTGGAGTCAGTTTTCTATACAATTATTATATCTTGGAGCATTTTTCGTGTTAGCCATGTTCCTATATAGGAAGGGGGTCAGAAATCTCAATGTTAACGGAGGTTAGAAAAAGCCTGAAGCTTATGCTGTATTATTTGAAATTCAATATTTCTTCTGCCATGGAATACAGAACCAGCTTCTTAATCCAATGTTTCGGTATGATGCTCAACAACTCAGCCTTTATATTCTTCTGGTGGATACTTTTCAACAATGTAAATACCATAGGAGGATACACTTTCAGAGATGAGATGATGCTTTGGGCCATATCATCCACCAGTTTCGGAATTTGCTTCATAACCTTTGGAAATATAAGCAACATCACCAGGATGATACTAAATGGAGAACTGGACACATATCTGCTGCAGCCTAGAGATCCTCTTATGAACATAGTCTGCTCAAAAACTGAGGTTTCAGCATGGGGAGATACCTTATATGGCATAATTATGTTTTTTCTCATAAGAGGTTTTGATATGAAAGGATTCATGTTGTTTTTGCTGTTTTGTGTAACCGGTGGACTCATACTGGCTTGTGTCAGGATTTCCTTCCATGCATTAAGTTTTTATTCAGGAAATGTGGAAGGGCTGGCACATTTGGTTACAGATTTTCTTATAACCTTCGGTATCTACCCCAAAGGGATTTTTACTGGAGTAGTTAAGTTTATTATATATACAGTAATTCCTACAGCTTTTATAGTTCACATTCCTGCAGAGATTATAATGCAGTTTTCAATAGTCAGGCTGCTTGGAGTTTTGGCCGTAACCCTTCTATGGATAGTTATAGCCTATGTAATGTTCTACAGAGGATTGAAAAAGTATGAGTCAGGAAATCTTATAATAAGTAAATTATGATATGAATTGTAATCAATTAATATAACATAAAATTGTATATTAGATAAAGATTGTTTAGAAAATTGCATAAATTTCAAAAAAATATTTGACAATTTATACGATGGTATGTATACTTAATCATAAATATTGAAGGCTATGAAGAGGAATAGTAAATAGGAAGATTCTAACAGGAAGGAAGACCCATCGACTGAGAGGTTTTCTAAGATTATTTCTATTGAACCCACCCTCCGAGCTGCAAATGAAAAGTTTGTCCGTCTGGTCCGCGTTATGGACTTAAAGAGGAATAGATGTATTAATGCAATCTATTTAACTTGGGTGGTACCGCGAATGACCTTCGTCCCTTGTCTGGGATGAAGGTTTTTGTAGTTAAATGGTTGCTTTGCTCTTATCTATTCAACTTGGGTGGTACCGCGAATTGCCTTCGTCCCTTGGTTTGGATGAAGGTTTTGCTTTACTTGAAGGAGAGGAGGGCAATGGATAGAGTTCAATATAATTACATTTTTGCATAATTATAATTCGAAGTAGGAGGTCATACTATGGAAGGCAGTATTCAGATTCTTGTTGCCATGATTTTTTATATGGCAGTAGTCGTTGGAATTGGACTATATTATGCCAAGCGTGCCAATGAGAGCAGTGATAATTATCTTATAGGAGGAAGATCTCTTAATCCGTGGTTCACTGCATTGGGCGCTGAGGCTTCCGATATGAGCGGATGGCTTTTGATGGGGCTTCCGGGAGTAGCATATTGGGTTGGCTTAAGTGATGCAATTTGGACAGCAATAGGGTTATTGGTAGGAACATATTTAAACTGGTTGTTTGTGGCAAAAAGGCTTAGAAGATATTCTCACTTGGCAGGTAATGCCATAACTATTCCTGACTTTTTAAGCAACAGATTTAAGGAAGAAAAAAAGGTGATTATGACCATAGCCGCTCTTTTCATTCTAATATTTTTCAGTGTCTATGCAGCCAGCTGCTTTGTCACTGTAGGAAAACTTTTCAGTACATTGTTTGGAGCTAAATATATAACCATGATGATTGCAGGAGCTTTGTTTGTTGTTTTCTATACATTCATAGGAGGATTTTTGGCAGAAAGTGCTTCAGACTTTATGCAAGGCGTTGTTATGATAATTGCTCTTGCTGTAGTTCTTATAACAGGAGTATCAAAATCAGGAGGAGTGTCAGCTGTCATTGAAAATGTGAAGTCCATTCCAGGATTTTTGGATTTCTTTGGAATAGCCCAGCCTTTACTGGTAGATGGAGTTCAACAGGTGGAAGCAGGCATGCCTTTATTCGGAGAGGAAGGCAAATATGGATTATTGACCATCATTTCAACTTTGTCATGGGGATTGGGATACTTTGGTATGCCTCAGGTATTGCTGAAATTTATGGCTATCAGAGATGCCGATGAACTTAAGCTGTCAAGGAGAATAGGAACAATATGGTGTGCCATTTCTCTGGTTGCGGCTGTAGCAATTGGAATCATTGGCAGGGGGTTATACCCGTATGCATTGCTTACACAGAGCGCATCAGAGAGCATATTTGTATTGATGTCAACTAATTTCTTCATGCCTATATTTGCAGGAATAGTGATGGCAGGCATTTTAGCGGCTACCATAAGCTCATCGGATTCTTATCTGCTTATAGCGGCATCTGCTTTTTCAAAGAACATATACCATGGCATTATGAAAAAAGAAGCAACTGATAAAGAGGTTCTGTTTATATCAAGGCTTACCCTTATTGCAATATCAGTTATTGCAATGATAATTGCATTGGATGAAAATAGTGTGATATTCAAGGTAGTTTCCTTTGCATGGGCAGGTTTTGGTGCTACCTTCGGACCTATAATGATCTTCTCCCTCTTCTGGAAGAGGGTTACCAGATCAGCAGCCATCGCTGGTATGGTAACCGGTGGAGGAATGGTTTTCATATGGAAGCTTTTATTGAAACCCATGGGAGGAGTTTGGGGTATCTATGAATTATTTCCTGCCTTTGTTGTATCCTGTATTGTAATAGTGGTAGTATCTTTATTATCCGAAGAACCTTCAAAGGAGATACAGGAGGAATTCGAAATTGCCAAAACTTATAACGGTTAACATGAATGAAAACATGGTAGATATAAGCATCTATCATGTTTTTATGTTTTCGGATATAATGGGATTAAATGTTTATATGTCAATGAATGTGAAAAGTATAAAATGGCAAAATGCTTAGCAAGTCTGAGATTGGATGTTGAGGTATATTATTCTGAAAGAAGTGAGATAGTTTGAATAGGATATATATTATTCAATCTACTATTTTGTGTTTTGTGGGTATAGGAGCGTTGTTTGGAGGAGCCATAGCCATTATTGATCCCTATGAGGCACTTTTGGGTATTAGCACTGAACTGCTGAAAAAGGGGCCCTTTAGCAACTTCCTGATTCCAGGATTATTTTTGTTTATTGTTATTGGACTGGGACATTTGCTTTCATTTTGGTTTGTAAAAAGGAAGATGAAGTTTCATCCATATTTAAGCGGTGCCATGGGTTGCATTTTAATGGCATGGATTGTTATTCAGTGCTATATATTAGAAACTATAAACATTTTGCATGTAATTTATTTTGCAATAGGTGTGATTGAAGGCCTAGTATCATTATATATGCTTGTTAAGTTAAGGCTGTTTCCATTTGATAAAGGAAATAAATCATTGACCAAGGATTAAATTTAATAAAAGGAAGGAGAAAATATTGAGAATTGAAGTTTTAGAAAATGATAGGTTGGAGGACTTCATAAAGTATTGCAAGATGCATAAAATGGAGATTGATGATTCATTTCTCTATGATGAGGATTTGAGAAATTTCAGACCAGATGATGAAAACCCTACTTATGTAGCCATTGATGAAGATAATAAAATAAAGGCTGTAGCTTCACTTATAGTTGATGAATACAACAGAAGAGGGAAAAAAGGGCGTTTCAGGATATTCCACTCGGAAATACAGAATGTCGAATATTATGATATGCTTTTCAAAGCCATATTAAAGCATGCAGAAGGCTTGGATAAGTTAAATGTTTTTGTCCCATTGCTCAATAAAGAATTGATGGAGATGATGGAAACATTGAGCTTTGACATAGAAAGGCATATATACCTGCTAATTAGAGAAGATTTTGAGGTAACTGAATATGAACTGCCGGAAGGTTATGAAATAAAGGCTTTTAGACGAGGAAAGGATGAAGAGGCGTGGTGTGAAGTAAGAAATTCAGCTTTTGCAAATCTTAAGGGAAATGAAACCCATGTCACACCAGAGCAGGTTTGTAAAATGGTATATGCTGATGAGTATATAGAAGGTGGTCTTATGATACTTTACCATAATGAAAAGCCAATAGGAGTAGTAAGAGGATCAAAGGACGAGCATGAAGGTATGCCTATTATGAACATAGGCCCCCTTGCCATTATGCCTCAGTATCAGGGACGAGGCTTGGGAAGAAACTTGCTTAGAGCTTCCATTAAGTTTGCAAAGGATAATGGATATGATAGAACCATTCTATGTGTAAACGCAGATAACGAAAGAGCAAAAGCTCTATATATTCAGGAAGGTTTCAATCAGATTGAAGGAGTTGCATGCTATAAATATGATTTAACCCAGGAAAGGTACTAGCCTTCCCCGGGTATCCCCACGGTTTGATAAAAGGTCACAAAGCTTTTGCCATTCCATTTCAGAGATGTTTGAACATAACCCAGACCATCGGCATGATATCTTCCGGCAATCAACTGTTCAGCGTACAACTCATATGTTCCGTTTCTTTGATAGTCTATAGGATGTAAGCCACTTAAAGGATCTACCCAGCCTATTATAGGTTCTTTTAAAGTGCCATCGCTATTGTATATTTCTGATAAATACTTCTGTCCCTTATAGGTCAGATCCAGTATATATCTTTTATTATTGGCCTTGCTGATGACCTCTGCTTTGTAATTATCCAGATAGTTTACATCATAATCAAAGTCCTCATCAAAGGCTTCAAAATCGAATATTTTTCGCGGAATATTGTTTTCAAATGTATAAATGTAGTAAAAGCCGGTGGCTCCACTTCCCCCTGAGTCTATGCTTATCAAAATGTCATCAACCTTATTGCCTGTGAAGTCTCCCAAAAAAAGTGTAGGGTTATAGCCACGGTCTTCCTTCAATCTGATTATGATCCTTTTTTTTGTATATCCATCAACAACCATCAATCTGATGTTGCTTCTGGCAGGACTTTCATCACCAAAAGGCTTATCTCCTATGAGGTATATATAATCTTTGATTCTATCTCCATTTACATCTCCCATTTTAAAATCCAGCACATTTTTTATGGGCACATAGCTTTTCAATTCGGACTCACATCCTCTCAAAAATGAATCTTAATGATATAATATGTGTAACGCCATATTTTGCTCACCTTCAGTATGCTTAATCTATGACTGAAGATAGGGGTTGTGCAATATGTTACAAAGCAATATTATGAAATTATAAGCTGATAAGATAATATACGGGGAGGATGACAAATTGATTTATCCCAAAAATACAATATATATTACAGGCACGGCAAAGGTAGCTGCAAACGATCCTATATCTGCAATATATGATATGTTTTTTGTAGGAATAATATTGGAGAAGGATAATGGAAATATTGTGGATGTCACATGCAATATGGTAAGAGATGTGACTTCAGATTTCATAAAATCCATATTGGTGGGCTATAATCTGGAAAATGATATAGAGATCATTGTTGAAGAAATAAAGGAAAGGTTTCTAGGAATAGCCCAGAAAGCTGTTATTGCAGCAGTGAAGGATGCACGAAACAAGTACCTGATGGCAAAACCCAATTGAAAATGATCCATTGATGATATATACTTTTAATAGGTATAATTACATATGTTTTATTTACATGTATATGGATTACACCATTATACAACTGTAAATAAGACCCAGCTAACTACTGTTATGCTGGGTCTTTATTTTTTGATAAGGAGCTGATACTATGTGGGAAGATTGCTTTAAGGAGCTGGAGAGAATTTTAAAAGATAATCTTGAGTATAGAGGTCTGAAGAATGCTTTTCTGGAAGGGGAATTGAAAAAGGCTGCTGAAAGTCTTATGGAAGGGGATACCGTATTTATCGTTACAGGATTTGTCATAAGGGATGCGGCAGTAGGAGAAACAGATGGCCCAATAGGTGCAGTATCCTTGGCTGGGGCACTGAAAGAATTAGGCAAGGAAGTGATTTTCATAACGGATATTTATTCCAAGAATCTGTTGGTGAAATGTGCTGGGGCAAGGGGAATATGTTGTCCTATAAAGGTAATAGACCATGATGTCAATAGATGGTTTTCTTTAAATTTGCTTAAGATATATAAGCCTTCTCATATAATATCCATTGAAAGACCGGGCAGGGCCATGGATGGCAAGTGCTATTCTATGAGGGGAGAAGATTTAAGTGATATTATACCCATTATGGATCCTTTATTTGAGGAAGCAGCAAGACAGGGCATAAAGACTATTGCCATCGGAGACGGCGGAAATGAGATAGGAATGGGAAAGATTCGAGGCTTTGTGGAGGACTCAGTGGATAAGGGTAAATTGATTTGTGCCTCTTTTGCTGCTGATTATCTCATTGTGGCAGGAGTTTCCAACTGGGGTGCCCATGCTTTGGTTGCAAGTCTATCTTGTCTAACCGGAAAATCTCTTCTCCATGATGCAAATACAGAAATAGATATGCTGAAAAGCATAGTAGAAGCTGGAGCCGTAGATGGCTGTACAAAGAAAAGAGCCATGACGGTAGATGGATTAAACCTTGAAGAGAATATTAAAATATTTATGGCATTGAAAGATACAGTAGAAAAACAATTCTATCAAACTAGAAGTGAACTCGCACCAGCCAAAATCTAATGTTGGAGTTGCTCCAGCCTAAGTCCCAGGGGACTCTGTTTCTATCTGTGTTGTGACAGGTTACCAGAGCATAACCCTTTGAGTCAGCACCGGTCACCACAGAAATGTGCGTGACCTTTCCTTTTTTTTCGTAGGCCACGAAATCACCCGGTAAAAGCTTATATGAAGCTTTATAAACTTTTTCATAGCTTCCGTAGGCAATGAGGGAAGCTCTGCCGCTGCTGATCATATAATCTTTAAAGCCCTGGGCATTGAGCCATGCTCTTGTGGCACCGTTTTTATCATAATTCCAGGAGTAGGTCTTCTTGAATTTGCCGCCTTCGTGGAGTATCTGGGAAGCAAAATTGGCGCAATCTCCGCCCTGGGAGTTGTAGTTTCTGTATTTTTTGTTGTATTGATAACCATAATGTTCTTCACTAGCAGCACCACAGTAGCGATCTGCATATTCTACAGCCCCTTTTCTTCTCTCACCTATGCTGGAAAAGTCTCTGGGGCCCTGGGATAATATGAATTCCTTAATGGAATCCACTTTCGGACTGTCTAGATTCAATGAATCTGCAAAGGGGTCATTATACCATTCCTTTGATATGAACCATAAATCATCTTTTTTGACCAGATCAAGGATATGATAGGTCCCTATTCTGGAAACATTTATTTCGTCAGGCTTATCTTCATAAACATATTTATACTCCGTATTGCATAGCAGAGTAACAGATATATGATCTTCGCTCTTTTTGATATTTTTAATTACTACCTTTGGGTTTATTTCCGTGAATTTAACTCCTTGTTTTTGCTCCCAGTTGTGAATATATTTCAACTTCCTTACTTCATATTCATAAGCCCAGCGGCCATATTTGGAATCCTTGGCGTACAATGCCTCGATGGATTCCAAGTCGCTTTCTATAATGGCTTTGTTCCTTATTTCAAATACGAGCTGTACAAAGTCTTTAATTTCTTCATTGGAGTTGAATACATTATAGATGGGCCCTTTGTATAAAAACAGCAATGAAAGCAGAAAAAGGACCGTAATTATTGCAAATTTCGTTTTAATTTCATTGTTCATTTTGTTTTTTGGGGACATCATATAAAATGCTCCTCTGCCATATACGATAATATTTTCAATAGTTAAATATATAGAGATTGGCATAATAAAATTACTAAAATTATATAAAAATTAATAAATTATCTGATAACTTCATCGATGCGTTTTATATATTTTACTGCCAGCTCATTGCCCATGGGTGCACCTTCATACCAAAGTTCTTTAGTATTTTTTCTATTTCCGAAATAGGAAGCCATCATTATTATTTCAGGCCTGTACTCGAAATGGAGGATATCAAAATGTCCCCATTTGCCACCCCATATGAAGTTATTCTTTTCGAATATATGAACTATCTCCATAGGATAAGATTTAAGCCTCTTTTCACCTTCTTCTCTTGAAGCCCATTGCCAGTAATCTCTCTTGTCCATGGCCAGATCAATGGCTATACCGAAGGCATGAGCGCTTAACAGATTGGTCCCTGCAATTTTACGATAATTAAATGTGCCACAGTAAGGTATAACACAAGCTTTAATGTCAGGTCTTTCCTGCGCCAATGGTATGAGTTCAGTCATAACAGATTCCAAAGCTTTGGCCGCATTATTATTTCTATTGAATTTCATATTGAGGTAATCAGTTTTTACGGTTTCCAAATTTGACTGGACCTGTTGTCGAGTAGCACCATAAACTTCTTTGAGTAGTGGATATGATCTGACCCTGCCGGGGTCAAAATCTATGTCCATCAATCTATCTATGGGTCCCAGGGGATAAATTTGCTCCATCATATCCTGTAAGTCAGGTTCAGCTATTTTTTCACTCAAGCTTTTATTCTTTTTATCATCATAAAGTATTTTGTTTCCTGATTTCATTATCAAATATACATTGTCGTCCTCTGAACGCTTCAAGTCCACTATATATTCAGGATATGCCAGCATAAGACATAATAGATGCTGTTTCATCCTTATTTCATACTCATTATCTCCTGGTTCTATTAATGTTCTTAGATTCTGTATATCAACTATATTAAATAAGGACAGGATTGCAATAGAAGAAATTTGAATCAATCTTAAAAGTGTCTTTTTCAATGGTTTTACCTCCTAATGAATACTTCTTGTCTTATTATTCCATAGTATTCACTGCATATTTCACATGTTATCAAAAGAAAAATGTGATATTATATTTATTAATATTAATTTTGTTGGATGTTATACGGGGGATATTATGGATAAGGAAAGATTTATAGATTTCAGGAATAAAGTTGTAGATAATGTTTCAAAGGTTATAGTAGGTAAAGAAGATGTTATTGAACTGATTATCGTAAGCTTCATATGCGGAGGCCATGTGCTTTTGGAGGATGTGCCGGGTCTAGGCAAGACTGTGCTTGTAAAGGCCTTTGCAAAAACCATAGGAAGCGATTTTAAGCGCATACAATTCACACCGGATCTTCTTCCTTCAGACCTCACAGGTATAAATTTCTACAATCAGAAAATCCAAGATTTTGAGTTCAAACCAGGACCATTGTTTTCGAACCTCATCTTGGCAGATGAAATAAACAGAGCCACACCCAGAACCCAGTCCAGCTTGCTGGAAGCCATGGAAGAAAAGCAGATAACAGTAGACGGAGTTACCAGAAAGCTTCAGGAGCCTTTTATGGTCCTTGCAACTCAAAATCCGGTGGAATCCTTTGGCACATTTCCACTGCCTGAAGCCCAGCTGGACAGATTTTTTATGAGGATAACCATGGGATATCCAAAAAGGGATGAGGAGATAGATATAATATTGATGAATAGTTCGGGAAATTCCTTAGAACAGCTTAAGTCAACAATAACCTCTGAAGAAATTCAATATGTGAGGGATAACTATAGAAATGTGAAGGTTTCTAAGGATGTTTTGGGATATATTATGGATATCATAGAAGCTACCAGAAAAGACGAAAGGGTACAGTTGGGAGTTAGTCCTAGAGGAGCCATTGCGTTGTTTAAGGCATGCCAGGCTTATGCTGCCATACAGGGGAGAGACTATATAATTCCCGAAGATGTGAAGAAGATGGCACCATATGTATTGAATCACAGGATGATAATAAAAGGTATAAACAAAGGAAAGTATATTTACGAATTTGCAGAGCTTCTTCTAAAGGGTATAAAAGTTCCGGTGGAAGATATATAGGGGTCTGTTATGATTTATGTACTTGTGTTTCTAATACTCATAGGATTTGCATTGAATTATCTATCTAGGAAATATGTGCTTCATAACTTAGATTACAGCAGAGAAATCAGCAAAAAAGTGGTGGAAGTGGACGAGGAATTTGAGATAAGCACCATAATTGAAAATAGAAAGCTGCTTCCTGTGACCTTTTTGCAGGTAGTAGAAAAATATCCCTCAGTTATTAAATTTAAGTTCAAAACATCTATATCGAAATCAGAAGAGCATTTGTTTCATAGGACTACAATGATGTTGCTTCCCTATCAAAGAGTAAAAAGGAGCGTTAAGGTATCATTTGGCCGCAGGGGAAGAATGGTACTAAGGGATGTGATACTTCTGGGAGGCGATTTGCTGGGTTTTCACACTGCCACCAAGGAATTGAAGTATCTCCAGGAGATTGTGGTTTTGCCCAAGAAGACCAGCTTGGATGATGAAATACTCCCATATGGAAACTATTATGGCGATATATCGGTAAAAAGATGGATAATAGATGATCCACTGTTGACTGTAGGTATAAGAGAATACACAGGTAGCGAACCCATGAAAAGCATACATTGGCCTTCCTCCCTGAGGACAGGTGCCTTGATGGTAAAACAGTTGGATTTTACCACAGACAATACCGTTATGATAGCCTTGAATATTGAATGCTCGAAGCCTTTTTGGAGCGGATTTAATATAGGATATATAGAGAGATGCATCTCCATCACAAGAGAAGTTATGGAAAGATTTGAAGAAGCGGGTATACCCTATGGACTTGTTTCAAATGCTCGATATAGTGGAGCTTTGAATTCCGGTAGCACTGCCGGTGTAGGGTATGGGAGAGCCCATTATAACAATCTGGTTGAAAATCTGGGTAGAATTGAATACAGCATTACTATGACTTTTGATGAGCTCTTGGATAACATGACAAAGGACAGCGGCAGCTATACCACATATGTGATCATAACCCCTGTCATGCTTAAAGACTATATAGATGTTGTCAATATTTTGAGCAATAAGTCCATGAGAATGGTGGTAATATCTCTCCATGAAACTAATCTTGAGTACCTTAAGGATGGAATAATTGCCTATGTGGGAAGAAAGGAATAGACTATGAAGCAGCTTGTCTTTATAAGAATATTGAGTGATGTGTCAATTATGTTTGCATTATGCTGTTATCTTCTTTCCTTTATTGGAGATGTGAAGCTGAGCGGCATAACCTATTTGATCGTATGTGTCATGATTTTTGGAGCCCATGAGATAAAGCGGGGCAGCAGGAAGAAGGCCTATGGCTTCTGCGTCTTGTTTCTTGTAATATTTATGTTTGCAAAGACCCTAGTAGATATGATATTCATTGGGATATTAGTTTTCTATTCCATGTATACGGTCTTCAAAGGATTAGGTGAAATAGGCTATTATATGGCCGTGGAAAGATTTAATAAAGGTCTTATTATATTGGCTGCCATGTTCTTGCTGGCTTTATTTGCACATAATATGGTTGTTATAGAAACCAAATCAGCTCCTTTTATGATAATCTTTCTGGTAACTGCGGTTATTCTCATCAGATCTTTCAGGCTCCTTCAATATAACGAAGATATAACCCAGCTCAACAGGATCAATATAAGGTAT
The DNA here is from genome assembly GCF_900142105.1 of Lutispora thermophila DSM 19022. Lineage (GTDB taxonomy): Bacteria > Bacillota > Clostridia > Lutisporales > Lutisporaceae > Lutispora > Lutispora thermophila. The sequence goes on from NZ_FQZS01000018.1 coordinate 43,745, forward strand.
TCCATAATAGTGGTTGCATTATCTTTTGGCCTGAGCATACCCCAAGTGAGACAATATATTTTTAAGGTCGTGGGTAACATATATGATCTTTTGGTGCAAGGGATAGTGTTCATATTCTATGGTGTGTTTATCATTATGGGCAAGGGAATAGAGTATGCTATAGCCTTTATGAAGGCGCTTATGGAAAAAAAGAGCATTGGAGAACTCTTGGAATCTCAGGGATCATACTTTGACAATGTTGAGATTTACAATACCGAGAGCCTCATAGAGATCATAAACAGAAGCATTATATTTAAGATTATCATAAATGTGTTGGTAACTATTCTGATTTTTCTTGCATTGTACCATTTTATGAGGATGTTGATGAAAAATAATCATATCAAGAGGAATGATGAAGGAGAGTATATGGAGATCAGGGAATTCATCACCAGAGATAGGAATCATAAGAAATTACGAAAAATCACATTGCCTTTCATGGCAGGAAAGTATGATGAGTATATAAGGTATTACTATCAGAAGTTTATGAGGCTATGTGTAACAAACGGAGTCGAAATATTAAAAGCCGATACTACTCAGGATATCAGCAGAAAATCAGAAACCAACTTTGACAAAGCATCTGTGGATGAAATGAGGAAAATATATATAAAAATTAGATACGGAGAAGACTCGGGAGATAAGGATAATGCCAGGAGGTTTTACAACTATTATAAAAGGTTGAAGAGATGAGAACCGTAAAATGAGCATATCTACATCATTCTATTAGAGGCATAAAATGCAGCCATAAAACTTCAACAAATCAAGGAAATGGATATACCATGCACAGCATGTTTAACCTTTCCATAGCGAGCGCAAAAGTGGATGGATAGTTTTTAATGGTGTTGCAGCTAAATATGTCGCTAACTATATGTATTGGTTTGAGTGGTTTGAAATCTTTAGCACAGGGAAAGATACTGCAAAAAGCAAAAATTTACTAGTGCAATGTCATATTCTCATATTGATGCAAAATTAAAGGATTTTACAGTCAGAGGAGTAATCTATATATAACCCGTGTAAAATACTTGTGATTTTGCAATTATATAATGTATAATCAGATGAATGAAGAGTTGTATTTATGGCGGAATATTTGGTGTTCAATATAGAGGAGGAAACATAAACATGGACAGGCACTTTACAGTTTCGGTATTTATTGCTCATAAAGATAAAGTATTATTGCACTTACATTAAAAGGCTAAAAAAATACTTCCTTTGGGTGGGCATATAGAAGTGAATGAATTACCGCAAGAAGCGTGTATTCGTGAAGCATGCGAAGAAGCAGGCCTAGAAATAAGCCTATATGACCCAGTAATCAAAGAATTAAAGAAATCCTGTGAATTAGTAGGAGAAAAACTATTAATAAATCCTATGTACACAATTTTAGGTGAAATAATAGCACCAAAGCATTGGCATATAGACTTTGTCTATTATGCAACTGCAAAACCTTATGAAATAAGACCCGCCGTTGGAGAATCTAATTTGCTCAAGTGGCATACTCAAGAAGAGTTGAAAATGCTGATAATATCCAAAAAAATATTATTACAATGGCTAATGAAGCACTAGAATTATTAGGTAAAAAATAGATTATTCCAGAATATGATTTGGATAATAGTTAAGGGAACTTTTAACAAATTCCCTTAAAAATAATATATTATCAGCACCATTCTTTAACATAACCTTAATCTATATTTTGTCCCAATCAATATACATATTGAGCTTTTCAACAAACTTTTCCAGGTATCTCGCTTCAAGTTCTGTAAACCTGTTGAATTCGGGACTGTCTAAGTCCAGCACACCATATACTTTATCGTTTTTTATTATAGGCACTACTATTTCCGAATTGGATGCACTGTCGCAGGCTATGTGTCCTGGAAACTCATGAACATTAGGTACTATCTGAGTTTTTCGGGTAGAAGCAGCAGTGCCGCATACACCGGAACCCAGCTTTATCCTATTGCAAGCAGGCAATCCCTGAAAGGGTCCCAGCACCAGCTCATCATCTCTCATTATGTAGAAGCCTGACCAATTGAGCCTATCCATAACAGCTTTTATTATGGCAGATGCATTGGACAAGTTTGCTAAAACATCTTTTTCTGAAGATAACTGACCTTCCAATAGAACCAGCATATAGCTGAGCTTTTGCTCTTCATTCATTTTTTCAATTCCATTGAGTTTAAACATACAATAACCTCCTATAAGTTTATTTCCTGATCTTTGGCTGAGATTTCTACAACCTTTGTTGAATAATCCTTAACCTTTTCCATAAAGGATTTAATTGCAGCATAATCTTCACCAAAATGCATGGGGATAAAATACTCAGGTCTTATTTCCTTTATGAAATATTCTCCCCCCAGGCTATAATTGTGTCTTAATCTTGGGTCGACAGGGAAAAAGGCAATATTAATATTTGTATCCCTGAGTTTATGTATTTCTTTCTTGAAGGCTTCTTCCATAACACGTATTTCTTCCGGAGTATCGTCCCACCAATACCACCAGTTCAAATCTCCCGCATGAAAAATGGTCAGGCCATCAATAGCAATGAGGAAGGAAACTCCAAGGTCAGTGGAACCTAAAGCTTTTATGTGTGTATCATCAATGCGTGTCTCTTCATCTGGAGACATAAATGTGATGCTTTCATCAGGTCTATTTAGCTGAATATCATGGCTGAAAATATATTTTATGTTTTCTTTGTTGCTTTTCCACTTAAGTATATCAGGGTTGTAATGATCCGGATGACCATGGGAAGCAAACACAATAGTATCTTTTTGAGTGAGCCTTGGAGAACCCTTGTAGTAGTCGAAGATTAGTTGATGTTTCTCAGTTTCAACTGAAAAACCGCTGTTAAACAAGTATTGAATCTTAACATTTTTCATAGACATACCACCTTTTAGATGATGAATATAATATATTATACCAAAAGCTATATATATCAAGTATTATTGTTAACTATTTTTTGGTATAATAATTATAATTATATTTGAAAAATCACCAGAAAAAAAGAAAACATATAGCTATAAAATCATGAAAGGAGTTTTCTTATGAAGTTTAAATTTGAGCATAATAACATTAATGTGCTGGATTTAGATAGAAGCATAGCCTTTTACAAAGCTGCACTAGGCCTACAAGAAGTGAAAAGAAAAGAACATGAAAATGGAGATTTTATCCTAGTATTCATGGGTGACGGAATAACTGAGCATCAGTTGGAACTGACGTGGCTCAGGGATAGGACTGAACCCTATGATCTGGGGGATAATGAATTCCATATTGCTTTCAGAGTAGATGCTTTTGAGGCAGCCTATGAGTATCACAAGGAAAATGGATGGATCTGCTTTGAAAACGAAGAAATGGGCATCTATTTCATAGAAGATCCCGATGGATATTGGATAGAGATTCTGCCTGCAAAATAGGCAAAAGCAGTGGGTATGGATTTACATAGAACCGTTCCTGCTTTTCTATTAAAATGGAAAAGGAGTGGTATTTTCTACTTAAAAAGTAGTTTTGCCACTCCTTTCATTGTATAGGCATGTATATTTAAAACAATAGTGAATTCCAGGAATAATTTTCCTGGAATTCACAAAGGGCGATTAAGGGTGCATTGCAATCTTTTACTTAGTATAGTTATCGAAATAGCCTTGAATATATATTACAGGTGTTCCTTTATCTCCGCTGCCTGAAGTCAAATCGCAGAGAGAGCCTATAAGGTCTGTAAGTCTTCTTGGAGTAGTACCCTGGGTTTCCATCTTACCCACCAGATCAGCTTCCTTGTTCTTTATATATTCTGATATGGCCTTTTGAAGTTCTTCTCCTTTTAGATGAGAGAAATGGTTGTCTGCTATATATTTTAGCTTGATTTCATTTGGGGTTCCTTCCAATCCTGCTGTATAGCCAGGAGATACCACTGGATCAGCTAGTTCCCATATTTTACCTACGGGGTCTTTGAAAGCTCCATCTCCATAGACCATTACTTCTACAGTCTTGCCAGTTTTTACATAAAGCTCTTTTTGAACTTTTTCTACCAGTTCCCTACAATTTCTTGGAAATAGTTTTACGGTGTCTTCAGTAGCTTTATTGGAACCTAGCAGCCCATATAATTCATTGTATCCGCTGCCGTCTATGGATTCAGTCAAGATATCTTCAAGGCCATAGACTTTTTCTCCTCCATTGGCAAGAAGAAGTCTTTTTGTTCTCTTTCTTGAGTGAATATCACAGGCTAATACGCTCTTTGTATAGTTCAATATGGTTTTTGGGTCGTTGGAGAATATGATTTCACACTCAACCCCATATTCTTCAACTATGGATTTATAGTATTCTATATAATCAATTCCGGTAAAAGGATGTTTATTATAGCCGAAATAGTTTCTGAATTCCTCTTCTGTCAATACATCAGTCCAAGGATTTACGCCCTTCACATCCAATACATCTATATCAACCAAATGATTGCCTACTTCGTCAGAAGGATAGCTGAACATTAGGATAATCTTTTTAGCTCCCTTTGCTATACCTCTTAAGCAAATAGCAAATCTGTTTCTGCTTAATATGGGAAATATAACTCCTATTGTATCGTCACCGAATTTACGCTTGATGTCCTTTGCGATAGCATCGATGCTTGCATAATTACCCTGAGATCTAGCCACTACAGACTCAGTTATGGCCACAACATCTCTGTCACATATGGAAAAGCCTTCAGATTGAGAGGCCTTCAACACTGTATCCACTACAATTGAAGATATATCGTCACCTTGCATTATTATGGGTGTTCTCAGACCTCTAACCACTGTACCAACTATTCTTTCCATTTTAACATCTCCTCACAATTTACTTTTTGGGATTAATATGCATTTCCCTCTTGTACTATATACCATTATGTGATATAAGTAAAATAAATATCTGTTATAGCCCGTATAATAGGAGGTTATACCTTGATAAAGCTTGAATTATATAGAGTTTTTTGTGAAGTAGCAAAGCAGCAAAGTCTTTCAAAGGCCGCTGCAGTACTTTATATGACTCAGCCTGCGGTAAGCCAGGCAATAGCCCAATTGGAGAGAGATCTGGGTCTTAGGCTTTTTACCAGGACCTCTAAAGGAGTTATATTGACCAATGAAGGGAAGCTGCTATATGAATATGCCAACTCTGCCATAAACCTTATAAAAAAGGGTGAAGAGAAGCTTGAGGAATGGAAGAATCTATCGGCAGGCGAGTTGAAAATCGGAGTGGGAGACACCATATCGAGACATTATTTGCTGCCATATTTGGAAAAATTTCATAGTTTGTATTCAAACATAAAATTGAAAATAATCAATAAGACTACTTTGGAGCTTTGTGCATTGGTTAAATCCGGAGAGATAGATATTGCAATATGCAACTTACCAATAGAAGATCCTGCACTGGAGATAATGAAAATAATGGACATACATGATATTTTTGTATGTGGCAATTTATACAGGAATAAGCTACCACAGGTTTTAAGCCTGGAACAATTGGCCAACCTTCCTCTCATACTATTAGAACCAAAATCCAACTCAAGGTTATATGTGGAGAAGTTTTTTTTATCTAAAGGCATAAGCATAAAACCGGAAATAGAACTGGGTTCCCATGATCTGCTGCTGGAATTTGCACGGATAAACTTAGGCATATCCTGTGTGATAAGGGAATTTTCTCAAGAATATCTGAAAAAAAAGGAACTTTTTGAAATAAAAATCAATGAAAATATCCCCAAGAGGAATATTGGCATATGTTTTTTGAAAAGCGTCTCTTTGTCGCCTACATCGGAAAGGTTTGTCCAAATATTAGGAAAATATTGATAGGCGGATGCCACATTTTTTTTAATTATCGTGATATAATAATATCACAAAGTGTTTTAACAAATTAGGAGGACTTTTAATGAAAGAAGGAGTAGTTAAGTGGTTTAGTTCCGAGAAAGGTTATGGCTTTATAGAAGTTGAAGGCGAAAAGGATGTTTTCGTTCATTATAAAGCTATACAAGGAGATGAACCCCATAAGAATCTTGAAGAAGGCCAGAGAGTTCAATTTGAAATAGAACAAGGACCAAAAGGGCCTCAGGCAGCAAATGTTGTTAAGATTCAATAGGCAAGAAAAAGGGGCTGTAGCAAGTACTGCAACAGCCCATAATTATTAACAGGAGGTTTTTTATGAAGCTGGTTTCGTGGAATGTAAACGGTCTCAGAGCATGTGTGAGCAAAGGTTTTCTCGATTATTTCAAGGAAGTGGATGCAGATATTTTCTGCATTCAGGAGACAAAACTGCAGGAAAATCAGATAGTCTTGGATTTACCGGGATATGAGCAGTATTGGAACTATGCAGAGAAAAAAGGTTATTCAGGTACTGCAGTGTTTACTAAGAAAAAACCCATAAGCGTTAAGTATGGAATTGGAATGGACGAGCATGATCAGGAAGGCAGGGTTATTACATTGGAATATGAGGATTTCTATCTGGTTAATGCATACATACCCAATTCCCAGCGAGAATTAGCAAGATTAGATTATAGAATGAAATGGGAAGATGATTTCAGAAAATATCTCATGGAGCTTGATAAAGTAAAACCAATAGTCTATTGTGGTGATTTAAACGTGGCCCACAAAGAAATAGATTTAAAAAATCCCAAGGCCAATAGGAGAAATGCGGGGTTCACCGATGAGGAAAGGGAAAAGATGACAAAGCTTTTAGATTCAGGCTTTGTGGATTCATTCAGATATTTTTATCCCGATAAAGAAGAGGCCTACACTTGGTGGTCCTACATGGGCAATGCCAGAGCTAAGAATATAGGATGGAGAATTGACTATTTCATAGTATCGGAAAGATTGAGGGACAGGATGAAGGATGCACAGATTCATTCCCATGTTATGGGAAGCGACCATTGCCCTATAGTGTTGGAACTGTTCTAATAAAACGATTTTACTGTTGTACTGAATATTTTAGCGAAGGGCTTTCTGATATGAAACTGAATATTTTAGCGAAGGGCTTTCTGATATGAATAAGTAAAGGACCCTTCGCTTCTTTCATATAATTGTATAAAGAAGCTTGAAACAGTTTATTATTAATTATAATTTGTCACATCAGAGCTTCCATTAAGTTTTATTTTAGGGATGACTTTTAACTGCACATTATCCAGGAAGTCTTCATTTGCAACTAATTCTGGATATTTTCTTTCTATTTCTAATTTAAGGTTCAATATATCAACTCCCATATCCTTGTATTTTTTGAAGAGTTTTGTGCATTCACTTACTACATTTTTTGAAATTTCTTCTACTAAATATTCTCTTATTTCTTTATTTTCCAGATCAATAGGCCCTTCGGTCATCGAAAATACAGTCTTTATGTTTGGTGTCTTTATAACATGTATGGTTTGCCCATCATAATAAATATTGCTTTTGGTCTTTGTTCTCAAGATCTCCAATGTTACTGATTTGCCAGGTATTGATGGGTGTGGAATGGGGTAGAACCCTCTAAACTTAAGATCTTTGATGATGCTATAGGCTCTGCCTTCATCAAGGGTTAGTTCTCCTATCATTTTGTCATCATTGATTACAGCAAGGCTATTTATGCCTATTTCTTTAACTTTAGGGCCTTGCACTAGATAAACCTTGTTGATAATATTTACTTTGCTTCCCATGTCCTTTCTTGCCATATATTCGCCGAATGTTAAATTAATGGTCGCAGCTGTGGCAGATTTGTTCATCATAAGGCTGTTGAGAAATATTCCCACAAAGGGGTCTTCCTTTGTTTCAACATTCAGCAATTCCTCTATGTCACCATCGTATATAAATATGTACTGCCTGAATAAAAATTCCTGATCACGAAATAGCATATCAATAAATTCATCCATGCCCTTTCTTGCAGCCCTTTCACTGATGAGTATGGCTTTGTTGTGCATATAATTTACCTTATATCGTGAACTAAGGTTTATTTTTCTTATGGCTTCAAAAAGGGTTTCTCCTTCCTTTTTGAATATTATTGACTTTTCTTTTCCTTCCTTCTGCCCTTCTGTCCTGGAAGCAACAAAAGCCTCTACAAATACAACTATATTGTTGTTTTCATTTATATCTACTCCCAAGGCGGTAGCAAAATACTCCTGATTTATTTCTTTATAATTGTAACAGCTAGTGAGCATAAAAATACAGGCTAATATGAGGCAAATCATCTTTATTTTCAATTCACATCATCCTCGGCAAAAACATATTGGCTTATTTCAGAAATATCGCTTCTAAAAATCACATCATTGTATTTAAAGGTTTTCAAAGTTCCTAATGGGTATAAGTATGGATAGCCGCAGCTTGTCAGGCTTGCAATACGGGAAACAAACAGCACGAACCCCATATAAAAGCCTGGTAACCCCATAAGCCCTGAAAAAATCAGTATTATCAAATCCCAGTAGAATACTGATATGGATATTTTGGGTGTAAGAAAGGATGCAATGGATGTGACAGCTACGATTAAAACTGTGATATGGGAGGTAAGCCCCGAGTTGACTGCCGCATCACCCAATATCAAAGCTCCTACAATGCTCAATGTGGGCCCAATGGGCTGAGGAAGCCTGATTCCACCTTCTCTCAACAGTTGAAAGAAGGTGAGCATCAATACGGTTTCCACTATCAAAGGGAAGGGTACACCTGCTCTTGAAGCAGCCATATGAAATATGAATATAAATGGCACAAGGTTAAAGTGATAGGCAAATAAAGCTATATATAATCCCGGCAGCAAAACAGAAGCCAAAAATGCTCCCCATCTTAAGATGATGCCTAAAGCAGCAGTATATTTGTCCATGGTATAATCATCTGTAACATGGAAGTTTTCCACAAAGAAATAGGGCATCGTTAAAACCACTGGTGTCCCATCAAGAAACACTGCTATTCTGCCCTCTGCAAGCCTTGAGGCCACTACGTCAGGTCTTTCTGTGTAACCAATTGTGGCGAAGGTGGTTTTATTCATATAGAGCTCCTCTTCAATGGCTCTTATATAAAATATGTAATCGGCAGTAATTTCATTGATTTTATTCCTCGCTAAATTTACCAGCTTTTCAGGAGCGTTGCCTTCTATATATGCTAAAACCGCATGGGTTTTTGATTTTTTTCCTATTTCCATGCTTTCAAATCTCAGATTTGGGTCCTTTATTCTTCTTTTTACAGCAGAAATATTGTCCTGAAGAACTTCGTTGAAACCTTCTCTTGGACCTCTGATTATGGTATCCGTTGGAGGGGTATCTAGGCTTCTTCTGTGAAAGCCTGGGGCAGAGCAATAGATGGCCTTGCTGAGAAAATCAAAAATTAGTATGGCGTCACCGGACAGAATATGGAATATAGCTTCATCATCGGATTGTATATAGCCAACGGAAGCTGAGGTGATTATCTCTTTGCCAACCATCTTTGAATTTGTGATAGTCTTGTTTTTATTTAAGATAGGCATAATCACATACTCGCTTATGAATTTAACATCGCATAAGGTTTCATCATATATTATTTCTACAGTTCCTTCATCTATGGCTATATTTCTGTATCTGATTGAATAATTGCTCTTCAGCTTCTGTCTTATCATATCTGCTGATACTAAATCCATAAATATCACCCAGCATATTTTTTGCATGATATGAAATAATATGCACAAAATAAACAATACAAAATTAGGTGAGGTTAAATATGGATAAGTTAAATTCGAAACACTTTGTTTTTTTTATACTGGCCACTACAATTGTATCTTTAAAAACCTATCCGGGAATTTTTATGAAAGATGGGGGAAGAGAAAGCTGGATTGCCATATCCATTTCATCAGCCCTTATATATGCCTTTTATATATATATAATAAGCATTTGCAGGAAGACAGAAGTCTATGATATGAGGGAGATATATGAAAAGGCTGTTGGGAAAAAGTTAGGAAATGCACTAATAGTTCTTTTTATAGCAAATCTGTTTATAACTTTGGTAGAGTCTGCCTCTGCTGAGGCCAATTCAATGCATACCAATATGATGATAGAGACACCTACGTGGTATTTGCTGTTGTTTTTTGTATTCCCGATAATTTATACCATTCGCAAAGAAATCGTGGCCATTACAACTGTCACCATGATTGGGATAGTTCTCATAATGATGGCAGGCATAAACCTTGGGATTCTTACTGCAAAATATAAGGATCTGAGTTTGCTTTTTCCTGTATTCAGAGAGGGAATAAAACCTGGATTTTTATTATCTATAGTGAAATCCCTTGGGTTGTATGGATGCATATCTATCACCATACCTTATCTAGCGAAGGTAGAGAAAACTGAAAAGATCATAAAGCATGTTACTGTAGGACTTGCTATTGTAATCCAAATGGAAATTGTATCAGTTACAGGTATCATATCCACCTTTGGTCCTCTGTTTGCCAATACTATGGCTTATCCAAAGCTTATTCAGACCCAGCAGGTGAGCTATTTGAGGTTTCTTGAATTTGGTGAGCTTTATGTAATGCTTCAAATCCTTGGGGGATTTATGCTTAAATACCTTCTATCCTTTTATGCCATGCTTATACTTTTAAAAGGATTAGGGTTGAAAAGAAAACATCTTATATGGATTACATATATAGGAAGCTTGGCAGTATATCTATCATCCTATTTTCTAGCCGGCAATCTTTTCACGCTGTTTGCATTCTTTAATATATATTCCTATTTATGCTTGTTTAACTTTATAATAATTCCCTATATCATATTTACAATATTCTCATTCAAAAATAAGAATAGCAAAGAAAATAAACATCCTGTATAATCTATATCAATATATTATTTGGGAAAAACAACTATTTATTTGGAGGAATTGATTTGTTTTTCTAGAATATATAAACTTATTCATATGTTTGTATACAAGTTATACAGTTATTGAAAAAAGTGTCATATGTATGTACATATATTGCGTGGTGAAAGATTAAATGGAAAGAAAAAAGGAGATTCATCAGTATATCCACAGTCTTGGTATAGGATTTATAATATCAGTTATTCTATACCTAGCATTATTGAAAGTTTGTGTAAAAGTTGTCCATAGTTTATTGGAAATTGTATGCGCATTCATAGCTGTTGCCATATTCCTGATCGTATGGAATACCATGGATGAGATATCGGATCAAAAACATTTCCTGGGCTTTGCTATACTGCCCGTTCTTATTTTTAACATATGCCATATATATGTTTTTGCCGTACCTCTTACTTCAGGTATTGATGCTACAGGATTTGTTATAGTGTTTTCAGTATTGGCACGATTGACGGAAGTTGTGGCATTATACATCATATCCTTGAGACTGCCCATGCTCAATACTAACAAATGGATATGCTTGTTTATTGCTACAGTAATACCTTTTGCCATGGTTATGATGATAATTAACTTACCCTTTATATTTCCCGATTTGCTTACAGGACCAATCTTCACATTGGCATATATAGTTGCGGAAATGGTGGTAATCATTATTGCACTAATGAGTTTTGTCAATTTAAAAGGAAAGATAAACAATTATTCTGAAGAGATATATAGATATCTGTTGACAGCTCCATTCATAATCGTTGCTGCTCAGATAATGTTTATACTATCTGATGGATCTTTTTCGATAAGTTGGATGTATGAACATGTTTTAAAGATAATATATTACTATTACCTGTACAAATCCGTATTTGTCAGTTATGTAAAATATCCTTACAAAATGATGAAGGACAAGAACAAAGAGTTGGAAGAAGCATATCATCAGCTGGAATTGAGCAAGCAGGAAGAAGCAAGAAAGCAAAACATAATGCTTCAACAGGAGAAGCTGGCATTGCTAGGGCAAATGGGAGCAGGCATAGTACATGAGACAAGAAATTATTTATCTACCATAAAGGGAAGTTGCCAGATAATAGAGGTAATTACCAAGGAATCAAATATTTTGAAGCATGTAAGCAAGATCAATAAGAGTGTAGACCTAATTGATGGCATCATAAGCAAGTTTCTATTCATGTCAAAGCCAAGGGAGACAACCTTTGAGGAAATGTCCATATGCGATTTGGCCCAATCGATTGAAAGCCTCATTGTTAGCACGCCTTTTGCAAAGAAGGTAGGCATTATATTTAACAGTACCAAGGAAGAGAGATATTTGCTCTGCGATGAAGGTCAGATAAATCAAGTTGTCTTGAATTTATGCAAGAATGCTGTGGAAGCCATGGAAGATACAGAATACCCAAGATTGGAAGTAGAAACAGGCTTTGATGAAGATAAGAATGAGATGTATATAAAGGTTATTGATAATGGAAAAGGTATGTCTGAAGAGGAACTTAGAAATATAGGCAATGCTTTCTATACAACTAAGAAATCCGGTACAGGGCTGGGATTATACTTGTGCAATCAAATTGTAAAAGAACATAAAGGAACGATTGAAGTTGAAAGCGAACCTGGAAAAGGGACAAGCTTTACAGTGTGGCTGCCCTGCATAGAAGATGAAGATTTACAAGATGAAATCACGAACGATATAATTTAAAACAAGAAGTTTGATTGCCCCGACAAAACTATGAATACATTAATAATAAAGGCTTATAGCAGCTATCAAATATTCTAATACTAGAATGACAAAAACTATATTTTATAAAATGTTCGGATATAGTATAATGAACTAAAGATTCAAATTATATAAAAGGAGATGCGGGGCATGAAACTTATTTACACGGGAAAAACAAAAAACGTATATTTATTGGAAGACGGAAACTATTTGTTAAAGTTCAAAGACGATATGACAGGAGAAAACGGGGTTTTTGATCCGGGTTCAAACACAGTAGGCTTAACTGTAGAGGGAGCGGGAAGAGCAGGACTTAGGCTTACAAAGATGTTTTTTGAAATATTGAAGGATAAAGGCATACCCACCCATTATATAGATGCAGATATCGATGCTGCAACTATGACAGTTAAACCGGCCAAATTGTTTGGAAATGGGCTTGAAGTTATATGCAGATACAGGGCAGTTGGCAGCTTCTTGCGCAGATATGGAAAATATGTAGAAGAAGGTCAACCGCTAGATGCCTTTGTGGAAGTTACATTGAAGGATGATGCAAGACAGGATCCACCAATTACTGAGGATGCCCTTGACATGCTTGGAATTCTCAGTCATGACGAGTATAAGGTATTGAAAGAGTTGACAAGAAAGATTGCAGGAATTGTAAAGGAAGAGCTGGCAAAGAAGGGCATGGAGCTTTATGATATAAAGTTTGAGTTCGGAAGAATAGGAGAAGATAATCAAATAGTTCTCATAGATGAGATTTCCGGGGGCAATATGAGAGCCTTTAAGGACGGGAAACAGGTAGAACCTCTTGAATTGGAGAAACTCATGTTAGAATAATAATTTTCTGTCTTGCTTTGTTATAATTGGCTTAATGATGGAGAATATGATATAATCGAATAAAAGCTCGAAGCTTTATATCACTCGTATAAATATTTGAAGGAGGAATTTATATGGGAATAGCTAAGCTGGAAGCTTTTAATCGACATGAGAAAGGTTACAAAGTAAGAAGGGAGAATTTTGTACCGGGTGTCATCTATGGAAAAGGTATAGGCTCAATACCTGTAAAATTCAAAAAGCAGGATGCTGATAAAGTCATTAAGAACTTTGGAAGCAGAGCTAAATTGACTTTAGTGTTAGATCAAAAAGAAAACTTCGGGTTTATAAAGGACACCCAGAGCGATATCATGTCTGGAAAGTTGATTCACATGGACATTCAAGTGGTTCATGAAGAAGAAGAAATAACCCACAATGTGCCTTTGATCTTTAAGGGGACGGATACATTGGTATATAAGAAGCTGATACTCCAAAGTCTTATTGATGAAATTCAGCTTAAAGGAAAAGCAAAGCTTATACCCGACGCAATTGAGTTTGATGTAAGTGGATATGATCATGTGGATAATATAATGCTCAAGGATATTAAACTGCCTGAAGGGGTTACATATGTTGGCGCAGATGATACCCCTGTGGCAGTGATTACAGAAATCAAAGAGACAGATGAAGCTGTGCAATCTGAGGAGATAGAATAGACAAATGTATTTAATATAATAGATTGTGATATAATATGTAAGGGGTTATCTAATAAGATAGCCCCTTAATTGTCATATTGAAGGATATGTTTAGATTCTTATTTTATCTTTGTTGTGACTAGGGAAATCCAAAAAATTTTGCTGAAAGGAAAGCAATCATGGAAAACAAGTCACCCATATATTATATTATTTATACAATATTCATTGTGAGCTTTATTCTCATAGCCTTTTTTGGTATAGGTCCTCTACTTTTTGCTGATGGAACAATGGGAGAACGCATATTGACAGCCATCATTGTTTTGATTATATATTTTGTGTGGGGATTTATGCTAATGAAGTGGAAGAGACATAATAAATGATAGATTTGGAAGGTAATAGGATGAGGATTAATAAGTATATAGCAGAGAGCGGTTTTTGCTCAAGGAGAGAAGCTGATAAGCTCATAGAAGAAAAAAGGGTTACGGTAAACGGCAAGGTATGTCAACTGGGAACTGTTGTTGAACCCGGAGATGTGGTAGCTGTAGATGGTAAACCTATAAAGCCTAAAGGTAAGAAAAAAATATATATAGCTTTAAATAAGCCTGTAGGCATAGAGTGTACCACAGATAGGCGAGTAAAGGATAATATTGTGGATTTTGTAGGCCATCCAGAGAGGATTTTTCCCATAGGAAGGCTTGACAAGGATTCGGAAGGGCTTATTATAATGACCAACGACGGAGATATAGTCAATAAAATATTAAGATCTGAGAATAATCATGAGAAGGAATACATAGTGGCAGTGAATAAGCCTATAACGGATGAATTTGTTAAAGGCATGTCTGAAGGAGTGGAAATCCTGGGAAGAAAAACAAAGCCCTGCAAGGTATATCCGGTAGACAAGAATACATTTCGCATCATATTGACCCAGGGTATGAACAGGCAGATAAGAAGAATGTGTGAGGTATTCGGATACAGGGTGATGAAGCTGAAGAGGATTCGCATAATGAATATAAAACTGGGATTTTTGAAAACAGGTCATTGGAGAAACTTAACTCCTAAAGAGCTGGAAGAGTTAAAGAGACTCCTAAAATGAGACATGGGGAGGGTTCTCCTTGCCTCACTTATAATAGGTATCAATTGCATCTGAAAGGAGGATGTTAATGGAAACAAATGCTGGAAGGGTGGAAAGACTAACTCAGTATGTAAAGGGTGTCTTGGAGAAAAGAGATGGAACCATGCTTTATAATGAGTACAAGGAAGACCTGGAGAAGGTTACTCCTCAGGAAGCCTTTGAAATATTCTCCAACCAGATTCAAAGAGGTATAAAACCCAAGGAAATATTGGAGATATTGGATAAAGTGATACATGTATTCAATAAATCTCTGATTAAATATCAATGGAAAAAGCCAGAAAAAGGTAGTTTCCTGGATGCGTTGATGAAGGAGAATGAAGCTCTGGAGGAAAAGTTGTCGGCTATAAAGGAGATAATAAAGAAAAAGGATTTCAAGAACAATAAAGATGATTTGTTGAAGAGGATCGAAGAGCTTCAGCAGTTTGATGATCATTACCTAAAGAAAGAGAACATACTGTTTCCATACTTAGAGAAGAAGATGAAAAAGTTTGAGGGTTTGTCCATCATGTGGGCTCTCCATGATGAAGCCAGAGCATCTTTGAAAAAGCTTATATACATACTTAAATCTGAGGAAGCCAGTGAAACTGATTTCAATGTAGAGATAGGAAATTTGCTTTTCATTTTGTATGGTCTGGTTTATAAAGAAAAATATATATTGTTTCCTTCTGCCATGGAAGTCATTGATGATAAAGAATGGTACGATATGAAAAAACAAAGTTATGAATATGGATTCCCATTTATTGAAAGACCTCCTATTGAAAAGGATGATATCTGGGAAGAAGAGGACAAAGTGGTGAAGCAGGGACAGGAATTGGTGATGAAGACGGAAACAGGAGAGATAAGCTTTCAGCAAGCACTGATGATTTTCAATGCCCTCCCTGTAGATTTGACATATGTGGATGAAAACAACAAAGTAAGATTTTTTACAAGGCCAAAGGACAGGATATTCCCCAGATCTCCTGCTGCCATAGGCAGAGACGTGAGGAATTGTCATCCACCTCAGAGCGTTCATGTGGTGGAGAATATAATCGATGAATTCAGAAAGGGCCATAAGGACTCCGCAACTTTCTGGATACAGATGAAAGAGAGGACTATCCTCATACAGTATTTTGCCATGAAGGATTCGGAAGGACAATACAAGGGAGTTCTTGAGGTGAGCCAGGATATAACGGAAATAAAAAAGATAGAAGGAGAAAAAAGGCTTTTGGAATGGCAGTAATGCCTAACTCCAAAAGCCTTCTAATACTTTATCAATAGTTTTTTCGTTCACCCTTGTATATGGAAACCATTCTTTTGGAAAAAGCCTTTGATAATCCCAACGGGCAAATCTTTCATCAAGCAAAAGTATAACTCCTCTATCGGTTTCAGAGCGGATCAATCTGCCTGCCGCCTGCATCACCTTGTTCATACCCGGATACATGTAGGAATATTCAAAGCCTTTTTGGTTTTTGTTATCATAATAATTTTTGATAATATCCCTTTCAAGGCAGAGCTGGGGTAGGCCAACACCTACTACGATTACTCCTATAAGCCTGTCATCTCTTAGGTCTATCCCTTCAGAAAATACACCGCCCAATACGCAAAAGCCTATATTGGTGTTTTTCGGATTTGGCTGAAAGGTTTCTATGAAAAGGGCTTTCTCTTCTTCTGTAGCTCCCGACATTTGCATATTAACACTGTAGTCATTATATTTTGCTGTGAACTCTTCATAAACGCTTTCCATGTATTTATAGGAAGGAAAAAATACCATGTAATTGCCTGTTCTGACCTTCACCACTTTGTGTATATAATCGGCAATTTTGCCATAACTGTCATCTCTTTTGCTATAGCGGGTTGCTATATCGTCACCGATAAGCAGGCACCTATTTGCCGGATCAAAGGGGGATCTGAGGTATATGGATTTGCTGTTTTCACCACCTCCCAGTATTTCATGGAAGTAATCTATGGGCAATAATGTGGCGGAAAAGAATACGGCAGCCTTTCCCTTTTTCAATATCTGGCTTATGAGCACCGATGGATCATGGCAGAAAAGCTTAAGCCTTATATTGTTTACATGTTTTTCCATATAGGTTACATAATGCTCATCATAATTTTCGGATATTCTAAGAAAATTTATTGCCGCAAAATAAACACTCATCAGTTGCTCATTTCTATGGGCCTCCTCATTAGTAGAGAGGTATTTGTCTGCTTTGGCCACGAAGGAGTTTAGCAGTTGATATAGATCCTTATATTCTCCCTTGCTTACATGATGATATTCTTCACCCAGTTCCTTTTTAAGCTCCAGGAAATACTTGTTGATGCTGTTGCAGGAAGTTTGAAGTTCCTTGTTCTTTCCCTTCATCAGTTTTTTCAGTTCAAGGAAATCCTTTTTGTAGAGTTCTGCAGAATACATCTCCCTTGCTCTGTCAACTAAATTGTGAGC
Source organism: Lutispora thermophila DSM 19022 (assembly GCF_900142105.1). GTDB lineage: Bacteria > Bacillota > Clostridia > Lutisporales > Lutisporaceae > Lutispora > Lutispora thermophila. The sequence goes on from NZ_FQZS01000018.1 coordinate 61,332, forward strand.
TTCGTCTATCAGGAAAGTAAAGTCTGTTTTTTTGTCCATGAAGAATCTCTTGAGGCTGGCATTGGGATCAAATAAGTAGTTGTAGTCGCATATGACGCAATCGGCCCATAATGCAATGTCTAAAGAATACTCAAAGGGACATACCCTATGCTTTTTTGCATATGCCAATATCTTTTCTCTATCTATTTCCTTTTCATTTTGGAGTATATCCATGATGGCATCATTGACTCTGTCAAAATGTCCTTTGGCATATTCACAATACCCAGGAGTGCATTGCCTTTCTTCCTTGAAGCATATCTTATCTTTGGCGGTTATGGTTATGGAAATAAATTTTAAACCCATATCCTTCATTCGCTGAAAGGCTTCCTCTGCCACCATCTGTGTAGTGGTCTTGGCAGTGAGGTAAAAAATCTTGGATGTGAGGCCTTCTCCCATGGCTTTTACAGCAGGAAACAGGGTGGATATGGTCTTGCCTATGCCTGTGGGAGCCTGGGCAAAAAGTATATTCTCATCCCTTATGGCTCTGTAAACAGCGGCTGCCATTTCCCTCTGGCCTTTTCTATATTGAGGGAAGGGAAACTTCAGCTTCTTTATGGAATCATCCCTAGCGGATATCCAAGAGATGGTTAAATCTGCCCATTTGCAGTATTTTTCCACCAAATCATAGAAAAAGCTCTTGAGTTCTAGGATGTGGAAGGACTTTCTGAATTTCTTTACTTCGTCGGTTTCCAGATGAATGTATGTCAATTGGATTGTGATATTGTCCAAAGCATTTTCTTCACCGTAAATATAGCCGTAACACTTGGCCTGAGCCCAGTGTCTTAGATCGTAATCTTCATCTATGAGCTCAAGGGGTTGGGTGACTGATTTGATTTCGTCGATTATTACGTTTCCATCTTCAATGAATATGCCATCAGCCCTGCCTTCCAGAACAAGACTATAGCCTTCAAACTCAATGTTTTTTTTCAAAGGTACTTCTGCTTTGTAATCGTCGCCATAGGATTTTTGCATCCTTCTATGTGCTTTGCTGCCTTCTAGGGCTCTGCTTATGCTCATGAAGCCGGAATCTATATTGCCGGAGCGGAAAATAAACTCTACCAAACTTCTTATGGACATCTTCAGAACCATTGGGGTTCCAGTTCTTTCTGTCTTTTCATCCTTCATAATATCAATTCCTATTCCACAGTCGGTTTTTCTGTACAATTTCATTTTAATATAGAAAAATTTAATTGGAAAGCTACTAAATCAGTATATAATACATATAGCTCTAATGGCTTTACATGATAAAATATACTGTAGAAAGAACATAAGTTGTTGTGATAGCATATATACGGGATGTGATAGATATGAACATATTGAATGGGGAAAATATAAGCAAAAGCTATAGTGAAAAAATATTATTAAAAAACGTTAGCTTGAGCATAAGTGAAGGTGACAAGATAGGGATAATTGGCATAAACGGTACTGGAAAAAGTACATTGTTGAAAATAATAGCAGGCATTGAAGTACCTGATGAAGGCAAAATAACCAAGGGAAGTTCCATCAGCATAGAATATCTTCCACAAAGCCCAGATTTTCATCCTGAGGTTACTGTGCTGGAACAAGTATTCAGAGGTGATACAGCTGTAATGAAGGTTATCAGAGAATATGAAAAGGCCCTGGAAGCCAATGATGCAGAAGCTATAATGAGACTTACCAGGGATATGGATGCTGTAGATGCCTGGAACATAGAAGTGGAAGCTAAAACCATACTTACAAAGTTTGGCATAAGGGATTTTAATGCCAAGATAGGTACCCTATCGGGAGGACAAAAAAAGCGCATTGCTTTAGCTGCGGCCCTTATCAATCCTTCTGATTTATTGATACTGGATGAGCCCACTAATCATTTGGATAATGATATAATAGACTACTTGGAAGGTTATCTAAACAAGAGAAAAGGTGCTCTTCTCATGGTAACCCATGACAGATACTTTTTGGAGAGGGTTACAAACAAGATAATAGAACTGGACAGAGGTAAGCTCTATGAATATTATGGGAATTATAATCAATTCCTGGAGAAAAAACTGTTGAGAGAAGAAATTGAGAGAGCCAATGAGGAGAAAAGGCAAAATCTCCTAAGGAGAGAGCTGGCTTGGATAAAAAGGGGAGCAAAGGCACGAACCACAAAACAGAAAGCAAGGATTCAACGCTTTGAAGAGTTGAAAGACAAAGAACCTGAGTTTATAGATAAAAACATTGAAATATCTGTAGCTAGCAGCAGGTTGGGTAAAAAGGTTATTGAAATATATGACATATCCAAATCCTATGGAGAAAAAAAGATAATAAGGAATTTCAGTTATATACTGTTAAGGGATGACAGGGTTGGTATAGTAGGTCCCAATGGTATAGGCAAATCCACATTGTTAAATATAATAGCTGGGAAAATGGAACCAGACAGCGGTCGTGTGGAAATTGGCGATACTGTCCGAATAGGTATGTTTTCTCAGGAAACCTATCATATGGATGAGAATATGAGGGCTATAGAGTATGTGAAGGAGGGCGCTGAATACATCACCAATGCAGAAGGCTATAGGCTTACTGCTTCACAGATGATGGAGACCTTTCTTTTCGACCCAACACTCCAATGGACACCTATAGGGAAACTCTCCGGTGGTGAAAGAAGGCGCCTTCATCTTTTGAGAGTGTTGATGGAAGCTCCAAATGTGCTGCTTTTAGATGAGCCTACCAATGATTTGGATATTGAGACATTGACCATATTGGAAGACTATTTGGAAGGCTTTCCCGGTGCAGTCATCACAGTATCCCACGACAGATATTTTCTTGATAAGGTAGTGGATAAGATTTTCTACTTTGAAGGTGATGGCTATATTTCGCAGCATACAGGTAATTACTCTGACTTGAAAGAAAAACTTGATAAAGAAATAGCTGATAAAGAGGATGGAAAGGACAATAAGTCGAAAGAAGCGGATGCTAATAAAGAAAGACGGGAAAAACCAAAAACATTGAAGTTCACATACAAGGAACAAAAGGAATACGAGGAAATAGACAATATAATAGCTTCCATAGAGCAAAGGATTCGGGAATTGGAAATGGAGATTGAAAAAGCTGCTTCTGATTACGAGCGATTGCAACAATTGCTTAGTGATAAGGAAGAACAGGAAAAACTGTTGGAAGAAAAGATGGAGAGATGGGTATATCTCAATGAACTGGCAGAAAAAATAGAAGAATCCAAGAAGCAAAAGTAGAATGAATTTACTGTATTTATGGCTTCTTTTGGATTCTAAGCAAATTAAGAGGTTGCTATACAACTAGCAATTTGCAGTTGCAAAGCAACCTCTTATTGATTTAGAAATTAATTATTCCTATGGAATTTAAAAATACTATTACAAGTAATGCAGGAGTTATATATTTCAAAATGCTTATATAGAACTTTATCATACCGTCATTGTTTAATGTTTTATGGTTAGACAACTCATAACTTAATTGGTCCTTATTTGCTACATATCCAACAAATATTGTTATTAGCAATCCTCCTATAGGCAGCATAATATTAGAGGATAGGTAGTCAAACAAGTCGAAGAATCCTTTGCCGGCGATTACTACATTTCCGAAGACACTTTTAGGATGGACAGTCAATAGGCCTATAATCAATATGAGTCCAGAGGACAAGAGTACAGCTTTGTTTCTTGACATCTGCTTTTCTTCTATGAAAAAGGCTACTGGTACTTCTACAAGGGACAGCATGGCTGTTGTGGCAGCAATGGATGTAAGAATGAAAAATGCTACCAATAATACATTTCCAAGGGGTATTTTGGAGAATACCAGTGGAATAGTTTTAAACAACAATCCAGGGCCCATTCCAGGTTCCATGCCGAAGGTAAATACCACAGGGAATATGGCTATTCCGGCAAGCAGTGATACCAAGGTATCAGAAAGAGCTACTCTTGCAGATGTGGCAAACAGGTTATTATCATTGGTAAAGTAGCTGCCGTAGGTTGTCATAGTGCCCATGCCCAAAGAAAGCTTAAAGAATGCTAAACCTAATGCAGATAAAACTGCAGATGCAGATAGCTTTGAAAAATCAGGGAGGAACAAGAAACTAAGACCTTGTTTTGCACCTTCAAGGGTTAAAGCCCTTATGCAACATATTATCACCAAAGCAAACAATAATGGCAGCAAAGTTTTTGTTATTTTTTCTATTCCGTTTTTTACACCTGCAATAAGTATTATGGAAACAACAGTTACAGCGATGAATTGCCATACAAAGGGAGATATGGAACCACTGACGGCCGCATCATATTGGCTGCTGGCATTCAAAGCAGCATCTTCCATGGACATGGATGCCAAAGGTAAAAAATCTCCCTTTAATGCTTTAAATACATAAGAATAAACCCAGCCTGCTACGCTGCTGTAAAAAAACATGATGAACAATGAAGATAGAACTCCCATATAACCTATGGTTTTCCAAAAAGGTTTTGCCTTAAGGGCCTCAAAAGCTCCTACAGCATTCTTCCTAGTGCTTCTGCCTATGTAGAATTCAGATATCATTATAGGCATGCCTACCAGTAATATACATATAAAATAAATGAGAACAAAGGCACCGCCTCCGTTTTCACCAACCATATATGGAAATTTCCATATGTTGCCTAAGCCTACGGCAGATCCTAATGTTGCAAAGAATACTGCCAGACCTGACGAGAAAGTTTCTCTTTTGTTATTACTGTTGTTCATTTTACGGCCTCCTTAATAACTATTATAAAATCTCTCATCCCTATGATTCCGGTATCACAGGGATAAGAGATTTAAATGTACAAGCATGCAGCAACTATTAGATATATTATATTGAATTTGTGTGAATGTCAATAATTTATCAAACTTAATGAAGTTTTACTCAATTGGCATTTTCATTTTATAACTGTAATAAAATATCAATCTTATGGCTTTCTTTAATTAACACCTATCGTGATGAAATTTTTAACAAATCTAAATAAAAAGAATAGAAGATTCTTTTAATCATCTCTCTTTTTATGAAAGCTTCCATAGGAGGCCTCCTTTAATTTAAAAAATGTGATAATATTAATAGAGACTATTTTGAGAGGGATGTTTATATGAGCAAATCATTGGTATTGGCTGAGAAACCTTCCGTAGGAAGGGATTTAGCAAGAGTTTTAAACTGCAATAAAAAAGGAAACGGTTTTTTGGAAGGAGAAAAATATATTGTGACTTGGGCTCTTGGTCATCTGGTGACATTAGCAGACCCGGAAGCCTATGGAGATAAATATGCAGTATGGAGATTGGAAGATCTACCCATACTGCCAAAGGAATTGAAGCTGGTGGTAATAAGGGAGACAGCCAAGCAGTACTCTATAGTACGAGAGCAGATGAAAAGAAATGATGTAGGAGAAATCATTATTGCTACCGATGCAGGTCGTGAAGGAGAGTTGGTGGCCAGATGGATAATAGAAAAGGCTCAGATAAGAAAGCCTATAAAAAGGCTTTGGATTTCTTCTGTTACAGATAAGGCTATAAAAGAAGGATTTGCCAAGTTGAAAAGCGGTAAGGAGTATGAAAACCTTTATGCTTCTGCTGTAGCTCGTGCCGAAGCAGACTGGTTGGTAGGCATCAATGCCACAAGAGCGTTAACTTGCAAATTCAATGCACAGCTTTCCTGCGGCAGGGTACAGACGCCTACATTGGCTATGGTGGCTCATCGGGAAGAGGAGATTAAAAACTTCAAGCCAAGGGAGTACTATGGAATAAATGCCGTAGCAAAGGGTATAAAATTCATATGGCAGGATTCAAAGACCAGGGAAACGAGGATGTTTGACAAGGATAAATGCGATAGGATAATTGCTTATATTAAAAATAAAGATGGAATTGTGACTGAGGTGAATAAAACCTATAAGAAAAGCTTTTCGCCTCATTTATACGACCTGACGGAGCTTCAAAGAGACGGCAACAGGCTCTTTGGCTTTTCTGCAAAAGAGACCCTGTCCATAATGCAAAGCCTCTATGAAAACCATAAGCTTCTAACCTATCCAAGGACTGATTCCAGATTTTTATCCTCAGATATGGTAGATACTTTGGAAGAAAGGGTAAAAGCTTGCGGAGTGGGAAGTTACTCGGTTGCAGCCGCAAAAATACTGAGAGGTACTATAAAAGGAAACAAGAATTTTGTGGACGACAGCAAGGTATCTGACCATCACGCTATTATACCTACAGAGCAGAAGGCTAATATGGCCAAGCTCAGTGACAGAGAAAGAAAAATATATGACCTGGTGGTAAAAAGGTTTTTCGCAGTGTTATTCCCACCTTTTGAATATGAAGAAACAACCATAAAGGCAAAAATAGGTGACGAAACCTTTATAGCAAAAGGTAAAACCGTTATTAACTTTGGATGGAAGGAAGTCTACAATAATAATTTTGATTCCGATGAAGAAGATGAAGATTTCAGAGGAGGGTTGAAAGATCAGCTGTTGCCTAAAGTGGAAAAGGGAGAAAAGCTTAATATTAATTCTCTGGTTCAAACAAGGGGTATGACAAAGCCGCCTGCCCCCTTCAATGAAGCCACATTGCTGTCTGCCATGGAGAACCCTGTAAAATACATGGCAGATGCCGGAAAGGATTTGATAAAGACCATCGGTGAGACAGGGGGAATAGGCACAGTTGCTACCAGGGCGGACATAATAGATAAGCTTTTTAACACCTTCCTTTTAGAGAAAAAGGGAAAAGATATTTATATAACCTCCAAGGGGAGACAACTGCTTCAACTGGTGCCGGAGGAGTTGAAGTCTCCTGCTTTGACAGCTCAGTGGGAGCAGAAACTAAGTGCCATATCCAAAGGTGCTCTGGACAAGGATATATTCTTAGACAATATGAGGAATTACACAAAGGATATCGTAAGTCAGATTAGAAACAGCGAAGGCAAGTTCAAGCATGACAACATGACAAGAACCAAGTGTCCCAGATGTGGGAAATATATGCTGGAGGTCAACGGCAAGAAGGGCAAGATGCTCATATGTCAGGACAGAGATTGTGGGTACAGGGAAGCTATAGCAAGGATAACTAACGCAAGATGCCCAAATTGCCACAAAAAGCTGGAGCTTCATGGAGAAGGAGAAGGCCAGATATTCATATGCAGCTGTGGCTATAGAGAAAAGCTGTCTGCCTTCAATGAGAGAAAGAAAAAAGAAAATACAGAAGTATCCAAGAAGGAAGTGTTAAATTATCTGAAGAAACAGAGCAAAGAAAAGGAAGAACCGATTAACACAGCTCTGGCAGATGCATTGGCAAAACTGAAACTGAAGTAGCAGCAGCGAAGGCAGTTATTTAATTTCGTATTTGTCAATGTTAATTGATAGCTGTAATATTATATATAATAAAAATAGCAGATTTAGATAAAGGAGCATGGAAATGATATATATTTGTACACCTTGATGTATTGCATAATGGGCTATAGGAAGTTTCCTTTAATCTATAGGAAGCTTGTTCCAATGCATTTTGGAGGTGTACATTTCATGAGTTTTAATAGAAATTACACCCTGTTGCGCATTATTGCATTTTTACAGGGTTTTGTTTTTTATGGTCCTATTGCAACCATCTACAGGCAGTCAAGAGTCATATCCATATATGATATATTTCTTATCGAGTCAATATTCATGGTGCTTACCATATTATTTGAGGTACCATGGGGAATTTTTGACGATAGGTATGGCTATAAGATTACATTGGTCATTTCATTGTTTATGAACTTTATATCTAAAATAGTTTTCTATAGGACGTATTCCTTTCAAATGTTTCTGCTTGAAAGAGTAATTTTGGCTGTTTCTGTTTCCGGGGTTTCGGGATGCGATGTAGCCTTGTTGTATAGCTCGGTTGGCAAGAGTGATTATGAGAAAGCCTATGGGAGATATTATGCTTTAAGCGTAGTTGGTTTTCTCATTGCTACTTCTTTATCCTGGCATATTGCTTCTGTATCAATGGAACTTACTGCGTATCTAACTATTTATCCTTATGGTATTGCAGCAGCGGCAGCATTTTTTATTAAAGAACCGAGAGTAAGCAAGGGTAATGCTTCTAATACCATTGAGACTCTTAAAATGGCTTTTGCAAATAAAAGGATTCTCATGTTTTTATTTTCTATGGCATTGATTAATGAATCTACTCATGCCATAACTACTTTTCTCAACCAGATTCAATATCAGAGAAGCGGAATCTATATCAAGTACTATGGGATCATATTGGTATTGGTGGAGTTGCCTACATTGTTGTCGTCAAAACCTATAAGCTATCTCAAAGATATGGGCAAAAAATCTTTATAAAATAGAAATGAAATGCTTCTTGTAAAAATATAACCTTGAAAAATCATCGCCTTTAATTTATACTTTCCTAGGTAAGTATAAATTGTCTTAAATATAGATACTAGATTATATAGTATTATTGAAAGAGGTTATAAAATGAAGCTAGGTATAGTAGGACTACCAAATGTAGGGAAAAGCACCCTTTTTAATGCACTGACCCAGGCAGGGGCAGAGTCTGCCAATTATCCCTTTTGCACCATTGAACCCAATGTAGGAGTTGTTCCTGTTCCGGATAATAGGCTCGATGTGCTGGCGAAGATGTTTAACTCTCAGAAGATAGTGCCTGCCTCAATAGAATTTGTAGATATTGCAGGCTTGGTGAGAGGGGCCAGCAAAGGAGAAGGATTGGGAAACAAGTTTCTGTCCAACATAAGAGAGGTAGATGCAATAATCCATGTGGTAAGATGCTTTGAAGATGAAAACATTGTCCATGTGGACAGCACCATAGATCCTATAAGAGATATAGAGACCATCAATCTGGAGCTCATTCTTTCCGACATCGAAGTTCTTGGAAGAAGGCTTGACAAGGCTAAGAAAGCGGCAAAAGGAGATAAGAAATATGAGCAGGAAGTAGCCTGGATTGAAAAGATTATAGATGCTTTGAATTCAGGGAAAGCTGCCCGATCAGTTAAATTTGAAAGTGAAGAAGAGGCGAAGTTTGCTGATAGCCTTTTCCTTCTTACTACTAAATCTGTGATATATGTATGCAATGTAGCTGAAGATGATGTTTCTGATGATGGTATGAGCAATGACTTTGTAAAAAAAGTCAGAGAATATGCAGAGAGCGAAAACAATGAAGCCATGGTTGTCTGTGCAAAAATTGAAGAAGAGATCTCAAACTTGCCTAAGGAAGAAAAGGACGAGTTTATTGAGGCACTGGGAATTGGCGAGTCAGGTCTTGACAGGCTGATAAAATCCAGCTACAGGCTTTTGAATCTCATCAGTTTTTTAACGGCAGGAGAAAAAGAAAGCCGAGCCTGGACCATAACAAAAGGAACAAAGGCACCGCAGGCAGCAGGAAAGATTCACTCTGATTTTGAGAGAGGTTTCATTAGAGCTGAAATCGTAGCCTATGACGATCTTATTTCCTGCGGAAGTTATGCTGCAGCAAAGGAAAAGGGGCTTGTAAGACTAGAAGGTAAAGAGTATGTAATGAAAGATGGAGACATCTGCAATTTCAGATTTAATGTGTAAAGGAGTGGGAAAACCGCTCCTTTCTTATAATGATTCTCCCAAATCTTTTTTTGCTTCATGCTTATAACTGTATAAAACAGGTATATATAATAAACTGAATACAATCAGCATTAGCATCTCAAGCCATATAATGTAAAATGGCCAGGGTCCTAAAATATCGATTAATGACGGAGTTTCAGGTTTGTGACCTATAAAGAGATAATTTGTTTTGAATATCATATTTACTATAAAAACAAATGCTGCATATATATTTGTAGTTAATAAAATTCTTTTTAGTGAGCCTTTTCTTACTTTTTTGTTTTCAACAAAAATGAAATATATAACGGTGGCTATTATAAGGCCATGGGACAGAAATACTTGAAAGAACCTGAAATGAGGGAATCCATAAGTGGAGATATCCGGTGTCAATAATGCTTGAGTTGCTCCTCCCAATCCCCAGAAATAGATTATTTCAAACAAGGATTGATCGTACTTAATTAAAATTATAGTACAAAAAATTATTGACATACTGCAAAGATGCAGGGAAAACATGGATTCGAGATTATAATCCTGATAAAAACAAATCCATAACCTTACTAAGATCTCTTGTATGGGAAGCATAAAAAGCAGAAACCTCTTATAGTGTTTACGAATTGCTTCTGATCTATTGGAGAGTTTTGTTAATATGGCAATGGACAATATGACACTAATTAGAGCGAATATATGGCTTGTCCCAAATAACTGAAATGGTTTTATAATACTTGGTTCTTTGCTTATAAATTCATAAAACGACATTATTCAGCACCTTCCGTCGAATTTTTGATGATGAAAAATATTATATCATAGTTTATGATTAACTGTAGCCAAAATTATGATAAAAAATAGGGACTATAATTGCTAGTCCCTATATGGATTCTACAAACTGAACCTTTAACCCATTAGGATCTAATACATAGAAGAATTTGGTATTTGGATTAGGTTGGAATGGTCCGCTGTGGATGCCTATTCCCTTTTCTTTCAAGAAAGCCATCATATTATCTAAAGAATCTACCTGGAATCCAATGGAAATGCTTCGACCCATATTGAAGTTTTTTACATTTTCGTTGCTTATTAATTCTAACTTTGTCTCCCCATCTCCAAGGAATGCTATCTCTATTCCGGGCCCTGTCTGAAATCTGTTATGAACAGGAAGACCAACAACTTCTTGATAAAACCTGAGGGATTCTTCCATATTTTTTACTGTTAATGTAGTCCAGCAGAATTTCATCTTTATTCACCTCGTTTTTTAATTTCATACTATATATGTTTCAAGTCAATATTTACAAGTCGTACTATGCTTTAACTTACTGAAAATATTGGCGGTTGGGATTTATATTTATATCAAAGGATAACCTGCTTATGGATTTATATTCACAAAACAGGTTATCGACGATGTTATACAAAATATGGCAAGCAGCAGTTTGAAATTTAGTATTTTAGAATTAGAGAGAAATATGAAAAATAGTACAAAAGTATCAGATATATTTACACCTATTGGCGATTTATGTATGATAATATATAATCATGTATAAATTTTGACCTTGATATATATTTGAAGTTATCCTAATGGACATAGGATGTGATTTTGCTATGCTTAAGATAATATTATTTATGCCACTGGCTGGTGTTCTTGTACTCTTGGTATGTAATAATGCAATAAAACTTCTTGATTATTTTCTATTAAAAAGAAACTATAAACTTTCCGAGAAATTTTCTTACTTTCTTGTGGGACTTATGGCCTTGCTTATATCTGCTTTCATTGGAAAAGGCATTATATATAAATTAATGTAATTATATCATATATTTCTTAACTTACTTGCCATAATGAAAAATATTAATAAGGGGAGAGATGTTATGTCAAAGATGATAAGCATGTTAGAAAAATTCAGAATAGTGGAAAAATCATCCAGTGGAAGTGGACAAGGAGTGACAGATAATGAAAAAAAGAAAGAAGAGCTGAGTTTTTCACAAAAAGTGAATGAATCAAGCAAGCAACTACAAAACAACAGTAACGAACCAAAACCACAAAAAAAGGAAAATAACAGTTCCGGATTTGAAAGAGTCAGCTATGATAAAAATAAGACCATAGAAGAAATATACGCTATTTATGAGATGGAGAACAGCAATATTAATACAATTTTCATGCTTGGAAACTTTATAAATGCTCTACCGGAAAATCTGCCTTATGCTGTACATAAAGCTTCGGTAATGAATATAATTAATGCATCTAATACAAATATCAATATTCTTATGTCTGACGGAGAAAGAAGATTAAAGGCCCTTAATGAGTTTGCCAAGGATTATAATAATGCTGTAAATGCTACAATTCAAAAACACAAGGAAGAAATAAAGAAGTTAAAGCAGATGATAGATTATTACGAGCAAGAAATAGTTGCCAAGCAAAAAATGCTGGAGGAACAGAACAATATTATAAAATATGAGATACAGAGAATAAATAATATTATGAGTTTCTTCAGGAAAGAAGAGTAGCATATATAAATATACCTTAGGATTAGAGGGATTCTATGGATTATAGAGAATATAGACTTACCAAAGCTGCTAAAATTACTTGTTTGGAATTCGCTATATGTATTATTGGATTGCTCCTTGGCTTCTTTTGGGAAATTAATGATAAAAATGAGCAGTGGAATGATCTCATATATCCGGGTATTAAGGTGGCAGGAATAGATTTAGGAGGCAAAACAAAATTAGAGGGCAATAAAATCATCGAGGCTGAATACATAACTCCTCTGCTGGAAAAAGGACTCAATGTTATTGTAGATGGTAAGACTTATAAATTGGACTGTTCTAGGCTTATAAAGTCTTATGATATTGAAACTGGGGTTCTCAAGGCTTTTGAAACCGGCAAGGCTTTGAGTTCCATAAATAAATACAAAATCATAAAGCATGGGATTTCCCATGGGTATGATATTAGTTATGAGTATGACGAAGACTATCTTAGAGAATTTAGCAGCATTGTTGAAATGGATATAAACAGAGAACCGGAAGACGCAAAGATCAGTGTGAACTTTGAAGATAAAATTCAAGTTGTGGATGACATTAAAGGTTATAGGCTTGATGTGGAAAAGCTTGAAGAAGAAGTAAAGAAAGGCATAGAATCGGGTGCTTTAAATGAAATTGTAATAGATGCCCCTTTAATAGAGACAAAGGCATCTATCACTGGGGAGGATTTGCATGTAATAGATGCAAAAATATCTTCCGCAAGCACAAATTTTTTTTCTTCTTCAGTTGCCAGAATAAAAAATATTGAACTGGCTGCCAGTGCTATCAATGGAATTGTGCTTATGGATGGAGAAGTCTTCAGTTTTAATGAGCGTGTTGGAGAAAGGACAAGAGAAAGAGGATTTCAGGTAGCACCTGTACTGGAAGATGGAAGCTATAAGCTAGGTATTGGAGGAGGCATATGCCAAGTATCCTCTACACTTTACAAAGCCATGTTGGACAGCGGGCTGAAGGTAATAGAAAGAAAAGCTCACGGTCTGGCTCCCTCTTATATAGGTTTAGGCTTGGATGCCACAGTTTCCTGGGGTAGCATTGATTTAAAGATGAAGAACGATTTAGGATATCCACTCCTCATTGAAGCCTATATAAAAGATAAAAATATTTACATTGACTTATTTTCAAGTTCCAATTTGAAAAATCGTACATATGTAATTAAGAATGACGTATACCAAAAGATTCTCCCCAAAACTGAAATTGTATCGGATGTCGATCTGCCTCTAGGGGATGTTCTTGTTGTAAAAAAGGGATCGCCGGGTTATAAAGTGAGGGTTATACGAGAAGCTTATGAAAATGGTCAATTGATAGGTACGGAAGTCATTTCTGAAGATATATACAAGCCTGTGAACCAAATAGTAAAACGCGGGATAAAAAATAATATGTGATAGTATATAAAAAACCTTTGCATTATATAAATAATGATGTTATACTTAATGAGAAGTATAGCAAAGCTGTACTTTAAAGATTAAAACAGGATTAACAACATTTCTCCTTTGAAGCGTTGAGTCAATCAGTTTTAAACTTTAAAAAATTGAAAAGGAGGAATGTTGAAATGGCAGATAAGACAATTACTTGCAAAGATTGCGAAAAAGAATTCGTTTTTACAGAAGGCGAACAGGCTTTTTACAAGGAAAAGGGTTTTGAAAATGAGCCCCAGAGATGCCCGGAATGTAGAAGAGCTAGAAAACAGCAGAACAACAGGGGTTTTAGAAAATAACTCCATATATGTAAAAACAGGGCTGTGCTTTTGTTAAAGTGCACAGCTCTTTTTTCATGCTTTTATTGTCCATTTCTTGTTGTATCTTTTTTCAATTCTTTTTATGATATGTATTTATATGATTTATCCCCGTTTAAGCGTGTTTAATATTTTGTGTAATAAAGCTAATTAAGCAAATTGTCTATTAGCAACAGTTGAAATACTGTTATAGCAAAATATGTCGAATTTTGTTTTAAATTATGTTCAGTGCTCATCTTGTTAAATTTCTGACTATATGGTTTAATGTTGATACAAATGGCACAAATATAAACCAAAATATTGACTGATTTGTCATATATTTTCCCAATGGAATGAAAACATTCCAAAATAAATATGCTGATATTATTGGTCTCTCAATTATAAAGGGGTGTGCAAATCGCTTTTTTGGCATGTAAATTGCGATACATTAAAGGAGGGATGAAAAATGAAGAACAGAAAGATCAAATTATCTTTTTCCGAAGATATACCACATCTTACCTATAGAACTTTATCAGTACTATATAAACATAATGCTCCTATTATTTTGATGGAAGTATATGCTTATGTATGTTATATAAATTTACATCCTGTTACTGATGAAGTATGGGAGAGCATAAAAAAGGATTTATCCAACATTGACGGGTGGGAAAGCATTGAAGAGATAGATCTGTTTCCTTTTGAAGAAAAAGATACTGAGATGAAGAATGTGTTGGACATCATTCCTCATGGTGTAATTCTGATAAACAAAAAAGGAGATATAAAGTATATCAATAATTATGTTGCAGAGAAGATATTTTTTACAAATGGAAAGGATATAAAGGGAGTAAATATTAGAAAGTACATAAATGACTATGATAAGCTTTTGGCATCTTTGAGAAAGAGCAATAGTAGAAAGCCCATGGTTACGGAAGAAATTGAAATAGGAAATCAATTATATAGTGCTAATCTGCAAGTTATTAGAAACGATGAATATGTTGCCACAGGATTTTTAATGTCATTATATGATATTGATAGATCTAATGTGTTTAATAGATATGATAATCCAATTACTTTTGATGATATTATTGGCGAAAGTAACAAGATGATTGATGCCATAAATCAGGGAAAACTCTATTCTAAATCAGATTCACCTGTTTTAATTACGGGAGAAAGCGGAACTGGAAAAGAACTTTTTGCCAGAGCCATACATAACGAAAGCAGCAGAAAAGACAAGCCTTTTATTGCCATAAACTGTGCAGCAATACCGGATCAGCTGTTGGAGAGCGAATTGTTTGGATACGAGCCTGGTACATTTACCGGAGGAATTAAGGAAGGTAAAGCTGGAATTTTTGAGATTGCTCATAAAGGCACCGTATTTTTAGATGAGATAGGTGAAATGCCACCACATCTACAGGCAAAATTGCTCCGTGTGCTTCAGGAAAAAAAGGTAAGGAGAGTAGGAGGTTCTAAAGAAATTCCCTTTGACGTGAGACTAATAACTGCTACAAATCGAAATATTGATGAAATGGTAAAGGCTAAGGAGTTCAGACTGGACTTGTTATTCAGAATCAATATTTTTAACATCAATATTCCACCTTTAAGGGAAAGAAAGGAAGACATTCCAATTCTGTTTGAACATTTTACGAGGATTTACTCGGAAAGATACAATAAGCACATTGATGGGATAGAACAGAATGCAATGAGAAAACTTATTAATTACAATTGGCCGGGAAATGTGAGAGAGTTTCAGAATGTGTTAGAAAGAGCCATTGCTTTAGCCACCAAAAGAGAGATCTCAGCCAAGGATATTATACTCAATTATTCCCTTGTTCCGGATTCAGGATTAATAGATAATTCATTAACAAAAAGCATTGAAAACCTTGAAAAGAAAATGATTGTAGAAAGTTTAAAAACAAGCAATAGCATAAGAGAGGCAGCTAGAAACCTTCAAGTTACCCATACTTTGCTAATCAATAGGATGAAAAAGTATGGGATAAACAAGGACAAGCTTGATGTTTAGATGAAATTAACCTCTCAAGATGAGGGTTAATTAATAAATATTAGGAGGTATGTTAATGGAGAATTTAAACAAAAAAAGTAATGGCAAAGCATTGATCCCATTTCTAATCTTTATCATCGTGTATATGGGAACAGGCTTAGTTCTTCAAGCTCAAGGAGTGGACATGGCATTTTATCAATTGCCAGCTCCGGTAGCTGCGCTTGTAGCAGTTATTTTCGCATTCATAATGTTTAAAGGAAGCATCGACGAGAAATTCAACACATTTGTTAAGGGCTGTGGAGACGAGAATATCATAATAATGTGCATAATTTTTATATTGGCAGGAGCTTTCTCTACAGTATCAAAATCTATGGGTGCAGTTGATTCAACTGTAAACTTTGCTTTAACATTGATTCCAGCACAGTACATAACAGCAGGTCTCTTCATTATATCCTGTTTTATTTCATTAGCTACGGGTACCTCGGTAGGAACAATAGTTGCGGTAGGACCGATTGCAGTAGGATTAGCTGAAAAGGGAGGTCTATATTTGCCTCTTGTTTTGGGAGCAATGATGGGGGGAGCTATGTTTGGAGATAACTTATCGGTTATTTCTGATACAACAATAGCAGCAACAAGAACTCAAGGTTGTGAGATGAAAGATAAGTTTAAGTGTAACTTCTTAATGGCATTCCCATTAGCAGTGCTTACATTTATACTTTTGCTTATATTTGGAAAACCAGTTCAAGCAGTAGCGGCTGGAGAGTATTCATATAGCAT
Organism: Lutispora thermophila DSM 19022; assembly: GCF_900142105.1. GTDB lineage: Bacteria > Bacillota > Clostridia > Lutisporales > Lutisporaceae > Lutispora > Lutispora thermophila. The sequence goes on from NZ_FQZS01000018.1 coordinate 77,914, forward strand.
AGTAAAGATGTTGCCTTATATATTGGTTTTACTCACTTCATTAAAAGGAGTAAATGTATTTATAGTATTAACAGGTGGAATTCTAGTATCAGGAATAATAGGTTTAATTTATGGGGAATTTACTTTATTGGGTCTAGGACAACAAATTTATTCAGGATTTACTGGTATGTTTGAAATATTCTTGCTTTCCATGCTGATTGGTGGCCTTTCATATATGGTAGCTGAAGAAGGCGGAATACAATGGATTCTAGAGAAAGTAAAAGGAATGATAAAAGGAAGAAAATCCGCAGAAATTGGTATAGCCGCATTGGTGGGATTGACAGATGCTGCTACAGCGAACAATACAGTTGCTATTATCATAAATGGACCTATTGCTAAGCAAATTAGCAATGAATATAAGGTAGATCCAAGAAGATCAGCCTCATTGCTGGATTCATTCTCATGCATAATGCAAGGACTTATACCATATGGAGCACAAATGCTCATAGCTGTAGGATTTACAAATGGCTTAGTAAGTCCATTCCAAGTTATACCCCTTATGTGGTATGTATTTTTCCTAACTGTATTTGCAGTTGCTTCCATCTTTATTCCATTTACTGATGGAGCTATTAAAAAAGATCCATGGAATTTTGAACATGATATGCCTCAAAGTAAGCTAAAATGCTAATAAGCTTAATAAATATATATTGCCAATACTATCTATTTATTTAATATAAGGAGGAAATAATAATGAATAAGGAAAAACTAAGTAAGATGAAATTCTCAACAAGAGCAGTTCATGCTGGATATGAGAAGAATGAACACGGTGCATTGGCTACTCCAATATATCAAACTTCCACATTTATATTTGATTCAGCAGAACAGGGTGGAAGAAGATTTGCATTAGAAGAAGGAGGATATATTTATACAAGATTAGGTAATCCAACCAATACACAGGTTGAAGAAAAATTAGCCAGTCTAGAAAACGGAGAAGCAGCCGTATCTACAGCATCCGGAATAGGTGCGATAACATCTGTTATTTGGGCAGCAGTAAGCGCAGGAGATCATATAGTAGCAGCTAAGACCTTATATGGTTGTACATTTGCATATATGAACCATGGCTTGACCAGATTTGGTGTAGAGGTAGATTTTGTAGATACTTCAGACCCTGAAAATGTAAGAAAAGCTATGAAACCAAATACAAAGATAGTTTATCTTGAAACTCCAGCAAATCCAAATATGAATCTTGCTGATATAGAAGCTATTTCTAAAATCGCTCATGAAGTTGAAGGTTGTATTGTAGTAGTAGATAATACCTATTGCACACCTTATATTCAGAGACCTTTGGATTTAGGAGCAGATGTAGTAGTTCATTCTGCAACTAAATATTTAAATGGTCATGGTGATGTTATCGCTGGATTTGCAGTTGGTAAAAAAGCATTTATTGATCAAGTTAGATTAGTTGGCATAAAAGATATGACAGGTGCTTCTCTAAGCCCATTTGATGCATATCTAATTAATAGGGGAATGAAGACACTTGATATCAGAATGGAAAGACATTGTGCAAATGCTCAAAAGGTTGCAGAATTCTTAGAGAATCACCCAGCAGTATCATCTATCTATTATCCAGGATTAAAGAGCTTCCCACAATATGAACTGGCTAAGAAGCAAATGAAGTTGCCTGGAGCAATGATTGCGTTTGAACTTAAAGGCGGAATGGAAGCAGGTAAAAAATTAATGAACACTGTAGAGTTATGTACATTAGCTGTTAGCTTGGGTGACGCAGAAACACTGATCCAGCACCCAGCTAGCATGACTCATTCACCATATACTCCGGAAGAAAGAGCAGCAGCTGGAATATCAGAAGGATTAGTTAGATTATCAGTAGGTCTGGAAGACCCAGACGATATCATTGATGATCTGAAACAAGCACTGGATAAATTGGTTAAATAGAGACAACGGAGCTGTGGTACTAGCATAGAAAAGAAGCTGGTGTCCAGCTTCTTTTCTATGACACATAAGCAACTATCAAGAGCAGAAAGATTCAATACAGGAATAAACAATGTTGTTCTTAGATTATTCATTCTTAACTTAGCAAAAGAATTGGAGGATAAAAGATGGCAAGAAAGATGAAAACAATGGATGGTAACACCGCTGCAGCATATGCATCCTATGCTTTTACAGATGTAGCTGCAATATATCCCATTACACCATCTTCAGACATGGCAGAACATGTAGATGAATGGGCGGCTAATGGAAAGAAGAATATATTCGGTCAGGAAGTATTGGTAACAGAGCTTCAATCTGAAGCCGGTGCAGCCGGTGCTGTTCACGGAGCACTGACAGCAGGAGCTCTATCCTCTACCTATACCGCAAGCCAAGGATTGCTTCTAATGATTCCCAATATGTATAAAATAGC
>NZ_FQZS01000017.1 GCF_900142105.1 Lutispora thermophila DSM 19022
AAGTATAAATCTACCATAATATTAGCTTTCCGTAATGGGTTTCAAGAAAGGCTACCTTATCGATATAAAATCTTCCAAAGGAAGCCTTTCTTATTTTATACCCAATAAAAAGTGAAAAGTTTATTGCTCCATACACCGCATTTTATGCCTTTGGTTACGGATATCAGCACTAAAACCTTTAATATTGTGATTAGAATGCTTGTGTGTTATTATAATGATTAACACTAATAATGATTATAGGCATTAATTACTTGAAGGATAAAGCCAAGAAACATAGAATTATAAAATAGTTGCTGGAGGGATGGCAATGCAGAAAGAGACTGATATTACCAGAAATATAAGAATAATTGAGTTTTTAAAAAGCGAACTTTTAACATCTGTTGCTTCCTTATTTCAAATATTATTGAAAGGCACAAAAGCAAGTAGGGATGCCCTTTTAGATATTCTTGCCAATCTGATACTTGTTACATATTTATTGGGCAAAAGGCTGGGAATACAATATAGTGTTATTGATTCAAAAATAATGGACAAAATAAAAATTGGTATGCTGGAAGGTCATGAAACGGAAAAATGGTATGGAGATTTGTCGGATCTTTCAGAGTATCTACAAAAGCATTAAAGAGGTGGACAATGAACAAAATGAACACTAAAGCCCTTGTAGAAGGGGCTATATTCGCTTCAGTTACAGCTGTGCTAGGTATATTAGTCTATTATATGCCATTTTTATCATTACTAAGTATGTTTTGGCCAACACCAATAATAATTATCGGATTTAGAAATGGGTTCAAGGTAAGCATTATTTCAGCAGTAGTGGCAGCCATAATCGTTGCCATATTTACTGAACCCTTTAGCGGGATATATCTATTTTTAGTTTTTGGAATTGCTGGTATCATCATGGGCCATTTGATGAGTAAAAAGGTCAATCCAGCCTTAAACATAGCTGTTTCCGGAATAATATTGGCTGTTTGCTCTGTATTTGGGCTGTTATTTGGTTTTTTTATGGCAGGTCAGTCTGCAACACAAGCTATGGATCTGATGATAAGCATTATGCAGGAGTCTATTGATTCGGCTGCCAGTGTTTATAGATCTATTGGAATGTCGGAGGAGCAGCTAAGCAATATTATTAGTACTATGAAAGAATCCCTCGTTGCAATACGATATGTAATGCCTACTCTTTTTCTTTTAAGCGGAATACTTTTCTCATTTGTAAACTATAAATTTGTTAAAGTGGTATTAAATAGAATGAAATATGAGATAGCAGATGTTAAGCCCTTTTCCAAGTGGAGAATACCGGATAATTTTTCCATGGGCATGTTGGTAATATTGCTTTTGTCAATGGCAGCTACCTATTTTAATGTTCCAAATATGCAAACTGTTCAATTGAATATAATATATATAATAAAGTGGGTATTTGCCATAATAGGCTTATCTGTAGCATGTTATTTGCTTGATAAATATGGTATTAGCAAAGCTCTTAAAATTATTATCATGTTTTTTATATTTACCAGTTTTTCTAATTACCTTGTAATAGTAGGACTCATTGATACGGTTTTTGACTTTAGAAAACTAAATAAAAGGCATATCGGGGGGATATGATGAAAGGCGGGTTTTTCCGCAGAATGTTAATGCCTGATTCCAATATCTATTTATGGATTATAGGCATAAGCGTTCTGATCATTGGTTATTACAATCTGCTTGCTGGATTGGTTGGCACGTTGATTTTGGTGTATCTCATATACTACAATGTAAATCAGAAGGTTCAGAAGAAGGAAGAATTGAGACTATATATAGAGAAGCTATCGGAAAACGTTGATTTTGCAACAAAAAATGCCATACTTAACCTGCCTTTTCCGTTAGTGATCTGTGATGAAGAGGGAAATATAAGCTGGTACAATTCATTGTTTCTTAACATGTTCCAAGGTGATTATCTGTTGAATGAAAATGTATGTAATTATTTGCCCGGATTTGACTTGGATGTTGTATTAAAGGAAGGAAAAAGAGAGTTTAAAAATACCAGCGTCAAAGACAGATATTATGATTTATACTGTGAACCTTTTGATATATCCGAAGATGATGATGAAAAAAGGATAATAATTATATATTTGGTTGATAAGACAGAATATGTGCTGCTCAAAAACAGATATTTGGAAGAGAAAAACGTAGTGGCCATAATGGAAGTTGATAATTTGGAAGAAGTTCTAAAGGATGTGGAAGAGGCTTCACAACCTGTTATATTGGCAGATTTGGATAGAATCATAGGTTCCTGGGCTGCATTGCACAACGCATCAATACAGAAATATGCCAATGGTGAATATATACTACACTTTAGTCAGAAGCAGCTATCCATAATTGAAGAAAAACGTTTCGAAATTCTGGATACCATCAGGGAGATAAATTCTGGCAATAAGATTCCCCTTACATTGAGCATAGGTGTAGGAGTTAACGGGAAGACACATGCAGAATTGCAGAAATTTGCAAAGAGTGCTATGGATATTGCCTTAGCCCGTGGAGGAGATCAGGCTGTAGTGAAAAATTATGATAAGCTTTCCTTCTATGGAGGCAAGTCCAAAGCGGTAGAAAAGAGAACCAAAGTAAAGGCAAGAGTAATCGCCTATGCATTGAGGCAGCTCATTGAACAGTCTCAAGATGTGCTCATAATGGGACATGAAATGCCTGATTTGGACTGTCTAGGGGCTTCTTTGGGAATATATAGGTGTTGTAAAAATCATAACAAGCCAGTTAGAATAGTATTGAACAAAGTTAATGCAAGTATAGAAAATCTATGGGCAGAGCTAAGAGAGGACCAGGAGTATGATGATGCATTTATCAGTGGTGATGACGCTTTATTATATGATAGTAAAGGAACCCTTCTCATCATGGTGGATGTCCATAGACCAAGTTTTACTGCGAAACCGGAATTAATCAATAAAATAGAGAAAAAAGTTATAATCGATCACCATAGGCGTGGTACAGAGTTTGTAGATGATGCTGTGCTGACATATATAGAACCTTATGCCTCATCTACCAGTGAATTGGTTACTGAGATTCTTCAATATATGTTTGAAAAGCCAAAGATTAAGCAAATTGAGGCAGAAGCACTTCTAGCAGGCATATTTATAGATACAAAGAACTTCTCATTCCAAACAGGAGTGAGAACCTTTGAGGCAGCCTCCTTCTTGAGGAGGGCCGGAGCTGATACAACTCTAACCAGGCAGTTATTTCAGGATAATATGGATACATTCCTTGCCAGAGCTGATGTTGTAAAGAGAGCACAGATGTACAGGAACAATATAGCCATTTCATATATACCTCAAAATATAGATAATCCTGCTCTTATTGCAGCACAAGCTGCAGATGAGCTGTTGAATATAAAGGGGATAAATGCATCCTTTGTATTATCTCAAATGGGAGGTTATATATATATAAGCGGAAGATCTCTTGGTGATATAAATGTGCAAGTTGTATTGGAGAAACTGGGTGGCGGAGGTCATTTGACCGTAGCAGGGGCTCAGCTATCCGGGATAAGCATAGAAGAAGCCATCAATATGATTAAAAATGCAGTGGATGAATATTTAAAGGAAGGTGAGAGGTAGTGAAAGTTGTATTACTACAAGATGTTAAAGCACTTGGGAAAAAGGATGATATAGTCAATGTAAGTGATGGTTATGCAAGAAACTTTTTATTTCCCAAAAAGCTTGCAGTGGAAGCTACTGCAGGTAAGCTGAATGAGATAAATGATAAGAAAAGTTCTTTAGAAAACAAAAAGAGAAAAGAATTGGAAGAAGCTAAGAAACTGGCCGAGAGATTAAACAATATTGAAATTGTAATAAAGACAAAGGCTGGAGTAAATGGAAAGCTTTTCGGTTCCATAACGGCCAAGGATATTGCGGACCTAATTAAGGAAAATCATAAAATCGAAATAGATAAAAAGAAAATAGTTCTTGAAGATGCTATAAAATCCTTAGGTACTCATGAAATTGAAATAAAAGTATATCCAGAGGTTGTGGCTAAAGTAAAAGTAACTGTTTCACAAGAATAGAGAAGAGGGATCACATTGGAACATAGCATAGTATGCAGCAATGATGAATTATTGGACGTGCTTATTGATTACAGCAAGAAAATATATGGAGACACAAAATGTATTGGAATTGATGAGTTAAAGGATCCAAAAGCTAAAGCAAAGAGACTTTGGGAAATACTTAATCCGGAGGAAGAAGTATCAGCTCTCCAGAATCAGGAGGATATAAGCAAGCTTCTTGAAGCCATCAGGGACAAGCTGTCAGATAAGGCTGCCAGAGTCTATACAGAAAGACTTATAAAGCAGGAAATTCTTCATAAAATAGAGGAAAACGAAAAGGAATATCTGAATCAAATTAAACTTCAGATCATTAAAAAGCATTGTGATGTAGAAAATCCGTCTACGCTCAAAAAATATGCTGAGTTGGAAAAGAAGAAAAGCATATCTTTAACAAAGCAAATATCCGATATCTTAAGGCCTCAGAGAGAAGATGAAATAATAGGTCAATCTCAGGGTGTAAAGGCTTTGTTATCAAAGATTGCTTCACCTTTTCCTCAACATGTTATAATTTATGGGCCTCCTGGGGTAGGGAAGACATCTGCAGCAAGAATAGCTCTTAAAGCTGCCAAGGAGAAGGCCTATAGCCCATTTCGAAAGGATGCTCCTTTTGTTGAAGTAGACGGGACAACCTTGAGATGGGATCCCAGAGAGGCTGTTAATCCTCTGCTGGGTTCTGTTCATGATCCAATATATCAAGGAGCCAGAAAGGATCTTTCAGATATCGGAGTTCCTGAACCAAAACCGGGACTGGTGACAGAGGCCCATGGGGGTATTCTTTTTATAGATGAAATAGGCGAATTGGATTTGATGCTTCAGAATAAACTTCTAAAAGTATTGGAGGATAAGAAAGTAAGCTTTGATTCCTCCTATTATGATGAAAGCAGTGATGAAATACCCAAATACATTCACACCCTCTTTAGGGAAGGAGCGCCTGCAGATTTCATATTGATAGGTGCAACCACAAGAAGACCTGAAGAGATAAATCCAGCATTGAGATCCAGATGTGCTGAAGTGTTTTTTAATCCATTGAGTCCTAAGGACATAGAGGATATATTGGACAATGGAGCTCATAAACTCGATATAAGCATAGATGATGATGCTAAAGAACTTATCAGCAGACATACTTATGATGCCAGAAAGGCAGTAAATGTATTGTTGGATTGTTATTCAAGCCATCTATATGAAAAACCAGACAAAAGGGTTATTATAGATTATGATAGAGCTAAAAAAGTCTTAGGGTCTCTTGTTAGAGACGATTATACTGCCAGAATGGGCTCAGAAATAGGCAAGGTATATGGAGCAGGGGTAAGCGGATATGTGGGTAGTATAATAGAATTTGAAGCCCTTGCTTATAAAAGAGATGATGAGATGGGTTCTGTGAGATTTAATGAAACGGCAGGGTCAATGATAAGAGACTCTCTTTTTAATGCTCTTGCAGTGCTTAAGCATAACATGGGCATAAATCCTGACAGATATGATATACATGTTAATTGCATCGGTGGAGGTAAGGTGGATGGACCTTCAGCAGGTCTTGCCATAACTTGTCTTCTTTATTCGGCGATTATGGAAAAATCTCTACCCAAAGATTGTTGCATAACTGGAGAGATATCTATAGCTGGAAACATAAAAGCAGTAGGTGGAGTAAGAGAAAAAACTAATGCTGCCATAAGAGCAGGATTTAAACATATGATAATACCCTATGAAAATAAAAAGGATGTTGTAGGCATTCAAGGTATAAACATAGTGGAAGCAGGCAATATAAGAGAGGTAATGGAATTTTTAACCAAGTAGCCTTATGGTTTTGTGAGGTGTTAATATGAATGAGTTGATACAAAAAATACCACCAAATAGCTTGGAAGCAGAGCAATCCGTTTTAGGAGCAATGCTTTTGGATAAGGAAGCTATATCAACGGCTGCCGAAGTATTAAAAGGTGATGATTTTTATAGAGAAGTCCACAAAGAAATTTTTGAAGCAATAGTAGAAATTTATAATGATAATAATCCTGTGGATTTGATCACTCTTACTGAAAAATTAAAGGGTAGAAATACTTTGGAAGCAGTGGGCGGTATTACATATCTTACTCAACTTATGAATATTGTGCCCACAACCAGCAATATAAATCATTATGTAAAGATTGTAGAAGAGAAGTCATTATTAAGAAAATTAATAAAATCCTCAAATGATATTATATCCAAATGCTATGAGAACCCTGAAGATCCAGTTGAGATTATAGATCAGGCGGAAAAGAGTATATTTGATATTTCTTTGAGCAAGTCTACTCAAAGCTTTGTGCCCATTAAAGAAATATTGACATCTAATTTTGATAAGATAGAAGAACTTTATTTAAATAAAGGAAAAATCACGGGTATACCAACAGGCTTTGTGGATCTGGATCAGAAACTTTCAGGCTTGCAGAGATCAGATCTTATATTGATTGCAGCGAGACCTTCCATGGGTAAATCTGCCCTTATGATGAATATTGTGCACCATGCAGCAGTAAGAGAAAACATACCTGTGGCCATATTCTCATTGGAAATGTCAAAGGAGCAGCTTTCTCAAAGACTTCTATGTGCAGAAGCATTAATTGATGCTCACAGGCTTAGGACAGGAGATATAACGGAAGATGAATGGATAAAGCTTGCAAGAGCAATGGGAGTTTTGGCAGACAAGCCCATATTCATAGATGATACTCCTGCAATATCTATTACTGAGATGAGAGCAAAATGCCGCAGATTGAAAATAGAGCATGGTTTAGGTCTCATTGCCATAGACTATCTTCAGCTCATGTCAGGAAGCAGTAATTATGACAGCAGACAACAAGAGGTTTCTGACATATCAAGGTCATTAAAGGCCTTAGCTCGTGAATTGGATGTGCCTGTAGTGGCATTATCCCAGCTTAGCCGTGCACCGGAAACAAGAGCAGATCATAGGCCTATATTATCTGATCTTAGAGAATCCGGAGCTATTGAACAGGATGCTGATGTGGTTATGTTCCTTTATAGGGATGAATATTATCATCCTGATTCGGAAAAAAAGAATATAGGCGAAGTGATAATAGCGAAGCAAAGAAACGGCCCAACGGGTACGGTAGAATTGGTATGGCTGGGTCAATTTACTAAATTTGCTGATAAAGCAAGATTATGATATTTACCGAGATTCACTTAATGGGAAATGTGGACTAATGAAGATTATACTATCCTGTGGATAAGTAACATAAGTTTTAAGAAAAAGCATGAAGAAATTAAGAAAGTTTTTCACAATTGATGTTGAAATACTTCTATTAATGCAGTTTATAATCTATTTTATATTAAAAATCCGCGAAATTCGCGGATTTTTTTATGTTAAGATATCCACTATATCACAAAGTTATCCACAAAATTTTATGTAAAAAGTGGATAAGTTGAATATTCATAAAAATATTCATTGCATACCTATTGAAAGCACATAAAAATAAAAGGTTATTCGAACATATGTGCATATCTCTGTGGATAATGTGGATAATGTGGATTTATAAAGTGTAATTCATGTAGTTAAGTAAAAACAGAATATTCAACTAATTTGATAAAAAATGACAAATTAACATAATATATGTTGAATTATGTGTTGCAAAAGACCCGAAAGAAGCAATTGATAGCTTGAAATAAATTTTTATAATATAATTGTATTGTGAATAATAAATTGTAGATTGTTGATAACTTATCCACAGGTTGACTCTGCAAAATACATTTGATAATATAAGAAAGGCTTTTAATTAATAAATTGAGCATGCTTCCTTAACTATGGAATAAAATTATAAATTAGGCTTTTATAATTAAATTTCACAAAATTAAATATTGTGAAATAGGAAGGGGAGAAAGAAAGATGGAACTAACTGATAATCAAAAAATAGAAATATTAAACAGCTTGAAAGTGTTTGATTATCGTTACTCCTGTTCAGGGTGCGATTATGTATTGGTAGAAGATAATGAAAAAAACAGAAATGAAATAAAAAAAATCGGATTAACCGATGAAATCATAGATGGATATGTAGATAGAGATTATATTGATATAAGCTTGATAGCTTGGAATTATACAAATGCAAACTGGTGGAAGAAAGATACAGGTTTCTTTGACCAGAGGCAGAAAAAATGATTTGAGACAATGCTGTAAAAGGAGAATAAAACACTTTTCAATTAAAGAGATAAAGGGTGAATGAAATGAAAAACAGATATGATGTGGTAATAATAGGTGCCGGTCCGGCAGGTATATTTACAGCTTTGGAATTGACAAAAGGCAATAAGGATTTGGATATACTGATTTTAGATAAAGGAAGAACAATATCTCAAAGAAAATGTCCAGCTAGAAGCATTGGAAGATGTGTAGGTTGTGATCCTTGCGGTATTACCTTTGGATGGTCGGGAGCAGGAGCTTTTAGCGATGGAAAGCTATCATTGAGTCCAGAAGTTGGAGGAAACATTACAGACTATATGTCTCAAGATGAAGCTAATGAATTGATTAAATATGCGGATTCCATCTACCTGGACTTCGGAGCTCAAAGCGAGGTTCATGGTTTGAATAGCAAGATAATTGATGATGTAAAATACGAGGCTTCAAGGCATAATATCCAGCTTATACCTTGTCCCGTGAGACATTTGGGTACGGAAAAAGCATTTTATGTGCTTGAAGGCATGTATAAGTATTTGATATCAAATCCAAAAGTTACATTTTCCGAATTAACAACTGTGGAAGATATACTAGAGGAAAATGGTGAAGCTAAAGCTGTAGTTACAAAAACAAAAGATAAGGAAGAAAAGGTAATAGAAGCAGAATATATTGTTGCAGCGCCTGGCAGAGGCGGTGCTGAATGGTTGTCAGAACAGACGCGTAAGCTATCAATAAGCACCGATAATAACGCGGTGGATATAGGAGTAAGGGTGGAAGTTCCAAACAGCGTAATGGATCATTTGACGAAGGATCTTTATGAAGCAAAACTCGTTTACTATTCGGATACCTTTGACAATAAAGTTAGGACCTTTTGCATGAACCCAGGAGGTGTAGTTTCTCAAGAAAACTATGAAGGAGGTTTGGCCCTGGTAAACGGTCATAGTTATGCTGATGACAGGCTGAAAACTGATAACACCAATTTTGCCATGTTGGTATCTACAAGATTTACAGAGCCATTTAAAGAACCTATAGAGTATGGCAAATATGTGGCAAGGCTTGCAAATATGTTGACAGGCGGCGGTATATTAGTTCAAAGGCTTGGAGATTTACTTCAGGGAAGGAGAACAGATAAGGACAGATTAAAAAAATCCACTACTATACCTACTTTAAAAAATGCAGTGCCTGGAGACTTGAGTTACGTATTGCCTCATAGATATCTGGTATCCATAATAGAAGCTATGAAGGCCTTTGATAATATAGCACCAGGGCTTTATTCGAAGAACACATTGCTTTATGGGGTAGAGTGCAAGTTCTATTCCAGTAAGGTGCAGGTCAACAACAAGTTTGAGACATCAGTGAGAAATTTATATACCATAGGTGATGGTGCAGGAATTACCAGAGGATTGATGCAGGCATCTGTTACTGGAATAGTTGTGGCAAGGGATATAATTAGTAAGCTTAAGTAATAATTTTCTAGACAAAAAATATATATTTACCATTGCAAAAATTCAATTTTCCCATTATAATATCAATATGTCACATGTTTAGGTGTCTTTGAGCTATATATCAATCATAAAATTGGTAATAAAAAATCAAAAAAAATATGTTGACAAAAGCGCCTAAAACATGTAGAATGTATAAATGTGAGCGCTATGACTCACAGATGATCCACTAGCTCAGTCGGTAGAGCACATGACTTTTAATCATGGTGTCCGGAGTTCGATTCTCCGGTGGATCACCATCACGTGGCCCGTTGGTCAAGCGGTTAAGACATCGCCCTTTCACGGCGGTAACAGGGGTTCGATTCCCCTACGGGTCACCATTATAATTGGGCGCATAGCTCAGCTGGGAGAGCATCTGCCTTACAAGCAGAGGGTCATAGGTTCGAGCCCTATTGTGCCCACCATTTAAATAAAATACGGCCCAGTAGTTCAGTTGGTTAGAATGCCAGCCTGTCACGCTGGAGGTCGACGGTTCGAGCCCGTTCTGGGTCGCCATCATAAGCTGGTGTAGCTCAATAGGCAGAGCAGCTGACTTGTAATCAGCAGGTTGGCGGTTCGATTCCGTTCACCAGCTCCATTTGATAGATAACACTGCAATACTTTGCAGTGTTTTTTTCATAAGCTATAGGAAAGTATAATTTCACCTTAATATAAACTTTCTGTAAAAGCCTTTCTTATATATGATGTATAAACCAATATGGGATTGAAGTTAATCGTTGTCTCATAACAAATTTTCCATGCGGATAGTATTCATAATCCTTTTAAAATAGCAATCATTTCTATTATTTAAAATGTATTAACTTCTCTTTTGGAGCAAATGTTATACATCCTCTCATTAACAATGAGATTATATTAGTCTCATTCCCAAGTATTCCTGCTTGCCATGGAAATGGTCAGTTTCTGGTTGCGTTAAATATAACATTAAAGATGATTCAAGTATTATATTCATACAGTGAATTTCCTGTGATAGATAATTAAATATTACATTATTCAACAAGAAATGATATATTAATTATAAAAAGTTAATAAATATAATTAATACAATCATGGATAGGTGTGCTTTCAAAAAATTTCATACCTATTCAATATTGATTTGAATTATATTTAAATATATACTAAAAATTACAAGATATTTATATAAATACTGAATCTGACAAAATATTTAAAATGTATTTACTAGTTGTAGTTTTATAACGGGAGGTAAATCTTTATGAATATCATCATAGCTGGACCCAGGGGAAAAATGGGAAGTCTTATTACGAAAATTGCGAGCAATAGAACTGATATGAAAATAGTAGCCGGTATAGGACCTGAAGGCAGGGATTACATAGGACAAGATATAGGCATAGTCAGTGGAATGGGAAGAGCATTAAATGCTATTGTAGTAGATGACATAAAAACTGTAATAAATGAAAGCGATGTAATTATTGACTACACTACAACAGAGTTTTCAATGGAAATATTGGAAGCTGCATTAAGGTCAAAGAAAGCTGTAGTTTGTGGAACCACAGGTTTTTCAGAAGAAGAATTTAACAGAATAAAAGATGCATCTAAGCAAATACCTATTGTATATGCTGCAAATTCATCCAGAGTGGTTAATCTTATGTATAAACTATTAAAAATAGCTGCTGAAGCCATAGGTAATGTATCTGATATTGAAATAATCGAAATGCATGATAGATATAAGAAGGATGCTCCAAGCGGTACATCTAAAGAAATGGGACAAGTAATTGCAGAAGCTCTTAATAAAGAACTAAAAGATATTGCTGTTTTTGGAAGAGAAGGAAAAGGAGAAAGAGTACCAGGAAGTATAGGATATCATTCTATAAGATCTGGTGATATATCAAGTAGTCATACGGTTATGTTTGGCCTTATGGGAGAAAGACTTGAGATAACACATCATGCATATAATTGGGAGTGTTTCGCTCAGGGAGCCTGTGAAGCTGCAGCTTTTTTATATGGTAAGGAGCCGGGCTTATATACTATTAAGGATGTTCTTAAGATAGAATGATCGATGCTTCATGCGATATCAGAGATATGGAAGATAGCATATGAGGTAAGTTATTTAAAATTACTGGTATGGAAAATATGCGAGGTAAGTATTGAAATATGATAGGTATAAAAATTATATAAGAAAGGTGATTAAATGAGGTTAAAGAGTTTCATGATAATTTTTCTTATGGTTGTTTTAATTTTTAGTATGGTATATCTCATTATTTTTAATACTACCGGTTCCATGTTACATGCTATGTTGCCCCAATATATTTCATCAGCAGAAGAATTGGATGAATTTATGACACAGTTCAATGTCTCAAGTCAGAAGTATCTACTATTAATAACAGCAGCATTAATAATCGTGGCATCTGCTTTACTTTTTGCCCTTTTCATATATTTATCAAGATCCATAAAAGGATTCAGAGAGAATGTTATGAACATTGCTGAGGGCCAGCTTACCACTAAAGTAAAAGATATATGGATTGCAGAAGGTATTGCAGATGGTATAAATAAGATTACACACAATATGAAAAAGGTTGTATGCGAGGTTGCTGCCATAGCTCAAAAGACAAAAGATTTATCAATAAACCTCAGCAAGAACATAGAACAAAATGAAATTGCATCTCAAGCAATAGCTCAAACAATAACACATATTGCTGAAGGCAGTTGTAAAGAATCAGAAATGACAGCAGCAACCAAAATAAGCACCCAAAACATGGCGAGCAATTCTGACAAGATAGCACAATATGCAAAAAAAACGCAAAATATTGCAGGTGAAATGATAAACATTGTTGAAGAAAATAATAGAGTAATAAATCTGTTAGTTGATAAAATGAGGAATACTGCTTCAGGAAGCATAAAATTGGCAGATGATATTCAGGAACTGGAGAAAGAAGCGGGAAAGATAAATGATATAACTGCTGCTGTTGCTGAGATAAGCAGACAGACAAATTTGCTTGCATTAAATGCTGCCATTGAAGCGGCAAGGGCCGGTGAAGCAGGTAAAGGTTTTGCTGTGGTAGCTGATGAAGTAAGAAAACTTGCAGAACAGTCAGCTACATCGGCTGATGAGATAAGAAAACTTGTTGAAATGATAATTGGCAGAATCAATGAAATAACATTAAAAGCAAAAACTGAGGTGGAAGGGATATCCAAAACCATATCTGATGCAGATAAGGCTAAAGAATCATTAAAACATATGATTGAAGCAACAAATTCAACCTATGATGCAGTTGTCCAGATAATAGGCTTAGCTGAAGAATCTAATGCTATGGCTGAAGATGTTGATAATATGATGGAGAAAATAAACATTAGCATTCAGGAAACAGCTGCCGGAGCGGAGGAAGTATCAGCATCAGCTGAGGAACAGCTGGCTTCAGCCCATGAGATATCTGCAATGGCTATCAAGATGAATGACATGACTAATACAATAGACAGTTATTTAAAATCATTTATCAGTAAAGTAACAATAAGAGACGAAGAAAGAAAACTAATAAACGAAGGCTTTAAAATATTGAAAGATATAAATTCAGAGATAAATTCAAGAGGAATTTCTATCGATAATGCTTCCGAATTATTGAAGAATATAAGCATGAAGTATAAGCAATTTGAATATATAGGAATTATTAATTCACATGGAGATATGGTATCAGCTAGTGTTCCCATAACGGATAATAATAATTACTCACACCGCCCATATTTTAAAGAATCTATTCTAGGAAAAGAGTATTATTCAGAGCCATATATATCAAATGTCACATACAACTATTGCATAGCAATATCAATACCTTTCATGAATGCTTCAAAATCCATAGAGGGTGTGTTGATGGCGGATATTTGCATTGAGAAGTAACTGCTTAGCTTTAATAGTTATCAAAGTTATAGCTTATTTTGCCTAACTAATATACTTAGGTGGTGTTTATGATGTTTTTTGATCAATCAATGTATAAATGTGTGTCTGAAGTTATGGATAAAGATATAATAAAGACGGAATACGGTATTTCTATAGACTGTGCTGTTGATATGATGCTTTCTAATGCAAGGGATGAAGTTATTATTACAAGAAGAAGTGGAGATAAGGAGTATGTTGAAGGAATACTAACCAAAACTGATATATGTAGGCTTAAGAAGAAAAAAGTTGATTTTGCAGAATCCGTTAAAAAATATATGAGGACAGATGTATATACTATTATGCAAACAGAAAAGATAAAACAAGCAAGGGATATTATGATGAGCAAAGGAATAGGCAGATTGCTTGTTACAGACGGCTATGAGATAACCGGTGTCATTACATCAAAAAGTCTATTGAATACTTATTATCTTGAAATAGAAGAGTTGATGATTCAGCTCAGCATCGTTTTGGAGAATCTTCAAGAGGCAGTATGCGTTGTAAGCAGTGAAGGAATTGTAAGGCTGTGGAACAAAAGCTCAGTAAAACTATACGGTATTGAGAAGAGTGAGATAATAGGTAGGAACATTAAGGAAGTTTTTCCTAATGCCTTACTGGCAAAAGCGCTTGAAGAAAAAAAATCCTTTGTAAATCATAAACATAAACCTAAGGAAGGCTCCTATGTGGTAATAAGCGCAGTGCCTTTGATGTACGATGGGAAGATTATAGGAGCAGTGTCAACGGACAGAGATATTACCGAAATAAAGAACTTATCAATGCAGCTTGAAAGCGAAAGATCAAAGGTGGAATTTTTAGAAGAGCAGATGAAAAACATCACACAAGCCAAATATTCTTTCGGGAGTATTATAGGAAAAAGTAAGGCTATAGTTAATGCAATCACATTGGCTAAGCAGGTTGCAAAATCAAATGCCAGCATACTAATAACAGGAGAGAGTGGTACAGGCAAAGAGGTATTCGCAAGAGCTATACATCAAGAAAGCGGAAGACTAGGACATTTTGTTCCTATAAACTGTAGTGCCATTCCATATAATCTATTTGAAAGTGAGCTTTTTGGGTATGCAGGTGGAGCCTTTACAGGAGCTTTGAAAAAAGGCAAGATAGGCAAATTTGAGTTGGCAGACGGAGGGACTCTATTTCTGGATGAAATAGGGGATATGCCCATCGATATGCAGGCCAAACTATTGCGTGTCCTGCAAGATGGTGTTATTACCAAAGTGGGCGGAGATAAATCCATAAATGTTGATGTAAGAATACTTGCAGCTACAAATAAAGATCTAAAGAAAATGATGCTGGAGGGAACTTTCAGGGAAGACCTTTACTATAGATTATGTGTGGTATCAATACATCTTCCTCCCTTAAGGGAAAGGAAAGAGGATTTGCCGGAGCTTATAAGAAGTTTTGTTGCAGAGTTCGCAGAATATAATGAAATAGAGGAAGTAGATATAGAACCTGAGGTAATAAAAGCCCTTACAGATTATGAATGGAAGGGCAACATAAGGGAACTTAGAAATGTGGTAGAAAGGCTAATAATTTTGTCGCCAGATGGCAAAATAAGAAAGGATATGCTTCCTGATGATATTATAAGGAAAAATTCTGATCAATATAGTAAAAATACTGCTGGAATCATGAATTCAAGTTATGATTTGAAGGAAGCAGTGGCAAATATTGAAAAAAGAACAATAATAGAAGTCATGAATTTAGTAGAAGGCAATAAGGCAAAGGCAGCCCAGATGTTAAACATTAATAGGGGAAGCCTTTATTATAAACTTAAACAGTATGGTTTGGAAGAATACTTGTAAAAAATATGTGTTAAAAAACTAACATTATGTTAAAATTTTGACACCTACTGTCAGAGTTGGTTTTTTAAAAATTATATTGAAAAAACTTATAAAAGATGATTTTGATATAGAAAAAATAAATAATCAAGTGTTTAAAATTTGACACTTTGTATATTTGCTTTTATATATTTTGTAGAAATATGAAGATAAGAATAATAAAAAAATTTTTTGAGATTAGGGAAAAGCATATGAGCCATTGAAAACAGCGAGTTTCAATGACTCATATGCTTTTTAAATAAATTTATTATTTTTGAGTAGATTTTCAAATTTTTTTGTAATATTGGCGAGAAAATTGCATGTTGTATAGTAATGAGATTGATTGATACAGATTTAACAAAGGAGGTGAATTGGATGGAAAGAGTTGAACTTATGTTGAGACAACATGTGGGAGCACCATGTTCACCCATTGTGAAGGTTGGAGACGAGGTAAAAAGAGGGCAACTTGTAGCAGTGCCTACTGGTCTCGGAGCCAATATTCATACCAGTGTATCAGGTATTGTAAAAGATATAACTGATATATCAATAGTGATAGATGCTTTCGATGAGCAATCTCCAGATTATATTCCTATAAAGGAAACCGATGATTATCTAGAGGCTATTAAAGAAGCGGGGATTGTTGGTGCAGGAGGAGCTGGTTTTCCTGCTCATGTGAAGTTTAAGACAGATCTTAAGGGAGGATGCTTTATTGCAAATGCGGCTGAGTGTGAACCTCTTTTAGCACATAATATCGCATATTTAGAGCAGAATCCTGATGTGATTATCAGAGGCATGAAATACCTCATGGAAATCACAAATGCCAAAGTAGGATATATTGCAATAAAAGTTAAACACCTTAATGCTATAAAGGCTATTAACAAGGCTTTGAAACCCGAGGATAATATATCGATAAAAATATTACCTGATATGTATCCTGCAGGAGATGAAAGAGTAATAGTAAGAGAATTCACAGGAGTAGAACTAAAACCGGGAGAACTGCCAAGCGCCGCCAATGCTGTTATATCAAATGTTGAAACCATAAAGAACGTTACATTGGCAATAGAACAAAGAAAGCCGGTTATTGATAAGGATTTGACTGTAGCCGGAAGAGTAAGAGGCGCCAAGGAAGGTAAGGTATTTTTCAATGTGCCTATAGGATATCCTGTAAAAAAATATATAGAAAAGGCTGGAGGATACTTGGAACCGCATGGAGAGATAATTCTCGGAGGGCCTTTTACAGGAAAGCATGGCGAAGAGACATCACCTATAGTAAAGACCTTGGGCGGAATAATAGTAGCAATGCCATTCCCACAAGAAAAGAGAAAAGTAGGAATACTTGCATGTGAATGCGGTGCTCAGGAAGAAAGATTAAGAGAAATAGCAGCGGGTATGGGAGCCCAAGTTGTTGCAGAAAGAAAATGCAAGAGAATGGTGGAGGTTAATGGAAGGTGGAGATGTGAAAAGCCCGGCGTATGTCCTGGTCAAGCATCTACTGTTTTAGATCTCAAAAGAGAAGGTGCAGAGGTTATTCTAACAGGAACCTGCGGTGACTGAACGAATACGGTAATGACTGTAACTCCTAGGTTAGGAGTTCCAACATATCATAGTACAGATCATGCGCTCAGAGCTGCGGGGCATAAGCTGGTTAGAAAGACTAAGGCATAACCTTCTTAAAAGCACAGCATATTAAATATTTAATTTTAATATAAAATAATTTTTCTTAATAAAAGGAGGTAAATAAAATGTCAATGTCAGCAGAAAACGCTTTACACCACAAGAATGATCCCGCAGTTGTTTGCTGCAGAACTGAAGCAGGCACAATAATTTCTGCAGATAACCTGGAAGATCCAGCCATATTTCCTGACCTTATAGACTCAGGATTGCTAAAGATTGACGAAAATACTTTAAAAATCGGAAATGTGTTAGGCGCAAAATTGATAAAGACCATTGATTCATTAACACCTATTACTCCAGATTTAGTAGAGGGAGTAAAAGAACTAGGGGATGAATCAGAGAAAGAAACCAAGGAAGAATCCCATCAGGAAGTAACTGTAGAATCTACACCATCAGTAGTTACTGCACAACCTATGATTGCTTCTTCAGTAAACAGTGGAGTGTTGAAAATCCATATTGGAGAAGGCAAGGATATAAATCTTGAAATACCAATGATAGCACAACCAGGTATGGCAATGCCTGCAGCAATGCCTGTAGCAGAATCAAATACCATGGTAGCTCCAGCTGCAAACTTGGGAACTGCTGCAGAAAAGGAAGAAAAAGCTGCCAGCGAGCCAATAGCTGTTAGAAAGCTTACCAAGAAGCATTACAAGATAACAGAAGTAAAGCGTGGGCCAGAAACAAAAATTGAAGGAACAACTCTTTATATAAGAGAAGGCATCGAAGAAGATGCTATGAAAGCAGACAAATTAGTTAAGAAGTTTAAATTAGATATCATAACTCCAGATAAATATAATACTTATTCCGAGACAATAATGGACGTTCAACCTATAGCTACAAAAGAAGGGGACAGCAAATTAGGTAGCGGAGTTACAAGAGTATTAGATGGAGTTATCATGATGGTAACAGGAACAGATGAGCTTGGTGTTCAAATCGGCGAATTTGGTTCATCTGAAGGAATATTAGAAGAAAACATCATGTGGGGAAGACCTGGTGCTCCAGAAAAGGGAGAAATATTTATAAAATCTGAAGTTGTAATTCAAGAGCATACAAACATGGAAAGACCAGGACCTCTTGCTGCTCATAAAGCAACAGATGTTGTAACTCAGGAAATCAGAGAAGCATTGAAAAAGCTTGATGATAGCCTTGTTGTTGATACTGAGGAATTTGTTCAATACAGAAGACCAGGCAAGAAGAAAGTTGTTATAGTTAAGGAAATAATGGGTCAAGGAGCAATGCATGATAACTTGATATTGCCTGTTGAACCTGTAGGAGTACTTGGAGGAAAACCAAATGTAGATTTAGGAAACGTTCCAGTAGTATTTTCACCTCTTGAAGTATTGGATGGAGGTATACATGCCCTTACATGTATAGGACCTGCATCAAAAGAGTGTTCAAGACACTACTGGAGAGAGCCTCTCGTACTTGAAGCATTAAATGATGAAGAAGTTGACTTGGCAGCAGTTGTATTTGTAGGAAGCCCACAGATTAACTCAGAGAAATTCTATGTATCTGAGAGAGTAGGCATGATGGTAGAAGCAATGGATGCAGATGGAGCTTTCGTAACAACAGAAGGCTTTGGAAACAACCATATAGACTTTGCTAGCCATATTGAGCAAATTGGTATGAGAGGAATTCCTGTTGTAGGAATGTCCTTCTGTGCAGTGCAGGGTGCCCTTGTTGTAGGAAATAAATACATGACTCATATGATTGACCTGAACAAATCAGAAGCAGGTATTGAAAATGAAGTTTTATCTTGCAACACATTGACTAAAGAAGATGCTATTAGAGCCCTTGCAATGTTAAAGGCAGCCATGGCAGGAGAACCTGTCAAGGAAGCAGAAAGAAAATGGAATCCGAATGTTAAGGAAAACAACTTGGAATTAGTTGAAAAAGCAATAGGAAAGAAAATAGAAAGAGTAGAAAATGAAACTTCAATTCCAATGAGCCAGAAGAGAAAAGAAAAATATTCTACTAAATAGGTAAATTATGAAATACGGAGATAAATTAATATACATGGAGGGAATAATTGTAGAGCTTCATGATGGTGCAGTAGGCATAGACCTGAAAGGAAGATTAGGCTTTCTGAAGGTTCCTATGAGAATGCTCATCAGCGATTATCCTCTCAAGATTGGACAAGAAGTAGGATTTAATATGAGTTATCCTGAAGTATTAAGTCCCGAAGTAAACGAAAAATATGTTAGCAATATTGAAAAAAGAAATAAATCTGATAAGGAGGTAGAATGATGAGTTTAACAGTAGTAAAGGGAATGCAGTCTGAAATATATGTTCCTATTACGCCACCACCGGTCTGGACACCAGTTGTAAAAGAACTTAAAGACATGACCGTTGCTATTGCAACAGCAGCAGGAGTTCATGAAAAATCAGACCAAAGATTCAATCTTGCCGGTGATTTTACTTTTAGAAAGATTAAAGATACAACTCCATCAAGTGAATTAATGGTATCACATGGTGGTTATGACAATGGAGATGTCAACAAGGATATTAACTGTATGTTCCCAATTGACAGACTTCATGAATTAGCAAAAGAAGGTTTTATCAAAAAGGTATCTCCTGTTCATATAGGATTTATGGGAGGAGGTGGAAACCAGGAGAAGTTTAAAAACGAGACAGGTCCTACAATAGCAAAGATATTGAAAGAAGCAGGTGTAGATGCAGTATTGATGACAGCTGGCTGAGGCACATGCCACCGCTCTGCCGTGATTGTGCAGAGAGCGATTGAGGAAGCAGGAATTCCAACTATAATAATTGCCGCTCTTCCTCCGGTAGTAAGACAAAATGGAACTCCTAGGGCAGTTGCTCCGCTAGTTCCTATGGGAGCTAACGCAGGGGCACCAAATGACAGAGAAATGCAATACAACATTGTAAAAGACTCCCTAATCCAATTGACAAAGATAGATCAGCCTGGAAAGATAGTTCCATTACCTTATGAATATATAGCTAAAGTATAAACAGATATTAGCTATATTGAAAAAGGGATGATAGCATGGTTGACAGCGATATAAAAGAAATGAGAAGATTAGTCATAAAAAGCTTTCATATTACTGAAGCCTCTTTTTCAGATAAAACTGAGATTATGGGTCAGAGTCTTTATCTAAGAAAGAACATCGTTGATGATATTACAAAAGACGAACCGTTAATCCATAGTGTTAACATTGAAATAATCAAGCCCAATGAGCATGACAGATGGGTGAATAGCATAATGGATATCATTCCAATATCTGCAAAGGTTCTTGGCAGATTAGGAGAGGGTATAACTCATACTCTTACAGGAATATATGTTATGCTTACAGGAGTCGACACAGAGGGAGTTCAGGTAGCTGAATTTGGCTCTTCTGAGGGAATTCTTAAAGATAAGATTGTTCTGAACAGGCCTGGAACACCCGGCGAAAATGACATCATATTGCTCTGTGATGTTGTGCTGAAAGCCGGGGAAGGAAGCTTCAGAACTGGTCCAACTGCGGCTCATAGAGTATGTGACAAGATGGTACAGGAAATAAGAGATAAATTGAAGAAGTTAAACGGAAGATATTGTACCGAAAAGCATGAATTCTATGATGTTATAAAGCCTAACCGAAAGAGAGTTGCAATAGTCAAGCAGGTTGCAGGCCAAGGGGCCATGTATGATACTCATTTATTTGCTAAAGAACCATCAGGTTTCGCTGGGGGACGATCTATAATCGATATGGGAAATGTTCCGATAATAGTAAGCCCCAATGAATATCGTGATGGTGCTATCAGAGCCATGCATTAGAAGGTGGTGTTATAAATGGGAGTAGGACCTTCTACTAAAGAAACATCGTTACATCATTTCAGAGATCCCCTGCTTGATGTTGTATCAAAGGACAATGATGTAGATTTGGTTGGCATAGTGATAGTTGGGACACCGCAAAATAACGAAGATAAATATTTTGTGGGACAGAGAGTAGGAGCTTGGGCTGAAGCAATGAGGTTAGACGGAGTAATAATCTCAGTAGATGGCTGGGGCAATAGTCATGTTGACTATGCAAATACAATCGAAGAAATAGGAAAAAGAGGCATAGAAGTAGTAGGGTTAAGCTTTGTAGGGACTCAGGCCCAGTTTGTTGTTAAAAATAAATATATGGATACAATAGTAGATTTTAATAAATCTGCGGAAGGCATCGAAACAGAGACTGTAGGTGAGAATACAGTCACGGAATTAGATGCTAAAAAGGCTCTTGCAATGTTGAAACTGAAAATGAGAAAAAGAGCCGATAAATGAAAAGCTATTTTGGAGCTTGCGTAGATAATAGAAATTTATAATATTGGATAAAAAATGTGAAGGACATCATACAGAAATGGTTCTAACCACTATATGATGTTCTTCACAGACACCAAATAAATAAAAATAAAAATTGCCGCATTAATTATTATATCATAGAAAAGCATAAGAAATGGCATAAAGGACTACTAAATATGAGATTCATAATTTGCAGCAAAAATATTGAGAATATTCTGTCATTATAAAACCTCGATATATCTACGTAGGTTCCATATAGCAATAAACATAGATGAACCAGAATGTAATGTTCACAAATAATTTAGGAGGTGGAAGCATGAGATTTATCAAAAGCTTACATGCAGTTGATTCTCATACAATGGGGGAACCTACTAGGGTAGTCATTGGAGGAGTGCCTAAAATACCAGGTAATTCAATGAGTGAAAAGAAAGAGTATTTGGAAAAAAATATGGACAATATAAGAACCGCGATCATGCATGAACCTAGAGGACATAATGATATGTTTGGTTCTATTATAACTCAACCTGTAAATCCCGAAGCAGATCTTGGAATAATATTTATGGACGGTGGCGGATACCTAAACATGTGTGGACATGGATCAATAGGTGCAGCTACTGTTGCAGTTGAGACAGGCATGGTGGAAGTCAAAGAGCCATATACTCAAATCAAATTAGAAGCTCCTGCCGGTCTTATAACAGCTAATGTTAGGGTAGAAAACGGAAAAGCAAGAGAAGTATCAATAATCAATGTACCGGCGTTTTTATACAAGAAAGATGTACAAGTTGACTTACCAGATGTGGGAACCGTTACGTTTGACATTTCCTTTGGAGGAAGTTTCTTTGCTATCATAAAAGCCACTGAACTCGGTGTTGAAATTGATCCCAAAAATGTAAACATATTGACAGAAAGAGCAATGAAACTTTTAAACATTATAAACGATACAATAAAAGTTCAACATCCTACATTAAGTCATATAAAAACTGTTGATCTTGTAGAAGTATATGGTCCTGCCAAGACTCCAGGGGCAACACTGCAAAATGTTGTTATATTTGGAGCAGGACAAGTTGATAGATCACCATGCGGAACAGGTACAAGCGCCAAAATGGCAACATTATATGCTAAAGGTGAGTTAAAAATTAATGAACCTTTCATCTATGAGAGCATAATAGGAACAAGATTCAAAGGAAGAATACTTGAAGAAACAAAAGTAGGAGACTTTCCTGCAGTAATACCTGAAATAACTGGAAGCGCTTATATCACAGGCTTTAACCACTTTGTTATAGATGAAGACGACCCAGTGAAATATGGTTTCTTGTTAAAATAGACCAAGATGATTAAAGATGAAAGTACTCTAAATAAAATAGGGGGGTATATTAATGGTAAAAATTTTATTGGGATTATTAGCAATTTTAACGTTGGCTTTCTTATATTTCTTCATAAAGGATTTTATGCAAAACAAAAATAATCTTTCAGAAACCGGTTGGCCTGGCTTATTGGGAGTTGGATTTATCACTAACTTTTTTGATACCTTGGGTATAGGAAGCTTTGCTCCTACAACTGCAATGTTCAAGTTTTTCAAAATGGTACCTGATAAGTTAATACCAGGAACATTGAATGTAGGTGATACAGTTCCTGTTGTATTTGAAGCATTTTTGTTTATTGCTGCTATTGAAGTTGAACCAGTGACACTTTTCAGCATGTTGGCAGCAGCAGCTCTAGGCGCAACAATTGGTGCAGGTTTTGTTTCAAAACTTCCAGAAAAGAAGATACAAGCAGGTATGGGAGCTGCTCTTTTGATAGTTGCTTTCTTTATGTTAGCTGGTCAAGTGGGTTGGATGCCTGCTGGTGGTGAGGAAATTGGTTTAACAGGCGGAAAGCTTATATTTGGTATAGTAGCTAACTTTATTCTTGGCGCATTGATGACTATCGGTGTAGGATTGTATGCACCATGCATGGCTTTGGTATATGCTTTGGGTATGAGCCCAAGAGTTGCTTTCCCAATAATGATGGGTTCATGTGCATTCTTAATGCCTGCTGCAGGTATGAGATTCGTAAAAGAAGGAGCTCATGATAGAAAAGGATCAATGGGTCTTACTATCGGTGGCGCAGCAGGTGTATTTGTAGCATATTATATTGTAAAATCATTGCCAATAAAGATTCTTACTTGGTTAGTTATATGCGTAATAGTATATACTAGCATCGTAATGCTAAAATCTGCACTTGCTAATGCTCAGGCTAAAACTGCTAAAGCAGAATAGAAGCAATGATCTAAAACATAAAATAACTAATTAGCAGAAGAAAGATTGTAATGGCTGTAATTGTTGTTAATTTGTTAACATGATTAACAAGTTCATAAATTAGATTACTTGAAAAATTCAGTGGATTGACTAAGGGTATGGTATATGCCGTATCTTAAAGTCAATCCATTTTCTTTTGGCTCTTTTTTCAGACTTTATGTCAATTTTAATACAGACTTCTAGCCAGAATTGCAATAAAGCTGTCATTAGTTTATAATGCTTTCAATGGTAACTGTTTCATAACTTATTTAAAACTCAGGCAATGTTATATGTCGTAAAGAATTTACAGAACTTGCTCAAAGGAGTGTATTGATATGCATGAAGCTTTTATGAAAAGACTTGAAGCAAAAATGGGTAAGGCAGGTCTTTTACCCATCAAGAAACAGGCAGAATTAAGCACGAGGATACTGAGGCAAAGATTGGAAACAATACTTCCATGGGCAATGAGGAAATCAGGAATGGATTTTTGGATAGTAGCTTCCAGAGAAGGATGCAAGGATCCTATGCTTAAAACATTATATCCCTGGGATATGTATGATGCAAGGCGCATCGGAATATTGGCTTTCCACTATGATAAAGAAAAAGATACAGTTCGCAAGATGGTAATAGGTCCATTCTCACAGGAAATGGAAGGTATATACGAAAGGATTCAGGAACCGGGAGAAACCATATGGCAAACTATCGCTAGAATTGTCAAAGAAATCAATCCTTCCAAAATTGCTATTAACAGAAACCATATCAATGGCTGTTGTGACGGCCTTTCCTCTACACTCTATGAGAATATAAAAGATGCTCTTGGAGAAAATGCAGTAAAATTATGTGATGGTGAACCTCTTACTGTATACTGGCTCCAGAGGATTACACCGCTGGAATTAGAGATTATGAAAGCATTGGTTAATATAACACACGATATTATAGACTATTCCTTCTCCAGGAAGTTTATTAAAGTAGGAGTCACAACTACCACTGATATTGAGTGGTTCATGCGCGATGTTATTAATCGCCTTGGTTATCTGTATTGGTTTGGACCTGATATTGATCTCCAGCGCAAGGGCAGTGATGTACCAAGGATGTTCAACGAAGTCATTCTTCCCGGAGACCTTATTCATTGCGATGTAGGTATAAACGGTATTTATGTGCAGCTGCACACAGATGTTCAGAGAGTTGGGTACATACTTAAGGATGGTGAAAAAGAGGCTCCAAAAGAATTATCGGCACTATTTGCCAAGGGAAATAGACTTCAGGATATAGTAAGAGAAAATATTAGAGTTTGTACTACCGGTAACGATGTACTCCTTAAATCTATAGAAACAGCTAAATCAGAGGGCATTAAACCCATGATATATACCCATCCTTTAGGAACCTTTGGACATGGGGTAGGGCCCATAATAGGTCTCTATGACAATCAGTCATATATTCACGGCGCAGGAGAGCGAACCATTGAAGATAAGACATGCTATGCATTGGAGCTTAATGTTTCAGATAATATAAGAGTTTGGAATAATCAACTTGTTTTTATGTATCTTGAGGAGGACATCATTAAAGATGGGGAAGTTTATTTCATAAACGGCAGACAGGAGAGATTGATTATTATATAGATGTTGCACTATACGTGTAACACTTTATGATACTTCTGAATATAATGTAATGATGCTATATATTCAGGAGGGGTTAGGATATGGAAGGTAATGAAGCAAATAAACCGGAATATGAAGAAATTGACGAGAAAGCAATAAGCGAAGATGAGTTAGAGGTAAGCATACTAAAAAAGTTCAATGAGTTAGATACCATAAAGATTGAATCAGCCAATGACTGCTGCCATGATGGATATAAAAAAGTTGACTTTGACAGATGTGAAGACTTTAAGGAAATTTATATACCTATCGAAGAACTTAATTGCCAAAGCAGATTGTTAAGGATTGTAGTAAACTTGAAAAATGTTTGCAAAAATAGAATCCTTGGATTAAGTGTAGTACTGGTGAGATCTAAAAATAACATGATAATAAGCCAGAAAGGGAAAATTATATTTACCGGAACCTGCAGTACTGGACAGTGCAAGGAAATATCAAAAGAATTTTGCTTTACTCTTCCCGGAGATTTATGCGACGACCCTTCATCAATAGATGTGAAAGTAATAGCAAATTATATTTATTCTAATTCCTTTGGGGCATTGACAGATGACAGCCAATTGACTAAGAATAATACAGAATAAAAATAATGGTGGTCGAAAGGGCCACTATTTTTTTATAATACTTAGAATTTATACTTTCCGTTAAATGCCTTTCCTATAAATATTATGGAAATAATGACTGAGAAAATACTTGCAAAAAGCTTTGGTGAATTATAGCATCAAATAAATGGAACAATATTATTGCTCATGGAAAAATAGGAGGGATAACATGAAGGAAACAATTGACAGAGGGACACTGAAAAGAACGATAGTTCTTGATGAAGAATATGAGATGCATTTTCTTGATGAATCTAATATTGATGAAATAGTTGATCTTCAAAATGAAGTAGCAAGTTGTTTAAAAAATCCTGAAACTTTTGCTATGGATTCCAGAGAATTTATTCTAAATGAAGTTTTACATAAGGACAAAGGAAGAGCCATAGGAGTATTTGCGCACAATAGATTAATAGCGTTCAGAACCGTTTCATTTCCTGGTATGAGTCAGTCTAATATGGGAAGAGAACTTGGACTTTCTGAAGGTGAGCTAGAGCATGTTGTACATTTGGAAGCAACTGTAGTACATCCTGAGTATAGGGGAAACAAGCTTCAGGCAAAGATGATGAAGCATACATTCAATATAGTTTACAGAATGGGTTATTATCATGTACTTTGCACAGTCTCTCCCTTCAATTATCCAAGTCTGAAAAATGTGATAGATGGAGGACTGGTTATTAAGGCTCTGGGGCAAAGAGAAGGACCTTATAACGGTAAATGGCGTTTTTTGCTACATAGGGATTTAAGGTATACAGCCACTAAAGAATATAGATGCAGCATAGAGGTGGAAAATGAAAAGCTCCATAAGCAAAAAGAGATATTGAATAAAGGATACGAGGGATTCTTAATATCCAGAAGCAGATATATGAACGATGAATTTATGATTCATTATGGAATACCATATGAAAACGATATGAAATGTGATAATAGGCTCAGCTGACAGTCCAATATAGCATACCCAGATCCTATTCATGTGCTATAATCAAGATAGATTTTCATGTAATTTTGGATCACTAAGGAAGTCTTTCTTGCAATTCATGAGACAATGTAAAACAACTAATTTGATTACTGATGATTTATAAAATAAAAATATGATCTGGAGGTTAGCATTGTGGATAGGATAATATTAGGAAATACAGGAATAGAAGTGACTAAATTGTGCTTTGGAGCGCTGCCACTAGGACCATTGCAGAAGAATATTTCCGTTGAAGAGGGAGGGGAAATAATAGCAAATGCTTTAAGAAGAGGCATTAACTTTATCGATACGGCTCAGATTTACCGTACTTATCCTCATATAAAGGCTGCCCTTGACAAAGTAGATTTTAGACCGGTAATTGCCACAAAATCAATGGCTGAAAGCTATGAAGACATGGAGAGAGCGATACATGAAGCTTTAGAAGGATTGAGTCTGGATTATATTGACATATTCCATCTTCATGCTGCCAAAGCTGATACTGATATATTTGAAAAGCGGAAAGGTGCTTTTCAGTGTCTTTTGGACTATAAAAAGGAGGGAATCATTAAAGCTGTTGGTATATCTACACACAGTGTCGATGTTGTAGAGCTGGCTGCAAGAAGAGAGGATGTAGATGTAATCTTTCCTTTAATAAACAAAGCGGGAAGAGGAATAGTCAAAGGCACATTGGAGGATATGGAGAGGGCAATAGAGCTTTGCCATGAAAACAACAAAGGTGTATATCTTATGAAAGTTTTAGGCGGCGGAACCGTGATAGAAGATTATCAAAGCTGTATGGACTATGCTATGAACCTTAGTGGAGATAACGCAATAGCCATAGGAATGGTCAGCAATGAGGAAGTAGACTATAATATCAGGTATTTTGACGGAGAAAGGGATTTAGAGGGTATAGTAAACATTAGAAGTAAAAAGGTTGTGAAAGTATCAGAAATATCATGCGTAGGTTGCGGTACATGTACAGATATATGCCATAGTGAGGCGATATCTATCAATGAAAAGCAGAAAGCGCTTATTGATACTTCAAAATGCATACAATGCGGTTATTGCATATCTGCTTGTCCCCAATTCAGTATAAGAATTGTTTAATAAATGATTTTTGCCTCTTTTCAAGCGAACATATGTTTGGTATAATAAAAGAAAAGTGAAGGTGATAGCATGATAGAACATATATTGAAGGCATCACTGGAAAGAGGCAGAGTCATAACAATAATATATAACGGAGAATCGGGCATTAGTGGACGAAATATAAAGGTTCTTGAATTCAAGGGTGACAAAGTTAAGGCATACTGTTATCTGCGAAAACAGATTAGGTATTTTAAGATTGAGAATATATTATCAGCGGAATATTGCTATTTTAAAAGAAAAGCAGTTTAAGGGCAGCCGAAGGTTGCCTTTAAATTTTGCATAATTTAGAGGATATTTTGGTAATTAAGAGAAATATAAATTATCAAAATGAAAAGGGGGATTAGGCCATGATACTTGAAAATAAGATCAAATTAGCAAATTTGCCTACAAAAATAGAAAAGCTAGATAAACTAAGCAAAGAGTTGGGCAAGAACATTTACATTAAGAGAGACGACCAAACCGGCACTGAGGTATCAGGCAATAAAGTAAGGAAGCTGGAATTTTCGGTAAAGGAAGCATTGGATAATGATTGTGATTATCTTATAACCTGTGGAGGCATACAATCCAATCATGCAAGAGCTACCGCTGCAGTAGCTGCTAAATTGGGTATGGGATCATTTCTTGTTTTGAGAGGCAAAGAAGATAATGAGCTGGAAGGCAATTATTTTTTTGATAAGCTACTGGGAGCACGTATTAAGTTCATAACACCGGAAGAATACAGCAATAATAGAGCCCAAATAATGGAAAATATTAAAAATGAGCTATCTAAAGAAGGACACAGGGCATATATAATACCGGAAGGAGCATCAAATGGTGTAGGATCTTTAGGCTATTACAATGCCATGCTGGAAATATTGGAACAGCAAAAACAAATGGGAATAAAGTTTGATGCTATAGCATGTTCAGTAGGTTCTGGAGGTACATATTCCGGATTGTATTACGGAAATAAAGTTACAGGCAATGATGCAACAGTGTATGGAATAAACATAACAGGAGATAGAGAATATTTCTTGGATGTAGTGGAGTCACTGCTTCATGAACTTATCAAATATACAGGACAGGAGATTTCTATAAATAGGGACGCTATAGATATAGTCGATGGATATCCCGGATTGGGATATGCAATAAGCCGACCTGAAGAGATAGAGTTTATAAAGCATATAGCTCAATTGGAAGGAATCATATTAGATCCTGTATATACAGGAAAAGCCATGTATGGATTGGTACAGGAGATAAAGAAAGGTACCTTTGATAGACATGATAACATATTATTCATTCATACCGGTGGAATTTTCGGTTGGAACACTGCCCAAAGATCCATGATAGAATTATAGAAGGTGTATATTAATGATAAACAATATAATCTCAGCGCTCTATGAAAATGCTGATTCGGAAAAGGCTCTCCAGATGGCTGCCTATATGAAAGATAATTTCTCGTTTCTTGGCATACAAAAGCCGAAGAGGCAGCAGATTACTAAGGAGTTTATCAAGGAAGCCAAAAAAGGAAAAGCAGTGGATTGGGATGTTGTAGATATGCTGTGGAATTTGCCGGAGAGGGAGTTTCAATATTTAGCCGTAGACTATTTGATAGCCTTGAAGGATTATGTAAAAGACGAAGATATTGAAAAAATAGAGAAACTGATTACTACAAAGTCGTGGTGGGATACTGTGGATGCTATAGCAAGCATTATAGTAGGAGAAATGTGCAGGAAGTATCCAGAGTTAATTGAAAAAAATATCATGGATTGGGCAGAGAGCAGCAATACATGGTTGGCACGAACTGCAATACTTTTTCAGCTGAGGTATAAGGAAAATACAGATACAGACCTCTTAAGCAAAATCATAAAAAAGAACAGTGAAGAGAAAGATTTTTTATCACCAAAGCAATCGGTTGGATTTTGAGAGAATACTCAAAAATCGACAAAGCATGGGTTAAAGAGTTTATGGGAAATAATGCTTTGCAACCTTTGAGCATAAGAGAAGGAAGCAAATATATTTAGTTTAGCCAAAAGCAAGAAAGTATCAAGTTAAGTCAAATAGCTTGATGCTTTTTGCTTTGCATACATCATTTCCCCAGATACATCCAATGTTGGAGGGCTTCTTTAAGTTCCATAAAAGCGCTGGATTTATCCCGAGCCAGAATTGCCCCCTCAAGCCTTGCTATACTAACGGAAAAATCATTTATTTCATTTCTTTCAGTGCTGAATTGAATTCTGAATACTATTTTGCTCCATGCCTCTTTTAAATCAGCTGTATTTTTATTTGCTTCCTCCCAATGTTCTTCTGATATGTTCTCCATTATTTTTTCAATCATTTTTGGTATATTGTCATCACCTACAGAAGAATACTTCAAAAAGATTCCGCTTTGCATTATCAATATAAAAATTACAATAGTACATATGGGGATTGATATAACCAGGAATTTTCTCACTGAATCATCACCTCGCATAGTATAGTTAAAGTTTAAAACTAAAGGGCTAAATTGAGTGTTGTTCTTGGAAGAGAGAATAATCTTATTAGTAAGGGCCTTTATAGTCACCGATATCTAATATCTTTTTTATGTGATCATCATATTTATCTACATATAGACTTCCTGCCGGGTTAAGAGTTGCTAGGAATACTTCCGAGGCATCATTGATGCCTTGCTTCTTAAGTTCCCTGATAAGCCAAGCTTTATCCTTGTTTAATTGAGCAAGATTCTCTTCTATGATGATTCCGTCATATATCAGTTCCGTGCTGATGCCGTCAGGCACAACTTTCATATTCATGTCTTTGGGAGTCAAAGGCATATGCTCAGGCTTTTTAAGTACTGATATTTGACCATTTGGTTCTATTATTGCGAAATCCACTTGGTTAAGATCAAAGACTCCTTTGTTTCTCAATAATGCCATGATGTCTGAAACTCTATATTTCATTTTTTTCAAACTCTTTTCCATTATCTTGCCCTTCATAATTACGATGGTTGGTTCCCCTTCAAGGTATTTTGCCGCATATCTCCATTTCAAAGTTATAACTTCCATAAAATATCCCAATGAAGCCCATGACAACAGCCCAATCCAGTGTGGCCATGCTCTGCTGGATAAATCCACCGTAAGTTCAGAGGCTATAGAGCCTATAGTTATGCCCAGAACATAATCAAAAAAAGTCAGTTGACTTATTTGCTCCTTTCCTATTATCCTTGTGAAGATGAGAAGGGAAAAGAAGCCGATGACGGATCTCACAACTACAACCAAACCTTCATTCAATTTTTAGACCTCCTCTATCAGTAATTTATGGACATAGTATTTGATATATGGAAATTTTTATAACTTATAGGGGAAACATAATTTTATTTCATGTTAGCTTGACATAAAGGATTTCTTAAGTTAATGTAATGATTTTCCGAAAAGATTTTGTTTTCGCTTTTGATATTGACCTTTATCTGCATTTTAGAATACAATACATAGAGAAATCTCAATATGATGCTATACAGGAGGATATGAATGAACAATTCAAAACATGGATGTAATTCCTGTGGATGTGGTTATTGCTGTTCGGGTTTCTGCAGAGCAGAAAATATAGAAATAGAAACAAGACAAGTAGTTGTAGATTTTTTATATGTGAATCATGGAGCTTGTGAACTGTGTCAGGAAACAGAAAAAAATCTTGAAGAGGCTATTAACAGCATATCCAATGTATTGGAGTTAGCCGACATTGAAGTAGTGATAAACAAAATAAATGTAGACACAGAAGAATTGGCCATAAAGTATAAATTTTCTGCTTCCTCTGCAATACGAGTGGATGGCAGAAATATAAAAATGGAATTGAGAGAAATGCCATGCAGTTCTAAGAAAGAGGGGCTGCACTGCTGGGTATGGCCATACAAGGGTAAGGAGTATATTGTACCGCCTGCAACTCTCATAGCGGAAGGATTATTAAGAAGCATATTTGGTCATGAATACGAAATCAATGAAGATAATGAATATATAATACCGGAAAACCTTAAAAAATTTATGCAACTATAAAGAATTAAAATCTATGAATCCCTATCTACCTTTCTCAGGTTCATAGGGATCTTCTTCATAATCAAATTCTATTTTTTTGAAATTTGCTTTGTTTGTAAATGCTTTATATTGATTTTTATTTTTGCTAAGATTTTTCAGCCTGTCATACTCGTCTTCCATATAATCATAGTCATGGCCTAGCAGATTAAATTTCCCTTTTTTCATATTACTCACCTTCCAATTTTGCTATAGCTTTAAAATATCCGTTGTTCATCAAAGTAATTTTATCACAATTATCTGATTATTGTAAGCATGGAAGTATCAGATTAAATTAATATACGACAAAATAATGGGGAAATTTATTTCCCGGGAAATATAATATGTAAGTTCGACAAAAACATTATTTTCGAGGTACTAATTATGCAAAGTTTTAGGTTGTAATAAAAGCATGGTATATCATATAAATAAAGCCTTCTCATAAAAGGATATTTCCCACTATTGGAGAATAAACATATACAAGCGAAATAAATGAAAAGGGGGTAGCCGACAAGTCGGCGATTGTACTATGGATTATGCAAATATGAGCCCAAGAGAAGTTAGAGAACTCATCAGGAAAGAAAAAATAACTTCGCCTACTTCAGGCATGTGCCGAGGACATATACAGGCAAACCTGGCTATAGTTCCTAAAGATTTAGCTTTTGATTTTTTATTGTTTGCTCAGAGGAATCCTAAGCCCTGTCCTATATTGGATGTCACAGATATAGGAGATCCAGAGCCTAAAATAATGGCTAAGGGTGCAGACTTGAGGTTTGATGTTCCTAAATACAGAATTTACAAATATGGAGAGTTGGTGGATGAGGTAAACAACATAGAGAAGTATTGGAGAGATGACCTAGTCGGTTTTCTGATCGGTTGCAGCTTTTCTTTTGAATCCGCTATGTTGAATGCTTCTATACCAGTAAGGCATATAGAAGAAAATCACAATGTACCTATGTATATAACAAATATTGATTGCACTCCTGCCGGCAAGTTCTGCGGCAAAATGGTGGTAAGCATGAGACCTATACCGTATCACCTGATACCTAGAGCAGTTCAGGCCACTTCAAGATTTCCACAAGTCCATGGAGCACCTATACATATAGGAGATCCTAGCCAGATAGGAATCGAGGATGTAAACAAACCGGACTTTGGTGACCCATCTACCATTAAAGAAGGAGAGGTACCTGTATTCTGGGCATGTGGCGTTACACCCCAATCCATAGCCATGACCAGCAAGCCGGAGCTTATGATAACTCACTCTCCTGGTCATATGTTTATCTGCGATCCTAAGGATGAAGATTTGGCAGTGCTGTAATTATAGCAACAAAAGGCTGAATGAGATTCAATATCCCATTCAGCCCTTTAATCTTTTAAATCATATGATATTTTGCAGTTTAAGCCTTATATCCTCTCCGAAAAACTCATACATCAGAAAATTGCCGAATATTCTTGACGATACTCTTTCCGAGTAGGTTTTTATTATCTCATCAACATCCAGATTTGTTGAGATTATCATTTTTTTGTTCTCTAATAGCCTTTTATTCAATATGTTATAAATAACAAGGCCTGAGAATTGAGTTCCCAGCTCTGTGCCCAAATCGTCAATTATAAGCAGATCGCATTCATATATATCCCTCAGAGCTTCGTCTTCTGCTTCTTCGTTATCAAAATCAAACTTATATTTTCTTACAAGATCTACAAGATCCGGAGCCGATTGATATATGACGCTTTTACCCATATCCAGCAAATCCTTTGCTATGGAATTGCAGAGAAAAGTTTTTCCCAGGCCTGGCCTGCCTATAAACAACAGATTCTTATTATGTCTATCGAAATCCTTGGTATATTTTATGCACTCCATAAATATATGCTCCATGTTTTCCCTTGGAGATATACCACCATCAACAGATTTGCTGGAGTAATAGTTTATATTGAAGTTATCAAAGTTCTCCTTGGATATTCTGTGAGCAAGCTTAAATTGCTTATATTGGTAGGCAATAAGCTTTTGCATAAGGCAACCGCATCTTTCCAATCCAATATAACCCGTATCTTTGCATTTATTGCAATTGTATTTCATCTGTAGATAATCCTTTGGATAGTTATTTGCTGTAAGTATTTCTGCCTTTTCTATTTTCAAATCTGTTTGCTTCTTATGAAGTTCCTCCAGAAGCTTTTCTTTATCTTCACCATTCATAAGCACGGCCTTGGTTATGTTTATGCCTAAGCTAACCATTTCATCGTCAATTTCTTTGAGCCTTGGCAGCTTGGAATAAAGCTCCTTTTTACGTTTTTCCAGCTCCCTCCTGTTTTTTTCCCTTATTTCTTCATATTCATTCATTATGGTTTGTATGCTATTCACTTAACTCACCTCTGCTTTTTTGCAGGAGCCTTTGCTTTAACAGGTCTGTGTCGTATGTACGGCCTTTGAAGTTATTGAAGGTTCGTTTAGGCGCTTTAGTACTGTCTTTAATGCTTTGTGAAGAAGATTTATTGAGATAAGTTTCAATTTCCTCTATTGTTTTAATATTCTTATCATGCCATTCGGTAAGCACCTTGTCTATATATGAAAAGGAAGGTTTCAAAGTTTTGGCTGTCAATTCGCAGGCTTTGAGTACAACCTCATCGGAATAGGAATATTCATAAAACCATTTTTGCATCATTTCTTCCTCTACGGCAGTAGGTTGTCTCCCGATTCGGAGAAAATTCAGCACTTTACTGTATTTTTGCCATTTTTCCTTGTGCCTGTTTGCATATTCAATGGCTTTTTCTTGAGAATCTACTCCTGCATCAAACCAGTTTCTAGCCACCTGTTTCAGATAGGGAAGATCTTTTTTATTCCTTGAGTAACAATCTTCAATTATCATTACAACTATTTCAGGAGGAAAACCATAATCGTCAATCCAGTCCAGGAAGGAGAACATTTCATTTTGAGACAATTCCCTTCCGCAAATTCTTCGAATATAGTCAAACATATCCCTTATCTTTGAATTCTGTCTCGCCATTATGATGCGCTCTACGCTGTTTTTTGGCGGTTTGGTTTCCTTTCCCTTTATATTGAGCATTATTTCTCTTATATCAATGAATTCAATTATCTTATCCTTGCTTTCTTCTGTATGTATAACATTTATGATTCCTTGATCCTGCCAATACTGCCAGGCCCTTTTTACTTCATCTGTAGAAATATTGATGGTTTTTGCGATTATTTCGTCGGATAAATAATTGTTTTGTAAACTGTAGGAACATTTAAGTCCCAGCAGATAAACCTTGACATAATCCCCAGGTGCACCAGGCATATAGTGATTTATAAAAATATTTTCAACGGGAGTATGGCCAAGGTCTTCATTATAGGCTTTATATCTAAAGTAGTTCATATAGGTTCCTCCTAAAACAGGAATCAAATCCGATTTATCTAATATTATAGCATATATTTTCCTGCTAATAATATTGCCTTTTGGTGTAAGATAATACCAATAAACATATTGTAAGGGAATATTCTTTGCTGGAAGAATAATTTGTCATATAAATGAATATCATATAGACAAGCAGGAAAATTTTGACCCCAACAATTTATTGAATAATAGGCTAGTTTGGTATAAAATAGAGAAAGCGATATTTAAGAAAGGAGATGCATTGATGGGGGGAGACGGTGATAATCCAAACAAGATGAAAAAATTTTATGATAGCCTTATTCAGCAGGGCACCAAGTGGTTTGACAAGTCCAAGAAAGCAATATCAAAACTAGATTTGAAGAAAACTTTTTCAAAGTTTAATATAAAATCCGTTGCAGGTGACAAGAGATTCAATATCAAGGTAGTGAACAAAAAAAGATTTATGATAAACATGGCTGCTTTGTCTGTAATAATTGTTGGTATTACATATTTCGTTTTTGCCAATAATGCTTTTTCTGTAGTGATTAACGGAGTAGAGGTGGCTAAGGTCAAGCACAAAGAGACAGCAGAGGAAGTAATTACAGCGTTAAAGCAGAGTTATGAGAAGGAAAACGATGTAGAAGTTGCTTTTAGCAGTCAGATTTCTTACGAAAAAGTAAATGCTTCAAAAAAAGAACTCCTTGAAGGCAAAGCTTTGGAAGAAAAGCTGAAGGGGCATTTGGATTATCAAGTAAAATGCGCTGTTATATACGCAGATGATAAGCCCATTGCAACTTTGAAAACTAAGGAAGAGGTAGATAAAGTACTATCCGGTGTAGAACAATATTATACCAAAGGAGTAGATCTAAGTAAAATCAAGGAGAAGGGTTTTTCTGAAAAAGTAGAAGTAAAAGAAGAATTTATGGATGTATCTACAGTTATGAATGTAGAAGAAGCGCAAAACTATATTATAAATGGGACAACTGAAGTCAGAATACATAAGGTTGAGGCAGGAGAGAGTTTTTGGAGCATATCAAGAAAATATGGCATAAGCTTGGAAGATTTGCAGAGGGCAAATCCCACAGCTAATCCGGAAAAAATAAAAATAGGTCAGGAACTTAACTTGGTAGTTCCCAAATCATTAATTAATGTCAAGACTGTTGAAGAAGTTACATATACAGACAAGATTCCTTATGAGCAGAAGTTGGAGTATAGCAGCAGCATGTACAAGGACCAGACTCAAGTAAGGGTCAAGGGTGAATACGGTGAAAAGGAAGTCAAAGCGGAAGTAGTCAAGATAAACGGGATTGAAAGCGAGAGAATAATTTTATCAGAAAATGTAACAAAGGAACCAAAA
This sequence comes from Lutispora thermophila DSM 19022, assembly GCF_900142105.1. GTDB lineage: Bacteria > Bacillota > Clostridia > Lutisporales > Lutisporaceae > Lutispora > Lutispora thermophila. The sequence goes on from NZ_FQZS01000017.1 coordinate 36,765, forward strand.
ACTCAGATTTTGGTAAAAGGAACGAAGGAGCCGCCACCTAAGAAAGGTACAGGGACTTTCATTACTCCAACAAGGGGTACCGTAACTTCCCGATTTGGATACAGATGGGGAAGGAATCATAATGGGTTAGATATTGCAGCACCTGTAGGTACAGCTGTAAAAGCTGCTGACGGAGGAGAAGTTATTTTTGCAAGTACCAGTGGTAATTATGGAAAATTGATAAAGATTGACCATGGCGGAGGCTTTGTTACATATTATGGCCATCTCAGCAAAATCAGTGTTAAGGTAGGAGACAAAGTATATAAAGGGCAGACCATAGGTGCTGTGGGTACAACAGGGAGAACCACAGGCCCTCATCTGCACTTCGAAATAAGAAAGAATGGAAATCCTGTAAATCCATCAAAATATTTGTAAAACGTGAATAAAAAATAGAGGAATTACAGCTCCTCTATTTTTTTTATATTCATATATCCTTTTCCCTGAGCGTGTTTTAGCTCTCCCAAAGAAGTGGTGCACAGCTTCAAAAGGCTTTTTACATCATCGGGAGAAATATCTTTCTTCTTTTCATAGACTAGAGCTGCAAATCCTGCAGCCAAGCTTGCAGAAGCTGCAGTGCCCATAAAGCTTTCTGAAGGGATAAAGCCGGGCATTACAATATCCGGTTTATCCAGATTAGGTGCCACTGGACCTTTGCTGCTCCAGGGAGAAATAGAGAATTTGGCACCATCTGTATCAAAGGAACCTATAGTAAGTAATTTGCCGTTATGACCTGGGCTTGTTATTGTGGATTTTTCAGGTCCAAGATTTCCAGCACAGCTTATTACAAGTAAGCCCTTTTGCCATAAGGCCTCTGCGGCTATGGACAAAATATCATGATTTCCACTATTTAATGAGACTCCGAAATTCAATACAACAATCTTTATGTTGTATTTATCCTTTATTTCCACCATCCAATCCATGGAAGCCAGTATATCTGAATAATAACCATAATTGATCATATTAAAGGCTTTTGCACATACTATTCCCGTTTCACCGGCGGGGATAGATGCTGTAGCCGCTGATGATGTTCCGTGGCCGCTGTCATCATAGGCATCTTTTTTTCCATTTACAAAATCCTTAAAGGATAGTATTCTTCTTCTTGGCTTCATAAAATCTGCTCTGGGATGTATGCCTGTATCTATAAAACCTATGGATATGCCTTTGCCATTTAAAAGTTGTGATTTCATCATGAAATTACTGTTATGACCATCGGCAGATGCAAAGGTCTTCCCCATCAAGGAAGCTTTGTCGTCATAATAGATCCTGCTGATTTCTACAAGGGCTTTTAAACTGTCCAAATTTCTAATTGGCAAATTTCCACATATATGATTTATGAAGTTTATTTCGTATTTTGTTTTAAAGCCAATTCGTAAAAGTTTTCTTTTTATGGAACTATCTATGCTATGTTTTACTTCAAGGATCAAAGGGATGGATTGAACTCCTTTAATGGATGATATATATTTTATTTTTGGATCGACTCTTTTTGAAAGTGAAAAGAAATCTTTCACAGAAATCCCCCTCCTAAAAGATACAGGAGACCAAGCTGAAAGCTTAGTTACATAAATTTCCACCCGAAAAAGGCGGAAAAGCTGGCAAAGTTGTTGAAATAAATGATATAATATTATATGCTTATAAGCATGAATAGGTGAATCATATAATATCAATGGAGGAGATGAGTATCATGGCAGCATTGGATTTTAAATGCAATGATTGCGGTGAGAAGTTTTTTGAAATAGTAAATTCTTCAAATAGAGATAAAGTAGTATGCCCAAAATGTCAAAGCAAAAACATCAGACAGGTTTTTGAAGGAAAATGCCAGACCAGCAGATCTTCAAAAGGAGGAAGTGGATGCGGTGGCAGCTGTGGCACCTGCGGAGGATGTCACTAGAAAATACCAGTGAAGTTGACATAAAATTTATTGTATAATATATCTGTGGTGATGCAGATATGAAAAAAAATTTAATTAAAGCATATATAGTGCTGACAGTATTGCTGGCGCTATTTTTTTTAATAGACGGCAGGGCGTATATTCTGGCAAAATCAGCCAGCTATAAAGCCCTGAAGGTTTTCGAGTATTATAAAAGCATAGAGCTTTCATCTACTGAAGGAACTATAAACAAGCCGCATTTTATAATAAAAAATAGAGGTGCTGATGAGGGATTTGTAGAAGAAATAGGTAATTTGTTGGAAAAAAGCTACGATCTAATAGGCAAAGAATTTGATTATTATCCGAACAAGACCATACCTGTATTCGTCTATGGAAGTATGGATGAATTTTGGGCTCATAACAAAGCATTGGAGGGACAAGCCATCATGGGGCTTTATAACATGGGAGTCATTCATATCGTCACTCCGGATGTTTTTGCCATGACCATGGAGAAATATGAGTTAAATGGGCCTATTTTACATGAGTATACTCATTTGGTAGTGGATGAACTTACGGGAGGAAATATTGAAATATGGTTTACTGAAGGAATGGCTTTATACCAAGAATACAACATTTATGGCACTGAATGGGGAGAATTCATGGACTATGAGGATGAATACTCTCTTGAGGATTTGAGAGGTGACTTTATGGCTTTAGACAGCGATAAAGCCTATCGCAAGGCATTTCTGATAATAAAAGATATTTACAGCAACGAAGGAGATAATGAAATCAAAGAATTCATGAAGGAACTAAAATCAGGAAAAGACTTTTATAGATCTTTTATGACCTTGAGATATAATGTTCGATAAAAAATGACTCAAAAAAGAAAACAGGCCCCTGCCTGTTTTCCAGCATCCGGGGGGACACAAAATTAATTTTTATGTTATTGTTTTTAGTTTCTAATATGATTATATGATATAATTTTATGTAATAACATGCGAAAAGTGTATTATTTTTCTAGGAGTTTAGACCTAATGCGACATTTTTTTTGGGACTTTTCATAGACATCTTTTGAATAGTATTATAGAAATATGTGAGAGTGAATGTTCCCGGGTTTATATTAAAATAAAAATTAAAATGGTAATAAAAGTTTTAATGAAAAGATTAATAAATATAGAGAGGGGTAAGCACTGTATGAGTAATAAAATATTAGTTGTTGATGATGAAAGACCCATAGCAGATATAATAAAATACAATCTTGAAAAAGAAGGTTATAAGGTATTTATTGCAGAGGATGGACAGCAGGCTATTGATTATACATATGAGTATAAGCCTGATCTCATAATACTCGATATAATGCTACCCGTTATGGACGGATTTACTGTATGCAAAAAACTCAGGGAAAATGTAAACACTCCCATAATAATGCTTACAGCTAAGGAGGAAGAAGTAGATAAAGTATTGGGACTGGAACTTGGCGCCGATGACTATATGACCAAGCCTTTCAGTTTCAGGGAACTTTTGGCCAGAGTAAAAGCAAATATAAGAAGAGTAAACTTCTCAAACAACGGCACAGAAGGTGGAGGACAGATAATTAAGTCAAGCAACTTGATAATAGATCTTAATAAATATGAGGTAAGAAAAGATGACAGAGTAATTGAGCTTACTTTAAGGGAATTTGAACTGTTAAAATATCTCGCTCAAAATGCCGAACAGGTATTTTCAAGGGAAACCTTGCTGGAAGAAGTCTGGGGATATGAATATTATGGCGATGTCAGGACAGTAGATGTTACTGTAAGGCGCCTGCGAGAAAAGATTGAAGATGATCCAAGCAACGCCAAGTTTGTTCAAACCAAGAGAGGTGTAGGCTATTATTTTAGGAGGATGTAAATAGATGTTAAAAAGCATCCAATGGAAGATGGTAATAATTTTTGTCTTATTGGTATGGCTTGCTATGTCTATAATAGGTGTATATATAATACAAGCTGTTGAGAAAGATCAAGTGGATAATGTGATAAATAACGCAATATCCAACGCCAATTATTTGGAATATATGCTGGAAGATAAGATGGCAAGGCCCTATGAAGTTCAAGCCATGGTGAATTCTTGGTTTGCAGGGCAGATAAATCAGATTAAAGCTGTTTATGTTTTCAATAAGGATAAAAGATATGTGGCTCACGAAGGTGGGGACCTTAGAGATCCAGCGGAAGACAGCATAATTATTTCTCAAGCACTGGAAGGAAAAGTGGCGGAGGATTTCAACAGATTTGTAGATCTAAAAAATAATTACAAGAGCATTGCAATACCCATAGTATCAGATGACAATGAAATCCGTGGAGCTATTTATCTTAATGTGAACTTATCAAACATAAATAAAACCATAGGCAATATAAAAAGCATACTCACCAGTGCCACCATATGGGCAATGTGTTTTACTGTGCTCATGGGAAGCATACTTTCAAGAACCATAACGGGACCTATAAAGGAAGTAACATCCAAGGCCGAGAAGCTGGCAAAGGGTGAATTTGATCATACAATCATGGTAAGATCCGATGACGAAGTAGGAAAGCTGGCAGAAATGTTCAACTATCTTACAGTCAGATTAAAGTCCACATTAAATGAGATGAATAACGAAAAGGAAAAGATGGAGACAATACTGACCTATATGACTGATGGAGTAATTGCTGTAAGCACCGATGGCACGATACTCCATGCCAATCCGGCTGCTTTTAAGCTTTTTAATTTGTCTCAGGATCATGTGGCTGAAAAAAACTTTGATGATATTACTGAGATGTTAGGCCTATCCTTTAGACATGAGGATTTGTTCACAGGGACCAAAGAAAAAAATGATTTGATCAAAATAGAAGACTCAACAATAAGATACAGCGTAGTTCCTTTTAAAAATGAAGCTGCTGAGACTGCCGGTGCTATAATAGTTCTTCAGGATGTAACGGAGCAGGAAAATCTGGACAGGATGAGAAAAGAATTTGTGGCCAATGTATCTCATGAATTGAGGACACCGCTTACAACCATCAAAAGCTATACGGAAACTTTGTTAAACGGAGCTTTGGAAGACAGAAACATGACGCTGAAGTTTCTCAATGTCATTGATAGTGAATCCGATAGGATGACAAGATTGGTTAAGGACCTGCTGATGCTTTCAAGGTTGGATTATGATAAAGCTCAATGGAACATGAAGGAGATCGACCTGACGAAAATACTCACTGATTGCGTGTATAAGATGGATATTTCAGCAAAACAGAAGAAGCAAAGCATCACTTTGGAGATAAGCGAAGATATTCCTCAAACTATAGGGGACAAAGACAGGATAGAGCAGGTTATTATAAACATAATAAGCAATTCAATAAAATACACTCAGGAAAAAGGCAAAATCAATGTATCAATGTGGAAAGAAGAAGAATATATCTGTATAAAGGTACAGGATAATGGTATAGGAATACCCAAAAAGGATATGGATAGGCTTTTCGAAAGGTTTTATCGAGTGGATAAAGCCCGTTCAAGGATGCTGGGAGGTACCGGTTTGGGCTTATCAATTGCAAAGCAGATTGTGGAGGCTCATAAAGGAAAAATTTTTCTGGATAGCATATACGGAGAAGGAACTTGGGTGACTATAATGCTTCCTATTGTTTCAAGTGTAAATTAACCTTAATTATGCTGTAATAAGATTGTAACAATAGTATTATATAATACAGTTGTATAATAAGATTATGGTTAATTTCTGGAGGTAATTCCAATGCTCATAAACAAATATGGAAAAATCATATTGATCCTAACTATGGTATTTACTCTTGCACTTTCTTCTGTTACATGTGTGTATGGAGCAAAAGTGGATGATCCTATACCCGTTTTTGACTTTGTTAATGGAATAGAAGAAGTAGATCAGCCTATAAAATATAATAACAAGGAGTTGTCCATAAAGGGTAAAGCATTGGAAGGTACTCAGATTACTGTAAGCACATACTGGTATAATTCTGGTAATGAGCAATCTATTGTGTTTAAAGAAAAAGATAACAATAGCAATGAAGATGCTGATGGAGAGTGGGTTCTACAGCATACAAAAAAATGCAAGGTTGGTTTGTCTGGAATTTTTGGCATATCTGTTACTATTAAACCAGGAAAAAATAAAATAATTGTTAAAGCGGACAACGAAGAACCTTATGAAATAGAAATAGAATATATAGATAGCGAAAAAATCACTGAAAAAATCAATGACTTGATGTTCGATGGACTTAAATTAGATTTTGAATAAATGTTCAGGGAATGGTAAAATTGAAGCTGGAAAGACTTAAATCAATAGTTCTTTTTTGTCTCGTTGCAATAAGCATAGTATTGACTACCCAAATATGGTTGAATATATCCATTGAGGGTATTTTTATTATGTCTAAAAACAAAGAATACAAGAACAATGAACTTCTTAGCTCCGATAACGATAAGGCAAGCTTTATCAAGCCGGAAAAACTTATCATCAATAATAATGGTAAGCATACTCTTCTTTTCAATGAAACAGAGGCAGGAATGATTTATGACAGAATTTTGGATGACATGAAGAATATGCTTTCTGTTGTTTTTGAAGCAAAGGAAGGAATGGAGTTAGAAAAACGGACATTGGATTACATGGAAAAGTTAAGAGCAGGGCGAAGTGTTGAGCTTCAACTTCCCTTTGCTTACGATTATAAGCTTTTGGCAGGTATTCTGGGAATAAATAATCCAAATTGGCAGGAAATAAAGAAAGTTGATGCTGTAGTAGTAGGCTATGACAGCAATAATGTCTATATAGTTGATAAGGGAGATGAAAGCATATATGAATTCAGATCCAAGTCTCTAAGAAGCAGTATCAGAGTAATGGTGGATATGATAAACCGAGGGAAGCCTTATTCTTACATATTTTTGAATGATATAGATTCGGAAAGGTACAGTGATGCTGTATTTATTCCAGTGGATATAGACAAGCATTCAATGCCAAAGCTGTCCTCTTATTCTGAGACGGATATATACACCATTGAAGATATTGCAAAATATTTTTTTGAAGATCCAACTACATTGAGAAGCATAGTTGATCCTTCAGGAACTGTCATTTATACAGATGGAGAAAATCAAGGCATAAGAATCAGCAAGTCTGGAGTTATAGAGTATGTGAAATATTCTATATCATCCAAGAATGATGGAGGCAATTTTACTGCACTGGATGCTGTAAATATTGCAACGAATTTCGTAAATAGTCATATGGGATTTCCAAAGGATTCATACATTTCCTCCATTGAACAGACAACTATAAACAACAAGCTCTATAGTTGCGTAATAAGGTATAATTATAGGTATGAGGGTATTCCCATAGTAAATGATGATGTTACTATGGATAATCCTATAGAAGTGGAAATAGTAAATGGACAGGTAAAAAGGTATAAAAGGGTTGTCAAGAATATCAAAGTTACGGGATCAGTTATGAGCGTTAGGAAACCTTTGGAAATCATTGATATTCTTTTTATGAGATTAAACCATGACAAAAAGATAGAAATCGATGATATAATGATAAAAGATATATATTTGTCGTATCTGGAATATGGAATAAACAATCCAACTTCCATGATACCTGTTTGGGTTGTAGAAGTTCAGGTAGATAGCTCGTTTAATGCCTCAGGAAGGTTTATAATGAATGCAGAGTCAGGAGTTATACTATTTGAACCGTATTAGGGTTTCAATATCCCCAGAAGGAAGGGGTTGAATACAATGAATTGGTCAAGAGCAAAGACTATATTGATTATTCTTTTCCTAATAGCAGATATTTTCCTGTTTTATGAATTATATTCAGAGGATCTGGTCAGAAGAAACAAGGCAGATCAAGAGACTGCAAAAGAAGTAATAAAATATTTGGAAAAACAAGGAATATGGGTTAAGTGTCGTATTCCTAAGGCCAGTTTGCCAAAGAAAACCCTTACTGTAAAGTACAAGTATATTGATAGTAAATATGCCTTAGGTATTTTTTTTGACTCTCCTAAAGATGTAGCAATAAAGACATATGAGGACAGAACTGTTTTAGAGGATAAAAAATCATATGTGGAAATTAACAAAAATGGACAGTTGATCTATACCAATAAGGAATTGTTGAGAAAAAAGGAAGAGCCAATGGATGAAGAATCTGCCTTAAAGAATATGAAGGTATTCTTAAAAAATATTGGCATAGATGATGATGATATATATAGCATTTCTAAAAAGCTTGAAAATGGGTATTATATTATAAACTGCAGCCAAAGTTATAAAGGTACATTTCTGGATGAAAGTCATTTAGAACTTCTTGTTACAAAAGAGGGAATAGCCCATATGAAAATTTTATGGTTTGAAGTAGAGAATAATGGGAAGAATAAGAATGCCATAATACATCCAATAAAAGCATTAATGGAATTAGCCGAAGAAATGGAAGAAAAAACTGATGAAGGCAAAAAGGATCTGGTGATTAATGATATAAGCTTAGGCTATTACTTTGATACAGATATAGAACAGGTGGAAGAGTTTGATATAATAGAGGTTGAGGAAGGAACAGCAATACCCGTATGGAAGATGGAGACCAATATGGGTAATATATACATAAATGCCTATAATGGTACAGTTGAAAAAAACTAAAAAATAGTGCAAAATATTAACAGTATGGTATAATGATAAAAGGCTTCAATATAAAAAATTTTTAATATGAAGCCTTTTGTTTTTCAGACCTATTATATTATCAAGTAATTCTGATAATGATATAATATAGAATGTAATTATGTGTATAACCATAACTACAATGGATAAGGAGTAGAAACAATTGGATAAGTTGATTATAGAAGGCGGCCATGCGTTAAAAGGTGAAGTATGTATCAGCGGCGCTAAGAACTCAGCAGTAGCAATATTGCCTGCGGCAATACTTGCAGGAGAGACTTGTACTATAAAAAATCTGCCAAATATTAAAGATGTTGCCAATATTGTAGATATTCTTGTACAATTAGGAGCCCAAGTGAAAAGAGAAGGGCATGACAAGCTTGTTATTAATAGCAATAATATTAATACATATAAGGTAGACTTTGAACTTTCTAAGAAACTGAGGGCCTCATATTATTTTATAGGAGCCTTGTTAGGTCGTTTCAAAAAGGCGGAGGTTCCTTTTCCTGGAGGTTGTGATATAGGTGTAAGACCTATCGATCAGCATATAAAAGGCTTTGAAGCACTTGGAGCCAAAATCACCATAGAGCACGGAATCATCAGGGCAGAAGCAGATGAGCTGGTGGGAGCTTCCATATTTCTTGATGTGGTTAGCGTAGGTGCCACTATTAACATTATGCTTGCAGCTTGTATGGCAAAAGGAACAACAACGATAGAAAACGCAGCCAAGGAGCCATATATAGTTGATACTGCAAACTTCCTCAACGCTCTTGGAGCCAATATAAAAGGTGCCGGTACCGATGAGATAAAGATAAAAGGTGTAGAGAGGCTGGGAGGATGCGAACATGCCATAATTCCTGATCAGATGGAGGCAGGAACCTATATGATTGCCGCTGCTGCCTCAAAAGGGGATGTCTTGATAAAGAATATTATACCTACCCATTTGGACTCTATAAGCGCAAAGATGAAGGAAATGGGTATTGATATCATAGAAAACGGAGATTCTCTTAGAGTAGTTGCAAACAGCAGGCCAAAAGCCGTCAATATAAAGACTATGCCTTATCCTGGCTTTCCTACTGATTTGCAGCAACCTATGAGTGTACTTTTATCCGTTGCAGATGGTACTGCTATAATAAATGAAAGCATATATGACGGTCGATTCAAACATGTGGATGAGCTAAAGAAAATGGGAGCCAAGATAAATGTGGAAGGAAGAATTGCAGTTATAGAAGGTGTACCTAAATTGTTAGGAGCACCGGTATGTGCTACGGATTTAAGAGCTGGAGCGGCTATGGTAGTAGCAGGATTATCTGCGGAAGGCGAAACTATAATAAGCAATCTTTCCCACATTGAAAGAGGCTATGAAAAACTTGAAGAAAAGCTAATGGGATTAGGAGCCAAAATAAAGAGAATATCTGAAGAAGATTAGTATACTATAATTCGGCGTAGACCGCATAGTTTGGCCTATCGCCTTTTTTGTTAGGGGGATAACTTATGACCTTGAGATTTTGCTCCATTGCCAGTGGAAGCAGTGGAAATTGCATATATGTAGGCAATGATGATTCAGGTCTTCTGGTGGATGCAGGTATCAGTTGCAAAGGAATTTTGGAGAGTCTTAAAAATATAGGAGTGTGCAATAGTTCCATAAAAGGCATACTGGTGACTCACGAACATTCAGACCATATAAAAAGCATAGGGGCCATGTCAAGAAAGCTCAACATGCCTATATATGCCAACTGCAAAACATGGGAAGCATTAGACGGAAGTGTTGGCAAAGTCAAAGCAGAAAATATAAGAATTTTTGACACCAATAAAGGATTTTATATAGATGATATATATGTCTCACCTTTTTCTATTTCTCATGATGCTGCTGATCCTGTGGGATACACCTTTTCTTTTGGCAGCAAAAAAGTGGGATTAGCTACAGACTTGGGGTATTTCAGTCAAACCGTTAGGGAAGCATTAAAAGGCTCTGCCTTTGTCATGCTGGAAGCTAATCACGATATAGAAATGCTGAAGGTAGGAAGTTATCCATACTTTTTAAAAAGAAGAATATTGGGCGAGCAGGGCCACCTTTCTAATGAAGCTTCGGGTTATGCTGCCTGTGAACTTGTAGATTTGGGAGTAAAGCAGATAATGCTAGGACATTTAAGCAAGGAAAACAACTTTCCTCAATTAGCATATGAAACTGTCAAAGGTATTTTGGAGCAAAAAGGTATCGCTGTTCAGCGAGATGTTACTTTGGATGTGGCTCCAAGAAGTTCCATAAGCAAAGTATTCTCAGTTTGACGTATATAAAATAGGGATAATATAGCTGTATGAAGTATATCATATTAATGGAAGACTATGGGAGAAGTAGTTTCGCATCAGTAATTATAACGTATATTCATATTGCTGGAAAAATATAATTTTTTGAATTTATATTTTTCCAAAAGGCATTGCATGAAAAGCTTCATTGTTATTAAAATATTTTCAATGGGAGCTTTTCTCGTAAATAGAATTTTATGAAGAAGGTGAATATGATGAATAATTACAGCAATAATTATGATCCACCTGAGGAATTCATCAGAAGAAGGAAAAGAGGCAGTGGCCTGGCATATTTTGCAGTTGGTCTGATGGGTGCCATAATCGGCGGATTTATAATGGCAGTTTTGGCTCCCGTATATCTATATGGGAAATATACACCTGTACCCAATAGTACCGGTGGCGATACAGCTCAGCAAATAGTGATCAATACAACAGAAGATATCAATGTAGCAGGGGCTGTGGCCAAAAAGGTAATGCCAACGGTTGTAGGCATAAGCACTGTTACAGTGCAAAGAGACATTTTCTTTGGAGCAAGATACACAGAAGGGGTAGGTTCAGGAGTAATAGTAGATCCGAGAGGATACATACTGACCAATTCCCATGTTGTGGGAGATAGCAGAACCAAATTGACGGTTTCTCTAGCTGACGGAAGAGAGCTGGAAGGAAATGTGTTGTGGCAGGATGCAGGATTGGATCTTGCAGTGGTAAAGGTACAAGCGAATAATCTGCCTACAGCGGAACTGGGTGACTCAGATTTACTTACAGTGGGTGAAGTGGCCATAGCAATAGGAAATCCCCTTGGTCTGAGATACGAGAGGACAGTAACCCAAGGAATAGTATCAGGTTTAAACAGAAGCATAATGGTAGACCAGAATACCATAATGGAAGACTTGATACAGACAGATGCTGCAATAAATCCAGGAAACAGCGGAGGGCCGCTTATAAACAGCAAAGGTCAGATAATAGGCATAAACACAGTGAAAGCCTCTGCCGAAGGATTAGGCTTTGCCATACCTATAAATGTTACAAAGCCTATTATAAAGCATTTTGTTGAAGATGGAGTATTTAATCCTCCTTATCTAGGTATATACACATTAGACAGAGAAATAGTCGGATATTATGACACGGATATAGAGATCAAATCAGGACTATATATACATAGGATAATCAAAGGATCTGCGGCAGAAAGTGCAGGACTTAGAGAAGGCGATATAATCACTCATATTGACAATGTGGAAGTAAACACCATGCTGAAACTAAGGAGCGTATTATACTATAAAAAGCCTGGCGATACAGTGGATATAAGATATCAGAGGAATGGAAAAGAATATGAAACTGAAGCAGTGCTTCAAGGCAAATAGGGACACTGGGGACGGCTCTCGGTGTATCACTTAGGGGATAGATAGGATGGTTCTTTTTATGCCATTGTTCTTTAGAAAGAATCATCTCTCAAAGCTCAAAGGGAGTGTGTTTTATGAACATAACCATAATTACAGTGGGGAAGCTGAAGGAAAATTATTTGAAAGAAGCCGTTTCGGAATACTCCAAACGGCTTTCTAAGTATTGCAAACTGGAGATAATAGAAGTGCCTGACGAAAAAGCTCCGGAAACCATGAGCCAAGCAGAAGAAGAGTCTGTAAAGCAAAAAGAAGGCCAGGCAATATTGAAGCATATTAAAAATGATACCTATGTAGTTGCTTTGGCTATTGATGGGAAAATGCTTTCATCTGAAGGCTTTTCGGATTTCATCAATGACCTTGGCATAAGGGGAAAGAGCAATATTGCCTTTATCATAGGCGGTTCGTTGGGGTTGAGCTATGAAGTTTTGAGAAGGGCAGATTATAAGCTATCCTTTTCACCTATGACATTTCCCCATCAGCTTATGCGTGTAATTCTTCTGGAACAGATATATAGAGGATACAGAATTATGAAGGGTGAACCGTATCATCGCTAATACATGACTCCAAATCGTATGTGTTATGCTTAGAAGTAGGAAGACATAACACTGAACGGAGGGAGTCAATATGGGTAAGATTGCAATTTACACGAGAGTTTCAAGCGAAAAGCAAGCAGCAGAAGACAGATATTCATTGGCTGTTCAAAAAGAAAAATGTGTTTATTATCTTAAATCGCAAGGCTACAAAGAAGAAGATATGATTTTCTTCGAGGACGCAGGAATAAGTGGAACTACGATAGAACAGCGTGATGAACTAAAGGAATTGCTTAGGCAAATTCAAGAACCAAACAGCGAAATCGAAGGTATTTGTTGTTTCGATTTATCAAGAATAAGTCGTTCTATAAGTCATACTTTAGACATTTTCCGACTTCTAAAGGAGAAGGAATTAAAATTATTTACTGTTGATGGTGCATTTCAAGGGGATATAAATAGCCAAACAGCAAAAATTATGGTTTCAATACACAGCATGCTAAACGAGTTATATATCGACCAGTTGAGGGAACGTGTAAAAGCAGGACTGGAGAAGTCTGTCGCTAATGGAAATTATTATGGAGGCCCTGCACCTCTTGGTTATCGCTATATTTATATAAATGCTAAAACTGATGAAGTATTAACAGAAAAAAATCAAGAAAAAAGCACTAAAAGAAAAGATATAAAAAAGAAATTAGTCATTGATAAAAACGAAAAACCAATCATAGAACTAATTTTTCATCTTTTTACAAATGAAAAATACAGTATAAAAAATGTTGCACAATACCTTAATCTCAACGGCTATCGAACAAGGCAAGGTAAACAATTTGCAACCGCTACTGTTCAAAAAATTTTAGAAAATCCCGTGTATGCGGGTAGGCTATTCTGGGCAAAAAGAAAACAAAAGAAAAAAACAGACAATGGTGTAAGAGTATGGGAAAAAACTAGCATATACGATATTAATTTTTATGACTTACCAAAAGGGAATCATGAGGCAATCATCACTGAAGAATTCTTTCTTGAAACTCTTGAAAGGCTTCGAGGTAGAAGAAAAATACGAAAGAATCTCAACATGGCAGAAGCAATGTCATCTATAACAAAACAAGAGTATTTTGATGCACACAAAAAGATGTTTATAAATATACTTCATTGTCCGAATTGTGGTGGAAAAATGACTTCAAGTTTACAGCCATCTCCCGTATTGGTTGATGGTACAAGAAAACCTGCAAAAGTTTATTACAAATGTTCAACATACAACGCAGGTAAAAATCTTTGTGATGGGTACTACAGTGTTCAGGAAGAAAGAGTTTTCAATTTAATAAAGGAAGATTTTTTTACAAGACTTAAAGAAGCGTTTACATTAGTTAAAGAATATCAAAATTATTTAAAGGAACAACATGGTGCTAATGAAGAAATGCTTTTCGATAAAGAAATAAATAAAATTAAAGATGAAATTAAAAATCTTGAAAAAAACGAAAGCAAACTTTTAACAAAATTAGATAACTTAATTAATATTCAATTAGAAGAAGAAAAAGGCTCTTTGAAGTATAATCGTATAGAAAAAATGATAAAAGAAACAGAAAAAGAGATTGAAGAAGTGAAAGAATTTCAAGAGGAACTACAAAATAGGATAATTCAAGCAAAAAAGCGAAGAGAAGCGTTACTTAGTGAGGCAAAGGAACAAGAAGAGTATGAAAATATGGAGGAGTATTTTAATTCACTTTCACTTCTTCAAAAAAGGCAACTTTTAGAGAAAGTCTACAGCAAAATTGTAATAGACACTATTTCAAATGCGAAATTTGGCCCAAAGAGACTGACTTTAAAGGAGGTTAAATATAATCAATACAGTAGCACATTTGGGTTATGTAAAATTCTAGGAGTGCAAGATTTCAAGCAGTTTAACGAGTATTTAAAAGAAAAAAGGAAAGAGGAACTTAATTTACTTGAACAGTATTATGGGGACGCAGAAGAGTATCTCAAAGAAATTGAGAAAACAAACAAAAGTGATAAGTTTTATAAATATTTCAAAGAATTAGAAAAAGAAATCAAAATTGATGATGAATCAAAATTTATAGATGATTTTATAGAGAAAAATATGGGCTTAGATTTTGAGGAATTTGAAAAGCGATTTACAGAAGCATATAAAGCATATAAGGGATATAATAGGAATTATATTAATATGTTTTCGTAACTTTAAAAAGATTACTTGTTATTTATTCTTCATTTAAAAATTATACTTGACTTTAAGAATAATATTTTGATAGTAAATAAATGCCCATCACTAAGCAGGAATTAATCGGAATACCTCCAAAACTTAGTTTTAAACAAATATGCTTACCAAAATACGGTAAGCATATTTGTTCATAGATAATACCTGATAATAAATGTTGACCATATAATCAGTCTTATTTTGTTTTCTTTTTTAGTAAATTATCATCCAATAGGCTTCTTTGGATTAGCAGATACTTTTTAGTGTTAATACCTAATTTCTTATTAATATTTTTATTAGCCTTTAAATATATTAAGTCGTATTTTTGCATGATATCAGGTAAAGCCTTTCTATATTCATATTCTTTTACTCCACGTCTTATATAGTTATTATCCACTTTTAATTTATTATTTAGAATCATATCTTTAGTAAAATAACCATAAGTTTTAATTTGATGAAGTATGAATAACTCAATTGCTTCTCTTATATTTCTACTTTTTTCACTATCTATTACATTAACCAAATAAATTTGATTTGCGAAATTTTCTCCGAAGCAGTTTTCAAGAAACTTTTTGCTCATTCCTGTAATACTGAAATTATATTGAAGCATAACAAATGCCCTTTCATCTGCTGTTTTAAAGACCTCATCACTATAGTAAGGTACTGTATAGAATGAAATTCCGTTTTGAGCATTCGCCTTGGAAATTTGCACAGCAGTTGCCCTTAAATTTTTGTTTACATGTTTATATGGGATTTTGTTAAGTAATCCCAAGGCACAAAATAAGTTTATATATTTATTTATATTTGTGACACTTTTATTTTTTTCCCCTGCTAGGTATCTGTTAGAAAAGAAAAAAACACTATCTCCATTTAGGCAGAAAAAGCGATTAACAATATTTTTTTTACCGATTTTAAGAATATCTAATAGAATAGGAAGTCCAAACCTGAGAATGCGGTTTAAATATGGAAAATCCCCTTTCCTTTCGCTAAGTTGGCATAAATGCGTTATGTTTCTTTCAAACTTTTTATTCTGTACATTTATCCAAGTTGAATCTTCTACTTTTATGTTAAAGTATTCCATTAATTTCTTTATAGCATGAGAAGTATCGCTGTTCTCTGTAATTTTTACTATATTAATTATATCAACACCTTTTCCGCCGTTATAACAAGTACAAGCAGGAGAATTGCAAAAGTACTTATATATCCCGTCATTGTTTTTTATGATAACAGCACTGGGGTTATTGTCATTATGAAAAATGCATCTAAAGTTTTTTCCAGGTTTTGCATCAATGCCTAGATAATTAATTAAATCTTGCTGCTTTAAAAATTGAATTACTTCTTCGTATGGTAAAGTTGTGGAAGAATATACTTTTCGGTTTATGTTCTGCGAATTGTTTACCTCAGTCTTTACTGAAATAGGTTTTATTTTATTGCTTTTATTATCGTTAAACAGTTCAGATATGTTACATCCTATTGCATTGGCAATATCTTCCTGAGTATATTTTTTATTTGTATTTAGATATATACACTTAATATAAAAAGGCTCATCAGGATTCTTTAAATGTTTATAATTAATTAACCTTAACACCCTATTTATATCCTTTACACTTATGTCAGCATGTTCTTTTCTTTCTTCACAAGCAGAGAAATAACAAATAAGTTTTTCCTGAAGCGGAGTAAATACATCTAAATTTTGAGGTTTGTCAAGGTCAAGAAGCCAATATACGTGAAAACCATTTTTGGTTTCTACGATTACATTTGGAGAAAGTATAAAAGTTTCTAGTTTTTTTAAAAAAGTAATTTTATATTTTTCTATTTCTGTTTTACTTCTGTATTCATAAACGGTTTTACCATCAGGGTCTTTGAAAACTTCCCCGTTAATTAATTTAGGGACTTTTCCAAAATCCATGTCAATAAAGTGGGCATTTATTCTTTTAATAGATTTCTTCTCATGACCTCCAGAATTAACTACAAAATAAATGCCATATCCTTGTTTCTGATATTTTTCAAAAACCTTTTGAATAAGCGGATATTCTAACTCGTCATCAACGGTTAATTTGCAGTCAAAGTTTTTGGCTATATGCTTTTTTTCCTGAATAAGTCTGAAGTATACTTTTTCATTTGGTTTTTTAAACACTAATAAAAAATCAAAATCTGAAATATTTAATGCTGGGCGGTTATTAATATCAATATTTAATTCCACTGTAACTAACTCCTCCTTTGCAGAAGGAGTCACTAAATGTTTTGTTTCACGAAAATTGTAATTTTCTACACCATGGCTATATTTATTTAACTTAAACGTATTGGCACAAAGTACTTTCCGCTTTAATTAGCGACTCCATGCCAGTTTTTTATGGCATTATATTTCCTAAATTTTAAAAATCAAATTTTTGAGACAGTTTTTTTATAAAAAGAGAAACAATAAGAACTTAACTATAAAAGCAAGGTCTTATTGTTTCTCTTTTTAACAGTTATATGGTTTTAAGCCCACTACTTTTGAAAATTATAATATATTTTACATAGGTTAAATAAAATTTTGGCTACAGAAGTGTAAATTCAAATAACGCATTATTAAATAAATACTGGAAGATTGTAATTATTAACTGTATTTTATGTGCTGCCTTTTATATTTCTATGCGCTACAATGTTTGTAAAAGTACATTATATTTTATAAATGTTTAACAAGTAGATTTATAACATTTATAAACACTATTTTATATTGATTTTCATAATTTAAAAAAGTATACTTTTGTAAACACTTTACTTTCATTTGACTTTCATTTGGGGGTTAAATTATGCAAAGAAATTACGCTTATTTGAGGGTTAGCACAAAAGAACAAAATTTAAATCGGCAACTTGACGCAATCAAACAACTAAATGAACATATTGACGAGAGAGACATATATCTAGACATGGCTTCAGGTAAAGATTTCAATCGTCCCGAATGGCAAGCCTTGAAAAGGAGTATCCGTCCTGGGGATACACTTTTTATTCACTCTTTAGATAGATTGGGACGTAACAAAGCACAAATCTTACGGGAGTGGCAATGGTTGGTTGATAATAAAATTAATATCGTAGTTCTTGATATGCCACTCTTGGATACAAGGAAGTATGTAGACCTTGACGGAATTGGAGAATTGGTTACAAGTTTAGTGTTACAGATTCTATCCTGGCTTGCAGAAGAAGAAAGGAAAAAAATAAAGGAGAGGCAAAGAGAAGGAATTAACGCAGCCTTGCGAAGAGGAATAAAATTTGGACGTCCACCTGTTCCAAAGCCCCAAAATTTTGATGAGATTTATAAACAGTGGAAAAATGGTGAAATTACAGCCACAAAAGCCATGCAGATACTTGGACTTAAAAGAAACACTTTCTATAAATTTGCTTCACAAGAAAAGGAGATTGGTAAAGCGAAAATGTGATTTTTTATAGAAAATATCAATAAACGAAATAAGAAAATAGTAAAATTACTCTTTAAAATAAACCGCTATAACAATAGCGGTTTATTTATTGCTTTGTTTTCTTAGTTGTATCGCTTCTTCTATTTTTTTTACACAATCATCAAGATTTTTTTTTAATTTCTTTTTCCCAAAACCTTAATACTATCCAGCCATCAGAAATTAACTCTTCATTTACCCTTTTATCTCTTTCCATATTTTTTTCGATTTTACGAATCCAGAATTCCCTATTTGTACCTAAACGCTTCTTTTTCTCTTCCCAATTATATCCATGCCAAAATTCGGAATCGCAAAAGACGGCAACTTTATATTTTGTAAATACAATATCTGGTTTACCTGGTAGGTTTTTATAATTTTTTCTGTATCTGTAGCCTTTTTCCCAAAGTTTTTTCCTAAGCATTATTTCAATTTTCGTATCTTTTCCTTTAATAGCCTGCATATTCCTTTTTCTTTGTTCAGGAGTTAATACATCCATATATCATTCCTCCACTTTTTATAATTATACTATCTTGGTAAGAAAAAGTTAAGATATTATTTAAATTCAATTATGCCGAAATACATATTTATTGAAATACATAAAGTTATTATTATGTATTTATTGACAATGATAATAATTTGATGTAAAATCTATCTGTAATATTACATAACACAGGAGGACTTAGCATGTACACATCAATAGATTTATTTAGTGGCCCTGGAGGCTTATGCACAGGTTTTAAATGGGCTGGAATCAAGCCATTGATTGCGGTTGAGTGGAGTGACTGGACAGTTCAGACTTATGCAGCAACTCATGGGGCTGATATATTTGAATTAGAGAAATATCTAAACGGTACTCTTGAGAATGCTGACTCCTATTTTAAGCCTAATGACAGAACCCTGCTGATACATGGTGACATAAATAAAGTTGATGGTAGTTTAATAAAAAAGATTTTGAATAAACGCTTTGGTGTTAATACCGTGGATATCGTAACAGGGGGTGCCCCTTGCGAAAGTTTCAGCATGGCTGGAGACAGAAAAGAAGATGATGACAGGAATTATCTATTTATGAATATATTAAGAATCGCAAGAGAAGTTGATTCGGCGATGATTTTATTTGAAAATGTAAAAGGTTTATTTTCAAAAAAATTAAATGGAATTCCTGGGAAAATGTATGAGGCAATATGTGATGAATTTGAAAGAAAATTAGAGAATACTCCTAAATATAGATTAGTGAGCAGGGATAAGGATACAGTCCTTTTAAAAGCAGTTGACTATGGAGTACCACAAAACCGTGAACGTTTATTTCTTGTTGCCATAAATGAAAAATATGGGAATGCACGGTTTAATTATCCTGCCCCTACGCATGGCCTAGGTGCAGAAAATCCATATGTAACAGTTGCAGATGCGATTTTGGATTTGCCTCAAATAGATTCAGGGGAAGAAACGGAAGTTTATGATTTTGATATCAATACTGTTACAAATCCTACAAGGTTAGAATTTTTGAAAATCATGCATGGTATCAGTAAACCTGCCCCTGCCCATTTAAATTATAATCCTGGTACCATTAGCAGCCATAAAGCAGTAAATCATAGAGAAAGCATGAGAATGCGTATGTCTTTGATAAAACAGGGAGAAAATATGCAGTCAGCATGTGAAAGGCTAAAGGAAAACAATCAAACCGAATTAATAGAAAAGTACTTCCCTAAAAAACTTTATTCAGCAAGAAACAGGAGACTAAAAGAAGATGAACCAAGTTTTACAGTAACATCTCACTGTCTTGATGAAATGATACATCCCCGTTTAAACAGGGCTTTGACTCCACGGGAAGTCGCAAGATTACAAAGTTTCCCTGACTGGTATATTTTTATGGGGCCATATGTAAAATTCCATAGTGACCCGCAACAGGACAGGTATGAACAGATAGGAGACGCTATCCCACCGCTACTTGCTTATAATATAGCAAAGGAAATTGTGAAGACTCTTAATTCCATATTCCCAGACAGACCCATACAGGATGAAGGTGTAGTATGAAAAAGAAAATTACACTTACTTTAACTGATGAATTAGCAGACACATTGTCATATCTTAGTACAATTCTGCATAAAAACCAAAATCAAATTCTTGAAGATGCATTCTGGGAATGGTGGGATAAACAAGATAAAGATTTAAGAAATTCAATAAATGAAATGCTGAAGATAACCAAAAAAGTAAGAGAAACAAAAAGAAACCTTTAGTTTTATGACTAAGGGTTTCTTTTTTAATACTTATTTGATAAAATCTTAATGATGTAAAAACATGAAAGGGAGGTGTAAAGATGAGTGATAATAATACATCTAAAACAATTCATGGCAATTTTGGCAAGATGAGCCTGAATGAATTAATTGAATTCTTAAAGAAAAAAGGTTATATAACAGAATATCAGACTCCTATCAGGGCTGGTTACAGGGATATTAATCCTGAACAGTTCTACTTCCAGTTTTTAATTAAGTTTGAAGATGGAGAAAAATGGATAGTGCATTCTACCACATCAATACGGACAGACAGAATAAATATCCAACAATGGAATGCATATCATATTAAAAAAGTAAAAGATGAAATAACAAAATCAATTATTGTATATCCTGATGATATTTCTGATACAGAGCGAAATAATGCAATATCTTACTATAATAAAATACTAAATAATCAAATCTATTCTGCCATAGATGATGTAGTTAGTCAAACAGAATTTTACACGATGGTTGAAGAGAAGCATCTTCGTGGCATGATTACAGGGCAACAGAAAGCATTGCAAGGACTTAATTTTGAAGAACAGATAGAAGTAATTCTTAACAACCAGAAAAACTTTGCAAAATGGGCTAATATTGATGAACTTGAAACAGGATTATTTTTTCCGTATTTTAAACAAATAATGGATAGTATTAATGTTACTAACCCTGCTGTTATAAAAGAAATAAGTGCTACAAGGGATATTGAGTTGTTGCCTTCTGGAGGCAAACCTAAAACAGACGTGCTACTTATAGTAACATTTAACGATGAAAGCACTAAAAATTATACTTTTAGTTGTAAAAGAACGAGCAGTGATTGGGTAAGTGTACATGAATATCCTGTTGACAAATTTATTGATGTATTAGAAATAACAGATAAAAAGTTAATACAGACATTAGAATTATTCCAGGAAGTTGGCGGTATGAAAGCCCTTGGCAAAGAACTTACCCAATATTTAGAGAAGGAAATGCCAAAATATAACAGAAGATTATCATTGTGGGTATATGGCGGTGTTGGCGGGGACGGGAACCCCGAAACACAGTGGGCTGATTATATAATAACATATCAAAATGAAACATCAGAATTTAAAATTCATAAATTGGATGAGTACATAGACAATATCTTAAAAATTAATGACGGGCATTTCGGAACTCCATTCCGATGGACATATCCTTCTGGTGGCAAAGGAAAAAGGATTCAATTAAAAGGTAAGATTATATAAGAAAAAGGAATCTGTTTTGACAACAGATTCTTTTTTATATATTAATTACTGCAAATTTACTACAAATTTATTTTCATGCTACGCATAAATTGTTTAATACGTTATACTATTTATAACAAATTGAAATAAAATTAAATAAAATTAAGGAAAGTGATTTCTATTTATATAGGTTATATTATCTGGAAAGATTTGTGCGTGGCAAAAGTTGTTAATTAATTATTTCCGCAACCATAAAATACCTCCGTAATAAAGGAAATTTAATGATATTTAGCGAATTAATAATTTAATAAATTATTAAAGCCAAAGGATGGTTTTTATGATTGATGTTTATGATTATGCCAAGTATCCTGCCAAAGAAGAATGGATGAACATATGCGGGGACAAAGCAGACGTTATAAATAGGATTTATTTAGATAATAATACGGTTAAATTTAACCTTTCAGATTTTGTAGATGGATATTACAGAGTCCAAATGCATTATTGGCTAAAAGAATTTAACAACAGGGTATTTGATTTAATTGTTAACTATACGTTGTTAAAATTCTATTATGATGCAGGTATCCCCGATGAAGAATGGTACAAGTCACCCGGAAATAATGGAGAATCCATAGTATATTTCCCTCATTTTGAAAAGAAACATTATGGAATCTTATATTGGTTCAGTTTTTACGTTGATAGTTATTACACAAGGTTTGAAGGATTAATCGATACTGTTTATCACATTATAAATATAAAATACAAACTTGATATTATACCTTCATCAGGGTTCAGAAATAGTGTTTTAACAAAACTTGAGAAAAAAGATAAAGAACTTTTTGACTACTTGAAGTCATTGCCTGATAACCCTGTTTTTAAACAGATAAATAGGTTCCGCAATAATATTGTTCATAATTATAGACCAAATCAAATAGATTCAGGCTTTACAAGGACAAAAAATCCAGACGGTTCTGAAACTATAACAATGTCAGTTGGAAATTACACTACTTCGGCTGAGTTTTTAATAAACATAAAAGATAGTTTAGATTTATTGGCAGAAATTACAGATGTAATCAGGGGCAAAATAAAAGAGTAGTATGGCAGGTATCTATTTTTTGTTCCAAACAACAAACTGGTAGTATGTTTGTAACAAAACGTATTTGAAGGAGAATTTATATTTTATTTTTATTTTCAAAATGCTAAATTAAAATGCTCTTACCTTATGGGTAAGGGCTATTTATTTTTATGTAAAAAATTTTTAATAAATTTTTTGAGAAAAACACAAAAATCTAGACAATGTAAAAAAAACCAGGCAATTGCTTGTGTTTTGATAGTATTTTTATTTTACTTGCAAATGTGTTTTCCTAAGAGAAAACAAATTACCATTTTAGACTTAAAAAAGTCAATTTTTTCATGTGATATAATATGCCTTAATGAAAGGAGAGGACGTATTATGGCTAATACAAATTTTGAAAACTTTTTAGAACAAATATGGGATAAAAAGATTGACTTAAGTGAAGCAGACTTTAATTTAAAAACTTTAACTGCTATTTTATATCTAGGGAGATATCAAATTAACCGAGGAGATGACAGAATAACTTTTAATTTTCATCAAATTAGGGAATTACTTAATCTTGATGATTCTGTACCTATTAATCAACAAATAAAAAAAGCAATTTTTCAATTATATTTTAAGCCATTTAAATATTATAAACTGATAGGTAACTGTAGTTGGTATTTGCGTGTTATAAGGGGAATTATGAAATCGTCAGATGATACCGAGTTTAAAAAAGAATGGGCTGTTATAATTGATAGTGTCCTTCTGGAACATATTCTCCAGTCATATTTTAAAAAAATATTAATACCTAACCAGTTTTTCTTAAATTACCATTTGTTAAGTGATGAGGCTATTAAACTGTATTTTTCTATGAAACTCCAAGAGCAACTTGCTGGAAATAAAGAATGGCGAATTGATGAGATTATGGAATTTGCCAGTATTTGCAAATCAACATTTTATCGTAGCATTAAATATTTAATACAGTTTGATTTAGTCAAAAAGCACGCGGGTAACCGCAGAAGATACGAAAAAGCCACTTATAGCATAAATAAAAATCACACAGCAAATAAAGGTTATACACCTTTTTCTGCAAGCGTGATAAATAATATGCTTTATAACACAACAAAGAAACTTAAAAACGGAGAAATAAAATTATATTCCTATCTATGCTATTTAGCAGGTGGCATAGGTGAGATAAGGAAGAGCCCAGCAGAGATTGGATTATTAATTGGTAAAGAACCTAATTTAATATCAAAGTTAGCAGATATTCTTCATGAAAAAGATTATATAATAAAAGAAACATATATTGGAGAAGATAACCAGTCATGTTGCCGTTATATTATATAAATAAGATATGTTCGTATATAGGTGGAAATGAGGCAAGGCAAAGACTTTATTTTATCAAATAGATTTTTCGGGATTATTGAAATAATAAATGAAAAAAATACTGTGAATGCCAATTATATATAAAAATATGAAAGAAAAGAGGTAAGGAGATATGAAGGATGCTTTTGACAATACACTGCAAGAACATCTAAAAAAAGCAGAAATAATAGCAGAAATGTCTTGCACACTGCAAATAGTTAAGAGACTAAAAGGAATGGGTTTCAGTGTGAAACAAGTTTTGAAGATGATTGAGTTACCTGAAAATGCTGTTTTGAGGGTTTTTGCTGGCAAAGAAGACATTAGAGAAATAGCAGAAGACGCTGTAAACCAGAAAATAGCAGAAAATGGTGGTAAAATCCCAGAAACTAAAGAATTTATAAAATGGGTAGAAAATGCACTTCAGTATTTTGAGCCAGAGGAAGATAAAGAAGAACTGGTGCCACAGGCAGAACCGCAGAGGCTCACTTGTGAACAGTGGGCACAGCACACGCCTTATGAAGGCAAATTAGAACTTTTTGATGGACAAGCGCTGGCGGACTTACGGGAACGGGAGAATATGATAATTGCCCTTATATACAACATCGGGCTGAAGCACTTAATTAAAATTTTACCTCCGAAATCTAAAACAATCTTAAAAGAACTATTGGATGAATAATAGTTAAAATCGCAAAGGTAATTTATTATTTTGAGGGATAAGATAAACGTATGATAAATATAAAAATTTATACAGATGGTTCTTTTCAGAAAAACAAAGCAGGAATAAGTTTTTTAATAATTAATCCTGGTAAAAATAAAATACTTGGATATACAAATCTAAAGTGTAAAAAAAATATACAAGCAGAATTGCAGGCTATAATACATGCACTGCAATATTTATTGTATATTGATATGAGCCTTGAAGATAAAGAAATAGAGATTGTGACAGATGAAATTTCCATAGTGGAAGTTTTCAGCAGCCAAAAATACAAGATATGGGATTCTTGCCAATGGAAAAAGGAAAATGGCAGGGTTGTAATAAAATGTACCAAAGAATGGTTTATATTGTCTTGCCTTGTTAAGAAAATCGGGGATATGGTGATGATACGCTTTAGCAAAACGTCTAAGGATGACAGTCAAAACAAAGTAGTTCATGGATTTGCCAACTATGCAAGAAAACTGCAATTCTGCAAGAAGAACAGCGTACATATATTGGAAGCGGAAAATAATGAAGATTTTGTATTCAAAGAGACAGTTGATGTTTCTGAAAACAGAGAAGTAAAAGAAATCCTTAATATAGGAAGACCGTGGAAAAGTAATAAGAATAAGGCGGATTTCAAGTGGTACATAGAAAGGCAGCATGAGATAGTATATATCGATACGCACGACATAATTATTACGGAGGAAATTCATTTAAATTGCAACAGTTTAAATTTTGGTACATTATTTCGCACTGCAGCAGAATCTCAAGAGATTTCATATCCTATTGCAGTAAGACCACTAGAAAATGGTAAGTATTCCCTGGTAGCAGGGATAACACGATTAATTACTGCAAAGTTATTTAATATTCCAATGGTACCTTGTGTTATCACACATTTTACCAACGAGGAATTTATTAAGCAGAACTTAGTAAATGTAGGGGGAAATAATTGAAAGATAAAGAAAATTATTTTAATAAAACAAACCGATTTTAGAAATGCTTTTCTTAATAGAAAATAGAAAAGAAAAGTAAATTAGAAACGGACTTAATCTATATAATTTATATAGAGAAACAATTTTAAAACACTATACATGGAGGAGAAACAATTTAAAACAATTTAATTAGTATAATTGTCTTTAATAATTTTTCTAATAATTTTTCTAATAATAATTCTTTTCAAAGCAGTATCTATTAAAAAATACTGTAGGGAAGAAGAGAAAATTAAAGATAATTAAACTGTTACCTTTTGTTAAAGATTATATCATAAAAATTGTAAATGCATACAAGAGGCAATCTAATAATAGATAAATAGCAAAGTGGAGGATATAATTTTGAAAGATAAAAGGAAGTTGAAAAAACTGACTGAAGAAAATGAGAAAGAAGCAAAGGATTATATTAAAAATACAAAAACAAAAGAGCAGGAAGAAATAGAAAGCCTTATGAATATTATCATATGTGAAAACGAAGAGGCTCTTAAGAAGTTGGCAAAATAAAATTAAAGATTTTATAAAAAAGTCTTTATTTTTTTGATTTATTTTGAGAATGGGTAAGACAAATTCTATCTTTTCATAAATTTTTTGAAAAATACTGAAAAATTTTAAAATGTTTGAAGTTCTCTTACCCATTGTTATTCTGATATCTACTATTGGTAAGGATGAGAATATGAAAATTAGAATTATTAGCACAGAAAAGATAAAAAAAACGCACACTATAAGTGCCAAAAACAAACAAGAGATAGGAAAGTCTCACACTATGCGTGCCCCAAATTATAAAAATTAATAAATCTCACAGTATAAGTGCCAAAAAATAATAAAATTGATAAATCGCATAGTATAAGTGCCAAAAAAGCGCTATAATAAAAATCGCATAGTATAAGCACCAAAAAATACATTTGATAATGTTGCAATAAAGCATAGGTTCTATGTGCTAAAATCTAATGCTTTATTGAAAATTATCGTATATTAGAATAGAGTCATGTATTCAGTAATACACGGTGAACCATATCATAAGTAGCTGTAAAAACAGCTCAAAATGTGATATATCAATGTTTCTTGACTGTTTTTTAGACTAATCATTCTTAAATAATTAACAAAGAGTTTTAGCTCCAAGCATTATTATAACGATGATGTCAGACGTTTTATCTCGTCGATACATAAATCTATGTCCTCATAGGTAGTCTTATATGAGCAGACGCTTATGCGCATGGCTGTCTTACCGAGCCACTTGGTGCCACCAAGCCACAGAACACCTGAAGTTTGTATCTTATTTATTAGCTCTTGAGTAAGCTTGTCGTCTTTCCATCTCGCAAGAATCTGATTGAATACAACATCATTTAGTATTTCAAAACCTATTTTTTCAAGTTCTTCAGCAAAGTATGTTGCTTTGGCACAAAGCTCTTCCACGAGTTCTGCAACTCCTTTTCTTCCAAGTCCGCAAAGAGCTGACCAGAGATCTGCTGCTCTTGTCCGGCGGGACATTTCCATTGTGTACATCATGCTGTCACGTTTTCCTTCTGTAAGCTGGATGTATGAGCCTGTCATGTGCATTGCATTGATGAGCGCATCCCTGTGTCTACAAAGAATTATGCCATTGTCGTAAGGGGTATTAAGTGTTTTGTGACCGTCTAAAGACCAGGAGTCAGCATGTTCTATGCCTTTTGTAAGGTGGCATAGCTTTGGGCTTGCCCCTGCCCATAAACCGAAGGCACCGTCTATATGTATCCATGCTCCCTTTTCTTTGGCCTTCAAGCATATTTCCTCAAAATTATCAAAGGCACCACTGTTCACGTTACCTGCTTGAAGTATGAGGAGGGTGGAGTCATCTATTATAGGGAGCTTTTCAGCGCAAATCCTGCCTTGAGAATCCATAGGTACCTTAATAATGTTTTCGTATCCAAGGCCGATTATTGAAAGGGCTTTTAATACTGTGGAATGAGCTCCTTCGCCTAATACTATCTTAATTTGAGGGGCACCTATAAGACCTTTTGCAGCCACATCATATCCTTTCTTTTTAAGGAGATAATTGCGTCCAGTCACGAGTCCGCAGATAATTGCTGTGGAACTTCCGCTCACGAATCCTGCTACAGTTTCGTCCGGTAAGCCAAGAATCTGGATGAGCCATTTCTCACATAATTCTTCAAGCTTGGCTCCTATGGGGGACATAACGAACATGGCAGGATTCTGATCCCACACATCCAAAAGCCATTTCGCACATAGGCATGATGGCAGTATACCTCCATTAACAAATCCGAAATATCTTCCGCCAGTTTGTGCAACTGTAGCTTTTGAACCATATTGATGAAGCTTTTTTAGTATTTCATTTATACTAGTTGGTGTATTGGATAGCGGTGAATCAAATACTGAAAGAGCTGCAATATCTTCTTCTTTAGGGAAAACCCTCATAGTGTTACTTGCTTCGATGTATTCCTTGGCAAAATCTGCAGCAAGGGAAAGGTCTTCTAAAATGGGTGTAATTCTTATATTGTTAAGTATGGGACTAACATATTTTTTATTCATCAAAGACTACCTCCTTAAAAATTTTGCCTTGTAATACAGTACAATTTGATATAGTATTGTATTGTTGATTTAATGTTAATATTAATTATAATACTGAATCAAGCTAAAAATTGTACTGAATACAATATTCTAGGAGGTAGTTATGCCGTACAATTCTTTTGAACATTATCCTATGTCCTGGAAACCAGATAGAGAAGAACTGACTTATCCATACTATGCTTCCCTTGCTGCTAAGCTAGAAAATGACATTGTTCATGGAATACTGGCAGAAAACACTATGCTGCCTCCTCAGAGGGAGCTTGCGGATTTTCTTGATCTAAGCCTAAGCACTGTTACCAAGGCATACAAGATCTGTGAAGAAAAGGGGCTTATATATGGAAAGGTTGGCAGAGGAACATTTGTAACAAATGGTTGTGTAAATAAGACGATAGTCACAGAGGAGAGGGAGGGGATGATAGAGATGGGTCAGACTCTTCCGTTTTATGAGTATAACGTAATAGTATCCCAAATAGCATCGGAGATATTAAAAGCACCCAAATCACATACCCTATTTGAGTATTCCTATCCTCTAGGTACACCAAGACAGCAGGAGGCAGCCAAAAGGTGGCTTTCCCTTCATGGTATGGATGTCCCCAGGGAAAACATATATATGGCATCAGGAGCACAAAATGCTCTGGCACTGGTGCTTATGTCATTATTTAAGCCAGGAGACAAGATTGCAACAGATGCTTTTACTTATCCGAATTTTATCGGTCTTGCAAACATGCTTAATATTCAGCTTATTGGTCTTAAAGGCGATGAAAATGGAATACTTCCATATGCACTGGAGCAGGCATGTAGGAATAGCAAGATTAATGGAATTTACTTGATGCCAGCTTGCGCCAATCCCACCAACATTGTGATGGGCTATGAGCGAAGAGCCGAAGTATCAAAAATAATAAAAAAGTACCATCTGATACTAATTGAGGATGATACCTATGCATTTTTATCTGATAATAAGCAACAGCCAATTTCAGTAAATATTCCGGAACAGTCAGTTTATATAAACAGCATGTCTAAGGCATTATGTGCCGGACTTAGAGTAGCATATATATGTTTTCCGGAAAGAATGCGTAAGCAGTTAGAGAATGCTATCTATAATGTAAATTTAAAGACTCCTTCATTGAATGTAGAAATAGCTACGGAAATGATCTTTAGCGGAATCTACGAAGAAATTGCCTCCCGTAAAAAAGAGGAAGCTCTTAAGCGTAATGAGATTTTTTGCCAGTACTTTCCTGAGATCCCTTCTGGGGATATCAAATCAGCCTTTTATAAATGGCTACATCTTCCGAAAGGCTGTACAGGAAGAGCTTTTGAGATGATGTGTCGGGAAAGAGGAGTAAATGTTTATGGTTCTGAACGTTTCTGTGTAAGTGAGAACTTTGGGATTAACGCAGTCAGGATATCTATTAGCTCACCGCCAGGAATTGAAGTTCTGAATAAAGGCCTGAAAATTGTGAGAGAGGTCTACGAAAACATTAGCCAGTCAGAAGAAGCCTCATACATTTTTTAATTGGAATTATGGTTCTAGGCACCCTACTTTATCGCAGGGATATCTTTTAGTTGGCCTGTTGTGGCAGAGTTCACTTTTGTTATCTCTAATGGGAATTATTCAAGTTTTTATGTCAATTATGCTTAATTATTGCTAAAATATAAAAAGAAGTTAAAAATGTGGAGATTTAAACTTCACTATAAAAGCCCTTTACAAAGCAATTTATATAATTAATAATGGAGGACTAGTTAAGGTATGAGTTTGAAGAGTTTATTTTCAGTAAAGGATATGACAGAGGGGGTCCCATGGAAACGTATTATGGAATTTGCGGTGCCTATGATAATAGGAAATATAGCTCAGCAGTTGTATAACACTGCTGACTCTGTCATAGTAGGAAGATATGTGGGGGATAATGCCCTGGCCGCAGTTGGAAGTGCATCCCCCATACTTAATTTGCTGCTCGCAGTGTTTGTTGGACTTGCTACCGGAGCCAGTATAACAATTTCCCAAAGCTTTGGAGCCAAGGACAGGGAAGGTTTGTCAAGATATATAGGAAACTGCATAACCCTTGCAGGAATAGCGACACTTATAATTATGGTTATAGGACCTTTGATAACAATGCCAATGCTGCGCCTTTTAAATACACCGTCTTCAATCATAGATTGGTGTGCCAGCTATCTTAATATATACTTCATTGGAATAGCAGGCTTCTTTTTCTATAACATGTTTTCAGCCATACTGAGAGGGATGGGAGATTCATTTTCTGCTCTGCTATTTCTACTGGTGGCTGCGGCACTAAACGTAGGGTTGGACATTCTATTTGTTGCAAGGTATAAAATGGGAGTTGCAGGAGTGTCCTTAGCCACTGTTATCGCCCAAGGAATATCTGCAATTATGTGTCTTATAAAGCTTTCGGGTATGAGAGATGTATTCGATCTAAACTTTGAAACCTTGAAGCTGAAACGTGCATACTTCGAGAACATCATTAGAATCGGTTTACCCTCTGGAGTCACCCAAGGTATAATGTCAATTTCAATGCTGGTTGTGCAATCTCTTACCAACAGCTTGGGAGAGCTGGTTATAGCATGTAGCGTAATAATCATGAGGGTTGACGGTTTCGCCATGATGCCAAATATGTCTTTTGGAAATGCAATGAGTGTATATACGGGACAAAACGTGGGCGCAGGAAAGCTGGACCGTGTCTCCTCCGGGGTTAAGCAGGGCAGCATATTGGCATTGACTTTCTCCGGAGTTGTTACTGTCATATTGCTATTTTTTGGCCATTATCTTTTTGCCATATTCACAAATACAGCAGAGCTAATTGATCTTGCAGTACGGATGATGAGAATACTTGCTGCAGGTTATCTGTGTGTTGCCATATCACAGTGTCTTGGAGGAACCATGCGTGGAGCAGGAGATACAGTTACTCCTATGTGGATATCCATCATAACCACCATAGGCCTTCGTATTCCTGTAGCCTATGGGCTTGCTGCCCTTACCAAAAGTTCTGCCTATCCAAATGGCAGGCCTGAGGCATTGTATATTTCACTGCTGGTTTCCTGGTCCATGGGTGCCATCATATCTTTCATAGCTTTTAAAATGGGAAAATGGAGAAGTAAGATAAAAAGCACATCTGGTGTTGGCAGCTGCGTGCGTGAGGAAGAGCTATATGCATAATATGTCAGAAAACATCAGCCCAGCAGAAGAAGAGAATATGTGAAGTTTAAGGAAGGGCAGGGTTATAAGGGAGTGTCGCAAAACTATTTCTAAAGTAGGGAGGTGCGCTCCCTTTTTCATTGAAATTTATAAAAAACAGTGAGAGTATTTTATTGATGATTTAACTCTCACTGTTTTCCTGTTCTTGGGTAACCTTAATAAACCTATGAGCCTCGATCAACTTTTTACGCTGTTTTTATCTCATGCAAATGATTCCCACATCTTTTATTCTGAATCTTTGCATGCAACTTATTCATATTATATCCAAAACACAGCAGAAGAAATTCTGTTTCCGTGCTGCTTTTCCCTTGTGTAAAAATCCATTGAAACCATAATCATTTTTCAGTACCCTAAAGGCTCATTCTACTTGTATGGAGCGATTCATCCAAAGTTTGATACCTTCCTTACTCATGATGGTCTCATAGGATTTCATCTGCTTTTCTTCACTGAATCATCCTCAGGAATTAGCACTTCAAAATTTAATGGCAAAACCAATTGATAACACCCATTAAATTCTGTATAACTTTTATAAGCAACTTACACATTGTTACTTTTTATATCCATATGACTTAATATAAACTCACTTAAGGGTAACATTATACCAATGAAGCCCCAAAAGAAATAATTATATATATTGTTGTTTTGATTATATATAATAATTCCAGCTATAATGGCAATTAACTGAAAAGTAAAGTTGGTATATTTATTTATATAGGGATTATTTCTAAGCATGTTTTCAAATTTAAAGATATTTAGAGCTAAAATCACTATAGTCGTAAAAGAATAATATATCAAGAAACTGATAATTAAATTATTTAGATTTAATGATTTATGCCAAAATAACAATATTACTGTTAGTAGAGCTAATGGGAAACCAATATATAGTTTAAAAATTAATTTTTTAATAGTAATCCCCTCCATGGTTATTTACTATTTTTGTAATAATTTCATATTTATATTATATATTATGCAAAAGTGGAAGCAAACTAAATTCTTCCACTTTTATAATTTTAGTATTGGTATAAACCATTATAGTAATATTGCATACTAAGTGGCTTACTGAGATTGTTATCGGAATAGTGGATTATTGTTGTATAGTACTTATACATTAAATCATAATCACTCCAGCTTTTAGTTACCCATGTTTCCACATATGTATCCTGTATAGAATTTGTCAAATTTGTGAGTTTTACCACAATCCAATTTGCAAAAGCATTTTTAGTAAATTTAGATGGAAGCCTTGAGAATAAATATGCTACCAATGCTTCAGCTACTTCTCTTGCATTTAGTATATACTAAATAAGTTATGTAATGTAGATTATGGTGACGTGGGGGCTTCG
The DNA here is from genome assembly GCF_900142105.1 of Lutispora thermophila DSM 19022. Taxonomy (GTDB): domain Bacteria; phylum Bacillota; class Clostridia; order Lutisporales; family Lutisporaceae; genus Lutispora; species Lutispora thermophila. The sequence goes on from NZ_FQZS01000017.1 coordinate 69,889, forward strand.
AAAAAACTAAAATCTTCAAAACTCTATACTATATAGCGTAATTAAATAATAATATATACCTTATATATAGAATTGCAGGATATAGTGTCAGCCACAGCACTTTATCACTTATTATGGATAATAAACGTCTATAAAAAACGCAGTCAGAGCGGTGCTGTTTATGGTGCTTTTAAGAAAGAATGAATAGTATCCTACCTTTTGCTCCAGCATATATTGCTATCCTATATCATAGATTTTGGGTCTTATGATATATTGCAACATTATGCTGGAGTTTTCGCTCTTATGTATCTATTATCCAGTAGTTTTGAGTTTAGCCATTATCCTTTTTATTGAATTATTTCCTTGGACAACATTTCTGCCCTATTATATAAACCCTGGGCTTCAGCTCCAAACTATGGTGCCAGGCACCGCACTTTAGCGCTTACTAATATATATACTATATGCTTAAAATCAACTTCGTTGTTAGATGAAGAGAAGTGAACTGTATTACAAGTAAATGGGAAAACAGCCTAGAAGTATATCACATCTTAATGAGTGTAGCTTGCTTTATAGTATACTTTTCAGCAGTTTCACTGATGCACAAGGGAGTTACTAAAGTAGATTTTGCGACATTCCGTTTGCTTTTTGCTAGAATATCAACGGCGTCATCACTGTCAGCAGCTTTGCCTCCTGCTTGAGAGGGTTAGTCCACAAGTGGTTGCAGGTTGAAGGATAGTGTATGGAGTCTCCAGCTTTGACAAGATATTCTTTTCCATCGATCTCAATAATGACAATTCCTTCAAGGACATATACGAATTCTTCTCCAGGGTGACTAAATTTGCTACCATGCTTTTGTTCAGGCGGTATTATGGTGATCATGGCTTCAAGCTTTCTGTTAGGGAAGTCACCGCTCAGCCTTATAAACTTAGAGTTAGAACCTTCTATTTTGAAAACTTCTTTCTCTTCTTCTTTGACCAGATAATTGTGCACCTGAGGCACCTCGAAGAAATAATTTATAGTCACATCGAAAGCATCGGCAATCTTTTTCAGTGAAGTTATGGCCAGCGAAGAGGCACCGTTTTCCACTTGGGACAGAAAGCTAACGGAGAGCCCTGTCTTTTCGCTTAGGTCCTTCAGCGTCATATTCTTTAATTTTCGTAGATTCTTAATCTTATCTGATATTTCGTTCATCATTGATCGACTTCCTCCGAAGATAATAATATTCACTAGGTTTCTCATAATAATAACATAAATCAATGTCATATTCAAACGCTATGGGATTAAGCTCTATCATAACAGACACTAATGTCACCAAAGGAATTTAAGTAATATTGAAAAAATTTCTATTATACTTAAATTAATTCTATGCGTACTGTAAAAATTATGCTAATATAAAAATGCATTAGTAAATCTATGATTAGTAAATAGCAATACTGGAGGGATTCTCTTGAATAAGGAAAGATTAAACAAGGTTTTAAAAATGATGGAGGAGCAGAAACTGCCTCAGATGATAGTATCTGATCCGTCTGCGATATTTTATTTGACAGGAAAATGGATACATCCGGGAGAGAGGATGCTTGTGCTTTACCTGAATCTTAACGGCAATCACAGGTTGTTCATCAACGAGCTATTCCCTGTAAACGAAGATCTGGGGGTAGAAGTTGTATGGTTTAACGACACACAGAAGCCTGTAGACATACTTGCAGGATATATTGAAAAGGAAAAGCCCCTTGGAATAGACAAGAACTGGCCTGCAAGATTCCTTTTAGAGTTGATCAGGCTCAAGGCAGGAAGTCCTTTTGTCAATGGATCTGAGATTATAGACAGGGTAAGAATGTGCAAGGACGAGAAGGAAAAAGATCTTATGAGGAGAGCTTCAAGTCTAAATGATCTGGCTATGGATAGGATGATAAAGCTTATTCCTGAAAAGCACTCAGAAAAGAAGATGGGACAGCTTCTATCAGGTATTTGGGAGGAGCTTGGTGCAGACGGACATTCCTTCGATCCTATAATAAGCTATGGAGCAAATGCTGCTGACCCGCATCACTCAATGGACAACTCAATTGTCAAGGAAGGCGATTGTGTAGTAATAGACATAGGATGTACAAAGGACTCATACTGCTCAGATATGACGAGGACAGTGTTCTACAAGTCAGTATCAGAACATGCAAGAAAGATTTACAATATAGTTCTCGAAGCCAACAAGCGTGCAATAGACAAGGTTAAAGCAGGCGTTAGATTCTGTGATATAGATGCTGTAGCAAGGGACTACATAACTGAAAAAGGTTACGGCAAATATTTCACACACAGACTCGGACACTCCATTGGGATAGATGTCCACGATTTCGGTGATGTTTCTTCTGCTAATACTGACAGAGTACAGCCTGGACAGATATTTTCAATAGAACCAGGAATATATCTGCCTGGAGATATAGGAGTTCGTATAGAAGATTTAGTGATTGTGACTGAAGATGGCTGTGAAGTTCTTAACAACTACAGCAAGGACCTGATTGTTGTGGAATAAAGGGGAGTTAGCCATGAATGAAGTTATAAGAGAAAGGATTTCCAAACTGAGAATGCTGATGGCCGAAAAAGGTATGGATACCTATATAATACCTTCAGCAGACAATCACCAAAGCGAATATGTGGGAGAGCACTTTAAGGCAAGAGCTTTCATGACAGGATTCACTGGTTCTGCGGGAACGGCTGTGGTTACAATGGACAAGGCTGGACTTTGGACAGACGGAAGGTATTTTATACAGGCTGAGCTCCAGCTGGAGGGTACCGGTATAGAGCTCTTCAGAATAGGCAACCCGGGTGTTCCTACAGTTCTTGAGTTCCTTGAGGAAGAGATGCCTAAGGATGGAAAGCTCGGATTCGACGGTCGACTGATAGCACTTCAGGAAGGCGAAGATTATATAAACAGGCTTTCATACAAGAATGTGAGCATTGAATACTCTTATGATCTTGTAGATATGATTTGGGAGGACAGACCTGACCTATCACTGGAGCCAGTTTTCATTCTTGACGAGAAATATTCAGGCGAGAGCAGAGCCTCAAAGCTGAGAAGAGTAAGAAATATCATGCGTGAAGCAGGAGCAAACCGGCATGTCCTCACAACTCTCGACGAGATAGCTTGGTTGCTGAACATCAGGGGAAATGATGTGATGTACTCACCTCTGGTACTATGCTACGCGGTTGTAGAAATGGACAAGATATGTCTTTTCATAGAAGAATGCAAGCTTAGTTCAGAGGTGAAGGCTGCCCTAATAAGAGATGGCGTTGAGATTAGACCATATAACGATATATACGAATATGTAAAGGGATTCAAGGCTGATGATGCTGTGATGATAGATCCTGAAAGAGTAAACTATGCACTTTACAAAAATATTCCGACCCACGCGAAGAAAATTGAGCAGCAAAATCCTATAATTTTGCTAAAGGCAATGAAGAACCCTGTTGAGCTTGCGAACATAGAAAAGGCTCATATCAAGGATGGTGTTGCATTCACCAAGTTTATGTACTGGCTCAAAACAAACCTTGGGAAGACGAAGATAACAGAGATTAGTGCAGCTGAAAAGCTTGACGAGTTCAGAAAGCAGCAGGAAGGTTATCTCGGGCAAAGCTTTGCACCCATAATCGGATTCAAGGAAAATGCGGCAATCATTCACTACTCAGCTACACCTGAGTCGGACAAGGAATTTGAAGAAGGGCATTTCGTGCTCATGGACACGGGTGGAAATTACTTAGAAGGCTCAACAGATATAACCAGAACTGTTGCCCTTGGGGAAGTAAGTCAAGAATTCAAGAGGCACTTCACAATGGTGGCAAGAGGAATGATAAATCTTTCACGTGCTAAATTCCTTTATGGCTGCAAGGGCTATAACCTTGATATATTGGCAAGGGAACCGTTTTGGAGCTCAAACCTGGACTTTAAGCATGGAACGGGACACGGTGTTGGCTACCTTCTTAACATCCATGAAGGACCTGCAGGTTTCAGATGGTACAACATGCCAGGCAGGAATGAGACGCACACCCTGGAAGAAGGTATGGTCATTACTGTTGAACCTGGACTATACATTACTGGATCTCACGGCATACGGCTTGAAAACGAGCTCATTGTGAGAAAAGGGGTAGTAAACGAAAACGGACAGTTCATGTATTTTGACACAATTACGTTTGCACCTATAGATCTTGATGCGATAGCAGAGGAAGACCTCAACCGTGATGAAAAACTGTTTCTCAACAGTTATCATAAACTTGTGTATGATAAGCTGGCTGCCCACCTAACTGATGAAGAGCGTGAATGGCTCAAAAAATACACGAGAGAAATATAATCAAAAAGGAGGAAATGAAAAATGAGCAATATGGTTGTCAAAAACAAACGTCCTTTTGGCTTCTATGTTTGCTGCATCTCTTTCATGTTGGAAAGGATGGCATACTATTCAGCAAAATTCCTAATTTACGTCTTTGTTGCAGCTACGGTTGCGACAGGCGGTTTGGGCCTTACAAAAGTTGAGGCTGCACTTATTCAGTCCAATCTTGTTGCATTCACTTACCTTGCGCCAATAATTGGTGGGGTCATCTCCGACAGATACATAGGAGCGAGATACTGCGTACCTGTTGGCCTTGCACTGATGGCTGTAGGATACTTCCTCGGTGGATCAGCAACAAGCGCTGCAGGCATGACGCTAATGGTTGTGCTCGTGTCAGTCGGAACAGGACTCTTCAAGGGCAACGTTTCAGCAATAAACGGCTCCTTGTTTACGGATGAAAGCCAACTTGACTCAGCATTCTCAACTCAATACTCATTCGTCAACATAGGATCTTTCATTGGAACTACTGCTATAGGCGTACTTGTGACTTCGACTTTCGCTCAAGGTGAAGTTCAGGGCTTCAGGCCCGCTTTCCAGCTTTGTGGATTGATATGCGCTATAGATGCACTATGGTTCCTCTTTGGAATAAGGTTCCTTGGAGAGGCTGGAAAGAAGCCCTTCAAAGCTGGAAAGCATATTGAAAAGAATGTTGAAACAGAAGTTAAGCCTCTTACAAAGATCGAGAAAAAAAGAGTATTTGCTATAGTTCTTGTTTCATTGTTCTCAGTTATTTTCTGGGTGTTTTGGTATCTTACTTATTTAGCTGCTTACGATTACGGCGAGCAGTTCATAAACATGATGATAGGTGGCTTTGAAGTTCCTCTTTCATGGTTTGATTCTCTTAATGCATTGGTATGTATAGCTCTTGGACCTGTACTTGGTGCACTTTGGTTTAAAATGTCACAAAGTCCTAAAGGGGACATGAGTTTGTTCAAGAAACTAGCCATTGGCTTAGCATTCCTCGGTTTATCATTCTTGATGCTCGTGTTTGCTGAACTCTCCAGAGGTGGAGATGCTAATGCAAAGGCAAGCATTATATGGCTGCTTTTGTTTGGTATTCTTCTCAGCTTGGGGGAGATGTTCTTCTCACCACTTGGAAACTCATTTGTAACGAAGTACGCTCCAAACAAGCTGTATTCGGTGCTCATGGGTGTTTGGATATTTGCTACCTTCATTGCTGGTAAATCCTACGGATACGTATATGCAATAGCTTCAAACTATCCTATACTTGTATCTTATGTTGTAATACCTGCCATATTATTCGTAACCGCAGTACTGCTCTTTGCATTAGATAAGAAGCTGGTAAAGCTTATTGAAGGAGAGACAGCTGATGAAGCTGAAGAAAAATCTGTAGAGGTAGCATGCTAAAATCGCAATAATCATACTTGATATATACTTTGTGTAACTACTGAAATTTATTAAGGCTTGTAAGCTAAATTTCTAGCTTACAAGCCTAATTGTTTGCAATGTTACAAAACAACCTTGTCCTTAGATGGCTTACTATGAACCGTACCAAAAATGACATATATTTTGGAGACTTGCTTATGTCTTGAAAATAAGAGAATGGATTATCAATTGTTTTTGGAACATAAGCTTTCTTTGTTATAATATTATTTACTAACGCAGTTTCTACCCTTCTTCTTAGCTCTGTATAGTGCTTTGTCAGCTCCTTTGAGTACATCGTTATGATCCTTGTGTCTGCTGCTTTTCTCACACACTCCTATACTGATTGTAACAAATAATTTGCCTGTATTCCTGCTTTTTGATTTTGAGGGTTTTCTTGTATACCCAGTTTTGGACACTTCCTCTCGCAAGTTTTCCAAATGTGGCATTATTTCGTTAATGGATTTACCAGGGAACAGTATTGTAAACTCTTCGCCTCCATAACGAAAAGCTTTTCCGCCACCTCCCACTTGCACCAACTTAGAAGCAACTAATTTCAAAACATCATCACCAACATCATGTCCGTACTTATCATTAAATTTCTTAAAAAAGTCAATATCTATCATTGCAATGGTATACTTATTCCCTAGTTTCATTAACTCTTCCTTAAGGGCACGGCGAGAAGGGATTTTGGTAAGCTCATCAAGATAGGCCATGGAGTAGGAGTCTTCAATGATGCTGATAATTAACATTAAACCAGCAACACTCAGATATATAGAAAAAGATATATTGTCATTAATGAAAAGAAGCGCAGAAAAAACAGAGGCAATAACACCAACTAATCGGACTTCAAGGCCGCTATTCTTGACATAGCTTTTTATTATAAAGAACACCAATACCAGAAGGAATATTAGTAATGCTATTTGATGCATAATGGTTTTCTCTAAGGGGAGATTTATAAATTTTAGATTCAAAAATTTTTTTAATGATGTATTATTGTATATAACCATTTTATATATAACAAAAAGTTCAAGAAGTATAAAGAAAATGCGCATCTTTCCCCATAAAGAAAATATGCCTCTTTCCTTTAAATGGGAGAATATGAAGATATTAAGAGGTATAAGCATGCACATAACCGGATAGAAGGCTTGAGTATAGGATGCCATATCTATTGACAATTTTGCATAATAGTTTAAAAGCAACTCACATAGAAGAAGGAGTAAGGTTATAAGAAAAATCCTTCCCTGATTGAATCTAATACTTAAAATCAATCCTAAGCCAAATATAATGTATGAAGAATATTTAATAACAAAAATAACAGAGGGTGTTAATGAATGAGTTTTTTTGATTAAAAAATAACATCCAAAAAGAATAAAAATATAAGCAATATGCTGTAACAACGTTTTGAAAGTAGTTTTCACTCAGGTGGGACCTCCTCTATTTGTGTAAATATACCGAATTATATGCAGTTTTAAAAAGTAAATTTGTCAAAAAAGCTACATAATATATTTCGGTTATTCAGATTGAAATTTTAACTTTTAAATGAGATATGGGGGACAGTTCTCTTTGCCTAACTTCATCTTAGATAAACTATCTTTATGAAAAAGTTCTATGTGTTTCTGTTTTACAGATATACTTTTGTCGAAAAAAAACGCTATAATATAAATATCTGAACAATGTATTTACAAAAGAAGATAAAAGAGGTGAGAGTGTGTTTATTAAAAAAGAAGACAGAAGTGATTTACAGCAGTTGCTGGAAGAAAGTAAAAAACAATTGACGGCCGTACAAAGCGGGCAATTTAATTGTCAATTAGGCTATGTAGCAAAAGACCAACTATTGCAGCAAATAATTGATAACTTCAATAAGGTAAATACCTTGAGAGAAGAATTTGAAAGCCGTCAGAAGCATATAATTGACACAATGCTGCGGGTTAACAAAATCGGCTTTTGGGAATTATTTTTAGAAGACATTGAATACGACAGTCCCAAAAATCGAGTTGTCATTTCTCCAGAATTGCAGGCACTTCTAGGATATACTCCTGGCGAACTAAAAAATGATTTAATGGAACTTTCAAGAATTTCTCATCCAGATTATGCATCCACATTAGACAAAATGCTGAGAGCACATTTGCATGATTTTACAGGAAAGACACCCTTTGATATGGTTCACTTAATGAAATTTAAAGATGGCAGTTATCGCTGGGTTCGTACATATGGGTATGCAAAGCGTCATGATGATGGTACACCATATTACATGATCGCAGTTATTACAGACATCCATGAGGAAGAGATGAGTCGCAGAGAGCTGGATGCTTATATAACGCGTTATGAGTTGATTATGAATGTGTTGGAAGAAGCACCTTGGGATATGGAAATTAAAGATGGGGATCCTACTAATTTGGACAACCCTTGGTGGTGGTCTGATCAGTTCCGACGTACATTAGGATTTACAGATGAGAGGGATTTTCCTAATGTGATGTCATCATGGTCCGATCGAGTACATCCAGATGATGTAAAACGCACTTTTGCTGCACTTTCAGCCCATTTGAATGACCGAACCGGCAATACACCTTTTAATGTAGAATATCGTCTAAAGCTAAAATCAGGAGAATATCGTTGGTTTTTGGCAAATGGCATATCTGCACGAGATAAAAACGGCGTACCTACTCGTATAGCAGGTACCATTCGTGATATTACCCATTTGAAATTAAAGCAACAAAATGTTGAGGAAACAACAGCTCGTATGGAAAAGTTAGCTGCCTCCATTGCTGAAATGGTAAACGGCATTACAGAGATTTCCGCTCAAGCACAGCAGCTTGCCATGGCACAAGAAAAAACCACGACTTCTGCCAATGAAGCAAGAACCTTAGCGGATGAGACACAAGAAATATCAAACTTCATTAAAGGAATTGCTGGTCAAACCAATCTGCTTGGATTAAATGCTGCAATTGAAGCTGCCCGTGCAGGAGAACATGGAAGGGGTTTCGGTGTCGTGGCGGAAGAGGTAAGAAAGCTTGCGGATAATTCTTCTAAAGCAACGGGCAATATTGAAAACATTTTAAGCAAGATGAAGGAATCCATTGAAGCAATTATTAAGCAAATGGAGTTGGTTAACGAGTTGGCACAAACACAGGCTGCACTTTCAGAAGAAGTAAATGCCTCAATTGATGAGATAAATAAAATGTCACAAGATCTTGTGGAATTTGCCAAGAAATCTTAGTGACTATATTGAATTATTGATTATCATTTTGCTTTGAGTAAAATGATGGTTTTTCTATGATGAATAATATACTTCCCGTTAAATGCGTTGCTTGTTATTAGCGTTTGAAATGGAAGCTTTTACCGTATACAAAGCAGTAGGTTTTTACAAGGATAGAAAGGCAATTTGCGATAACTTACAGCTTTGTTTTACATTAATAATTTTAATTCATTGGTAGGATGCAATAGATAAAAACAATTTGATGTCCAAATATTTACATGCTATATTCAAATATGGAGATATAAAAATTCATATGGACCAGATGACGGCATCGTGAGATATCGAATGGTTAGAACTCTGATTCGATAGCCGAAGGAGCAATATGGAGATTGCCGAATCTTTATAGAAACTCTCAGGCGAAAGGATCGCTGCCGGATGGAACTCTGAAAAGTCCTTTAAATAGGCACCGTAGGAGAAAGCCATGGTTGATGATGGCGATACTCTCAGGTAAGCAAACAGAGAATGTAAGGCTTTTATAAGTTTTGCATTCTCTTTTTTTATTTAATAAAAACAATACAAGAATGGAGGAATAAGAAATGCAAATTATTGAAGGATTGTATTATTCAAAAGACCATGAGTGGGTGAAGGTGGAAGGAGATAAAGCTTACGTCGGTATTAGTGATTTTGCACAGGATGCATTGGGAGATATAGTTTTCGTTGAATTACCAGAAATAGGAACCAATCTGATACAGGGTGAAGCCTTGGGAAGCATTGAATCTGTAAAAGCTGCTTCAGATGTTTATTGCCCTGTTTCGGGAAAGGTTATAAAAGTAAATGAAATATTGGTCGATGATCCCGCCCTTCTCAATGAGGATCCGTACGAAAACTGGATGATCTGTGTAGAGCTGACTGAGAAAGATCAACTAGATCAGCTTATGAATTCAGCAGAGTACGAAGACTTCTGCAATGAGGAGGCATAATATGTTTCCATATATACCAAATGGGCCCAAGGAAGAAAAGATGATGCTTGAAAGCATCAAAGTCAACTCAGTGGATGAATTGTTTGAGGATATTCCTGCTGAGGTGAGATTGGGCAGGAAGCTTAATCTTGGCCATGGAATGTCTGAGTTGGAGCTATACAGGCACATGAGGTCTTTAGCCGGCAAGAACAAGGGCACAGAGGAGTTGATATGCTTTTTGGGAGCAGGAGCCTATGACCACTATATACCTTCGGTAATTAAACATATAACCTCAAGGTCTGAGTTTTATACCGCATACACTCCATATCAGCCGGAAATAAGCCAGGGAACGCTACAGGTGATCTTTGAATATCAGACCATGATAGCCAACCTTACAGGAATGGATGTGTCAAATGCATCAATGTATGACGGTTCAACTGCTTGCGCTGAGGCAGCGATAATGGCATGTGAAAATACAAAGAGAAAGTCTATCGTAGTTTCAAAAACAGTACATCCTGAAACGAGAAAGGTTTTGAAGACCTACATGAGGTTTTTGGGCATAGAAGTATTAGAAGTAGATTATGAAGATGGTTCCACAGATGTTGAAAAGCTTAGAAGTTTGGTGTCTGCTAATACTGCAGGAGTTATCGTGCAGTATCCCAACTTTTTCGGTATAATTGAAGATTTGACTGAAGTAGAAGAAGTTGCTCATGGCAATAAAGCAATGATGATAGTAAGTATTGCCGATCCCATATCCCTTGGAGCACTTAAGAGTCCCGGAGAACTAGGGGCGGATATAGTTGTAGGGGAAGGTCAGGCCTTGGGTAATCCATTGAATTATGGTGGTCCTTATCTGGGCTTTATGGCTACCACAGCAAAGCTTATGAGAAAACTTCCAGGAAGAATAGTGGGACAGACAAACGATTTGGAGGGTAAACGTGCTTTTGTGTTGACTCTTCAGGCCAGAGAGCAGCATATCAGGCGCGAGAAGGCTACATCAAACATATGTTCAAATCAGGCATTGAATGCTCTTACAGCGGCTGTCTATCTCACAACCATGGGCAAACAAGGCATAAAAGAAGTAGCTATGCAGAGTGCATACAAGGCTCATTATGCATATAATCAGCTATTGAAATCAGGATGTTGTAGTGCTGTATTCAATAAGCCATTCTTCAAAGAGTTTGCTGTAGGATGCACTGAGAGCATCGATAAAGTCAACGGAAAGCTCTTAAATGCGGGCATACTGGGTGGCTATGATTTGTCTTTGGAGTATCCTGAATTGACTAATTCAACACTGCTTTGTGTGACAGAAAAGAGAACAAAAGAAGAAATTGATAAACTTGTTTCGGTAATGGTTGATATGAGGGAGGGAGAATGATGAAAAACTATGATAGGTTGATTTTTGAAGTATCGAAAGAAGGCAGAAAAGCTTATTCTCTTCCTGAGTGTGATGTACCTGAGATTGAACTTAAGGACATGATTCCTGAAACAATGCTCAGAAACTGTGATGTTGAGCTTCCAGAGGTTAGCCAAGTTGATGTCATCAGACATTATACTCTTTTGTCAAATAAGAACTTCGGAGTTGATACAGGTTTTTATCCATTAGGTTCCTGTACCATGAAGTATAATCCAAAGATTAATGAAGACATGGCTTCCATGCCCGAGTTAGCAAATATACACCCATATCAGCCTACCGATACGGTTCAAGGTTCCCTTCAATTGATGTATGAATTGGGAGAAATGCTTTCTGAGATAACTGGTATGGAGCAGTTCACCCTTCAGCCGGCAGCCGGTGCTCATGGTGAATTGACAGGATTGATGATCATCAAAGCATATCATGAAAGCAGAGGAGACAACAAGAGAAATAAGATAATAGTTCCTGATTCTGCTCATGGCACCAATCCCGCAAGCGCTGCAATGGCAGGGTTTGAGATTGTTGAAATAAAATCCGATGAAAAAGGCGCAGTGGATGTAGAAAGGTTGAAATCTGTGCTCAATGATGAAACAGCAGGATTGATGCTCACCAATCCAAGCACATTAGGACTGTTTGAAAGGAATATAAAGTCAATAGCGGATCTTGTCCACGAAGCAGGAGGACTTCTTTATTATGACGGTGCCAATATGAATGCAATCATGGGTGTAACAAGACCCGGAGATATGGGTTTTGACGTAGTGCATCTGAATTTGCACAAGACCTTTTCTACGCCTCACGGTGGCGGCGGTCCGGGAAGCGGTCCTGTGGGAGTGGCAAAGAAGCTTGTGGAATTTCTTCCGGTGCCAGTGATCAAGAAATCAGGAGATAAGTTTGTCCTTGATTATGACAGACCCAAATCTATTGGAAAGGTAAAGAGTTTCTACGGCAACTTTGGAGTAATGGTGAGAGCCTATGCCTATATAAAGACAATGGGAGCGGAAGGCTTGGCAAGAGCAAGCAAAATGGCCGTATTAAATGCCAACTATATTAAGGAAAAGCTTAAGAAACATTATTACCTTCCCATTGATCAAGTGTGCAAGCATGAATTTGTTCTGGGGGGCTTAGGGAATGATGTTCATGATGTGACAACTTTGGATGTTGCCAAGAGGCTTCTTGATTATGGCTATCATCCACCTACCATTTATTTCCCGTTGATTGTAGACAACGCCATCATGATTGAGCCCACTGAGACAGAAAGTTTGGAAACCATTGATGGATTCATAGATGCCATGATAAAGATTTCTCAAGAAGCAAGAGAAAATCCTGAGATACTTAAAACTGCACCTCACGGCACACCGGTTAGAAGGCTTGATGAGGTAAAGGCAGCAAGAACACCGATACTCAAATGGCAATCTAAAAATTAGCATGGAGGAAACCATGGAAAAACATGATTTCGATTTGATTGTAATTGGAGGCGGCCCAGGAGGATATGTGGCGGCAATAAGAACTGCACAACTTGGAGCGAAGGTATGCTTGATTGAAAAACATAAGCTGGGAGGTACCTGCCTCAATTGGGGGTGCATACCTACCAAGGCTTTATACCGCAGTGCAGAAGTATATCATTTGATGAAAAACAGTGAGGAGTTTGGTATTTTAAAATCCGGCATAACAGTAGACTGGGAGTTGGTGCAATGCCGCAAAAGAAAAATTGTGGATCAGCTTGTAGGCGGCATTGTTCAACTGATGAAATCCTATGGAATTACAGTTATTGAAGGAGAAGCTCAGTTTGAAGATACCAATACGGTTTTAGTAAGAAAATCGGATGAAACAACTGAAAATTATTCAGCAGATCATATAATTATCGCAACGGGTTCAAAGCCTGCATTGCTCCCCATAGAAGGTGCAGACCTTCCTGATGTGCTGGACAGTACGGCAATGTTATCTGTTGAACATATTCCAAACAGGCTGGTTATAATAGGCGGCGGTGTAATAGGTATGGAGTTTGCTGCCATATTCAGCGCCTTTGGCAGCCAGGTAACGGTAATTGAATTTTTACCCAGCATACTTGCTCAACTGGATGGTGACATCAGCAAGAGATTCACACCCATGATGAAGAAAAGAGGCGTTGAAATCTTAACTTCCGCTGAAGTGAAAAAGATAGAAGAAGAGGACGGGCATGTGGTGCTTACCCTTTCTACCAAGAAAGGGGATATGAAAATACCTGCTGACAAGGTGCTTATGGCAACAGGCAGGAAGCCGGCTGTTGAAGGACTGATGTTGGAAAAGGCAGGAGTTGCTTATAGTAAAAAAGGAATAGGCACCAACAGCTATGGACAGACCAATATACTTAATATTTATGCCATAGGTGATGTCACCGGAGGTATTATGTTAGCCCACACAGCCTCCCATCAGGGAATAATTGCAGTTGAACATATGATGGGAATGGAGCCTCAGTATAACGCTGACGTTGTGCCCAGCTGTGTCTTTGCTTTTCCTGAAATAGCGTCAGTAGGCATGACGGAAGAAGAGGCAGTGGCAAAAGGTATAGTCTATAAAACAAGCAAATTTATGTTCGGAGCCAATGGAAAAGCACTGACATTAGGTGAAGGCGAAGGATTTTTGAAGGTCATTTCTGATGAAGATGATGTTATCATCGGAGTGCATATATTGGGACCTCATGCATCGGATCTTATACATGAAGGAGCCTTGGCCATAAGTATGAAGGCTAGGGCACAGGATATCATAAATACCATACATGCCCATCCGACTCTCGCCGAGGTATTCTCCGAAGCGGTTATGGGTTTAAAAGGTATTGGGTTGCATGCAGCACCGATAAAGAAAAAATAGTTTGAGGAGGATTTATGAGCACTTTAAAAAGAACGGTACTATTTAATGAGCATATAAAGCTAAAAGCCAACATGATTGACTTCGGAGGATGGGAAATGCCCGTAAACTATCCCGAAGGCATATTGGAAGAGCATCTTTATACACGCAAAAAAGCGGGCATATTTGATGTTTCCCACATGGGTAGATTTGTGGTAACAGGCAAGGAAGCCGCAAAATTTCTCCAGCATGTTTTGACAAGCAATGTAATGGCTTTAAATGTGAAGCAGGCTCAGTATACAATAATTCCAAATGAAAACGGTGGAGCCATTGATGATGCTTATGTATACCGCTTTGGCGAGGATGAATACTGGCTTGTAGTAAATGCCTCAAATGCTGAGAAAGACTGGACTCATTTGACCAATGAAATAAAGAACTTTGATGCAGAGATTGAAAATATTTCTGATGACTATGCCATGCTGGCCTTACAGGGTCCAGAGTCAAAGAACATATTGAGCAAGCTTTCAAAAGATCCTTACCTTAATGAACCGGCAAAGAATAGCCTTGACATAATTGAACTGGATGGTAAGGAAGTTCGTATATCAAAAACGGGTTATACCGGAGAGCCTATGGGATTTGAATTATTTTTGAAGGCTGAAGATGCACCTGCCATCTGGAACTCATTGATGGAAAATGGAGCAAAGCCAATGGGTCTTGGGGCAAGAGACACTTTAAGGTTGGAGGCTGGATTTCCCCTTTATGGACATGAATTTGGCACGGATATAAATGGAGAGGAGATAAAGATTTTTTCTGTCCCGTTGGCAAAGTTTGCTGTTAGTTTTGCAGAGGATAAAGGTGATTTTATCGGCAAGAAAGCATTGCTTAATCAGTTTGAAGCACTTCAGAGAATTATGAAGAAAGATTTCTCGGACATTACTGATTTGCCTAAGATTCTAAGGCTTTTTGCATTGACTGATAAGGGTATTGGTAGAAATGGTTTCAAGGTGTTCAAGGATGGAGTAGAGGTAGGCTATGTAACCAGCGGCACTATGGTACCATATTACAAGACTGAAGTTAATGGCTTGAATGATGTTCAGAAGGAAGAAAAGGACATAAGAGCTATAGGCATTGCCCTTGTTGATAGCCATGTGGTGGTAAATGACCAAATTGAAGTTGAAATCAGAGGAAAAAGGGCCAAAGGCATCATAGTGCCCTATCATATGAAAGCAGATATACCTCCGTTTACAAGGCCTATAATTTATGGATAGATATAACATAATTTCGTTGTTCATACAGCATATGACGAAACATTTGTGTGGTAATAGACATTCATATATACTTAAAATTGAATTGATGATGGAATAAATTCTATGGAATTCCGGTGTATTTTGTGCTTATCATTTGTGGTTGTCAATGATGGGTTCATAATACGCCGGAGTTTTTTTGTTAAATTTGAGATAAATAGAAAATTATACAAAAAATTGAATGATTATATAAGATTATGTGTATTTCTTGCTATAAAGATATACATTTATGTCATAAAATCGATATAATATAGGTAGATGATAATGTTTAACAAAAGAAGACAAAAGGGGTGAATAGTGTGTTAAAAAAAAGAGAAGAAAAAAGTGATTTGCAGCAGTTACTTGAAGAAAGTCAAAAGCAATTGCAAGCTGCCCAGAACTGACAACTTAATTTCAAAATAGGCTACACAGCAAAAGATGAACGATTACAACAAATAATTGATAACTTTAATAGGGTAAACGCTTTACACCAAGAATATGAAAGCCACCAAAAGCATATAATTGATACATTTCTGCAAGTTAATAAAATCGGATTTTGGGAATTGTTTTTGGAAGATGTTGAATATGACAGTCCCAAAAATCGAGTCGTTATTTCTCCGGAATTGCAAAGGCTATTAGGATATAATCCTGGTGAGTTAAAGAATGATTTGATGGAGCTTTCAAGGATATCCCATCCGGATTACGCAGAAGAATTAGACAAGATGTTGAGAGCCCATTTGAAGGACTTTACAGGGAAAACGCCCTTTGATATGGTGCATTTGATGAAATTTAAAGATGGGAGTTATCGTTGGGTTCGTACATATGGTTATGCAAAGCGTCGTGAAGACGGAACACCATATTATATGATTGCAGTTATTACGGATATTCATGAGGAAGAGACGAATCGGAGAGAACTGAATGCTTATATAACACGCTATGAACTAATTATGAAAGTGCTGGAAGAAGCACCATGGGATTTGGAAATCAAAGACGGGAATCCCAATAACATGGACAACCCTTGGTGGTGGTCTGATCAATTCAGACATGCATTGGGATTTACGGATGAAAGGGATTTTCCAAATGTTATGTCATCATGGGCAGATCGATTGCATCCAGATGATAAGGAACGCACATTTGCTGCGTTTAAAGCCCACTTAAATGACCCAACAGGTCGTACACCTTTTAGACAAGAATATCGTTTAAAGTTGAAATCGGGAGAATACCGATGGTTTTTGGCTAATGGCGTATCGGCCCGTGATGAAAACGGTGTACCTACCCGTGTAGCAGGTACCATTCGTGATATCACGTATTTGAAGTTAAAACAACAAAATGTTGAGGAAACAATAGCACGCATGGAGAAATTGTCCACTTCTATTTCTGAAATGGTAAGCGGTATTACGGAAATATCAGCCCAAGCACAACAACTCGCCATGGCACAAGAAAAGACAACGGCTTCTGCAAATGAAGCCAAAAAGCTGGCAGATGAAACACAAGAAATATCCAATTTCATTAAGGGGATAGCTGATCAAACAAATTTGCTTGGTCTAAATGCTGCAATTGAAGCTGCTCGTGCAGGAGAACACGGAAAAGGTTTCGGTGTCGTGGCAGAAGAGGTAAGAAAACTTGCGGATAATTCTTCTCAAGCAACGGGTAATATTGAAAATATTTTAAGCAAAATGAAAGAATCCATTGAAGCAATCATTAAGCAAATGGAATTGGTCAACGAATTAGCTCAGACACAAGCGGCCCTTTCAGAAGAAGTGAATGCATCAGTTGATGAAATAAACAAAATGTCGGTAGATCTTGTAGAGTTTGCTAAGCAATCTTAGCGGATGTACGCAAAACTATGGATAAATATATTATTGGAGGCAGGTAATTATTTACCTGCCTTTTAAGCCTACATTTTGCCTTGCTTATACCTTGAACTTTGAAACAGTCTCAATAAGCCTGTTGGATTTATTTTTTGCAAGTTCTGCATTTGCTATAACTTCACTTGATTTTTGTGCTATCATGGATGTACCTTCAGCAATTGCAGATGCTCCATGGGCTCCTTCATTTGTTGAAATTGCGATTTCATTAATTGCTTTTACCATGCTTTGCATGGAGGCAAGCAGTTCTTCCGAGGTAGCGCTGAAATCATTTACAATATAGTTGATATTGGTTGAGTTTTTGCTATATTGTTCGCTGGAGTTAACCATAGCCTCATAATCATTCATGACATTCTTGTCAATGAAGCCCATTACTTCTTCGGAGATTTTGGATAGAGATTGTACAGATTCCAAAATAACATCTGTTACTTCCTGAATTCTTGTTATTGTTGCTTTTGAACCTTCGGCCAGCTTTCTTATTTCGTCAGCAACCACTGCAAAGCCCTTTCCGGCTTCACCGGCCCGGGCTGCTTCGATGGCAGCGTTTAAGGCAAGCAAGTTTGTCTGAGCGGTGATTTCCAGGATGGATTCTGAAAGCACGTTGATCTGATTCACTGCTTTTGATTGTTCAATAGCATCTTGAAGATCTTTTTTATTCCTCATGTAAATTTCCATGGCATTTTCCTTTGAGGCATGTGATTTATCCTTCATTTCATCGGAAATAGTACATATGTTGTTTACTGTAATTGCCGCATCCTGGGCTTTAATGGCTATTGATTGTATGGCTGATTCCATTTCTTCAGAAGTAGCGTTCATTTCCTCCGTAGAAGCGGCATTGGCTTCCGCACTGGCTGATAATTCCTGACAAGTGGAGGATATTTCTTCAATGTTGTTATTCAGTTCTTCCATTTCAACATTGATTTTGGAAAGCATTTGGCTTACATCGGAAGATTCATTGATAACATCATTTACAATGCTGCGTATGGATAATTGCATGGAGTCAAGAGATCTGGCCAAAAAACCAATTTCATCATTACTCTTCAAAAGCTTTGTCGGTATTTCTTTGGAGAAATCTCCCTCTGCGATAACCTTTAAGTGTTCAGAAGCCATTATTATGGGTTTTGCAAAGTTTCTGGAAATGATCAGCGTTATGAGAATGCCTGTTATGAGAAATACAAAAGATATGTATATCATTACCTTTAGCAGCTCATCAACCTTTAGCATAGCAATAGATTTTGGTGTAGCTATGGCAAGAGACCAGTTCGTTCCGCTTACAGGGGAAAAACCTACATATTTTGCTACACCGTCATAGGTGTATTCACCGACACCTGCTTCCCCTTGAGTCATTTTTCTTATAACATCTGCCATTTCAGCAAGGGAGGGATCATTTTCTGCCTCTTTGAAGGTGTTGTACACCTCAAGAACAAAGTCCCTATTTTCATGGGCTATAGTAGTACCGGCTTTGTTAACCATGAATGCCGAAGAACTTTCTCCGTATTTTATATCGTTAATAATTTCGCTCAATTCATTTCCGTCAGCACGGCAGCAAGAGCTCCTATGATTTCTCCGTCATTTATTATGGGAGTGATATATATGACAACCATGGAACCCGTTATCCAGCTTATCATAGGGTCGGAAACCGTAGACTGACCTGACATGGCCTTCTCAAAAGATTCCTGGCCTTGGACATTGGCAGCATCACCTGCTGTTGTTAAGCCGGTACCGTTTTTATCCAGTGCAATCATCCATAGATGTCCGTTTCTTTCTGATTCTGCTTTAAGAAATTCTAATTTTTCTTCCAAGGGAATCTGAGGGTTCTTTATGAGATCCATCTGAGCGTAAGTTTCCAATATATCCAATTGGTTTTGTATTCTGCCGGAAACAACCTTAGAAGCTTCAGCGGAAAGTTCAATCAAGGACTCATCAATATTTGACGACAGTGCATCAGATGCTGTTAAGTATGCGACGGTTCCTAAACCGACGCACAAAGAAAAAATTAAAACTCCGAAAAATAAAGTTAGTTTTGTTTTAATACTTTTCATTTTTACCATAAATACCTCCTAAAGCAAATACCATATTTTGACGGATTATATTGTATGATAATATATAATATAATAAAATTGTCGAAATGTATCTAAAGATGTCTATTTTGTCACAGCCATGGCTGTGACAATTATCCAAAGATTATATCAATTGAAAATATTGAGTCATGACACGAGATATTTGCGTATTGAGGGGAGAGAAAAGCTGCATGAAAAGCAAAATTAAGTTCGGGGAATCATTAAAATTATTGATTTCTGCATTGGATATAAGCATTAGCAGACTTTCTAAAGCAATCAATGTCGACACTTCTCTTGCCAACCGCTGGGTTAATGAAAAGAGAATTCCTTCATATAACACGCCTTATATTGAAAACATAGCCGAGTATTTGTCAAAGAATATTCAAAATTCATATCAACTGGAGTGTTTAAAAAGAATCATAGGAAGTCATATGGATATAAGTGAGGAGAATATATCATCTGATAATATAAAGGAAGTAATCTTTCAATTTTTAAATGAAGCTCATGGCTATTCCCGTGAGTGTAAAAAAAATGAACAAAGAATTAAATCTTACGCAAGAGAGCAAAAGATTGATTTAAAAAACATTAATGCAGATTATTTGGATCATTTGGAGTTGTCAAATGAGGATAAAATAATACCCGGAATAGGAAATATCATAAATCAAGGTATATCTTTGATAGAAACGGCGGCAAATATTAAAGGCACTAAAGAAAATAACACCATTTATTTGACCTGCCTTAGTGAAATATATACATATAATTTTGATTTCGAAGATAGGCAAAGATGCATAAATGCTCTGCTGAAAGCCATAGAAAACGGATGGAATATCGTATTTCTTATAAGACTAAATGATAATAAAAAAAGGACGGCAAATTTTATAAACTATGTGAGACCCCTTATAAAAACAAGCAAATTAAGCATTTATTATACTAAAAACTATGTTCATTCAGGTATAAATGATGAAAGGCTTATTATTCCGGGTGTAGGTGCAATGTCATCCTTATTGACAAGTATAAGTTTAAATAGCTATCATGCTTTTTATTTTAAAAACAAGGCAGCGGTGGAGATAATGAATGAAAATATGCAAAGTATTTTGTCTTCCGCGTCAAAACTTTTGACGCATTATTATTTTTATGGAGATAAAAAAGAGGACTCCAGCTTTTACCTCATGGAGATCGAGGAGAAAATGGGAAACAGATTTCTCTATAAGTTTTGTTTTAGTGTATTGACCATGCCTGAAGAGATTTTTGTTAAGCTTCTGAAAAGGGTTGGTTTGCCGGAAGATGAAATAATAATCGAGCTTTATTACTACAAAACGAGATTGAAGAGTTTTATTCAAAACTTGAAAGATAGTGAATATAGAGATATATGTTTGCTTGAATCCATAGAAAAATTAATAAAGGAAAGGCAGTACCATTTATATACCAGGTCTGGGGTTTACTTGGTTGATATGGAAGTGGGAGATATAATTGAATATTTGGAAAACATAATAAAATTGCTGGAGAAATACGAAAACTATCATATCGGATTTATAAGCAATGATAATAAAGGATTTGATAATAATTATTTCTGCTATGTAAAAGAAAGGCAGGCTGCTTTTTTTGGCGCTTTTAATTCATCTACCACTATACCTGAACATAGAATCCTCATAACAGAGCCGATGAGTGTCAAGGCTTTAGCTGAGTATTTTGAAGAGTTATGGGAAAACATGGCGCCTGTTAACAAAAATAAAAGTGACATAATTCAATGGCTCAATAGGTATATCACATTATTGAAGAGACAACTTTAGCTTAGAGGAGCATATTTAAGAAACAATGTTATCAGCATGACTTTACCTGCAATGAGCAATATTAACAAAGGATTAATTGGTAATTATTTTTATTAATGGTATAATTATATAATAGCATGAACTATGATCATAAAAAATATCCACACCTTAAAATTCGGTAAGTACATTTTAAGGAGGTAAAGATGAGAATTCATAAAGATAATATTGTGATAAAAAGCGCTAACATTGATGATGCCCTTCAATACTATCAGAATAAAGGATACGGGCCTAGAATCATCAATATGCTGTTTGATTTTCTTTTTACAGATGAAATAATCAACTCTGCTTGCCCAATAAAGAGAATTGCCTGGGACAATGCTTGAGAATACAAGAGCCCAATATGTTTATGAAAATAAGATCGGAGCACCAAGAATCGGGGTAAGAAAAGATTGTTGGAAAGATCGGAACGGTAAGTAGAGAAGCGTCGTTGATTATGAAATTACCAAGGAAGAATTCTTTAAGGTTAGAAAGCCAAGTTAACTATTTTGTGAGACACCAAGAAACTTCTCGGCGTCTCACAATCATTTCTACTTGTTCTCTTCAAGGAAGTCATAAGCAAATTGCGCAGCAAGAGCAGAACCCATGTGTAATGTGCTCTCATCAACATCAAATTTGTCATTATGATTATTGTATATGGTTCCAAGTTTCTCATTGTAGCATCCGATAAAGCCGAAAAAGCTTGGAACTTTTGCTGCTAAGTGGCAGAAGTCTTCAGCACCCATGACCTTTTCCATGGAGGCTAAGCAATCTTCACCGTATAGCTTTACAGCCGCATTACGGGCTATTCTGTTAAGATCATCATGCTCATTTATAATTGGATGTGTTACGTAATCATATTCCAATTTTGCATTTACTCCAAGGGCTTTTGCAGTATATTGAACAATATTGTTCAGTTCACTTTCAATAGCGTTGCGGGCTTCCTTGGAAAAAGCTCTGGTGGTTCCTTCCATTTCTACATGATTAGCGATAATGTTGAAACGTTGTCCTCCGTTTATGGTACCTATGGATACAACAACAGGGTTAAGAGGATTATTTCTCCTGCTTACATAGGTCTGGATGTTCATAACTATTGAAGCGGCAGCCATGATGGCATCCCTGCCAAGATGGGGTGCTGAACCATGGGAAGATACACCGTCTACGGTAATCTTGAATACATCGCAGGAGGCCATCCTCTCGCCCGGCTCCAGACAGAACTTGCCGGTTTCCAATGAAGACCATATGTGCATACCGAAAACGGCGCTTACATCGTCAAGATAACCTTTTTCGACATAGTACTTGGAACCATAGCCCACTTCCTCACCGGCTTGGAATAAAAGCTTTACGTTTCCGTGAAGTTCGTCTTTCAAGTCCATGAGGATTTTTGCAGCACCAAGCTGCATCGCCATATGAGTGTCATGACCGCAGGCATGCATGTTGCCGTTTGTGGATGCAAAGGGAAGACACGTCTTCTCTTCAACAGGAAGGGCATCTATGTCGGCTCTGAGCATGACTGTTTTGCCCGGTTTACCTCCTCTTATGAGTCCTATGACTCCGGTATAGTCAGGGAATGTGGTAACTTCTACACCTATCTTTGTAAGTTCTTCAGCCAAGGCTTTTGTGGTATTATATTCCTTTAGGCTAAGTTCAGGATTTGCATGAAAAAATCTTCTTTGCTGGATTATATAATCACTGTATTTTTCTGCAAGTTCTTTGATTTTACTCATTTTATACACCTCGATAATTAATATTGTTTTGATTTTTCTTTAAGAAAATCATAAGCGAACTGGGCATAAAGAGCAGAACCTCTATGCAAAGCACTTTCATCCACATCAAATTTGTCATTGTGGTTGAAATAGATAATTCCTTTCTCTTTGTTGAGAGCTCCTATAAATCCATAGAAGCCCGGTACCTTCTCCATTAGGTATGAAAAGTCCTCGGAACCCATTAGTTTTGGCATGGTGGTGAGACATTCTTCACCGTATAGCTTTACGGCGGCATCATGTACAATTCTGTTTATGTCTTCATGATCATTTATAACAGGGCCTGCATAATAGTAGTATTCCAGCTTTGCCTCGCAGCCTAAAGCTTTGGCGGTGTTCTCAACTATTTCCCTTAATTCGCTTTCCAATGTGGTGCGCAGTTCTCTTGAGTAAGTCCTTATAGTTCCTTCCATTTCCAC
>NZ_FQZS01000016.1 GCF_900142105.1 Lutispora thermophila DSM 19022
TTTTTGTGGTTATTAATGATAGGTTACATAATATGTTGGAGTTTTTCATTCGTAGATTTTTGGTAATTCAAAGCTAGCACAACAAGTTAAATTATTAAAATATTGAGTTAAAGCAAAGAAGGAAAATGTACAGAGGCAGCGAATAAAATTAAAATATAAGATAGTAACTTGGTGACTAAGTTAGTTACTGGTTAAAAACTAATCTGATGTTTAGCAATTCTTAAATATCTGATGGCAAAAGCAGTTATAACTGTTTCTGGAATTTTGATACACTACTAACTAAGTTTTAAATGTTAATTAAGGAGCTGATGTTTTTGGTTGATAGCAAAGAGATCGAACTTACACCCATTAAGCGAATCAGGCTTTATGAAGAGGTTGAGAGTCAGTTGATGTCCTTGGTGAAGAATGGAAGGATTCAACCCGGTGAAAAGTTCCCTTCGGAAAGCGAACTAGTAGAGCAACTTAATGTTAGTAGAGCGGTATTAAGAGAGGCTTTCAGAATATTAGAAGCAAAAGGGCTGGTTTATTCAATTCAGGGAAGAGGACGCTATTTGCGCTTTGTGGAAGAACCTAAATCAGTTAATAGTGAATATTTAGCACTTGAATTAGAAAAGACATCAATAATCGAAATTTACGAAGTAAGATTAGGGTTAGAGCCGATTGCGGCGAAACTAGCAGCTCAACGCTGGAAAACAGAAGATATTGAGTGCATGGAGATCATTGTTTCTAAGTTAGAGACAGAGGAACAGCATAAACAGTTTGATTATCCATTTCATTTAGCTATAGCAAAAACATCTGGTAATTATGTTTTAAGAAAGCTTATTGTTATGCAGTTAAATCTAGTATATGGAGTCAGCAATGAAAAAGTAAATTTCATTCTCAATTCCAGGAAAATAGAAGACTATGTTAATGAACACAAAAAAATATTAGAAGCCATTAAAAAAAGAGATGGAGATATTGCTTCAAAATTGATGGAAGAACACTTGAGTAAATCTCTATACTTACTTATGAAAGATAGAAATGACTTTTAATTTTCATTTTGGTATGAGAGTACTAATTTTGCTGTTCTATTTTGTCATTGCATATATAAAAGAGATGATCCATTGAAAGAATACATTATAAAAGGCTATTAATTGGTGTGATTCTTATATTCACAGTTATTTAGCGTGCTAAATAATGTGGCAGGGAGTTCAATAGATTTGAGGGTTGACAGAAAAGTTATTTAGAGAGGTATGAGGCCTTGAGAGCAAAGTATGGCCTGGATTGTCTTTTACATAAGAAAAATATAACTTGGATATAAAAATAGTTGAAGACCTTCGCTTTGGTATTTTTCTTGAAACAGACAATCTGTATGGAATATAAGTAACCAAGTTTGTAGGAGATACACAGATGAAAATTTTGAAGGCTGTGTTATGGTTCCATTTTGCTCAGATGTTGAATAATGTACATATCGTAGTGGTATAGAAGGACTTGTTGTAACTGAAAGTAGCGGCATTTATTACAATGATATAAAATAAAATTAATTAAATAAGGAGTAATCTTATGGCTAGGTTACTCCTTAAACTTGCTTCATTATTATTACTGTAAGTAAATGATTATATTAATGCTGATATTTTTATTATGTTGAAAATTGATAAACCTACGTAATGATTAAAGGAGGAATATAGTATGTATTTTAATGTTAGTGAACTTGATCAAAAGCTAGCTGAAAAAATTAAGGAAAAGAATTTACCTGGAGTTTCAGTTTGTATTCGCGGTCCAGAAGGAGTAATACTTGAAAAAGGTTATGGCTATGCAGATGGAAATATGACTAGGCTTGTAGATGGAGATACAATTTATGGTATAGCATCTTTGAGCAAGTCTATGACAACATTGGCCTGCGCTATTTTAGCCACTGAAGGGAAATTGTCATTTGATGATCCTGTATACAAGTATTTTCCAAACTTTGAGGTACCAGGGAATCCTAAGGATAGTGTAACTCTCAGGCATCTGGCCATGCACACTGCTGGTATACCACCTATGGAGCCATTGGAATGGTCAATAGCAATGAACACTAGTGGTCGTAACAGTAGGTGGCTGAGAGAGATGCGACGAACTGCAATAAACAAGATGGATAATATACATCAAATTATTGATTATATTGCAGAAGGAAGATATCCTACATTAGGCGGTCCAGGTGAATATATGAGCTATTCAAATGAGGGATATGCAATCCTATCTTATGTAGTCGATATGGCGGCAGGAGTAACTTTGGAGGAGTTTTTGAAGGAGAGGGTATTTGAACCTATAGGAATGAACAGAACCGTTATTGATTACGATTGCAGCGAAGCTAAGGCTATATCAGGAGGAAATATTACTCAATTATTTGGTTATGATGATGATGGAAAGTTGTATGCAGATGATAATTGGTCTATATTACCTCCATTTAGAGGTTGCGCCTGCGTTAAATCTACAGCTCATGATATGGCGAGATACTACCAATGCTTATCCAATAATGGCATAATTGATGGAAGACAAGCCATACCTTCAAAAGCGGTTGAAATTCTGGTAGGTGATGAATTCCCTGAACAAGAGAAGGCTTTTTATTGTCTAGGACTAAACAAACGTGTAAAAAATGGACATGTTATTTGTGAACATTCAGGCGGGCTTCATGGAGTATCATCATTTGGTGGATTCTTTAAAGGTGAAAATTATGGTTTTTCAGTTCTTTGCAATATGAGCGAAGAAGATGTTGAAGATTTAGGCTGGATGATGTATAACATGGTTATGGGAAGACCTCTTGAAGAAGATCATTATTGGCTTCATCCTACAGGAACAGATTTCACGCAACCAGAAATGTTAGTTGGAACTTATCGTTGTCATGAAGGTATTCCTGTAGATATAAAGGTCTATATTAAAGATGGAAAATTAATGGTGGCTGATAGTGTTGGTGAAATGACTACCAAGTATTGTGGTGAAACGTGGTTTCAAGCATTTCGCCAAGAGCCTGTACCTGCTAAGCGATTGCGTTTCTGGGTTCGAAATGGTAAGGCCTGGGGTGTTACTGTATATACTCGTTTGTATCAAAGAGTAGATGATTAGTAGTAAGCTTGATTAGTTATTAAAATCTTATATGGATTGATGAGGAGCAAATGATATGTTGAAACCAAAAAGAATAGAAGATTATGGAATTATTATTGGACAGCTTCCAAAAGGGAAGTTAAACAAAATTACTGACGTAGAAGGAATAAGAGTTGGACACTGCACAATTGATACTGAAGAAAATAAGACTGGTGTTACAGTTATCCTTCCAATAAATGATAATATTTTTACCAATAAGCTTGTGGCAGCTTCTTATGTATTGAATGGATTTGGCAAGACAACGGGTCTTATCCAAATAGATGAGTTGGGAACCCTTGAGTCTATTATAGCTTTAACCAATACATTAAATGTAGGACCTGTTTATGATGCAGTTGTTGAATATATGATAGAACAATGTAAGAAGGAAAATATTGAGTTGCAGTCAGTTAATCCAGTGATTTGCGAATGCAATGACAGTTATCTAAATAATATACAGTTGAGAGCAGTAAAAAAAGAACATGTTTTCAAAGCCATTGAGAATGCATGTATTGATTTTGAAGAAGGCGATATAGGTGCTGGCAAAGGAATGAGCTGTCACCAGCTTAAGGGTGGAATAGGATCTGCTTCAAGAATCGTAAAGCTTGATGGAAAGGACTATACGATTGGGGTATTGGTTTTATCAAACCATGGAAGGTTAGAAGATTTTATGATAAATGGAGATAGAATAGGCAGCAGAATATCTAGAAGTATTTCAGCTGAAAATGTACCCGATAAGGGTTCGATCATATCAATTATAGCAACAGATGTGCCTTTATGCAGCAGACAATTGAAAAGGATTTGCAAGAGAGCAGGTGTAGGATTGGCTAGATTGGGCTCATACATTGGCCATGGCAGCGGTGAGATTATGATTGCATTTTCCACTGCAAACATACTTAAAGCTAATGGTGAGAATGAGATAATTGATGTTAAAGTATTAAAAGAAGAAAAGATAGACATAATTTTTAGAGCAGTTGCGGAGTGTGAAGAAGAAGCTGTTCTAAATTCTATGATTACCAGCAGTAAAGTTGTAGGTTATAAAGGAAAATCCAGAGATACATTGAAGGATTATATTGAGGTGAGGTAGGATGATTCTTGGGATTATGGGGGGTATGGGTCCAGCGGCTACCTGCGATATATACAATAAAATAATTCAATTAACCCCGGCAACTTGCGATCAGGAACATCTGCATATTATTATAGACAGCAATTCTAAGATACCCGATAGGACAAGATATATTTGTGGTGATGGAGAAGATCCTAGAGTAGAAATGGTGAGATCAGCCATAAAGTTGGAAATGATGGGTGCAGATTATATTATTATACCTTGTAATACAGCCCATAATTTTTACGATGATATTGTAAAATATACTAAGGCAAAAGTTCTCCATATGATCAGAGAGACTGCATCTTTCTTAAAAAAAACTAAACCTGAAGAGAAAGATTATCTGCTTCTTGCTACTGCCGGTACGTGTAAATCAGGAATCTATAAGAAAGTGTTTAGGGAATTTGATTTGAATATTATAGAACCAGATGAAGATGATATAAGCGTTGTTATGAATTGGATATATTCTGTCAAGTCAGGTCAATTTAATGTGACTTCTGAGGAGTTTCAGAATTATGTATCAAAATATATGCAAAATAAAGAAATACCAATTATTCTAGGCTGTACTGAATTACCGCTTCTAGCTGATAATATAGGTATAAGAAGTAAATGTATAGATCCTGTGTCAATACTTGCTAAGCGTTGTGTTGAAATTTATCAGGAGCATGTAGGCGAAAGTAATATTTAAAGGAGGTATAAAAATGAAAATATTTATTAGTGCTGATATGGAGGGTACAACTCCAACTATAAAATGGGATGAATGTGAAGTTGATAAGAAATTTTACAACTTTTATGCTGAGCAGATGACAAGGGAGGTTGTAGCAGCATGTGAAGGCGCTATCAATGCAGGAGCAGATGAGATAGTAATAAAGGATGCCCATGATACTGCTGCTAATATAGATATAACTAAGCTGCCAGAATGTGCAACTTTGATAAGAGGTTGGTCAGGACATCCATACTCTATGGTCTATGGTATTGATGGCAGTTTCGATGCAGTTATGTTTGTCGGTTATCACAGCGCTGCTGGAAGAGAAGGTAATCCTCTATCACATACAATGACCGGCAGACCTTTGTTTATAAAGTTAAATGGTGAATATTGTAGTGAGTTCATGTTATACAGTTATGCTGCTGCTTTGGAAGGTGTACCAACAGTATTCTTATCAGGAGATAAAATGTTGTGCGAAGATGGCAAAAAGTTGCATCCTGGATTACATACAGTAGCAGTTAAGGATGGAGTTGGATCATCAGCAGCCTGTCTTTCTACAGCAAAATCATTGAAGTTTATAAAAGATACTGCTGAGAAATCATTGAAGCAAGATTTGAAAAAAGCCAAGATTACTTTACCGGAGCATTTTAGTGTAGAAATTTGCTTCAAAGAACATACTTACGCTAACAAGGTGTCATATTATCCAGGTATGAAAAAACTAAACAGCAATACTGTATTGTTTGAAACTAATGATTATTTTGAAGTATTAAGGATGGTAAGCTTTGTACTATAAAAACCATACCAGTTACAATTTAAAAAAATATACATGTGGTTCTAAAAAAAGGTCTGTTATCATGTTAGAATGATAACAGACCTTTTAATTTGATATAAATGGATGGTGTTTGTATGAGAATCGGAGTAATTATGGGTGGTATATCTTCAGAAAGAGAAGTGTCGCTAAACACGGGAAGAGAGATAGCAAGTAATCTGGATAAAAATAAATATGAGGTAATACCAATTGTTATTGATAAAAAAGAAGATATAATAGAAAAAACAAAAGATATAGATTTTGCATTTATTGCTTTACATGGAAAATTTGGAGAGGATGGTATAGTTCAGGCTGTATTGGAGACATTAAATATTCCTTATTCAGGTTGCAATCCATTAGCTAGTGGAATATGCATGGATAAGAGTATTACTAAGAGCATATTAAAAACAGCAGGAGTCAATATTGCGGAGTGGATAGTAGTAAGTAGTATAGATGAGCTGGATTACCAAAAAATATATGATATGGGATATCCGGTTGTTGTAAAGCCCAATAGCGGAGGATCTAGTGTTGCTACTTTCATTATAACAGATGAAGAAGGTATAAGCGAAGCTGTTATTGAAGCTTTAAAATGGGATGATGAAGTTATGATAGAAAAATATATAAGGGGAGAAGAGATAACCTGTTGTATTTTGGACGGTAATATTCTTCCAATAATATCAATTAAGCCTAAATCCTGTTTTTTTGATTATACATCTAAGTATGCAGATGGAGGAGCGGATGAAATAATAATTGAGCTGGATTCACCTATAAAAGAGAAAGTAGAGGAAACAGTTATTAAATGTTGGAAATATTTAAAATGCAGTGTATATGCCAGAGTTGATATGATAATCGGAGAAGACGAAATATATGTGCTAGAGATAAATACATTGCCCGGCCTTACTAAAAATAGCCTCTTCCCTAAGAGTGCAATGGCATACGGACTGAGTTTTTCGTCTTTGTTAGACAGAATAATAGAGCTTTCAATAAAAGAAAGAAGCTAATATTCTTTATTTTTGAGTATAAATATGTGAAAATGGTAATAGAATGACTATTACCATTTGTTTTGAGGTGAAAATATGTTTCACAATATTGAATTAGATAAAAGCCAGCCAATATATATTCAGATAAAAAATTACTTTAGAACAATGATTGCGAAGGGAATGCTTCAAAAAGGGGAGAGATTGCCTTCCACAAGAGAGCTTTCAATGACATTAAATGTAAGCAGAAATACAGTGATTTCTGCTTATGAATCATTGATGGATGATGGCTTTATAAATGTTATCGAAGGCAAAGGAGCTTTTGTAGCAGATATTAATGTCAGTTCAAATTCTGGATGGCATATTGATTGGAATAGCAGGATAAATGACTATGCTACGGCTGCTAGAGATTTAGATATTGTAAAACACGAAGCTGCTTGGAAAAAGGATATGATTCCCATGAGCAGCATATCTCCCGATCCGGAATTATTTCCAATGGATGATTTCAAGAGAGCATTCATGAATATTTTATCCTTGGAAGGCTATAAAATATTGAATTATGGTTATGCAAAAGGGTATAAGCCATTGATTGATTTATTACTTGAATATATGGAAGGCAAAGGCATTAATGTAGATGGTAAAGATTTAATAATAACAAATGGTTTTACAGAGGCTTTTGAAATTCTTTTATCTTGCTTGGTGTCAGAAGGGGATTCGATACTTTGCGAAAATCCCACTCACAATACAGCATTAAAGATAATGAAGTTAAAGAAACTAAATATATGTGGCGGAAACATGTCTGAGGATGGAATAAATATTGAAGATGTAAAAAGAATAGTACAAAGCAAAAAAATAAAGCTGGCCTATATTACACCTTCATATCATAATCCTACTGGCATAACAATGCCATGGGAAAAGAGGATGGAGTTATTCCATACACTTATGAGCTACAATATTCCTATTATAGAGAACGGTTTTAATGAAGAATTGAGATATTTTGGTTCACATATATCTCCAGTTGCAGCCATAGAAGGAAATGGTAACAGCGTAGTTTATATTGGAAGTTTTTCTAAGGTCCTTTTCCCTGGTTTAAGGATCGGATGGATTCTTGGAGATAAGTCTCTTATTGATTATGTAGAAAGCGTAAAGAGAAGCAGAAATATTCATACTTCATTTATAGATCAGGCTGTACTTTATCAATTTATCAGAGAAGGTTATTTTGAAAAATATATAAAGAAAGTAAGAAGAGTATATAGGCAAAAATATGAGGATGTAGTTTCGGCTGTAAGGGAGAATATTCCTGATGCAAAGCTTTATGGGGATGGAGGACTTCATGTATTTATTAAACATGAAGGAATTGATTCAAGGCAACTTCTGAAAGAATGCATAAAGAAAAATGTGATTTTTACACCTGGAGATATTTTTTATATAGATAGAGAAGTAAAAAATACATTCAGATTAGGCTTTTCAAGAGTAAAAAGCGAAGATATAGCAAAAGGGATAAAAATAATTGGCTTACAAATTAAAGAAATGAAAAATAAAGGATAGCAATAAGCCATCCTTTATTTAGGTATTATTTTATATCTCCTTGCTCCGAGGTATCTTTTTAAATAATAGCTTGAATTCATGCTTGTTATTATTATTTTTCTGTCCCCTGTACTAGCATGTATGAATTGACCCGAGCCTATGTATATGCCTACATGACTTGGTCCTGATTTATATGTAGTAAAGAATACTAAGTCCCCTGGTTCAAGATTTTCTTTTGAAATTTTCTCTCCGCCGCCATATTGGGAACTGGCACTATGTTCTAGTTCAACGCCAAAATGCTTAAAAATGTACTGTGTAAAACCGGAGCAGTCAAAACCCTTTGGTGTGTTTCCTGCCCAAGCATATTTAACTCCTAAATATTGCTTAGCAAAATCAACTACTTGCTTTCCGGCTGTTCTTCTGCTTTCAGCAGCTCTGGCAGTTTCCATATCATTGTAAGCTGTGTATAATTTGATTAGGGTCTGTTGTTCAGCGATACCTGTAGCTTCTAACCCCAGATCTGATTGAAATTTTTTTACTGATTGTTCTGTTATCTCATCAAAAGTACCATTGATTTCACCTTCGTAATAGCCAAGGTTTTTAAGTTTGCTTTGAAGATCTGTAACATTTTCTCCGCTGTCATTCAATTTCAATGTAATATCTGTCTTCTCCAGAAGTGCAAGTTGTTGAATTTTAGTGTTTATGTACTTTATAGTTTCTTTTCCTGCAATCCCATCAGCCTTTATGCCAACAGAAATCTGAAAATCTATAACGGCTTGCTTAGTTTTTTCACCAAAATAGTTTGTAAACTCATTTTCTTTAAAAAAGCCTAGTTTTGAAAGTTTTTCTTGAAGCTCCCGAACATCCGGACTTGTCATATTATATTTAAGAACTGTATCTCCTAAGTCAGCATATGTACTGGTTGACATGAAAACCATACAAAGGAAAATGATAAAAATTGAAATAAACAGCTTGAAATAACCGCCCAAACAAACACCTCCCGTTTAGTTTCCAAATTGGTAGTGTCACGTATTAAATTATACAATAGTTTGTCCAATATTTAAAGTAAAAAAATAAAATGATTTTACAAAACAATCTGAAAATTATAAAATAATAACAAAGATTAAGTTTGGATGTGGACTCAATGAGTAAAAACATTAAAGAGATGTTTATTGTAGCTATATTTACAGCTATGTTGGGTCAGATCAACTTTTATCCATTTGGTACGGAGTTTAGAATAACAATAGCTGTAATTATTTTTCCTTTTTTATTAATGTATTTCAGAAATCTGACTATAGCGGATACAGCTTTTTTGGTTGCTGTTTTTGTATTGATTACAAGGGTAGTCATTGATTTGTGGTTTTATAAACTTGGTTTTGAAGCTGCTTTTATAAGGCATATGCCTTCATCTTTTTTCTACATTTGTTACGGTATAACCATCGATAGATTAAAATTTAGAGCTAATGCAGAAAAACCTTTGCAGTTCTTATTAATTCTTATATTTGCTGATATTGCATCCAATTTCTTAGAACTCATTCTTAGAAAGCATTTTATATCAAATCCATTTGAATCAATATTAGAGACTGTTGTGATTACAGCCTTAATTCGCTCAACCATGACCCTATGCCTATATTGGATCATAAAATCATATAATCTTATTATAACTAAAGAGGAGCATCAGAGGAGATATCATGATCTTCTGCTTATTACTGCTAAAATGAAATCAGAAATATTTTTTCTTAAAAAATCAATGCAGGATATTGAAAATGCTATGAGCAAAAGCTACGGCATTTATAATAAAATAAATGATGCAGTCAAGCTTCTTGATAAAGATCTGGAGCAAATTAAGTCTGATTCACTGGAACTATCTATTCAGATTCATGAAATAAAGAAAGATTATAACAGAATAGTGCTAAGCATGGAGAAAATACTTCCTGCAAGAGAAATTGGAAACACAATGAAGATCAGCGATATTTTCAATGTTATACAAGGACAATTCATCCATTATATTGAAAGTTTAAACAAGGATATAAAACTGTCTTTTAAAGTTAAAGGAGATTATGATACAGATAAATACTTTATAATAATATCTATACTAAATAATCTCATACAGAATTCAATTGAGGCATGTATCTATGATAACTCATATATTAATGTCATTAGTGAATTGGATAATAATAAGGTGATTTTCAGAGTCATCGATAATGGAAAAGAGATTCCTGAAGAAGCAAAAGAATTGATTTTTGAACCTGGTTATACATCTAAATACGACCCAAATACAGGTTTGGTATCTACAGGGCTGGGCCTTGCTCATGTAAAGATGCTGACAGAATATTTAAATGGAACCATAAATGTTAAATTATACAAAAGGGAGAAAGAATTCACTATTATTTTTTCGGCTGAAGAGATACTTATCAGGAGGTAGCTTTTATGCATAGGTTTATTGTTATTGATGATGATAGAAGTATTAGAAGCATCCTTATTAAAGTAATTGAGCAGTATGATTTAGGTGAAGTCATAGGTGAAGCAGATAATGGAGAAGAGGGAGAAAAAATGATAATATCTTATAGACCGGATATTGTAATTATAGATTTGCTTCTTCCTATGAAAGATGGGATATCTATTGTAAAGAAAATAAAGGAACTAGAAATTGCAACAGTTTTTATCATGCTATCTCAAGTTACTTCTAAAGACATCATTGGTAAAGCCTATGAGAATGGTGTTGAGTTTTTTATCAACAAACCAATTAATATAATTGAAGTAGTAAATATAATAAAGAGAGTCAAGGAGTATATTACTTTAAGAAGAACTTTTCAGACTATAGAATCAGCAGCTATGCAATTGAAGAAAGATGAAAATTATGGAGATTACTATAGTAAGGATAGATATAGAAAATTATTGAATCAGATACTATCTGATATTGGAATTATAGGAGAGTTAGGAAGTAAAGATATAATTAAAATATGCTATGTCCTTATAAAAGATAATAAACTTAATAATGATCTAGAAGAAATGCAATTGTCGGACATTTTTAGAATAGTTAATGAAAGGATAGACAATGAAAGTAAGAATTCTAATTTAGATACTAAGACAATTGAAATGAGAATAAGAAGAGCGGTTGCGAAAGCTATGAAAAATGTAGCGACTATTGGTATAGAAGATTTTGCTAATGAGAAATTTGTGCTATATAGTTCTTCACTGTTTGATTACATTGAAATAAAAAATGAAATGGATTATATAAGAGGTAAGAGCAAAACAGGTGGAAAAGTAAATGTAAAGACTTTCATCAGAAGGCTTTTGACTATGTTAGAGGAATATGACAACCCTTTCTGATTTGCGCAAAGTTTCCTAATTTTCTAACAATATTGTTGGTTTTAGTTTTTTTTTGTTACCTCGTGTTACTGTAACATTAAAATCTAATTACAAAATTAAAAAATATAGGAGGGGTTTTATGAAAAAGAGTATTGCTATTATATTAGTGTTAATGCTCATTTTTACAGCATTATTTACAGCTTGTACACCTGCAAAGACAAACATGATCCTTGCAACTGGTGGTACTTCTGGGACTTATTATCCTTATGGTGGCGCTATGGCTCAGATATTTAACTCAAAAATTCAAAACATGAATGTTACTGCTCAATCTACTGGTGCTTCAGTTGAAAATTGCAAGCTTCTTGGGCAGAATGAAGCTGAATTGGCAATAGTGCAAAATGATATGCTTGATTATGCATATAATGGAATTGAAGCTTTTGCAGCAGGAAAAATCGAAAATATCAGAGGTATAGCCACACTGTATCCCGAAATAGTGCAAATTGTAGCTTCTGTTGATAGTGGAATAACTAACATTAAAGACATGAAAGGTAAAAGAGTATCTGTCGGAGCTCCTGGTAGTGGTGTTGAAGCTAATGCAAGACAGATATTTGAAGCTACTGGACTTACTTACAATGATATGAGTGTAAGCTACTTATCGTTCTCCGAATCTGCAGACGCTTTCAAAGATAAACATATCGATTGTTTCTTTGTAACTTCAGGTATTCCTAATGCAGCAATACAAGATATTACTGCACAGAATGACATAGTTCTTGTTTCACTTACTGATGATGTAGTGAAAACATTGACTCAAAAATATCCTTTCTTTGTTGAATATAACATACCAGCAGGAACGTATAAGGGTCAGAGCTCAGATGTTAAAACAGTTGCAGTTATGGCTACATTAGCTACTAATTCTAATGTTTCTGAGGATGTAATATACAGTATTACAAAGGCATTATTTGAAAATCAGCCTGAGCTTGCGCAAGCTCATGCAAAAGGAGCCGAGCTAGTGCTTGAAGAGGCTGTTAAAGGGATATCCATACCATTCCATCCAGGTGCAGAAAAATATTTCAAAGAAAAGGGATTGCTAAAGTAATTAATATATACAGGGAGGATTGCCGGGCCGGTCATATCCGGTCCGGTATATTCAAATGAGTAAAAAAATTATTATTCCTGTTATTATGAGGTTACTAACATTCATCATACTTTTTGCACCAATATTCGAGATGATTACTATATCTGAAGCGGAATCCAAAAGGATTGTTTTTGTAAGTAACATCCATGAGAACAAAGAGTTCTATACGAGTTTTATACATTCAGTAAATAGAATGCCTGTTTACGAGTATTACAGAATTGTAGATGGTCATTTTACTATTTATAAGACTTCATTCTATGCCTATGGTGCAGGAATGCCAGATTTTCAGGATTATAATCAAAAACCTTATCTAAAAGATGGAATGGTGCATATCGATAATTTGAATATTGAAATGGATTCATTTTCTATATTTGTGGGAAGAGTAGCAGATCATAGCTTAAATATTGATAATAAGACATATAAATTATCAGATTTTATAGAACCTGGCAAAACAGCACATTTCAAAATTCAAAAAGTATCGCTATTTGCACTCTTAAGGAGGTTAAACCATGAATGAAGAAAAGAACCTAAAGAAAGAGGTAAAAGAAATAGATTTTGACGAGATTATAGCTAAGTATGATAGAGAGTCAGCCTATAGGAAGCTTGCAGGTTTTCCAGGAAGATTTATTGCTGTTATTGCTATATTGTTTTCTTTATTCCATTTATACACTGCCTTTGTAGGTGTATTGCCAGCTCAGATACAAAGGTCCATACATTTAACATTTGCTTTGGTTCTTGCTTATTTGTTATATCCTGCAAAGAAAGACATGCCAAGAAATAAGCTGCACTGGAGTGATATCATTCTTGCTGCATTGGGAGCCATTGTAGGACTTTATATAAGTTTTAATTATGAGGCACTTATTTATAGAGCTGGAGAACAGACAACTCTAGATATTATTGTTGCCTGCACAGCAATTTTACTAGTATTAGAGGCAACTAGAAGAGTTGTTGGATTACCTATAGTAATAATAGCAAGTACTTTCTTGCTATACGCTAAGTTTGGACCTTATATGCCTGGTTTTTTAAATCATCGTGGATATTCAATCGCAAGAATAGCAAGCCACATGTATTACACTACTGAAGGTATCTTAGGAATACCTATAGGGGTTTCTTCAACTTTTATATTCTTGTTTATACTGTTTGGAGCTTTCTTAGAAAAGACTGGTATAGGTAAATTTTTTATAGATTTGGCAAATTCTATTGCAGGAAAAGCTGTAGGAGGTCCTGCTAAGGTTTCTGTATTGAGTAGTGCTTTAACCGGTACTATATCTGGAAGCTCAGTTGCTAATACTGTTGGTACAGGAAGTTTTACTATACCTCTTATGAAAAGTTTAGGATATAAGCCTGAGTTTGCAGCTGCTGTTGAAGCAGCAGCTTCAACAGGTGGTCAAATCATGCCTCCTATTATGGGTGCAGCGGCATTTCTAATGGTAGAGTTTATAGGAGTACCTTATATTACAATAGCAAAAGCTGCTGTTATTCCAGCTTTATTGTATTTTACAGGCATTTGGATAATGGTGGATTTAGAGGCTAGAAAAACTGGATTAAAAGGATTAAAAGCAGAGCAATTGCCTAAGTTTAAAACTGTTATGTTGCAGAGAGGTTATTTATTATTACCTATAGTTGGAATTGTTTATTTTCTTGTAAATGGAGCGACACCTATAAAAGCTGCCTTATATGGTATAATAATATCAGTATTGGCTGGAGCAGTAAGAAAAGAAACAAGGTTAAATCTGAAAATGCTTTTAGAAGCATTAGAATTAGGTGCTAAGAGTGCTTTAGGAGTAGCTATTGCGTGTGCTTCTGCTGGTATAATAGTAGGAACAGTTACTTTAACAGGGTTAGGATTAAAACTTGGTAACGGACTTGTTAGTTTAGCTGGTGGCAATCTTCTTTTAACTTTAATATTTACAATGATAACATCATTGATATTAGGTATGGGTGCTCCTACTACAGCTAACTATATAATTACCTCAACAATAGCGGCTCCAGCGATCATGAAATTGGGAGTACCTGCATTAGCAGCTCATATGTTTACATTCTACTTTGGAATAGTGGCAGATGTAACTCCTCCCGTGGCTCTAGCAGCTTTTGCTGGGTCTGCCATAGCTGGTAGTAACCCACTTAAAACAGGTATAAATGCCAGTAAGATTGCTATTGCAGCCTTTATAATACCTTATATATTTGTATTGAATCCTCAGATTTTGATGATCGATACTACAGCTTTGGGTGTTATTCAGATTATCATAACTTCTATAATAGGTATGCTGGGCGTAGGTGCAGCTATGGAAGGATATTTCTTTACTAACATAAATACAATACTACGTGTAGTATTGTTTATTGTTGGATTGTTGTGCATAGATCCAGGTGCATATACAGACTTGATCGGTATTGCTTCTATTGTTGCGATTTTCACATACTTAAGATTTAAGTCCAAAAAAGCTGTAAACATAGCTTCAAATAAAGGAGAGTCATTATAATGGCTCTCCTTGTCATTTCAAGACACTAATAGCTTTTTTCATAACCTTACCTGCAATAGGGGCAGCATTGCTTCCACCACTACCACCATTTTCAATTATGACTGCAATGGCTATTTGGGGGTCTTCAGCAGGGGCAAATCCTATAAACCATGAATGGGGTTTACCATGGGGATTTTCTGCAGTACCCGTTTTTCCTGCTACTTCAATACCGCTTATTTTTGCGCTTTTGCCTGTTCCTGATTTTACTACATTAACCATCATTTCTTTAATCGTTTTAGCTTTATCAGCATCTATAATAACATTAGCTGATTTAGATTTAAAGCTTTTTATAGTCTTCCCATTGATATCCTTTATTTCTGATACAATATAAGGTTGTAATAACATTCCATCATTAGCTATTATTGATGCTATTACTGCAGCATGGAGGGGGGTTATGAGAACATCTCCTTGTCCAATAGATTGTGAAGCTAGGGATTTATTATCATACTTCATATTAAATCTGCTGGTTTTGGCTATAATATTTCCTGAAATACTCTTGTTAAAGAGGAACTTATTTGCTTCATTGTATAATTTCTCATTACCCAGCTTAAGCCCTAGATTTACAAAGTATGAATTACATGATAATGTGAAAGCTTTATTTAAGTTAATATTGCCATGTCCTTTTTTATTACTGTCTTTTATTTCATATCCATTTACATTCGAACTTCCGGTACAATCAATTTCATAGTCTTTATAATTTCCATATAATGCTGCAGATGTGGTTATTATTTTGAATATTGATCCAGGCGGATATAATCCATCCAAAGCTCGATTTAGAAGGGGACTATTCTCATCTTCTATGAGATTTTTCCAGTTGGCATTAATTTTTGATGGATTAAAATCCGGCTTGCTTACAAGAGCTAATATTTCACCAGTTTTAGGATTAAGAGCGACTATAGAGCCTTTTCTATTACCTAGTAATTCGGAAGCATAAACTTGAAGGGTCTTATCCAGAGTCAGTTTAACTGTATTACCCTTAATTTCTTTACCATTAATAATGCCCTTTATAGTATCTAATATTTTTGCAGAGGAAAGCTCCTTATCATATAAAGCTTCAATTCCTGTTGAGCCTATTTGCTTTGAATGGTAGCCTATAACATGGGAAAAATGGCGACTGTATATATAATCTCTTTTGATACTATTGTTGCTTATCTTGCTGGTTGCTAAAATTATATCATTTCTATCTTGTATATCTCCCCTGACAATATATGTGTTCTCGTTTCTTAACCTTTTGTTGTAGGAGTTTGAGTATATATATTTAGCTTCAAAAAAGTTGAAGATTATTAAATATATAGCTATACCTAGAAAGGATACTATAAAAAAACATTTTATTATATTAAGTTTCTTTGAAAGTTTATTCATGGCTATCACCTGTTTCTTTCATGCTCACAAAGTATAGCAAGCATATGTTGATCATTTGTGATAATAAAGAACTTCCTCCATAGCTTACAAAAGGTAATGTTACACCTGTTATGGGTATAATGTTTAAAACCCCTCCTATAATGACCAGTGTCTGAATGCCTGTCATGGATGAGAGGCCCAAGCAAATTAGCTTATTGACTATTTCATTGCAGTTCTTGCTGTAATTCAAGCCAATCAATGTAATCATGCTCAATAGCAAAATGATTATTATACCGCTGAGAATTCCTACTTCTTCACATATTGCGGAAAATATAAAATCTGTATGAACAGCTGGAATGTATTTTGGGTATCCTAAGTTCAATCCGGCACCTAACAATCCTCCGGAAGCTATGGCAAACAAGGATTGGGTCACTTGGAAAGATTTATCAGAAACATATTTCCAGGGGTTAAGCCACGCTTCAACTCTAGATCTAATATGGCCGAATAAAAAATAGCTTGCTGCTGCCATAACAAGAGCTGCAGCAGCAGATGCCAGTGTAGGATAAATTTTATCATCTATAACGAATAGTAATATAAGATATACAGCGAAAAAGATTAATGCAGAACCTAAATCTCTTTGTAAAGCAAAGAATGCTACAGCTACAAGTATAGAAGCACTTGAAATAAGCAAAGTTTTTTTATTTGGTCCTTTACTTAAAACCATAGATATATATATAACGAAAATTATTTTAAGAAATTCTGACGGTTGAAATCTATAGCCCAACAATTCAAGCCAGTTCTTTGAACCGTAAACTTCTACACCCCAGACCTGCGTTGTTATAAGTGCTGCTAAAATACTTAAACCAAGGTATATAGTATAATCTTTTTTTAAATCTACCTTTTTTAGCAAGAAAAATATAAAAAAGTACATTGTGTCTCCTAATACAGCAAACAGGGTTTGTTTTATGGCATATTCGGGATTTAAGCGATAAAGCCATATTAATCCAATTGCCAACAGCATGTTCGTTAAATCAAACAAAAGAATATCATTTATTTTCAATAATCGATCAAGCAATATTCTCATTACTATATACTGCAAGCAAAAAGCAACACCCG
Organism: Lutispora thermophila DSM 19022; assembly: GCF_900142105.1. Lineage (GTDB taxonomy): Bacteria > Bacillota > Clostridia > Lutisporales > Lutisporaceae > Lutispora > Lutispora thermophila. The sequence continues at coordinate 17,643 of NZ_FQZS01000016.1, forward strand.
TTGATATGCCGTGGTAGTCTATGTTTTCGCTGCTAATAGATAATAGTCCAAAACAGGAGAATGCTGTAATAATTGTAATAACAGGTAAAAAAGGCTGAAGAAATTTTTTATTGTAAAAGTATATGGCTATGTTTATTATAAAGAAGACAGCAAGTAAAAATATAAATATATATCTATGAAGCCATGAAAGTATATCAAACATTTAAACACCTGCCTTTTATGTAATTATATTATACTAAATGATAAATTTCATCACTTAAACCTATAATATGTTAAAATAGTGTAGAAGGGGGCAAGGGTATAGCGATGAAATACAAATATATATTATTTGATTTGGATGGAACTTTATTAAATACAAATAAACTTATAATTGAATCATTTAAATATACTTTGAAGAAACATTTAGATATTTATATAGACGATGCAGATATACTAAAATACTTCGGAGAACCTTTGATGGTTACATTAGAAAGATTCTCAAAAGAAAAGGCTAAAGAGATGTATGATACATATATAAAGTATAATGAAAGCATTCATGATGATATGGTAGAGGTTTTTGGTGATGTAGAGAGTGTGTTGAAAGAAATATTGAATATGGGATGTAAAGCTGCTGTTGTTACTTCAAAAAGAAAAGCATTAGACAAGAGAGGTTTACAACTATTTGATCTTTTAAAATACTTTGATGATGTTATTGCATTGGAGGATACGGAAAAGCATAAACCTAATCCGGAACCCATATTGGAAGCATTATCAAGGCTTAAAGCAAAAAAAGAAGAGGCTTTAATGGTAGGTGACAGTGAGTTCGATATAATGTGTGCACATAACGCAGGTGTTGATAGCGTGTTTGTCAGTTGGAGCCAGGCAAGGGATTATCAGGACAATAACATTAAACCACATTACATTATTAAGGATATATGGGAAATAATATATATACTAAAAATGATGTGAGCTAATGGCTCACATCATTTTCAATACTCTTTTTTCTATCCATAAAACAGAAAGATAGAGCACTGCTGCAACAATAGCAAGTATTATAACACTAGTCATCACCAGATCCATTTTAAATACCTGACCGCCATAGATTATCAAGTATCCCAGACCAGCTTTAGATACCAAGAATTCACCAACGATGACACCAACGAGAGATAATCCTACATTTATTTTTAAGGTTGATATGATTGATGTAATACCTGAAGGTAAAACTACTTTACGAAGTATTTGCTTTTTATTTGCACCAAAAGTTTTCAGAAGTTTTATTTTATCTTCATCGCAGCTTCTAAAGCTGGTATATACATTGATTATTGTTACAACTATAGAGAAGAGGAGCGCCATTACGATTATTGATTTTGTGGTTCCACCTATCCAAACAAGTATTATAGGACCTAGGGCGGTTTTGGGTAGAGCGTTCAATACAACCAGATAAGGATCTAATACGCTTGCTAGAAAATCTGACCACCATAATGCTATGGCAATCAAAGTGCCCAATATTGTGCCTATAACGAATCCTACTATTGTCTCATACACAGTCACTCCTGTATGAATAAATAGAGAGCCATCCTTTCCCATTGTAATCAGAGTTTCCAATATCCTGCTTGGTTGGCTCATTATAAAAGGATCTATCCATTCTTTTTGAGCAGCTATTTCCCAAAGCACAAATATAAATATCAATAAGATTATCCGGGATATTCTAATAGCTGATTTCTTACGTCTATGGCTTTTCAGATACTTTTTATATTCTTCAGATATGTTGGTATTGATATCATCATACATGAACATCCAGCTCCTTCCATATCTTATTGAAATATATCCTGAATTCAGGAGCTTCTCTACATGTAATGGGAGTTTTACAATCACAGCTGAGATTTATTTGGTGCATGGATTTTATTTCTGCGGGTCTTTTTGTAAGGACAATGATTCTATCACTCATGGAAATTGCCTCTGCTAGATCATGAGTTACTAGTATTGCTGTCTTTTTTTCTTTTTTCAATATTAGCCATACTTCTTCCGAAATTGCTATTTTTGTCTGATAGTCTAAAGCTGAGAATGGTTCATCCAATAACAATATATTAGGCTTGGTAGCTAAGGTTCTTATCAGAGCTACTCTCTGTCGCATACCTCCCGATAATTGTCTTGGATAATGATTTCTGAATTCATAGAGCCCATATTCCTTTAGCAATTGCTCCACAAATTCTTGATTTTCCTTATTTAATTTGCCTTGTATCTCAAGTCCTATGGTAATATTTTTCATTATGTTTCTCCATTCGAACAAATGGTCTTTTTGCAGCATATATCCTACACTGGCTGAGGGACCTTCTACTTTTTTTCCATTTATAAGGACTTTTCCGGATGTTGGAGTTAAAATGCCTGAAATTAAAGACAATAGAGTAGATTTACCACAGCCACTGGGCCCTACAATGCTTACAAACTCTCCATTCATAATATCGAAATTTAGCTTTCGTATAGCCTCAGTCTCTCCTTCAAGGGTATGGTAGTTCATAGATACGTCTATCACTTCAACTACCTTATCCATAAAACCACCCCTTCGATAACTTCCATCACTTTATAATATTCCAAACAGGATTAAAAGTGATTGAATCATTTATCAATAAAATTAAGTAAGGGTAGCATTATATGCTACCCCTACTTAAGGAGGTCATATGGTATTGGGTTTTATCAGGACATATCTCTTGTCCCAGTAACATATTATTATGAAAGAGTAAAAATGTTACGTGCTATTTTATTTTTTTTACAGCTTCTTTGGCAAATCGGTCATCAAACAATTTGCTGTGTTCTACTCTCTTATCCAATTCACCGGCGGTTTCCATAATATCCTGAAGTAATTCAAAGGATTCTGGGATGGAAATGGGGTTTGTGTTCCATGCATCAATTTCTTTATACCTGTTTATAACGGTAATTAATATATCATCATCTGCATCTGGGAAGAATGATTTAATTTCTTTTACAATATCTTCAGCTTTGTTATTCTGTACCCATAGTTGTCCTTTATATATTGCATTGGTGAAGCGTTGAATAATATCTGGATTTTTTTCTATATAGCTTTTCTTAGCAAAGTAAGCAGTATAAGATATTAAACCGCTATCTTTACCTAATGAAGCAACTATGCTGCCTGCATTTTCTTTTTCCAACATGGAAGCAGTAGGTTCAAAAAGGGCTACATAATCGCCGGTCCCGCCTTTGAAGGCTCCTGCTGTTGCTGTAAATTGAAGGTTTGTTATTATTTCAACATCTTTGCCAGGTATTACACCATTTTTCTTTAATATATACTCTAAAGTCATTTCAGGAACTCCGCCAGGTCTTCCACCTATTATGGTTTTTCCTGCTGTCTTTTTCCAGTCAAAGTTGGGATCTGGTTCTCTGGCTACTAAGAAGGAACCGTCGCATTTTGTGAGTTGAGCAAATATTACTGCATGATCTTCTTTGCCTTGATTATAGACATATATACAGGCTTCTGGGCCTGCAAAGCCTATATCACATTCACCTGCAAGCAAAGCAGTCATAGTTTTGTCTGCTCCTTGTCCTGTGGTAAGTTCGATTTTTATCCCTTCTTCTTCAAAGAAACCTTTGCTTATTGCAATGTAATGAGGAGCGTAAAATATTGAACGGACAACTTCGTTGAGCCTGATGGTTGTCAACTCACTTTTGCTGCAGCCTGCAAACATTGACAGACCAAGGATAAGAATCAGGAAAAAGCAAATTGTCTTTTTTAGGGCCTTCATATCATCACTCCTAAGAATATATTTATCATTTACAGTTTATTCCTTATTGCTTTGATTGTGCTTGTCAGCTCAATAATGGTCTTGACTGGTCTTTAATGACATTATTGTATATAATGTAAATAAGAGACTTAATAAAGAATTACTTATCGGAAAAAATATGTTTGATGGTTATTTTTTAAGATAGGGGCTGAGGCTATGATAACACCTAATATGCTCACATCCATAAGAATAGGATTAGTGCCTCCCATGTTATACAGCTATCTATATATGCCAAAGAACGGTGAAACAGTAGCTTTTTTTATTTTTATATTCTCAGCTTTAACAGATGTTCTTGATGGATTTATTGCAAGAAAATATGGCATGGTGACTAAGCTAGGTACAGTTTTAGATCCATTGGCGGATAAAATGATGTTAATTTCTGTACTAACCATATTTGTTTTGAAGCAAAAAATCAGTATTTGGATTTTGATTGTTATGACATTAAAAGAATTATTAATGATAGGTGGTGCATACTTTTTATATAGCAATGAGGATGTTGTAATACCTGCAAATATATATGGAAAAGCATCAACATTCATGTTTTATGTTTCTGGATTTTCTATAATACTTGATTTGGGCATGGGCTCAATTTTTATGAATCTATTTGCTTTATTGAATATAATATCCCTTTTTATATATTTTTACAGGTTCGTATCTGTAAAAGCATAATATAGAAAATTTCTACAAATCTTATTGACAATGCTCATCATTGATGATATAAATAAAAATATTAATAGATTATTAAAAGCTATGAAGAAGAGGAGTAGGCGAAAATCACCTTACAGAGAAGAATACCCTAGGCTGAAAGGTATTCCAGGCAAGATTTAGCTGAAGGTAGCTTTGGAGCTCTTGTGTCGAATTGAGTAGATACAAGCGGGTCTGCCCGTTATAGTGTAAAGAGCCGGTGTTGGCCGGAATTAAGGTGGTACCGCGAACTAACCCTTCGTCCTTTTATTTGGACGAAGGGTTTATTTATTATAACAAAGCCTTTTGATGGTATATCAATTAAAATCAATACAGGCTTTCATGAAAATTAAAGTATAAAGAAAATATTATTCTATATTAAAGTGAAAAGGAGGTAATTATATGGAAGATGCAAAAAATTTAAGCAAAGCTTATGATCCTAAGCAAGTAGAAGAGAGATTATACAAAATATGGGTGGAAAAAGGATATTTTATGCCGGAAATAGATTATGAAAAAGAGCCCTATACAATAGTGATTCCACCTCCAAACATTACTGGACAGCTTCATATGGGTCATGCGTTGGATAATACTATCCAGGATATATTGATCAGATGGAGAAGAATGCAGGGATACAGCACATTGTGGCTTCCAGGTACGGATCATGCTAGTATTGCAACTGAGGCCAAGATAGTTGAAACCCTTGCAAAGGAAGGAAAAACCAAATATGAGCTTGGAAGAGAAGGATTCCTTGAAAGAGCATGGGAATGGAAGAGAGAGTATGGCGGCAGAATCATAAATCAGCTAAAGAAATTAGGCTGCTCTTGCGATTGGACCAGGGAAAGATTTACGTTAGACGAAGGTTGCTCAAAGGCAGTTACCAAGGTGTTTGTAAGCCTTTATGAGAAAGGGCTCATTTACAGAGGAGAGAGGATCATCAATTGGTGTCCCAATTGTAAAACATCCATATCTGACATAGAGACCATTTATGACGATGAAAAGGGACATTTCTGGCATATCAAATACCCTGTTAAAGGATCCGATGAATTTATAGAAATTGCAACCACAAGACCTGAAACTATGTTAGGAGATACTGCTGTAGCGGTACATCCAGAAGATGAGCGATATAAGCATCTTATAGGCAAGACACTAATTTTGCCTCTTATGAATAGAGAAATACCCATAATAGCTGATGAGTATGTAGATATGGAATTTGGAACTGGTGCTGTAAAGATAACACCAGCTCATGATCCTAATGATTTTGAAGTTGGATTGCGTCATAATTTACCTATGCCTAGAGTAATGAATGATGATGGTACTATAAATGAACTTGGCGGAAAATACTGTGGGCTTGATAGATATGAAGCAAGAAAGCGAATAGTTGAAGATTTGAAAGAGCAAGGCTATCTTGTAAACATAAAAGATCATGATCATAGTGTTGGTCATTGTCAGAGATGCAATACAATAATTGAACCTATACTGTCTAAGCAGTGGTTTGTTAAGATGAAACCTCTTGCAGAGCCTGCCATAGAAGTTGTAAGAGATGGAAGAGTTAAGTTCGTTCCTGAAAGATTTTCAAAAATCTATTTCAATTGGATGGAGAACATACAAGATTGGTGCATATCTAGACAATTATGGTGGGGACATAGAATACCTGCATACTATTGTCAAGATTGTGGAGAAATAATTGTAGCGGAGGAAGCTCCGGAAAAATGTTCAAAATGCAGTGGAGAATTAAGACAGGATGAAGATACATTAGATACTTGGTTCAGTTCTGCCTTGTGGCCTTTCTCAACATTAGGCTGGCCTGAGAAAACAGAGGATTTGAAGTATTTCTATCCAACCAGCGTTTTAGTAACTGGATATGACATCATTTTTTTCTGGGTAGCCAGAATGATATTTTCAGCAATGGAGAACATGAAAAAAGAACCATTTAAATATGTCTATATACATGGTATTGTGAGAGATTCTGAAGGAAGAAAGATGAGCAAGTCTTTAGGCAATGGAATTGACCCATTGGAGGTAATAGACAAATACGGTGCAGATGCATTGCGATTTAATTTAATATCCGGTAATTCACCAGGAAATGATATGAGATTTTACTGGGAAAGAGTTGAGGCCTTTAGCAACTTTGCTAATAAGATTTGGAATGCAGCTAGATTCGTATTGATGAATACCGATGAGAATAAGGATTATAATGAAATATTCAACTCAAACGAAGATAAGCTCACCAATCCAGATTATTGGATTTTAAGCAAGCTTAACAAACTAATAAAAGAAGTTACAGAAAATATGGAGAAATTCGAATTGGGTATAGCTGCACAGAAAATCTATGATTTTATCTGGTTTGAGTTCTGTGATTGGTATATTGAGCTTGTAAAGCCTAGATTATATTCAGAAAATGAAGAAGATAAAGCTATAGCCCAAGCTACTCTAATAAATGTTTTGGTAAACTCTATGAAACTGTTGCATCCATTCATGCCATTTATTACAGAAGAGATATATTCACATATTCCTAAAGCTTCAGAATCAATCGTTATAAGCAAATGGCCTGAATATGACGAAACTATGAATTTTACATCTCAGGAAGAAAACATGGAAATAATAATGGATGCCATTAAAGGCATAAGAAATATAAGAGCAGAGATGAATGTAGCACCATCAAGGAAATCCAAGACTATAATCGTATCTGAAAGAGAAGAAATTAGAAATGCCATGCTGGAAGGAACCTCATATATCCAGAAACTTGCATACTCTTCAGAAGTAATTATAAAAGAAGAAAAGAAAGACATACCGAAAGATGCGGTTTCAGTAATTATCGAAGGAGCAGAAATATTCTTGCCTTTGGAAGACCTAATAGATAAAGAAAAAGAAATCGAAAGACTTGCAAAGGAAAAGGAAAAGTTAGAAAAAGAACTAGAAAGAGTAAGAAACAAACTGACCAATGAAAAGTTTATAGCTAAAGCTCCTGAGAAAATAATACAAGAAGAAAGAGATAAGGAGAAGAAATATACAGAGCTAATGGAGAAAGTGTTGGAGCGCCTTAAAGCGTTAGAATAGAGGTGTAAATATGAATTATATAGAAGCCTTAGAATATATAGATTCGAACCTTAAAGGTGGCTGTAATCCAGGATTGAGTAGAATAGAAAATCTTCTGGAGCTTTTAGGTAACCCGCATAAAGCTATAAAAGCTGTTCATATAGCCGGAACTAATGGTAAGGGCTCCATCACTGCCATGATATCTAGCATATTAAAGGAAGAGGGATATAGGGTAGGAACCTATATCTCTCCTCACCTCCAAAGCATAACGGAAAGATATCTCATCAATAATGTTGAAATTGAGGAGGATGTATTTGCCAGTTATGTTTCCATAATAAAGGAAAATATCGATAAGATGATTGCAGAAGGAAAAGAAAAGCCTTCTCAGTTTGAAGCTTTAACAGCTTTGGCTTTTTTATATTTCAAGGATAAGGGCGTTGACATAGCTGTGGTTGAAGTAGGGTTAGGCGGCAGATATGATGCTACAAATGTTTTGGATTCACTTATTTCGGTCATAACATCAATAAGCTATGATCACATGGATATACTTGGTGATACTATTGAAAAAATAGCTTTTGAAAAGGCTGGAATAATTAAAAGAAATCAAATTACTATATTATATCCCCAGAGATTCCAAGAAGCTGAGAAAGTCATTGAAGCTGTTTGTAATGATCAAAAAACCACTTGCATAAAAGTATTGCCAAAGTATGTTACACAAAAAGGTTTTGGGTTAGACGGACAAATAATGGACTATTCATATAATGGACAGACTTTTAGAGATATTAAATTACCACTGTTGGGAGATCATCAATTGCTCAACGCGGCAGTGGCAATAACTGCTGCAATGAAGCTGAATAAATTGGGATACAAGATAAGTGAAGAAAGCATACGAAAAGGAATAAAAAATGTTAAGTGGCTTGGAAGGCTTAGCATTGTTTCGAAGAATCCTTTTATAATTATCGATGGGGCTCATAATGAAGATGGAATATATGCATTATCAAAAGCATTAAAAAAATATTTTCATAATAAAAATATTGTTATGGTAATTGGAATGCTTAGAGACAAAAATCACAGAGATAGCATAAGCTTATTAGGGCCTTTAGCCAGCAAAATGATAGCCACAGAACCTATGAGCGAAAGAGCTCTCAGTGCTGAAGAACTGGCGGAGGAAGCTAGAGAGCATTGTTCGGAGGTTTATGCAATACCATCTATAGCTCAAGCAATAGATAAGGCGAAAGACATTGTGGACAGTAACTCTATAATATTGATATGTGGCTCATTGTATTTAATAGGAGAAGTTTGCAGGATAATAAAGCCATGAGGATAAGTATTTTACTTATTCTCATGGCTTTATTAATAAGTTCATTATCTGGTCGTATACTTGATAGTATTTTTTTTCCCAATTAGAGCAAATTATTTTGGCCTGTTTTGAAGATACCACATTAAGACTAAGATTAATCAATTCTATATCTTTTTCTACAACTTTAAGATTAACAATGTACTCGGTATTACTTTTTTTAATGATTTTTGATCGAACTTGAGTTTCCAGTCTTATTTTTTCTTTGTTCATTAATACATAATTCTGTATGGTTGATTTTATTTTGCTATCTATATGGGATTTAAACAGTTCCAAGGTTTTGATTCCCATGTCTGTTGCCTTATACATTTCTCTGTTTCCAAATTTCATAATAAGATTAGATTCTTCTAATTCTACAAGGCTTTGTTGAAGATCAAAATAGTTTGCAAGATTGTTTTCAAGAACTATATCTGTAAGTTGACTACTTGTTACCGGCATATCTATTTCTCTTAATATTAATAACACAATTAATTTAATTAGGGCAATATCATTGCTGTTGTTATTCATATAATCACCTCTGGCTTTAATCATCTAATATTATATCATATAAATAATAAAAATCAGACAAACATATGTCTGATTTTTATTATTTATATATCTAAATTTTATTTATTTATTTTTACTGATTTGTAAGTTGGTTTTGTGCCATAGCGATCATTCTTCTAACCATTTCTCCGCCTACCCTGCCGCAGTCTCTTGCTGAAAGATTTCCCCAGTAATCTTCAGAACCCTGATAGACAGGTAAATTAAATTCTGCAGCTATTTCATACTTCATATTATCTAAAGCAGGATGAGCTTTTGGTACTTCTAATCCTTTATTATAATTGCCACTTCCTAATGCCATTAATTATTCCTCCTAATTTGATATTTTTTTGCTTGTGATAATAATTTGCCCAGAAGAAAAAATAAAATACTAGAACTTATTTCTTTTATGAATAAAATCATTAAGAGAAACATATAATTAATAATTTAACCTATATTTTCAATGGAAGCCTTAGTTAAATATTGGAACGAATACAATTTTTGTCGATTAACAAATTTTTTTGTGGTATAATATTTACAAAGCATTTATATAGGAGGCAAAAATGAGAAAATTAGCTGTTATTTTGTTATTGATATTAACTATATTAGTAAATGGCTGTACAAATGCTAATATTTCAAGTGTAGATAACTTGGACAAGCCAACTACAGAACAAGGTTATCAGGAAGAAGAAGGAAAAGACAATGAAAGCAATGAGAATATTGAAGAAAATAGCAGAATTGATTATAAAAAGGTAAAACCAAATGAAAATGGACAAATTATGATACTTATGTATCATGGTATCGGGGAAGAAGAATCTGAATGGGTAAGAACATCTGAGAATTTTAAAAAAGATTTGAAAACTCTATATGATAGCGGTTATAGGCTTGTAAGCTTAAGAGATTACATAAATAATAATATAAATGTAGAAGCAGGTTATACGCCTGTAGTATTAACTTTCGATGATGGTTTGCAAAATCAGTTTAACTTAATTGAAGAAGATGGCAAAATGAAGATTGATCCAAATTGTGCAATAGGGATATTAGAGGATTTTTATAAAGAACACCCTGATTTTGGAAAAGGTGCAAGTTTCTTTGTATATTACCCTATTCCATTTAGACAAAAAGAATTGATAAAAGAAAAATTTCAATTTTTGATTGAAAACGGTTATGAAATTGGGAATCATGGATATAATCATGAAAATCTTGCTAAAGTTGGCATAGAAGGGGTTCAGAAATCTCTGGCGAAGAATGTGAAGGAGACTCAAGATATTCTTGAAGGTTATGTGGTTGAATCCTTAGCTCTTCCTTATGGAGCTGCTCCTAAAGGTGATGACTATAAATATGTTGTGTCAGGTAACTATGAAGGAGTAAGTTATAATCATAAAGCCGTGTTAAAGGTTGGTAGTAATCCTGCACCTTCACCAAATAGCGTGAAATTTGATCCTCAGAGATTACCGAGAGTAAGAGCTAGCGAGATGGAGGTTCAAGGAACAGGTATTTATGATTACCTTAATTATTTTGAGAAAAATCCACATAAGAGATATATAAGCGATGGGAATCCCGATATAATAACAATTCCTGAAAGCGAAGTAGAAAATGTCGATATGGATAAAATAGAACAAAGCAATAAAAAGTTGATTATATATAGTTCGGAAACATATAAAATAGTGGATGAGAGTTAACTCCCATCCACTATTTTATATGCAATTGGAAAGTATAATTATACCTTGATATTGACTTTCCGTAATGGGTTTCAAAAAGGGCTATCTTGATTGTTTAAACGCTTCTAAAGGAAGCCTTTCTTATAACATCTCATTTGTCATTGCATTTTCTCCTGATATGCTTTTATCATTCTCCTAACCATTTCTCCACCAATTCTACCGGCATCTCTTGCAGAAAGAGTTCCATTATCTCCCGGTTTCCAGTTGATGCCCAATTGGCTGGCTACCTCTTCTTTAAATTTGTTTCGTGTATTCTTATTGTCGTTCATACAAGCACCTCCAAGATTACATGATGTTATGTTTTGCCTTGCTTACTAAGTATTATTTTGCCTTTATTGCTATTTATTAATCATGAAAATATTACCTTGGAGATTTATAATAGTTATTGATTGTCCTTTGAGTTTGAAATATATTTTTTTGCGAAATACTCTATTATTTCTCTTCTTCTAATTATTCCAATAAAAATACCATTGTCATCAATAACGGGAACAAAATTTTGAGCGCTTGCTAAAGTGAGCAAATCTTCCATTTGAGCATTTATTCTTACAGCTATATTTTTTATTCTTTGAGGTACATCTTCCAGAAGAATTTTATCAGTGTTTTCAAATGTAAGTCCAGGAGTGTTCTTAAGCTTCCATAAAAGATCACCTTCGGTTATAGTTCCGACATATCTGCCTTTATTATCTATTAAAGGAACGGCAGTGTAACCATGATGCTGCATCTTTTCTAAAGCCTGCCGCATAGTGTTTTTAGGACTCAAAAATATTACTTCCGATTTTGCTACAAGAAAAAAAGCTATATTCAAATATACCACTCCAATCATAAGTCATTATAGCAATAAACTGTGATGACAACTTTATTATAATTATATTTGAACTTTAATACAACAATGCAAAATTTATTTATAAATCTTGGATATTGGACTTTGATGATATCATATACTTTATAGAGATTCAAATTGCTATATGATGATTAATTATGTTTAGGGGGGGTTTAAATGAAACTTATTATAATAGACAAAAGAAGTATTAAAATATTTGTTTCAGCATTACTTATAATAATTTTGTCAGCTATATATACCCTAGGATTCAATAGAGGAATTATAAGCGCCTTTGTTAATAATGAAAAAATGATACCTATATACTGTGTAGACACAGAAGAAAAGAAAATTGCCATAAGTTTCGATGCTGCTTGGGGATCAGATAAAACTGAAGATATTTTAAGTATACTTAAAGAACATAATGTGAAAACAACATTTTTTCTGGTGGCATTTTGGGTTGATAAGTATCCGGATATGGTAAAGAGAATTGATGAAGAAGGGCATGAGATAGGAAATCACTCTGCAACCCATCCAAATATGTCGAAATTGAGTGAAGAAAAGATAAGGGAAGAATTAACAATAACGTCAAATAAAATAGAAGCCATAACAGGAAAAAAAGTAACCTTATTTAGACCACCATTTGGTGATTATAATAACAGAGTGATAAGAGTTTCCAAAGAGTTGGGCTACTATGTTATCCAATGGGATGTAGATTCACTGGATTACAAGGACTATGGTGCAGAAGCCATAGTAGATAGAGTAATATCAAAAGTGAAAAATGGATCTATTGTTCTGTTCCACAATAATGCAACCTATATAACAGAAGCTTTGCCTGTAATACTTGATAGGCTTCAGGAAATGGGTTATGAGGTTGTACCAATATCAGAATTGATATACAAGGATAATTATTATATCGATCATACAGGGAAACAAATAAAACATAAATAGTGTAAATAATATATTTTGCTTAATATAATGTACTGAGGACAAATATTCTGGAGGTGGATAGCATTATGGATGAGAAACACATGATCAAATCTCTAAAAAGAGCCATACGAATGGCCTTTGCTATTGAAAAGGTTATTAAAATATCCAATGCTATTGATGATATATCTGATGGAATAGAGGAAATTGAACAAAGTTTAGGCAGAAACAAATACCAAAGAAATGAAAACAGGCATCAACATATAGAAAAAAGTAAAATAGGCTATTAATGTAAATATATAAAATATATATAATAAATGTTATAATCATACTAAAGTCCAAGTTCAATGAAATACATAAAAATATATTATCAGCTAACTATATATTATACTACGGATATAGGAGATGATAATATGTTTGGGTGTTTAGAACACATAGTTGGAGATAGTAGAATTACTTTGGAATCGGATAACATAACTCCAGGAATGATTTATATAGATATGGATAGAAGGACAAGAAAAGGTATTTATAAAGCATATAAAAATGGAGCTTCTCTAATTATTACAGATAAGATTGTGTCAGACCCTAGGATTCCAACAATTAAAGTCAAAGATACTGAAGAAGCATATTTATTTTTATTGAATCTTTTTTATGGAAAGCCAATAGACAAAGTAAATCTTATTGGAGTATATGGAGGTAATAAAGCGGATATTGTTGTTAAACTTCTTGATGGAATATTTGCTAATTATTTTTCTAAATCCGTGGAAAGTAGAGAGCTTACAGATTTTGCATACACCATTATATCAAATAAGTTAAAGTATGCTGCGGAAAGGCTATTTTACTATATAGCATTATGTGTTTCTAAAAATATTAGAACAATACCTATAAACTCTTCCAGAGGACTTGAGAGATTTGGGGAAGTATTAAATAGCAGATATGATTGTAATATACTGATAGATGAAAGTACTATTAGAGAAAGTGAAGTGAATAACATTGGCCCTAATAAGGTTCTGTTTATAAACATTGATAATCCCTATATTTTAAAAACTATTGATGGACAAAAAGAAAACATTGTGATTACATTTGGACTAAATAAAAAGGCTGCGGTTACCGCTACCAGTATAGAGTATGGAGAGGTCACTAAATTCAATTACTGCTTGCAGAGATCAATTTATAGCAAATCTGGTAGGATAATTGAGCCTTTTGAAGTGCCTGTTGCCATGAAAGGCTTAGGTATCAATAAGATATATTCGGCATTGGCTGCCATAAGTTGCTCATTATATTATGATATTGATATTGAGTGTATTAAAGAAGCTTTATGTCAATATGACGGTAGTGGAAGAGACTTTTCAATAGTTAATTGTGACTGTTTTACATTAGTAAACAGTTATTGTATGACACAAAATGATTATAAAGAAACCTTTGAAAAAATTCAAATGCTGGATTATGAAGATTTGCATATCATCATTTCAGAAGCGCAATTGAATCATGATAATTTTGGTAATTATTTCCTTAACCTGATTAATGAATGGAGTTCCAGCTTGAATATTAAGGAGTTGATAATTCTATCGAATCAAAGTGAAGATATTATAAAATGTAATTGTAAGATTCTGACTAACATTCAGGTCAAATATTTTAATCAATTATCAAAGGCTTTGATGAGTTCTATAGGTTACTTATCACAAAGGGATATTCTTCTATTACTTGGTGGTGATGAGATAAGTTCAGCCCAATACATAATAGAATTACTTATTCAATACAAATTATTATGATAAATATATTCATAATATATTAGACATGTGAATATTAATAGTGTAGATTATCGAAAAACTCAAGAGCAAGGAAGGAGTGGGGGTCAATAATGGTTGACAAAGTTATTTCCAATAATGTAGTTACAGTCTCAGGGATTGTAAAAGATAATCCTGTATTCAGTCATGAAATGTTTGGTGAGGATTTTTATAATGTTAATCTGATAGTGCCCAGATTGAGTGATGTTTCGGATGAATTGCCTGTAACCATATCAGAAAGATTAATGGTTGGTATCAATATTGAAAAAGGTACTCAGTTGATAATAGACGGGCAGCTTCGGTCTTATAATAAAGTTGTTGATGGAAGTAATAAATTAATATTAACGGTTTTTGCTAGAAATGTAAGCTTAGCGAATGAAGAGTTAAAGAATCCGAATCAGATATTCCTTGATGGTTACATATGTAAAAAACCAATTTATCGAACTACCCCTTTTGGAAGGGAAATAACAGATATGCTTATTGCTGTAAATCGTCCCTATAATAAGTCTGACTATATACCATGTATAGCTTGGGGTAGAAATGCAAGATATTCAGAGAAACTCCAAGTTGGAGAAAGAATAAGAGTATGGGGGAGAATTCAAAGTAGAGAGTATCAAAAGAAAATTTCAGAAGAAGAGGTGATTACAAGAGTTGCATATGAAGTTTCAATATCGAAGATGGAAGTAGTAGATAAAAATACTCTAGATATGAAAAACTCAGAAGATCGCAGGGATGATGATGGTATAGAGGAAGATAAAGAATAGTAAAAAGGAGCTTCTAGTTCCTTTTTTCTTTGTTTTATTAACTATTGTGGTATCGTATAAATCTATATATAATGTATGTAATGAAACTTGTGATGCATATACTCGAATGGGTGTGGAGCATGAATCCGATTAAAAAGACTATAGACATAAAAATATGGAGGTAAAATTATGGGTTTAATTGATAGAATATATAACGGTAAATTGAAATATCCGGTAATGATTTTTACTATATTGTTAGGCAGCCTTATTAGTGGCATATCATTTAATGCATTTATAATGCCACATAAACTACTTAGCGGAGGTATTAGTGGAATAGCACTCATAACCAATTATCTTACAGGTATTAGTCCTGGAGTTCTTATTTTTGCTCTTAACGTACCTATATTTGTTTTAGGTTATAAATTTATAGATAAGGAATTCATTATCCTCAGCTTAATCGGTATGACATCTTTTTCTATATTCATAGATGCCTTTAGTTTTCTAAGGGGGCTTTATATAGTAGATGATGTAATGTTGTCCTGTTTGTATGGTGGAATATTAAACGGAATTGGAATGGGAATAGTTTTCAGAAACAGAGCGTCCCAAGGTGGAATTGATATAGTAGCTGTAATAGTAAAAAAGTATATGTCAATTAATCTTGGAAGTACTTCTTTAGTTATTAATCTTATAATAATACTTGTTGCTTCTTTTATATATGGCTTAAAACCTGCTCTTTATACTTTGATAACTATTTATGTGGCTTCTCAAGTTCTTGATAAAGTTCAGCAAGGCTTTGATATAAGAAAACAGGTTATTATAATATCTGAAAGGGAAGATGAAGTTGTGCAAGAAATTCTTAAAAAACTTCATAGAGGTGTTACATATTTAGATGGAGAGGGAGCATTTACAGGTAAAAAGAAGAAAGTAATATACTGTATTGTAGCTTTAAATCAACTTGCTAAGTTGAAGCAAATAGTCAAAGAAATAGATCCTAATGCATTTATGGCAGTAAGTGATACAGCAGAGGTTTTAGGGAGAGGTTTCAGTAAGAGAGGAGTATAAAAATGGAATGGGTGTTTCCATTCCATTTTTTATAACACATAGAAAAGTATCTAACTTATTATAATCTTTTCATAATGGGTTACAAAAGGATTCCAAAGTAAGCCTTTCTTATAGATTATATTCTCTTGCAACTGCTTCAATGGCTTTCTTTTGATCTTCAGGATTGATTACGTAAGAAATCTTTATTTCTGAAGTTGTTATAATATGAACAGCTATATCATTTTCCGCCAATATTTCAAACATTTTAGAAGCTACACCTGACTGGCTTTTCATTCCTATTCCAATAACGGAAAGCTTTGTTATGTTATCAAATGTTTCATAACTAAAAGTAAAGATTTCCTTTTTATATTGCTCAAGTATACTAATGGCTTGAGACAAATCATTTTTAGGCAAAGTAAATGATATACTTACAAGCTTATTAACAGGAGTTGTCTGGCTTATCATATCTATATTTATATCTAATTTAGCAATTTTGGAAAAAATATCTGCAATAATCTTTATATCATGAGGTACTCCATTTAATGTTATCATTGCTTCGTTATTATCAACCGCCAGTCCTGTAATTGCTGTTTTTTCCATAGTTTCATCCAACTCCTTAATTATTGTTCCTTTGATGTTGCCTGTGTTTAGTGCAACTGTTACAGGTACATTGTAAATTTCAGCTAACTCAACTGCACGAGTATGTATTACTCCTGCACCTGAGCTTGCAAGTTCTAGCATTTCCTCGTAGCTTATAACTTCTAGTTTTCTTGCAGATGGATACAGTCTTGGATCTATAGTATATATGCCATCTACATCTGTATATATTTCACATGGGCAACCTAGTTTAGCAGCAATTGCTACTGCAGTAGTATCTGAGCCACCACGTCCCAAAGTAGTAATTTCATTCTTTTCATTTACACCCTGAAACCCAGCAACTATAACTACTTTACCTTTGTTGATAGCATCTAATATAATGTTTTTATTAATTTCTGCTATTCTTGATTTTGTATGATATCCTTCTGTTTTGATACCTAGTTGAGGACCAGTAAATGATATTGCAGCAACTCCAATTTCATTTAATGCGATAGATAAGAGAGATATGGAAACTTGCTCACCAGTTGCCATGAGCACATCCATTTCTCTTTTTTTAGGTGTATCACTTATTTGGTGAGCCATGTCAATGAGATAGTCTGTAGTCTTTCCCATTGCTGATACTACTACCACCAAATCAAAGCCTTCTTTTTTACATTCGGCAATTCTTTTTGCTACATTTTTAATTTTTTCAATATTTTCAACTGAACTGCCGCCATATTTTTGCACAATTATTGGCATAAAATCACATCCTACTTTCTCAAATCATCTAGTAGTTCTTTTTTATTTTCATCTAATTCATTGGTATTTTTAATTATTTTAGCTGGGATGCCTGCAACAACAGTTCCTGGAGGTACATCTTTAGTGACTACAGAACCGGCTGCCACAACAGATCCTTTTCCTACAGTGACACCTTCAAGTACTACGGCATTTGCACCAACTAATACATTATCTTCAATAACCACCGGTTTTGAACTTGGTGGTTCTAAAACTCCTGCCAGTACAGCTCCTGCACCAATATGACAGTTACTACCTACAATTGCTCTGGCACCTAGTACCGCATTCATATCTATCATTGTATTGCTTCCTATTTCAGCGCCAATATTGATTATTGCTCCCATCATTATTACGGCATTGTTTCCAATGGATACTCTATCCCTTATAATAGCGCCTGGTTCTATACGTGCATTTACTTTTCTTGTATCTAATAAGGGTATTGCGGAATTTCTTCTATCGTATTCAATATGATATTTTTCTATTTTATCTGAGTTACACTCTATATACTTTTCAACTTCTTCATTTTCTCCAAATAATATCCAAAGACTGTCCATGCCATAAAAATCTATGGAACCAAATGCCATATTATCAAGTGAACCTTTTATATATGCTTTAACTGGAGTGCTTTTCTTAGAATTTTTAATAAACTCTGCAATTTTATATGGGTTTGTTAGTTCAATATCACTCATTGCTAATTATCATCTCCTTTAGTAAATCTTGCATATTATAATAACCGGGCTTTTTACCAACAATAAACTCTATAGCTTTTATTGAACCTTCAGCAAAAATCTTTCTGGAAAATGCAGTATGTTTAACTTCTATTATTTCATCTTTGCCTGCAAAAACTATTGTATGTTCTCCCGGAATTGTACCTCCTCTGAGAGAATATATACCAATTTCATTTGGTTTTCTGGTTCCTTTTTGGTGTCTATCATATATAAATTCTAAGCTATTGTGTAACGTTGAATTAATTTCTTGTGCAATCATTAATGCAGTACCGCTGGGAGCATCCTTTTTCTCGCTGTGATGTTTTTCGATGATTTCTATATCGAAATCTTTACCAAGAATCTTTGCAGCATTCTTGCATAATTCAACTGTTACATTGACTCCATAGGACATGTTTGCAGATTGAAATATAGGTATTTTAGTTGAGGCTTTTGACAGAGCTTCGTAATGTAGTTCACTCAGGCCTGTTGTAGCAACTATTAAGGCTATGCCTTTATTTACACAATATTCGATTATCTTATTAATGCTGTTTGGATGAGAAAAGTCCAATACTAAGTCTGCAGTTTCTTCAACATCCATTATTTCATTATATAC
Source organism: Lutispora thermophila DSM 19022 (assembly GCF_900142105.1). Classification (GTDB taxonomy): domain Bacteria; phylum Bacillota; class Clostridia; order Lutisporales; family Lutisporaceae; genus Lutispora; species Lutispora thermophila. The sequence goes on from NZ_FQZS01000016.1 coordinate 36,745, forward strand.
TTTATAATCATTCTTGAATTTTACAGCATTTGTATCTATGCCGGCAGCAATTTTAATATGGGGATATTCTTTAAGTATTTGAGTTATAGTTTGCCCCATTTTGCCATTGCAGCCGTTTAGCAATATGTTTATCAAAATTTTACCTCCTTAAAGAAGACCGTATGATATAAGAGTATTCTTTAAATAGTCCAGATTCTTTTCTGTCATTGATGTTAAGGGAAGCCTTAAATCCCCAACTTCAAATCCCAAAAGATTCATGGCTGTTTTAACTGGTATAGGGTTAACTTCGCAAAATAAAGCGTCATTCAGTGGCTTTATCTTTAATTGGAGTTTCATGGCATGTTTTACATCACCATTAAGATAGCTCATAACCATATCATGCATTTCCTTTGGAGCAATGTTAGCAACAACGGAAATAACTCCTACGCCGCCTACCGATAGAAGAGGTACAACCTGATCATCATTACCCGAGTACATTACAAAATTCTCATTGCAGAAGGTTCCAATCTCTACAACCTGACTTATGTTTCCGCTGGCTTCTTTAATACCAGCAATGTTTTTATGCAAAGAAAGCTTTCTTAAAGTCTCAGGCAATATATTCAGTCCAGTTCTTCCCGGTACATTATAAATAATTATTGGGATGTTAACCGAGTCTGCTATGGCGGTATAATGTTCTAGCAATCCTTTTTGAGTAGTCTTATTATAGTAGGGAGTCACGCATAATAAGCCGTCACATCCTACACTTTCTGCATATTTTGAGAGTTCTATGCTATGGTGAGTATTATTGCTGCCAGTTCCTGCAATAACAGGTATTCTCTTAGCTACCTTCTCTACGGTGAATTTATATGCAGCCTTCTTTTCTTCATCTGTCATAGTTGAAGCTTCACCAGTTGTGCCACATATAATGATTGCATCAGTGTTGTTTTCTATATGCCATTCTATCAATTCACCTAGTTTATCAAAATTAATGCCATCTTTTGTAAAAGGGGTTATGATAGCAACACCAGAGCCTTTGAATAAAGCCATTTCAGTACCTCCTAATTATATATTTTAGATTTTTTTATTAAGGACTCTGCAATCTGAACAGCATTAGTGGCTGCTCCTTTTCTTATATTGTCAGCTACAATCCACATGTTTACTCCACTATCTACCGATTCATCTCTCCTGATTCGGCCAACAAAAACCTCATCTCTGCCATTTGCTATTGTAGCCAAAGGATATATATTTTTTTCTGGCTCATCCAATAGTACAATACTAGGAGAGGTTTTCAATATATTTTTTAATTCCTCTAGTTCAAAATCTTTGTAAAACTCCACATTTACTGATTCTGAATGACAGTTGGATACAGGTACTCTGACAGTGGTAGCAGTTATCTTTAAACTATAATCATTAAGTATTTTTTTAGTTTCATTTATCATTTTAAGTTCTTCTTTTGTATAACCGTTTTCAGTAAAAACATCTATATGGGGTAGGCAATTGTTAGCAATAGGATGAGGATAGAAAGTGTGGGGCCTATTTGCCAAACCATTTTCTAAATCAGTAACTCCCTTAACACCAGAACCGGATACTGCTTGATAAGTTGAGTAAACAATTCTCTTTATATTGTATTTGTCGTGGAGCGGTTTTAATGCAACAACAGCTTGTATTGTGGAGCAATTAGGATTGGCAATTATTCCATTATGCTTAAAAATTTCGGATTCATTTACTTCGGGCACAACCAAAGGTACATTTTCATCCATTCTGAAAGTGCTGCTGTTATCAATGACCACGACGCCTTTGGATGTTGCAATAGGTGCATATTTAGCACTCACAGAGCCTCCGGCAGAGAAAAGAGCAATATCTATATCTCTATCAAAGGAACTTTCACATAATTCTTCTACTGTATAATTCTTGTCTCTGAATTGAACTTGTGTTCCTGCGGACTTGGATGAGGAAAATACATAGAGATTATTTATCGGGAAATTCCTTTCCTCCAAAACTTTTAACATAGTTCTACCAACCATGCCCGTAGCACCAACAACTGCGATATTATAACTTTTCATTTAAAAACCTCCTATGAAGTAGTTTAATTATTATATGATATTAGTGAAATGTTTGATATATGTAAATTAAAAAAGCCAGCTTGAAAGCTGACATGAATAATGAAAAAATACATTCATATAAAATGTATTTATAACATAATTCATGGATAGCTCTCCATCTCGAAAGATGACAGTCCAGGTATTATTCATACATGAACCAGGCGAGAAAAACAGTGCTATTTTTCTCCCTTCGGCGCTTTTACCTTTCAACAGTACTCATCGGCAGGCACTACCTCATGCTGTTTAATAATTAAAAGCGCACCTCTATCTCGTGAATCTATTCAATATTTAATTTTATTAATATTAACATGAAAAAACTAACATGTCAATATTTGTATTTGTACATTTGTTATAAATTAATTTTTCATTCAATTGTATAATTTGGATTATTATTGTAAAATCAAATATAGTATAATAATTGTCTGGGAGGTGGCATTTTGAGAGAAAAGCCTATCACTATGATATTAATGTTTATATCAATTATTCTAGTTTGTGTTTTTTCAATTACCATGGCTGATACAGAAGAGCATGTTTGGAATGGTTATGATATTCAAATACTAAATACCTACAATATTCAGTTTGTAGGTCAGAGTTCCAAAATCGAGATAAATGAGGACAAGCTAGTTTTTAATGGTGAATATGTATTAAAAAATATGACCCAGAACACTTTAGAGGCAATATTGGGGTTGCCAACAAACAATCTGGAAAATGTTCAGATAATGGAAAAGAGTAGTTTAGTAAAGCATTATTACAGAAGCAAAAGCTATATTGAAGATAAATATCCTACAGAAAATCTTCCTGATGTTGCAAAATGGTATACAGCTAGTTTATGGTTTAAAGCGGGTGAAAGCAAAGTTATAAATGTTAGGTATGAGACTAAGCTTATTAACAACAGCAAAAGTTTATTTAGCATTAGATATCATAAAAACAAACAACTAATTAATTCTGATGCAACACAAGTAATATTTTCAATGTACAATTTTTTTCCATATAATATCTTAGATGCAATTGGAGTATCTGAAGAGAAGACAGTTTTGGCAGGTAATGATAGATTTACAATGGAAATGAACAAAGGAAGCGATATAATTGGTATAGACTATGAGCTAGTTGATAAGCTAGCTATTGATAGATTTGATTACAGTTCTGATAAAAAATTAAAGAATATTGCAACATCATTCAAGAAGAAAGATTATAACTCTGTGCTTACTCTTTGTGATGAGTATATCAATAATCCCACAGATATGGCTTTCAGCTTAGATCAAGTAAAATATATAAAAGCTGAAGCTTATAGAAAACAGCTTGACTTCTCAAATTATATAGAGTATATTAAAGAATTGAATTTTGACATGTTGTATCCTAGTAGATTAAAATACAAGATATTATTCGATTTAGATCAGTTGATGGGGGAGAATATACAGGATTTAGAGATTCTTGATATTATGAAAACATTGTATACCAAAGCATCTGAGGATACTGAATATATAGGAAAATGGATAGAGACCATGGCAAGAAGTTATATTGACACAAGTGAAGTTATGAAGCCCAAGATGCCTGATAAAGATACTGAAGAAGATGGTATTTTTAGTAGGACTATAGCTTTCTTAAAACTAGAAAACTTAATTGGAAAGATTAAGGATTTTAAGTATCTCTATATAATTGGAGTTGTTGTTTCATTTTTAGCAGGGTATTTGCTAGGAAAAAGAAAAAAGAAGAGAAAAAATACCATTTCATATTATAAATTTTGAAGATAAGGGAGTATGGCTATATGACTAGTTATGGAGGTTTTGCTCAAATATACGACTCATTAATGGATGAAGTAGATTATGAAAAATGGGCAAAATACTTACAGGATATAATGCATTATAATAATGTGACAGCAAGACATGTTTTAGATTTAGCTTGTGGAACTGGGAATATAACCATACCTCTATCTCAGCTTGGTTATAGTTTGTGGGGAGTGGATATCTCAGAACAGATGCTTTCTATAGCTGAAAATAAAGCTAGAGTATATGGAGAGAGGATCAGGTTTTTAAGACAAGATATGAGAAATCTGAGTTTGACTAAGAGTTTTGATGCTGTGGTATGTGCATGTGATGGAGTTAACTATATAACTGATGAAAAAGAATTAATTCAAGTGTTTAAAGAAGTGTACAAAATTTTGAATCCTGGCGGTATATTTATTTTTGATATTAGCAGCTTTTTTAAGTTAGAAAGTATACTAGGGGATAACATGTTTATTGAAGAAAAAAACGGGATTTTCTATTGTTGGGAGAATTCTTTTGATGAAGAGTCTTCTACAGTTGCTATGAGGTTGAATTTTTTTATACCCGAAGGCAAACTATATACAAGAATAGAAGAGATTCATATTCAAAAAGCATACAAGATTCATGATATATATGAAATGCTATTGAAAAGCGGTTATACGAAAATAAAGGATTTTGATGAATTCACATTTGAAAAAGCAAATGAAAAAAGTGAGAGAGTATTTTTCTCGGCAATAAAATGATAAATACAGGAGGCAGTATGAAAGATATATTACTAAGATGTGCCAGTGTTGATGGAAGTATAAGACTATTTTGTTGTACAACAATAAATATTGTTGAAGAAGCTAGGTTGATACATAATACATATCCTGTCACAACTGCAGCATTAGGGAGAATGCTAACTGCCGGAAGTATGATGGGAACCATGCTTAAATCTGAAAAAGATCAGATTACATTGCAGATCAACGGCAGAGGACCTGCTGGAAGTATTGTTGTTGTATCAGATATAACTGGTGATGTAAGAGGTTATATAGCAAATCCTTATGTAGATATTCCATTAAATGATATAGGGAAGCTAGATGTTGGGGGAGTTGTAGGAAAAAATGGTGTATTTACTGTTATAAAGGATTTAGGTTTAAAGGAACCTTATATTGGTCAAGTACCAATAATCAGCGGAGAAATTGGGGAGGATTTAGCATCTTATTTTGCATCATCTGAGCAAACTCCGACTGCGGTTGCATTAGGTGTAAGAATTGCCCAAGATGGCAAGGTTGATTCAGCAGGTGGATTTATTGTTCAAGTAATGCCTGAAGCTAATGATCATACAATAGATTTGTTAGAAAATAATGTATCTAATATCAAATCAGTAACAGATATTATTTCTGATAGAGGAATAGAAGGACTTATAGAAATTGTAATGAAAGATATTGAATATACAATTCATGAAAAGAAGGAAATCAAGTATAGATGCAATTGTAATAGAGATAGATTGGAAAAGGCATTGGTAGCTTTGGGATCAAAAGAAATAAAAGAAATCATTGATGATCAGGGGCAAGCAGAATTAATATGTCATTTTTGCAACAAAAAGTATCAGTTTAATAAGGAGCAACTTCAAGAAATATTGAAAAAGATAATACAAGATTAATCCAATTAGTTATTTTTTTAATTTTTTATCTTGACTTTGAATAATATATAATGTATACTAAATCTTGTCGTTGAGGCAATGGGCGCATAGCTCAGCTGGGAGAGCATCTGCCTTACAAGCAGAGGGTCATAGGTTCGAGCCCTATTGTGCCCACCATTAAAATGGCCCAGTAGTTCAGTTGGTTAGAATGCCAGCCTGTCACGCTGGAGGTCGACGGTTCGAGCCCGTTCTGGGTCGCCATTTGAGCCTTGGTAGCTCAGTCGGTAGAGCAGAGGACTGAAAATCCTCGTGTCGGTGGTTCGATTCCGCCCCAAGGCACCATATGAATATTTGCGGGTGTAACTCAGTGGTAGAGTGTCACCTTGCCAAGGTGAAAGTCGCGAGTTCGAATCTCGTCACCCGCTCCATAAGGCGACATAGCCAAGTGGTAAGGCAGAGGACTGCAAATCCTTTATTCCCCGGTTCAAATCCGGGTGTCGCCTCCATAATAAGTTAATTTTAAATACTTCTCAAAGGAGGAGTATTTTTTTATTATGCTTAAGAAATGCTTACTTGATTTTATAAATGCTTACAATGGAAGAATTTATTATTTTGCCAAAAACGTTTAAATTGGAAATATTTTTATCAAGAAAATACTATGATATCTTTAAAACAGTGAGGTAAAATAATAATCATTAAGTTATGAGGTGGAGACAAATGAGTACATTTTTAGAAAATCCCAATCTTCCTCAAAATAAAGTTAAAATTGTTGTATTAGACTATAGAACAGATGATGAAATACTATCGAACTTGTCAAATATGGGCATAGAGATAATAAGGACTGAGAGATGTTTTGAATTATATGAGGCTATAGATGGCCATCCCGATATATTAATGCATCATGTAGGAGGAAACTCTTTGGTAATTGCGCCAAACATATATGATAAGGTTGCAGAAAGATTTCATAAAAAAGGATTTGCATTGACAAAAGGTGCAACATGGCTACAACGAAACTATCCTCAAAACATTGCATATAATGTATTAAGACTGGGCAAATTAGCCTTTCATAATACAAAATACACAGATCCGGAAATTATCAGGATTTATGAAAAAAATGACGTGAGACTTGTTCATGTAAACCAGGGCTATACTAAATGTTCTGTTTGTATTATTGATGAAAATTCAGTAATAACTCATGATATAGGGGTAGCTAGGGTTATGGAAAAGCATGGAATAGAAGTCTTGGTTATAGAACCTGGAGGTATTGATATAATAGGCTTGAACTATGGCTTCATTGGAGGAACATCGGGTTTAATTTCAAAAAATACTATAGTTTTTACAGGATCTATGAAAGAAATGAAATGTTATAACAAAATTCTGGAGTATGTAGCTTTAAAAGGGATTGATATCAAAATACTCAGCAATAAGAAAATCATGGACATTGGTTCAATAATGCCACTAAGCTATTGATGCTCAATGATTTTCTACTAAAATGGCTATTGAATAATTGTTCTAGTAACACAAATAATACTTAACAGGAAGGAGTTGAGCAGATGTACTTAACAACCATCGCTGTTAGAAATAATGATGAAAAGATTAAAAATCATATCTTTTCAGGACTTGAGTCCATAAGCAGTGGAGATATGCGCATCACACACGAAGAGTATACAGCAGGAGATACGGTTTTTATAAGATGTGGATATAAAGAAGGATTTATGTCAAAATTAATTGAAAACAGATCAAGTGAAGATTTTAAATATTTGCTAGCTCAAGTGCTATGTGATGTTATAATAGATAATTATGAATCTAAAATATTAAAAAAGATAATTAAAGAATATTATATATATCTGACAGAATATGAGAGAGAATTAATTTATGAATCAGTCAAAAAAAATCTTGCTGTAGAAGATGGATACAAAGATGGATTTTATGGTCAAACCAGACGAACAAGAATAATAAGAAAAATTATGAATTACTTGAAGTCAGAGAACTTTTTAATAATAGATGGATTTGTCAACTTTAGACTTAATGATTATATAAAAGAGCTAGGAGACATAGTAGAAAAGACTGTAGAAGAATATATTGCTGAAAGAGAATATAATGAGTTTATAAAACTTTTGAGATATTTTGTTGAAATACAAGAATGCAAAATGGACGTAGTAAACATAGTTCCTATTGAAAATGGAGGATATTTTCTTATTGACAGCAAAAATAGTCCCATTAATTGTGAATGCTTTGAAGAATTAAAAGCTGAAATTGGTGATAGTGAAATCAGTTTTGATGATTTTCTCATAAGTACTCTTATCACCATTGCACCAAATAAAGTAGTAATCCATGATTGCCAAAATTTTAAAAATAAAGAGCTATTTAAAACCATTACCAATATTTTTTATGATAGGATAGAACTATGTAGAGGTTGCGACCTTTGTGGAATTTTAAAGGTAAATAAAGAATTAAATTGATGAATTATGTCACCTGTTATATACTATATTTATTACTAAAATTGTATATGGACAGGTGATTTATATGTTAAAAGTTCTGTTTTCAGTTGCTATAGGCAGTATGATTGGCTGGATAACAAATGTTCTTGCCATTAAAATGCTTTTTAGACCATTAGAGCCGGTAAGGGTATTAAAATTAGAGATACAAGGGCTTTTACCCAAACGAAGAACTGGAATAGCTATAAGCATTGGTCAGACTGTGGAAGAAGAATTAATAGATTTCAAAGAAATATTTGATAGAATTATTGATGAAGGCAACAGAACAGGAATAGTAGATATGGTAAAAATGAAAATTTGTCAGAACATATATGATAAATTACCGACATTGGTTCCTCAAATAATTAAAAACGCAGTGGTTCAATATGTTGAAGAGCAAATAGATAAGGAAGCTCCTAATATGATTGAGAGCTTAGTGGAAAACATTTATGAAAAGGCTTCTGAGAACATAAAGATAGGCAAGATGATAGAAGAAAAAATTAATTCTTTTGACTTATTGAAGATTGAAGAGTTAATTTTAAAAATTGCTAAAAGAGAATTAAAACATATTGAAGTACTTGGTGGAGTACTAGGTGCTATCATAGGTTTGATGCAAGGTTTATTTATGTTTCTAATAAATTAGTCTTGACATAATTATATATTGGTTTTAAAATATTATAAATAATGAAATGCTGTGAAGAGGAAGAGTAAAGCAACTTGAACCATAAGAGAGGAAGCGCCATGGGCTGTAAGCGCTTCTTGGGAAGAGTGTTTGAAAACCACCTCGGAGCAGAGAGCTGAATTCAGTAAGCTTATCCGTTGATTACGTTACAATCATAGAGTTAAAAATAGGGTGGAACCGCGACTAACTCTCGCCCCTTTGGGGACGAGAGTTTTTTGTTTTTGAATTTAAATTTTTGAAGGAGGATGTAATATGATAAAGATAACACTAAAAGATGGTTCTGTAAGAGAATATGAAAAGGGAATAAAAGTGGAAGATATTGTTGCTTCAATAGGAAGTGGATTGCTAAAAGCTGCCTTAGCTGCAAAAGTTAATGAAAAGATATGCGATTTAAGTAATACTGTTGAGGAAGATGCTACATTAGAAGTGCTTACATTTGATGATGAGGAGGGAAGGCTTTCTTTAAGGCATACTTCTTCTCATATACTAGCTCAAGCTGTAAAGAGATTGTATCCTGATGTAAAGCTAGCTATAGGACCAGCTATAGAAAATGGTTTCTATTATGATTTTGATTCTGACAGGACTTTCAGCGAAGCGGATTTAGAGTTAATCGAAAAGGAAATGGAAAAGATAGTAAAAGAAGATTATAAGCTTGAAAGATTTGTGCTTCCAAGAGAGGAAGCTATAAAGCTTATGGAGGAAAAAGGAGAAATATATAAAGTAGAATTGATTAAAGACTTGCCAGAAGGTGAAATAATTTCATTCTATAAACAAGGTGAATTTGTTGATCTCTGTGCAGGACCTCATGTTCCTTCAACAGGTAAGGTAAAGGCTTTTAAATTGCTTAATGTGGCAGGTGCTTATTGGCGTGGAAATGAAAAGAATAAAATGCTCCAAAGAATATATGGAACAGCTTTTGTTAAGAAAAGTCAGTTGGATGAGTATCTCAACATGCTTGAAGAAGCCAAGAAAAGAGATCACAGAAAGTTAGGAAAAGAACTTGATTTATTTAGCATTCAGGAAGAAGGTCCTGGTTTCCCATTCTTCCATCCAAAAGGAATGGTATTGAGAAACATTCTTGAAGATTTCTGGAGAAAGGAACATAAAAAGAGAGGCTACCAAGAAATCAAGACTCCTATAATTCTGAATGCTGATCTTTGGCATAGGTCGGGACACTGGGATCACTACAAAGAGAATATGTATTTTACACAGATTGATGAACAGGATTTCGCTGTTAAGCCTATGAACTGTCCTGGTGGTATGTTGATGTATAAGAGAGGACTCCATAGTTATAGAGATTTACCTATAAGAATGGGAGAATTAGGCTTAGTGCACCGACATGAGTTATCAGGAGCACTTCATGGATTGATGAGAGTTAGATGCTTTACACAGGATGATGCTCATATCTTTATGATGCCTTCTCAAATAAAAGATGAGATAATAGGCGTAATTGAAATGGTAGATTACTTCTATAACTTGTTTGGATTCAAGTATCATGTAGAACTATCAACTAGACCTGAAAATTCTATGGGATCTGATGAAGATTGGGAATTGGCTACTAATGCATTAAAAGATGCATTGGAATCCAGAGGTATTGAATACAAGATAAACGAAGGTGATGGTGCATTCTATGGCCCCAAAATTGATTTTCATTTACAGGACTGCATAGGACGTACTTGGCAGTGCGGTACAATACAATTGGATTTCCAAATGCCCGAAAGATTTGATTTGACTTATGTTGGTGCAGATGGAGAAAAACATAGACCTGTAATGATTCACAGAGTAATATTTGGAAGCATTGAAAGGTTTATTGCAATACTGACAGAACATTTTGCAGGTGCTTTTCCGGTATGGATAGCTCCTGTGCAAGTGGTGGTTATACCAGTATCTGAAAAGCAATATGAATATGCAAAAAAAGTTGAGAAAATATTAAGCAGTATGGATATCAGAGTAGAGGCTGATCTGAGAAGCGAGAAAGTTGGTTATAAAATTAGAGAAGCTCAAGTAAAAAAAGTGCCATATATGTTAATTGTAGGAGATAAGGAAGTTGAAAGCTCAAGTGTTTCAGTCAGAGACAGAAAAGAAGGTGATAAAGGTGTCATGAAGCTTGAGGAATTTATTGAAAAAATACAGGATGAAATTAGAAGTAAAATAAATAAGTAAAATAAGTAAGTTCATAAAGATGATAAGGCAGTAAAGCATAATATATTATGCTTTACTGCTTCCTTTTTTATAATGTTTAGGTTATTATAATTTCCTTAATATGTATTTTACGTTAAGAGTATAAAAAAAGTTTCCTAGGTTGTTAAGATATTTCCATAGTAAGTTTTTCTTGTATATTTTATTTCAACATTTACAATATTTTGATTTTTTATTAATATTAATATAAAGTAAATTAACAGATATTTCTGAGTATAAAACACATTATAAGTATAAAAGGGATCAGTTTTCGGAGGCGAAATCATGGCTAAAGATAATAAAATAATTATTATGTTTTTAGTTATGACACTAATTATCGCTATCATATTTTTATCCTTAGGTGCTTTTTTTAACATAAAAAAGCCTACATTAAACTTCATTGATATAAAAAACAACAACCATGGAAAATTAATTATAGGAAGAGCTAATGACTCTATGACTTTAGATCCGGCGTGTGCAACAGAGATGGATTCTTTTAAGGTTACAGCTAATATATTTGAGACCTTGGTAAGATATAGCAAGGATCAAGGAGAGATAGTTCCTTGTTTGGCTGAAAGCTGGTCATGTAGCGAAGACGGATTGGTATGGAGTTTTAAACTTAGAAAAGGAGTAAAATTCCATGATGGAACTTTATTTAATGCATATGCTGTAGCCTTTAATTTTAATAGATGGATGGATGCCAATAATCCATACCATAATGATGTTTTTAGGTATTGGAACTACATATTTGGAGGATTTCCTGGTTTTGTAGAAAGTGTAAAAGCTGTATCCGATTATAATTTAGAAATAAGACTCTCGGAACCTTATGCTCCTTTTCTTAATGCTTTAGCCATGCCTGCCTTTGGCATTGCTAGTCCTGAAGCTATTAAAAAATACAATGATTCTTTAAATGAAAATCCCATAGGAACAGGGCCTTTTATTTTTAAGAGTTGGGAGAAAAACAAAACTATAGTTCTTGAACGCAATGACAATTATTGGAATGGATTGGCCAAAGTAAATGAGTTGGAGTTTAAGGTAATTCCTTCAAGCAAAGAAAGATTAGAGGAGTTAAAGCAAGGAAACATTCATATAGCTGATTACCTTAGTCCAGAGGATATAGAAAAAGTTAAGTATGATCCTAATCTTCATTTATATTTGAGGCCCAGCTTTAATATAGGCTATTTGGCTATGAACAATGAAAAGCATCCTTTTTATTTGAGAAAAGTTAGATTGGCAATAAATCACTGCATAGATAAGGACAAGCTAATAAGAGATGTGTTTGATAATATGGCAAAACCTGCAATCACATATATGCCTCCTTCATTATGGGGCTATAATGAAAATATTGAGACCTATGAATATGATCCAGAACGAGCAAAACAACTGCTGAAAGATGCAGGATTTCCTGAGGGGTTCAAAACAAGATTATGGGTTATGGATGCTTCAAGGGAATACTTTCCTAAACCATATGAGGTTGCTGAATTTATTAAAGAAAGTCTTGGGCAAATAAATATTGATGTGGAAATAATGGTATTAAGCTGGAATGAGTACATTAAAAAAATTAATAGGGGAGAACATGACATGGCACTTATAGGTTGGACAGGAGATTATGCAGATCCTGATAATTTTTTATATACTATGCTATCTTCAGAGAATGCTAAGCTAGGTTTGACTGGTAATTATTCTTATTATAGGAGTAAGAATGTTGATCAGCTATTGTTACAGGCAAGACAGACAAGTAATATTTATTTCAGGAGAAGTCTTTATAGAAGCATACAAGAAATTGTTAATTATGATTCACCTTCTGTTCCGCTTGTACATACAATGCCTATATTGGCTGCAAGCCTTTCTGTTAAAAATTATGTACCAAGTATGACTGGGATTGAATCTCTAGAGAACGTATATATTGACACAGAAAGATAATAAGAAATGGAGCACTAAATATGAAAAAGAATGTTTGGAGAATTATGCTTATTATTGTTTTTCTCTTTTCATACTTAATTATCAATACAAAAGTGCTAGAATCAAATAATAAAAATGTTTTTAGTATTCCAGGGTTACCACGGCCTATTGGGAAAGAACCTGTAATTATTACTTCAGCAGGTCAAAGCACAAATACATATATAATAAAAGATATATCTAACAGGTTAATGTTAAGAAGCTATTTTTTACCTCAGGCAAAGAGCAATGATCTAAAAGAGGCAAAAACAATAGTATTTTCAATAGATTATAGTCCTTTAAGCCTAAAACTACAAGGGAAAAAATATGAAGAAGAAAAAGAAAGAATCAAAGAGCTTGTAGATAAAGCTGATCACATAGACATGAAAATTGTATCCATTGTATTTGGAGGAAAAAAGCAAAATAAAAAAGAGAATATCGAATTGTTAGATATTGTTCTGCCTAAATCAGATTACATAATAGGAGTAAAAGAATCCTACTGCGAAAGTTATATTATCCAAATAGCAAAAGATAATGATATTCAGATTACTCTTGTTGATGGAGTAAAGGCAATATATGAGCCCTTTGCCTCGATTTTTCGATAGTATATAAATAGCAAAAAATATGGAAAGAAGGGATTTATGTTCAGAATGTGTGAAACAAAGTATACTGAGATAAAGCACTGTAAAATTATTATGGCAGAAGGAATCTTACTATTATTTGCAGGATATGCTTATCCTTTTTTAACTCAGCAATTTTGGTTTAGAATAATAATTATGATAAGAGAAGCAATAAATACTGGAGATAGCGGACATTTGATACTTGCCTCTGCAACAAATAATTCTTTATATGCCGTTCAAAGCACTCTTATTTTTATGGGAAATATATTTATAATATTTTATTTTGCAAATAAGTATAAGCTTGATAGATACAACATATTACTAATATCCATGATTATGAATATTGCATTTCACTGGTTTAGCTACTTGACCTTTAAGATATGTTGGGAACCTATATCAACAATTCTGGCTTTGCTTGTAACTTTATTTCTCGTCGATAGGACATTTAATGAGACAAATAGTTTTGTTCAGGTTTTCATAGTATCCATTCAAGTATTTTTCGGATTCTATTGGTTAAATATTATGCCTCTTTTTTCTTCATATGGGTTAGGACAAAGTGAAAGTTTATATAGCATAAAAAATGCAGGTATATACCTTAATTCAGAGATAGTTTTAAATTTCGTTGGTATAGCATTTTTTTTACCATTTGTGATATCTGCGTTTATTACCGCCACGTTGTTTATAAGCTTCTCCCATAATATTAGCGTAATGAAAGATAATTATGAGAAAGAAAGCAAATTAAAAGATATGAGAGCCAAAGCCTTGGAGAATCGTATATATCAGGAAGTAAAATCTCTAATCCATGATTTAAAAACACCTTTGGTAACAATACGAGGACTTAACTCATTAATATTGTCCTGTAAAGAGCAAGGAAAGCTGGCTGAATACAGTCAAAGAATTGAGAATTCTGTAATGAAAATGAGCGAGATGATTTCTGGTTTTTTATATGAAACATCAAGACAAAGATTGAAAGTTAGTGAACTGGTAAATTATATAAGAGCACAGCTCCCTCTAGAGGATGAAAATATTAAGTTCCATATAGAAATTGAAGAAGGACTTCCAGAAATATATATAAATAAGATTAGAATTGCTAGAGCAGTTATTAATATACTGGAAAACGCAATTAATGTTCCTAGCGCATATCAGTTTAAATTGATTAAATTTCTAGTTAAGTCAGCAGATAAAGGCATAAGTATAATTATTGAAGATAATGGCATAGGGATTAAAGAAGGAGATCTATTAAAAATATGGGAAGTTGGTTATTCCACAAACAATACATCAGGACTTGGATTGCCATTTGCTAAAGCAATTATAGAAGATAACGGAGGTTCTATAGAGATAAGCAGCGTTATTGGAGAAGGAACTAAAGTGATTGTTTTTTTACCACAGTTTAATGATATCAATGAGCAAAATGATTAATATATGGAATTGAGGTGGTACATATGGAAAATGGAAACAGGATTGTAATAATAGATGACGAAGAGGATATCCTTTACACAATTAATGAAATATGTACTTATGGGGGGTGGGAGGCAGTTACTGCATTAAGTGGTAAGGAAGGATATGAATTATGTAAAAAATACAAACCAAATATGGCAATAGTTGATTATCACATGCCTGATTGGGATGGATTATCTACGGTAAAGAAAATCAGGCAATTGGATGAAGCTATATCCATACTTGTTTTAACTGTAGACGAAAGACAAGAAATTGCAGAAAAGTTTATTAATGCAGGAGCAACTGATTTTGCAGTTAAGCCTATCAAATCACCAGATTTGATATCTCGTATAAATATAAATTTGCGTATAAATGAGATACAGCGAAAATATGTTGAAGAAAAAAAGCAAGTTTATATAGATAAAGGAATTAGTCCTGCTACACTTGGCATAATATGTGATTATTTAAAAGAGCACAAAGAAGGTCTAACGATACAAGAAATAACAGCAGGTGTTAATCTGGCCTATCAAACTGTGCATAGGTATATACAATACCTTCTAGAGGAGAATGAAATACAAATAGTTCCTATTTATGGACAACTGGGAAGACCAAAAAACAGGTATAGACTTATCTGAATTTTCAGAGAAAAATGTTATAAAAATAGGAGTATTAAATTATTAGTAGAATTTACAATAGCAAGCAAATACTTTTTTAACTGATATCAATCAAATTAGAATTTTATTTTCCACTTTGAATATATATATATCGATTAGTATCTGGCAAGCTTTGCTTCCAGACTAAAATATAATATAAAAAATGGAGGGGAAGTAATGTTAAGGAAGTATTTGGCGCTATTGTTAACAGTTGTTATGGTTCTTAGTCTTGCAGCTTGTTCTGCACCGGCCAATGAACCTACTTCAACGCCAGCTGAAGAAGCTTCAGCACCAGAGTCAGCTGCACAAGGAAATTCCAAATTTAAGATCGCTGTTTACACAGGTACAGTATCTCAAGGTGAAGAAGAATTCAGAGCCGGAGAAAAAATGGCTAGAAAGTACCCAGATATTATAGTAACTCAAACATATCCAGACAACTTTACTAAAGAACAAGAGACAGTTATAGCTAATGCTCTTGCTTTAGTATCAGATCCTGATGTAAAAGCATTGGTAATGGTTCAGGCAGTGCCTGGAGCATGTGCAGCCTTTGAAAAGGTAAGAGAAGCAAGACCAGATGTACTCATAATTGCCGGAGTACCAGGTGAAGACCCAGATATTATAGCTAAAAAAGCTGATATTGTAATGCAAGGTGATGAGCTTGCAATGGGTTATTCAATACCTGCTCAAGCACAGAAGCTAGGTGCAAAGACCTTTGTTCATTATTCATTCCCAAGACATATGTCTTATCCCCTTTTAGCTCAGAGAAGAGATATTTTCAAAGCTGAATGTGAAAGACTTGGTATGAAGTTTGTTGATGCAACAGCTCCAGATCCAACAGGTGATGCTGGTGTACCAGGAGCACAGCAGTTTATACTTGAAGATGTCCCAAGAAAAGTAAAAGAATATGGTAAGGATACAAACTTCTTTAGCACAAACTGTGCTATGCAAGAGCCTTTGATTAAATCTGTACTTGAACAAGGAGCAATTTATGCTCAGCAATGTTGTCCTAGCCCGTATCATGGATATCCAGGAGCTTTGGGTATAGAAATTCCAACAGATAAAGCTGGGGATGTTGATTACATTGTTGAGCAAATAAGATCAAAAATTGCAGAAAAGGGAGGAACAGGGAGATTCTCTACATGGCCGGTTCCAATGAACATGATGTTTATAGAAGCTGGTGTTGAATATGCAAAAGCTTGGTGTGAAGGTACAATAACAAGTAAAAATGATGGAGAAGCATTGAAGAGAATTTGCTCTGAAGTAGCTGGTGGAGCTCAAATGCAATTCAATACCTATACTGGTAAAGATAAAGACGGAAATGATGTGAGCTTTGATAATTTCTATATGATTTTAAGCGACTTTATTACTTTCTAAGCTAATTTTAGATAATTCCAAAAATAAGGTTGCCGACTAATCGGCAACCTTATCCATGTATCTATTGCGGCTTTTGCTTAGTTACATAGTGTTTTATCATGAAACCTAAAGTATAAATCATTAACTCTGCATAAGGAGGAATGTATATGGATGAGCAGTATATTCTTCAACTAAAGAATATAAGCAAAGAGTATTTTGGAAATAAGGTCTTAAAAGAAGTAAATTTGAATGTAAAAGCCGGTGAAATTCATGCATTGGTAGGAGAAAATGGTGCAGGAAAATCTACACTTATGAATATTATATTTGGAATGCCTGTCATTCATAGTACAGGAGGATATACAGGAGAAATTATCTTTGACGGCAAAACGGTCGATATAAAATCTCCAAAGGATGCACTAGATTTAGGAATAGGAATGGTACATCAGGAATTTATGTTGCTTCCTGGTTTTACAATAACAGAGAATATAAAATTAAATAGAGAAATAACAAAACATAATCCGGTTAGTCGTATTTTGGGCGATATCATGAAGTCCTTGGATATAAAAGCTATGAGAAAGGATGCTAAAGAAGATTTGCAAAAGTTAGGTATGGATATAGATGAATGGCTTCCTATTCAGGGGCTTCCAGTAGGTTATATGCAGTTTGTTGAAATAGCTAGAGAAATTGATAAAAAGAATATAAGGTTGCTGGTGTTTGATGAGCCAACTGCAGTACTTACTGAGAGTGAAGCAGAAAAGCTTCTGGAAGCTATGAAGAAGATATCTTCTCAGGGAATAGCCATACTTTTTATAACCCATAGATTAGATGAAGTTTTGTCTGTTTCTGACAGTATAACGATTATGCGTGATGGTGAACAGGTTAGCCATATGAATACCAAAGATGCTACTTTGGCTAAAATTGCAGAGCTTATGGTAGGTAGGAAGATAGAAAGAGTTGTGCATGAAATTAGAGAAAGTAAAAATAATAATGAAATTATAATGACGATAAAGAATCTTAAGGTTAATATGCCTGGTGAAGAAGTAAAGGGGTTAGATTTGGAAGTAAAAAAGGGCGAGATCCTAGGTATAGGAGGATTAGCAGGGCAGGGTAAAATTGGAATAGCCAACGGGATTATGGGACTTTATAAATCTTCAGGTGAAGTATATTTAGGGAACACGAAACTTGAACTGAATAATACAAGAAAAGCAATAGAAAATAAGCTTGCTTTTGTATCTGAAGATAGGCGTGGCGTTGGTTTGCTATTAGATACCTCAATTGAAATGAATATAGTAATTACAAGTATGCAGGTGCAAAATAGATTTCTTAAGAGTTTATTTGGAATTAAACTATTTAATATTAAAGATGATAAAGCTATTAGAAGCTGGGCTTTAAAAATGATAAAAGATCTTGACATAAGATGTACAGGGCCAACTCAACTTACTAGAAGGCTTAGCGGTGGGAATCAACAAAAAGTATGTATAGCAAGAGCTTTGACTTTGGAACCGGAAATTTTGTTTGTATCAGAACCTACCAGAGGAATAGATATTGGAGCAAAGAAACTTGTGTTGGATCTGCTTGTAAAACTCAATAGAGAGCTGGGTGTGACTATAGTAATGACATCCAGTGAATTAGGAGAGTTAAGATCTATCTGTGATAGAATCGCCATAATTTATGATGGTAAATTGGAAGGCATATTGAATCCGACAGATTCGGATGCTGATTTTGGTTTAATGATGGCGGGGAAATATGGTGCAAAGGAGGTTGTATAGATGAAGGAGTTTTGGAAAAGGATCACTGATAAATATGGTTATCCAAAAGTTTTAATTACAATATTCTTGATAATATTATGTATAATTGCAGTAATACAACAGCAAAATCTACCTGGTCTTTTGAAGGATTCGTTGGTTAGAATTGGCATGAACGGTGTCCTTGTATTAGCCATGGTACCTAGTATAAACTCCGGAACTGGTTTGAATTTCGGATTATCTATAGGCATCCTTTGTGGAATATTAGCAGGATGCATCAGCATAGAATTAAAGCTTACTGGAATGACTGCTTTAATTGCAGCAATTCTAATGTCTATACCTTTCTCAGTTATTGCTGGATATTTGTATGGCCTATTGCTAAATAGAGTAAAGGGCGATGAAATGACTGTAGGAACGTATATGGGATTTTCTATTGTTTCTTTGATGTGCATAGGATGGTTACTACTTCCTTTCCAGAGTCCAGATATGATTTGGGCTATTGGAGGAAAAGGATTAAGGACAACCATAGCTTTAGCAGATAAGTTTGGTAAAGTCTTGGACGATTTTTTATCATTTAATGTTTTAGGGGAACCAGTTCCAACAGGATCACTGTTGTTTTTCGGTTTAATGTGTGTGATAGTGTGGCTGTTTTTTAAAACAAAGACTGGTGTTGCAATGATAGCTGCTGGTGACAATGCTAAGTTTGCAGCTGCAAATGGAATTAATGTTAATCAACAGAGAGTTATTGGAACAATATTATCTATGGTTCTTGGAGGTATAGGAATAGTAATTTATGCTCAAAGTTTTGGGTTTTTCCAATTGTATACTGGCCCATTGATGATGCCGTTTATGGCGGTGTCTGCGGTACTCATAGGAGGAGCTTCAGCTAAAAAAGCCAATATTGCTAACGTAGTATCTGGTACAACTCTGTTTTTCGCATTGTTAGCAATATCACTACCTGTAATTAATAAAATGATGCCCGAAGGCAACTTATCAGAAGTAATAAGAATCATTGTAACTTATGGTGTTATCCTGTATGCGTTGACTAAAGTAGGGGGTGACAATTAGTATGAATACCCAAATAGACATAAGCAAAAGAAAACAAACAAGCAAGATATCTTTTATGAATATACTGGCTAATTACTCTGTGCCTATTTTGTTTGTTATAATATGCATGTTAGGCATATATGCATCAAAGCTAAACATGACGTATATTTTGAATGAAATTGTAATAAGGCTTTCGCGAAACTTATTTCTGGTTTTGGCATTGATAATACCTGTTATGGCAGGAATGGGCCTGAATTTTGCTATTGTAATTGGAGCTATGGCTGGCCAGATAGGACTAATAGCAATAAAAGTACTAGATATGGGAGGCTTCACCGGCTTTTTAATGGCACTTTTGATTTCTACTCCATTTGCCTTGCTCTTTGGATATGGAACAGGACAAATTCTTAATAAGACAAAGGGAAAAGAAATGATAACTGGATTAATGTTGGGCTATTTTGCAAATGGATTATATCAACTTGTATTTCTTACATTTATGGGGACTATTATTCCTGTAAATAATCCAGAGATCATACTAAGTGGCGGTGTAGGATTAAAAAACGCGTTGGATCTTAAGTTTATTCAATATTCACTTGATAATCTAATTAAATTGGATATAGCAGGAGTTAAAATACCTGTGGTAACAATATTATTTATTTTAGTACTCTGCTTCGTGCTAAGATTTGTCATAAAAACAAAGCTTGGGCAGGATTTTAGAGCATTGGGTCAAGATATTAATATAGCTGAAGTATCGGGCATTAATACAAACAAGACACGATTGATTGCCATTACTATATCAACTGTACTTGCTGCATGGGGACAGATAATATTTTTACAAAATATTGGTACTTTAAACACATATAATAGCCATGAACAAGTAGGAATGTTTGCTATTGCTGCATTGTTGGTAGGTGGAGCATCTGTCACAAAAGCAACCATTGGTCAAGCAGTAGTAGGAACTTTGCTATTCCATACTTTGTTTATTGTATCTCCATTTGCAGGTAAAAATCTTTTCGGAGATGCGCAGATTGGAGAATATTTTAGATCCTTTATCGCTTACGGAGTTATTGCATTGTCTCTTGTACTCCATGCATGGCAGAAATATATGAAGGAACATAATAAAGAAAAATTAGGTTAAAATAATATAAAATAAATATTGACAATAATCAATATATAGTGCTATTATATATAGGTCAAGTAGAAGGTCCACTTCTCACCTTACGGTTTTGCTGGTAAGGTAAATAATTAGTCCATATAGTATTTAATGGGCAGGTGGATATTTCTACCTGCCCAATTTTAATATGGAGGTGATTGGTTATAAGCATTAACAAGGATATCCAAATAAATGAGGAAATCAAAGATAAAGAAGTTAGAGTAATTGATACTAACGGAGAACAACTTGGTATAATGTCTTCCAAGCAAGCTTTAGAAATTGCTATGGAAAGAGAATTAGACCTTGTTAAAATAGCTCCACAGGCTAAACCGCCAGTATGCAAGATAATGGATTATGGTAAATTTACTTTTGAGCAGAGCAAAAGAGAAAAAGAAGCCCGAAAGAATCAAAAAGTTATTAATGTTAAGGAAATTAGATTTTCTCCTAAAATTGAAGAACATGACTTAAATGTAAAAGCAAAGAATGCTCAAAAGTTTTTGAATGATGGTAATAAGGTAAAAGTTACAATAAGATTCAGAGGCAGAGAAATAGATCATGTTGCATATGGAGAAAAAGCCTTGGAAAGGTTTTATGAAATAATTAAAGATCATTGTGTAATTGAAAAACCGGCGAAATTAGAAGGGAAAAATCTTTCTTTGACTTTATCGCCCAAACAATAGTTAAAAGGGAGGACTTAGTAATGCCAAAAATGAAAACCCATAAAGCTTCAGCTAAAAGATTCAGCTTCACTAAATCAGGAAAAGTAAAAAGAGCTAAAGCTTACAAGCAACATATTCTAACTAAGAAAAGTTCAAAAAGAAGAAGAAATCTTAGAAAGACAGGTTATGCAAGCTCAACTGAAGCCAAAATCATCAGAAAATTGGTTCCATATAAATAATTTCCATAAGGAGGCAGCATTAAGATGGCAAGAGTAAAAAGAGCATTAAATGCCCATAAGAAACGCAGAAAGATATTAAAATTAGCTAAAGGCTATGTAGGAGCCAGAAGCAAGAAATATAGAGTAGCTAATGAAACAGTTATAAGAGCATTGAGATTTGCTTACATCGGAAGAAAGCTAAGAAAGAGAGATTTCAGGAAGCTTTGGATAGCAAGAATAAATGCAGCTGCAAGAGCTCACGGATTATCTTACAGCAAATTTATAAGTGGACTTAAGAAGTCGGGTATCGAGATAAACAGAAAAATGTTATCAGAAATGGCTATCAACGATGAAGCTGGTTTTGCAAAATTAGTTGAAATAGCTAAGCAAAACATAAACGCATAAAAGACCGTAAGGTCTTTTTGTTTATATAGAGAAACGATTTCTTTATTATGGAGATAGGTGATATAATGATACAAGTTATTGCCAGTTGTCAAAACAAGATAATAAAGCATTGTAAATCTTTGCAAACGAAGAAGTATAGAGATTCAACCAATGAGTTCTTGATAGAAGGTATTAAATTATTGAAAGAAGCTATTGAATCTAATGTTAAATTAACTGCATTATTGTATCACAATGAGGCTGCAAAGGATCGTGATGTTCAGAGCATAATAAAAATGTGCATGGAAAAGAATATAGTTATATATGAACTTCATGAGAAACCATACATGGATATAAGCGAAACAAAGACACCCCAAGGGGTTATAGGCATAGGCAAAAAGATAGATTATAATGTTAACAAATTGCTTAGGTCTAACAGATTTAATATAATAATAATGGAGCAGGTACAGGATCCAGGAAATGTGGGGACAATAATTAGGACAGCAGATGCCTTTGGTTTTGATATGGTTTTTTTATCAAAAGGATGCGCTGATGTTTATTCAGGTAAAGTAATAAGATCAACAATGGGGTCAATATTTCATATTCCTATAATAACAGATGTGAGTCTGGAAAGTTTATTAAAGAAGTTTATTGATTTAGAGGTATATACAATAGCAGCAACTCCCCATACTGGCTTGTCATGTTATGATATAGAATATGGCGATAGAAATGCTATAATTATAGGTAATGAATCCAAGGGTCTAAGTAGCAATATTATGGATATGGTAAAAATAAAAGCCAACATACCTATGGTAGGAATGGCAGAGTCATTAAATGCAGGTATTGCAGCTGCCATAATGATGTACGAAGCAACAAGATATAAGCTTAAGCATAGGTAAGAATATTGATATTATTGTAATAATATAGTATCATATGCTATAATTAAGAATAAATTAGTAAAAACTAGATATTAATAATCGATGAAGGAAAGAGTAAGGTATATCAAGTATAAGAGAGATGGTGTCGTGGCTGAGAGCGCCATTTACTGTGGTATATCTGAAGTTCATTCTGGAGATTCGGAGCTGAATTAAAAGTAGGTTTCGACGGCATAGCCGTTAACTTTTGAGAGGCCTTTGTGGCAATTAGGGTGGTACCGCGGAAAACTTCGTCCCTTTGTTGGGAATGGGGTTTTTTTTTATGAATGAATAACTTGAAGAAAGGAGTTTTATGTATGAAGGATATACTTGAAAAAATAAAAAATGAATCTATTATTGAAATCGATAAAGTTGAATCTATTCAACAGCTTGAAGAAATAAGAGTAAAGTATCTAGGTAAAAAAGGTCAACTTACACAATTACTTCGTGGTATGGGCCAATTAACTCCAGAGGAAAGACCTGTTGTTGGACAGCTTGCAAATGAAGTAAGAGACTTAATAACAGAAAAAATAGAGCAGACTGCCTATTGCCTAAAAAGAAAAGATTTAGAAAAGAGATTAAGAAGTGAGTTTATTGATGTTACCATGCCAGGAAGAAAGAAAAAATTGGGGAATAGACATCCTTTGACTAAGGTATTAAATGAAATTGAAGATATATTTATCGGAATGGGTTTCTCTATAGTAGAAGGACCTGAAATAGAGAAAACTTATTACAACTTTGATGCACTAAATCATAGCAAATATCATCCTGCAAGGGATATGCAGGATACATTTTATATAACTGAGGATTTGTTATTGAGGACTCAGACTTCGCCAAATCAAGTAAGGACAATGGAGAGACAGAAACCTCCTATTAGAGTAATAGTACCAGGCAAAGTATATAGATCAGATGAGATTGATGCAACTCACTCACCTATGTTCCATCAGATAGAAGGATTGGTTGTTGATAAAGGTATAACAATGGCAAATTTGAAAGGGACATTGGATGTTTTTGCTAAAAAACTGTTTGGAGAGCAGACAAGAACAAAATTCAGACCTCACCATTTCCCCTTTACCGAGCCCAGTGCAGAAATGGATTGCACATGTTCTGCCTGTGGAGGAGAAGGCTGTCGCATATGTAAGAATACAGGTTGGATTGAGATTTTAGGAGCTGGTATGGTTCATCCCAATGTCCTTGCAAATTGTGGTATAGATCCAGAAGAATATTCAGGATTTGCATTCGGAATGGGTTTGGATAGAATAGCCTTGTTAAAATACGACATTTCAGACCTAAGGCTAATGTTTGAAAACGATAAGAGATTTCTTGAACAGTTTTAAGAGGGAGGAATTAATATGCTTGTACCGATTAAATGGCTAAAAGACTATGTTGACTTGGATATAGATATAAAAGACTATGTTGATGGAATGACAATGTCTGGTACAAAAGTGGAATCTGTTGAGGAAGTAGGACAGAATATAGATAAAGTTGTAGTTGGAAAAATCATTGAGATAACTCCTCATCCCAATGCAGATAGTCTATTGGTAACAAAGGTTGATGTAGGAGGAGAAATTCTTCAGATAATTACTGGAGCAAACAATATTAAAGTAAATAATTATGTACCTGTGGCGTTGCACGGTTCTACTCTACCTGATGGAACAAAGATAAAAAAAGGTAAATTGAGAGGTCTTGAATCCAATGGTATGTTGTGCTCTCCAGAAGAATTAGGATTGAATGCAGAAAGCTTTCCGGATGGCATATATATATTGGATAAAGAATACCCTCTTGGAACAGATATAAAAAAGGTTCTTGGGTTAGATGATAAGATAGTGGAGTTTGAAATAACCAATAACAGGCCAGATTGCTTAAGCATGCTTGGTATAGCTCGTGAAACTGCTGCTACCTTTGGCTTGAAAATGAATTATCCAAGCATTGAGGTTTCTGGCAAAGATGGAGATGTATCTGATTATATTTCTGTAGATGTTCAAGCTACTGATTTATGCCCTAGATTTGCAGTAAGAGTAATAAAAAATGTAGAAGTAAAGAGTTCGCCTGCATGGATGCAGGATAGATTGCTGAAAGCAGGAGTAAGACCCATTAATAATATAGTTGATATAACAAACTATGTAATGCTGGAAACTGGCCAGCCTATGCATGCATATGATTTAAACATGTTGGAAGGTAATAAAATAGTTGTCAGAAGAGCAAAAGATAATGAAAAGATAGTTACATTAGATGAGATAGAAAGAATACTGGATAATAAAACACTTGTAATAGCAGATGAGAATAAAGCCATCGGTATAGCTGGAATAATGGGAGGTTATAACAGCGAAATTAAAGAGGATACCAAAACTATTGCCTTCGAAGCTGCAATATTTGATTCCGTAAACGTAAGACTTTCATCAAAAAAGTTAGGTATACGAACAGAAGCATCCTCAAGGTTTGAGAAAGGCTTGGATGCAGCAATGGTACAGTTCGCCATTGATAGAGCTTGCCATCTGGTGGAAGAGTTAGGAGCAGGAGAAGTTGTTGGTGGAATGATAGACATATATCCTACAAGAAAAGAAAGAAGAATTATGAATTTAAGAACTGAGCGTGTGAAATGGTTGCTTGGAGTTGATATCCCTGTAGACAAGATGAAGAAAATATTGGAATCTTTAGAGTTTAAAGTTTCTGGAGTTGGGATATTGGAAGTTTCAGTACCTACTTTCAGGGATGATGTAACTATAGAGGCTGATTTGATAGAAGAAATTGCTAGAATATATGGATATGATAATATTCCTTCTAAACTTATGGATACAACCTTTACCCAGGGAGGAAGGAATGAAAAACAGAGAATTAGGGAAATTGTCCGAGATAATATGACAGCACAAGGTTTGTTTGAAACTTGCACATATACCTTTGTAAGTCCCAGTGTATTCAATCAGATTAACTGTAAAGCAGAAAATCCATTAAGAAAAGCAATAAAAATAATAAATCCCCTTGGTGAAGACCAAAGTATAATGAGAACTACCATAATTCCAAATATGTTGGAAGTCATTAGTAGAAATTATAATAGAAAGATAACAGAGGGTATGTTCTATGAACTATCTAAGGTATATCTGGCTGAAGAATTGCCATTAAAGGATTTAGCCCATGAGAGAGATACTCTTATTATAGGAATATATGGAGATAAGGATTTCTTTGACTTAAAAGGAATCATTGAGAATCTGATGGATGATTTAAATATCACTAATTATAGAGTCCTTCCTTCAAATAATGAGAGTTTTCACCCAGGCAGAACTGCAGAATTGCTGATAAATAATAAGAGAATTGGATATTTAGGAGAGATTCATCCTGATGTATTAGATAATTATGATATTCCTACAAGGGTATATATAGCAGAGTTAGATTTTGAAGAGATAGTCCTACAGACTAATTTAAACATTAAATATAAACCTTTGCCTAAGTATCCATCTATCCAAAGAGACATTGCTGTAGTTGTATCAGAAGAAATTACAGCAGGACAAATTGAAGAGATAATAAGGAATAAGGGTGGAAAGCTTGTTGAAGAAGTAAATCTCTTTGATATTTACCGCGGTTCCCAAATTGAAGAAGGCTACAAGAGCATGGCCTATAGTATAATATATAGATCAGAAGAAAAGACTTTGACAGAAGAAGACATTACGAAGGTTCATAATAAAATCCTGAATTCCTTAGCAAGCCAAGTAGGAGCAATATTAAGAAGCTAATTCCTATAAGTGGCATGAATACTTAAGTATTCATGCCACAATAAAATGGTGTGGAGTGATTGCTTTGAATGAAATAGTAAAGGTGGTAAACCTGAAGAAATATTTTGAAATCTATGATGTTAAAAGTAAAGAAAAGAAATATGTAAAAGCTGTTGATGGAATTTCCTTTACAATTAATGTGGGAGAAACTTTGGGCTTGGTTGGTGAAAGCGGTTCAGGTAAAACGACTACGGGTAAAATGATTCTTAATCTGATGAAGCCTACTTCTGGAGATATATTTCTGGAAGGGAAAAGCATTAAGAATTTAAACAAGAAAGAAATGAGAAGTTTACGAAAAGATATTCAAGTTGTATTTCAGAATCCATATGCCGCATTGGATCCAAAGATGACCATAAGAGATATACTTATTGAACCATTGAGCATTCATAAAATCGTATCCAAGTACGAATATAACAATGAAGTTAAAAGACTTTTAAATATGGTAGGCTTAAGCGAAAAGGATATGAATAAGTTTCCCTATGAGTTCAGTGGAGGCCAGAGACAAAGGATCGGAATTGCAAAAGCCATAGCTGTTAAACCTAAATTTATCATATGTGACGAACCAGTTTCAGCATTAGATGTATCTGTTCAATCTCAAATACTAAATCTTCTTTGCGAGTT
Organism: Lutispora thermophila DSM 19022; assembly: GCF_900142105.1. Classification (GTDB taxonomy): domain Bacteria; phylum Bacillota; class Clostridia; order Lutisporales; family Lutisporaceae; genus Lutispora; species Lutispora thermophila. The sequence continues at coordinate 64,053 of NZ_FQZS01000016.1, forward strand.
ACAAAGGGATCTAAAAATATCCTATCTGTTTATAGCCCATGGTTTGAGTGTTATCAGACATGTATCTGATAAAGTTGCCATAATGTATTTAGGAAATATTGTAGAATATGGCGATGCAAAATCTGTTTTTGACTATGGTGCTCATCCTTATACCAAAGCATTAATATCTTCAGCACCGATACCTGATCCAAAAAGGAAAAATAATGGTATTATATTAAAAGGAGAGGTACCTAGCCCAATAAACATACCTGAAGGGTGCCCTTTTCATCCAAGATGTAAAGATGCTATTGAAATATGTAAGAATAAAAAACCTTTTCTCAGAAAGATTAAAGAAGACCACATGGCAGCTTGCCATCTTATCTAATGTATAAAAAGGTGGGGTCAAATTGTTAGGTCAGAGAACCATTAGAAAGATTTTATCGAAGGTTTTAGTATTATTTGCTTTTACATATATTAGTATTTTTATATTCAGTATTCCATATGGATATAGTTGGGAGATAATTGATGGAAGATTTGTTTCTACATACCCTTTATACATGATATTTAAAAGGTGTAATAGTACTTTTATTTCACTTCTTGAACTAAATCTTGGCTATAACATAAAGGGAAAAGCATTAAATAAGGTGCTTTTTACATCCTTTATGAGAACAGCTTTGCTGCTTTCTTCTTCTATTGTTCTAGCTTTTGTATTAGGAGTATTTAAAGGCATATCTGACAGTAACAGAGGAAATAAAAACAATGTATTTGCTAAAATTCTAATATCTGTGATACCTATATCTATACCAGATGTACTAATAGCGGCTATAATGCAAAGTTTTGCAATATGGCTAAATCAAAGAGATATACATATATTTAAAGTTGCAGGGGCTGGTACTCTGGCACATTCTTTTTTACCCATCATATCATTATCTATTCTTCCTGCTTTTTATATTGCAAGAATTACTTCACTGGAAGTTAATGATTGTTATAAAAAAGCATATGTACTAACAGCACTAGGTAAAGGTTGCTCTTCTAAAAGAGTTTTATGGAATCATGTAATGAGAAATGCAATAAAAAGCATTATTGAAGGATTACCTAATATTACATCAATGATAATTAGCAATACACTTATAGTTGAATATATGTTTTCCTACCCTGGTCTCACAACATTACTTATGGATCATATTGCAATTGCTGATAGGAGAAGTTCAGCAATTATTATTGTTTTTATAGGAAGCTTTTATTTCATTTTAAATGGATTATACCGATGCATAAGTACTTTATTTAATAGATCTAACAGGAGGGAAGCAGTATGAAAAAATTGAATATGTCCCTTCTTAAAAATATAAAGAAAATAAACATACCACTTCTTATAGGAAGCATTATATTAATATTTATTTTCGGAATGTGCTTGTATCCTGAATATTTCACTGAAGCTGACCCATATGGAAGAGAAAGAACTCAATATAAATATGAAAACGGAAAGAGCATATTAGTTATACCTCCAATACCGCCTAATGATGAGTATCCATTAGGAACAGATCATAGGGGAAGAGACTTAAAAAGCTTGATAATATATGGTAGTAAGCTTACCATTTTTTCTGCTTTGACTGTAGCCTTAATAAGGCTTATTATTGCTTTGCCTTTATCTATTGCTGCTGCGTATAAAGTCAGGTTTACCAATGGATTTATTAATTTTTTTAACATTATGTTTAGTGCGTTTCCATTGATCATTGCGGTAATCGTATTATCAAACATCGCTCTTTTCCAAGATATTTTTAAAGATGCAACATATGTAAATATATTCCTACTTTCTGTTCTTGGATGGAGTAGATTATCACATATATTGAGGACGAAAATAGATGAAATACTCATGCAAGACTTCATAGAAGGTGAAGTTGCTATAGGCAAGAACAAGCTGGAAATAGCCGTACAGAATATTATACCTCATCTAATTCCATCCATTATTGTGCTATTCTTTTTGGAGACAGCAATGGTGCTGTTATCATTTTCACAATTAGGAGTTTTTGGTCTAGTTTTTGGCAGCGGATATGAAGGTGCCACTGGAGAAGTAGGGGTGCCCATAGAATTTGACTGGCCATCTTTGCTTTCGTTATCAAAGTATTTTTACAGAGGTGATTATAGCTATCTTTCTATATACCCTGCTATAGCTTTTGCTTTTGCCATAATAGGTTTTAATACCTTTGGGGAAGGACTCAAAATAGAATTTGAAAAAGAGAACTCAAGAGTAATAACATTTATTAGAGCTATGCCATCTTTTTTATCACCAATAAGATTAATTTATGAAATAAAGAACTACAAGCAATATAAAAGAAGTGTTTTAGGCAAAGTTGGCTTTTATATAACAATATTACTTATAATATTTTGCCCTAAATATGAGAGTCCTTATGGATTTGATGAAAATAACGCTTTCAAAATAACGAAAGAGCTTACGGATGATATATTTAAGGGGCGTTTGACAGGTTTTCAAGATAAAGATAATAATCCAGCACAGTACATAGTGAATAAGCTTAAGGAATATGGAGTTAAAGCCTATGGAGATGATTATATTCTGGAAAATACTATTCAGGAGGTTTTTAACATCAAATACGCTGAACTAAGCATGATTGATACGAAAACATTTTCAGAGAAGAAACTGAAATTTAGACAAGATTATATAGTTGCTTCAAATTTTAACTATGACGGAATACTGGATGCCGAGAATATTGAGATAAATGATGGAATATTTGAAAATATGGCTAATGAACCTGATTATTACAAAGAAAAAGCTCTTATTATAGATATAAGATCAATGACACAAAAAGATTTTATTTCTTTAAACGGTTTTATGAAATATTATGTACAACCCAATGTTGTTATATTTATAGAAAACTGGAAGCAGCAAGAAGCAAGATATAAAAGTGATATAATAAATAAAAATATGGAAGATACAGTGATAATTTCCTTATCATCAGAAGCAGGTGATGAGCTTCTGCGTATGGGCAAGTGCAAGTTGAAAATATCTGTAAATGCTGAAAAAAGAAATGATGTAATAGGAAGGAGTGTTGTGGCATATATTCCTGGCATAGATGAAAGCAAAAAAAATGATTTTGTGATAATAGGCAGCAATTTAGATGGAATAGGTTACGATTTAGATGAGAAGTACCCTTCTGCAGGTAGAGCTTCCAGTGCTGCAATATCCCTGGAAATAGCAAGGACTTTGATCCAAAACGAAGTAAAACCTGACAGAGATATTATTTTTGCATTTTGGGACGGAAATATGACTGATGATAGAGGATCAAAATCATTCTTTTATAAGTATCTAATTAATAGAAATTATAGAATTTTTTATATTGATTTGATGAACCTGGGCTATAAAAGCTCGGACAAGCTAATGATAGACAACACAAAGATTTTTCCCAATAGCAAGGAAGAGCAGGATTTTATAAAACGATTAAAGAAAAATGCAAAAAGAAATGATTTTGAGTTAGTTTATGGTACATTGTATAGTCCTGCTGTGATAGATTTTACAGGCTCTGATAGTCAGCCTTTACTAATAGACAGCTTCATATCTAATGAAATTGTGCATACTCCTAAAGATACCCTAGAAGAAATAGATACTCATAGTATCAAGCAAGTAGGGCAAATGCTTTTAGATACTTTAATAGATTCTTTCTCAGGAGGAAGTAACAAATGATGCCTTTACTTAAAGTAGAGAATTTACAAGTATCTTTCCCATGGAAAAACAAATCTGTAAAAGCTGTTGATGGTGTTAGTTTTGATGTTCCTCATAAAAAAATTATAGCTCTAGTTGGAGAATCGGGCAGTGGAAAAAGTGTTACCGCTCTTTCAGTAATGGGCTTAATAGCATATGAAGGAGGAAAGATTGAGGGAGGAGAAATAATATTCGATGGCCAAGAAATTTTAAGAATGAAAGAAAAAAGGCTTTCAAAAATAAGGGGTAAGGATGTGGCTATGATTTATCAGGATCCTATGGCATCTTTAAATCCCGGTATTTCCGTTGGCGATCAAATAAGAGAAAGTCTACTAATTCATAAGATAGCTTCAAGAAAAGAGAGCAAGCAAATAGCATTAAATCTTATGAGAGAAGTTGGAATTCCAGATGCGGACCAAAGGTATGGAAGTTTACCAGCTTCTTTCAGTGGCGGAATGAGACAAAGAATAATGATTGCTATGGCAATAAGCTGTCGGCCAAAACTGTTGATAGCAGATGAGCCAACCACTGCATTAGATGTATCTTTACAAGCAGATATAATGAATACTTTGCAAGAATTGAAAAATAAAATAGGTATGTCAATATTGCTCATTACACATGATTTGGGTTTAGTGGCTCAGCATGCTGATAATGTAGTGGTAATGTATTGTGGCAAAGTTATGGAAGAATCTCCTGTAGACAAGCTATTTGAAGAACCACTTCATCCTTATACCATTGGACTTATGAATTGTATACCTAGGATTGATGTAACTCAGGATCAACTGTTTTACATACCTGGATGTGTGCCAAGCATATATGATTATCCCATGGGTTGCAGATTTCACAATCGCTGCTCAAAAGTAAAGCCGATTTGTAGAGAGAAAATGCCGAAATTGATAAACCTCAATGATGACAGAAAAGTTAGATGTTGGTTATATCAGTGATTCAATGATACTGAAGGGAGGTTACGTATAATGAAGTTTAGTACTTATTTAAAGTATGTGCTGACAATATTAAGCATTCTATTTCTTTCTTTTATCATATATGCCATCAATCCGGTTATTGGTGATAAAAGAGCTCAGGTTTCTTATGCAGTTAAGAAAGATTTAGGCCAATCCATTATGGTTAATGGTATTGTTACTGCAAAGGATAAAGAGGAAATATCAGTTGAGAGAGGAAAAATAGTAAAAAGATTGCATATAAGAGAGAATAGCATTGTAAATAAAGGTGACATATTGTTTGAAACCGATGAAAGCGATTTGAAAGTGGATGTAAAAAGAAAGGAGCTTGAATTAATTGACGCACAGAGAGAGCTAGAGAATATAAAAGAAACGAGCTTGGAAAAAGAAAATAAAGATAATGAACTAGCTCTAAAGAAACTGGAGTTTGACATCATAGCAAAAAGAGCAGATCTTAAGGATCTGGAAGAAAACTATAATGTGAGCATAGAGTTGTATGAAAAAGGTTATTTATCAAAAAAAGATTTTGAGGCAACAGAGTATAAATATAATAAAGCATTGACTGAACTGGAACTTTTGGAGAATAGATATGAGCTTGAGAAAGAAAAGGTTCAAGACTTTGTAAACAATTATGAAAAGAAAAGAAGCGAAAAGTTAGATATGCTTATCAGAAAAATTGAGTTGTTAAAACTTGAATTGAATGAATTGTATAAAAATGAAAGAAAAACAAACACAGCTGGAATAAGTGGTGAAGTAGTTAATCTGGATTTAGAAGAAGGAGAAAAGGTAAATACAACAGGACCTCATATAACAATATACGATTTATCGGAATTATATATTGATACTATAGTTGAGCAAAGGTATGCTTCATATCTTAAACTGGGAGACACAGCAGAAATCACAATTCCAGGACTTATAGGGGATAAAATTTATGGGAGTATTTATAGCATAGATAAAGTAGTATCAAGCAAAACAAATGGTGAAGAGCCAGGAGTCAATATCAAAGTAAAAATTGATAAGCCTGATGAAATTATAAAAATAGGATACAGGGCTAATGTAAAACTCATGTTTAATAGCAGAGAAAATGCTGTCAGTGTTGATTATAGGGCTATTGTAACAGATAGAAATGGAAATGAGTTTGCATATGTAGTGAAAGATGGTATTGCAACAAGGACCTATGTCGAAACAGGCATAAGGAATGATTTTGAAGTAGAAATAACAAAAGGCCTTACTAAAGGAGATCTGTATATAATAAATCCTTCCGAAAAAATGCGGGAAAAGGATTCTTTCCGCTTGTGGAGGTATGAAATAAAATGAGTGAATCAGAAAATATCGTAATCTGGGCAGAAAACCTCAAAATAGGAAATTGGCCTGAGAATTTTAATATTATTATAAAAGGAAATGAGATAGTTGGTATAACTGGTTTAAATACAGAAGATAAACAGGAACTGCTTAAAATTTTCGGTTGTATAAAAAAGCCGAATAATGGCAGATATATTTTTGATTATGAAGATACGAGTTTGTTGGAGATAAAAAGATTAGAATCTATAAGAAGAAATAAGATAGGCTATGTATTCAACAGTCCCAGATTGCTTAATGATTTAAATGTTATAAAGAATGTAACTCTATGGTTGGATTATATATATCCACGAAAGAAAGCTTATGAAATGGGTATGAACATACTAAAGGAAATTGGTATGAAGGATAAGAGACATTATAAAATTGATCAACTAAGTAATTTGGAGAAGGTTTTAGTATCTCTTGGTAGTGCATTAATAAACAAACCTTTGCTATTGTTGGTTGATGATGTTTACACTTATTTACGGCCCGATGAGATTGTTGAAGTAAATAACTTATTTAGGAAGTATGCTCATAATGGTACTACCATTATTATATTAGCTGATGCTGTAAATAATCTTTCCATAGTTGATAGAATTGTTAATCTATAAGGGGTATGCATATGAAAAGAAACTTATACCAAATAATTACTTTGTTATTTCCCTCAATAGGACTAATAATTACTATAAGTCTGCTGACTCTTGGTTTTTCTATATACCAGGGAGGAGTAAAATGTGCTACTTCATATTACTTTTCAAATGATAAGAGCATCATATCCATATCATCTAATAGCATGACTGATTGGAGTGAACTAACAGAGTTAAAGGAAAAGCTCAATATTGATGACGAAATAATAGTTTCTTCTGAGTTAGAAGTTTCATTGTCTACAGATATGGAGAAACTACGGATTAAAGCAATAGGAATAAATAGTTCATATTGGAATATAGAAAATAAAAAAATTCTTTATGGTCGTTTAATAGATGAAGAAGATGTTGAACATGCTAATCCGGTTATGGTTATTAACGAAAAAGCAGCTATTGATCTTTATGATACAAGAGATGTTATTAGTAAAAGAATAAATGTAGATGTTAAAGGAACTATAAGAAGCTTTACAATAATAGGAGTTGTAAAGGATCCATTTTACAACAAAGAGGTGCTTTGTTTTATACCCTATAATACTATTTCAGCTAATAAGTGGAATAGTATGTTTTTATCAATAGCAGTACCTAAACATATGAAAAATGATATAAAAGAAAAAGCAAAAAAAATAATGCAAGATAAGTATAATACTGATGTAAAAGAGGCCTCTGAGTATAAGCAGCTTTTATTTATAAAGAATTGGTTAGATGACAATATTATTGCCTTATGTTTGATAATATTTATATCTACTTTAGTAGGATTTGCTACATTATATTTTGGTTTTAATAACTATATAGATAATTTAATGGATAGGCTTGAGATATTAAAAACATTTGGCGTTAGTGTTGACAAAATAAAAATAAAATTATTTAATAGACTATGTCTTTTTGAAATTTTGCCATTGGCTTTTAGTATGGCTATGGGCTACATTGCTGCTTTGGTATTAGGTAATTATATTTTTATAAAGCCCATTATAACATTTCAACACTTATTTATTATTTTCGGCTATGGAATGCTATTTATAATTCTTGCTATTTTATTGAGTTTCAATAGGATAAAAAATTTTGACATAGATTAAATATTATTCCTTTTGAAGGAAATAGGTTTTTTATAAAGAATATATATACAAATTGCAATGACTCTTAAAGAACAGGAGTTGTATTATATGGACACCAAAAAAAAGGTTGTAGTTAATATTTATGGTAGCGAGTACACAATTGTCGGAAATAGCTCCGAAGAATATATAGCATATATTGCCGAAAAAGTTGATGAAACCATGAGAGAAATAGGGAAAAAGAACAGTAAGTACAGTACTACTATGATAGCTGTTCTTGCTGCTCTGAATATGGCAGATTATCTTTATAAATCCCAGGAAGAAGCCAGTTTATTGTCTGATGAAAACAATAAACTTAAAGAGGAAATGGCTGCACCATTTACAGAACTTGAAAAGCTCCGGAAAGAAATGGAATCACTTAAGGAAAAGTATGCCATTACTCAGGATGCCCTTACTAAGGCACAGATTGAACTGGGGGTTATAAGCAAAGAAAATGAATCTTTGATGGAAGAGAATAAAAATCTGAAACTTGAGTTGGACGTTTCAAGATCTACATTGAAAGAAATGCAAAACAAGGTTTTTGAATTCCAAATAGAATTATTAAAGACTAAAAAGGAATTGGATGAACTTAAAACTCAGAGATATAATAAGAGTAATAAAAGCAAAAATAATAATATTATAAAATGATATTTATTTTAGGATGTGTTATTGACATGAAAATAGAGCTACTAGCTCCAGCGGGCAACTTTGAATCTCTTATTGCAGCCATTGAAAGTGGTGCTGATGCCGTATATATTGGAGGTACTAAATACAGTGCGAGAGCTTCAGCAGATAACTTCAATGAAGAAGAAATTAAAGAAGCAGTCAGATATGCACATATAAGAAATGTTAAAATATATGTAACTATCAATATATTATTAACTGACGAGGAGTTAGTGGATGCCTTAGAATATGTGCAGTTTTTGTATAATAATGATATAGATGGAATTATTGTACAGGATATAGGTTTATTATATTTGATTAAGAAATGTTTTCCAGATATGCCTGTTCATTGCAGTACTCAGATGACAATACATAACAAAGATGGTGTAGATATTTTATCCAGACTGGGAGCTGACAGATTTGTTCTGGCTAGAGAAATGAGCATTAGGGAAGTAAAAAACTTAGTGGCTGATACAAATGCAGAGACAGAGATATTTATTCATGGTGCTTTATGTGTATGCTATTCGGGCCAGTGCCTTATGAGCAGTTTTATAGGTGGAAGAAGTGGAAACAGAGGTAAATGTGCCCAACCATGTAGAAAAAAGTACATATTGGTTAATTTAGATGATAGTAGAGATTTAGAATACCATAGAAAAGGTTATTTATTAAGTCCGAAAGATTTGAATACCATTGAATATATAGGCGAAATAATAAAATCAGGTGTAAAGTCATTAAAAATTGAAGGTCGAATGAAAAAGCCCGAATATGTGGCAATAGTGGTAAAACACTATAAAGATGCTCTTGATCAAGTGGAGCGTCAATATAATAGCAATATAGATGAAAGTGTCCAAAGAGAACTGGAAAGTGCATTTAACAGGGGTTTTACTCGTGGATTTCTATTTAATGAGAAAAAAAGTGAGTTTGTAAATAGCGAAAAGCCGAATAACAAAGGTGTGTTTATAGGAAAAATTCTATGGCAGAAAGGTAATAGAACTGCTATTTCTCTTGAAAAAGGATCTTTAGATAAAGGGGATGGCATAGAAATAACTTTTGAAGATGGTACTAGTGTAGGTACTTATATTTCTACGTATGAAAAATATTCTAATAATAGTTTAGTTACGAGCATAAGTCATAAATTATATCCTGGTTTACCAGTATATAAAACTTATGATAAGCATTTGTATGATAAAGCTCACTACGAATATTATTATAAAAATCGAAGAAAGGTTTTTTTAAATGGTGAACTTTTTATCCATATAGGAAAGAGATTATATTTTAAAATATGGGATAATGAGGGACATATTATCGAGTATGAAAGCCAATATATTTCTGAAAAAGCAAAAAATACAGCCATAACCGAAGAAAGGATAATTAACCAGTTAAAAAAAACAGGGGATACACCCTATTTATTTGATAAAATCTTAATACATGCAGATGATAATATTTTTGTTTCCATGAGCGCAATTAATGAATTAAGAAGAGAATCACTTAAAAAAACGGATAGGATATTATCTAACAGGAATAAAAGAGAATACAGAAGCTTAAGAAATGAAGATTTTTTGACGAATTTTGAGCCGGATAAAAGCAGTGATAGAAACAGTATCTGTTTTGGAGCTTCCGTATGGAATTATGAGAATATAAGCGCTGCAATAGAAGCAGGAATTGATTATATATATTATGGAGCCTGTGAAAAAGTAAAGGAAGCTGTAGAATTATGCCATAGAAATAATATAGAAATATACTTTCTGCTTCCTAATATTATAAAAGATGCAGAAAGGGAAAGGTTTACCCAAATAATAAAAGAGAATAGTTTCGATGGCATAGTGATTTCTAATATAAGTCAGTTGAGCTATGTAAATATAAAGCCAGATATAAAAATAATAGGAAATTATAATCTGAATGTTTTTAATAAAAGATGCATGGATATATATTTGAAATTAGGAGTACATAAAATTTGTCCTTCTTTAGAACTTAATCTCAAGCAATTAAAATCTATTGCTCATAACTATGGAACTTCAATGGAGTTAGTAGTCTATGGGCAAATACCTCTGATGACCATGGAATATTGTCCATTATCATCTTCAGGCGGGTGTAAAGGTTGTAAAAATCAAAAAAGTTTTGGACTAAAAGATGAAAAAGGTGCAGTTTTTCCTCTGTTTTGTAACAATCATAGGATGCAATTGCTTAATAGCAGTATATTATTCGTTGTAGAAGAAATGGAAAAGATACTTGCTACAGGTGTGAAGAGAGTCAGGCTTGATTTTTATAAAGAAAGCAAAACAGAAGTTAAAGAAATAATAGAACTATATAGAAATTATAAAAATCTTAGCAAAGAGAGTTATTTCGATACAATAAAAAGAGTAAAAAGTACAGGACATACTAAAGGTCACTACTTCAGGGGAGTTGATTGAAGGGGGTAGTTGTGCTTGGATAGAATAGTAAAGATACTGCTTGTAGAAGATGAAGCTAAGATGAGGGAATTAATAAGAATTGCATTTAAAAAAGAGAGTTTTGAAACTTATGAAGCTATCGATGGAAAACAAGCACTTAATATGTTAAAGAACATTCATTTTGACATAGTAATATTAGATATTATGTTGCCCGAAATCGATGGGTGGACTGTATGCAGGGAAATAAGAAAAGTTTCAGATATACCAATAATAATGCTAACTGCTAGAGGAGAAGAGTTTGACAAACTTTTTGGTTTTGAGTTGGGAGCAGATGACTATATTGTTAAACCATTTAGTCCAAGAGAATTAGTAGCAAGGGTCAAAGCCCTTTTAAGGAGAGCAGAAAACAAAAATATTGAAATATCCAGTATTATAGATTTGGGAGATATTAGTATAAATACTTTGTCGAGAGAAGTAAAAGTTGAAGATAAAGCAATATCATTAACTAATAAAGAATATGAACTATTACTTTTTTTAGTTACTAACCAGAATGTTGTCTTTACAAGAGAGCAATTACTCTTAAAGGTTTGGGGATATGATCAATATGGAGATCCTAGAACAGTTGATACGCATATTAAAAGAGTAAGGGAAAAACTGGGAAATAAGAGCAGCTTTATTGCTACCGTTTGGGGAGTAGGATATAAGTTTGAGGTAAAAAAATGAGATGTAACAGTATCAGAGTGAAACTATGGAGTGCTATAATATTAACTATTCTTATCATTCTTGTTATGAGCATGATTTTTCAAACCAGTTTTCTATCCTCTTTCTATTACAATCAAAAGGTTAGAGAGGTAGAAGAAGATGCTCGAGATATTGCAAGAGCTTTAGGCAGAAATGAATATAACTTTAATGTACCTTATATAGATGCAATAAGAAATGTAAATGATGTCATTGTTGTTACAGATTACAGTGGTCGAATAACATATATTACAGGGAGTACTGATTATAAGCAAGGTTGGTTCTTTGGGCTTAAGTATTTGAACAAAATATTGAAGGGGCAAAAGATTCAAGATGAAAATAAAATGCTGAGAGGGTTAGATTCAATTATTATCGGAGTGCCAATTGTGAAAACACAAAACTCATTGTGGGATGTAAAGCAGAAACAACTATATGAGCAATATATTGAAAGTGAAGATCTCCAAATGTTTATAGGAGCAGTATATATAATAACTCCGTTAGAACCTTTGGAAATAACTACTCGAGCTATTAGGACACAGTTTCTATATATTTTTTTAGGTGCTATAATAATAGCTTCAATTATAGCTCTTTTCCTTGCTCATAGTTTCACAGAACCATTGATAAAAATAAATGATGCTGCAAAAGAAATAGCAAAGGGAAATTATAATACAAAAATACATTTGAAATCCAGCTCTGAGATTACCACTTTAGGTGACACTATTAACAATTTAGCTAAGCAATTGTCAAGAGTTGAGCAAATTCGAAGAGAATTTATAGCTAATGTATCGCATGAGCTTAGAACACCTCTTAGCTATCTAAAAGGCTATGCAGAGATTATGATTGATGGTTTAGCTGACACTGAATTTGAAAGGGAGAAATATTTAAATATAATCTTGGAGGAATCTGAAAGATTGGGAAAAATGGTTGATGAGATACTGCATCTTTCTCAAATTGAGGCTGGATCTATACAATTGAAGCTTTCACCTTTCAGCATGGATTCAGTTATAAAGCGAACTATAGACAAAATGTTGCCTTTAGCTGTAAAAAAAGATATATCAATAAAGTATAGTAACTTAGATGGTGATTTACTACTATGTTTAGCAGATGAAAACAGAATCAAGCAGATATTGATAAACTTGTTGGCTAATGCGGTAAAACATTCATATGATCATAGCAATATATTAATAAGCTCATATAGGCTTAATGATAGAATTTATGTTTGTGTAAGAGATAATGGTGAGGGTATTTCCGAGGAGGATCTGCCCTTTATATGGGATAGGTTTTATACTGCAGGGAAATCAAAGGATAAAAGTATAGAAGGAATAGGTTTAGGATTATCAATAATTAAGAGTATAATAAATGCTCATGGATGCGACATTACAGTAAATAGTGTGGTTGGAGAAGGAACAGAATTTTGCTTCTGGCTCCCTTCATATCAGGAGAGCTAGTGAAATTGACGAGGTGATAACATGAATGATAAGGCATTAAGAGTTTTGGAATATGATAAGATAATAAAGATTGTAGCAGACGAAACGGTATCAAATCTTGGTAGAGAAATAGCAATGGCTTTGAAACCTAGCAATAATGTATACGAAATAAAGGAATGGTTGCAAGAAACTACAGAAGCAGCAGACATAATATTGAAGAGAGGTACATTTCCATTAGAGGGTATATATGATATAAGAACAGCTTTAAAGAAAGCAGAAATAGGATCACCACTTACTATGGAAGAGTTGCTTCAAGTTTCTTATACCTTGGCTTCAGCAAGAAAGATAAAGCATTTTATGAAAGAAGATCGTGGTGAAAAAGAATATCCTATAATAGAAGATTTAGTAAACATGCTGACTGAATATAAGCAAATAGAAAATAGTATTAATAATGCAATAGTCAGTGAAGAAGAGATATCTGACAATGCAAGTCCTGAGTTAGCTAGCATAAGAAGAAAGATAAGAGATAAGCATGGACAAATCAAAGATAAACTCAATAACATGGTGACATCTTCTGCTTATCAGAAATACCTGCAGGAGCAAATTGTAACCATGAGAGGTGATAGATATGTATTGCCTATTAAACAGGAATACAGGTCAAATGTGCCTGGAATTGTCCATGACCAATCCTCTAGCGGTGCAACACTTTTTATTGAGCCTATGGCAATAGTAGAAATGAACAATGATTTAAGACAGTTAAAATTGAAGGAAAAAGAAGAGATTGAAAGAATCATAGCCCAATTATCTGCAGTGATAGCAGAAAATCATGATGACATTAAGGCAAATGTAGAAATATTAGCTACTTTAGATTTTATATTTGCTAAAGCAAAGTTTTCTTTAGCATATAGATGTTCTGAGCCGGTAATTAATACAGAAGGCAGAATTAATATTAAAAAGGCAAGACATCCGCTCATTGACCCTAGTGTTGTTGTCCCAATAGATATAAGAGTGGGAGATGACTTTAATACTTTAGTGATTACTGGACCAAATACAGGAGGAAAAACTGTTACATTAAAAACCACTGGTCTTTTAAGTTTGATGGCCCAGTCGGGATTGCATATACCTGCTGGTGATTACAGTGAAATATCGGTATTTGATCATATATATGCGGATATAGGCGATGAGCAAAGTATAGAACAAAGCCTTAGCACATTTTCATCCCATATGAAAAATATTGTATCGATATTGCAAAGTATCTCAGAAAATTCTTTAGTTCTTCTTGATGAACTTGGAGCCGGAACAGATCCTACAGAAGGTGCTGCACTAGCTATGGCAATTTTAGAATTACTACACGAGAAGGATGTAAGAACTGTTGCTACTACACATTATAGTGAATTGAAGATATATGCATTAACTACACCTGGTGTGTGCAATGCAAGTGTCGAGTTTGATATTGAGACATTACAGCCTACTTATAAATTATCGATCGGAGTACCAGGAAAATCAAATGCATTTGAAATATCAAAAAAACTGGGATTGGATGATTCTATAATTGAGAAAGCTAAAGAATTTATAACTAAGGATAAAATTAAGTTTGAGGATGTAATATCTTCCTTGGAGGAAAGCAGGAAAAAAGCTGATGAAGAGAGATATGCAGCCCAAAGGCTTAGAAATGAAATTGAACGAACAAAGGAAGAGGCTGATAGAAGACTAGAGAAAATATTAGCCCAAAAGAATAAGATTATAGAGGAGGCCAATAAAACTGCAAAAGATATAATAGAAAGACAAAGGGAAGAAATAAATAATCTGATAAAACAGCTTAAAGAAGCCATAGAAAAAGAAAGCGAAGATAAAGCAAAAGCTTTAGAAAAAGCAAGACAGGACCTAAGAGCTATCGAGGAAAAAACAGAAAAATCATTGGGACTAGGTGTACCTAGAACTAATATTAAACCACCTGAGAAATTAAAATTAGGTGACACAGTGAAAATACTCACATTAAACCAAAAAGGAGAAGTGATAACCATTCCAGATGAAGACGGAAATTTGGTAGTTCAGGCAGGTATTATGAAAATTAATGTAAATATAAAAGACCTGCAACTGATGAAGGATGAAAAGGTAGAAATCCTTACTCAAAGATACTCAAAAATTGGCAGAATAAAAGCTGCACAGGTACCGCATCAAATAGATCTGAGAGGAAAGACACTTGATGAAACGCTTATGGAAATAGATAAGTACTTAGATGATGTGTATCTTGCAGGAATTCCGAGTGTTACTATAATTCACGGAAAAGGTACTGGAGTATTGAGAACCGGAATAAAAGAATTTCTCAAAAATCATGCCCATGTAAAATCATTCAGAACAGGAGGTTATAACGAGGGTGGTTTAGGAGCCACTATCGTTGAGATAAAATGAATATTTTAGTAAGTGCATGCCTATTAGGTATAAATACAAGATATGATGGTGGAAGTTGCTTTAATAAAAAGATAGAAGCTTTGCTTAGTGATCATAATCCGATACCTATATGTCCAGAGCAATTAGGGGGTCTTAGCACCCCCAGGCTTCCTTCAGAAATTCAACAAGGATCCGATATGGTAAAAAATATAAAAGGTGAAGATGTAACTATAAATTTTCACAAAGGTGCTCAAGAGGCTCTAAAAATAGCTCTATTAAACAATTGTAAATACGCCATATTAAAGTCCAAAAGCCCATCATGTGGCTATGGCTTTATTTACGATGGTACATTTACAGGAAAGTTGATACCCGGAAATGGTGTATTTGCTCAGTTGTTGATAGAAAATGGAATAATGGTTTACACAGAAGATGATGAGTTTACATTATAATAATCTAGTACAAACTCTCTAAATTTGCTTACTATGGGTGACTGGGGTCTATTTTTATGATATACAATATAGAACTCGCGGTTCAGATTAAACTCTTTTATTTCAAAAGCTCTTACCAATCCAAACTTAATATAATCTTCTGCACTTAGAAGAGATACGATGGAGACACCAAGTCCCAAGCTTACTGCTTGTTTTACGGCTTCGGTACTATTCATTTGAGCTACTACATTAATAGATTTTGGATCTATGCCAGCTTTTTGCAATCTTGTTTCAAATTCTTTTCTTGTTCCGGAGCCTCTTTCTCTAAATATAAAGTTTTCGTTTTTTACCTCATCAATTGAAATAGTGTTGTCTCCTTTTCTATCAAACCTTTTATGATTTGGTGTAATAAGAACCATTTTATCTTCCATCAGCCTATCAAATTTCAGCTTGTCATTATCAACTTTAGATCCAACTATTCCTATTTCAAATCCATTATCCAGTATTTCTTCAATAACCTGACTGGAATCATATTGAACCAGGTTAAAGAAAATGTTCTTATACTTCTTTTGAAACTCAAGTATAAGCTTAGGAATTACATACTGGCTTGGAACAGTAGATGCTGCAATATCAATTTTCCCAGTTAAACCATTAGTATATTCATTTAAAGAGAATATTGCTTCATCTCTTGTGTTCATTAAGTTCAGAGCATAATCATAAAAAATTTTGCCGGCTTTTGTTGGGAGAACAACCTTTGAAGATCTATCTATAAGCTTGGTTCCAATTTCTTTTTCTAAAGAACTTATATGAGCACTAATAGTAGGTTGAGTCAGATATATGGCATCTGCCGCTTTAGAGAAGCTTTTGTGACGAACTACATATACAAATGCTTCTATTTGCTTGAAATCCATCAATGTAACCTCCATAATGTAAATCTATCATTAATGAAATAATACAACTACTTTTGAATTAAGTCAATTTATTAACAAAACATAGTTTGATTATGGTAAAAAATAAGAGTATAATATATATTCGGCAAGAGGTGATATCAATGCAAGATAGAGAATATATTGCAACATTTAATTCCACGCATCATGCATTAACTTTTGAAAGAGCTGCTAAGAATTGTAATTTAAAAATAATTATAATGCCTGTACCGAGGAGTATTAAAGCAAGCTGTGGCCTAGCGATTAAATTTAGTGAAGATGCTTTGGATGATATAAAAAGTTTGATAAATGAAAAAAATTTGAATTATTCAGGATTATATAAAATTGAAGACAGTAACGGAAAAAAAGATTATATAAAAATGTTGCAGATTTAATATCAGGGGGTAAGGTTTTGAAAGTAAAGAAGAAATTTCTAAAGATATTTTTTATCAGTTTTGTAGTGACTTTGGCAGCACTATATGGGATTTTGTATATGTTTTTGAACAGCATAAGTATAACATCAAGTTTTGCAGGATCTAATATAACAAAAAAAAGAGTAAATGTATTGGTCATAGGAGTGGCAAAAAACTTATCAGATACTATTATGCTTGCCAGTTATGACATGGAAAAAGATAAAGTTGATATAATATCAATTCCTAGAGATACCTATTATCCGAGGGAAGGGTATAAACATGCTGCACAAAAGAAGATAAATGCAGTGTATGGAAGCAGTGGAGCAGAAGGGCTTGTTAAAGCCGTTGAAGATATTACTTCCTTAGATATAAATTACTATGTGAAATTTGATTATGAGGCAGTAAAGGCTATTGTAGACGGTATCGGAGGTATAGAAGTCGAAGTTCCAAATGATATGAACTACGACGATCCTGTTGATGATCTTCATATTCATTTTAAAAAAGGACAAATAGTAAAAGATGGAGAAGATATAATTAAGCTTCTGCGCTGGAGAAAAAACAACAAAGGTGGCGGATATAAGGATGGAGACCTAGGCAGAATCAAAATGCAGCAGCATATTGTCAGACTAGGTATCGAAAAGCTTTTAAGTGGAAATGTTGTTTCTAACTTTATTAAATTACAAGGGCCAATTAAAGAGTATGTAGAAACTAATATGTCTCCCAATGAAATGATGTACTTTGCAAACAAAGGGAAAAATGTGAAGTCAGAAAATATATGTTTTCATACATTACCAGGTAAAGCCAAGACAATGGAAGGTCTTTCATTTTTTGTAATAAATAAAGAAAAGCTTAAGGAAGAAATAGATGCTATTATTTCAGATAACGTTACAGCTGATTAAATCGCACAACCTCTTTTAAAATGCTGAGTCATTTTTAAAGAGGTTTTTTTCATATTTGGACAGCATATAAATCTTATGATAAAATAATTATGAATATAGGGAGAGGGGTGTTTCTATGGATAAAAGAATAGAAGATACTATGAAGGCTCTCGAAAAAAATAAGTTTAAAGTGAGGTATTTTAATGACTCAAAGACTGCTTCTGAAACATTGCTTAATGAAATCAGTTTATCAGATAAGGTTGGTATAGGAGGTAGCATTACTATTACTGAATTAGGTCTTCCAAAGGCATTGGTGGACAGAGGTAATACAGTATATTTCCATTGGTTAGAAACAACTCCAGAAGGTATGGATAACGCCAGAAGAAATGCCTCAAGAGCGGATATATATCTTACCAGCACCAATGCATTGACAGAAAAGGGGCAGTTGGTTAACATTGATGGAACAGGAAATAGAGTTACATCAATGATATTTGGACCAAAGAAGGTATATGTTGTATGTGGTATCAATAAAATCGCAGAAGATATTGATGGAGCCATGAAGAGAATCAAGGAAAATACATATAAGAATGCAAGAAGATTAAAACTGGATACTCCTTGTGCTATTACAGGGAAATGCAATGATTGCAGCAGCCCTCAAAGGATGTGCAATGTTACAACAATAATTGAAAAGAAACCTTCAAAGACAGATATTGAAGTAATAATAATCGGTGAGGCCTTAGGTTATTAAATTATTAACATTGGGGGATGAAAGCGTGATAAGGGATTTTGATGAAATGCTGTCAATTGTAAAGAGCAATAAGACTATGAGAATTGCGGTGGCTGCTGCTCAGGACAAGGATGTATTAGAAGCAGTAACATCTGCAGCTAAAATGAAGCTAGCAGAGCCTATATTGGTTGGAGATGAGGAAGCAATCAGAAGTTTTTTGAGAGATATGGATATTCCATATGATTTTAGAATAGTTAATGAACCTGATGTCATCAATGCTGCTAAAACTGCTGTATCTCTCGTAAAAGAGGGTGAAGCAGATTTTCTTATGAAAGGATTAATTCAAACTGCAGATATTATGAGAGCTGTTTTGGATAAAGATAATGGTTTGAGAACAGACAGCCTTATAAGCCATGTTATGGTTTATAAGACAGATTCCTATGATAAGTTGTTGTTTCTGACAGATGGAGGTATCAATGTAGCACCTAATTTAGAGCAGAAGATTAAGATATTGGAGAATGCAATAACAGTATGCAAGGCTATGGGATTAGATAAAATTTATGTTTCTGTTCTTGCAGGTGCAGAGTCCGTTAATCCCAAAATTCCTGCCACAGTTGATGCAGATGCTCTAGCTAATATGAAAGATAGATGGAGTCAGTTGAATACAGTTGTAGAAGGACCTGTGGCATTGGATTTAGCTATCAGCAAACAAGCTTGCCATCATAAGGGCTATAAAGGTGAAGGTGGAGGAAATGCAGATGTATTATTAGTTCCTTATTATGAAGTGGGAAATGCCCTTGGCAAATCATTGACTTACTTTGCAAATGCAAAGTCGGCAGGTATAATTATGGGAGCAAAGGTTCCGATTGTCTTAGTGTCAAGAGCTGATACATCTGAAACCAAGCTGCTATCTATTGCTTTAGGAAGCATTGTTGCAAATTATAAATAATAAAAGGGGGAAATCTTATGAAACGTTTAATGTCAGGCAATGAGGCAATTGCCAGAGGTGCCTATGAGGCTGGAGTTACAGTTGCAGCTGCATATCCTGGAACTCCCAGTACAGAAATTTTAGAGAATATAATAGAGTACAAAGACTGCATTTATTCTGAATGGGCACCTAATGAAAAGGTTGCTGCAGAGGTTGCCATAGGTGCTTCCATAGGTGGAGCAAGAAGTTTGGCAGCTATGAAACATGTAGGTGTAAATGTTGCAGCGGATCCTATATTCACATATGCCTATCTTGGAGTAAATGGAGGTTTTGTATTGGTTTCTGCTGACGACCCAAGTATGCATAGTTCACAGAACGAGCAGGATAACAGATACTATGCAAAATTTGCAAAGATGGCAATGGTTGAGCCTTCAGATAGCCAGGAATGCAAAGATTTTCTTAAAGAAGCCTATAGAGTAAGCGAAAAATATGATACCCCCATATTGTTTAGGGTAACTACAAGGATATGCCATAGCAAAAGTATCGTCGAATTGGGAGAAAGAGAAGATGTAGAAGTTAAGCCTTATGTAAAGAATATTCCCAAATATGTTGCAGCTCCAGCAAATGCAAAACTTGCCCATGCAAGAGTTGAAAAAAGGCTGCTTGAATTAGAAGAATATTCAAATCAATCACCTTTAAATAGAATTGAGTATAATAATAAAAAAATTGGTATCATTAGCTCAGGAATAGCTTATCAGTATGCAAAAGAAGTGTTTGGTGAAGATGCTTCTTATCTAAAACTAGGTTTTACTTATCCATTACCTATGAAATTAATTAAGGAGTTCTCAGAAAATGTTGAAGAACTCTATGTCATCGAAGAACTGGAACCATATATAGAAGAACAGATTAAGGCGGCAGGAATAAAATGCATTGGTAAAGAAGTCATACCAAAATTATACGAGCTCAATCCAGAGATAATTGCTAAAGCTATTCTTGGAAAGACATATGAATCAAAGACACTAGATGTAGAAGTTGTGCCGAGACCACCTGTGCTTTGCCCCGGTTGCCCACATAGAGGATTTTTCTACACCATGTCAAAGAAGAAAAACAGAGTAATTACTGGTGATATAGGCTGCTATACTCTCGGAGCAAACCAACCCTTGGAAGCAATGGATACCTGCATATGTATGGGTGCCGGCTTTAGTGCAGGCATGGGTATATCCAAGGCCTTTGAAGTTTCAGGGAAAAAAGATAAAGTATTTGGTGTTGTTGGTGATTCGACATTCTTCCATTCAGGTATTACAGGTGCTATAGATATAGTATATAATAAAGGGAATATGGTTCCTGTAGTATTGGATAACAGGATAACAGGAATGACCGGGCATCAAGAGAATCCAGGTACAGGTAGAACACTTATGGGAGAACCTACAACAGAAATAGATGTTGTAGAAGTGCTGAAAGCCATAGGTTATAAAACAGTTAAGGTTGTGGACCCATGTGACTTGAAAGCCATGGAGAATACCGTGAAAGAAGCGGAAGAGGCAACTGAACCTTATGCGATAGTAACCAAGAGACCATGTGTATTGATAAAGGGACTACCTGCACCTAAAAATAAATGCATTGTTGACAGAGATAAATGTAAAAAGTGCAGGATGTGCTTGAAAGTTGGATGTCCTGCAGTCTTTTTTAAGGATGGAAAATCCTATATCGAGCAATCAATGTGTGTCGGTTGTGAAGTGTGCATGCAGGTATGCAAATTTGATGCCATTGGAAGGGTTGGTGAATAAGATGAATAGCGTTAAAAATATACTACTCGTGGGAGTCGGTGGACAAGGAACCATTTTGGTTAGTAAGGTTCTTACTGCAGGATTGATGAAAGCAGGATATGATGTAAAGATGTCAGAAGTTCATGGAATGGCACAAAGAGGAGGTAGTGTTACTACCCAGGTAAGATACGGTGAGAAAGTCTATTCACCGCTCATTGGGAAAGGCATGGCCGACATACTTGTTGCTTTTGAAAAGATGGAAGCAGTAAGATGGATAGATTATTTGAAACCTGACGGTATAGTAGTTGTCAACAATTATGAGATTCCTTCTATGCCAATAGCTACAGGAAAAGCTGAATACCCCCATGGCATTTTGGAATCTTTGAAAGATAATTTTAAGACCATAGTAATAGATGCTGCCCAGGCAGCAACTGAAATAGGGAATATAAAAACCCAGAATATAGTACTGCTTGGAGCATTAGTTAAGGCTTTCAATTTAACTGAAGTTGACTGGATAGAAGTGTTAAGAGAAACAATAACTGAGAAAATGTTAGATATAAACATTAAGGCTTTCAACAGAGGTATGGAGTTATAATAATTGGGGGGGAGGATTATCCTCCCATTTTTTAAGGTGTTGCATATGAAAGCTGATTTGAGGAAATTGAATAAAGAACAATTGGAAGCTGTTAAGCATTATAAAGGGCCTTGCTTAGTGATAGCAGGGCCGGGAACAGGAAAGACTACCGTTATTACTCATAGAGTAATGCATCTTATTAAAGAGTATAGAGTTAAGCCTAATGAAATATTGGTTATTACCTTTACAAAGGCTGCAGCGAGAGAAATGGAAGAAAGATTCTGCAAACTCCCTTATTATCAGAAGGATTATAAGAGGGTTGCCTTTGGCACCTTTCATTCCATATTTTATAGAATACTTAGAGCTTATAAGGGTTATAGACTTGAAAATCTTCTTGATGAGAAGGAAAAATACTATGTAATAAAATCTATTATAAAAACATTAGGATATGACTTTTATGAAGATGAGCAAGTTATTGAATCAATAATAAGCGAAATGTCTTATATGTACAATACACTTGCAAATATTGATGATTATGAAGCCTCATCAATTGACAATGCTGTTTTCAAGTCTGTATTCAAAGAATACGAAAAATATAAGTATTATAACGATAAGTATGATTACGATGACATGTTGGTGCATTGCTATAAACTGCTTATAAGTAACGAAGAAATATTAAACTCAATAAGGGCAAAATATAGATATATACTTATTGATGAATTTCAAGACATTAATAAAGTCCAATTTGAGATTATGAGGCTTATTGCCTATCCTGATAATAATATTTTCGTTGTCGGGGATGATGATCAATCCATATATAGTTTTAGGGGCGCCGATGCAGGAATAATGATTGAATTTTCCAGGATATATAACACAGCAGTTAAAATAACATTAAGATATAATTATAGAAGTTGCAGTGCAATAATTAATTCAGCTATGTCTTTGATAAGCAACAACAAAAATAGGTATGAGAAAAAATTCGTGACCGTTAAAGATATGGGCATCAATCCTTTAGTTGTAAGAGTTGAAGATTTTGAACAAGAAGCTAAAATAATATGTCAAAAGATAATAGATCATGTTAACCAAGGCGGAAGTTATTCGGAATTTGCTGTTATACACAGGACCAATCTTCAGTCTAGAGCTTTCATTGATGCTTTTACTATTGCGAATATACCATATGTATCCTATGATGGTTTGGCATCAGTATACAATCATTGGTTGCTTAAAGACATATTAGCCTATTTAAAAGCTGCTATAGGAATTGATAGAAGGAATAGTCTTATAAGAATTATAAATAAACCAAATAGATATATACCTAGATACGTTATTGAAGAAAACATAGGTAAAGAAGGAGATTTTTTGGATAATATTGCCATATATAGTTCGTTAAATGATTTCCAGAGAAAAAGTATTTATGAGCTGAAGGACAGCCTATGCAGAATAAGGAGTATGACAACCAGCAAAGCAATAAAATACATACGAGGTTATATAGGTTATGAAGAATATATTAGAGATTATGCATTTGCTAAATCAATTGATGTTAAATTGTTTGATGAGTTATTAGATGAAATTAACAGTTCCTCTGAATCATTTGCAAAAATTAATGATTATATTGAACATGTTAGAATAATCCTTGAATCTGTTGATTATAAGTATAATGAAAATAGAAACACAAATGCTGTTTCATTAATGACAATGCATAAAGCAAAGGGTTTGGAGTTTGAACAGGTTTTCATATCTGGAGCTGTAGATGGTGTTGTTCCTTATATAAAAGGAGATGATATATCTTTAAGTGAACTGGAAGATGAAAGAAGGCTATTTTATGTGGCTATGACAAGGGCTAAAAGAGTATTATATATTTTTGTTCCCAAAAACAGATTTTCCAAGAAAGTTTATCCTTCCAGATTTATAAGAGAAATAGACAGTTGGCTTAAAGATTATAGAAATTCATTTAAATGTGGAGATAAAATTAATCATAAGCATTTTGGCGATGGTATAATAAAAGGAATAGAAAAAAGGGCAGAAGATTATATACTCACAGTAGAGTTTAAGAATGATACAAAGAGATTAAACCTTGATGTACTTTTAAAAAATAAAATAATTACTTTGATATGATATATTGAGGTGCATAGTATGAGATATATTAAAGTTATCAGAATGTCAGGCAGTTATTTTGCAAGAGAATTTGAAAAAAACGAAAAATCAAAAAAAGCAATAAAAATTAGAGAAGTAGATGAGGAAACAGCTGCAGAGCAATTTATTTATGGAGAGGCAACAATAAAGGTAATATTTGAAGACTTAGATAGAGAGCCCATTGAGCTCTCAAATGAAAGTGATGAAGAGCTTATAAGAAGGTATCTGGGAACGAAGTTTTTAAGCAAATAAAGAATTAATATAATATTGCTCCTATAATGGCATTATAGTAATATTTATGTGAATAAATTAATTAAGAAAGGAAAGGATTATATGAAGTATAAAGCAGATATAGGTGTATTTGGCGGTTCAGGCTTATATTCTCTTATGAGTGATGTTGAAGAAATAGTTGTGGAAACACCCTATGGTAATCCCAGCGATAAAATAGCAATTGCGTCTATCGGAAATAAAAGAGTGGCGTTTTTACCAAGACATGGAAAGAATCATTCTTATCCTCCACATAAAATACCATATAAGGCAAATCTTTATGCAATGAAGATGCTGGGCGTTAAGGGCATTATAGCGACAACTGCCTGTGGAAGTTTAAAACCAGAGATAAAACCAGGAGATTTTGTAATTTGTGATGATTTTGTAGATAGAACATGGGGGAGAGGTGACACATACTATGACGGGCCGGAAACCAAGCATATAACAGGAGCAGAACCCTATGATCCAAAATTGAGAAACTTGGCAATAGAGATTTGTGAAGAAATGGGTATAAGGGTACATAAAAAAGGCATTGTAGTAGTTATCCAAGGACCAAGGTTTTCAACAAAAGCAGAAAGTCGATGGTTTAGTAAAATGGGTTGGGATGTAATAAATATGACCCAATATCCAGAGTGCATATTGGCCAAGGAATTAGGGATTCCATATGTAAATATTTCTCTGATAACAGATTATGATGCAGGGCTAGAGGGAAATGAAGATATTAAGCCTGTTACGGAAGAAGAAGTGTTAAGAGTATTTAATGAAAATAATAATAAAGTTAAAGAGTTGATTTTTAATATAATCGGTAGATTAGAAGTATAATTGCTATGGAGGTAAAATTGAATAAGAAAGGGATTCTAATTGTTTTTGAAGGAATGGACCAATCAGGCAAGGGAACACAATCGAGATTGTTTGTTGAAAAACTAATTAAATCAGGTTATTCGGTAGAATACATGCATTTTCATGATATAGAAACTCCTTTGGGAAAAGAGATTCAATCATTTTTAGATGGTAAAAGGAAATATAATCCTTTAGTAAGACAATTGTTATATACAGCAAACCGATACGAAAAAGTAGAACATATAGAAAAAGTTTTGCAGGAAAAAGATTTTCTAATAATAGACAGGTATATTCCTTCGGGTATTGCTTACGGTATGGCTAATGGTCTAGATTTTGATTGGATGGTGAAATTAGAGAGCAGACTTCCTCAACCCGACATAGTAGTATTAATTGACATAAGCACTAACACATCAAGAAGCAGAAAACATGAAGAGCAAAGAGATGTATATGAGAAGAATTATGATTATTTAGACAAAGTAAGGGAAGCATATCATATTTTAGCTGATAAATATATGTATATAGTAATTGATGGAGAAAGAGAAAAAGAGTTAGTACACGAAGAAGTCTGGGAAAAAGTCTGGAATAAAATAAATGTAAATAAAATAAATGAGTAGGGTTATGATCCTACTCATTTATTTAAAATATATTCAAGTCGCTCACTACTTTAATATAATTTACTTCTGGATCTTCAGTTCCCTGGACATAAAGATTAGCTTCTTTTAATGCTCTTACATAATCAATTATCTCTTTAGTTATCATCTCGCCGGGACATAATATCGGTATGCCTGGAGGATAAGCCATCAAAAATTCTGCACTTATCTGCCCCATACTGTCAGCTAGGGGTATTGATACTGTCATGCTGTTGAAAGCATCTCTCGGTGTCAGCATTTGCTCTGGTATATTAGGCACATCAATTATTTCAATTTTTCTTCTTATAGAACAACATTGTATATCACTAATTTCTTTTAGTGCATTAATGAGTTTATCAATGGTTTCTTTAGTATCTCCAAGTGAAAATACACATAGTACATTGTATAAATCAGACATTTCCGGTTGTATAAAGTATTTTTCTGCTAAAATTCTTTCCAATTCATATCCGCTTAATCCTAAATCTTTGCATGTTATTGTGACCTTAGTAGGATCAAAAGCATATGCACCTTTTTTCTTTAGTACTTCTTCACCAAAGCAATAGTATCCTTCAATATTATTAATGCTTTTCCTAGCATAATTAGCCAGTTCAATTGTTTTATCCAAAAGCTTTTCTCCCTCAAAAACCATTTGCTTTCTAGCCGCATCCAAGGAAGCCAATAAAATATATGAGGGACTTGTTGTTTGAAGTAAGCTCATTACAGTTTTTACTCTATTAATATCTACAATACCTTTTCTTACATGCAATAATGAGCTCTGAGTCATTGAACCAATAATCTTGTGTGTACTTTGAGAGCAAATATCTGCTCCAGCGTCTACCGCAGAAATTGGCAGTTTGTTGTTAAAATGTAGATGTGGTCCATGAGCTTCATCTACTATTAAGGGAATACCGTAACTGTGAACGATATCGACAATTTTTTGGATATCAGTAGAAACACCATAATATGTTGGATTTACAATTAAAACTGCTTTTGCATCAGGATTTGCTTCCAAAGCTTTTTCTACTGTTTCTGGGGTAACATTTAAAGCAACACCAACCGCACTATCAATTTCTGGCTGCATATATATTGGAGCTGCACCACTAAGTATTATACCTGCTGTTACAGATTTATGCACATTCCTTGGTATTATGATTTTGTCCCCTGGTCCAACAACGCTCATAATCATAGCTTGTATGGCACCCGAAGTGCCGTGAATTGAAAAGAATGTATAATCTGTATTATATGCATCAGCTGCTAGTTCTTGAGCAGCTTTTATTACTCCTGTAGGTTTATGAAGACTATCTACCTGTTTAAATACAGTTACATCCATTGATAGTACATTTGTTCCAACAAAATTTTTAAAATCATTCCACATACCTTGTCCTTTTTTATGGCCAGGTACATGAAAGGGAATAGTTTTGTTATTTACATATTCCATAAGTGCATCAAACAAGGGGGTTTTACTTTGATCTAGTTTGTACAACTTACTTTACACTTCCTTCCAAGCTACTATTATGAATAAAAAAAAGCCTAACTTCGATGCAATAAGTAGAGGCTTTTGCAGAGCGATTTCATTAGACCTATTAAATTCAATAACATTATAGGGGAAAAGTATATAAAAAGCAATATTAAATTATAAACATTTTAACCATAAGTCTTAATAACAAAATCAATAATGTTTTTTGCAGAATAAGGCTTTTTTAGATAAGCAGAAAGTTTTTTCATGCTATCTATTCGTATCTCATTATTTAGTATCTGATTAATCAGGAGCGGTATTTTTTCAATATCAGATGTAGTTGCTGCAACTCCATTATTCAACAAAAATTCAGCATTATCAGATTCTTGACCTGGAATTGGAGAGAATATAATTAACGGTTTTTCTCTTGATAATACTTCTGCCACAGTAACTCCTCCAGGTTTTGTTATGATTATATCAGATACTTCGATTAGCTCATGAATGTTATTTATAAATCCATAAACAACGAGGTCATTTTTTGTATCTAAGCTTTTGAGCTTATTTTCTAGTTTCTCATTATGCCCCGCAATAGCAATAATCTGTATATTTTTAAGTTTTCTATCTAATTCTTTAACTATTCTATTTATTGATCCTAAACCTAGGCCACCTCCCATTACAAGAATAGTTCTTTTATCTTGCAGTTTTAATTTTTGGAGGATATCTGTTCTGTCTAAGGTTAAGGAAAACTCTCTTCTTATAGGTATACCAAAAGGAAGAACTTTATCTGATGATACTCCAAAATTTTCCATTACATAAATTAGATCTTCATGGGGTATAACGTAATAATCAGTATTGTCATTTATGTATGATGAGTGTATGTTAAAGTCTGTAACTATGGTGACTAATGGACATTTGATTTTTCCTTTTTCTTTAAGGTTAGAAACAATTGAAGAAGGAAAACTATGAGTACAGAAAACAATATCAGGTTCAAAACTCACTTTTGGCTTTCTTAACCATACAGTTGATAATAATTTGTTTGTTATTTCGTTTATATCGATTATAGGGTCTAATTTGTTTGTCTTTTCATATATTTTACCCCAGGCCTTAGGATAAAATTTAATAATATTTAAATAACTGTCTAGAATTACTTTATCTAGCAAGGGACTGATTAAGCTTATAGTATTTATTATCCTTACATTATTTTCAGGATCTGCTGATAAGAATTCATTCCTTATGGTGTGAGCAACCTGATCATGTCCGTTACCTATAGATACTGAAAATATAAGTATATTCAAAATATCACTCCTTATTTATAACAAGTATTGCACTTTATTATTGTAAAGATACATAATATTTCCTTTGTATTTATACGATAAATCGTCCTAAAAGTTTCATATATTATCAAACAGCTGTTTAAGCAATTAAATAAAAAATTGATAATCTACCTATTCGAACAAAACATTACATTTTTCTATGAAGGAAAAAATAAGTCAATAAAGAATATTAATACTACTATGGTAATGGAGGGAAAATGATGCAAGTTAGCTTTGAGACATGTAATAATATACTGATTATAAAACTAAATGGGGAGTTAGACCATCATAGTTCAAATTATGTTAGGGATAAAGTAGATGAAGAAATAATGCTGAAAAACCCAAAGCATGTAATATTTGATATGAGTCACCTTAATTTTATGGATAGTTCTGGTATAGGAGTAATAATAGGTAGGTATAAACTTGTTGCTACAAATGGAGGTAAAGTAGGTATTATATCTATGAAACCGCAAATTAAGAGAATATATGAAATATGTGGTTTGAAAAGAATCATTCCAAGCTATGACGACAAAAAAACTGCAATAGAAAAACTGTAAAGGGGCGTAAGTTAATGAGAATAGATAATGAAATGAAACTAGAGTTTATGAGTAAGTCACAAAATGAAAGCTTTGCAAGATCAGTAGTAGCTGCCTTTGCAGCTCAATTGGATCCAACAATTGAAGAATTATCTGAAATCAAGACAGCTGTATCAGAAGCTGTAACTAATGCTATTATACATGGTTATGAATATGAACAAGGATATGTCACAATAGTATGTAGAATAATTGATAATACTGTAGAGGTGGAAGTAAGTGATAGAGGTAAAGGAATAGAAGACATTGAGAAGGCAAGACAACCTTTATTTACAAGCAAACCAGAGTTAGAGAGATCAGGTATGGGTTTTACAGTTATGGAGACCTTTATGGATCAAGTAACAGTTATTTCTGAGCTGGGCAAAGGGACAACTGTGATAATGAAAAAATCTTTTAAGAAAGATTGATGAGGTATTATATGGATTGGTCAGAGCTTTCACAAGAAGCCATAATTGAGTATATTAAGAAAGCCCAGAACGGAGATACGGAAGCAGAAAATTATATTGTTTCACAGAATCTAGGTTTGGTTCGCAGCGTTGTTAAGAGATTTCTTAACAGAGGATGTGAGTATGAGGATCTGATACAGATAGGAAGTATTGGATTACTAAAAGCTATAAAAAAATTTGATACATCATATAATGTTAGATTTTCTACATATGCAATTCCTATGATTATTGGTGAAATTAAGAGGTTTTTAAGAGATGATGGTATAATTAAAGTTAGCAGAAATTTGAAGGAGATCGCTATAAAAGCCAATGCCTACAGAGAAAACATTGAAAAGAATTTCGGAAGAGAACCAACTATATCTGAATTAGCAGCAGAGCTTGATATCCCAGCGGAAGATTTAATCATGGCTATGGACTCCATAAATTCAACTCAATCCTTATATGATGTTATTCATCAGGATGATGGAACGCCGGTATTGCTTATAGATAAAATTCAGAATGAGAGTATAGAAGATAGCAGTTTGATAGATAAGATAGCATTAAGAGAAGTACTAGCTACATTAGAACCAAGAGAGCGTCAGATAATCATTTTAAGATACTTCAATGAAAAAACTCAATGTCAAGTTGCAGAAATGCTAGGTATATCACAAGTGCAAGTATCAAGAATAGAGAAAAAAATACTGGATAAGTTAAGAAAAAGAATAATGTGATTATAAAGAAGAATCTCAAACATATTTTATGAGATTTTTCTTTTTTTGAATTATTATATAAAAATTATAAATACTAAATCTAGAATTATATAGAGGTGTATAGCATGTTTAAGCTTCACTACTTAATCATTATATTGGTTGTTGTTTTAATTACATATTTCTCGTGGGCTACCACAAAAAGCAAATCGTTAGATCATATACCTGAAAAAGCTAAGTTAGTATATAACAAAATAAAATAAGTGGATTTTTTGAGGTGAATATTATGAAGCAAAATGATTATTATAGAATTAATAAGAATTATTTAAACATGGAGCAGGAAGGTGAAAATGAGATAAGATCAAATATAGATGAAAAGATTAATAGAAATATAATGAGAAAGCATGATTAAAATGATTTCTACTGGGAGTGTAAATAATTTTGTGTATTCTCCTTTTCTTGGCAAATAAACATGGTTCAAATAACTTAACATAAAATGTATTTTGCAGGTCTAGCCGCGCAGCAATGAGCGCCGGGGTTTGGGGCAGCGCCCCATGACTATCCAGCAAACCTGTCGACAAACCTATTTTGAAAAAAGATGGACAATTGAGCGATCACCAAATCCCAATCACGGTATCGCTGTGTCCATTTTTTTGTTACATTTATTGTTGCAAGGTATAGCATTTTTACTAGGCTTTCATCTGTAGGGAATATTAACTTGTTTTTTGTAACTTTTCTATACTGACTGTGTAGGCTTTCTATTACATTTGTTGTGTATATTATCTTTCGAAGCTCCGGTGGATATGTAAAGAATGTACATAAACTATCCCAATTTTGCTCCCAACTCTTTACTGCATTTGGATACTTGCTTTGCCTTTTTTCTTTTACTAAGAGTAATTTCTCTAAGGCTGATTCTTCTGATGGTGCACTATAAACAGTTTTAAGGTCAGCTGCAAATTGTTTCCTATCCTTGTAAGGTACATATTTCAGGCTTGACCTTAGTTGATGGATTATACATCTTTGCTTGTGGAAAAGCCGCTTCTATGGCTTCCTTAAAGCCATTTAACCCATCTACAGAGAATATTAAAACATCTTTAACTCCACGATTTTTTAATTCGTTTAATATTCCAAGCCAATACTTGCTAGTTTCGTTACCTCCGATCCAAATACCTAGTACATCTTTATAGCCATCTAAATTCACGCCCATTACTACATATGCTGCTTTATTGACTATCTGTTTATCCTCTCGTACTTTGTAGTCAATTGCGCCCATAAATATAAATGGATAGATTGCTTCTAATGGTCTACTTTGCCACTTTTGCACCATAGGTAATATTCTTTCGGTAATCTTACTGACCATCTCTGGTGATATTTCCACACCGTATAAATCTTGAATTTGAGCGTGAATATCCCTGGTTGTCATACCTGAGGCATAGAGAGCCAATACCTTCTCCTCAATACAAGTAACATTTTTTTGATACTTAGGTATTATCTGAGGCTCAAATTCTCCATCACGATCTTTAAGAATGTTAAGTTCAATCTCTCCTAATTGTGACTTGATAGTCTTTTTGGAATATCCATTTCTGCTGTTTTCACTGGCTTTCAATTGTTTTGTCCCTGCATCATATTTGCTATAGCCTAATTTTTCATCAAGTTCAGCTTCTAATGCTTCTTGCAGCACCTCACGGAACATTTCCTTTAATGTAGCTAGAATGTCATCGGCACTACTAAAGTTTTTCTCGCGAATTAATTCTCTAATTACTTCTTTAGGTAATACTGACATAATATAAATCTCCTCCTTAGCTTTATATCCAGATTCTCGCCAAGAAGGAGATTTTTAATTCTATTTACACAAAATTTTTTACGGGCTCGAGAAATATTATAATATTTCTCCATAATTGAATATTAATCTATAATATAGTTCTAATTATCATTTACTATAACTTTTATTCAGTGATTGAATTACTTGAACCATTAAATTCTATATTATCAATGTCCTCATTTACCGTTCCATCATCTATAATATTGTCATCGATATGTTCATTAATATCAGGCACATAATTTTTATGAATATCACATACTGCAGTAGGAGCTTCATAAATTGCATCAGCAGGCATTTTTCTATTAGGATCTAACGGTTCGTGTCTTTGGGTAAATACCTTTGATTGAACAGATTCTATTGGACAATATTCTGATGCCAGTTTGTTTGATATTGTGCATATATCCTTAATAACATGTATGTCGCATATACTGTCGACAGGAGGTTCAGTGCCTTTTATAAACAACTCTGAGCGTATTGTTGCTCCTCTTGGGTCAAGAGCGCATAATTCAGAAGGTCTTTTACCAGATTCGGTGCATATGTTAACTGCAACTAAACCATCGGGTTTTTCAAACTCTTTTCTCTTTAAATCTTTATGAACTTCCTGCATAACTGCCTTCCACAACTTTGCAGGATACGAACCTCCTGTGAAATTCATAGCTTTTGGTTCATCATGACCCATCCATACTACTGCAGTGTAATATGGAGTATATCCGGCAAACCAAGCATCCTTCATATCAGAAGTAGTACCTGTTTTGCCTGCTACGGGCATATTTGATAATGCTGCATTACCGCCGGTACCACCTTTTATTACTCCTTTCATGATGTCCACCATCATATAAGCGACTTGCTCGCTTATTACCCTATGCTTTTCAGGAGTATTATCAAGTATTACATTTCCATGTCTGTCTAAAACTTTAGTAAAGGATACGGGTTTAGTATATACGCCTTTATTTGGAAAAACAGTGTAGGCAGCAGCTAACTCAACAGGCTTTATACCCTTTGTCATGCCACCTAAAGCCAAAGCAGGAAGATTTAAATCAGTTTTACTTCCTGTTTTTACTATAGTACTAATTCCAAACTTTTCTAGATATTCTACAGAACGTTGAACTCCAATATCCTGAACAATTTTTACTGCCACTACGTTTAATGAACTCTGAATAGCTTCTCTAACCGTTACCAAACCATTGAAATTTCTGCTATAGTTATTTGGAGAGTAATTTCCGAATGTGACAGGAGAATCATCAATGACTGTGGCAGCAGTATATCCATTATCTAACGCAGGAGTATAAACAGCAAGCGGTTTAATTGATGAACCTGGTTGTCTAGGTGATTGAGTTGCTCTGTTTAGTCCTCTTCTTACCTTTGAACTTCTTCCACCCATGACTGCTTTTATATGTCCTGTGTTATTATCAATTATAACCATAGCTGCTTCTGGCTGCAGCGTTCCATTTTCATCTTCAGTGGATTTAGGAAACAGTTGGGCATTATTAAATGTATCTTCCATAATGTTTTGTATTTTTGTATCTATGGTAGAAACTATTTTTAAACCCCCATTGAATACTTTTCTTTCAGCTTCCTCTTTTGAATATCCTAGCTTTTCTTGAAAAGCGGATATTACATCTTTTATTACCATATCAGCAAAATAAGTAGTTTCAACTTCCTTTTCTATTTTAGCAAGTTTTATTTCTTGAGCAATAGCTTCATCATATTCTGCTCGAGATATCATGTTTTGCTTCAACATTTCGCTCAATATTAAATTTTTACGCTGCATAGATCTTTCATAGTTAAGATAAGGTGAATATGCGGAAGGAAGATTTGTAATACCTGCTATAACAGCCGATTCAGCTAATGTTAAGTTACTTACGTCTTTGCCAAAATAATATAAAGCAGCTTCCTGAACACCTGCAATGTTATTTCCACCCAAGCCAATGGTATTTAAGTATGCTTCTAATATCTGATCCTTAGTAAATTGTCTTTCTAATTGAATAGCATAATACATTTCAATTACTTTACGTTTCCATAATTTATCTCTAGTCAGATAGACGTTTTTAATCAACTGCTGCGTAATTGTACTTCCGCCATGAGCTAATTTTCTTTGCTTAATGTCTTCAATGGCAGAACCAATAATACGTTGTATATCAATGCCGTTATGTTTATAAAATCTTTTATCTTCAATAGCAATAAAAGCATTTTGTAAATGTTTTGGAATCTTATCTAAGGATACAATGCTTCTATTCTCATTGGCATGAAGTTTATCGATAACATTACCTTCCTCATCAACTATATAAGTTGTTTGATTTAAGTTAAATACTTCTTCGGTATCCAATGGCGGAGCACTGCTAATCCAACTATAAGCGATACCTAAAGCTATACCAGCCCCAATAAAAACTATAAGCAATAAAATTAATACTGTAATCTTTAAAATCTTATTTAAAGATGTTTTTTTCTTTTTACTTGATGTTTTATCTAAATTTGATTTCGTTTCTTCGGTACTCATTCTATACCTCCTTATTAAATTTTAAGGGATACCAAGTCATTTCAACAGACCAATTATACCATATAAGAGCAATGTAATCAAATTAAGGCTCCTGTCAGTGTATTTTGACGAATAAATAAGCAATTAGTTCTCTGTTAAAGAAATATATTAAACATTGAACATGCTTTTTTTTACATATATTTATATGAAGCTATTATTATTTATTTTGGTGGTGTAATTTATGAGATGGCATAATAAGCGTTCGTATAAAAAAAGAAAAGCTATTCTATTTATTATTACAATATCAATATTTATTCTTGTTCTATATTTCTATATATATGTAGAAAATAATATCAGAGCCAAAATAGCAGTCATGTCTGAAATAAAAGCTAGATTATTTGCAACACAAGCTATAAATGATGCAGTAAGAAAAAAAATAGAAATGGATGCTTTTAAAAATTTAGTAAGCATTCAAACTGATAATATGGGTAGAGTTACAATGGTCCAAGCTAATACTTCTGAAATGAATAAAATTGCAGTTGAAACTTCTCTTTCGATACAGAGAGAGTTGGAGGACATAAAGACAAAAGATCTTTATATTGCAATTGGAAATATTATGGGTAGTCAATTATTTGCCGATGTTGGACCTAAAATGAAAGTAAAGATTTTACCAGCAGGTTCTGTAAATGTAAATTTTACAACGGAGTTCTCTGAAGCCGGAATAAATCAGACAAGATTAAAGATATACATGAAAGTAGATACAAAGGTGCAAATAATAGTTCCTTTTGCTGGTAATGAAATAGATGTTTCTACTAATATACCAGTCTCAGAAACTATAATAGTTGGAGATGTACCAGAAAGTTATATTAATTTGCCCAATGGAAGTTCAAAATTTCTAGATTTAGTTCCTACAAAGAATCCTTTCAACGATTGAGACATGATGATTGTTAACAAATAATTAAATATAAAGTAGAAATACTGATAGTTTTATTGATAAATTTTATTATAAAACTCTTGTTTAGATAGGAAACATAAAAAAAGAAAAAAATATTGCTTTACATGCAATTATTAAACTACTGATGATGAAAATAATATCCAATAAAAAACATGTTGACAGTTTAGATATTACATGATAATATATAATTCCTGCTTCGGTGGGAATACACACCACAACAATGTACAAAAAGAAAAAACATATTGACAACAGAGTCAAGTTGTGATATGCTATAAAAGTCGGCGCGATGAGCTGACGAAGAGAGAGAAATGGACTTTGAAAACTAAACAGTACTAGAAGAAAGTAATTCTTTTGAGTAGGATTGAACAAAGAAGAGTTAATTTAGGTAGAAGCTATGACGGAAGTCGTAGGTTAAATAGAATTAACATGAGAGTTTGATCCTGGCTCAGGACGAACGCTGGCGGCGTGCCTAACACATGCAAGTCGAACGGAGATGGTGGGATAGCTTGCTATTTTATCATCTTAGTGGCGGACGGGTGAGTAACACGTGG
>NZ_FQZS01000008.1:0-160273 GCF_900142105.1 Lutispora thermophila DSM 19022
AAGTATCTATAAAAGGTATATGCTAGTACAATAAATTCTATTGAACCGCCGTATACCGAACGGTACGTACGGTGGTGTGAGAGGTCGGTAGGTGAAATAATCACCTACCTCCTACTCGATTTTTTCTCTTTAAATAATAAAATACAGGAAGGCCCACCAAAGCTATACATATCCCGATTATTGAGTTTAATGGCTCAGATATTATGGTGCTGTATATGATATAGATTCCTCCCAGTATTCCCACAATAGGAGTTATGGGATAGAGAGGTACTTTATAGGGCCTTCTGTCTACAGGCACCCTTTTTCTCAATATGAA
This sequence comes from Lutispora thermophila DSM 19022, assembly GCF_900142105.1. Taxonomy (GTDB): domain Bacteria; phylum Bacillota; class Clostridia; order Lutisporales; family Lutisporaceae; genus Lutispora; species Lutispora thermophila. The sequence continues at coordinate 317 of NZ_FQZS01000008.1, forward strand.
TATGCTAAATACACCCATTACAAAGAATATCCAAAGAACAAATACCAGCAAATCCGTCAGAGTGTTGAAGGTTCCTGAAAAAATATAAGCTATAGCTATAATACCCTCAATTATAAGGGCGTTGGCAGGGGTCCCGAAGCTTTCATGTATCTTTGCCAGAAAATCTGAGCAGGGAAGCTGTTTTCTTTCTCCCATGGCAAGGGGCACACGAGCGCCTGTCATTATATAGCCGTTCATGGCACCAAATACAGATATCATAATACCTGCCGTTATCAATGAAGCGCCTGCGTTTCCGAATATCTCAATGGCAATATCAGATACAGGTCTGGTTGATGCAGCGATTTTTTCTATTGGCATTACATTGAGCATTGCGATGTTCATCAAGGCATATATTAATGTAACCGTTGAAACTCCCAAAACTATGGCTCTAGGCATTTCTTTTGCAGGGTTTTTAAGCTCTCCTGCCATGTTTGTAACACCCAGCCAACCGTCATAGGCCCACAAGGTGCCCAGTATTGCAGCTCCAAAACCGACTCCTTCTGTTATTACAGGTATAGATCGGAAATCATGGGCTGTCCCCTTTATCAAACCAAAAATGACAATCCCTGCAATGGGAATGAGCTTTCCTATAGTTGATATGACTTGAATAATTCCACCGTATTTTGTGGATATTATGTTCATTATTATCACAAATACCAATATAGCAATTGCCAATAATTTCTGCTGAAATTCAGTCATGGGTATAAAGAATGCGGAGTAAGTGGCAAAGGCTATTGCCAATGCTGCCCCTGAAGCGGGATAGGATATTACTGTCTGGACCCAGCCCAACATGAATCCCCATACTTCTCCGTATAATTCTTCAAGATAAACATATAGGCCTCCTGTCTTTGGAATGGAGGATGCAACTTCTCCCACTGTAAGGGCTGAAGCTAATGTTATAACACCTCCGGCAATCCAGGCCAGCACTCCCATCATTGGTGAGCCTGCATTGCTGAACACAATTCCAGGTTTGAGAAATATGCCGGAGCCTATTATCATGCCCACTACTAATGCTATTGCCTCCATAAATGTTACTGATTTCTTTAGGTTTTCTTCCATTGTTTCATCTCCTACGCAAGGATTATGCCTGCAATAATTAAAATTTTAAACATTATATGATTAGTATTAGTTGTGAAGATGCAACATATGCAATGCTCCAATTGTAGGAGAAAATTACAGTTTTATTTTTAGCTTTTGAAGAATTCATTCTATATTGACATCTGGTAAAATTACTAATATACTATATTAGTAATTTAGTAAATAAATACATGAATAGAACAGTAATTAGGTTAGTATTTGGAGGTAGAAATTATGAAGATACCAACAAACTTGAAGCATAAACCTGTCATAGTATCAGAAAACTATGAAAATGTAGATGGAAGATATGCATATAACACAGATGCCAAGGGCTTGTCATTGGGATTGGCCCAGTGGAACGACAGAGGAAAGGTAGATATTTCGGCCAAGGTATGGAGATACACTGGTGAGAAATGGTCAAGACAGTCTGAAGAATTGCCCTTGCATAGAGTATTAGATTTAGCAATACTCGTTTGCAGAGCAAAGCTGTATTTCAGGGAAGCTTATCGCTATGAGAAGTTATATGATCAGGAAAACCCTGTAATAGACAGGGTTGGACTCCAGGGAGATGCCATGACGGTGGCTGTATGCACAGACAACGAGAAGATTGATGAAGATATTAAGCTCTTCAGTCAGGCATTGAGCAATGATGATGAACTCATAAGCGAGAGGTTGTTCACTTTATCGAGAATATTGAAAGAGATGGGGTATTAGTTAATGACTGATGAAAAGAAAAAAGTAAATATTTCACAATTTTTGGATCAGGAGGGTAAAATAAAGCAGTGGCCTGCAGCCAGCAAGACTAAGATAGCTGTAGTAGGCTACTTGGCCGATAAATTTGAAAGGGACAGAATCTATAATGAAAAGGAGGTCAATGAGATAATAAATAAATGGCATACCTTCAATGATTATTTTTTACTGAGAAGGTCCCTCATTGATTATAAGTATATGGGGAGAACCCCTAACGGAGCAGAATATTGGGTTACATCCAAGGATGAAGAAGGTGAAAACTGATGGACAGAAAGAAGGAGCTTAAGGAATGGTATAAACAGATGAAGCCTGATATGGGTATATTTATGATACGATGCAAAGCAAATAACAAATGCTATATTCAGGCAACTCCTGACTTGAGAGGTGTGATGAACGGCACTAAAGTTAGGTTGGGAGCTAATATGCATCCTTGCAGGGAATTGCAGAAGGAATGGAATGAATACGGTCAAGAGAATTTTGTTGTTGAGATACTTGAACATCTTGAGTATGACAAGGATGAAACCAAGACGGATTATAAGGATGAGTTGGTGTTGTTGCATATGATTTGGGAAGAGAAACTGATTAATGAAGGCATGGAGCTATATAGGAAATAGGAAAGAAGGTTTGATAGATGATCATTATCAAAGAAGTAAATTTGGGTATGTTGTATTAAAGTATCGAGATGGCTATAACAAACACATTATCATATCTTTCCAAAGGAGTCTAATATGTATAGATTGAATATAGTCGATGAAGAAATATTACAAAATGTCTCTAATTTTAGTGTTTATGCAAGAGGTGTTAATTACTATCAAAGAGGCATGGTGAAAAATTTATATTTTGATGAGGAAGAAATGGTTCTTCAGGCTGATGTGCTGGGAAATGAAGAATACAGGGTGACAATTGAGTTTTTATATGACGGCAGTTTAGGTGAGTGCCATTGTGATTGCCCTGCATTTGATGAGTATCAAGGGATATGCAAGCACATAGTAGCTGTTCTTAAAGCAGCTCAGAATAGCTTTGGCAAAGGTAAAAAAATAGATGAGAAAAGTAATATTTCAAATAAGGAGATATTCGATTTCTTTGAATCTATACATGCTTCGTTACCATTGAGAGAAATAAAGTTGGAAGTTATTTTGGAAATAGGACATGGTTTCAAAAGAAATTTTATTTCAATGGAACTTCGAATAGGAGAAGACAGATTATATGTTGTCAAAAATATCAAGGATTTTATTGAGAGAATCTACCGGAGAAAAGTAATAACCTTTGGCAAAAACTTTACATTTAATCCTAGGGAGCATTGCTTTTCAGAAGCAGATAATGCAATTATCAAATTAGCAATAGAGCTCTATGAAAATGAGCAAGCGGCTATCGCTATAAATCCCTATTCATATAACAATGTCAGCAGCTTTAAAGGAAAAAAGCTTTATATATCCGATGCCATCTTGATGAGACTTTTTGATATACTGAAGACTAAACCCTTTACATTTAGGTTTGCTGATAGGGAGATGAAGAGTGTTAAGATAATTGAGGATGATATTCCTGTTAAATTTAGGCTTAATGCCAAGGGTGATAATCTGGCATTAGAAATGGATATAAAAGGGTTATTATATCCTCTTACTCGTGGAGGAGAGTATTTTTTCCATGAAGGAAACATATATAAACCTTCTGAAAAGCAGAGGCAGTCATTTATTCCATTTTTTAAATACATGATAGTAAAACAAAAAGAGGAATTAATATTTTCTTCAAATGAGAAGGAAAGATTCATTTCAGAAGTTCTGCCCTATTTGAGAAATGCGGGAGAAGTCTCTATAGATCCGAAGCTGGAGAAGAATTTCTATCAGCAGGAATTGTTATCCAAAGTATATTTTGACAAGCTGGATAAAGGAATTTCAGCAAGAGTGGAGTTTTGCTATGGAGAGGATACAATAGACCCATTTATTTTAAGAAAAGACATTTCGTCAAATGGCAGGATACTCATAAGGGATGTGGAAAAGGAAAGAACAATAATTGGACTTCTGGAAAAGGCAGAATTCAAAATAATGAAAGATAAAGTCTATCTTGAAGAAGAAGAGAAGATATTTTACTTTTTAAAGGATATACTTCCTGAACTGCAACAGTTGTCAGAGGTGTACTATTCAGATGCCTTTAAAAGGATGACCATAAAGGACCCCCGTTCCTTTTCAGGGCGTGTAAGGCTCAATGAGAAATGGGATTTGCTTGAGTTTTCATTTAGTTTTGAGGGCGTAGATAGGGATGAGCTGGAAGATTTGTTCAATTCCATAAAAGAAAAAAAGAAATATCATCGATTAAAAGACGGCTCCTTTGTGCCTCTTGAATCTTCCGAGATTATAGAAATATCAGAATTAATAGAGCATCTTCATATATCAGGCAGTGAGCTCAGAAATGAAACTTTGGAATTGTCCAAATATAGAGCTTTATACTTAGATAAAAAGCTTCGTGAAGCCAATTTGACAAATGTGGAGAGGAATATGCCTTTCAAGCAAATGGTGCAGAATATCCTGGAGCCTAAGGATATGGATTTCCAAATTCCAAGAGATCTGGAAGGGGTGCTCAGGGATTACCAAAAAGTGGGGTACAGGTGGCTTAAAACCCTTGCGGTTTATGGTATGGGTGGAATTCTGGCAGACGACATGGGATTGGGCAAGACTTTGGAGGCTTTGGCATTTATGGCATCGGAGAAAAATCAAAACCATAAACCTGTACTTGTTGTAGCTCCTACTTCTCTCATATATAACTGGAAGGCAGAGGGGGAAAAGTTTGTACCATATATGAGGGTTACTGTCGTAACAGGTTCACCTAAAGACAGGCTGAAGCTTTTGAAGGATGCAGACAGCGCTGATATCATTGTTACCTCATATCCTCTCATCCGGAGAGATATAGATTTATACAGGGATATGGAGTTTTCTTATTGTTTTTTGGATGAAGCCCAGCATATCAAGAATCCTGACTCTATAAACGCTAAGTCTGTGAAAAGCATAAAGGCAAAAGTTTTCTTCGCACTGACCGGAACACCTATTGAAAACTCGTTGACGGAACTGTGGTCCATATTTGATTTTATAATGCCTGGCTATCTGCTATCCCACAACAAGTTTGTAAATAAGTATGAGAAGCCTATAGTAAGAGAAAAAGATGAAAAAGCATTGAAAGAACTGAATAAGCAAATCAGTCCTTTTATACTGAGAAGAATGAAGAAGGATGTGCTGAAAGAACTGCCGGAGAAGATAGAAAGCAATATGATTTCAGAGTTGACGGAGGAGCAGAAGAAAATCTATTTGGCATATCTACAACAGGCCAGAGGGGAGATATCCAAGGAAATAGACAGTGTTGGCTTTGAAAAAAGTCAGATAAAAATACTGGCGGCCCTAACAAGGTTAAGGCAGATATGCTGTCATCCAGGGCTTTTTATTGATGGTTATAGAGGAGGAAGCGGAAAGTTGGAGATGTTGGAAGAATTGATTGGAACCGCTTTAGAAAGTGGGCACAGGATTCTGCTATTTTCCCAATTTGCTTCCATGCTGCATATCATTAAGAGTTATCTGGAGAAAGAGAAGATAGATCATTTTCATTTGGATGGAACCACAAAGCCGGAGCTTAGGGAAAGAATGGTGCAATCTTTCAACAAAGGCCAAGGAAAGGTTTTCCTCATATCACTGAAAGCCGGAGGGACAGGGCTTAATCTTACAGGAGCAGACATGGTTATTCATTATGATCCTTGGTGGAACCCTGCTGTGGAGGACCAAGCCACAGACAGAGCTTACAGAATCGGACAGAAAAATGTTGTTCAGGTTATAAAGCTTATTACTCGTGGAACCATAGAAGAAAAGGTATATGAACTGCAGCAGAAGAAAAAAGAAATGATAGAAGCGGTGATTCAGCCTGGGGAAACAATGATTACTAAGATGAACCAGCAGGAAATAATGGATCTGTTCACTCTATAGGTAAATGGTATAAGAAATATTGTATTGATAGAAAAGCAGGAAATAATGCCGTAAGAAATGTAGCAGCTATTCTGGTAACATAATAAGGTATCAATATAGTATAGTTTCAATTAAGAGAAAAAACAGAGATGCTTCATGGTGGAATTTTGCTTATGGAAGCTCAACTTAGGAGTCAGATATTATATTATTAATATATTTTGTATACATGACAATTTCCATATATAAAGGTATAATATAAAATAATTATGCCTATGGGGCTGAATGTATATTACATAGAGTGAGAGTGGGAGATAGATATGGATACATTTGTTTTTGGACACAAGAACCCGGATACGGACTCGGTGGCTTCAGCCATTGCCTTATCTTACTTAAAAAATGGGACAGGCTATGATACCATGCCGGGTGTACTGGGAGAGTTAAACAATGAATCAAAATTTGTATTGAGTTATTTTAATATACCGGAACCTCAACTTATCAATAATGTAAAGACTCAAGTGATGGATTTGGATTATGAGAGAATAGAGCCCATACCCCTAAATACATCAATCCGACAAGCATATAGAATAATGGATGAAAACAATATAAAAACCCTTCCCATAGTTGATGAACATAATCATTTGTTAGGTATAATTACAATGAAGGATATTGCCATGGGTCTAATAAAAGGTGACTTTTATAGCCTTGACACCTATTTGGATAATATAGTAAAGGATTTGGATGGTGAGATTCTGTCCAAGGGTAATGATAGAGTAAAGGGAAGAATTAGGGTGCTGGCTTTATATGAAGAGTCCCTAAGAGGAATTATTCAAAAAGGAGACATAATAATAGTCGGGGATCGGTATGCGGTTATTGAACAAGCTATAAGAGCGGATGTACAGCTAATCTTGATCACTGGCAATAAGAAGATACCTCAAAAATATATAGATGAGGCTAGTGCTAAATCAATAGGAATAGTAAAGGTTCCAATGGATACATATACTGTGTCTAAGCTAATATGTCAGTGCAACACTGTAGAATCCATAATGAAGTCTAAAAATATAATAAAATTTTATGAAAAAGAATATCTGGAAGACATACAAGAAGAAATGATCCATACGAACTACAGGTACTTTCCTGTAGTTGATGAAAATCAGCTTTTTTTGGGGTTCATAGGAAGAAAACATATAATGACCCCAAATAAAAAGAAGGTTATATTGGTAGACCATAATGAATATGATCAGAGTGTTGAAGGCTTACATGAAGCGGAAATATTGGAAATAGTTGATCACCATAAGATAGGAGATATATCTACATCAATGCCCATAAGTTTCAGAAATATGCCTGTAGGAAGCACCTGCACCATAGTTTATAATATGTTCAGGGAAATTGGAATAGAAATTCCCTATGATATAGCTGGATTGATGCTATCGGGAATCATATCGGATACATTGCTTTTTAAGTCACCGACAACAACAAATATGGACAGGAAAGCAGCAGATGAATTAAATGAAATTGTGAGGTTGGATTTAGAGTCCTATTCCATGAATATGTTCAGGGCAGGGACTTCTTTGGAAGGCTATAGCATAGGAGAGATATTCTACAGGGATTTTAAGGATTTCCATATGGAAATGGGAAGAGTAGGTATAGGGCAAGTGTTTACTCTGGATATTGATAGTGTATTCAGCCGCAAGGAGGAATTTATTAATTTTATTGATAAGGTTTACACAGATAAAGAATATTATCTTACCCTTCTATTGATTACTGATATAATAAAGGAAGGTTCCTATCTCTTATTTAGGAGCTCAAACTCAAGTATTATAACATTATCCTTTAATGTAGAAGCATGTCAAGGAGTGTTTGTAAAGGATTTGGTATCAAGGAAGAAACAGGTTATACCTAGGATTGCTGAGGCTATGAGAATGTTGAAATAGTGAATTTCTATCCATTACATTTCTGCATAAAAGAGTATAATAATAAATAAGGCGTGACTAGGAGGTGACGTTTATGGAAGAAATAAGAAACAAGAAGGGTTTCATATGTGATATGGATGGTGTTATATATCATGGAGATTCTCTTCTTCCGGGAGCAAAGGAGTTTGTAGAGTGGCTAAAAGCTGAAAATAAAGAGTTTCTTTTTCTCACAAACAATGCTTCAAAAACTCCAAGGGAGTTGAAGCAGAAGCTGGAAAGGTTAGATATATATGTTGATGAGAAGCATTTTTATACAAGTGCACTGGCAACTGCGTATTTTTTGAAAACTCAGGCACCGGGTTGCAGTGTATATGTAATAGGTGATGCGGGGCTTTACAATGCATTATATAATGTAGATATAACCATAAATGATGTAAATCCTGATTATGTAGTGGTAGGTGAAACAAGAAGCTACAACTACGACAGTCTATTAAGAGCTGTGAAGCTGGTGAATAACGGAGCAAGGCTTATTGGAACAAATTATGATATGACAGGTCCTTCAGAAGATGGAATAATTCCAGCAACTCGAGCTCTTATTTCCCCCATTGAAATGGCAACAGGGAAGCATGCTTATTTTGTCGGAAAACCTAATCCTCTTATGATGAGAACGGGCCTAAAGCTCTTAGGCTGCAAAAGCGAAGATACGGTTATAATAGGAGACAGGATGGATACGGACATAATATCCGGTATAGAGGCAGAAATTGATACCGTATTGGTGCTGAGCGGAGTCAGCAATGAAAATACACCCTACGAGTTTGCATACAGACCTAAATATATATTGCAAGGAGTAGGAGATATATTAGGTTAAAGCTGTAAAGATGTAGAAACGAAGAGACCATATATGGTCTCTTTATTTTTGCGTGCGTCCAGCAAAGCTGGACCACATTTATCGGTGAAAGTACATAAGGGGCTAATATTCCAAGAGACGCATCAGTTTCCATCTAAGAAAGCTATGCAAAAGATAGGTGATATTATTAAATCGTATTCAACAATAGGACAAATTTGCCACCGGATGTACAGCTGATGGTAAAGGTTCTCAATCGAAAGATAATTGGAATGAGGAATTACTATGGATTGAAGAATGCTGGAAAATATCTGAACAAGATAGGTTGGTATATCATTAAGAAGATTACATTATGATATAACCATAAAAGGCAGAATAAAAGACGGCATGCTCACATTTAAGAAATTCGGCAAATGATTTACAGAAATGGCTTACAAAACCTTGTGGTTTGATGAATGCTGAAGGAAGAAGAATATGGGAAAAAAATTAATTTTTTCACTGACCTACTCTACAAATGTCAACAGGTTGTGGGAAAGATATAATTTTGGTTATTTTTACTTATAAGGGAATAAATGTAATAATATGCATTAGGAACTTAAATTCAACAAATGGATAAAATCATTCAAGATACTATTATACCTGTGAAATAAAATATCCATTTGTATTTTAAAGGAAACAAATGATTAAAGAGGAAGAGGGATCAAAATGAAAAAGAAAAAAGATTATGAAATTTTGTCTTTATTTTTAGCTTTTACAATCATTTTCAGTATCGTAACCACGGGGCTTATAACCGCATATGCAATGGAGGAGGCCTCAGAAAGCTACCAGATTGCAACTGCTGAAAATGGCGAGGGCATAACCGTTGGAGAATTGTCTCCGGAAAACACAGTTGCAGATGCGGTATATGCTGTTGATGGTTCTGGTGATGATCCAAAGGGAATTATCACAGTTTTTGAAGAGCTTGTGGATGATATCCGCTGGCAAAATACCAGAAACCCAATACTTCCCGAAACAGTGAAGGGTACTGTGAAAGGCAGGACTACGGATATATCCGTAACCTGGTAAGCTGACCATGATTATGACCCAGACAATCCCGAATCAGGGATTTATGTGTTTACCGCAAAGGTAGGAGAGAGTTGTATTCTTGCTGATGATGTGGAACTTCCTCGCATAACGGTATACATTCCAAAAGAAAAGAAAATGATGTTGTTTATGGCGGGCTCCGCCTCCCAGAGGGACCCTCTTGTAATCACCACAGGGGCCCAACTCTCTGAGATTGCCAACTTGGTCAATATGGGTAGGCTGGAAAGCTTTATACTCAATGATAGCAGTGCTACAGTTTATTTGAAGTTGGGAAATGACATAGACCTTTCCGCTTATAGCACAGGTGAGGGTTGGATGCCCATTGGAACGAGTAGTAAGCCATTCAAGGGTCACTTTGATGGCAACAACAAAAGTATAACCGGATTGAAGGTTAACCGTCCCTGGTATGATTACATGGGTTTGTTCGGATGTATCGATGGTAGAACGGTAAAAAATGTAAGTTTAACCAGTGTGAACATATATGGTAAAAATTATGTCGGCGGCCTGGGGGGAAAAACAAGCGGTACAGTGCAGTGTTGCTATGCCGATGGTGTTGTCAACGGCAGCGGTAATTCAACCACCGGACGTGTAGCCGGCAATTGGGAAGTAGATGTCTGGGATAGCAGCATAGCCTGGATTTTTGAGAAAGACAAGCTTCCAATTCTCCGTAATCTACCCGGGCAGTCCGGCAATGGAAGCCTGTACCTGACTAAGAGGGACATTACAAGGGCTGAAGTGGAAACTACAAACAAGCAGCCGGTGAACATTTCCGGTATAACCATGACAGGAGGAGTATATAACGGTAAATCCTATGGCTATAAGGGAACACCGGTATTCAATCTAGTCTCCGATGGTTCGTCGATAAATATAGAAAACTTTACGGTGCTGTACCAATCCACAGATGGTGGAGGCTATTCATCACCAACGGCTCCTACCGATGCAGGAGAATATTTGCTGACTATCTCCATACCGGAGGGAGATGACATACATTATACAGGCAGCCAAAGCTACTTCTTCAGTATCCAAAAGCGTTCGGTGACCGTCAAGGCTAATGATATGACCATGACCGCTGGGGAAAGATTGCCCAGTTTTACCTATACAGTGAAAGGAGAACTCAAGGGTGATACTGAGCTGGTGGGAATACCTGCACTTATATGTAAGGCAGATGGAAGTACAGAAGGCACCATAATGAGGATTGTGCTCAAAGTGGAAAAGGCCCCCAATGCCTCAGGAGAATTAGATGTGATAAGCAACAGCATCTATGACCCGGTAACAGGAAGAATTGGCTTTACCACAAAGCATTTCTCCCTGTATGCTGTAGGCTACAACAAGGTAAACTTCAAGGATGTGGCAGAAAATGCATGGTACAGCAAGGCTGTCACTTTTATATCCACAAGGAGGATAAGTACAGGCACGGGAGACGGCAACTTCAATGCCGGAGCAAATCTGACCCGAGGGCAATTCATGGTAATGCTCATGAAGGCATATGGAATAGCTCCTGATATAGACATTAAAGACAATTTTGAGGACGTAGGAGATACCTATTACACCGGCTATCTTGCAACGGCAAAACGGTTAAACATAGCCAGAGGTATTGGAAATAACATGTTCGGGCCGGAAAAAGAAATTACTCATCAAGAAATGGCAACTCTGCTGTACAATGGACTGAAAGCCATAGGAAGATTGCCGGAAAGGACTGACAGCAGATACATATCATCCTTTGATGATGCAAACAGTGTTGCACCATGGACCTATGAGGCCATGAAGCATCTTGTGGAAGTGGGAATCATGAGAGGAAACGAAGGCAGACTCAACCCCAATGGTATGACTACCAGAGGGGAAATGGCCCAAGTGCTATATAATCTGCTTATGAGATAGGCAGGTAAAATCAACCTTTGAAAACTCGGTTGGTGACTGGAATTAAGAAAGGATGATGTAGCTATGTTCAATTAGCTGTATCATCCTTTTTGTATGTTTTTTTATGAAATCACTTAAAATGAAGGGATAGTATTATATGAGAGATATGGGGAAGTGGTAAAAATTAATTTCCCAACTCTTCCTCATCAAGTTTATCCACAACTATTGTATTGTTTTCTGACTATATGATGAGAGGTGACTTTTATTGGAAAAATAAGATAATGAAGGATTCCTGAGTAACAAAACCTATGAAGCAACCTTTTTTGTTATATTTTAATATATAAAAAAGGAAAAATAGGAAAAATGTCGAAGTAGATGGATATGTATAAAAATTAGCAAATGCAGAATATAAACAATATTTATGCAACAATCTGTGCAACAAAGGAGGATTATATATGAGGAGGATATTTAGTAAAAAAGTTGCCAAGAAGAGACAAATGAAACTGAAACCTTTGAAAATCAATTTCAGGAGTGAAAGGCCTGTTAATCCCATTAAGGCTATTAAGGAAAGGCTCCCAAGACAAAAGGGTTTTAAAGCAAAACAAGGGAGAAAAATGACCATAAGGAGGAAGCTTGTATATGCTTTTGTTATCTTGAATGTACTGATTTTTATTTCAGGCGTAAATAGTGTTTACAATATTGAAAAGCTAAAAAATCAGTTAAATGATTTATATGAAATACAACTTAAAGGTATTCAGTACATAAAGGATGCCCAGGTCAGCTTGATGTCTATGGGAGAAGACCGATATAATATCATAATGGCAACACACTCTGATGAGAGGTATACATATTCAAACAGTATAAAATCAATGATGGATAGATTTGAGTCAAGCTTGGCAGCCTATAAAGAAATTGAGACCAGTGAAGAGGGAAAGAAGAGAATCGCTGAAATAGAAAAATTCTGGAGTGAACTGAAAACCAATGAAGATGTATTGATACAATCAGCTAACAAAAACCTCGTTGCATATGCAGAAGTACAGGCAAAGGCAAATCGTCTCCTATCAAACAGTATAGGAAAAGAGGTGGATGCTCTAATTGAATCAAAAAATCAATTAGCTTTAGAGGCTTATGAGGAATGCAACAAATTATATAAAGAAACAAGATTTGTTACAACTGCTATTATTGCATTAAGCATACTTATAGGATTCTTCATATCATTGACCATGTCCCGCATGATTGGCAAGCCTATTGCTCAGATGGCCCATATAGCAAGGAATATTGCAGAAGGCAATTTGACAATAGAGTCTGTCGATGTGAAGAGCAATGATGAAATACGAGATCTGGCTGATTCATTCAATGCTATGATAAACAGCCTGCATGCGGTTATAAGCAATGTTCTCCAGGCCTCTGAAAAAGTGGCGGTATCAAGCCAGCAGCTATCATTTTCGTCTCAGCAGACCACAACAGCAGCAGAAGAAGTGGCTTCAACCATAAATCAGCTGGCTTCAGGAGCTGGAAAACAAGCGGAAGATGCATCACAGGCAAGCGGGATGGTGAACCAGATTGCCGAAAGCATACAACAGGTTGCCGAAAATGCTAATTCTGCCGCAATGGCAAGCACAAATATTATAAAAGAGGCAAACAATGGGCTAAATGAAGCAAAGAAAGCTGTAGAGAAAATACAATACATCCAAAAGGTTACGGAAGAATCTTCTGAAAGCGTGAAGGCATTGGGCAATGAATCCAGCAAAATAGGTGAAATTGTAGAAGTTATTAAGGAAATAGCAGGCCAAACGAATCTATTGGCATTAAATGCAGCCATTGAAGCAGCAAGAGCGGGTGAAGCGGGGAAAGGCTTCGCGGTGGTGGCCGATGAGGTGAGAAAACTGGCAGAAGAATCCTCATCATCGGCGGTACAGATTGCAAACCTCATAGGAAACATTCAAAATGAAACCAATAAGGTAATAGATATAATGAGTGCCGTTACAAATGAAGTTTCTGATGGAGTAGAAGCTGTTAACAGAGCAGGAAACTCCTTTGAAAACATATTTAACCATATAAACAACATTACAAGTCAGATACAAGAGTTGAGCGCGTCAGTGCAGCAGGTAGCTGAAGGCAGCAGAAGCATGAATGAATCCATAGAAAGCATAGCATCCATTGCTGAGGAAACTGCTGCTTCAAGCGAAGAAATAAGCGCAGCTTCGGAAGAACAGACAGCTGCCATGGAGGAGATAGCCAATATGGCTAAGGAACTATCAAAGCTGGCTGAAGAGTTACAGAGTAATGTGGCAGGGTTCAGATTGTAAATTATGACTGAAAAAAACGTTGATAATACAAATAAAAATAACGGAGTAAATGAAGACTCCGTTATTTTTATTTATAATGTTTAGAAAGTATAAATTCTTAATTTATACTTTCAGTTAAAATCATTTCAAGAAAGGCTCTACCTTGATTGTTATAGAAACGCTTTTGAAGGAAGCCTTTCTATTTCTTTATCGTATGCTCTTTCCTTTGTGGTAGTAGCTCATCATTATGGTATCAGGCACCATGCTTCCTCCGGTAGCCCATACAATATGACAAGCATTATCCATCTTGCTGTGCAGATTCATAGAATCTATATATTCTTTGCCTTCAGGGCTTGACATAAGCCATGCCGGTCCGTCAAAGCCTGCAGCAGCAGAAGGTTCTATGAAAATATTTTCCGAATCTGCAAGCATGGAGAGATATTTATAAAGTTTATTATCCTCTATGGTAAATATTCCGCTTAAAATAGCTTCCATGATTTTTCCAACAAAGCCGGATGGCCTTCCCACTGCAAGACCGTCGGCTTCAGTTATATTGTCCAAACCGATGTCTTGAACCGATATTTTATCGTGGAGTCCGGTCATCATCCCTAACAACATGCAGGGAGCATGGGTAGGTTCTGCAAAGAAACAGTGTACATTGGGGCCATAGATCTGCTTTAATCCGAAGGTTACGCCACCAGGCCCTCCTCCTACTCCACATGGGAGATAGACAAACAGTGGATGATCCTCATCTACCTCAATTCCCATGTCTTTAAGCTGATTAGCCAACCTCAATGCGGCTACGGAATACCCCATAAACAAGGCTTTGGAGTTTTCATCATCCACAAAATAGCTTAAAGGATCCATATTAGATTGCATTCTGCCTTCTTCAACTGCTTTGCTATAATCTGATTCATACTCTATGACGTTAACTCCTTTTCGTCTCAGCAGATCCTTTTTCCATTGTCTTGCATCAGCCGACATATGGACGTAAACCTTGAATCCCAGAGCTGCGCTCATTATTCCTATACTTAATCCAAGATTGCCTGTAGACCCAACAGCAATCTTGTAGCGAGAGAAAAACTCTTTAAATCTGTCTTCCTTCAATATGCTATAATCGCTTTCATATGACAGCAAACCTTCTGAAAGGGCCAAATCCTCTGCATGCTTCAAAACTTCATATATGCCGCCTCTGGCCTTAATAGAGCCGGATATGGGCAGATGACTGTCGCATTTCAATAACAAGTTGCCTTTAATGGGACAATTCGAGTTTTTTTCCATCAGGCTTTTCATTTTGCCTATTTCCTTTAAAGGAGATTCAATTATACCCTTGGTTTCCTTAGTTTCAGGAAATGTTGCCTCTATATAAGGCGCAAAACGTTTAAGCCTTTCCTCTGCTTCAATAATGTTCTCAATTGTTAAATCTGCAATCTTATGAACATCAGCAGATTCATATTGAGGATTTAACCATAGGACTTCTTTAGCTTCTTTTACCTTTTCCATAAGGGGATGATCAGCATAACTCATGATTGCAGCCCTCCTCAAATAATATTTAGGCACCCAGTTTTACAACTAACAAATTGTCTTCTGCCGTAAGTTCCAAATATGAGAAATCCACATTGAGTCCGCTTTCCACCATGAAGTTTTGGTCCTTTTTCAGTAAAAGGAAAACATATTCTTCTTCGTTAGAAGCTTTAAAGTTTGTAAGTCTATTATTTTGCAGGCTTTCTACAACCTCCTCAAGACAATATCCTTTCGCTTTGGCATAAAGAGACAATGGTTTGCCAATGTATCTGTAATGCCAAGGTTCAAAGCTTATTCTTGTTTTCTCTACCTTTTCTTCCGGATATCTTGGTATGAAACCATAATCCCAGCAGTTTTCCATCAGCCATGCATATTCCTCGGAATTATGAAATGTGCTGCCCTTAGGATATTTTGTGCTTAGTATATCTAATGCCATACCTGTCTGATGTTCACTGGTGCCAGGGTATGCAACCACCTTGGAAGCTTCTTCGTAGGGATCTGCTACTCCGCTGTTCTTCCTCTCGTTATATCTGTAGTCAAATAAACTTTTCTGCTCCTGATAGGATCTATATGTGCTGTTTAGTACAAAGCCTTTAATCCCATCTTCTGCTGCTTTATCAAGCATGACTTTTAAATTTTCAAGGGTGACCTTATCCAGCTTCATGCCTTTGCTGCTTAATATGGCTTGTACACCTTTTAAAGCTACAATATTGCCGTCGTTAAAGTTTTCAGGAATGGTATGATCCCTGTTTATTAGCCTTGAATGGATATCCGGAGAGAGGCCAACCAAAGCATTTACGTATGAATTATTGTCTATTAAATGTAAGTATTTGGTGTCATCTATAGAAAGCTGAATTTTATTAACTGACCAACCATTGTTATTGATAAAAAATACTTGTCCTAAGCTATAAACAGGATTGCTGCTTTCTTCATCTACTATAAGGGAGATGATTCCATTTTCATCAGGTTTATTATCAATTAAATCCACATATATGTCTGATGAACCATAGTGTTTCATCAGCATAGTCTTTAGATCGTTTACACCTAAGTAAATCACGTTATCTTTTTTCTCAAGCTTTTTGGTTTCATCTCCAAGCTTAATTTTGTAACTATTGCTTTTAAATATGGACAGCAATGATATGTCTTTATTCTGAGCTGCAATTACAAATGAAAATGAGAGGACTAGCACAATGAATACCCCAATTAATATTAAGTTTTTAGATTTTTTATTCTTCATGTTTAAACCCGCCTTTTATTTTTGTGTAGTTCATAGGGAAAATAAATAACTTAAGGGTTAGCTTCCCATCATGGATTTGAACCAATTCTCAATGAAGAGAAGTTCAGGAACCCTCTGAATTATAAAATTGCTAATCAGGTTGGTGCCGAATCTTTACTTTTTTTGATATTAAATTCAGCAGAAGATGTAAATCATTAATGCATACTTCTATATTTAAGCTTATCCCATATATTCTAGTTTAAGGTAACTTTAATGATCATGTCAATGGAAAGCTTGATATCATCTTAATGGTAATAATGCTATAATATATTTTGAGAGTAATTATAAAGGACACATTATTTTAGTGAGGTGTGTATATGGAAGTTTTAGCTAAATTTCTGGAGCAATATATTAGGGATATAGATTACTATGAAAGAGCTTCAAAACTATGTGCAAATATATGTGAAAATGAGTTGGAAACAGCAGGTATTAGGGCTATTGTTACATATAGAGCCAAAAGACCTGATAAACTTAAGGATAAATTGATAAAAAGAAATGAAAAACATAAATATAAGAATGTTCAGGAAATCCTGGAGGATATTGTTGATTTGGCGGGAGTAAGAATAGCCATATATTTCCCAGGGGATAAGGAGGAGGTTGAGAAGTTTATTAAATCCACATTCGAAGTTGTAGAAGTCAAGGAATTTCCACAGGATCAGGAGCCAAACGGCGGCTCAGGCATATACAAAAAGGTTTTTTCCGGATATCATGCAACTCACTATAGGGTAAGATTAAAGCCAGAGCATTATGGAGATGATATGAAGAATCACTGGGATGCATTGATTGAGATACAGATAGCAACTGTTCTTATGCATGCATGGGCAGAGGTGGAGCACGACTTGGTATATAAACCTTTGAGCGGCAAACTTTCCACCGATGAATATGAAATATTGGATGAGCTTAACGGACTCATATTATCAGGAGAAATCGCACTAAAACGGTTGCAAAAAGCATTTAATGAAAGGGTAAGCAAGCAGTCGGTGCCCTTTTCAAACCATTTTGAATTGGCGGCCTTCATATATAACAGGATACAGGAGCTTTTCGGTAAGCAGGATGAAGAGATAACAATGGGCAGGGCGGATATATTGTTTAATTTTCTAAAAATTGCAGGTATGGATAAACCTGAAGACATAAATAAATATATTGAAAACATATCCATAAAGTCAGACCATGTAAACATAGTTCAGCAACTGGTGGAAATGATTCTTGAGGATAATCCTTCCTTAATAGAAGATTATCAGAAGAGCAAAGATATAACAGGAAAGGTAAGAGTTTGATATAATAATAGCAATAATTATTGATAAATGGGTGATGAGAGAGTTGAAGATAGCTGTAGTTGGCGGCGGAGCAGCAGGAATGCTTGCCTCCATAGTAGCCGCAAGAAATGGAGCGGAAGTTTTAGTGTTGGAACAACTGCCCAGGGTGGGGAAGAAACTGTTGGCAACAGGCAATGGCAGATGCAATCTTACAAATATTAATATGAATATACGAAGCTTTCATGGTAGCAATGTAAATTTTGCAATTTCTGCCTTGAAGAAGTTTGACCAAAGGTCTGCTATGGATTTTTTTGAGGATTTGGGCATTCACTGTGTTGTGGAAGGCGAAGGCAAGGTTTTCCCTGCGTCAGGTCAAGCCTCATCAGTATTGGATGTGCTCAGGTTTGAGATGGAGCGCCTTGGAGTCAAAGAGATATGTGATGCTCGGGTAGAATCTGTTTCATATGGAAAAAAAGGCTTTAAGATAAATGTTAAGGATAGAGACAGCATGTGGGTTGATAAAGTCATACTGACTACCGGAGGAAAGGCAAACCCCAGTTTGGGGGCCAATGGAAGTGGTTATGAATTGGCAAAGGCCTTCGGACATAAGATAATCGAACCTTTTCCTTCGTTGGTTAAACTAAAGTTGGATGCACCTTTTTTAAAATCCCTCTCCGGTGCAAAGATAGACGGGGAAGCAGCTATTGAAGTAGATGGTAAAGTGCTCAGAAAGGAAAGCGGAGAAATACTGTTTACTGATTACGGTTTATCAGGACCTCCTGTGATGCAGTTGAGCAGAATTGCAGGAGAACATTTAAGAATGGGTAAAAGGGTAAATATAGCACTGGATTTGTTTCCTGACATGAGTTTCGAAGAGCTAGAGGATTTGCTGGAGAGGAGAACTTATTTAAGGGAAGATAAACCCTTTGATTTTAGTTTTGTTGGTTTAATAAACAAGAGATTTATAAATGTTTTGCTTAAAGAGGCAGGTATATCTGATCTCCATATGCCTTGCAGGTATGTAACTGAAGATGACATGAAAGCCATAGCCAATAAGATGAAGAGGTGGGTAATGAGTGTTTCCGGTACCCAATCCTGGAGTGAGGCTCAGGTAACAGCGGGAGGTGTAGATGTATCTCATATAAACCCGGAAACCATGGAATCCAAGATTGCACCTGGTCTGTACTTCGCAGGAGAAATAATTGACATTGACGGAGATTGTGGTGGTTTCAACCTTCAATGGGCTTGGTCCAGTGGATATATAGCAGGGTTAAGCGCATCTTCTAAATGATATTTGTCATAGTAATGTTTTAGGTTTTGTGAAACTCAATTTAAAAAGCAAATGAATAATGAGATGAATGAGGGTATTGTCATGAACGATATGGAACTTGATACAAAAAGCAAAATAATGCAATATGCAATTGACATGGTAGGGTCAAGGGGCGATGTGACTATAAGAGAGCTTGCGGAAGCAGCAGGGGTCAATGTGGCCTCCATTAACTACTATTTTGGCAGTAAGGAGAATCTTCTTAAGGAAGTGGAAATGCATTACTCCATGGCCTTGTACAATGTATTATATAGCATTTTTACATCTACCGAATTGTCTCCTTATGATAAGCTGCTGGAATGGGCTAAAACTATGTCAGAGTTTATTTCCCAATATCCTGCTCTCATAAGCCTTATAGTAAAGCTTTCTCTGGATGATAAGAATTATACCCCTGTATTGATTGATAAAATATATCTTAACAAGGAACTGCAAGATATGATGCAGCAAATTATAGGCACCATATTAAAATCGGAGAGCAAAAAATTGCTGAAGCTGAAATATCTGCAGCTTTTTTCAGGAATCTTGGGACCTGTCATTAACAGGCTTGTAGAAGAAAACTTTTCCGATAGTCCTCTAACATTAAATTTCAGCAGCAAAGACGATTTGGAGGAATATATGAAGCTGCTTATTGATGCTGTTCTGGCCTGATTTAGAAGCTTCATATACAGTATCATTCTTTGTGGTCATTTCGAAAGGCTTTTTTTCACTTTTATTGATCAGCAGGACTCACCATGCTATTATTAAAACAGAAGTTTAAAACATACGTTTAAATAACTGATGAAGTTTTCAAAAGTATCCTGTAAACTGGAGGTTATCTGAATGAAGAATAAAAGTATTTTAGTGTTCTTGTCAATGATTATAATTACGGTCACTCTGACGGGATGCAAAGCTAAGGTTCAGGAAGAGGTAGCAGAGGAAATTAAAAAGCCTGTCAAAGTTACTGACATAGAAGAAAGACTTATTACAAAAGAGCTTCAATATATAGGAATTGTGCAACCGGAGGAAATGAAAAAGATAGGCTTTAAGACATCGGGTAAAATAGCTTCCATAAAAGTGGATAAGGGTCAGGAAATAAAAAAGGGAGACACTTTGGCTATATTGGATACAAAGGAATTAAATATAGCATTGGAAGGATCTCAGGCTGCAAAGGCTGGAGCTGAAGCCCAATATATGAAAGCGGTTAACGGTGCCACAGAAGAAGACTTGGATTTGGCAGCTTCCAATGTGATTAAAGCTCAGAAAGCCTATGAATTTGCCAAAGACAGCTTGGAAAAGGCAAAGAAGCTATATGAGGGAGGCGGCATATCAAAACAGGATTTGGATGCGGCAGAACTTGAGGTAACCATAAGAGAACAGGAATACATAAGCGCAAAAACTTTGTTGCAGCAAATAGAAAAAGGAGCCAGGGAAGAGGATAAACTGGCCTTAAAATCCCAGTTGGAGCAGGCAGAGGCAGATCTCAAATATAAGGAAAGTGCAGTGGCTGATGCAACTTTGAAATCGGATATGGACGGATATGTGATGGAGATATTATATGAAGAGGGAGAGATGATTTCTGCCGGATACCCTCTGTTAGTCCTTGGAAGCAAGAAAAACATCGTAAGCTTTGGACTTACCGAAGAAGACGTGACTAAAGTGGATATAGGCCATAATATCATGGTGGAACATAATGGTAAGAAATATGAGGGAACTGTCAAGAATATCTCTAGAATAAAGGATAGTGAGACCCAGACATACAATGCAGAAGCCGTTGTAGATGATGAACAGTTGCCTGCGGGAGCCATCGTTAAAATCAACATAGCCACCGAGGAGTATTACTCCATTATGATACCCCTCAACACAGTATTAAGAGGCGATTATGACTATGTGTACGTATTTAAGGACGGAGTAGCTGAGAAAAGAGAGATAAGTATGGGAAGTGTAAGAGGAGACATGGTTGAAGTTTGGGGACTCAACAAGGGAGAAAAGCTTATAGTTGAAGGCTTTAAGAATATAAAACATGGAGATTCGTTAGAGATTATCCAATGACAAGGGGGGAGATATTATGATGAAGGCTATTACCGCCGCACTGAGAAATAGAAAGATAACCCTTGTATTGGCAGTAGTGGTAATGATATTTGGACTCTATAGCTATTTTGCAATCCCAAAGCAGGAGGATCCTGATATTACCCCACCTTTTGCCATGTTGACAACCACATATCCCGGAGCTTCACCGGAAATTGTTGAGAAGCTGGTTACAAAAAAAATAGAAGATAAGCTGGTGGAAATTGAAGGATATGAATATTCCCAATCCTACTCCAGGGACAGTGCAAGCATAGTTATTTTACGATTGAGGAATGGAGCAGATATAGAGGAATCTTGGAGAGTGCTACGTGAAAAAATGGACGATCTTCAAAGCGAGCTTCCTGAAGATTGCAGCAAGATAAACATAAAGACAGATTTGGCGGATACAGCGGGAATCATAATAAGCCTGACAGGAGGCAATTACAGCTATGAAGAACTGGAGTTTTTTGCGGAAGATTTAAAAAATGAATTGATGAAGATTGAAGGTATATCAAAATTTGATATAAACGGATCACAGCAAAAGGAAATTAAAGTTAGAGTTGATATCGGAAAGCTGAATCAATATATGCTTTCATTGCAGGATGTTGTAAACATCATTCAAGCTTCAAATGTGGAGATACCTTCCGGTGCCATAGAAGGAAGTTCCATCAATGTTAAAATATCCAGCCAATATGAGACCATGGAAGATATAATGAACACTGTTGTATATGTGTCACAGGATAGCGGAGCTTCTGTAAGGCTAAAGGATATAGCGAATGTAGAAATGGGTCTTGAGGATTCCAGTTATAAGATAAAGCATAATGGACAGAATGCTGTTCTTTTGACAGGATATTTTGTCAAGGATAAAAACATAGTGAATATAGGCAAGAAAGTAGAAAAAACTTTACAAGAGTTAGAAGATAATCTGCCTGAGGATGTAACTCTGGATAAGGTACTTTTCCAACCTGAAGATGTATCTAAGTCCACCAGCAATTTCATTAGGAATCTCTTAGAGGGTATGATTTTTGTGATAATTGTTGTGTTTCTAGGCATGAGTCTTAATAACGCCATAGTTGTTTCTACTGCAATTCCCCTTTCCATCATGGCAACTTTTATAGCCATGTATTTGACAGGCATCAAGCTCCATCAGATATCCATATCAGCCCTCATAATAGCCCTTGGGATGCTGGTGGATAATGCGATAGTTATAAGCGATGCCATCCAAGTGAGACTTGACAGGGGAGATGACAGGCTCCAAGCTTGCATTGACGGTGTAAAGGAAGTTGCAGTACCTGTATTTAGTTCTACTCTAACTACTGTAGCTGCTTTTATACCCTTGTTGATGTTGGATTCTGTAGCCGGAGAATACGTCATAAGCGTACCCCAGATTGTAATGTTATCACTGAGCTTTTCATATATAACAGCTTTATTTGTAACACCATCCTTGGCCTATATTTTCTTTAAGCCGGGAAGAGGAAAGGTCAAAAGTTTTTCCTTGAGAAAGATGTTTATGAACCTATTGAGCAAGGCTTTAAGATTTAGAAAGGTGACAATTGCTGTATCTATAGGAGTTTTTGCTCTTTCTCTATATATAGCTTTGCAGTTGGGGCTTCAGTTTTTCCCTTATGCAGACAAGGATATGATGTATATAAATATAGACAGTGAGAAAAGCAATGATTTAGATAGAACAGAAGAGATAACTGAAAATGTGTTTAAAGTTCTGAAAGAGCAACCTGAAGTAGTATTTTATACAGGAGCCATAGGAGATGGGCTTCCTAAGTTTTATAATGCCATACCTATAAGCACGCCTTCTAAGGATTATGCACAGATTTTGATTAAGCTGGATTTGAAAAAGACAGAAAGGTTTAAATCCAACTCAGAGTTTGCGGATCATTTGCAACTTGAGTTGGACAAGAGAATTGCAGGAGGAACTGCGGCGGTTAAGATGCTGGAGTTAGCTGAGCCTACAACAGCGCCCGTAATTGTAAGGATTTCAGGTGATGATATGGATACATTGGTTCATTCAGCTGAGCAAATTAAGTCAATGCTTGAGGATATACCAGGAACCATGAATATTGATGACGATCATTCAGACAGAATATATGAATATAATGTGGATTTGGATCCTGCAATGGCGGCATATTGTGGTCTCAGTGCCTATGATGTGCAAAATGAAGTTAATATTGCATTGATGGGCAGGGTGGCCACCAAGCTTAGACAACATGGAAATGAATACAATGTGAGGGTGGAAGGAAATATAAGCTCAAAGGAAGACTTGGAGAATTTCATGATAAAATCTTCTGTAACAAATACTAAAGCTCTTCTTAAGTCAGTAGCTCCCATAAGCGTTGAACACATGTATCCACAAGTAAAAAAATACGACAGAGATATGACTGTCATGGTATACAGCGATGTAAAAACCGGATATAATCCGGTGGACATAGAGCGAAAATTGGAGGAGAAGCTGAAAGAAACAGATATGGGCGATGTTTCAATAGTATTTGATGGAGAGAGGGAAAAGATAGTACAGTATTTTGGAGATTTGGGAGTATCAATGATATTTGCCGTAATACTTGTATATATCATACTGTTATTTCAGTTCAGGTCCTTTTTACAACCTTTTATAATACTTGTGACCATACCTCTTTCTGTTATAGGTTCCATATTAGGTTTGGCGATATTCAGGCAACCTCTGTCCTTTACAGCCCTTCTAGGTGTAGTAAGCCTGGCGGGAATAGTTGTTAACAATGCCATATTGCTCATTGACTTCATCAATGCAGAGAGGGCAGAAGGAAAGGATGTAAATGTATCTTGTGTTGATGCGGTGGATAAGAGATTTAGACCTATAATGCTTACAACTACAACAACAGTAATAGGCCTAATACCATTGGCACTGGGTGGCAGCAGTCTCATGGTACCTATGGCAGTATCGCTGATGAGCGGCCTCATGGTGTCAACACTGCTTACAATGGTGGTTATACCGGTGGTTTACAGTTTGTTTGAAAAAAGAACAGCTTAGGCTGTTCTTTTTTTCAATTAGACTTGCGCTTTTTCCAATAGATCTTCTACAGCTTTTGTTGCTTTTTTAGAAGCTTCCACCTGAATCATTGAATAATTCTTGAGGCTGTCCAATTGATCAGTGATTTTGGATATCTCTTCCGAAAGCATAAAAAGAATCTTGTTTATCTCTTTTGCGCTTATTTCACTATTGTCTGCCAAATTCTGAACTTCTTTTGCTACAATTGAAAAACCTTTTCCCTGTTCACCTGCACGAGCAGATTCTATGTTAGCGTTAATTCCTAGTATTTTTATTTGTTTAGCTATTTTATTGACATATTGGAGTATTTTGTCGCTTTCAATTATATGGTTGTTGGAATTATTAGCAATTTCTAAAAGTCTGTTGCTTACTTCATGAACATTATCGATGCTGTTGTTTATTTGGTTAAGGTATGTCTGGACTATGGATGAAGCCTCTTTAACAGCTGCAATCTGGTAATTAAGTCTGCTCAATGTATGGTTATTTTTTTCTACTAAAGACATAAATAACTTTGCACCTTTGTAATTTATGATTTCACATATGTTCTTATATGATTTTGTCAATTCATCAGATACTGCAGGTATTCCAGTAGCTTCTATAATCAAATCAGGTGCCTCTTTTTCTATATCATCTAAGGAATCACTGTATTTAATACCCATCTCTTTAGCCAGAGCTATACCCGGTGCATCCATGTTTTTATCTATTATTATGGTAACTTTTACATCGGATATGCTAGAAAGGGTTTTTATGATTTTAGATCCACCTGTCCCGGCGCCAACTACCGCAATATTCAACCATATACCCCCTTTATTATCAAAATGTAGATTTTGCATCTTGACTATATAATATCATAAACAGAACCAAAATAATACGTATACAAAATAATTTTACCTCAATAATGCATGGAGAAATTTGAAGAAAAATAGAAAAAAACACCTCAGATGAAGTCGGAACTTGCGATAATTAATTTAGAGGATATGGCATAAATGTATAGAATAAGTCAATATATTACATAATATCCAGACTATGTGCGGGAGCAGATAATATGATGCAGAGAAAACGCAATAAATACATAGGCATAATGTTAACAGTTTTTGCCATACTGCTGTTTTGCAACTCTTCAATATCATGGAAACCATCTTCCTTGATGGTTATCTTCTCGATGCTTATAATTTTTTCAATATATATGGGTGGAGTGATGTCTGGAGTAGGCAGTGGACTTATGGCCATATTGTTCATGATTTACATAAGAAATAATACTAGCATCAAATCAGCTTTGATTTGTTTATCCAATCATGAGTTTACAATGAATATTATAACCATCATATGCATAGCAACAATTGCTGCTGTCATGGATTACAGATACAGAAGCTATTATGAAAAGTTCGTGGAAGGTCAAACATTTGTATCTCGGGCAGAAGAAATATCAGATATAATGACTTGTCATGTATCTGTAGAAGGAAAGTTTATAAAAGTACCTCAAAGATTATGTTCTTTATTGGGATACACAGAAAATGAACTTCTTAACATGTACTGGTGGGATATAACAGATTTGCATGACGCTTTGAAAGAAGAGGAATTGACAAGAGGTATCATTAACGGAAGCAGGGAGACCTATAATATTGAAAAGAAGTTACGGAAGAAAAATTTGGACACTGTTTGGGTGTTTTGCAATGTTTCTGCTGTAAGGAATGATGCTGGGGAAGTCCTATATATGCTAAAGTATATGGTCAATATAACAGATCGAAAGCTTATGAGTCAGGAATTAATAAAAAAGGAACAGGAATTAGCCAAAAGTGAAAGCAGGTATAGGAATCTGGTGGAACTGGAGCCTGATGCAGTGATGATTCATGAAGGAGACATAATTACTTTTATAAATAATGCAGGTGTAAAGATGTTGAAGGCTTCAAGCAAGGAGGAAGTAATAGGTAGGAGTATATATGATTTTATACATCCTGATTATGTTTACAATATGAAAAACCAAGTGAGCAGAGCTTTAACAAATCTAAATTGCGGAGGCAGTCCTTTTGAAATAAAGCTATGCAATCTAGAAGGCATGGAAATAGATGTAGAGGTGGTAAATGTTGGCTTCACGGATGAAAAGAGTATTCAGGTGATGGCAATCGTAAGAGATATTACAGAGAGGAAAAAAGCAGAGGAACTTAGATTGACAATGAAAGAAAATGAAAGGCAATTGGAAGAAGCAAAGGAATATGATAGGATAAAGAATGAATTTTTCTCAAATATTTCCCATGAGTTCAGGACACCTTTAAATGTGATATTAGGAACGTTGCAGCTAATGGAAATACAAAACAAAAAAGAAGGCAAAAATATGGACAAGTACACCAACATTATGAAACAAAACTGCTACAGGCTCCTGAGAATGGTAAACAACTTGATTGATATAACTAAGATTGACTCTGGATATTATGATGTGAATATGGGTTACTATGATATAGTTAAAATCGTGGAGGATATAACCCTTTCTGTAGTACAGTATGTTCAAGCAAAGGGTTTGTGGCTGGAGTTTGATACAAATGTCGAAGAAAAAGAAATCAGGTGTGATCCGGACCAAATAGAGAGAATAATGCTTAATCTCATATCAAACGCTATTAAGTTTACAAAGCCTGGAGGGAAGATAAGCGTATATATAAATGACAAAGTGAGCAGTGTGGCCATAAGTGTTAAGGACACAGGAATAGGAATTCCCAAAGAAAAACAGCATATCATATTCGAACGTTTCAGACAGATTGATAAGTCGCTGACCAGGGAACAGGAAGGTAGCGGCATAGGATTATCGTTGGTTAAATCCTTGGTAGAGCTTCATGATGGAACCATATCTTTAATAAGTGCACCTGGGTGTGGAAGTGAGTTCATAATTGAACTTCCTGTAGATAATAACAATGTTTTCAGTGATGAAGCTTTGAACGCTATAAGAAGAAAAAATATAGAAAGAATGAATATTGAGTTTTCAGATATTTATTTCTAAATAACATATATCATATAAGAACGGTTATACCGTTCTTTTTTTGTAATAAACTTCTAAAATCATATTGACAAATAAATTCAAAAGTTATATAGTTAATTACACAAGTAATTAACCACTAAAGCAAGGAGGTGCTTTGATGAAGTTACCTTTGGATGAGAATAAATTGATATATATGCAGATTGCTGAAGCCATAGAGGATGCTGTTATAAGCGGTGAGTTGAGCGAAGGAGATCAGGTGTATTCTACCAATCAATTTGCCAGACTTTATGGTATAAATCCGGCCACTGCCGCCAAGGGAATAAACCTTCTGGTAGAAGAAGGAATATTGTTTAAGAGGAGAGGTATTGGCATGTTTGTTGCAGAAGGAGCAAGAAATATGATAATAAGCAAAAGAAAGAAACAATTCATTGAAGATCATATATCCAAACTTATTCGTGAAGCGGAGAAATTAAATATAACCAAAGAAGACCTGATAGATATCATAAGAAATTATGAAGGGGGAGATAAATGATGACCTATGCAGTTGAATGCAAGAACATATCCAAGCATTTTGGAAAAACCACGGCACTTTCCCATATAAATTTGAATATGGAAAAGGATAAGATATACGGATTGCTTGGGCGAAACGGGGCAGGTAAAAGCACACTTTTGAATATTGTTACTGCACAGACATTCCCTGACGACGGAGAAGTGAAGATATTTGGTGAGAGTCCTTATGAAAATGGCAGAGCCTTAAGAAATATATGCATAGTAAAGGAAAACGGTATGTTTCTGAAAGATGTTAGTGTAACAGGAGCTTTAGACATAGCTTCAAGCTTTTATAATAATTGGGATAAAAAGCTGGCAGAAAGGCTTTTAATAGAGTTCCAGCTGGATAAAAGAAAAACATATAGGAATCTTTCGTTAGGCATGAAATCTCAATTGGGGATAATTGTAGGATTAGCCAGCAGAGCACCCATAACTATATTTGATGAACCTTATATTGGTCTTGATGCTGCCGGCAGGCAATTATTCTATGATGTACTCATAGAGGATTATATGGAAAACCCAAGAACCATCATATTATCTACCCATCTTATAGATGAAGTAAGCAATCTGTTGGAAGATGTAATCATACTGAACAAGGGAGAAGTAATGTTGGAAGGTAATTCTGAAGATATAAAGAACAAGGCTTTTTATATCAGAGGGACTAAAGATAGAGTTGAAAAGCATATTTCCGGGAAAAAGGTTTTGAGTAAAGAGGAGTTTGGGAATACAATGGCAGTAGCTATATTTGACAGTATCTCAGATAATGAAATAAGGGCTATGGAGTTAGATGATCTAGCTATAAGTTCTATTCCTCTTCAGCAATTGTTCATATTCCTCACAGGCGGAAAAATGATTAAAAGGGGTGACATAAATGAATAGGATAAAGTCCCATCTAAAGATGCATTATCTAAATTCAAAGAAGTCTTTTGTGATATTTTGGTCCATCATGTTTGCTATTTCAGCATTAGGCATACTAATTTCAATATACTTCAAGAGCAGAGGATATGAGAGCGTAATTATTACAAACAGCATTGTCGCTGTAGTGATTTTTGGGGCAGTTTCTGGAATGGTGTGCTATAATGAAACTCTGCCATATATGCTTAACATGGGAATAACAAGAAAGGATTTCATATTTGGTTTTGCTATATACAACATATTGCTATCCCTTATAATGTCGGTTATATATACTCTCCTTTCAATATGGGAATGGTTGATGTATAAACTTTTAGGATTTAATTATGAGCATTTTGGACAGTTTTTTTCTGGAGTAAAGGGAATATTTGAAATGACATGGATTTGCTTTTTGGTTACCCTTTGCGCCACAGTCCTTTTTACTCTTATAGCAAGCATTTACTATAAAAAGGGAATGATGTTTTTATTTGGAATAGGAGCATTAATAATGCTATTGATGTTTATTCCAGGAGTTACTCAGGCAGTATTTGGTTTTTTGGAATCCTTGGTATTATCTTGTGCCGGAGGTAAAGGATATATCATGATGACTCTTTATTCCCTAGCTTTCTTCCTGTTATGCTATCTAATAATATATCCTCTGGCTCGCACCAGTCAGATCAAAAGATGATATGACAAATGTCATATCATCTTTTGATTTTTGTCATTAGAATGGACATGATCCAAAGTTTAATATTATGGTAGGAAGAGTAAGGAGGGTTTTATCATGATTTTGGAAGTTAAAAATCTCATAAAAAGATATGGAGATACTCTTGCAGTAGACAATATAAGTTTCAGCATAAAGGAAGGGGAGATTTTCGGACTCCTGGGACCTAACGGAGCTGGGAAGACCACTGCCATAGATACAGTAATAGGCATAAGAGATGCAGATAAAGGCGAGATAAACATATTCGGCAAGGATATGAAAAAACATGCCTCTGAAATCAAAAAATATATAGGTATTGTTCCACAGGATATAGCCATATACCCGGATCTTACTGCCTATGAGAATGTGGAGTTTTTCGGTAGGCTTTATGATCTAAAGGGTTCTTTGCTAAAGGCCAGAGTTGAAGAAGTGTTAGAATTTACCGGCCTTTTAGACCAAAAAAAGCAGTTTGTGAGAAATTTCTCCGGAGGTATGAAAAGAAGGCTCAACATAGCCTGCGCCTTGGTCCATAGGCCTAAGCTTATAATAATGGATGAGCCTACAGTGGGCATAGATCCCCAGTCAAGAAATCATATTATTGAATCTGTTAAAAAGATGAGGAATGAAGGCTCTACGATAATATATACTTCCCATTATATGGAGGAAGTTGAACAGCTATGCAGCTATATAGCCATCATGGATCATGGCAAGATAATAGCCAGAGGAAGCAAGGAAGAGTTAAAAGATTTTGTGACAGTAGAAGAAAAAACTGTCATAACTCTGGATGGGATTAATTATACCTTAGTGGATCGAATTAAGACCATGGACAATGTTGTAGATTGCAGCGTGGAAGGAAATGTGATTACAGTTATATCAAAGAAAGGAACCAATAACTTGAACAATATTATCCAATGCATCATCGACTCAGGAAATCAGATAGTATCTCTCATATCAGAAAAGCCTGATTTGGAAACAGTATTTCTTACATTGACAGGCAGAACCTTGAGAGATGAGGTGACTACAGCATGAAGGCCTTATATATAGCCTACTACACAGCATTAAGAAAAGTGAGGAATTATGGAAATTTGACTTCCATGCTGGCGTTGCCTATAGTCATGATACTTATACTTGGCGCTGCTCTCGATGGATCCTTCCAAATAGAGAACATAAACCCGGTAAAGGTGATACTGGTAAATGAAAATGAGGATGAGTTGCTACAAAGCTTAAATGAATTTTTGAAACAGGAAGATATAAAAGAAATCATCAACACAGAAACCGTTGAGGATTTTGATAAGGGCATGGAAAAGATAAAAAACGGAGAGGCCTTTGCTCTTGTGCATGTAAAAACAGACAATGAAGGTAGAATCCATGTATATAAAAGAAGTGGGAATATTTTCAGAAGCTCTGTTGTGCAAAGTGTTATTGACAGCTTCAACCAATCTGCCAATGCAGAATATGCCTATTCAATGTTAGGAGGTAATGACGTAAACACATCCTTCTATGATAACATCTCTGAAGAGTCTATAAACCCAGATGGTAAAAGACCTAAGGCTTTAGATTACTATGCTATGACCATGCTGATTATGACCATGATGTATGGTACCACCTATGGAGCCTTTTCCATGGCTGAAGAGCAGTTTTATAGGACAGAAATAAGGCTAAAATCAGCTTCTTTGCATTTTCATGAAATATTTATAGGGAAGGTGGCAGGTATAATTTTAACCCTAGTAATTGATGCTTCAGTCATAATTCTATTTACAAAATATGTTTATGATGTCAATTGGGGAGATAACATACCATTTATAATGTTTACATGTATCACTTTGGCTGTTTTAGCCACAAGTTTAGGAGTTGCGACTTCCATGATAATAGGGAATGAAAACAAAGCCCATGCATTGCTGAGTACAATGGTTCAGGTACTTACATTTTTAGGTGGAGGTTATGTACCATATCATTCCATGTCATCTGTCATGAAAAAGCTGAGCTTTTTGTCACCAAACTATTTGGGTCTTAGGATAATGCTTAATGCAATTTATGACGGAAGCCAAAGCCAAATAAGAAATTATATGGCAATACTATGGATAGCTTCATTGTCTTTATTGGTAATAAGTGCTTTTAGGGGAAGGAGGAGCCTGGCTTGATCATATTCAAAAATAATATGAGAAGATTACTGAGGGATAAATACAACTTAATGGTGATGGTAGTTCTTCCGGTCATAACCCTTGTGCTATATGTGCTTGTAGGAAACAACAATAGCCCTGTAAGAGTTGGAATCACAGACAATGATGTTACTTTTCTCACTGAGAGTCTTATACGTGGCCTTGAAAAAAACTGTATGGTTTTATTTCTTAAAGAAGAAGAAATAAAATATGGACTGCTAAATGATGAGATAGATTTTGGAGTAAAGATAGACAAAGGCTTTACAGAAAGCCTGATGTCAGGAGAGGAAGTACAGTTAAAAACCTATGGAATAAGAGATTATAATGGTCTAATACCTGCAAAGATTTATATTAATAATTTTATAAACTCAGCAAGGAAAATAGCCATAGCATCAAAGGGTGATGAGGAAGAATTCAAAAAAGGCCTTGAATATTACATGGAAGGAAATTTTGAAACGCAATATGAAGATGTTTCATCTGTTTCATCAGGAGGTTACTATGTTCAATCAGGATTAGGGATTATGTTGATGTTTATGATGTATATGGCAATTAATGCTGCATCATTGATTGGAGAGGATAAGAGGTTAAAAACCTATGAAAGAATTTTAATATCTCCCTTAACCCTTAAGGAATATGCATTGGGCAATATACTTAGTTTCTTTGCAATAATCTGGGTACAGATAATAGTATTATTCGGAATCCTTAGGTATATGTTTGGAATGGGTTTTGGTTCTTCAATGTCAAGTCTGCTGATTTTCATATTAATATACTCTGCGGTTTGTGTATCCATGGGTATGGCAATAGTGAACCTGTCAAAAAATTTGAGCCATGTATCAGCATTGACACCATTGATTGTGATTCCAATGGCCATGCTTGGTGGTTGCTTATGGCCAAGAGAAATAATGCCTATTATGCTTCAGAGAATTAGTGAACTGATGCCTGCTACATGGGCTATGAAAGGTGTGGAGAAAATACTAAATGGTGGCAACATAGCAACTGTAGGCAATGAAATAATAGTGCTGTTGCTTTTTTCACTGGTTTTTTTCCTTGTAGGTTCAGTCAAAATAAATAGCTATGCATAGCATATTGATGATGAACAGGTGATGGTGTATTATGGAATAAATAGTTTATTATGCTTTGAGGTCATGCTATGAAATGTATAATAAAAATATTATTGTTTTCATATGTTATAACAATGAAAATAATTGCAGGCAGCCCTGGATTCATAGAGATATCTTTGCTGCTTATAATCATAGCTTCCAATGTATATAGGGATATGTACAAGAACAGTATGGCCCTTATGATTGGAGAGGCTGCTGTCATACTGTATCTGTCTTATATGGAAGCTACTTATATTTATATATATCCAATAATGGTCTATGACCTTATTCAGTCCGGATATTTGAATATATCCGGACTGTTAATAATTCCCGGGATAATCTTTCTTGAGGCTAAGTCCATGGCAACATATTTGTTGCTTATGATACTTTGTGGATACTTTTCATATATTAGTAACCGTATAAAAGCGCGAGAAAGGTTGTACAGAGAAGCCTATGACAATGAGAGAAGGCTGCGATATGAACTGGAAAAGATTAGAGCTGAGATGCTTAATGCTTCCAAGAATATTGAGCATTTGGCGGAACTGAGAGAGAGGAATAGAATAGCCAGGGAGATTCATGACAGCGTAGGCCACAGCCTGGCAGGTATCATGATGCAGCTTGAAGCTTCGTACAAAATATGGGACAAGGACCGGCACAAATCACGGGAACTCTTGCAGAACTCCATCAAAGGACTGTCAGAAGCCATAGTAACTCTTAGGGAGACGGTACATAATATTAGACCAAAGGAAGCTATGGGATTAGAATATATAGAGAATATTATTAAGAACTTTAACTATTGTGCCGTGGAATTTTCCAAAAAAGGAGATATGGCATTGTTAAAACCCAATCATATTGAAATATTCGGCCAGAATGTAAAAGAAGCCTTCACCAATATATTGAAACATTCAGAAGCTACAAAGGTTACAATAATCTTGGAAGCCAATAATAATTACACAAGACTCCACATAAAGGATAATGGCAGAGGCTGCAAGAATATCAGAGAAGGCTTGGGCATAAGCGGAATGAGGGAAAGAATGAAATATGCAGGAGGCATGCTGTCCGTAAACGGAGATGATGGATTTAATATAGTATGCATTATACCAATGGACGATGGAGGTGGTATAATTGAAAGTGCTAATAGTAGATGATGATGCCTTGATAAGGGATAGTCTGAAGATTCTGCTTGAATTGGAAGAAGACATTGAAGTCATTGGTGCGGTATCCAATGGGCAGGAAGCCTATAGATTCTGTCTGAAGGAAAAACCTGATGTGGTTCTCATGGATGTGAGGATGCCTGTTATGGATGGGGTTCTTGGGACTAAGCTTATTAAAGAAAACTTTAAAGATGTAAAGGTGATAATTCTCACCACTTTCAGAGATGATGAATATATTAGAGAAGCCATAAAAAATGGGGCGGAAGGATACATACTTAAGAATCAATCCTCAGACAGCATAATTGACTGCCTGAGGACGGTGCATAAGGGCAATGCGGTTTTTCAAAAAGACATAGCCGAAGTGCTTACATCTATGATGGAAAAGGAGAAAAAGAGAAAGCCGGATGTGGATCTTACAGCTAGAGAAACTGAGGTTTTGAAGCTAATATCCGAAGGATTATCAAATAAAGAAATATCGGCAAAACTATATTTGAGCGAAGGAACCGTAAGAAATTATGTAACTGCACTTTTGGAAAAATTGGATCTAAGAGATAGAACTCAGTTGGCAATTTATTATCTTAAAAATTTTAGTTAGGAGATGTTGGATTGTTTACTGACTTTTTGATTAAAACCTTTGTGCGAGATTATAAGAATACGGCTACGAGGGAGGTAAGACAGAGATATGCCTATCTATCAGGCATTACAGGCATCATATCCAATATTATATTGTTCTTGTTGAAGCTATCCATAGGATTATATTTAAACAGCATAGCCGTAATGGCGGATGCTTTCAACAATCTTTCAGATGTGGGTTCTTCTGTGGTGACAATCTTTGGATTCATGATGAGCGGAAAACCTGCTGATAAGGAGCATCCTTTTGGTCACGGTAGGTTTGAATATATAGCTGCAATGGTGGTTTCTTTGATGGTAATAGTGGTAGGCTTTGAATTTGTTCAAAGCTCCATCAAGAAAATAGTTAATCCGGAAGCTTTAAGATTCAGCATCTTTACATTTATACTGTTGCTGGCTTCAATAATAGTTAAAGTATGGCTGGCCTTATTTAACAGAAAAATAGGCAGGACTATTGGGTCCAAAGTTATGGAAGCTACTGCCTTTGACAGCCTAAGCGATGTGGCAGCTACTTCTGTTGTAGCCTTATCTTTGATGGCTTCAAAATGGATTACCATACCCATTGATGGTTATGTGGGTCTGGCAGTATCCATTTTCATACTTTACAATGGCTATAATCTCATAAAAGATACATTGAATCCTCTATTAGGAGAGGCTCCAGATGAGGGCCTGGTTAAAGCCATTATGGATAAGACGCTTTCTTACGAAGGTGTAATTGGCATACATGATTTGATAGTTCATAATTATGGTCCCGGAAGGATAGTGGCCTCCATCCATGCAGAGATGCCCTATAGCATGGATATAATGGAAGCTCACGATATAATCGATAGAGCTGAAAAAGAAATATCAGAGGAATTAGGATTGCATCTGGTGATACACATGGATCCAATAAATACGGACGATAAGCTTGTTCAAACAGCAAAAACCCAGGTAATGGATGTGTTGAAGGAATTCCCCCAGGACTTGAGCATCCATGACTTTCGTGTTGTGGGCAATGAAAAGCACTTGAATGTGATATTCGATATGGTGGTGCCCTATGAATTTAGGGAGAAGGATGAAAAGCAACTGGTGGAAGAAGTAAAAGAGGCAATAAAAAAGAGGCATCCAAACTATGATGCCATCATAACCATAGACCGACAATACTCACTCCTCAAATAAAACACTGGGGACAAAAAGAACCGTCCCCAGTGTCTTATTTTTTGAATAAAGCTATAGCCAAAACAATATAGGGTATGATTATATTCAGTAAAAAATTGCCTGCAATACCTATAGTATATGAAAAGGCTTCAAGTTCAATTTTACTGGATGTGATCAGCATTGCAAGGAAGTATAAGATTATTAAAAATATATTGATAAAGTGTCTTTCATCCTCTAAATTAAATATGGATTTCAGTAAATGCAGTATAATATATGAAAAGGTTGAGATAAGGATAAAATCAGCTAAGATCCATATTATGACTACTACCGATTCAATTTTGGCTACTATGTCAAAAAAGGATACTATTTTAACAGCATCCATGAATGGAAGAGGAATTTTAGCTGTTATGGAATAGCCAATTATACCAATTACAAAGGCAACTAAAATTGAAGACGAAATAGTCAAATAAGTTAATGTATACATACCCTGATGTTTTAAGTTTTCTTTATCATTTATAATGTCACTTAAAAATAATATATAAATAAGATAGCCCCATAGAAAAGAGATGCCAAAACCGGCTCTCACAATAGGTATTATATCTAAATAACTTATTGGGGTGATATTATCTATTTTAAAGTTAGGCAGCATAAATATTGCTAAACTCCAGAAGATTACGCTGATTAATGGGAAGATTATTTCATTCATTCTTGCAATTACTACAAAACCAGATTTTAATACATATGCAATAGTGACCATCATTACCAGTATAAAAATATCGATCTTAGTTTGGGTAAATACTGTAGTTACAAGCCTTTCACTATAATATCTTGTGTATAATGCAGTTATCAGCAGCATCCATAAGACATATAAAAAAAGCAAAGCTTTTCCTGCAGTTTTGCCTAAGGAATGGTAGTAAATATCTATCAAAGATTTATCTTTATGTTTCATAAATACTTTATTCAATAAGATAATGACAGGGAGTAAAATAATAAAAGGTACTATAGGGGACAGATAACCGCACTGTTTTGCAATGACTGCAGTATAGGAAGGCATGAATCGTATTGAAGGTGAGAAAAATAAAGTAATATAAATAAGCAAAGCCTGTTTCAATGATATCTTTTGTCTACCTGCCAGCATATGTACTATTCTCCTTTGATTTAATGTGGTAAGCCAAACAGATCAAGTGCAAATCTTGCTATACTGATATCGTAAGGATATTTTGATTTTATAAAAACCATAAATAAAGATAGTAAGGTAAGAAAAATAAGGATTACTTTTTCTTTCTTCAAATCTTTTTTTCTCATATTATAAAGTTCCCAAGATGATATCAGAATTATTATGATGATCCAGGCAATCATTAATCCACCCCATAACCGCTTCTTACTGGTTGTTTTATATCATAAGTTCTGTTTATATTGGAGTCAACTTCCACTGTTATATTGAGATTTGGAAATATCTCAGACCAGTTGTCTTTTATACTTTTCCAATAAACTGGCTTTTTATGATGAACTTCATTGCATATTCCAAATATGTCCATATTATTTTTTTGAGCAAACTCTATTATTTTTTTTACTTCATTTTTAACTGCTTCCTCCTGTTGTGTTTTCAGAAAATCCAGTTCATCCTTTTCAAAAATATTCTTTGTTCCCATTACACCAGTTATATTAGTTGAAAATAATATTTTGATCTTTATATCAAGCCTGCCATCGGATATGACAGGTTTTATCTTAGTTTTTGATTCTATTATTTCAAGTGATATTTTTTGCCCATTTC
Source organism: Lutispora thermophila DSM 19022 (assembly GCF_900142105.1). GTDB lineage: Bacteria > Bacillota > Clostridia > Lutisporales > Lutisporaceae > Lutispora > Lutispora thermophila. The sequence continues at coordinate 37,634 of NZ_FQZS01000008.1, forward strand.
TGTCCTTAACAGCTATAACTCCTGAGTCAACTTTTCCTCTGACCCAGTTAAAGCCTCTTGCCATACCATCAGTAATATACCCAAACAAATCAGTATCTTTGAATAGAGCAAATCCGGACAGCTTTATTTTATTATTTGGTTCATTTATTAATTCAATACATGGGATGTAGGTTGATATACAGGTATTATCAAACATACCCATAATTTCTACCAGGAGTAATTCATCGGATATGGACATCCGTCCTTTTGATTTAAATAGATTTTCCAGTATATCACCTATAAAGTTCTCTTCTTCAATGGTTTGCTGAAAAACGGCCTTGGCCGTATTATCCTTTACTATCAAAACCTTTGAGTTTAATCTCAACTCATGGTCTCTCATAAAAAAGTCCAGATATTGGGGCAAGTTATCCTTTGCTGCATCTTCTCCAATCAGGATATAGTCAACATGTCCCCAGAATAATCTATCTTCAGAAAAGGTTGAGAGCTTTCTAATAGCCTCAAAAACTGTTTCACCAGTAGAGACAAGCAGTGCTGAATTACCCTTTTGACCAGCAGATGCATTACTGGTCTCTTCTGAGGTTGCGTTTATGCTTTTTGAAGCAGCGGATATTGCTACAGCGCTTTCGTTATTGTCATTTGACCTGTCTACTCCCACTGCATTTAGAATTAACAGCTCATCTATCTCTACTTTTCCAAAACTAATATTTGAGCAGCCAGCTGTAATAAGCATGAATATAAGAATAACAATAAGTATCTTATACACTTTATAGTTCATATCTTAATCTATCCTTTTCTTATTTAGGGTTTTCAAATCAATAGGTCTTTTTTTCATTAACCTTACAGGACTTCTGATAAAAGTGTCCTGAAATTGAGGGTTAGTGCTGGACACAAAAGGTGACAGATATGGCACACCGTAATTTTCAATGGAGCAAAGATGACATAACAGAAAAAGACCGCCTATGCACATGCCAAAAAGACCAGCTATACTACTAGCTATAGCTATGATAAGCCTCCATAGCCTAATGGCATTGGACAAATCCTGATTGGGCAATACAAAATTTGATATGGCAGTAACAGATATCAGTACAACAACTGCAGGAGAAGAAAGCTTGGCCTGGGCTGCTGCCTGACCAACTACTACTGCTCCTACAATTGATAAGGCTTGACCTATGCTTTTAGGAAGTCTGATACCGGCTTCAACCAAAATCTCAAAAGCGATAAGCAAAGCTATAGTTTCAAGAAACGTTGGGAAGGGGACTCCTTCTTTGGCTATTTTTACTGATAATATCAATACTGTCGGCAGCATTTCATGATGAAAAGAGGTAACAGCTATATAAAAGCCCGGCAGAAAAAGAGTTACGATAATCAATAAATATCGTAAAAATCTTATTTGAGAGCTCACTAGGAAGTTTGTGGAATAATCTTCAGGAGCTTGCATTAAAGCTACCAAGGTGGCTGGAAGTATTAAAGCTGTGGGAAAGCCGTCTATGATTATTCCGACTCTCCCCTCTATGATATTTGATGAAAACTTATCAGGTCTTTCTGTAAATATAATTTGAGGAAAAGGTGAATACTTTTTACTTATCAAATATTCTTCCAGATATGCAGTAGAAAATACCCCGTCAATACGAATGGAATCGATTCTTCTTCTTATATCATCAACTATATCTTCGTTAGCAATGCCTTTATGATATATTAAAGCAACTGTAGTTTTTGTTTGTTGTCCCACAGTTGTTTTCTCTATAATTAAGTCCGGGGATGCTATTCTTCTTCTTACTGTGGAAATATTGGTCATAAGATCTTCCACGAAGGTATCTTTTGGCCCTTTGATTACATTTTCACTGGAAGGTTCAGTTATAGCTCTCTTTTCAAATCCCTGGACTTCAAATGAAAATGAAACTGATTCTTCATCAAAAACCAATAAAACATTTCCTTTAAATAATGAAGAAACAGCAGAATCAATATCTTTAAGCTTATTGCTCAGAGGATAATATAAGCCCCCTGATTCAATTAATGCAATTATTTCTTCTTCTTTTTCTGCGTCACGAAAATCAGGGCTTTCCAAAAGGGGTCTGATGACAAAACTGCTTAGATGTTCTTTTTCAGTCAGCCCTTCTATATAAACAATTGTTACTTTAATAGTTCTGTCTAAGCCAACATATATATTTTTAAAACATATATCTAAATTATTGCTCAATAAGGATTCCAGATTTTTAGTATTTAAGTCCATACTACCACCACTTTGAAAAAAAACATTTCTTTAACTAATTATCTGTTAAAGAAATGTTTTTTATACAAAGTTATTCCTTGTATTGCAATAAATACAGATCGTAATACATTCCCTTTTTGTCTAGGAGTTCCTGATGTTTGCCCATTTCTCTTATCTTACCCTTATGCATGACGATGATCTTGTCTGCGTTTTGTATTGTAGAAAGCCTATGGGCGATTATTATGTTTGTTCTACCTTTTATCAGTTTCTTGATGGCATCTTGTATCAAAAGTTCTGTCTCTGTATCTATATTTGAAGTTGCTTCATCAAGGACCAGCACTGAAGGATTGAAGGCAAGAGCCCTTGCAAAGGCTAATAGTTGCCGCTGCCCTGACGACAGGGTGGCCCCTCTTTCCATAACCTTCTCATCATATTTGTTGGGCAGATTCTCAATGAAGGTATCTGCATTTACAAAGCCGGCTACTTCCTTTATCTTTTCATCGTCTATATTCTGGTTGTTCAATCTTATGTTTCCCTTTATGTCTCCTGTAAAGAGGAAAACATCCTGAAGAACTACCCCTATATGAGAACGAAGCTCGTATTTGTCTACTTCTTTAATATTCTTGCCGTCTATGAGTATTTCACCTTTTTGAATGTCATAAAGCCGGGCTATCAAACTTATTATTGAAGTCTTGCCGGCACTCGTGGCACCTACAAAGGCTACTGTTTCTCCAGGATTTATGGTAAAGCTTACATCTTTTAAGACCCAATTTTCTCCTTCATAAGCAAACCAGACATTCTTGAATTCGATTTTTCCTATTACTTTGCCCAATGATTTGGGAGATTCTATATTTTTGATTTCTTCCTCCTGGTCAAGGAGCATGAATATTCTTTCTGCCGATGACATAGCGGATTGTAGTATATCAAATTTCTCGGTCAAATCATTTATTGGTTTAAAGAACTGATCGATGTAATTTACAAAGGCGAAGAGCACTCCAAAGGGCAGCGCTCCCTGTAATACTCTTCCGCCGCCGTACCAGATAAGCAATGCCAGAGAAAAGGAATATATAAGGTCCATTGAAGGCCTGAAGATTGCAAAAACAAAAACCTCTCTCAAGCTGGCTTGTCTATGCTCATCATTTATGGCAAAAAACTCATCATATTTATATTTTTCCCTATTGAATATTTGAATGATCTTCATTCCGCTTATGTTTTCGCTAAGGGTTGCGTTTATCTTGGCCAATTTTACCCTGGTCACTCTGTAGGCTTTTCTTGATTCCTTCCTAAATATCAAAGCGGACAAGAATATAAAGGGTATGGCTATAAAGCTTATGAGGGCAACCTTTGCGTTCATTCTCAGCATTACTATGACGATGCCTGTAAGAGTGAAAATATCCTTGAATAGATTTACCAAAACGGTAGTATACATTTCATTGAGGTTTTCCATATCATTGCTTACCCTAGTGACAAGCCTGCCTACAGGATTTCTGTCATAAAATGAGAGAGACATCCTCAAAAGATGGGAATAAAGCTCCTGCCTCATGTTGTATATGATCTTCTGCCCCGTATAATTTAAAATATAAACTTGTATGTAGTTACAGGCGAAGCTTCCTGTGATTACAGCAACAAATATCAATGCAATGTTTTTTAATCCGTCCTTGTTGCCAACTGCAATATAATCATCAATGGCAATCTTCATCAAGTAAGGTCTGGCAAGATCACCTAAGGTTATGAGAATCAACAGCAGGAAGCTGGTACATATTAGACCGACATAGGGTTTGGCATATTTAAGGAGTCTTTTCAATAATTGAGTATCAAAGGTTTTAACTACTACTTCTTCTTCATGAAAGTTATTCATAAATACTACCCCCTATTCCTGTCCTGCAATCTTTTCTTCCAGCAGCTGCTTGTGATATATGCTGCTGTAGTAACCGCCTAAGGCAACAAGCTCATCATGGGTTCCTCTTTCTATTATCCTGCCTTCATCTAATACTATTATTTCATCGGCATGTTTAACAGTGGAAATTCTATGGGCTATTATTATGCTTGTTCTGTCTTTGGTTACTTCTTTTAGATTGCTAAGCATTTTTTCCTCGGTTTTCGTGTCCACAGCAGAAAGGCAATCATCAAATATCATGATGCCCGGATTCTTGGCTATGGCTCTGGCTATGGAAACCCTCTGCTTTTGGCCTCCTGAAAGGGTTACCCCTCTTTCTCCCAGTTGGGTGTCAAACTTGTTAGGAAAGCCTATTATATCATCATGTACGCTGGTTATCTTAGCTGCCTCCTCTATCTTCTCGAAAGGCATATTTTCATCTGCAAAGGCTATATTGTCTCTTATGGAGCAGGAAAAGAGAAAATTATCCTGAGGTACATAGCCAATTTTCCTTCTGAGAAGGTCGATGGGGATTTTGTTTATATCATAGCCGCCTAATAATATGCTTCCTTCTTCCACATTATAGAGCCTTAGAAGCAAATTGGCCAAGGTGCTTTTGCCACTTCCCGTCTTGCCTATGACAGCCAGGGTCTTTCCTTTTTCCAATTTAATATTGATATCTGAAAGGGCAGGCACCTTTGCTCCTGGATATGTAAATGATAGATTTCTAAACTCTATTGATTCCTCGAAGTTATCTATATCCAATGTATTATCATCATCGTGGATTTCTGGCTCTGTATCCAATATCTCGTTGATTCTCGTCATAGACGCTATTCCTCTTTGTAATACATTGATAACATGACCTATAGCCATCATAGGCCATGTGAGAAGCTCTAGGTATGAGATGAAGCTTACCAGTTGACCAAGACTGATGACTTTATCTATAACGAGGGTTCCACCGTAATAAAGGGTGATTACAAAACTAAGGGTTGGCAGGAAGATTACCAGCGGAGACATAGCTCCCCATACCTTTACCAAGTTCATATTAGCCTGTAAATTTATTTCATTGGCCTTTGCAAAATTATTTATCTCACTTTCTTCCTGGACAAAGGATTTTATGACCCTTATACCTGAAAAGCTTTCCTGGGCCTTGTCCGTCAAGCTTGAGAAAGTTTCCTGAACCCTTTTAAATCTCTTTTGAATCAATTTACCGAAAAAAGTAACAATGAGAGCTACAAATGGAAAAGGAATCAAAGCTATCAAAGTAAACTTAATGTCAATAGACACCATCATAATTATGATGGTAGAAGCAGTGAGGAATATGGCGTCAGTCATCATTACAACACCCATGCCAAAGGCCATTCTAACTGCATTTATATCATTGGTTGCATGAGCCATCAAATCTCCCGTTTTATTATGGTAAAAATAATTTAGTGACAGCTTTTCCAAATGAGAAAACAGTTTGTTGCGAAGCCAGAATTCCAGCTGTCTGGATGAACCAATTATGAGCATTCTCCATAGATATCTGAAAATTGCTATAAAAACTGCAATAAGCACTATTAAAAATGCATAAAAAAATATCTCTTTCATTGATAGCGTATGGGCGCTCAAAGCATCTGTGACATAACCCAAAATCTTAGGTGTTATAAGCTGAAGGCCATCAACGAATAGAAGAACGAATATGCCCAGTATATATTTCCACTTATATTTTTTAAAAAAATCTTCAATGTGTTTAAACTTACCCATGCTACCCCTCCTTATATAAGCTCACAATCTTAGACTATCATAAAAATGGTCATATTTACAGCAGTGAATTTTATAATGATGAATTATATTAACATTAGTATCAAATATAGAAAATATATGGTAAAATTTAAGCATATACATAGAAGAAAGAAGGTACCAATATGATTGAATTGCCGGAAGCAAAAGTTATTGCAAGACAGATAAAGGAAACTTTAAAAGGGAAAAGAATAGAGGAAGTTGTGGCAGCTAATACACCTCATAAATTTGCTTGGTATTTTGAAGATCCGAAGGATTATCAAAAGCTTCTGTCAGGAAAGTATATAGACGGAAGCAGCAGCTTTGGGGGATTCATTGAAATATCTGCGGAAGATTGCAGAATATTGCTCGGGGAAGGTGTGAAAATCAAGTATTACGAAAAAGGAGAAAAGCTTCCGGTAAAGCATCAACTTATGATAACTTTTGACGATGGAAGTGCAATGGTTTGTTCCGTGCAGATGTATGGAGGCATGTGGTGCTTTAGAGAAGGAAAAAACCAGGATCCTTATTATAAAGTTGCAAAAGAAAAACCATCACCTTTCTCTGTGGAGTTCAATGAATATTATTTTTTAAACATGTTGGATGAGGACACTAAAGGGTTAAGTCTAAAGGCTTTTCTTGCAACTCAGCAGCGAATTCCCGGATTTGGAAACGGTATTTTGCAGGATATCCTTTGGAATGCAAAACTCCATCCCAAAAGGAAAATGAACTCTTTAGAAGAAGCAGATTTAATAAATCTTTTTAAATCTATTAAAGCAACAATTGGGGAAATGGTTGAAAAAGGAGGAAGAGATACGGAAAAAGATTTATTTGGCATAAATGGAGGCTATAAAACTGTGATGAGTTCAAAAAATGAAAAAATGCTGTGCCCAATATGTTGTAATGACATAAATAAAGAATCCTATTTGGGAGGCAGCATTTACTATTGTAGTCAGTGCCAACCTTTTATCAAATGAATATGATATATAAAAATATATAGATGGAAGGTGTGGAACTCATATGTGGACAAGAAAAGAATTAAAGGACAGAGCAAAAGCTGTACTGAGAAATAATTACTGGAAAGCTTTTTTAATAAGCTTGGTAATTCTGTTGGCTGGAATGGACGGAGGAGATTTAGAAGTAAGAAAAAAATTAGAAGGATATACCACGACGATAAATTTTCTGCCTTTTGACGTAACCTTTGCCCATTTAGCAATTTTTAGTTCTATTTCTATTTTCATATTATTATTTCTTACAGTTTTACGAATATTTCTAGGTTATTCTTTGGAGGTTGGAGGAAGAAGGTTTTTTGTCAAATCGGCTCTTTATGAAGACAGCAGCGGTTGCTTCAAATATGCCTTTGATGGAGAAAACTACATGGGAATCGTGAAAACCATGCTTCTTAGAGGTGTACAGAATTTTCTATGGTATTTGCTTTTCATAATACCCGGCATAGTAAAGTCTTACGCATATTCCATGGTACCTTATATATTGGCTGAAAACCCCAATATAGGAGCCAGGGAAGCAATAAACATGAGCATAGAAATGACAAATGGACATAAACTTGATATGTTTATATTGGATCTATCCTTCTTAGGATGGTACCTTTTAGGGGCTTTGCTTCTCGGTGTGGGAACTCTTTTTGTACTCCCTTATGACAACGCTACCAAGGCCGAGCTATACCTTGTACTGAGTGGTAAAAAAATGTGCGAAATCATGGAGGAACAGCCATATTGACAAATTGGGAAACATATGGAATAATATAACAAAAGTGAGTATGCTTGAGCATGTATATGCGAGCAGCATAGGGACCGGGTAAGTCCTACACGAATGGTTACAACCCTTCGGAGTCACTTCTTAAGGAGACTCTGTGGGGTTTTTAATTTATATATCATATGGAGGTGCCGACAGTGATAAAATTGCTTACACAATCAGATAAAGAGAAAGTTATGAGTTATATAGGAAGAAATGAAATTGAGACATCGTTTCTCTATGCCAATGTAGTTGAATTTGGCATTGATAATAACCCAGATATTAGAAGGTGTGGAGACTATTATGGTTTCTTTGAAGGAGAAGAGTTAAGAGGAATCCTTCCTTTCTACAATCTGGGAAGCTGTATACCCCATTATGAAAGCCATAAAGCGGTGCCATATTTTGCAGAGATTATGAAAAAAAGAGATTTTCAATTCCTTCTAGGCATGAAAAAGGTTGTAAAACCTTTGTATGAAGAGATAAAAGATTGTAGAAAAGTTCTTGAATTTGATGAAAGCTCTTATTTTATAAACAAAAACTTTAAACCTTTCACACTGGGAGGAGTGAGCTTTATAGATGCTGCCGGATCTACAGACGATAAGATAGTTGATTTTGTTTTGGATGGAAGAATCAAAGGATTCAATCAGGAAGCTACCAGAGAAGATATATTAAAAACATTATCCCAAAGGGCCAAGGAGGAAGATTTTATCATTGCACAAAAAGATGGGAAACTGGTAGCTCAGGCAGGAATTCAGACCTATACACCAAAGGTAAATCAGATAGGCAGCGTGTATACTCCAGAAGAAGAAAGATGCAAAGGTTATGCAAAGGCGGTTGTATCAGAGATATGTGAAAGGATAACTGGGAGAGGTAAGATGCCTACTCTTATGGTAAAGAAGGATAATATTCCTGCTGTAAAGGCATATAATGCACTAGGGTTTGAACATTATGATGATTATTTAATTATAAGGCTGGCTTAATTGTTGCCTTCAAGTATTATTGTGGAGGTGATAAAGATAAAGGCATTGATAATTATAGTGCTGCTAGTGCTCAACATACCTGTATATAGAAAAATATTTTATTTTATATTTAGAAACACTGATGATTTTAGAGAGTCTGTAGAGTATTCCTTTACACCGGATATATTTTCTCTATTGAGAGGCAAGTATTGGAAGGATCGGCTTGGAGAGATGAAGTTATCGATTTTCATGACGGCTTGTATAGTAGTTGTAGCTTTTGAGTATCTGATTATCTCTTCTATTATCGGTGCATTTTTAAATTAAAACAGAACAGGATAATATCATCATGGGGCAAATTCATTATGAAAATATAATTAAAATATATGAAAATGAAGACTTATTGCATCGTATGGCATTGTGGGTTAAAGGAACATGTTTCTCCCGAGCCAGTAGGTACAATACCAGAGCACTAGAAGTGAGTTTATGACAGGCAGCTATCTATGAAGTACTAGATGGAATCATAAGAAAGGGAGAAGAGTATACAATTATGTGTTCTAACAAAGAGTTCTATAAAATAGTGGGTTTCGAAAAAGCAACTTAAACAGATTATCGGAAGAAAATTTATAGTTTTGGTAGCATAGGAAACAAAAATTCGAGGTACAGATATGATCAAATAAGCAGAAATTGACTTTCCGTAATGGGGTTCAAGAAAGGCTTCCTTGATTGTTAAAATGCTTCCAAAGGAAGCCTTTCTTATACTGTGTGTTGTGACAATGTTGGTATAACAAAGGCACGTAGAGGCGCATAGAAAGTTACATAATAGTATGTTAATTAGTTACACATTTATAAAGCAATATTATAGAGCATGGATATTTGTAAAATTGCACGAGATATAAGGAGAAAGTCATGATTAAGAGACTTAATTTAAAAGATATGGAAACAGCAAACCGTGTAATGGATCTGCAAAGAGCCTCATACAAAACAGAGGCTCAGATAATAGGATTTTATGAGATACCGGCCTTAGTGGAAACTTTAGATGTTTTGCAGCAATGTGATGAAGATTTTTATGGATATTATATAGATGATATCTTGGCAGGTATAATTTCATTTAAAATCATTGACGATGTATTAGATATACATAGGGTGGCGATACATCCAAACTTTTTTAGAATGGGTATAGCAAATATACTTATTAATTTTATAGAGAGGTTAAATAGAAATATCAGTAAAATTATAGTGTGTACTGGCAAGGATAATCTCCCTGCTATAAATTTATATTTAAAAAACGGTTATAAGATGAAAAAAGATATTGAAGCAAGAGGTGGAGTTTATATAACGGAGTTTGAGAAAGTTATCAAGTAAAAGCCATATGTATACTGGGGGAATATATAAGGGGGATTAGGCATGATATTGCATAGGAACATTGATATTATTAGGGATAAAGAATTATTGCTTGATTTCCATTGTCAAATTAACTATGACTTTGAATACAGTTTTTTTAAATAAACAAGTTATGAGTTATATAAGGATAAGTGGCTGAGGGTTGAAGATCAGGTTGAAGAATATATTTCTGCCCTATCAGAAAGTATGGGCGATGTACGAACATTGGCAGAAATTAATGAAATTGCAGTTGCAAAGCCCTATAGAAGAAACGGAATTGGGAGATATATTATTGAATATGTTGGAAAAAAGCAAAAATGAGAGGAGCCAATGTTCTTCGCTCCGGAACAGTTTATGGAAACATTTCATCCAGAGGACTTCATGAAAGTTGCGGATTTAAGCCATACAGGATTGAATATGAAAAGATATTTGAATAATATTGGAATCAGTGCATAGTTCTTGCACCATATGCAATACAATTCAAATAGATATATTTATGGGAGGGGTTAATTATATGTTCAAGCACGTTATTGATGAAGATGTAGAATTAAGACTCCTTGATAATAATCATGCAATGACATTGCTTGAGTCAATTAATTATTGCAGGGATTATCTAAGGCAATGGCTACCCTGGGTGGATGGTACTCAGACAATTGAAGATGCAATTAAATTTATAGAAATGGCAAAGAGACAGTATGCATCAAACGAAGGATTTCAGGCAGGCATATGGTACAAAGATGAGTTTGCAGGGGTCATAGGATATTATGGAATCAATTGGTTTAACAGATCGGTAAACATAGGATATTGGCTTGACAAAAGATACATGGGAAGAGGTGTAATGACAAAAGCATGCAGGGTATTTATAGATTATGCTTTTAATACATACAATTTAAACAGGGCAGAAATCAGATGTGCCGAAGATAATCATAGGAGCAGAGCCATTGCTGAAAGATTAGGTTTTACAAAAGAGGGTATTATAAGAGAAGCGGAGTGGTTATACAATCATTATGTCAATCACATTGTTTATGGGATGTTAGCTTCTGAATGGAAAAAATAATATTATATATTTCATGATTGGATCAAAATACAAAGCAGAAAAGGTGCGCTTTAATGGAAAAAGTCATATTACGCAATGAAATGCCTTCAGACTACCGAGTTGTTGAAGAAATGACAAGAGAAGCATTTTGGAATAATCATGTGCCAGGATGTGATGAACATTATTTGATACATATGATGAGAAATTGTCATTCATTTATAAAGGAGTTAGATTTTGTTGCCGAAATTGATGGTAAGGTGGTAGGAAACATAGTATATGCAAAATCAAAAATAATGGGTGACAAGAGCAAATACCATGATGTAATTACTTTTGGATCGGTATCTGTTCTTCCGGAGTACCAGGGCAAAGGTATTGGGGCCATGCTCATATAGCGCACAATGGAACTAGCCAGATACTTTGGATATAGAGCCATATTAATTTATGGAGACCCTTTATATTACAATAAGTTTGGATTTGTTGAAGCTGAAAAATTTGGCATCAGAACGTCTGATAATATGTATGCAGTTCCATTTCAAGCCTTAGAGTTGTATCCAGGAGCATTATCTGATTGTGTAGGATGCTTTTTTGAAGATCCAATATATGAAATAGACGAAAAAGCTGCAATAGAATTTGATAGCACATTCCCAAAAAAGGATAAGCAAAGAGGTTTACCTTCACAAAAGCGATTTAATGAATTAGTCAACATGAGAAAACCGAGACAATGAGTTCAATATGCATATTAATATATACTTCATGTTGATGAGGGGAGTTTTTATGAAATTAGAGAAGTCATGTGGAGCTATTGTTTATAGGAAAATAAATGATGATATAGAGTTTTTAGCTATTAAAAGCAATTCTCCAGGAGAACATTGGGGCTTTCCTAAAGGTCATGTCGAAGAGGGAGAAACGGAAAAAGAGACCTGCATAAGAGAGGTATATGAGGAGACCGGATTAGTGGTTACGCCGCAGGATGGATTTATAGCATATGACAAGTATAAGATATCCGAAGATACTTATAAAGAGGTTGTTTTCTTTCTAGCTTTTGCAACAGATCAGGAAGTGGTCGTGAATGAAGATGAAGTCAAAGAATATAAATGGGCCTCATTTGATGAGATATATGATTTAGTGACATATGACAGTACAAGAAACATATTGATTAAGGCAAGAGAATATATCATGAACAATGAAAAGGACCTATGATTTTTTGATTAAATAACCATAGAAAGGAAGATGAGTATGAATCAAACTATAGGATTTTTATTGGATAATGCTTGTCCATCTATAAGATACAGAGTAAAAAGAGAGATTCTGGATGAAATAAGTCCTCAAGAGGAGGAAAAATTGCAAAGCCAGATTTTAGAGGACAAGCTCCTACGGGAGTTTATAGAAAGACAAAACTCAGATGGCTGGATAGATGAGGACTTTCATAGTGAAAAAGGGGTAGAAACTGCTATCAGGTTATTTTCGGAGAAGGGAGTTCTGGCAAGTCAGCCTTCTTTTAAAGTAATGCTTGAAGAATTGGAAAGAAGAGAAGACACCTTCGACAAAGGATGCCTTTTTAATATTGGGAAAATACTGGATCATAAATCCTTTGGAGGGTCAAAGGTTATAAGAGCCGCTGCTTTTGCTCAAGCAGGGATTGAGGATAAACACTTCATAAAAGAACAGATTGAATTGGCGTTGGATAAGCTTAAGTTTGTATGTTCAGTTTCCACTATAGATAGTGTTGCAAAGCAATATAAGGATAAACTGGTCTTTAAGGATGGAACCAAATGGCCTTGTATATATGACCTGAGGCTTCTTGCATATACGAAGGGTTGGAGAAGTGAGGAAAACAAAAGGACAGTTGTTGTTTCTATTAAAAAAATGATAGAATTGTCACCTATACCATACATACATATTTTGGAAAGAAATCAACTAATCGCACCAGCAGCTTTTTGTATGCAGGATTTTAACCCTGATGTCAATAAACTGAAAGATTCGGAATGGATGATGTGGTTTCATAGGATGGAGATATTGTCTAGGCTTGGAGTAGCCAGTGAAATTAAAGAACTAAAGCAGCATCTTGATTTTTTAGCTGAGCTTTTAAGAGAGAATAACGGCATATTCAATAAGAGAATGAATCATTATTACTTTACAAAGTGGAGCCCATATTCAGGATTGGCATTGGAAAAGGATTGGAGGTCAGGAACAAGGCGCATATGCGATTTAACATTCAGAAGCCTGCTGATATTGCATTATTCCGGCTACAGAGAATTATAGTTAACATATGCCTATTGAATTTGATTTTAACAGTTAATAATAGGTATGTTGTGGCATAATGTACGAAATAATCCGAATCAAAAAGCCCGGTTTATGGCTCTGATTTTCCAAAAAAGTCCAGAGTAAGAAATAAAAGTTTTGTTTTTGGAGCTATGTTTTTATCATTTTAAAAACTGACGAGTTTTTCCCATATGATAGGCAAGCTTGATCATTTCCTGCTCTTCTTTGGTCATTTTTCGATTATAGATTTTTTCAAACTGCTTTATGAGCTTGTCATAATCAATTTCTCTCCTGTATTGTTTTGTTTTTATTGGTATATGGGATGGATCGTATAAACAAGGTTCAATAGACGGATTGTATATCCTCTTTAATATTTCGGCAGTATAGTGAGCATCAGAATATGCATCATGAAAGTTATATATAACAGGAATATGAAGTGCTCTCACAGCATTTTCCAATCGCATCAGGTTTTTGGCTGGAAGATGAAAATATTTAGATACATAGGGTTGAAGATTAATGTATTTTTTGGGCAAATGCTTAGAATCTAAATTATGATATTCCACATTTTAAATAACTCTCTTATATCAGACATGCCCCAGACGCAAAATACAGAATCACAATCCCCCATGAAATCTATGAAGCATTTATAAACTTCAGGAAACGTCTGTTCTTCTATAAGCTGTTCCGTAGTAATATTTGTCAACTCAGTGATGAATGAGCTTACTTTTTCGTAGAAAGTTGGTTTCACAAACCTATTAAAAGAAGCGATTCTATTGAAGTCAGAATCTAATTTCAAGGCACCAATCTGAATTATTTCAAATGGATATTTGGGCCATTTCTCTTTGGTATTTTGCAAAGAAGAGAAATCCTGGTTAAATTCCATATCAAATACTATAAAATGCATATCAAATCTCCCCGAACATTTCTACATAAAATTCGTCATATATAATACATGATAACACTATTTCACATTGAATATGTCATGCTGATTAAAGGTAGAAAAAACCATTTTTCTATGATAAAGTTTAGATATATAAATAAAAATTAAACTTATTGCTTGGACAAAGGAGAGTTGAACATGAAGAGATTGAAGGTGGGAGATGCTATCGGGATATTCTCCCCATCATCACCTATAACATATACTGTACCCAAAAGATTTCATAGAGCAAAAGCCTATTTAGAAGCTAAAGGTTTTGAAATAATTGAAGGAGCCCTGACAGGAAAGCATGATTATTACAGATCCGGCACTATAAAAGAAAGAGCAGATGAACTGAATCAGTTAATAAGAAATCCTGAGGTAAAGTGCATTATGTCTACTATAGGCGGCATGAATTCCAATTCCATACTTCCGTATATAGATTATGAAGCTTTTAGAGAAAACCCAAAGATAATTATAGGTTATTCAGATGTTACAGCCATACTGCTAGGGATATATGCCAAGACGGGAATATCAACTTTCTATGGGCCTGCTTTGGTAGCTTCTTTTGGAGAATTTCCTCCTTTTGTAGATTATACCTATGAATATTTCAAAGATATGTTAACCGAAGATGTACCACTGCCTTATGAATTCCCAATACCGGAATACTGGACAGATGAATACATAGACTGGTCACAACAGGACAGAGAAAAGGAAAAGAGAGAAAATCAGTGGATAACTGTTTGTGAGGGTGTTACAAGGGGAAGATTGATTGGAGGAAATCTCAATACTATGATGGGAATATGGGGCAGCCAATATATGCCTGAAATAAAGGAAGGAGACATACTTTTCATTGAAGATTCCTTAAAGGATGCAGCCACAATAGAGAGGAGCTTCTCTCTATTAAAGATCAATGGAGTTTTTGACAAAGTATCCGGTATTATATTAGGAAAGCATGAACTTTTTAATGATATGGGAACGGGAAGAAAGCCTTATGAAATACTATTAGAGGTTTTGGGTGAAAGACAGCTTCCTTTCATAGCAGACTTTGACTGCTGCCATACCCATCCCATGTTGACACTGCCAATAGGCGTTGAAGTTGAACTGGATGCCACCAATAAGAAAGTGAGGATGTTGTCAGGCGTTTTTGATGATAGTACCCTGTGAAGGGGGAGAACAATGATAGCTGAAAGAATCAAGGAGACGAATCCAAAGGATATATTTTTGAAAATTGTATTGCCTGCATGTGATAGTATTATTGATTTTTACTTCAAAGCCTTTTTCACGGAAGGTGCTTGATTTAATAACACATTAGCCATCGGAGTTTTATCTGTTCATGCAGAAAATATTCTATGTTATGATTCCTATAATAGGAATCATTTTCATGATAGTTGTGATATACTAGGTTGCTATATATCTATAGAATGTGAAGAGCTTTTTGATAAAAAACTATACATGAAGAATAGAGGATGAGCATCGATGAAATATATCAATGAGAAACTGGCAATGAAACCTAAAGCCCGTTCAAAGCTAAGAATCTTTCTTGGTAAAAAATATTATACATTCAAGAGATATTTGGATTGGTACTTTGGATTGAAAAATATGCTTCAATCAAAGATGACAATTTGTTGCCCTATGTATATTTCAGTCATAGCACTCCTACCTTGAGAAAACTTAAAGATGTGGATATGTGATATCAGTATAACAAGATTATCAATCTTGGTATAGCTTTGAAGAGGCTTAATAACATAATTATTAAGCCGGTGGAGACATTTTCCTACTGGCGGTTGATAGGTAAACCTACCAAGAGGAAAGGGTACGTAGAAGGCATGGCCCTTTTTTATGGAGGATAGAAAGCAGAAATAGGAGGAGGTCTGTGCCAGTTATCCAATCTCATATATTGGATGACTCTGCACACGCCTTTGACAGTGACAGAGAGATATAGGCACAGCTATGATGTTTTTCCTGATTCCAACAGGACTCAACCCTTTGGAAGCGGTGCCACATGTGTATATAACTATCGGGATTTACAGATATATAATGGAACCAATGAAACCTATCAACTTCACTTGACCTTAAGACGGGAGGAGCTGGCAGGAGAATGGAGGACAGACAAAAAACCTTGCTTCAAATATGAAGTATATGACAAGGAACACTCAATAAGCCATGAATACTGGGGAGGATATATACGGCACAATGTAATATGCAGAAGATGCTATGATATGGATGGAAATTTGCTCGACGATGAATTTATAACAGAAAATAATGCTCTCATGATCTATCAGCCTTTTTTGGAGGAATGTGCAAATACAAAGCCTTTATAGGAACAGGGATACAGCAGAATATACAAGAAGTAAAGCCATAATAGTATTGACCATTCTAACATTTTTCACAATGAATCTTTGGAATATAGATCCGAACAATCCCCAGCAGCAGTTTGATACAAAAGCAGTGAAGGACAGCAGAAGGGCAAAGCCTGTGATTATAGGAGCAGACTTATAATAAGGCACTACGAAGGCAGAAACCGTTGTAATGGCATAAATGATGCCTTTTGGATTTACAAACTGTAGTAGCAATCCCCATATATATTTATTAGTGTTTCTTGAATTATCTTCATCGCTATTGGGCTTGCTGTTGTAAGTTTTCCAGGCAAGCCAAAGTATATAAGCGGCGCCCAAATAAGTCATAATTGATTGAATAGACGGTATAAGATTGAAAAGAGTGACGCTAAATAGTCCGCATAAAGTAAATATGATAAAAAAGCCGGTAAATACACCTGTGTTAAATGGTATGCTCTTTTTGAATCCGTATCTGGTGGCATTTGACATAGCCATTATATTATTGGGACCAGGAGTGAATGTAGTAACCATTACATAGGATATGAATGCCGGAATATTGGGCATAAAGTTGACCTCCGTATTTTTAATAAATATTCACTAATATTATATCAGAAAATTGGAAATTGGTTATACAATATTTTTATATGATTATAAGTAATAAAGAAAAGAAGGTGAAGTTATTATGGATATCAATATTAAAAAGGAGAATGATGTGTAAATTGCTGTTGTAGACAGCAGCCATCGACTTAAGTGCAAGGCTTGCGGGAGAGATATTGCAATAATTCATCAATTACAATATTAAAGTAGCTATTGTAGGTGATTTTTCTTTATATACCAGCAAGAGTTTGAGAGATTTCATATATGAGAGCAATAAAGGGGAGAGCATATTTTTCCTACCGGATGAGAAAGAAGCTATAGATAAGCTAAGCAGAGTCTGATAGCTAATATAAACCAAGGAAAACTCCCTGTCAGGTGAAAGGAAAATGTATGTATTGCTGCAGCCCTCAGAGGCTATGTAATACATGGACTATAACGGACAAATCTTATCATCGGGCAATCTAAAAGTTGTGTTGACAAATGATGTTCTGGAATATTAACTGAGTTTCTATGTCAATGGCTCATAAAAATGCTATAATATATTTCAAAGATTAATGAAGTTGTGGAGGATTATATGTTTTTTATAGGTATATTTGGAATAGAGAGTAAGGAAAAAGAAATAAAATATTTGACCAATATATCCTGTAGCCATTGTCATAGCGAGTCAAGTATGAAACTGTTTAAGACCTATAATTTCTTTCACTTTTTCTTTATACCTTTGTTCAAATGGAATGAAAAATATAACTTAATATGCAGCAACTGCAATACCCTGTATGAGATCCCCAATGAGAAAGGCAAAAGGATAGAAAGAGGAGAAGAGATAGAGATAACATACTGGGATTTGAAAGAGGTAAAAACCGATTTTTATAATAGTTATACAACAGGCAATAGATGTTCTCATTGTGGAAGAACGATAGAGCCTCATTTTGAATATTGTCCATACTGTGGAACAAGGCTTAGAATTTGAATAGGCAGGGTAACTTCCCTGCCTATACTAATGTTTTTTCATATATATTCTTTTTCTTATAAAGCACTAGGTTAAAGAGGAACCTAAATGTTATATCTATGGCAATTACTACCCAAATAGCTACTATGGGAAGCTTTAATATATAAACTACCACTAAAGTGAAAGGAACCCTGATACCCCAAAGTCCTGTACCGGCTACCAACATGGGTATGTTGGTATAGCCTGCACCTCTCATGGCTCCTATCAATACTTGAGAAGCATTTTGAGGTAGCTGGACCAAACCCATGAGAATGAGATATATGGCTCCCAGGGCGATTACTTCAGGATTGTCTGTAAGCAAAGTCATCATGGTTTTAGGGAAAAACACCAGGATTATTATACTGATAGATGTCATGGCTAAGGAACCTTTCATTATCTGTCGCAGATATATTTTCGCAAGCTTTTTGTCCCCAGCTCCTAATGCTTGTCCTATAAAGGCTGTTGCAGCTATTCCAAAGCCTGCGGAGGGCATATAGGATATGGATTCTGCTTGTAATCCTAGCTGATGAGCCGCAAAAGCTGTTTCGCCGTAAGTGAGAATGGATCTGGTAAGTATTATTGCAGCTAACTGCCAGAACATATTCTCCATGGAAGTTGGGAGTCCTACTCTATAGACAGATTTTATCTGCGACAAATCGATGCGGAAGAAGTCCTTATTTAGATATGAACTCAGTACACCATCCCTGCTGAATAATACATACAAGCCAATGATGCAAGCAGCAACCTGTGATAAAGCCGTTGCAATGGCTGCTCCTCTTATTCCCATAGGCTCAAAGCCTAAGCCGCCGAATATCAACAAATAACCTAAGACTATATTTATCATGTTCATTATGGCCGTTATTATCATGGGTGTTTTGGCATTTCCCATGCCTTGGAGCACTCCGCCCACTATCAAGGAAATAGCTAAGAAGGGCAAGCCAAAAGAAACAGTCTTTATATATGTGTTGGCATTTTCCAGTAATTCAGGGCTTGGGTCGAATATGCTCAGCAATTGGGAAGAGAAAGTATATATTCCTACTTGAAGCAGCAATACCACCAATATTGTGGATATGATGGTCTGTTGCATCACATGTTTCATCTTTTCCCATTCTTTAGCACCATAGTATTGAGCCACGAATACGGAGGCTCCTGTTGTTATGCCTTTAAATAAAGCCCAGACCATCTGGGTAATTCTCTGGCTTATACCTAAAGCGCTGACGGTTATAACGTCAATCCTGCCGATAAATCCCATCATAACCAAGCCTGCAGACATTTGAAGGACTCCTTCAAAGGCTACAGGCAGGATCATAGATATAATTCGTTTATTGATAAGCTTTATATCATAATTTTCCGTCATGATTCTGTCTCCCTTTAAGCCCATATTCCTTCTAGATTATATCATCTGGTGTTTCATATGTGCAATGTGAATGTATATGGAGAAACATAAACCATGGGTAGTATAATATGAGCATATATAGGTGAATATTGACTAATAATTTGAGTTTACATAGAATGGAGACAATAGGCATTATGTGGCAGCAATTATTCATGTTTATAAAATATGGAAATGAATGGAGGATTAATATGAAAAAATTGCAGGCTGTTTTCCTAGGAATTGTTTTGGCCTCGGTAATGAGCATTTCTACAGCTTTTGCAGCAGAATCGCCAATAATTGATTATTTTGGAGGTTCTAGTTTTGATTATTTCCGGGGAGTTAGTCTAACGAAAGATGGAGGATGTGTGGCGGTAGGAGAATCTTGGTCTTATGACGGCGATATGAAAGGGTTTAGTAAAGGCTCCGATGATGCAGTTTTGGTGAAATATGATGCAAATGGAAATGTAGAATGGATAAAAACCTTTGGGGGAAGTTTTTTTGATACTTTCTATGACGTAAAGCAGACAAGGGATGGAGGATACATAGCTGTTGGATGCAGCAACTCGTTAGATGGTGATATGGTAGGTTCTGCAAAGGCTGTCAGGGAAGGTAATACTGAGGTTCCCAATCATGATGCAATCATTGTAAAGTTTGATTCAAAAGGAAATATGGAATGGTTCAGTGATTTTGGCGGAAGTAATTTGGATAAATACAATTCTGTTATTGAAACAAAGGATGGCAATTACTTAGCAGTAGGGGAAACAAAATCATGGGATGGATCTATGACCGGATTGCTGAAAGGGGAGGGCGATTGTCTTATTGCGATGTATGATTCTAATGGGAATCTAATGTGGTTAGATAGCTTCGGAAGCAGAGGAATCGAAGGATTGAGTTCAGTGGTTGAATGTCAGGATGGAAGCTTTGTTGCTGTAGGATATACTAATAGCACAGACGGATACATGGATGGAACCGGGTCAGCTCTTCTCAAAGGATTGATGGTAAGATTTGATTCAAATCAAAACATCATATGGGTAAAAGCTCTTGAACTTATGAATCCGGACATCAGAACCATAGTTTATGCATCTGTATATGGGTTTACGGATGTGGCAGTTACATCTGATAATGGCATTATTGTGTCAGGAGCGGGTATATATTTAAAGGAGGAAGAAAGAATTTATAAAGTATGCAGCGATGGAAGGTTGTTTAAGTTTGATAATAATGGGAATATAGAATGGGGAAAAATTTATAAGTACGCAGATTATACAAACTTGTTAAGCGTAATTGGCACTAAGGATGGTAGCTATATTTCGGTAGGCTATAGTTATTCTGAAATGCCGGTAAACTCAATAGTTGTCAGTTATGACTCAAAGGGTCAACTTAAATGGGCAAAATCTGATGGAGGTTCCAGTAATGGAGATTTCAGATATATTGAATCAAAGGATGATAAATATATAATTGTAGGATCAACACATACAAAAGACAAAAGTACAGAGGCATTGCTCTATATAGGAAACTTTGAAGAATATGATGGAAAACTTATTCTATCACCGGAAACAACAAAAATTGTGGCTCCTAATGATCCGTCATATAGAGAAGCGCTGTCGGATTTATAGGTAAGGTTAAGCACAATATTACAACTTACAACTGTTTATGGGAATGGTATTCCAACAAAGGTAGGTACATATGTCATAAATAAGGATAGCTATTTAGAGCTTCGTGTTCTGCCATAACTTCACAATGAGAAAAAAAGAAAGTTTTTGTTGAATGATACAGCGAAAAAATAGCGTATTCTTTACACAAGGAAGGGCTTCCATGCAATTATAATTTTCATGGGATGCCTTTCTTATTCTGTGAAATCGATGACAGCAAAGATCATGGTAATCTTGGCAGACAAATTATAACAAAATGTTTTAAATCTTCAAGGAAATCAAGGATGTTTGTAGAATATGAATTGTATAAATACTGACGGATTAGACAGCAGACTGAAATATTATCATATGGAGGAAAGCAGATAAATGATAAATATTAAGAAAGGACATAGTGAATGATTGAAATAAAGGGAAAATATAATAGTGCAATTGTATATACGGAAAACATAGAACCTGGTGCGGTGACTCAGATTGAGACCTTATGCCATCAGGAATTTGCTAAGGACAGTAAAATTCGCATAATGCCTGATGTTCATAGCGGGGTAGGATGTACCATCGGTACAACCATGACCATTGAGGATAAGGTGGTTCCCAATCTGGTTGGTGTTGATATCGGTTGCGGCATGGAGGTTGTAAAGCTTAAAAGCAACCATATAGAGCTTCAGAAGCTAGATAAGCTTATCTATGAGAAAATACCCAGTGGATTTGACATAAGGGATAAGGAACATAAATATAACGATGAAATAGATTTGAACCAGCTAAGATGTAGAAGCAAAGTCAACCTGAAGAGGGCGAGGCTCAGCATTGGCACACTTGGAGGAGGCAATCATTTTATAGAAATAGATAAGGACAGCGAAGGCAATCTTTATCTGGTTATCCATTCCGGCAGCCGCCATCTGGGTAAAGAGGTGGCAAGCTATTATCAGGAAGAAGCCTACAAATCATTGAACAGCAAGACAGATATACCTAAATCTTTGGCTTATGTTTCCGGAGAGCTTTTTGATGATTATATCCATGATATGAAAATAATCCAGAAATTTGCTGATCTCAACAGGAAGGCTATGGCTGAGGAAATAATAAAGGGGATGAAACTTAAGGTTGCATCAAGCTTTACAACTATTCACAACTATATAGATACAGAAAACATGATCTTAAGAAAAGGAGCCGTATCGGCACAAAAGGGAGAGATTTTATTGATACCTATAAATATGAGGGACGGGAGTTTGATTTGCATAGGAAAAGGAAATCCGGAATGGAACTTTTCAGCTCCCCATGGAGCAGGCCGCATTATGAGCCGGACACAGGCTAAAAATTCTCTTACTCTCCCTCAATTTAAAGAGACTATGAAGGGTATTTTTACTACATCGGTGAATAAGGATACTCTCGATGAATGCCCTCTTGTATACAAACCTATGGATGAAATAGTAAATAATATCGCCGATACGGTGGAAATCACGGATATCATTAAACCTATATATAATTTTAAGGCGGCAGAATAATATGCAATTTAATGATATCATCAAAAGAAATAGGAGGAGTAAGAATGAATTTTGATGTTGTGGTGAACAGAAAGCAAACAGGTTGTGCAAAATGGGATGGTTTAAAAGAGGTATTCGGAAGAGATGATGTTTTACCACTTTGGGTTGCGGATATGGATTTCAAATCGTGTCCAGAAATCATCGAAGCAATAGTCAATAGGGCAGAACATGGAGTATTCGGATATCCTCATGTTTCATCCAAAGTATATGAACCATTCATAGAGTGGAATAAAAGAAGAAACAACTTGGATATAGAACAGAAATGGATACTTACCTGTCCTGGAGTTGTAACAGCATTTAACCTTGCTGTACATGCCTTTACAAAAGAAGGAGAAGGGGTCATGATACAGACTCCCGTATATCCGCCGTTTCACAGCAGTGCCAAAAATAACAACAGAATATTAATTGAGAATCAGCTTGTTGAAAATGAAGGATATTACACCATAGATTTTGAGGACTTTGAAAAGAAGATAAGGGATAATAATGTAAAATTATTTATACTGTGCAACCCTCATAATCCTGTGGGAAGGGTATGGACTAGAGGAGAACTGGAGAATATGGCGGAAATATGTCTCAAATATGATGTGAAAATATTCTCCGACGAGATCCATTCAGATCTGATTTTGAAAGGTAACAAGTTTAATTCCATTTTATCCTTGGATGAAAAGTACAGAAGGATGGCAATGGCAGCTATGGCACCAAGCAAAACCTTCAATATAGCCGGTCTTACTGCTTCTATAGTGCTGATACCCGATGAAGATATGAGGAAGGCATATAGTAAAGCAAGTCAAAGCATGCACATAGGAATGCTCAATATATTCGGACTCACTGCCTTGGAAGCTGCATATAGATATGGGGAACATTGGCTGAAGGAAGTGATGAACTATATAGAAGGCAATTTCGACTACATGATAAGCTACATACAAGAGAACATTCCCAATGTGAAGTGCAGGAAACCGGAAGCAACATATTTGGGATGGCTGGATTTTAGAGCCATATATCCAAAGCAGGATGATTTGAATGATTTCTTGATAAATAAGGCCAAGGTAGGATTAAACAGTGGATTAACCTTTGGAAAACCGGGAGAAGGATTTGCAAGAATTAATGTGGGATGTTCGAGGGCCATATTGGAAGAAGCCTTAAACAGAATAAAAGCCGCACTGTAAATATGTTTTGCTTTAAATCTGAATAAAAGGGAGAAGGCGAAAATTGTGGGGACACATATAGGAGAAATAGCTGCATTGATTACGGCAATATGCTGGACGATTAATGCCGTTGCCTTTGAATCTGCAGGCAAAAAGGTAGGTTCTTTGTCGGTAAACTATATAAGATTGTTTATTGCTTTCCTTTTCCTTAGCATATCTTCATATATGACTAGGGGGCTTGCCTTTCCAACGGATGCGACAAGTCATACCTGGTTTTGGCTCCTTATATCCGGTCTTATAGGCTTAGTATTGGGAGATTTGTTTCTTTTTCAAGCTTATGTGGAGATCGGCTCCAGAATATCTCTGCTTATCATGTCAGCAGCTCCTCCTATCACGGCATTGGCAGGATTTTTCATCATGGGGGAAAAAATTTCATTCTTGGGCTTAGTGGGTATGTTTACTACCATGGTAGGAATATGCCTTGTAATATTAAGCCGAAATCCGGAGGAGAACAAGGTTCAATTCAATCGTCCGGTGAGAGGAATTATATATGCCGGTTTGGGAGCTTTAGGACAAGCCTTTGGTTTAATACTCAGCAAGCTGGGCATGGGTTCCTACAATCCCTTTGCAGCTACACAGATAAGGACTATCGCTGCAATCATAGGATTTACCGTTATCATTACAATCAGGCATAAATGGTCGGAAATAAAGGCTGCCTTTGATGATAGAAAAGCCATAGGTGAAATAGCCATAGGTGCTGTATTTGGCCCCTTCATAGGAGTAACATTCTCTCTGCTGGCGGTTCAATATACTGCTACGGGAATTGTTTCATCCATCAGTTCCATATCTCCGGTGTTGATAATACCGGCTTCAATTGCAATATTTAAAGAAAAGGTTCTGCCAAGGGAAATATTGGGGGCTGTTGTTTCCATAGTGGGAGTGACTCTACTTTTCCTATAAGAGGTGAAAAATTATGGATTACATGATGAAAGCAAAGGATGGATTAGAGATATACGTCCGACGCTGGGACAATGTGGAAGAACCAAAAGGAGTGGTTCTCATATATCACGGCATGGCTGAGCACGGCGGAAGATACCAGGATTTTGCAAAGCATCTAAATGCCAACGGCTATATTGCATATGCAGATGACCACAGAGGCCATGGCAAAACTGCCAATAGCATTGAAAATCTGGGGTATATAGGAGAGGACGGATTTAATAGAATTATAGAGGATGAATATGATTTGATG
The DNA here is from genome assembly GCF_900142105.1 of Lutispora thermophila DSM 19022. GTDB lineage: Bacteria > Bacillota > Clostridia > Lutisporales > Lutisporaceae > Lutispora > Lutispora thermophila. Next base: position 62,662 of record NZ_FQZS01000008.1, read on the forward strand.
AATGACATAAAGAAAAAACATCCAAATTTGCCTGTGGTAGTTCTTGGACACAGCTTTGGCTCCCTTTTGGCCCAGGATTTCATAACCAGATACGGCAATGACATTTCCGGTGTCATATTATCCGGCTCCACAAAAAAAGAAGGAATGCTCATATCTGCTGGTATAGTAATTACAAGTATATGCAGCAAATTATTTGGAAAAAGAAAGAAGTTAAAGTTATTGGATACCATAACATTCTTTAATTATAACAAGGGCATAGACAATCCTAAAAGCAAGTTTGCATGGCTTAGCCGGGATGAAAATATAGTAAGAGAATATGAGGAAGATCCTTACTGCGGAACATTATTCCCTATAGCCTTTTTCTATTATTTATCAAGGGCTTTAGGGCCGTTGTATGACCATAGCAAGTTAGCAGCAATCCCTAAAGATTTACCTATATTCATCATATCAGGAAGTCAAGACCCCTTTGGAGAATATGGGAAAGGTCCAACAAAGCTTTACAAAATGTATAAAGCCTTGAACATAAAAGATGTAGAGCTAAAGCTCTACGAAGGAGGTCGCCATGAGATGATAAATGAAATAAATAAAGAACAGGTCTATGAGGATATAATCCATTGGCTTGACCGTATTATTGCCGATTGATTTCAGGTACTGCAGCAGCTCTGATCCAGCCTATTTCATAAGAGATATCATCACTTTGGTAAACGATTAACACCCAATCCTGAGTCTCAAAGGGCAGGGTTCAGCAGGGATCAAAGGTTGTTACTTCACCTACTGCCAAAGCTTCCACTACAGTACCTGCTTTCAAGGTGGCAAGTGTTTCGGAGGTTCCTGTAGGCATGAGTTTGAATGAAGTATCTTCTCCTATTTTCACATTACCTTGGTAACCTTTTACATATTTGATTTTGGCAGGTGCGCCAATGGAGTCTAATTCAAGGGTTAGTTTAGCATTTTGATCAGTAAGAATGTTCATCTCCGATTCTAAAGCTTTAATTTTTTTTTCTGACTCAATAATCGCTTTGCCTAGTTCTTCAAGTTGAGTCTTTGATTGGGAACAGCCGGTCAAAATAAAAAGCGAAAAGACAGCAATGAATATCGTCATCAGAGCATATTTATGTTTCATTATTTTTGTCATGATTTGACCCCCTTGAAAATAGTTTTAATACAAAATATCTTTATTTTATTTTAACATATTATTCCGGTATTGTATTTCCCATTATAAATAAAAGTACGAGATTTTGCTAAAATCTCGTACTTTTAACTAGGCTTATGAACTATTGTACTCTGTACATGCCGTTGCTTTCCATGTATTTGAATATAGCTTCCCCATGCTTTTGTTCTTCTTTTTGGATATGGTTCAGTATATCACGAATTTGGGGATTGCTGAATTCGAATATGGTAGTATCGTAAGTTCCTGAGACATATTTTTCTGTCATCAGCATATCTGTACACATATCTGCATCTTTGTTGGTTCCGGTGAACTGCTGTGTATTGTTCATATTATTCATGCTGTTTCCAGTGTTTTGTGAACCCATGTTCTGCCCGGAATTCTGATTTTGCTGCTGATTCATCTGAGGGAGCTTGCCGCTTAGCAATTGGTTGATGGTATCAAGATGGGTTCTTTCCATCTGAGCATTATTGGTGAATATTTGTTTTAGTTGAGGGCATTGAGTTTGATTAGCATAGTTTGTATACTTTTGTATACATATCTGCTCGTGATTTTTTTGATCTTCCAAGAGCATTCTTTCTTTTTGTGACAACTGTATTTGCATGTTATACACCTCCAATACTATTCTGTATAAATTTCACTTTTTTATACCATAGAAGGATGTTCTAAAGCTTTTTGACTGTATTAGGATTTTTGCATATTTTATATGTACATAGGTAGGTTTGAACATTAACTGTATTGGGTTGATTATGGAAGTATAAATTGTTTGATTTCAGAGATTAATACATAGTATGGAATATACAATATTGATAATATTAATAATTAGTATATTAGAAATCTATATATTGACAAAGTGTATTTTATTGATGTACAATAATGCATAATTCTTAAAAATGTTGTTGTAATGGCTATGAAAAGGACAGTAGCAAGAGATGATGCATCCAGAGAGATAGTCGGTTGGTGAAAGACTATCTGCAGAGCTCTTGGCGAAGATCACCTTGGAGCCGGATGCCTGAAATTTAGTAGGGCATTCCGCAGTAATGCGTTAAATTTACCGAGTGACAGTCTATTGCAGACTGTAATGAGGGTGGTACCGCGTGTCCAAACGTCCCTATGGCTTTTGCCATAGGGTTTTTAATTTACAATATAAGAGCAAGGAGATGAGTCTGATGAAATTTAAACCTCTTTCGGAAAAACCGGTAGCAGAGAGAGAAAATGAGATAGCTAAGTTTTGGAAAGAGATAGATATTCTCAACAAAGTTGTTGAAAATAGAGAAGGAGCTAAACCCTTCATATTCTACGAGGGACCTCCAACAGCCAACGGCAGACCTGGAATACATCATGTAATTGCAAGGACTTTGAAGGACTCTGTATGCCGATATCAGAGCATGAAGGGATATCAGGTTAAGAGAAAAGCAGGTTGGGATACTCATGGACTGCCTGTTGAAATAGAAGTTGAGAAACAGTTGAAACTTTCCAACAAGCAGGAAATTGAGGAATACGGAATAGCAGAGTTCAACCAAAAATGTCGTGAGTCTGTGTTCACATATGAAAAACAGTGGAGAGAAATGACAGAGAGAATGGGATATTCCATAGATTTGGATCACCCGTATATAACATTGGACAATGATTATATAGAAACTGAATGGTGGATACTGGACAAATTTTTCAAAGAAGGCCTCATGTATGAAGGTCACAAAATATTGCCATACTGCAGCCGCTGCGGTACAGGTTTGGCTTCCCACGAAGTAGCCCAAGGATATAAAGAAGTAAAAACCAATACTGTAATAGTAAAATTCAAGAGAAAAGATGCGGATGAATACTTCCTTGTATGGACCACTACACCTTGGACTCTCCCATCCAATGTGGCATTGACCGTGAATCCTGAGGAAACTTATCTAAAGGTTAAACAGGACGATACCATATATTATGTAGAAAAGCATCTTGCCAATAAGGTTCTGGGAGAGAACTATGAAGTATTGGAAGAATTAAAGGGCAAGGATTTAGAATACATTGAGTATGAACAGCTTATGCCTTTTGTGGAAGCTGACAAGAAAGCGTTTTATGTAACTGTTGCAGATTATGTAACTACAGAAGACGGTACAGGTATAGTTCATACTGCTCCGGCCTTTGGTGAAGATGACTACAATACAGGTAAAAGATATGATCTTCCCGTATTACAGCCTGTTGACGAAACAGGTAAATTCACCACAACGCCTTGGAAAGGCATGTTTGTAATGGATGCGGACTTGGACATAATAAAATGGCTGGCCCAGGAAGGAAAGCTTTACAAGAAAGAAAAGATAGCCCACAACTATCCTCATTGCTGGAGATGCCAGACGCCTCTATTGTATTATGCTAAGCCCGGATGGTATATAGAAATGACAAAGCTGAGAGACCAGCTTGTAGAAAACAACAAGAAGGTTGAATGGTATCCGGATTTTATAGGAGAAGGAAGATTCGGCAACTGGTTGGCAAATGTAAATGACTGGGCCCTATCAAGAAACAGATACTGGGGAACACCTTTGAATATCTGGAAATGTGAATGTGGACATGTAACCTCTGTAGGTTCAAGAAAAGAGTTAGTTGAAAGAGCCATAGAGGATATAGATGAGAGCATTGAATTACACAGACCTTATGTGGATCAAGTGCATCTGAAATGTGATAAATGCGGAGGCACAATGACAAGGGTCACTGAGGTTATAGACTGTTGGTTCGATAGTGGTTCCATGCCTTTCGCACAGCATCACTATCCCTTTGAAAACAAGGAAAACTTCCATGAATTATTCCCCGCAGATTTCATATGTGAGGGTATAGATCAGACAAGAGGTTGGTTCTACTCCCTTATGGCTATATCCACTTTTATAATGGGTACTTCACCTTACAAGAGGGTATTGGTAAATGACTTGATACTGGATAAAGACGGCCATAAAATGTCAAAATCCAGAGGCAATACAGTAGATCCTTTTGATATGTTTGACAAATACGGTGCTGATGCACTAAGATGGTACCTTCTTTATGTATCGCCTGCATGGACACCTACAAGGTTTGATGAAGAAGGCTTAAAGGAAGTTTTAAGCAAATTCTTTGGTACCTTGAGAAACGTATATTCCTTCTTTACTCTATATGCAAACACAGACGATATAGACCCAAGGGAATTCTTCATAGAATATAAAGACAGACCTGAATTGGACAGATGGATACTTTCCAAGTACAATAACTTACTGGCTCAAATCGAATATGAAATGTCCATATATGATCTGACAAAGACAGTAAGGAAAATACAGAACTTTGTAAATGAGGATCTTTCCAACTGGTATATAAGAAGATCAAGAAGAAGATTCTGGGCAACGGAATTAACAGATGATAAAAAAGCAGTTTACAATACAACCTATGAAATACTTGTTGGATTGACAAAGATAATTGCTCCATTTGCACCATTTATGGCAGAAGAAATGTATAGAGACCTGACAGGAGAGATGTCAGTGCATATGGCAGATTATCCTGTATCCAATAAGGATCTACTGGAGCCCCACATTGAGGAGAGAATGGATCTTGTTAGAGACTTGGTAAGCTTGGGCAGAGCCGCCAGAGAAAAGGTAAAAATAAAGGTAAGGCAGCCCATTGCAGAAGTATTGATAGATGGCAAATATGAAGATTTGATAAAGGATCTCGTTCCTTTGCTCCAGGAAGAGCTAAATGTGAAAAAGGTAATATTTGCAAAGCATCTTGATGAATATATGGAATTTAGCCTGAAGCCAAACTTCAAGGTTGCAGGCCCCATATTTGGCCCTAAGATCAAGTTGTTGGGTAAAGCTCTGGCAGAAGTTGACGGAGCCGAAGCAGTTAAGAAGCTTGAAGCAGGTGAAACCCTCAAGCTGGAGGTTGACGGAGAAACCCTTGACGTGGTTAAGGATCATGTCCTCATCACCATAACAGCCAAGGAAGGTTTCACAGTAGCCATGGAAAACAATCTGTTTGTAATATTGGAGACAACTCTTACCCAGGAGTTATTGGATGAAGGTTATGCAAGAGAGTTCATATCCAAGGTTCAGCAGATGAGAAAGAACAATGACTATGAAGTTTTGGACAGAATAAGGATTTACTTCGATGGTGATGATGAAATTGCCAAGGCAGTAGAGGTTCACAAGGATTATATAATGACAGAAACATTGGCTGATGTAGTGGAGCGGGTCAAGGATGACAGCTTGGAGAAACAGGATTTGAACGGCCATATGACAGGAATGAAGGTGGAAAGAGTATAGTAGAAGGCTTGCTTAAGCAAGCCTTTTTCCTTCTGGAAAAAAGACATTATATGCGTTAAAGTATAGATATGAGTAAGTTGCCATAATAAGCAAAGGGGGTTGCAGTATGCAGTACAGAGAATTTGAAAAGCTGGGAGAAAAGCTTTCCGTTTTGGGATTCGGGGCCATGAGACTTCCTGTAGAGGGAGGAGACCAAGGCAATATCAAGGAAGAGGAAAGCATAAAGCTCATAAGATATGCCATTGATAATGGGGTTAACTATGTAGACACAGCCTATAACTACCATAAGGGCAACAGCGAAATACTAGTTGGAAAGGCTTTAAAGGATGGGTATAGGGAAAAGGTCAAAGTTGCTACCAAGCTGCCTGTATGGCTTGTCAATGCATATGAGGATTTTGACAAATACCTCAATGAGCAACTTCAGAAACTGGATTTGGAATACATTGATTTTTATCTATTGCATAGTTTGAGCAAAAAGCAATGGGGAAAAATAAAGGAATTAAATGTTTTTGATTTTGCAGATAGGGCTTTAAGGGACGGAAGGATAAAGCATATAGGCTTTTCCTTTCACGATGATTTGAGTTTGTTTAAAGAGATAATCGACTCCTACGATTGGCACTTCTGCCAGATACAATACAATTATATGAACGAAGATTATCAGGCGGGTACCGAAGGATTGGAATATGCAGCTTCCAAGAATATTCCGGTTATTGTTATGGAACCCCTTCTGGGTGGAAAGCTTGCCAAAACACCTCCAAAAGAAATACAGGATATATGGGATAAGGCGACTGTAAAGAGAACTCCTGCCCAATGGGGTTTGAGATGGGTATTAAACCATAAGGAAGTAGCAGTGGTATTAAGTGGCATGGGCGATATAAAACAGGTGGAGGAAAATATAAAAACTGCTGAAGATGCACTGCCTGGATCATTAACCCAAGAGGAACTGGACTTGATAAAAGAAGCGGCAGAAAAATTCCAATCAAAAACTGCCATAGGCTGTACCAACTGCGAGTACTGCATGCCATGTCCCAACAAGGTATGGATTCCATATAATTTTCAGTTATATAACGATTATTACATGTATGACACAGAGGAATACTCTAAGGAAATGTATAGAAAGCTTAAAGAAAGAAATGAAGCTGCATCCCTTTGTGTTGAGTGCGGCAAATGTGAGGCAGCATGTCCTCAGAAGCTGCCTATAATGGAGACATTGAAAAAAGTAGATATACTTTTAAGGGAATAATGATTCATGCGGGGTATATAAGCCCCGCAATTTTTATAACCCATAGGAAAGTGTAATTCTACCTTAATATTAACTTTCCGTAATGGGTTTCAAGAAAGGCTTCCTTGATTGTTAAAATGATATGCTCTCAAAAGAAGCCTTTTTCATCTACGTTAATTATATGAGCCCTAGGAGACGAACAGTTTGGGTTACTATAAATGTTATTGTTATTCCTGCCATAGTAGGTATTAGGAAGGCTGCAAAAGTCCATTTCCAGCTCTTTGTTTCTTTTCTGATGGTCAGAAGAGTGGTACCACAGGGGAAGTGCATTAAGCAAAATAGCATTACATTAATTGCCGTGAGCCAAGTCCATCCGTTAGATACCAGAAGATTTCTCAAGGCTTCCATGCTCTCCAACTCTATCATTGTACCTGTAGCCATGTAGCTCATGATAATTATGGGCATAACAATTTCATTGGCAGGAAGGCCTAATATGAAAGCCATCAATATATATCCATCCATACCCAATAGATGAGCAAAGGGTTGTAGGAAACCGGCGCCGTAATCCAGCAGGCTTATGCCGTTTATGTTCATATTTGCCATAAGCCATATTATTAGGCCAGCAGGAGCAGCCACAACAACGGCCCGACTTAAAACAAATATGGTCCTGTCAAGTATGGATCTTACTATTATTCTGCCCACCTGAGGCTTCCTATAAGGAGGAAGTTCCAGAGCGAAGGAAGATGGAATGCCCTTCAATATGGTTTTAGATAAGATTCTGGATACAAACAGGGTCATTATCACTCCCAAAACTATTACACCGGTTATCGTCAAGGTAGCAATTATTGCCTGAAGATGGCCCTTGGCAGCACCTGCAATGAATATTGTTGTGATGGTGATCAACGTAGGAAAACGGCCATTACAAGGAACAAAGAAGTTTGTTAGAATGGCAATAAGCCTTTCTCTCGGAGAATCGATTATTCTGCAACCAATAACTCCGGCAGCATTGCACCCAAATCCCATGCACATGGTTAAAGCCTGCTTTCCATGGGCACATGCTTTTTTAAAGTAATTGTCAAGATTAAAGGCCACCCTAGGCAAGTAGCCCAGATCTTCTAAAAAAGTGAACAAAGGAAAGAATATGGCCATGGGCGGCAGCATTACGGATACGACCCAGGCAAGGGTTCTATAAACGCCAAGAACCAGAGCTCCATGAAGCCAATCCGGTAGATCATACTTTATAAATAATAATGTTAACTTGTCTTCTATGGCAAAGAGGACATTTGCTATGGCAGAAGATGGAACATTAGCTCCTTCGATGGTTATCCAGAATACTATTCCCAACAATGCAATCATTATTGGAATACCGAATAATTTTGATGTTAATATGTCATCGATTTTTCTATCCAACCGATTATAAGTTTTGTTTTTTATATGCACTACCTGTCTACTTATGCTTTCCGCAAACTTCACTATGCTTGACACTATTTCATCCCGTATTGAGCTGTATTGGATTTGATTTGTTTCTATTCCAGGTATTATATTTAACTCTGCCAGATCAATGTCTAAGTATTTATATATGGATTTAAGTATGGTTTTGTCACCATCTATGAGCTTCAAGCTTACCCATTTGCTGTTGATTTTATTGCTTATCAAAGGTTTTATCTTTTCATCTATAGATTCAATTATGGCTTCAATATTTTTATCATAGGGTATTTTCACCGGTTTTGTTGATATTTCACCACTGCATACTTTATATACTGCTTCCATTAGCTTTTCCAAGCCTTCTCCATTTCTGGCATTTGTTCCTACAACAGGTATGCCTAGAATATCTGATAATTTGTCCAAGTCTATTCCTATGTTCTTTCTTCTTGCTTCATCCATGAGATTGACGCATAGAACTACTTTATCCGTCATTTCAAGTATCTGTAGAACCAGGTTAAGATTTCTTTCCAGGCAAGTTGCGTCAGCTACAACAATTGTAGCGTGGGGATTGCCGAAACATATAAAATCTCTTGCGATTTCTTCTTCCACTGAATTGGATAATAAGGAATAGGTTCCCGGTAAATCTACTAAGACAAAATTTTTGCCCTTGAACTTATAATTGCCTTGAGCAGTTGTAACTGTTTTTCCTGTCCAGTTGCCTGTATGTTGATTTAAGCCGGTGAGACTGTTAAAGACTGTGCTTTTGCCTGTATTGGGATTTCCCGCTAAGGCCAATACTATATCATCTGTGGAACTCAGCTGTATGTTCAACATTTCTTTCAGCGTGCTAATACCCGTTGATTGGCTGGTAAGCCCCATATTGTACCCCCCATTTATTTATAATAATTCTACCAATATTTTTGATGCCTCTTCGGAACGGAGAGCGATTACTGCTCCGCGGATTTCATATGCTATTGGATCACCTGAAGGACTTTTTCGAAGTGATTCTACAATTGTATCTACAATAAGGCCTAAATCCAGCATTCTTCTTCTGATATTACCCTTTGCAGTTATTTCTTTTACTTTGGCGCTTTTGCCACAAGGAATAAGATGCAATGGAACTATATTATTATTCACATTATCACCTCCAAAGCTATTAAAGTTAGCCAATGGTAAAATTGTTATCTATGGCTAATATATGAGTGATATAGGAAATGTGTTACACATATGATTTAAATGAAAAGAATATAATAGAGATTGGGATGTGGTTTCATGAATGGAAATCAAGGTTTTCATACTGTTAGGGGATATGAAATACTGGGCAAACAACAACAGGTATTGTCCCACAGTATGGAAGATTATCTTGAAATGATATATAGAAGCAGTATGGTTGAAGGGTATACGCGCATTAATACACTGGCAGAATTGTTGAATGTTCAGGCACCTTCAGCCACCAGAATGGTGCAGAAGCTGTCAAAGCTAGGATTTGTAAAATATGAAAGGTACAGCATCGTAAGGCTTACCCCAAAGGGAGAAAAAGTAGGAAAATTTCTTCTCGACAGGCATCAGATAATTGAGGAATTTTTAAAGCTTATAGGGGTGGAGGACAAGTTGTTAAAAAACGTTGAACTTATTGAGCACAATGTTACTGTGGATGCCCTTAATAAAATAGAGATGTTGAATAAGTTCTTTAATACATATCCGGAAACATTGGAAAAATTTATGGAATACAGGATGGCATGTAATAAAAAAGAAAATGGAACTTCAGGAACAGTCCCTTATGAATCAGTTTAAAAAGACTGCGATTGCAGATTCTTTAATGATTCATGCGGGGCAAACCAACCCCGCATTTCCAATCTAAGATCTTCCGTTTTGAAAAAGGTCTATGCCGCCAAGAGCCATATGGGCGAGACCTAGACCTATGAGGCCTGCTCCTATTGCGACTCTTGTATCCCTTTTGGTCATGCCATGCTTGCGCATGTCTTTAACCCTCATTGCGGTACCAGTGGCTGTAACTGCAGTACCAAGTAATGTAGGGATCAATCCTTCGCGCATAAAAAACCTCCTCAATATGAAGATTTAGATTTGCAAGTAGTGTTTGATATTCTGCGTCCTAATATACTAGGAACTATTGAGAATCGTCTTTAGCGTAAAAATTTTTAAGCCCAAAGGATTCAAAAACCTTTTTAATGTAAAACAAAGTTTTTTCCCTGGCTTCCTCTTCAGAATAGCTGGTTTGGTTTTTGACCAGTCTCGTGAGCATACCTTGATACATAAGCAATACCATTTCGTTTAGTTTATCCACATCTTTTGCTTTAATATAAGCTGCATTTATGCATGGCTTAAGCAATGTGAGGTTTCTTTCATATATGTTCTCCCCCAAAAGCATTGGCTTAATATCTTCCTCAGTATCCTCCAATTCTTCTGGAAATATTGAATAATAATCCTTTATAGAGTGGTTCAATTTGCTACTGTGTTTTCCAAAGAATATTTCATTGTAAATTTTAGGCATACTATAAGAATGACGGCAAAAGCACTCCCATACCTTGAAATACCTTTCTATTGGATTTCTGACGTCTTTCGTATAACATTTCAAATCGTATATATAATCCTTAAGATAACTTAGTGAAGCATAGAAAGTTAGATGTTCCAAATCTTCAAAATAATTGTATAGTGTAGCGCTGTTATAGCCTGCTATGTCTGCCACCTCACGAACTGACAAGGCTTCTATGCCCTTTTCATCTATTATCTTCTTTGCTGCATCGATAAAATATCCCATCATTCTTCTTTTTTGTAAAGTTTTCTTATCCACATTCATCTTAAATACCTCATTCATTAGACAGAATTCAATAATAATTATAGCATGTGAATTACATATTGAAAAACATACAATTTTTCTAGGGCTAAGAAAGCATAACCATATATAATCACGATTAAAAAATAAACAAGTTTACATTATAAACTATATTATGTTACAATTAAAATATCACAAAATTAACACAATTATGCTATTGAAAAATAGCATTGGAAGGAGTGGAAAAATGAGACTGGAAATTGGAAATTTCTATGTAAAGGACATGGTGTTTGGAGCTAAAACCGAATTCAAGGATGGTCTTCTGACTATCAACAAAGAAGAAGCTCTGAGAGTTGTTTTTGAGGACGAGCATATCACAGAAGCAGATCTTTATATTGTGAAGCCTGGAGATATGGTTCGTCTGGTGCCTGTAAAGGAAGCTATTGAAGCAAGATGCAGGATAGGCGGTGGACCTGTATTTCCGGGAGTGACAGGAGAACTCATGCAGACAGGAAATGGCAAAATCCATGCCATTAAGGATTCAAGCATACTTGTGGTAGGAAAGCACTGGGGCGGTTTCCAGGACGGACTTATAGATATGGGCGGAGAAGGAGCTAAATATACTTATTATTCACAGCTGAAAAACCTGGTTCTGGTTGCAGATACCGATGAAGATTTCGAGAAGAGAGAGCAGCAAAAGAAAAATCATGCCCTGAGGTGGGCAGGTATGAGACTTGCTGAATATGTAGGCAAATGTGTTGAAAATCTTGAACCAGAAGAAACAGAAGTTTATGAACTGGAGCCTATAACGAAGAGATCAGCAGAAGTAAATGCACTTCCAAGCGTAGTCCTTGTTCTTCAGCCTCAGTCACAGATGGAGGAATTGGGATATAATGATCTGGTTTATGGCTGGGACTGCAACAGAATGCTCCCAACCTTCATGCATCCTAATGAGGTATTGGACGGAGCCATGATATCTGGTTCATTTATGCCTTGCTCTTCAAAATGGTCAACTTATGATTTTCAGAACTTCCCTATGATAAAGAGATTATATAAAGAACATGGAAAGACTATTAACTTCCTCGGGGTTATAATGTCAAACCTGAATGTTGCTCTTGACCAGAAGCAGAGAGCTGCACTTTTCGTGGCACAGATGGCAAAATCTTTAGGCGCTGATTCGGCTATTGTAGCTGAAGAGGGATATGGAAATCCTGATGCTGATTTTATTGCTTGCATAGTTGCCATGGAAGATGCAGGAATCAAGACTGTAGGGTTGACTAATGAATGTACAGGAAGGGATGGTGCTTCACAGCCTTTGGTTGCTTTGGATGAAAAAGCAAACGCCATAGTATCCTGCGGAAATGTATCTGAACTCATCGAACTTCCTCCTATGGAAACGGTTTTAGGAGAGCTGGAATCCTTAGCAAGAGACGGTTTGTCCGGAGGATGGAGCAATGATGCAATATTAGGCCCATCTGTCAGGGAAGACGGCTCAATTATAATGGAAAATAACGCCATATTCTGCGGAGATATGGTTGTGGGTTGGTCAACGAAGACCATGAAAGAGTTTTAGGGAGGTGTAATAGATGAAAAAAGCTATTTTATATATAAACCAGTTTTTTGGACAAATAGGCGGAGAAGAAATGGCCGATTATGCTCCTGAAGTAAGAGAAGGCCTGGTAGGACCGGCTTTGGAGCTTCAAAAACAGCTTGGTGAAGAATATCAGGTTACACATACAATCATATGTGGTGACAACTTTATGGGCTCAAGACAGGAAGAAGCAATAAAAACCATATTAAGTTCCTTGGAAGGAAAAGATTTTGATATATTCTTTGCAGGACCTGCATTCAGAGCCGGAAGATATGGAAACGCCTGCGGAAATATATGCAAAGCTGTTAAAGAAAAATTCAATGTACCAGTAATAACTTCAATGAATGAAGAAAACCCTGGCGTTGAAATGTTCAGGAAGGATATGTATATTTTTAAAGGCGGAGCAAGTGCAGCTTCTATGAGAAAAGATGTAGCTGCTATGGCTAGGTTTGCTAAAAAGCTTATGAATGGGGAAGAGCTTTTTTCGGCTGAAGAAGAAGGCTATTTTGGAAGAGGCATAAGGAGACAGGTTTATCTTGATCCTCCGGTAAATGCAGCAGACAGAGTAATCGATATGCTTCTTAAAAAGATAAGAGGAGAAGAGTTCAAAAGCGAGCTTCCAATACCTCCATCAGACCTGGTACCTATAGCACCGGCTATTTCACCGGATGAATTAAGCAAGATAAAGGTTGCTCTTGTAACCTCCGGAGGCATTGTGCCAGTTGGAAATCCTGACAGAATTCAATCTGCATCAGCAACTAAATGGGGCAAATACGATATATCTGAGCTTGATGATTTGGTAGAGGGGGAATTCATGACAATTCATGCCGGTTATGATCCTGCAGCAGCCAATGCTGATCCTGATGTAGTAGTTCCATTGGATGCTCTTAGAGCTTATGAAAGAGAAGGAAAGATAGGCGGAGTTTATAAATACTTTTATGCTACTGTTGGTACCGGTACCACTCAGGCAGAAGCAGCAAGAATGGGAAGGGAGATTGCTGCAGAACTTGTGGCGGATGGTGTAAAGGCAGTTATACTAACCTCCACTTGAGGTACTTGTACACGTTGCGGTGCAACCATGACAAGAGAAATCGAAAAAGCTGGTATAACCATAGTGCAGATGGCTAATCTGATACCTGTGGCAAAGACAGTGGGATCAAACAGAATGGTACCTACAATATCAATACCATATCCGCTTGGTGATCCAAGCACACCGAAGGAAGTTCAGTTCAAGCTTCGTTATCATAGAGTGGGTGTTGCACTGGATGCACTCACGGCTGACATAAAAGAGCAAACCGTATTCAAAGTTAAAATATAATGAAATGAGGGCTACCATATGAAGGAAATTAAGAAAGACAACACAGTATATATTATTTCCTTGATAGTGGTATTTGCCATTGTTGGCTGGGGACTTATTACTCCAGCCAACTTTGGAAATGCTGCAAATGCTTTATTTTACTATTTAGTGGATAATTTCGGCTGGTTTTATCTCACATCCATGTTTCTATTCGTAGTATTTTGCATTATAATTGGCTTTTCCAGGTATGGAGACATAAAACTGGGGCCAGATGATTCTAAGCCTGAATTCAGTACAGTTTCCTGGTTTGGAATGCTGTTCGGATCTGGAATGGGCATAGGACTTGTATTCTGGGGAGTGGCAGAGCCGTTAAACCATTATCTTAATCCTTTAGGGTTGGAAGGAGCCACAGCAGAGGCAGCTAACTTTGCTATGAAGCAATCCTTTTTCCATTGGGGCATACATCCATGGGCTAACTATGCAGTAATAGGTCTTGCATTGGGATACTTCCAATTTAGAAAAAATGCCCCTGGCCTTATTAGCAGTATTTTTCTCCCATTAATAGGTGAAAAGGGTGTCAGAGGACCTATAGGAAAAACCATCGATATACTTGCAATATTTGCCACAGTTGCCGGAGTTGCTACATCTCTTGGCATCGGAACACTTCAGATAAACAGCGGACTTAACTTCATGTTTGGATTGCCAACTACAACCATTATACAGCTTACAATAATCGCTGTGATAACAGTAATATATGTTTGGACTGCTGTTAGTGGCATAGATAAAGGCATAAAACTTTTATCTGATATTAACCTTGTTCTGGCTTTTGCAATTTTAGTATTATCAATAATCATCGGTCCAAAGGTAGCCATGCTTAATTCTTTGACAAACGGTATCGGAAATTACATTGACAAATTTGTATATGACAGTTTCCATATCGAAGCCTTCGGAGACAACAGTTGGATTGGTGGTTGGACCATATTCTACTGGGCTTGGTGGATTGCTTGGGCACCATTTGTAGGCACATTCATCGCTAGAATATCAAAGGGAAGGACCATAAGAGAATTCGTTCTAGGTGTTATATTAGCTCCCACGCTTGCTTCATTGATATGGTTTGCAGTATTCGGAACTCTTGGCATCAAGCTTGGACCAGATGTGGCAGCAGAGGCCATTAAGGTTACAGAAACAGCATTCTTCGTAGTAATGAGCAAATATCCTTTAGGTTTCATAATATCCGTCATTGCAGTAATCCTGCTGTGCACTTTCTTTATAACATCTGCCAATTCAGCAACTTTTGTATTGGGAATGATGTCACAGCAAGGAGATTTAGACCCAACAACTTCAAAAAAAATACTCTGGGGTATGGTACAGGCACTGCTTGCATTCGCACTGCTATTGGGAGGTGGCCTTAATGCCCTGCAAACAGCATCTATTGCAGCAGCTTTCCCCTTTGCCATAGTAATGATATTTGCATGTGTAGCATTAATGAAAGCCTTAAGGCAGGAGAAATAAGAACGCAAAACCGGCAACTGCCGGTTTTGTATTTTGTGTTATACCTATGATTTGAGCCAAAGCTGTGGTAAAATCTAGGTTAATAGAGCTTCTAGGAAAATGCAATCCAAAGAATGACATAAGAAAGGAGCATGTCAATTGAACATAGTAGTTATAGATGGACAAGGTGGAAAAATGGGAAAGATGATAGTGGAACAGTTGAAAGAAAAATATCCTTCTCTACAGTTGATAGCCATAGGTACCAACAGCATTGCTACTGCAGCAATGATGAAGGCCGGAGCCGACTATGGAGCCACTGGTGAAAATCCAGTGATGGTTGCAAGCAAAGATGCGGATATAATCATAGGCCCCATAGGTATTGTCATAGCTGACTCCATGTTGGGCGAGGTCACACCTGCCATGGCTAAGGCCGTTGGACAGAGCAGAGCAGAAAAGATATTGATTCCTGTTAACAAATGCAACAGCCATGTGGTAGGGGCACAGGACCTGCCTATGTCAGAATATATAAAGCAGGCAGTGGAAATTGCCGGCCAACTTATTGATGACAAGTAAATACAAAATCACATATTTCAGGAATTTTCATCTTTGAGAAATATTCATTCTCCAAGGGTATCCATTCATTAATAAATCTCTGCAGCATATATTTGCCGCTTCTTTCAAGAATTCTCTGTACTTGGGTTTTGGCATCAATAGTAAGGAAAATCTTCAGGTCATAATAATCCCTTAGGGTGGGGTGCATGGAATATACACCCTCCACTATGTTAAGCCTTTTAGGGGAGACTTTGATGTAATCTGTAAGTCTTCCCTGAGAGCAGTCATATATCCGATATTTGAATTCCTGATTCTTTTTCAGATTATCAAGGACCTCATATTTGAATCGTTCATAATCCACATTTCCTCCTACTTCCTGCATTCTCTCCGCTGTTCTCTGCTCAGGACGGAGAAAAAAGTCATCCATGTGAAAAACATTGCAATGGTAAATTTTGCTTAAATGATGAGCCAAAGTGCTTTTGCCGCTGCCGCTGTTGCCGTCTATAGATATTGTTATTTCCCTGTTTTTTGCCAGTAAACTGTCAATTATATCAAGCAGTTTATGATAGCTTTCATGGTCAATCATGGTCTATACCGCCTTATCCAGAAGTTTGTTTTTCTCTAAAATCAAGTATATGGAAGGAATAAGTACAAGCTGTAGGATGATGCCAGGGAAAGCTGTTACAAAGGCTCCTGATATAAAGGCAGAGAAGGTATAGGATTTTCCTGCAAGTCCCATTAGCACCACATTAGAAATTCCCAGTACAACCCTACCCCCCAGCATGGCACCTAAAAGAGCAGCTATAATATTCATTCTTCTTGATAATATTCCGATGAAAGTCCCATAGGCAGCTAATTCAAGAGCCATGGCTGCACCAACAGGATAAAGAGGTGGCATGCCTGTCAGGAAGCTGGATATAATAGGAACAATGATTCCTGTGATCATTCCATATTTCCAACCGCATACAATGCCGCATAACAGGACGGGTATGTGCATAGGCAAAAAGATGGTTCCTGATAGTGAAAGAGCATGGAATGCAATAGGAAGTCCAACGCCCATGGCTGTAAAAAGTCCTGCGAGAACAAGTCTAAGCGTTGATGTTTTTTTCATTCAAAATCCCTCCAAAAACAAAAAATACCACAAATCACATGCTTTCCTTCAGAAAGCAAATGCCTTCGTGGCATGAATACAATGATATAAAATAATACATAATCCAAATGTTAACTTCGGTTAACGTTAATATAAGTATAACATGAGGTATTCAAATGTCAAGCAGTAGGAAAATCCAGACATTGAAAGTGCTCATTGCACAAACTTTGCTATTAGCAGCAATATGGTTATGTGTGCAGGATAGAAAAGATATCCTATATATTTGTTGATTCTTACCTTCGTATACCAAGATTCAAAGGCATAAATGGGTATTAGTGCCAATATGGCTCTGGATTGAAAGAAAAAACCTTCAAGAGTTATTAGTCCGCTTTTATAGTATACTATCCTTTGCCAAACCATTTTATAGTTCAATGAATAGAACCATGCTCTTCTCAGCTTCTCTATCCAATTCAGATAGTTAGGAACGAAAGTTTTTACACCTGTAAGGTATGCATAGAGAAAAGAGATGAACACAAGACCTATAAATATGGAAACTTTTTTTTCTTTAAACATGTGGAAAATCAATATAATTAATAATCCGTATAGTCCATATTCTAAACGAAATTTCCCTCCTGATGCTATTTCAAAAAGCTCTGGTGTTACTAAAGCTGCCAGGATACATAGGAAGGAAGCAGTTGCTAACAATAAATCCTTGTAACTCCTGCTATCTTTAAAAGCATTGATTTTGGTGATACCTATATCGTAGAC
Organism: Lutispora thermophila DSM 19022; assembly: GCF_900142105.1. GTDB lineage: Bacteria > Bacillota > Clostridia > Lutisporales > Lutisporaceae > Lutispora > Lutispora thermophila. The sequence continues at coordinate 80,325 of NZ_FQZS01000008.1, forward strand.
ATAAAGCACACCCAATGCTAACAATAGAGTAAACATTATGTTCAACCTCAATGGCTCAAAGTCCAGAGTGGGTGAAAAAAAGGAATAAGGGATCTGTGATATCAATGCAAAGCCTAACAGGCGAATGGAATATTTTTTCAAATTTGAGGTTTTGACATAGCCTACACTTAGTTGATATGCGAAAATGGGAAAAGCAAGCCTTCCTATGGTCCTAAATATTCTATAATTGGGGAAAAACATGTATCCAATGTGGTCTATTAACATAGTCAGCATGGCAAGGAGTTTCAGGGTATCATTTCTGAAAGTGGATGTTTCTGCGGCCTGTCCAATATCAGGGTTCTTTTTAATTTCTATAATATTTTCCATAAATTATTACCTCTATTCATAGCGTTTAAAAGCATTATATAATAAATCAATTTGTTGCTCCAGCTTTAATATACCAAAATTTCAGTCATTATTTTACTGTCAACTTTTGGACAGTCTATGTGATATAATTGATAAAAAGACTAGGTTGGTGATTATATGAGCCTGAGGATAATTTATGGCAGAGCCGGTTCCGGCAAAAGCCGATTTTGTATAGAAGATATTAAGAGAAATAAGACAAAATACCCTGATAAGACGTTGATACTGATGGTGCCTGAGCAGTTCACCCTTGAGGCGGAGAGAAATCTAGTAAAGGCATTAGGCGCATCAGGCATCGGAGAAGCAGAAGTCATGAGCTTCAAAGGCCTTGCCCGCCGGGTTCTTGATGAAGTGGGAGGAGCCGCCAAAACCCATGTGAATTCAGCTGGGAAGGCTATGATTATATATAGCATACTTGAGAAAGAAAGAGTCAATTTCAAGGCCTTTGGAAGAGCAGCAGGCCAGAGAGGATTTATAGACAGAATTTCAAGTATGCTCAGTGAGTTCAAAAGATACAATGTAAATCCTGATTTGCTTGATGATACCAAGGAACTGGTGGGGGACAGATTTCTAAAAGATAAGCTGGAGGATTTAAGCCTTATATATAAGAGATATGAAGAAATGGTTCACGCAAGATACATGGATACGGATGATGATCTCACAATACTTGCAAAGAGGATGGACAGGAGCAAGAAGCTTATAAATGCAGAGATATGGATTGATGAGTTTTCGGGATTTACACCTCAGGAATATGAGATAATAAAGAAGCTTCTGAAGCTGTGCAGTCGTGTTAATGTATGCCTATGTACAGATTGTCTCATAGATGAGGAAAAGATACAGGATATGGATGTGTTTTCTCCTACCAAATATGCCAGCAGCCGATTGTTGGAAATAGCCCAGGAGATGAAAGTACAAATAGATAAGCCTGTGAAGATGGAAGGAGAAGTTCCCGTAAGGTTTTCTAAAAACAGGGCAATGGCTCATCTGGAGAAAAATTTCTTTTCTTATCCTTATACAGTATATAAAGATGAAACAAAAAGTATTGGCATAATGGCTGCTGCAAATCCATACAGCGAAGTGGAAGCGGTGGCCAATGAAATAATATATCTTTGCAGAGACAAAGGATTAAGATACAAGGACATGGCGGTGGTTACCAAGGATTTGGACAGCTATGAAAAGCTGGTTAGAGTCATATTCACCCAATTTGACATACCCTTTTTCATAGACAAGAAGAGAGCCGTGGCGGATCATCCCCTAGCTATGTTGGTGATATCTGCCATTGGAGTAATACAGAAAAATTTTACATACGAAAGCATATTCAGGTATCTGAAGACCGGACTTGCAGGTGTGGACAGAGAAGATGTGGACTTATTGGAGAATTATGTGCTGGCCAATGGAATAAGGGGAAGCCAATGGTATAACCAACAACAATGGGAATACAGGCTCAACCATTCCTTTGGTGATGAAGAGCCTACAATGAAAGAAAGAGAAATAATAGACAGAGTCAATGCTGTTAGGCAAAATATAATAGAACCGTTGATAAGGTTGAAAGAAGAATTGAAAAAGGCTAAGTCGGCCAGGCAGATGTGTCTATGCCTTTATGAATTTTTGTGCCAGATAGGCATACCTGGGCGAATAGAGGAACTGATAGTGAAATATACCCAGAGAGGGGAACTTGAAATTGCCGAAGAGTATAAGCAGATATGGGATGTAATAACCCAGGTGATGGATCAGGTTGTTGAGATAAGCGGCAATGAAGAAATGAGTCTGGATGATTTTTATAACCTATTGAACATAGGCTTTGCCCAATATGATATGGGAATCATACCTCATTCATCGGACCAACTGCTGGTTGGAAGCGTAGACAGGTGGAGAAGCCATGAAATTCATTCCCTTTTTATTCTGGGGGTAAATGACGGAGTGTTTCCGGCAGCGGCCAGAGATGAGGGAATGCTTTCCGACGGAGATAGGGAGATTTTAAAATCCTTGGGATTGGAACTGGCTTTGGATACCAAGACAAAAGCATTCCAGGAACAATATCTTCTATATACAACCTTGACTAAAGCCGGAAAATATTTAAGGCTCAGCTATCCGGTGGCGGATCATGAGGGCAAAGCATTGAGACCTTCTTATGTAATAAACAGGTTGAAGAAGATATTCCCCAAAATGGTAGTTGAAAGCAAAGTTTTGGGAGAAGAAGATGCCATAAACCTTATAGGTCCACCACTTCCTTCTTTTAACTATCTCGTAGGTATTTTAAGAAATCTTGTTAAGGATGATAAGGATACAGAACTGTGGAAGGAAGTATATCTATGGTTCATGAACAACCATCAATGGAAGGACAAGCTAATGAATGTGGCACAGGGCCTCAGTTACAGCAATGAAGAAAAGCCTCTTGGAAAAGAAAAAGTTGGCAAACTTTATGGAAATGTCCATTATTCCAGCGTATCCCGACTGGAGAGATTTGCTTCCTGTCCTTTCTCTTACTATGTCCAATATGGATTGAAGGCAAAGGAGAGAAAGGTGATGAAACTGGAAGCTCCTGATATAGGAAGTTTCCTGCACCTGGTAGTAAGCAGATTTTCTGAGGAATTGGAATCTCAAGGGATAAAGTGGAAAGATGTGGATGAGGCTTGGTGCCAGGAGCAAATATCAAAAATTGTGGATGAAATAATTGAATCATCTCACCAACTGCCTTTTAAAAGATCTAAGAGATATGGCTATTTGAAGGATAGGCTGAAGAAAGTGGTGACTCGGTCCATTTGGATCATTGCAGAACAAGTAAAAAGAAGCGGCTTCCAGCCCATAGCCTATGAAGTGGCCTTCGGACAGGAGGATGGGCTACCTGCCATAACTTTGGATATTCCTGGGGGACAACAGGTTATTCTTACCGGCAGAATCGACAGAATAGACATATTGGAAACGGACAAAGGCACTTATGTGAGGATAATAGATTATAAATCCGGTTCCAAGGATTTCAAGCTTTCCGACATATATAACGGAATAGAGCTACAGCTCATAACATATCTAAGCGCCATATGGGAAAAGGGACTGAAAAGTAAGAAAGGCACCATTATGCCTGCAGGCATACTATACTTTAAGTTGGATGACCCCATATTAAGAATAGACGGAAATACTTCTGACGAAGATGTGTATAAGAAGCTTATGAAGGAAATGAAGATGAAAGGATTGATACTGGCAGATAAGGATGTAATAATGCAGATGGACAAGACCATAGAGGGAGACTCTCTCATAATACCTGCCAGCATCAGAAAGGACGGAAGCTTGGGAAGCAGGTCATCAGCAGCTACCATGGAGCAATTTGAAAAGCTCAAAAGCCATGTGAGACAAACATTGATAAAGCTGTCGTCGGAGATGTTTTCCGGCAATATATCCATATCGCCATATAAGAGGAAGAAGTTCATTTCCTGCCAATACTGTCCTTACTCCGCCATATGCAGATTTGAAGGTGAAACCAATAAGTTTAGGGTTGTTGGGGACATGAAGGATGAGGATGTATGGAGGCTTCTGGAAAGAGGGGAATCAGATAAGGGAGGTGAGAATGTTGGCTAATTGGACCAATGAACAATTATCTGCCATTGAAACATCAGGCTGTGACTTGCTGGTGGCAGCTGCCGCAGGAGCAGGCAAGACAGCGGTGCTGGTGGAGAGGATAATAAGAAAGATAATTGATGAGTCAACCCCCATAGATATAGACAACATGCTTATAGTGACTTTTACCAATGCGGCGGCCTCGGAGATGAGAGAGAGAATAGGAGAAGCCTTGGGAAAGGAATTGGAGAAAAAGCCTGATTCCCAGAAGCTTCAAAGGCAGATGCTCCTTTTGAATAAGGCCAGCATTACTACTATCCATTCCTTTTGTATGGATGTGGTAAAGAACAACTTTCATCTGCTTGATCTGGACCCTAATTTCCGAATAGCTGACGAGACAGAAAGCCTACTGCTTAAGATGGAAACCATGGAGGAATTGTTTGAGCAAAAATATGAAGAGGAAGATGAGGATTTTATTTACCTGTTGGATCGTTATGGCGGAAATAAGGATGATAAGAAGCTTCAAGAAATGCTGTTGAATATTTTTGAGTTTGTGCAGAGCAGTCCATGGCCTCAGGAATGGCTGGATAAAATGAGCAAATCATATGACACCTCAGGACACTGGGATTTTACCAATACGCCTTGGGCTACAATAATCATGGAGCATGCTAAAGTAGAGATTGACGGAGCCTTGAACCAATTGATGAAGGCAGAAAAGATAGCCCAGGGAAACCAAGGCTATGAGAAATGTGCCGCCCAGTTGGCTGATGACATCAATATGGTAAAGCTTCTAAGGAAAGCCTCAGAGGAATCCTGGGATGAGTTGTACAAGGCCTACAGCACATTGGAGTTTTCCAGACAGCAAGGTCCCAATAAGAATGCAGACAAGTCTGCCTATGAGGTCTTAAAGGAATTGAGAAAGGAAGCCAAGGACAGGATCAATTCCTTGGGAGATGGATTATTTAACTGCAGTTCAGAGGACATAAAGGGAGACTTAGATGCACTTTATCCTGTTATATTAACACTTTCTAAATTGGTATCGGATTTTAGCAAGATGTATCTTGATAAGAAGAAGGAAAAAGCCGTTATCGATTTCAATGACTTGGAACATTTTTGTCTTCATATATTAACCCAGAGGGATGAAGAGGGAAGGGTCCAGCCATCACCGGCAGCGTTAAGCATAAGGGATAGATTCAAGGAGATACTTGTTGATGAATATCAGGACAGCAATTTGGTTCAAGAAGCAATTCTATCTGTTATATCAAAAAGGGATCAGGGACAACCGAATGTGTTCATGGTAGGAGATGTGAAACAGAGCATATATAGATTCAGACAGGCAAAGCCGGAGCTTTTCCTGGATAAGTACAAGAGATATTCGGAAGAAGAGGGCTCCAAGGAAAGAAAGATAAAGTTATTTAAGAACTTTAGAAGCAGAAAGGAAGTTCTTGACGGGGTCAATTACCTTTTCCGCCAGCTTATGTCTTCATATATAGGAGAAATAGATTATGACCAAGGGGAGTTTCTCAATCCCGAAGCTTTGTATCCAGAAGACATGGTTGGACAATCAAGTCCTTATGCAATAGAGCTTCACATAGTAGATTTGAAAAAAGATGAAACTTCTAGGGTAGAGACGGATGAAGAAGAAAACGCGGAAGTTGAAGATATGGAAGATTTGGATTCCATACAGGCAGAGGCAAGGCTTATAGGCAAAAGAATTTTATCCCTCATGGGCATGGGGGAAGATAACTGCCAGGCTTTCAGAATATATGACAGAGATTTAGATTGCTATAGAAATATAAAGTATAAGGATATAGTGATACTGCTGAGAACCGTGCGAGGATGGGCAGAAGTTTTTCATCGGGAGTTGGAATCCATGGGTATACCTGTTTTTGCGGATACAGCCACAGGTTTTTTCAAGAGGTCTGAGGTACAGGTTGTAATGTCCTTGCTTCAGATAATTGACAATCCAATGCAGGATATTCCGTTGATATCCGTTCTAAGATCTCCAATAGGAGGATTTACATCGGAAGAGCTGATGGATATAAGGTTGGAGGATAAGGATAGCAGTTTCTATGAAGCTCTGATAAAGACATCGGGTAAAGAGGATGATTTGGGAGCTAAATCCAAAGTTTTTCTGGAGAAACTTGGAATATGGCGGGATAAGGCGCTGCATATGCCTACAGATGAGCTTATATGGTACTTGATGAACGATACGGGATATTACAGCTATGTAGGAGCAATGCCTCAGGGAAAGCAGAGACAGGCAAATCTGAAGGTTTTGTTTGAAAGGGCAAAGCAATATGAAGAAACCAGTTTCAAGGGATTGTTTAATTTCATAAATTTCATAAACAAGCTTAAGACCAGCAGCGGAGATATGGGAAATGCAAAGATACTGGGAGAAAATGATGATGTAGTAAGGATAATGAGCATACACAAAAGCAAGGGTCTTGAATTCCCTGTTGTATTTGTAGCCGGTGCGGGAAAGCAGTTTAATCTGCAGGATGCCAACAAGACACTTCTTCTCCATGAAGAATTGGGTTTTGGCATAGATTTGGTAGACCCAGATAGAAGGATATCCTATGCTACGGTGCCTAAACTGGCGATAAAACAGAGAATAAGGCTTGAGAGCCTTTCTGAAGAAATGAGAGTGCTTTATGTAGCTTTGACAAGGGCCAAGGAGAAGCTCATAATAACAGGCTGCGACAAAAGTTTAGAGAAATCAATAGACAGATGGGCAGCAGCACTGGACTGTGAACAAGATAGGCTTAAGCCTCACCTGGTAGCCAGAGGAGGACGGTATCTGGATTGGATAGGACAGGCGTTAATGAGGCATAAAGACTCCCATGAGTTGCTGAAGGCATATGGAATTGACTTTAGCAATGCAAAAGCTATAGTTGATGATGAATCAACATGGAGAATAACTACCTGGAAAAAGGAAGACTTCATGGATATATTGGTAGAAGAAGGGGAAAATGGTGAAGCAAATCTTCTTGAGCAATTGGAACAGGAAAAAGATAAAGTAGTTCTTGGTGAAGAGATAGTGAGGAGGTTGGAATGGAAATACCCCTATGAAAACATTGCAAAACTTCCGGTGAAGCTTTCTGTTACAGAGGTAAAAAGAATGATTTCAGCACAGGAAGAGGAACCTGTTCAGAACTTGTTTAAATCTCAATATCTGAAGAAGCCTAAGTTCATGGAATCCACCAAGAAGATGACTGCTGCAGAGCGAGGCAGTGTAATGCATTATATAATGCAACATTTGGATTTGAAAGATATTGATACTGTAGAAGCCATCAAAGAGCAAGTTCAAAGGCTTTATGAAGAAGAATACATCACCGAAGAGTGGGCCAAGGCTGTAGATGCAAAGAGAATATATAAGTTCTTTTCCTCTCCTCTGGGGAAGAGAATTAGAAATGCAGACAAGGTATATAGGGAAATGCCTTTCAATATAGAAGTGAGCCCAGCAGAAATATTCCCTGATGATGGGCTGGAAAATTCGGATGAAAAGATATTGGTTCAGGGGATAATAGACCTTTACTTCCTGGAGGGAGATAAACTGGTTTTGCTGGACTATAAAACAGATTATGTTGATTTAAATAGCATAGACCAAATACTATCTCGCTACAGAAATCAGATAAAATACTATGAAAAAGCCCTAGAAATTGCACTGAAGAGGAATGTGGACGAGAAATACTTATATTTATTTCACATAGACCAAGCAGTACAACTATAACATGATACATGATGGACTGTTTTTTGTGTCTCATTTTGAGCATTCCATCTGTATATTTTTCTTCAATGGAAACAAAAAATCATCAATCATAAGGAATTAAAATTTTCCATATTGCCTGCGGACTTAACAGCAAGTATCCGTAGGCTTTTTGTTTTCGAAACTTGTTTTACTTATGAAAAAGAAACTGCTTCCTTTCTTGATAATAATTATTATTTATTTCTTTATCCTCTAAAAAAAATGTACTATAATATACATATATAGATTTAATTTTAATACAAAATAATCAAAAATAATTGTAAGGAGAATTATTATGGATGATATATTAAAAATAATAAAAGATACTTCTCTCACATATGAGCAAAAAGTATTGGCCCTTGCAAAGGCTGCGGAAAACAGCATTAAGCCGCTTAAAATCGATGAAGAAACACAAAAATACAGAGAAGCTGGGGTCATATGCGATCTTAATGAAGGAAGCGCTCCATACAGACCAAGATATATAGTGCCGGATTATGAAGTTTTCTTAAAGAACGGAAGCAAATTCTTAGGTTTGGAGCCGCCAAGAAACATCTGGGAAGCCGTAAACAGCTTGCTTATACTTTATAAGCATGTTCCTTCAATAACATCCTTTCCTGTATATTTAGGGAATATAGATACAATTCTTGACAGATTTATAGAAGATGAAGAGGAAGCGTATCAGGCAATTAAATTGTTCCTTCTTCATATAGACAGGACAATCACAGATTCTTTCTGCCATGCCAATATAGGTCCTGAAGATACTAAAGCAGGAAGGCTTATTTTAAAAGCTTCCAGGGAGCTTAATACTTCAATACCTAACCTTACTTTGAAATATAGCAAGAATACGCCTGATGATCTTGTGCTGGATTCCATAAATACAGCCCTAATTACTGCTAAACCTAGTTTTGCAAATCATGAAATGTTTGCTGGAGAATTAGGTGAGGATTATGCCATTGCTAGCTGCTACAACGGGCTGCCCATTGGAGGAGGAAACTTTACTCTGGTGAGATTGAACATGGGTAAGCTGGCTCCTATGGCTAAGGATACAGAAGATTTCATAAACAATCTGCTGCCTGATGCGGTGGAGAAAATGGCAGGCTATATGGATGAAAGGATCAAATTCCTCATGGAGGAAAGCGGATATTTCGAAAGCAGCTTCCTTGTAAAAGAAGGACTCATAAGTGCCGATAGATTTACTTCCATGTTCGGGATGGTAGGATTGGCTGATGCAGTTAACCATCTATTGGGAGCCAAGGAGCTTAGAGATAGATTTGGACACTCAAAAGAAGCCAATGATTTAGGCGTAAGGATAATAGAAAAACTGGAGGAAGAAGTAAACAAACATCATAACCCATATTGCAAATTCTCTGACGGCAAATTCCTTCTTCATGCCCAGGTAGGTATAGATACGGATAAGAACATATCTCCCGGATGCCGCATACCTATCGGTGAAGAACCGGAGATTTGGGATCATTTAAAGCATTGTGCCCTTTTCCATAAGTACTTCCCAACAGGTATAGGCGATATATTCAGATTTGACAGCACCGTTAAGAGAAATCCTCAATATGTTCTTGATATAATGAAAGGTGCTATGAATCTGGGTGTAAGATACATTTCCTTCTACACTTCCGACAGTGATGTAGTAAGGATAACAGGATATCTGGTTAAGAGATCCGATATGGAAAAGCTGGAAAGAGGAGAGCAGGTATTGAACGGAGCAGCAGTTTTGGGTCTTGGTGCCGTTAAAAACCAGCATGTGCTGGACAGAAAAGAGAGAAAAGATGATTAGAGGTTTAGTAAATAAGATAATTCCTTTTAGTTCTGTAGACGGTCCTGGAAACAGGACCGCCATATTCCTGCAGGGATGCAATTTTAATTGCATTTACTGCCATAATCCGGAAACCATAAACATTTGTATAAATTGCGGAATCTGTATTGAGGTATGCCCTTCCCAGTGCCTTCATATGGAAAATGGCATAGTCCGCTGGGATAAGGGAAAATGCGTGGGATGCGACAGCTGCCTTAAGGCATGTAAAAGCTGTAGCTCTCCAAAGATCAGCCATATGACTGTTGAAGATGTACTAAAAGCCATACAAAATGTAAGACCTTTTATAACAGGCATTACCATATCCGGTGGAGAATGCATGCTGCAAAAGGAATTTGTTACAGAACTATGTGAAGAGGCTAAGAAAATAGGTCTTACAGCATTCATCGACAGCAACGGATCTATTCCCTTTTATGGTGATGACAGGCTTATAACAGCCATAGACATGGTTATGCTGGATGTAAAATCCTTTGACAAAGAAGAACACAAGATGCTAACAGGCCAGGACAACGAAGTTGTTCTTAAAAATATGGAATATCTTGCATACATCAGTAAGCTTTATGAGATCCGGACAGTGGTAGTTCCTGATGTTTTGAACAACGAAAGAAATGTGGATATGGCAAGCAAAAGGCTGGCCGAATTGGATCCAAGCATAAAATATAAGCTTATAAAATATAGGCCAATCGGAGTTCGAACAGATATGATCAAAAGCAGCATGCCGACAGATGATATGATGACAAAGCTTAAGGATATTGCAGTAAAAAATGGTTGCAAAGATGTAGTAGTGATATAAAAGCAAAGTGGATTATATTTTTGCAAGAAGCAAAAATATAATTCACTTTGCTTCTTTAATAATTGTTCTTGAGGAAACATGTAGAATTATGTTATTCTTTGTATAAATAGATCAATATATCCATAGGATTGGGGGTATATAATGTTTAAGAGTATAAAAAAGCCTTGTGATGAGGCTGTATGCATACTGGAGTATGTTGAACGAAAAATGGAAGGAAGCCAAGCAGAAAAACCGAAAGCAGATTATCATATACATAGCAGAATGTTAAAATCCTTTGATAAATTATTCGATAATGAAAAGAAAATGAGCGAGGTTGCAAAGAAAATACTGTCTATTGCATCATCTCTCAGCAATTTTGACGTGAACATGTCATATATAGCCTATAATCTGATGGAATTTGCAAAGGAAATGGCTTTGGTCAGCGAATCAAACCTTGCAATTGTTCAAGAAACAACAGCCAGTATGAGTGAGGTAAATGAAACAGTAAATGAGACCTCAACTACATTGGACAAGCTAGCAGAAGCTTCTCAGATACTTATGTCCAGGAACAATGCATCTTTATCCCAACTATCAGAAATAAACAGCCTTAAGGATAATGTGGTCAATGATGCTAACATTATGAGCGATCAGATTCAGCAATTAGTTGAGATGGCTAATAACATAAACTATATAGTGAACAGTGTGAAGGCCATAGCAGACCAGACCAATCTTTTAGCTCTCAACGCCTCTATAGAAGCTGCCAGAGCTGGGGAGCATGGCAGAGGTTTTGCTGTTGTTGCCCAAGAGATCAGAAAGCTAGCAGATGATACCAAAAAGAGCCTGGAGGACATGAATGCTTTTGTTATGAATATTCACAAAGCAGCTCAAGACGGCAAAAGCAGTGTAGATCACACTTTAAAATCAACAGTAGAAATGAGCCAAAAACTGGATGAAGTTACGGAAACCATAGGACAGAATGTGGAGATGTTGGCCAATACCATCGATAATGTGGTGTCTATAAATAAATCCATGGAAGGAATAAGAATCGCAACCAATGAGATAAGCCAAGCCATGGAGACTTCCAGTGCAGATGCGGAAAAACTGACTTTAATGACCAGAACAATTGCCGATGATTCAGCAAGAAGTGCGGAAGTTGCAAGGGAAATATCTGAGATAGATGACGCATTGTCCAGTGTTGTAAAGGATATGCTCGATGCTCTACGTGGAAGTATTAATGCCATAGATAACAAAGAACTAATGAAGAATATTAATCAGGCAAAGGAAGCGCACAAGAATTGGATGAATGTGTTGAAGCAAATCGTAGACGAAATGCAGATATATCCATTACAGGTTAATGGAGAAAAGTGTGCCTTTGGTCATTTTTATCATTCCATAAATATCAATCATCCTGAATTAAAGCAGGATTGGGAATCCATTGACAGCGTTCACAAGGAACTTCATGAATGCGGACAAATTGTTATCGAAGCTGTAAAAGATGATGATAGCCAGAAAGCGAAGGAATATTGCAACAAGGCTTCTGAATTGTCCAACATAGTTTTGGAGAGACTGGATATTGTATTGAGAAAAGTCGAAGAACTTGATAAAAAAGGCGTCCATATATTGAAACAGATATAAAGATAAGGGGACAATTTCTTTTGCTATCATTTGGTAGCCAAAAGAATTGTCCCTTATTGTTACTCATCTATTTTAGGAAAAGTTACTGTCAATTTAAACAAGTCTCCGTCAATATTTATGTTTATCTTGCCTCTTTGCAGCTCAACAAGACTTTTTGCAATGGCTAAACCTAAGCCCGAACCTTCTGTATTTCTGGATTTGTCTCCTCTTGTAAAGCGCTCCATTATTTCAGAAGGATCGAAGTTCATCTCATATGCGGATATATTTTTGAATATAAAGCTGATTTCTTTGTCATTTTCTTCTGCATCAATATATACCCTGGAATTTGGCATGGCATATTTTAAAATATTGCCTATTATATTGTCAAAGATTCTATAGGTTTTTCTGCCGTCTAATTGGCATGTCACCTTTTTATCAGGCAAATTGATCTTCATATGAAGGCTGCTGTTATTGATCTTTTCCTCCAATTCACCCAATGTTTGCCTAAGCAATGCCACCACATCCAGCTTTTCCATGTGAAGCTCTATATTGCCGCTGCTAGCTTTGCTGGCTTCAAATAAATCTTCGATGAGGATTTTCAATCTTTTAGATTTCTTATCAAGAATATCTATATATTCCTTCCGTGTCTCATCATCTATATCATCCTTCTTAAGCAGGTCTACATAAGTGATGATGGAAGTTAAAGGAGTCTTCAGATCATGAGACACATTGGAGATTAGTTCGGTTTTCATATTCTGGCTTTTTAATTCCTTTTCAACGGCCAGTCTAAAACCTTCTTTTATGTTGTTGAGGTTTCTGGCATAGGGAGTCAATATGCCCATGTCTTCAGGCACCACTATATCAAAGTTACCCTCGGCCAATTTACTGCTGGCTTCTGTCAAGGTTTTGGCTTTATCAATAACCTTTGTCAAATAGCTAAAAAGGAAACCTGTGTACACAATTGCCAAAAAAGGTCCAAGGGGATATGCTAAGGAGATAAATCCCAATACAATTAAATGTATTCCTAATAATTTGAGCAGGTTCCTGTGGGAATCATCGTTGGTGTTTATTTCCATTAGGCCATTGGCTATCTCCTTTACAAGGTTTGCTACATAGAAAAGCAGCTTTCCGAATATGCTGTTTTTGATAAAGCCAGATACAAAACCTGTGTGATAAATATGCTTTATATATGTGATGCTTAGGTAAATCAGGTTGTATAGTATGAATGTGACCGGAATGCCTATGAGGTAAAAGCCTAAGTTTGCATTATAGAGCATGGTGGCAATATTAAATTGGCTCTCGTAATCAGAATATAAGCTAGTTTCAGCAATTATATAAATCAATGCCAAGAATATAAACCATATTATAGCCTTAAACTCAATGAAAATTCTATTGAAAATTTTTACAATTGAAGCTTCTTGTTGATGAGAATAAGGTATGGCAAAGGCTGTTATAATGAGCAAAAGCAAGCTTATAACCCCTATTGATAAGACCAATATAATATATCGGTCCAGATACCAATAATAAGGAAAACCAGCGAAGCTTTCAAATATATAATTTTTTAAAGGTGCATAACTTCCTACTGAAACTGCTGAAAGAATCAGCATCATTAGCATAGTACCCCATGTAGAAGCTGCCAAGGAGCTTTTTTTAGCGTCTTTATCCTTAAGATGCTTATTATCACTAATATTCTCTTCATATGATTGATTATCTTTAATATCTGCTATATCATTATCATCTCTCATGCTTTCTCTATTATTAATATCATCCTTCAAATTTATATCCAATACCCCACACCACCTTCAAATATTTTGGTTCTTTCGGGTTTATTTCTATCTTTTCCCGAATCCTTCGTATATGGACTGTAACCGTATCCGGGTTATAGGCCGGTTCATTCCATACTTTTTCATATATCTCTTCAATGGAAAATACTCTGTTTGGATGCCTCATCAGAAGATGGAGTATCTTAAACTCAAGAGGAGTGGTCTTTACCGGTGCTCCGTCCACCAATACCTCTTTGGTGGTATAATTCAACTCAACGCCTCCTATTCTGATCACATCTTCCTGAGGTTGTGAAAAATTAGAGTAACTGGTATACCTTCTAAGACAAGAATTAACCCTTGCTAATAGCTCCAAGGGATTAAAGGGTTTTGTAATATAATCATCGGCGCCTATATTAAGTCCCATAATTTTATCCGTATCCTCCGATTTGGCAGAGAGAAAGATTATAGGAACATTGCTGGTCTCTCTGATTTTAATGGTTGTCTGGATACCATCCATTATGGGCATCATAACGTCCATAAGTATTAAATCTATTTGCTCCTTTTCAAAGATATTAATTGCTTCCATGCCGTTATAGGCTTTATATACGCCATAATTCTGGTTTTTTAAATATACTTCAATAGCGGCCGCTATTTCCTTTTCATCTTCTACAACAAGTATATTGTACATTTACGCTCACCCCTGAACTCTTCGAGATATCTCTATCAGTAATAATAACATACAGTGATTAAGAAAAAATAACTATAATTATTACAAATTTATTAAGAAAATCATTAGCAAAATAGAAGAAAAAATGTTTATTGATGTATAACGAGACTTCAAATGATTAAATCCGTTGAAAAGCAGGTTGGTCTTAGGAAATGTATTCATATATAAATATAAACAGGAGACAGTTAAAGTCTCCTATTTAAATATCAGAATCTATCCCTTTCAAAATGTATGAATCTTGTGCCTTGGTGGGTCAGCATTCCTGTGTCTCCTTCTGTATGCATGCTGTAAAATTTGCTGCTAACAGAGAATTCAATTCTTTCACCATTTTCATCCTCAAAAGTCACATAGTAGCTGGTATGAGCACTGGAATCGCCATGACCGCCCCATACATGAATTCTTTTGGCTATAATCCTTGCGGCAATTGTGATTTCGTCCATTTTGCTGTTTCTTATATTTTCACTGATGTTTCTGACTATGATTATAACAAATGCACCTATGACGATGGCGAAGATTACCATAACCATTATTGGAACCGCATTAAACATGAAATCATCAATTGGGGAAAAAAACATAAGCCACTTCCTCTCAATGTAGTATACATCAATTGTATCATAAAAAAGATTTAAGAGAAACTTTTTCAAGATATGTTGCAAGGTCCCAATTTTGATATAGAAAAAATCAATATGATATAAACTAACAATAGAAACAAACAATCCTCGACAAAAGGTAGACATGTTATTATTAATATGAAAAAATTTTTGGAGGGGTATAAAATGGCAGATTACAGAGAACTGTGGCAAAAACTCGGTATGGATCTGGAAAAACATGATGTATTATGTGAGGTTCTTCCACAATTATACGGCGGAATTTATCTAAACCAGGAAAACAGACCAGAAGGAATGAATTACTATAACTTTGTAGTAGCTGAGGTACATGGTCTTAGAATTAAAGAGCTTGATGACCATAAACAGCAGGGCGGCAAGGTAGTAGGCACTTTCTGCGTATTTGTTCCTGATGAGCTTATTCTTGCTGCCGGTGCCATAGGCGTCGGATTGTGTGCTGGATCTCAATTCTGGATAGAAGACGGGGAAAAAGTTTTACCAAGAAACATATGCCCATTGGTAAAGGCCTTTACAGGAGCTAAACTAAGCGGTACTTGTCCCTATTTCCAATCCTGCGACATGATAATAGGAGAGACAACTTGCGATGCAAAGAAGAAGGCCTGGGAAATTCTTGATGATTATGTAGATACATATGTAATGGATCTTCCACAGATGAAGAGAGAAAAAGACTACAAGAAGTGGGCAGAAGAGATATATGATTTAAAAGATAAGCTGGAGAAACTGACAGGAAATGTTATAACAGAAGAAAAGCTTCATGATGCAATTAAGCTTTGCAATAGAAAGAGAATGGCTTTACAAAGACTATATAATGCAAGAAAAGCTCTTGATCTGCCCATAAGCGGCAAGGATGCTCTATTAATATCTCAAATAGCATTCTATGATAATCCGGAAAGATTTATAGAAATGACCAATGCTCTTTGTGATGAGCTGGAGGATAGAATTAAAAAGGGTATTGCAGTTAACAAGAAAGGCAGCAAGAGAATACTTATAAGCGGTACTCCGATGGCTGTTCCAAATTGGAAGATACATCATATAATCGAAACCAGCGGTGCTATGGTTGTTGCTGAAGAAACCTGCACAGGTACAAGATATTTCGAAAACCTGGTAGATGAAACTCCAACTACAATGGATGGCATGGTAAAGGCATTGGCTGACAGATACTTAAAGATAAATTGTGCATGTTTCACTCCTAATAAAGGAAGAGAAGAGGATATCATAAGACTTGCTAAAGAGTATAAAGCAGATGGAGTAATATACAACAGCCTCCAATTCTGCCATACTTACAATATAGAATATGCCAATGTAGAAAAAGCCTTGAAGGAAGCAGGCATTCCTGTGCTATTTATTGAAAGTGACTACAGCAACGATGACGTAGGACAGATACAGACAAGAGTTGAAGCATTCCTGGAGATGATTGGCTAATAATGGAATATGATTACTATATATTGTTCAACACTCATACCGATGGCTTGAATATGGCTAAAAGACTAAAGGAAAGCAATATAAAATATACAATAACTCCAACCCCAAGACAGCTCAGCAAATGCTGCGGCATTGCAATAAAATATGAACATGAGGATGAAAAAGCTATTTTGGATATCATTGATAAATATGATATAAAGGTATTAGGGTTACACTCTTTGGAGAGAAAAAACGTAGATATTAAGTTTATCTAATAATGCTTTTAAGGAGAATGAAATGATCAGTATAGGAATCGATATAGGATCTGTATGTGCAAAAGCTGCTGCCTATGATGGGGAAAAAATGCATCTACTAATGCAGCCTACAGGATGGAATCTGAAAAAGACGGGAGAAGAGCTTTATAAAAAGATTCTAGACATAAGCGGTGGAAAGGAAAAGGATGTAGTTGAAATAGTAGGGACAGGTTATGGAAGAGTATCCATACCTTTTGCATCCAAAAAGATTACAGAGATAACTTGCCATGCCAAGGGTGCAATGTATCTAAATCCAAAAACCAGGACAATTATCGATGTGGGAGGGCAGGACAGCAAGGTAATATCTATTGATGACAAAGGCAATGTTCTGGAATTTATAATGAATGATAAATGTGCCGCAGGCACCGGTAGATTTCTTCAAGTAATGGCCCATGTACTGGAGGTAGAAGTAGACGAATTAGAGCATTTAGCCGCTCAATCTGCACCAAGGGATATAAACAGCATGTGTGCAGTATTTGCAGAAAGCGAAGTCATAAGCCTTCTGGCTGCCGGGGCTACAAAAGAATCTATTGCTTCAGGCATACTACATTCCATATCCAATAAGATTGCACATATAGCTAACAGAGTTAAAATAAGAGATTCGGTATTTTTTACTGGTGGGGTGTCCAAAAATGAGCAGATCAGGAGCATTCTTGAGAAGAAGCTGAAATGCACCATATATACCCAGGAAGAAGCGCAGTATGCTGGAGCTATAGGAGCCGCTTTGTTAGGCTATGATATGAAAAGTTAAATAGAAGATAGCATATTGAATAAGCCGGTTAAGGTAACATTTGTTACTTTTTCCGGCTTATTTTTGTGGTAGAATAAATTATAATAAAACATAAGTGCTAAAATTCGACAATTACCATCAAATGTAATTGAAGTCATCGATGAAAAAGGATTATAATATAAAATATTCATTAATAATACTTACTACAACAAAGATATTTTAGATTGGAGATAATATGAAAAAATACATGGCAGTTAAATCGAAGTTTTGGATTGGACATGCTGTAGCAGTTATTTGGACTACTTTCTCCATAATTGTATCTCTACATTGGATTTCTGATTTGGGTCAACTGGTATCACTGCCTGTTGCTGTTTTTATTATTGCTGGAATAAGCTATCTGCCTGGCTATATAAATGCTTTTATGGTTGTAAGCCTGCTTTTGGACCGGCAGCCTTCCTTTAAGGTATCTGATCCGGATATTCCAATAACAATAATAATTGCATGCCATAATGAGAAGGAAAATATAGGTTCTGCTCTTGAATATATTAAGCAGCAGGATTATGGGGGAATAATAAAAGTTATAGTGGTTGACAATAATTCCAGCGATGAAACTGCAAAAATAGCAATGGAATTTGCAGAAAAGCTTTCATTGCCGATACAGATTCTCAGAGAATCTAAACCAGGGAAGAATCATGCATTGAATAAAGCATTGGATTATGTTGATACAGAATATGTGATAACTTTGGATGCAGATACTATACTTCACAAATCTGCAGTAAGATATCTGGTATCAAGGATAAAATCAGCCCCCAAGGGAGTCTGTGCTGTGGCGGGAGCTGTTTTGGTGAGAAACAGCCGTCAGAATTTTATAGCCAGGATACAAGAATGGGATTATTTTTTAGGCATCGCCAGCATAAAAAGACTTCAAGGGCTATATCAGGGTACCTTGGTAGCCCAGGGTGCCTTCTCGTTGTATGAAACCAGAGTAATCAAGGCGTTGAATGGCTGGCCTGACGCCATAGGAGAAGATATTGTTCTTACATGGAACTTTTTAAAGAACAATTCAATGGTATATTTCGAACCATTGGCAGTGGCTTTTACAGAAGTGCCTGTTACTCTGAAACACCTGTCCAGGCAAAGAAGCCGTTGGGCCAGAGGAATGATAGAGGCTTTGAAACTGATTAAACCATGGAAACAGCCAATAATGTATGTAAAATACATGACAGGTATAAACTTTATAATGCCCTATCTTGATTTCATATACACCTTTTGTTGGATCCCAGGGCTTGTTTTGGCTTTCTTCGGCAAGTTTTGGATAGTTGGGCCCTATACTTTATTTGTTCTTCCCCTGTGTATGATACAAAATGGCATATTGTATAATTATCAAAAAAGAGTTTTTAAAAGGCTTGGTCTTAAGATAAGGAAGAACAAGTTAGGTTTTGTATTCTATGTATTATTCTATCAAATGCTTATGAGTCCCATGTCCATACTAGGCTACATTCAGGAAATATTAAATCTGAGCCGAGTATGGAAATAAACAAAAAGTTTAGGAATTATTTATGCATTGATGCTTGAAATGAAGAAGCAAAAGTGATAATATTTATGCAACAGCTGACTGCGGATTATATTAAATCTGTATATAAAGGAAAAGGGGTCCTTACTATGATTTATGCAGTTGTAGCAAAACTTAATAACCACATACACCATCATAGGAAGGGTGCTTGCAGCTGAGAATCAATTCGCAGGTGCAAGCACTGGTTGTGCTTGCACCTGCGATGGTGTAGATATGATGAGAGCCATGCAGGTTAAAAATCTGTATGGCTCTTAATTTTTTATGAAAATATTCTGAGGAGGGAAAAGTATGGAACTAAAACTAAGAAACCTTAAGGGAACCAAAGATTATTTGCCGGAAGAGCAATATATTCGAAACAAGATAAGAAAGACTTTAGAGAATACCTTTGAGAAATATGGTTATCTGCCGCTGGAGACTCCTATTCTCAACTACTATGATGTGATGGCGTCAAAATATGCGGGAGGGGCAGAAATACTCAAGGAAGTATACAAATTGTCAGACCAGGGAGGTAGAGAAATTGCTCTCCGCTATGACCTTACAGTTCCTTTTGCAAAGGTAGTAGGAATGAATCCCAACCTAAGACTACCATTTAAAAGGTATGAGATAGGGAAAGTTTTCAGGGACGGTCCGGTGAAAACAGGCAGAAACCGTGAATTTACCCAATGCGATGTGGATATGGTAGGGGTTAAATCTGTCATGGCAGAAGCGGAGTATATTGCCATGGCAGTAGAAGTTTTTGACAAGCTTGGCTTGGATGTTTATGTTTCATATAATAATCGCAAGCTTCTGTCAGGAATAATCATGAGCGCTGATGTGGAGGAGACAAGGGTAAATGATGTGATACTATCCTTGGATAAGATTGAGAAGATTGGAGAGGATGGAGTCTGTCAGGAACTCATAGAAAAGGGTATTGACGATGAAGTTATAGACAATCTGCTTTCTATATTGAAGCTGGGAACTGATAATCCTCTGAAATATTTCAAAAACAACTGCAGCAATGAAGCAATGGCTGAAGGTGTTAAAGAATTGGAGGAGCTTGGAGCCTATCTTGATGCTATGGGCATAACATCAAAGACAAGATTGAATCCTTTTCTGGCAAGGGGCTTGGATATTTATACCGGTACAGTATTTGAGATATTTCTCAGTGACGGAAGCATAACCTCCAGCCTCGGGGGTGGCGGAAGGTATGATCGCATAATTGGAGGATTTCTGAACAATGGCATTGAATATCCAGCAGTAGGCATATCCTTTGGCCTTGATGTCATTTATACTGCTATGTCAATGCAAAACAAAGAAAATTTCAAATCACCCATTGACTTTTATCTCATACCCATGGGAACTGAAATAGAGACAATGAAACTGGCCCAGAAGCTCAGGACAAATGGATTTTATGTAGATGTTGAGATGACAGGCAGGAAGCTTAGAAAGAGCCTTGATTATGCCAATAAAGAGCGAATTCCTTATGTAATCATCATGGGAGAAGAGGAAATAAAAGCCCAAACCGTTAAGTTGAAGAATATGGGAAGCGGTGAAGAGGAAACAATAGCTGTAGAAGAATTGATAGATTACCTGAAGAGCAAAATATGAGACATCGGGGACGGTTTTTTCTGTTTCATTTTCAAAATGAGCAGGAAGAACCGTCATCGATGTCTCACTACCGGTATTTTAACAACTTAAATTAATATCTGCAAACACTATGCCATTTATTTGCCCCTCTGAATATATAGGGGTAGATACTGTGATATTGTAGTTATAAGTTATAGTGGATATGTACTCTTTACTTACATACTGCTTGCCTTTTATAGCTTCTTGGAAATAGGGGCGGGAAGAGCATTGTCTATCTAACTCGGTGTCTGGAATATCTATGCTGGAATCGGTAATCCAACCATTTTTATTGACCACTGCAATGAATTCAACATATTTAAGGGAGCATTGCTTTTCCATAAGATAATCTTGCAATTCTTTTCCACTAAGATTTTTTACTTCAGCAGATTGAGCTATTTCTTCAATCAATTTCTTAGTGGTGTCAATCTTGCTTTGTATTTCATCAGTAATCTTAAAGCCTGCAGCAAAGTTCTCTATTATGTTATTGCCTCGCTGGATTGCATTATTAAGAGTATTAATAGAATTATACATGGTTTCTATTATTGATAATTGCTCTTGAGTTGATGCTGTAATTTCTTCGGAGATTGCAGCATTTTGCTGTGCGGTTTCATTTATCGATTCTATTTCGTCTCTAATATTAACTATGCTCTCTTTTTGCTCTGCAGTCAGCTTTACAATTGCCTCTGCAGCTTTCATATTTTCATTTACGGCTTCATTTATTGCATCTGACTGATCAAGAGCTTTATTGGCAAATGCGACATTGTTTTTTATTACATGGGTTTGAACTTCTAGATTTGAGGTTAATGCATCTATTTTTCCTATTATGGCATCAATCAATCCTTTTATCTTTTTTGCATATGATGATGAATCATCTGCAAGCTTGCTTATTTCACCTGCTACTACGGCAAAACCCATTCCTGTTTCGCCGGCTCTTGCTGCTTCTATGGATGCATTCAAAGCTAAAAGGTGAGTTTGAGAAGCTATGGCTTCTACGGCTTCCGTAATGGTTGATATCTGCCTTATGGATTTATCCAACTCTTTCATATCATTAACTACTTTGTCATTGTAGTCTTTAATCTCTCCTACTTTACTAAATGCTTCACGAAGAATATCGAAGCTTTCTTCCACAATGTTTCTTGAGTCTCTGGCTACTTTTAGAGATAGGTCCGCATTTCTAAAAATCTCTTGTACATTATTAGTGAATGATTCCATGCTATCATTGACTCTTTGTATAGATGCAGCTTGGTCATATACTGCCTGAGAGATGTTTTGGGTTGTAGAAGCTATCTCACTTGCTGCGATTTTCAAGTTTTCCGAATGTGTCTTAATGGATTTGGATTCTTTATTCGTTATTTCAGAAGAATTACAATATTCTCCCAGCAAATGTCTGGTTTTTACTAAATACTCATTTATCTTGTCAGCAAGTTCATTAATAATTTTTATTCTGGATTTTTTGATATTTATGTTAAGCTGCCCATTGACAATCTCAGTCAAATTTCTATGTATAAATTTAATAGATCTGTTTATTGTAAAAATAGAAATCATTTTTGATAGAATCAATGCAGCAATAAAAACTGTCAAATAAATGATATTATTTCTAATAGCTATGGCAGCAAAACCTAATACAATACTAAATCCCATATAGATCCACATTAACTTATCCATACTATTACCCCCAAAAATGAAAACTCGATAAAAATATAACAATGATAGATAAATATGTCAATGTTTAGTATGCGGAGATAAATTAGTTTAGATATCAAATAATTGGTATAATCTGAGACATGGGGAACGGTTCTCAGTGTCTCATGATGATTAATATTGGAATGAAGCGAACATATATGTTATATTTAAAATGTAAATATGCATTATAGGAGGTACATATGGTTATACAATATAAAGAACATAAACCGGATATTCATGAAAGCTGCTTTATAGCGGAAAATGCTACAGTAATAGGCAGAGTGAAGATAAATAAGAACTCCAGCATATGGTTTGGAACAGTCGTAAGAGGAGACACCAGTGATATAACTATAGGAGAGAATACAAATATACAGGATAATTGCACAATTCATGTTAACTATGGTCAACCTACAGTAATCGGAGACAATGTTACTGTGGGGCATGGAGCCATAATACATGCTTGCACCATAGGCAACAATGTTCTTGTTGGAATGGGAGCCACTGTGTTAGATGGAGCTGAAATTGGTGATAATGTGATAATAGGAGCAGGAGCTTTGGTTCCTCCAAATAAGAAAATACCTTCCAACTCAATGGTTATGGGAATGCCTGCTAAAATAATCAGAGAGCTGAATGAAGAAGACAGAGCCGGTATTACAGCTTCTGCACAGCACTATGTGGAATTGGCAAGGGACTATAAATAGACTGCAAAATCATTATATAATTTCAGATATGATTAATTGACTATTGATTTCAAGGGGCTTTGCTATGGATCAAAACAATGTTGTGAAACTAACTAGGGAACGGTCAGAGGATGGATAACCTCCATGGAAAACTTAAGAGGTTAGGTATTAAATGTGATGATAAAGATTAATAAAGTATCATGCTCTTTACATAATTAACACCATAGGACAAACATTGTACCAAAATGCGTACTTTGGTCGTTTTTTATAATGCTAGGAAAGTATAAATCTTAGTTTATACTTTACGTATAAGCATTTCAAGAAAGGTTTCCTTGCTCCATGGCATACCATCAGACAAAGTTGTGGATATGAAAAGGACTCAAAGGAATAAGTATATTCTTATTGGTTAAGAAGCAAAAATTAAGAAATAAAAGGATATATTATATTTAGAGATGTATATCCTTTTATTTCTATATCTTTTTTATTAAATTGATTTACCGCAGGGCAGACAGCTTTCATAAGTTGCTTTTTCCTGCTTCTTGTCGATTTCTGAAGCACTGTAAAGCCGATAACCACCGGATAGATTAAGAGTGTCATATCCATTTTGGTCCAAAATCCTTTGGGCAATATAACCTCTTAACCCAATCTGACATATTATATAAATTTTCTTGCTTTTGTCCAGTTCAGTTAAACGTTCCCTTAATTCATCAAGAGGAATATGGAAAGAACCTTCAATATGTCCCTTGGCAAATTCCTCGTCGATACGAACATCCAATATGATTGCATCCTTTGGAATGGAAGGAACATCTTCGATATAGAAAGGTTTCATCTTTCCTTCCAGCACATTCCCTGCCACATATCCTGCCATGTTTACCGGGTCCTTGGCTGAAGAAAATGGCGGAGCATAAGCAAGTTCCATCTCCTGAAGGTCATAAACGGTTAATCCGAAACGGACTGCATTTGCCAGGGTATCTATTCGTTTATCCACGCCCTGGTATCCTACTATCTGGGCACCTAGAATTTTCCCGTTATCTGGGGCAAAAAGCAGTTTTATAGACATCATTTGACTGTCGGGATAGTATGTGGCGTGGGAGGCAGAATAGGTGAATATTTTTTTATAAGAAATTCCGTTGCGTATTAGAGATTCTTCTTTCTCTCCTGTGACTGCAACAGTCATTTCAAATAGTTTCATGATGGAAGTGCCTTGACTGCCCTTATAGCCTATTTTTTTGCCACAAATGTTATCGGCAACAATCCTTCCCTGCTTGTTTGCGGGGGAGGCCAATGGAATTATCACTTGCTTGTTGCTGATAATATTTTTTACACTTACAGCGTCGCCCAAAGCGTAAATATCCGGGGCTGAGGTCTCCATATATTCATTGACAAGTATTTCCCCTCGTTCACCAAGCTCAATGCCGCTGTTTTTTAAAAATTCAGTTTCTGGAGAAACTCCGACGCTCATAATGATCATATCCGCAGGAATTTCCATGCCGTTGTGAAGAATCAACGAAGTGGCTGTACATCCTATAGCTTTGCTATTAAGATAGAGTTTAATTCCTTTTGTGCGGATATAATTGTGGATGTCATGAGCCACATCCATGTCAATAGGTGCAATCACATGGGATGCAGCTTCCACTATGCTGACATCCAATCCTATTTTATATAGATTTTCTGCCATCTCCAGACCTATGAAACCTCCGCCGATTACTACGCAGTTCTTAGGATGATTTTGCTCTACAAAATTTTTGATTGCATAAGTATCGGGTATGTTTCTTAGCGTAAATATGTGATTTAGTTCCATATCTTTCATATGAGGTATAATAGGCTTGGCACCTGGAGAAAGTACCAGTTTGTCGTAACTTTCCACGTAAGTTTCACCTGTTGAATGATTTTTAACAATAACCCTTTTTAAATTGCAGTCAACTGATATTACTTCACTATTCACACGAATGTCTATATTAAACCGTTTGCTGAATTTTTCAGGTGTTTGAATAATTAGTTTTTTCTTATCGGTTATTACATCTCCTATATAATAGGGTAATCCGCAGTTGGCAAATGATATGTATTCGCCTTTTTCAAACAAAATTATATCAGCTTTTTCATCATTTCTCCTTAGACGTGCAGCAGTGCTTGCTCCTCCTGCTACACCTCCGACAATAAGTATTTTCATAGCATTATTCCTCTCCTATTGCATATTAAAGATAGTGTGGAGTCCTGTAGGTTAGAACTTCACATCCCTCTGGGGTAATGAGAATCATGTCCTCAATGTTGAAGCCACCTATGCCGCTAATGTAGCATGGTACTTCTATACATAAAATCATGCCCGCTTCTAAAGGACGAGTTTCTTTTGCATTGATAAAAGGCGCTTCAGCAGTTTGTGGTCCCATGCTGATGCTATGTCCAAGATGCCCTCTGTGGTAACAACTGTACTTTTCCTTCACATGATTAAAGCCGATATTAAAAAGTTCGTTAATTGGAAGACCCGGCTTTGCAGCTTCGATCATTTTTCGCTGACTTTCATAAAGCCTGTCTTTAAGGGCGGAAAGGGCAGGGTGTTTATTGCCTATTATCCAGGATCTGGAGGTATCGGTGGTATAAAAGTCAAATTCGGCATTTACACCTCCGTCGAATTTAAATATGTCTCCATCCTTTATGATTCTATCTGACGGCAAGCAAAGCCTCGAGCTATTAGTTCCTGTATTAAACATACTCCAGGAACTCGGAGTGCAAATACCTGAAGCCATTACATGCTTGCGATATTCATGGGCAACCTGCTTCTCAGAAGCTCCTATGTTTACAAATTGGCAGGCATGATATAATGCTTCGTCTTGAATACGAGTCAAGGTGCGAAACATCTCGATTTCTTCTTCGGTTTTTATGCTCCTGGCTAAGATAAATAGATCGGAAATATTTACAAAGTTTGCTTCAGGAAATTTTTCTCTTAGAATGTTGTAATAATTAAAGGATAGAAAATCAAGTTCAATTCCGATGGTTTTATTCCCTAGATCCAAATCTTTTACTGTCTTTATAAGAACATCAATGGAGGTTTCAAAGGAGTCGGGACGCTCCTTTTCCTTAGTGGATACGATTTCTTCCCATTCCCGGACACCTACCCATGTATCATATTTTTTTACTACAAAATCTTGCATTTTTTCCTTTAATGCAGGCACTTCGAAATCCATTGCGATTACATGGCTTTTTTCAGAATCAGAATTTGTCATAACTACGGAAGAAAACATGGGTTGACGAGAGACAGTGTGCTGATGACTGGCAAAGCCTGTTGTATAGTGAAAGTTTTCAGGCGAGGATACGATGGCGCCATCAATTCCGTTTTTTCGCAATAATTCTTTAATTTTATTTTGCTTAGGTAACAAATAAAACATCCCCTTTTGAATATTGATTATAGGGAGAATGCATTTATTATCAGGACATTCTCCCTTTCATTGTATCAATGTATCATATGTTTATCCTAAATTATAGAAAAGTGGCGCACCGGGACCTAGAGGCAATCCCAACATATACCAGATCATAAACAGGGCGGTCCATCCTATTAAGAAGAAAATTGAGTAGGGCAGCATAGTGGAGATTACACTACCGATCCCTGCTTTTTTATCATACTTTTGAAAGAATGCCACTGTCAGTACAAAGAAGGGCATTAATGGAGCGATAATATTTGTACAGGAGTCTCCTATTCTATAAGCAACTTGTGTAAGCTCAGGGGAAAATCCTAATTGCATAAACATAGGCACAAATATGGGAGCCATTATTGCCCATTTTGCAGAGTCTACTGCTATAAAAATATTTATGAAAGCTGTTAGGACAATGAAACATATAATTAAAGGAAGTCCCACGAATCCGACGGATTTCAAGAAGTTGGCGCCGGATACGGATATAATGGTACCTAAATTTGAGTAGTTAAAGCAAGCTGTGAATTGCGCTGCAAAGAAAATAAGCACCATAAAACTTGAAAGACCTGAAATTGCTTTGTTCATCAATGCAACAACATCTTTATCATTCTTGATTACTTTCGCGCCGATACCATAAAAAATACCTGGAATCAAGAACAGAAGCATCATAAAGAATATAATGCCACTCATAAATGGAGATTTAAGGATGCTGCCGGTTTGCGGATCTCTTAGAAGTCCGTTCTCTGGCAAGATTAAAATCAACATTATAATAACATAGACAAGTGCGGAGATTCCGGCAAATTTCATTCCTCTTTTCTCGTCAGCAGAAATATCATTGACGGTTTCATTGCTTTCAAAATTATAGGGTGATAGACGGGGTTCGATAATTTTTTCTGTTACTAATGTGCCTATTATAGTAATTACAAATGTAGAAATAAACATGAAATACCAGTTAGCCACAGGCATTACTGTGTAGTTAGGGTCAATCATCTGAGCTGCCTGTGTAGACATACCGGCAAACATGGGGTCGTTGGTACCGATCAGCAAGTTTGCGCTCCATCCGCCGGAAACTCCTGCAAATGCTGCGGCAAGGCCTGCAATAGGGTGTCTTTTGAATGCCATGAATAAAATTGCCCCCAGTGGAACCAATACAACATAACCTGTTGAAGATGCGATGTTAGACATGATTCCCAGAAATACAACCACTGCGGTTACTGCCCTTTTTGGAGTTATGGCTACAACCTTTTTTAACAAGGCTGCCATAAATCCGGTTCCATCAGCTACACCGACGCCAAGTATGATGGTAAATACGGTACCGAGGGCAAAAAAGCTTGTAAAGTTATTTACCACGGTTGTCACCATATGGCGGATGCTGTCTGGAGAAAGCAGATTAACAGCGGCTACAGTTATTTCTTCTATTTTTCCTGTTGCGGAGTTATAGCCTTTATAAGTGACTGATACTCCAGCTTTAGCGCAGATGAAGGATACGACAATGGTAATCAATGTTAGAACTACAAACAAGGTTGCGGGATCAGGCAACGCATTTCCCACTTTTTCTACACCGTCCAGTGCTCGCATGATAAAACCTTTTTTCTTGTTTTCATTTGATGTTTCTGGTTTGGACATTATTTCTTCCTCCTTTTGATTTTGGATTTTATTGAGAAATTGTAATAATCACTGTCATTTTATAAGTCTGTTTACAGCAATGTTCAGATTGTCCATAGCTTTTTCTAAAATATATCTCGGGCATGCAACATTCAATCTCATAAATCCATTCTTTGCACCAAAGCTTCTGCCGTCATTGAGCCCTAGATGGGCTTCGTTTACCATGAAGCTTACAAGTTCATCTCCATTTAAACCTAAATCACGGCAATCCAGCCACATGAGATAAGTACTTTCCGGAAGATAGGTCTTTATTTGTGGAATGTTTTTCTCGCAATATTCTTTTACATAAATCATGTTGCCCTCAATATGGGTAAGGAGTTGTTCCAACCATTCTTCCCCGTAATTATAAGCCGCTTCTACTGCAACAAGGCTGAAGCAATTGTTTCTGGTAATATCCATGCGCTTCCAAAATCTTTCGAATTTTTCCTTGACTTCCTTGTTTGGGAAAACTGTGGTAGAGGCTTGCAATCCTGCCAGATTAAAGGTCTTTGTAGCCGAGATGAACGTGATGGTGTTATTGGCGAATTCCTCTGAGATGGAGGCAAATGGGATATGTTTGTTGCCCCATAACATTAAGTCTGAATGAATCTCATCAGAAACCACCATAACATTATATTTAAGACACAACTCACCTATTTTTACAAGCTCTTCTCTAGTCCATACTCTACCTACAGGATTATGAGGGTTACAGAGTATAAACAACTTTGGATGCTGTTTAAGTTTTTCTTCGAAATCATCAAAATCCACTGAGTAATGATAGTTTTCTTCTTTGAGCTCGCTGGTAAGAGCTATACGACCCCAGTTTTCAACTGAATCAAAGAACTCAGAGTATACAGGCGTCATAAATAGTATTTTATCATTTTCTTCACTAAACTCTTTGATGGCGGTACATAAAGCAGGCACAACTCCTAGATTAAAACCAACTAGGTTTCTGTCGATTTGCCAGTTGTTTCGTCTTTTTTGCCAATTGCAGATTGCTTCAAAATAGGAATCTGGGCGAGATGTATAACCGAAAATGCCCTGTTTTGCTCTTTCTTGAATGGCATCAATTATTGGCTGAGCAACCTTAAGATCCATATCAGCGATCCAAAGAGGAATTATATCACCTCTACCAAATTTGCTTTTTACTTCATCATATTTTGCTGAAAAATTTTTGCTGCGATCAATGGGTTCGTTAAAATTGTACTTCATTTAAGATTCATCCTTTCATCAAATATTTGACATTATACTCAAGATGCAAAAAGGATGCCAAATGCAAATTGGCAGGGATTGTGAGTTTCCCTGCCAGACAACTCAAAAAATTTCTGAGATAATTATTAAGAGAAAGATATCCAATGAAGTATTAAATGGTTAAAAATCATAAAACTTTAACCATATTAGCCATTTATCCCAATTGCTCAAGAAAACGAATACCTTTTTTTGTTATCTTGCTGCCACCTCGCCCTTTTGAGATTTTTACAAGTTTAAAGCTGTCCATTTGTAAAAGCAATCCTCGCACCTCTTGCTCTGTTAGAAGAATGCCTTGTCTTTCGGCTTGTTTTGAAATAGCTTTGCGACCTATGGATGTACCGTTTTTAGATGCTTCATAAAGTTGTGATAGGATGAAACGATAATCTTCTTCACGGCTGCCTATGGTCTTCAAAATTAATTGAAAATCGGCCTTTTCCTTTTCATCCATATTGTCCTTGTTTAATGAAGAAGTATTATTTTTTAGAGCAGGAGGAAGATCATCATACTCCACTACCGGAATATTCATGTAGGTAAGATATTCTACATAATTGTGCAACTCTCGTACATTGCCGCTCCAATTGTGCTTCATAAAGATGTCTTCTGCTTCCTTGGAAAGAACAAATTTACCTCCCAGATCAGATTTTATTTTATTCAATAACAATAAAATATCATCACCTCTTTCTCTTAAAGGAGGCAATTCGATGGGGAGGGTATTAAGCCTGTAATATAAATCTTTGCGAAATGTACCGTTTTCTACTAGTTTCATGAGATTTTCGTTGGTTGCTGCAATAATACGTACATCAACGCTGATAATTTTGTTGCCACCTACCCGCAACACCTCTTTTTCTTGTATCACACGAAGGAGCTTTACCTGTAAATCTGCACTCATTCCTTCAATTTCATCCAGAAACAATGTTCCTTTATGGGCAAATTCAAAAAGTCCCAACTTGCCGCCTTTTTTTGCGCCAGTGAAGGCGCCTTCCTCGTAGCCAAACAATTCGCTTTCCAGCAGGTTGTCCGGAATGGCTGCACAGTTAATAGCTACAAATGGATAATCTCTTCTGGGAGAATGATTGTGAATGGCGTGGGCAAAAAGCTCTTTTCCTGTACCGCTTTCTCCCGTAATCAAAATTGAACCATTGGTTGCAGCCATCTTTTTGGCTATATCGATGGCCTTTTTTATAGGGGGACTGTTTCCTGTGATATCGCTGAATACGTACTTAGCTTTGTGACCTTTGTTCAAAAGTTGCATTCTCAGTTTGTGCTGGGTATATTCTTCGTCCGTAAAACGTTTTAGCAAGGCAAAAGCGCCTATATATTTATTTCCTCTTATGACTGGTGTTATTGTGAGACTGATATCTGTATCCATGACTTTAATCAGGCGGGATTTAATTTCATATAAATTCTTGCGACATTCCTCAAAAGGGATAAAGGGAAGAACTTCTTTTGCCGGTTTGTTCATTACCAAGTTCTTTTTTATGCCTAGGATCTCTTCTACTTTAGGATTATAGGCGAATATGCGGTCTTCATCATTTATTGCTATAATTCCTTCGTCGAGGATGTTTATTAGAATCTCAAATTGGCTTTCCAATCTTATAGAACGGCCGAACAGGAGATCGAAGTTGTAGCTGTTATCCGCTATAGAATTGAAATAATCTCTAAACTTGTTTTGCTCCAAAAAATATTCTAAATTAAGTTTTAAAGCGATTTCTACAATGGTTGCGGCATCTAATACTCTGGGTCCGATATCCATAATTCTGGTGACGAAGGAAGGTACATATCTTTTTTCTCCGGGAGTGATTGCAAAATCTAGTTTTGGGAACTCCTCCATATCAGGATATACAGGGACAAATTCAATATTGTTTACACCCAACTGGTTAAGGCGCGTTACTCCCTCGATGGCCATTTTGCTGCTAAGGTTTACGAACATGGCTTTAGTTCCTTTTGGCAGGGATAATAACTCCTTTAAACTTTGTTTGGTAAAAGTGACTCGAATTTCTACTATGTTCCCGTCCAAGGGGATATATTTGTTGATATCTTCAATGCTATCAAAGGCATCTGTGGAAACCACATATAAATCGGCTTTTCGAATAGAACGGGCGGTACCGTCTTGAATGTTATAAGTATCTATTTTAATAATGTCACCGAACAAATCTTTTAACTGCAATGCATAAAAGTATACTGCTTGAGAATCCAGAGTGATAAGGGCTATCTGTTTTTGCATAAGAATCTTCCTTTCTACGATATAGGGTGACTTTAAACTTACTATTATTATTTGATGTATAAATACTCATGTCAAGCATAACCGGATATTGTTCTAAGATATTGGCATTAATTTTGCTTTTATTTGAATCTAGATCTTATTATCTAGAAGAAAGGTTGTGTAAGTATGCCGAATTTCTTAGAAAGCGCCAATCAAATAAAAGAAGAACTGATTTCCAATCGCAGGTTTTTGCATCAAATACCTGAGATTGGAAGTGATTTGCCTAAGACCACTGACTTTGTAAAGAAAAAATTGACTGAAATTGGTGTTGAACCGAAAGAAATATGTAAAAGTGGAGTTACTGCCACCATAGGTGGAAAAAAAGGAGGAAAAGTTTTTTTATTACGTGCAGATATGGATGCTCTTCCGATGATAGAAGACAGCGGGTTGGAATTTTCATCATCCAATGGCTGTGCACATGCTTGTGGACATGATATCCATACAGCAATGCTATTAGGTGCGGCAAAAATATTAAAAAAGTATGAAGGAGAGCTTGAAGGCACTGTAAAATTGATGTTTCAACCAGGCGAAGAAAAACTGGAGGGGGCCAATGCCATGTTGGAGGCAGGCATTCTGGAGAATCCAAAGGTGGATGCAGCTATGGCACTCCATGTATTTCCTGGTGATTTGCATGTGGGAATGATATATTGGGGTACAGGTCCTATTCTGGCCTCGTCTGATCTGTTTCGTATAACTGTCACCGGTAAAGGGGGACATGGTGCAATACCTCAGGATGCAGTTGATCCTATTAATGTTGCCGCCCATATTCATATAGCTCTGCAAGAGGTTCTCGCCAGAGAAATTAATCCCCAGGAGCCTGTGGTAATAACCATTGGGTCCTTTAACGGAGGAGATGCCTACAATATTATTCCGGAAACAGTTGTTATGAAAGGAAGTATTCGAACTTTCTCAGAAGATGTAAGGGACTTTGTTAAAAAACGTCTGACGGAAATTGCGGATCTAACGGCGAAGGCCTATCGTGCCGAGTGTAGGGTGGAATATGTGAGCGGCATTGCACCAACTGTCAATAATGAGATCCTAGCATTGGAATTAAGAGGATATATGAGCGAGATTGCAGATCAGTTGATTCCATTTCCCAAACAAATGGGTTCTGAAGACTTTGCATTGATTACACAAGCCGTTCCATCTGTATTTTTCGGTATAGGGGCTGGTGGCGAGGATCCCCAGTATCATAAGGGTGGTTCTCACAATCCTAAAGTAATATTTAATGAAGACGTTCTTCCTCTTGGCGCAGCGTTGTTTTCGCATTGTGCCTATAGTTGGTTGAAAAATCATCGATAAACCCAATTTAGAATATCTTTACAAAATGAAGCGCTCTTTGAATAAGCATCAGCTTACATCAAGAGTGCTTAAATATTATAAGAATTTTGCAGATTATATATAAATATAGAGATAATATATAAACTGGGATAGAAGATGAACTACATATTGGTTAAGATTAGGAAATGTTAATAAGAGTTGTGAGCATATAGTTTAATAAAGCTAAATAGACATCCTTATGCCGATATATTATACTAATAATTAGAAATTTGAATATCGGGTGATGCTATGACCAAGCTGGAAAGGATAATAAAGGATAAAGAATTTATATTTGAAAGTCTTCATGATGGTATATCCATAATAGATCACAGAGGCATCGTTGTCTATGTAAACAACTCCAATACCAGGATAACCAGGAAGGACAAAAGCTATTTCATAGGCAAGCATGTGCAGGATGTGGTGCCTGATTCTGGTATGCTTGGAGTATTGGAAACAGGGAAAAAGTTGGTAGACATAACTACCCATGTATATGACGCCACCGTCATATCCAATATAGTACCAATATTGGATGGTGAACGGATCATTGGCGTCATATCCATATTCAGAGATATAACCGAGATTAAGAAACTCAACGATAAGTTGGAGTATGCCAATACTACCATAAAACAGCTTTATGAAAAGCTGCATGAAGTAAATGAGAATAAAAGCGACCTGGTGGTAGGAAAGAGCCAGGCCATGAAGGAAGTAATGAAATATGCCTTAAAAGCTGGCATGGTTGACTCAAACCTTCTCATAGAGGGAGAAAGCGGAACAGGAAAAGAAGTATTGGCTAGATTTGTGCACAAGAACAGTCCACGAAAGGGCAAGCCTTTTTTGGTGGTCAATTGCGCTTCCATACCCTTTAATCTTCTTGAGAGTGAACTTTTTGGCTATGAGGAAGGTGCCTTTACGGGCGCAAGAAAAGGAGGACATCCCGGCTTTTTTGAGATGGCTGCCGGCGGAACACTTTTGCTGGATGAAATAGGCGATATGGATATTGCTCTTCAATCTAAAATACTGAGAGTCATTCAAAACAAAGAGATAATAAAGGTTGGAGGCAATAAGATAATTCCTGTGGATGTGCGAATTATAGCAGCAACCCACAAGGATCTCAGATCGCTGGTGGCTTCGGGGAAGTTCAGGGAAGATTTGTATTACAGGCTTGAAGTCATAAAGATATATATTCCGCCTTTGAGAGAGAGGAAGGAAGATATTATATATTATATAGACAACATGCTCGGCAAGATGGGCAAAAAAATAGGAAGAGATGTGAGGATGGGAGAAGACGCCCTGAAGATACTCAATAGTTATGATTATCCAGGAAATATAAGGGAACTGGAAAACATAATCGAAAGGGCTGTGGTAATGGATGAAGACGGAATCATTTCCAAAAAGGATCTTCCTCTCTATGTAACTGAGCAAGCTCCAAAAGGCAGCAGTCAGCTTAGTTTGCAATATCAGGACCACTTCCCTACCATGGAAGAAGTGGAAGCCGATGTCATAAGAAAGGCTCTGGATAAATATAAAAGCAAATCGAAGGCAGCGGATGTCTTGAATATATCAAGAGCGGCTTTGTATAGGAAAATGAAGAATTTTGATATAAAATAATGCTTTAAAAAACCAATATTATAAATTTAGGCCATTATCTGTCTAAATATGGTGTTTTATGTATCTGTGTGATAAAATATGTAATAGCAATACTATATTGGAGGTGACTACTATGAACATCTCAAAGCTGTTAAAATTCATGGGATTCATATTTATTATTCTATCTCTGCTAAACGGTGGAAGCATATACTACTTTAACACAGCAATTGAAAAAGAACGATTTGCAGTAGACAGACAAGCAGAAATACAGAGACTGGCAACGGCATTAATCGATAGTGCAGAGGAAAAAACTGATGCAGCCAGGGCTTATGTTCAATATGGATTTGAAATAAGTTATGGAAACTATATGACAGAAGTAAATGAAGCAAAAACCGGAGAAAAGATACTAAATAGATTGAAGGAATTGGATATTTCTAAGGATAGTATGAAGCACTTGGAAAGTGCAATGTCAGTATATAACACGCTTACTGATACAGAAATGAGAGCCATAGAGATGTATAAAAACGGGGAAAAGGATATGGCTCTGGCTTTAGTTACTGGATCTTCCTACGATGCAACCAAAACCACCTTGAATAACTATTTAAAGTTATTTGAAAATAAAATAAATGAAGAAGCTAAAGCCTACACATCACAAATAATGGTTAAAACGGACTATCTATTCGCAATAATTGTTGTAACCTCGTCATTACTCGTAGCATTCGTACTATTCACTTTTGTCATTTTAAGCAGGAAAATCTCCAGGCTTACCGATATATCAAATAAAATGACAGAGCTATCAAATAACGAAGGTGATTTGACCTCCCAATTGCAGATTAAGAGCAAGGATGAGGTAGGTAAAATAGGAACTGCCTTTAATAAGATGGTCTCAAATCTTAGAAGCTTGATTTCAGAAGTAAATGACACAACTGAGTTGGTTGCCAGTGAAACTAAGAAGCTTGAAGCTACAATCATGGAAGTTTCTACAAGAATGAAAGGTATAAATCAATCAGTGGAAGAAATAACAGGAGGAGCAGAGGAATTAAGTGCTACCACTGAGGAAGTCAATGCTTTTATAGAAGAAATATCAAGTGCTGCAATCCAGCTTGAAACTAGAGCAGAAGAAGCAAGAAAATCTTCGCAGGAAATTCATGAAAGAGCTGTCGCTATAAAAAATGAATCCGCTAATGCCATGGAAAGAGGCAATGTTCTTTATGAAGAGAAATATGATGTAATCGAAAAAGCTATACAGCAAGGGCAGGTAGTTGATGAAGTAAGGATAATGGCTGATTCTATAGGGGATATTGCGGCTCAAACCAATCTTTTGGCATTAAATGCGGCCATAGAAGCCGCACGGGTAGGAGAAGCAGGAAAAGGTTTTGCGGTAGTTGCTGATGAAGTGAGGAAGCTTGCTGAGCAGTCAAGCGAAGCCGTAAGTAAAATACATAGTGTTGTAGAGAAAGTAGAAGCGGCTTTCAAAAATCTCTCCGTGGGTTCAAGTGAACTTCTTGAATTCTTATCCAATGAAATGAAACCAAGCTACCAACTGTTGATGAATACAGGTGATCAGTATAGCAAAGATGCAGAGTTTATAAATAAGATGGCTGACGAGATACTATCTGCTGTAAGAACAATGAGAGAATCTATAGAACAGGTTAGTGGTTCCATACAAAATGTATCCGCTATTGCTGAGGAATCAGCGGCAGGAACCGAAGAGATATACGGTACTGTAAGCGAAAGTGTTGAAGAAGTAGAGGGTTTAGTAAAGTCTGCCAAAGAGCAGCAGGAAATGGCTTTAAAGCTAAAAGAATTAATAAGCCGATTCAAAATTTAAAAAGTGTAACAAAAAGACACATAATTCACGATTTGAAGAATTATGTGTCTTTTTCTGAAACAGTTAAAAAATGTATATGTATCATAATGATACAATTTGCTTTAATGTTTAATGCATCAATGTTATAGACATATCTCTAGACGGCTGGTTCAAACATGTTCATAGGAGCATGTGCAAGAATTTACCTGGCATACTCTTTGCAATAAACATAAATAAGTATAATTAAAAGGAGGTAAAAAAATGAGAAAACCGGAACCTTTCAAAATTAAGATGGTAGAACCTATAAAACTTATTTCGAGAGAAGAAAGAATCAAGGCTTTAGAGAGGGCAGGATACAACCCCTTTTCATTAAGATCCGACGATATATTCATAGATTTATTGACTGACAGTGGTACAGGTGCCATGAGCGACAGGCAGTGGGCTGGAATAATGATGGGAGACGAATCCTATGCAGGTAGCAGAAGCTTCTTCAGATTAGAAGCAGCAGCTCAGGATATATTCGGCTACAAATATATCATACCTGCCCATCAAGGAAGAGGTGCTGAGCAGATATTCTTCCCGCAGTTGATTAAGAAGGGCCAGGATGTATTGGGTAACATGCACTTTGATACTACCATGGCTCATATCGAACTGGCTGGAGGACGTGCAGTTAATCTTATACACGAAAGAGCATTCGATACAACAACACCCTATCCTTTCAAGGGAGACTTTGACCTGGAAAAATTAGAAGACTATATCAAAAACAGAGGAGCAGAGAATATTGCATTCCTGATCATAACAGTTACATGCAACAGTGCCGGAGGCCAACCTGTATCCATGGCCAATATTAAGGCAGTAAGTGAAATATGCAAAAAATACGGCATAAGAGTATTCATAGATGCTGCTAGATATGCTGAAAACGCTTATTTCATAAAGACAAGAGAAAAGGGATATGAAAACAAGTCCATAAAAGAAATAGTTCGCGAAATGTTCTCTTACGCAGAGGGCTTCACTATGAGCGCAAAGAAGGATGCTATAGTAAATATAGGCGGACTTGTTGGTATCAAAGATGACGAAGAACTTTATTTAAACACCAGATCTACAGTAGTTCCCTATGAAGGATTCCCGACTTATGGCGGGTTGTCAGGAAGGGATTTGGAGGCTATGGCAATAGGATTATATGAAGGTATAGATGAAGCCTATCTGGAATACAGAATAAGCCAGGTAGAATATCTCGGAAAGAGGCTTATGGATGGTGGAGTGCCAATTCAGACACCTCCAGGAGGTCATGCTGTATTCGTAGATGCCAAGAAATTCTTGCCGCATATTCCATATTATCAGTTCCCGGCTCAGGCTTTGGCAAATGCTTTATATATAGAAAGCGGAATAAGAGCTGTAGAAATAGGTTCCTTCCTGCTGGGAAGAGATCCTGAGACAGGAGAGCAGAGAGAGGCAGATATGGAGCTCATGAGGCTTACAATACCAAGAAGAGTATACACCAACAGCCATATGGACTATATAGCTGATTCTCTCATAGCATTGTTGGATAGAGCATCGGAAATAAAAGGCGTTGAAATAGAATATGAGCCAAGGGTATTGAGACACTTTACAGCAAGACTAAGACCGGTAAAATAGTAAGTCTTGTACATTAACGGAAAACAGGTTACTGGAATTATTCAGTAACCTGTTTTTACTGTATTTTTACTATTCGTTAATCTATAAAAATAACTAATAGTAAAAAATAATTAAAATTAAAAACTATATGTAGAAATATACCTGTATAGATATATAATAGTAATTGGAGGTGGTTGGGTGGATGATATAGATATTAGAATATTGAGGATACTAGAGAAAGAAGGAAGAATAACTCACGAAGAGTTATCCAAGAGGCTTAACTTATCCAGACCTGCAATTCATCAAAGAGTTGTAAAGCTGGAGCAGGCAGGGGTCATAAAAGGGTATAGGACAGACATAGAATGGAGTAAAGCAGGACAGCCCCTTAGAGCTTTGGTGTTCATAAACGTAAAAACTTCTGATTTTAATGGCCTTATGGATGAAATAGTGAACATAAAGGTTAAGGGTCTGGATATTGAAGAATGTTTAAGGATTACCGGACAGTGGTGCGTCATGTTGAGAATAAGAGCAGAAGAGACATCCCAAATCACTTTACTGCATGATGAGGTTTTGAAAATTCAGGGCGTCATAGAGACCTTTACTATGTTGATTCTTTCGGAAAAATGAAATTATAGAATCGGGAGGTATTAAAGTATGATTAACTCAATATCGAAAATATGGGGATTTGAAAATGAAAAGGTTCTTGATTATATGCCAGGAAGCAAGGAAAGGATGGAGCTAAAAAGGGCTCTTCAATCTTTAAAGGAAGAAGTGCTGGAAATACCTTTGATAATCGGCGGCAAAGAAGTAAGAACCGGAAACATGGGTCAATGCATAATACCTCATAATAACAAAAAGGTAATCGCAAGATATCATATGGCTGGAGAAGCTGAAGTAAAAATGGCTATCCAATCGGCTTTGGAAGCAAAAAGAGAGTGGGAAAAGCTTCACTGGGAGCACAGGGTGGCAATATTCATGAAGGCGGCAGAATTAGCTTCCACTTCCTGGCGGGCAAGGATTAATGCTGCCACAATGCTTTGTCAGGGCAAGACCTTTATTCAGGCTGAGATAGATTCGGCTTGTGAAATGATAGACTTTTTAAGATATAATGCCCGATGCATTTATGAAATATATAGCGAACAGCCTATGTCTGCAAAAGGCACTTGGAACAGGATGGAATACAGACCTCTTGAAGGATTTGTATTTGCCGTATCTCCCTTTAATTTTACTGCCATAGGCTGCAACCTGGCTACCGCACCGGCCATATGTGGTAATGTGGTACTATGGAAGCCTTCTTCCGACGCAGTATATTCATCTTACATGGTATTTAAGCTTCTTCAGGAAGCAGGCCTTCCTGATGGAGTAATTAACTTTATCCCCGGCAGTGGAGGAATTATTGGAAATATGGTGTTGTCACATGAGAGCTTGGCAGGAGTTCATTATACCGGTTCTACAGAGGTTTTCAGGACTATGTGGAAGAATGTTGCCAATAATCTGGATAAGTACAGGACATTCCCTAGACTGGTTGGCGAGACAGGAGGCAAAGATTACATATTTGCTCATAATTCTGCCAATATTGATGCATTGGTTGCATCCATGATCAGAGGAGCTTTTGAGTACCAGGGACAAAAATGCTCAGCTGCTTCCAGAGCCTATATACCAAGGAGCATCTGGCCGGAAGTTAAGGAAAAACTTGTGAGAGATATAAAGACAATAAAAGTGGGCGATGTAGAAGATTTCGGCAACTTCATGGGAGCAGTAATAAATCAAAAAGCCTTTAATACCATAAAAGGATACATAGATTATGCAAAAGAATCCAATGAAGCAGAAATCATTATTGGTGGCAATTGTGATGATTCAGTAGGTTATTTTGTGGAACCTACGGTTATAGCCACCACAAATCCATACTTCAAAACCATGGTGGAGGAAATATTCGGTCCTGTTATTACGGTTTATGTATATGAAGACGAAGATTTTGAAGATATAATAAAGATATGTGATAAAACTTCTCCATATGGTTTAACGGGTGCAATATTTGCAAGAGACAGATATGCAATTGCAAAACTTGAGGAGGAATTAACCCACAATGCTGGTAACTTCTATATAAACGACAAGCCTACGGGTGCTGTGGTGGGACAACAGCCCTTTGGAGGAGCCAGAGCATCAGGAACCAACGATAAGGCAGGCAGCAAGTATAATCTGCTTCGTTGGATGAGTCCGAGAACTATTAAGGAAAATCTCAATTGCGTAACTGATTATAGATATCCGAGCAATATGGAATAATGCATATAAAAGGGAGTCGGGAAAAACTGCCTTAAACGGGTAGCTGCACTCCCTTTTCTTTTCATAACAACTGCTTCAACGGTTCTTTCTTTTGAATTTATGTTATGCAGGGAACAATCATAGAGACTATGAAGTCTAAGATAAAAGAAAGGTTTTGAAGGGGTGGTTGAACGTGCATGATAAAGAGAATCCCATGAAGAATATTATGATTCTCATAGTTATAGTCTCTATGGTCCTATGCTCCATAGTTTTTGCTAAAGAAGAGACATATAGAGAACTCCCACATATTAAAATTTATAATGATGAAACATTGGAAGTGCCTTTTGATGAACCACTTGCAGCCAATACAATAAACGTAAGCAATATATGTGTAAAAAATTCAAAAGGGGCAAAGGTACCCATAGACAGAAGCATAGGCTCCGATGGAAAGATTATAATTATCAAACCTGTCACACAATATGTTAAAGGCGAGACTTATACTCTATATATAAGCAAAAATGTGAAATACAGAAACGGTAATTCTATTGGGGAGAATTTGAAAATGAACTTTACCGTCATGGATCAAGAACCTGTAAATCTTCCCACGGTAGACACAGCGGAAAATCTTGAAAAACTTTTGAAAGAGGCAGTACTGGATCAAGAGCCGGATTATGCCGGGTCCATTGAAGAGGAGATGACAAGAGGTTCATTTGATATTCCTGTTGTAAAGACGAAGAAATCTGCTGAAGCAACTACAGCACCAAATGCGGGAGTTAATAACATTTCTAATGAAGTCACATCCGGTCAAGGGGATTATTCTACTACAAATGTGCAGGTTCAGGGGGTTGATGAGGCAGATGTGGTTAAGACAGATGGTGAGTATCTATATCAAATGAATAATAATATGATAGTTATTTCAAAAATATATCCTTCCAATGAAATGAAAATAGTAAAAGTAATAGATATGGAAGAAGAAAATCTTTATCCATCGGAACTTTATGTAGATGAAGAGAGGATGGTGGTAATAGGCCATTCTTACAGCAATCTTCTCATATCTGATACTATCCCTGGAGGAAAAAGAATATCTAAATTACCATCCTATTATTCCTCCCGTACCGTAAAGCTCATAGAATATGATATTAAGGATAAAAGGGACATAAAAAAGTCCAGGGAAATAGAAGTGGAAGGGAGCTATATCTCCTCCAGAAAAATAGAAGATAAGCTTTATCTTGTATCCAGCAGAAGTTGCAACTATTATCACATAATGAGATCCGGACAGGAGAACCTCACTCCTTCTTATAGGGATACTGCGCTAGGTGAAAAATTCATAAACATATCCTATGAAAAAATTGCCTACTTTCCCGATTGCATATCTGCCAATTACCTAATAGTTGCCGGAGTGGATTTGGGAAAACCCAAGGAAGGTGTAAATGTATCCACTTATCTGGGGGGAGGTCATAATATTTATGCATCTGGAGAAAATCTATATGTAGCACTGATAAGAACAGAAAAGAAGAGCAACAATCCTGTAATATATGATTCTGCAAATCCTCAAAATCAGGATGATTATAGGGACAAAGAATCAATTATATACAAGTTTGCAATGAATGAAGGAAAACTTATATGTATAGGTAAGGGTGTAGTACCTGGGGAAATATTGAACCAATTTTCTATGGACGAATATAATGGTTATTTTCGTATAGCTACCACCAAGGGAGAGATATGGAGAAATGACGAACATACATCCAAAAACAATCTTTATATATTAGATAAGGCTATGAATATTACAGGCACCATAGAAGACATAGCTCCCGGTGAAAAAATTTATTCAGTGAGGTTCATGGGTGACAAGGCATATATGGTGACCTTTAAAACTGTAGATCCGTTGTTTGTAATAGATCTGAAGAATCCTAAATCTCCAAAGATATTAGGAGCATTAAAGATACCTGGTTACAGTGATTACCTCCATCCCTACGATGAAAACCACATAATAGGATTCGGCAAAGATACTGTGGAAGTGGTGCACAAAGATATTCATGGCAATGAAATAGGAACCACTGCATATTATCTGGGCATGAAAATAGCCATGTTCGATGTAAGCGATATGGCTAATCCCAAAGAGCTTTTTGTAGAAAAGATCGGGGACAGAGGTACAACATCTGAACTGCTGAATAACCATAAAGCATTATTATTCTCAAAGGAAAGGAATTTAATGGCTTTTCCTGTTACTGTAGCAGAGGTAAAAGAAGATGAAGAGAACAATGCAAACATGGTACCCAGATATGGTCAGTTTACATTTCAGGGAGCGTATGTTTATAATATAGACTTAAAGGAAGGATTCAAGCTTAAAGGCAAAATTACTCATATAACCGATGATGAATATATGAAAGCAGGAGATTATTGGTATGACAGCAGCAAAAATGTAGAGAGAATTCTCTACATCAATGATGATTTATATACAATATCCAAAGGAATGATAAAGGCAAATGACATTAACAGCCTGAAATTAAAGGGCCAACTTGAGATACCCCAGAGATAATCTCCTTTGGCCTGCTACAGAAGACTCCTTATGATTTCCAAGAAAGCATCGTATGCCAAGCTTAAAACACTTTCATCAAAGTCAAATCTATTATGGTGATGGGGGGCAGCTAATTTGGTACCGAACATTAGGTATACAGATTTGCCCCTGTTTTTTTCCACTTCATTCATCATATGAGTAATATCCTCGGAAGCTCCCAGTGATTTTCCTGTTGTAACTTTTATGTTCTTTTTCGTCAGAACTTGAATTAATTCATCAATAAAGTTTTTGTCGCAATTATTATAAGCTGGTGCTCCCCCTGACTCTACGATTTTGAACTTCACATCAAAGGATTTGGCACTGCCTTCTATGATATAATGCACCTTCTGAAGAAGAAGGCTGTTGACATCTTCGTTTTCTCCTCTTGTTTCTATTTCCATATATGCTTTATGGGGAACTATATTTCTTGCTGTTCCTGCTTTGAGCACTCCCACATTAAGTCTGCTCATTCCGCTTCCGAACTGGGTTAGAGTGTGGAGGTTCAAGGCACAACTGCAAGCTGCAAGCAATGCATTTTTGCCCGCTTCCGGATTGGCTCCTGCATGGGCTGGTTTTCCTTCAAAGTATATATCCAGCTTAGAAGTAGCTAGAAATCCAGTGGTGCCACACACAACTTCATTTTTTTCGGCTCCCAATCCTATATGTCCTGATATTAAATAATCCACATCTTTTAACATTCCTGATTCAACTATGCTTTTTGCGCCTCGTACACCTTCCTCTGCAGGCTGGAAAATCAAAATGAATTTTCCTGACAGATGGTGTTTTTCTTTCACTAGCTCTTCAGCAACAGCAAGTCCCAATGCTATATGGCCGTCATGACCGCATGCATGCATAGCATTTGTGTTTCTTGATGCGAAGCCTTCCCTATTTGGCCTATGGTCTTCATCCTTGCTTTCTTCTATGGCGTTTGCATCAATATCGAACCTCATAGCTATTACAGGTCCTTCTTTATGGGTATCCAATATGGCAACTGCTCCTGTATAGCCATCCAATATTTCAGATATATCAAAATCTGCATCTTCTTTTATAGTTTCTCTGTGCTTTCTGATGATATCCATATCAGGAAGTCCCATTCGTTCTCCGTGGATTTCCTTGCCATACTTTACTTCATAGCCAAAGTATCTTAGATACTTGATTATTTTTATTGTAGTTTCGAATTCCAGCCATCCTGTTTCTGCGCATTTATGAAACT
This sequence comes from Lutispora thermophila DSM 19022, assembly GCF_900142105.1. Classification (GTDB taxonomy): domain Bacteria; phylum Bacillota; class Clostridia; order Lutisporales; family Lutisporaceae; genus Lutispora; species Lutispora thermophila. The sequence continues at coordinate 124,268 of NZ_FQZS01000008.1, forward strand.
CTCTTCGCCAATCAATTAATTTCTGATATTTATTATCCATCTATGACCTCCATATGGGTATTTAAACTTACTATAAAAGATATACTGTTATAACATAATTATAACATTGATGGTATAAGAATACTAACAGACTGAAATAAAAAAAGGAGAAATGATGAACATTTAAATGAGTATAAAAGATAGGATGGATTATAAAGTAATACCTTCCTGTATATATACCAATTCTGAAATCGCTTCTGTAGGAATGACAGAAGAAGCAAAGTCCAATGGCAAATCCATTATATGCAATGGAACATGGGGTTTTGTTAAAATAATCGCAGATAGGAAATATGGTGAAATTCTGGGAGTCCATATTATTGGACCAAGAGCTACGGATATGACCGGAGAGGCGGCTTTAGCGATTAAATTATAAGCAACGGTAGACGAACTCATATCTACAATATATGCCCATCCTACTGTATCAGAATCCATTAAGGAAGCAGCCTTAGCAGTGAAAAATGAAGCAATTCACAATGTGAATGCATAACCAGGCTTTAGAGGTGTGACATGAATGTGAAGAAATGCTCCAAAGATGCAGATATAAAAAGAACCTTAGCAGGAAGGATACCTAAAGATATGGATTTGCTTATGGGCATCAAGGAATTTTGCAAATCCTATGGAGTAAAACATGGGTATATAGTTGGTATAGAAGGGAGCTTGAAAAGCACAAGATTTGTATATACGATAAAGGACAAAAAATCAAATATGGGTATAACTTACAGCGAACCTGTTATGTTGAGTGGTTTTCTTGAAATACTGGCTGGGCAAGGGCTTGTAGGACTGGATGATAAAGATGGGCTATCGGTGGACATTTTATTGATAGTGGTAATGATGTTTTAGTCACAGCAGAAATAATAATTCACGTAATAGATAAGGTTGAAAATCACAGAGTCTATGATGAAGATGCAGGTTTCTTATTATTTAAAGCAAGATAGGATGTGCAGTATTATAACATAATTGAAAACAACTCCTCTTTGTAATATAATATTAGGGTAAAAATTACAAAGCAAGGGAGTCGTAACATGAGTTTATTAGAAACATGGAGAGAAACCGCCTATAAAGGCGACAATCCAAATGTGCAAAAGAAGTTCTGGAAAGAATACTTTGACATTGAGAAGGGCATATATGAAAAGCTTCTAACCAATCCAAATGAAGTGGTAAAAGGAACAGTAAAGGAATTGGCTGAAAAGTATGGCACAGATGTGCTTCACTTTACCGGGTTTCTGGACGGTATAAACTCAAGCCTCAAGGAACCCAACAAATTGGAGGAGCTGGAAGAAGATTCATATGTCCAATTGGATATAAATGTAGAAGAGCTCTACTATAACATGTTGGCAGCCAAAGCAAAATGGCTCTATACATTGCCCCAGTGGGACAATATTCTCACCGAGGAAAAGAGAAAAGAAATAACTAAAAAGCAAAGGCTTTCAGGAACAGTTATAAAAGGAGATACAGTGGGCAGGAACGATCCATGTCCCTGTGGAAGCGGAAAGAAATATAAAAAGTGCTGCGGCGCAAACAAATAAGCCAGCCGAGACATGAGAAGACAATGGACATATGGAGTGGTAAAATCAATAATGAGTTGAAGAAAGGCTTCTGATTGAAGCCTTTCTTTTCTTTTACTTGTGTCCATCCATTACAGTTCATATAATTGTAATATAATAGTACAGAAGGGCATTGAAAGAGGAAAATCCCCAAGGACATATAAAAGAAATAATACCTGCCTTTGAAGGGGACAAACTAGAATGGAGGGTTTAATATGAAGAGCATTTTGATACTGGAAGATGACGAAAGTTTAATCCGTGGTATTAGCTTTATATTTGAAAAGGATGGCTACAATGTTATTTCGGTAGGCACTATTGAAGATGGAAAAAGGATGTTAAAGGGGCACAAGATTGATCTTATAATATTGGATTTAGGGCTGCCTGATGGAAATGGCATGGATCTATGCAAAGAAATCCGAGCAAATTCAAACGTTCCCATTATCATGCTTACTGCCTGTGATCTGGAAACAGATGAGGTGTCCGGTCTCATGGCCGGAGCTGATGATTATATTACCAAGCCATTTTCTTTATCCATTCTAAGGGCAAGAGTGGAAGCTCTGCTTAGACGCATGGATACTGAAAGGAATAATATAATTGTTTCAGGCAAATATAGGCTGGATTTAAATTTATGCAAGTTATATCAAGAAGACGAAGAAATACCTATAAGCTCAACAGAATATAGACTCCTCAATTTATTGATGATTAATGCCGGACAAGTACTGTCTAAGGAACAGATATTAGCTTCTCTATGGGATAATGAAGGAAACTTTGTAGATGAAAACACCCTTGCAGTTAATATCAGCCGCTTGCGTGCAAAATTGGAGAATAACCCAAGAAATCCAAAAACCATTAAGACCATTCATGGCATTGGCTACATATGGACAGGAGGGGTATAGAGATGGACCCAATAATTGCTATTATAATTTCCGTTTCTTTATGCCTCATTACTGTCTTTTTTTGCTACAGATATGTAAAAAAGACCTTTGATGATGTTGATTATGTATTAGACAGCATATTAGCCAAAAAAACGGATATATCATTGAAAACAATGGAAGACAGCAGACTTTCCAAGTTGGGGCATAAAGCTCTTAGAATTGCTGAGATGAATATAATGGATGTTTCTCAAATCAAGCATGAGAAAGAAATAATACAAAGCTTTATTTCTGATATGTCTCATCAAATGAAAACACCCCTATCCAGCGTAACCATGTATACTGATTTGGTGCTGGAAGGACGCATAACAGAAGATGAGAGGCAAGAATTTTTATATCGCATAAAAAAGGGAACGGAAAAACTCCAATGGATGATGGATAGCCTTGTCAAAATGTCCAGATTGGAAGTGGGAGCTATTGAACTGAATCCTGTTCCTGCCGGCATAAAGCAAACAATTTCTGAAAGCGTCAGCGATGTATATGCAGCATCGGTCAAAAAAAACATTTCAATTGAAACCACCTACTTTGATGATATTATGCTGCTCAATGACCGGAAGTGGACCCGCGAGGCCATTGCAAATGTTCTGGAAAATGCCATCAAATACTCTTCCATAGGCGGTGAAGTAAACATATCAATAGAAAAACTTCCTATCTATACAAAAATCAATATCACAGACCATGGCATAGGCATCTTTTCTGATGAGTGGAATTCTGTTTTTAAGCGATTTTATCGAGGAAGAAATGCAAAGGGGATAGACGGAGCAGGATTAGGTCTTTACCTAGCATCTCTGATATTGGAAAAACAAGGCGGATATATTCTCGTAGATTCTAGACCAGGGCAATATACCACATTCTCAATGTTTTTACAAAACTGTAAGAAATAAATTGTTTTTTGTTAGGAGTCTGTAAGAACTGTCCTTTATGATGAACTATGTAATGAAAGGGGGAAATGAAGTGGTAATATTAAAAACAGAAGCCTTAAAAAAGTATTACGGGAAGGAGCCAAATGTTGTTAAGGCATTGGATGGTGTTGATTTGGAGGTACAAGAAGGAGAATTTGTAGCAGTTGTAGGTACGTCAGGATCAGGAAAAAGTACTTTGCTTCACATGCTGGGAGGATTGGATAAACCTACAGATGGAAAGGTTATTGTCGGAGGAAAGGATATTTCAGGAATGACTGATGAACAGCTGACAATCTTCCGACGTAGGAATGTAGGCTTTGTATTTCAAAGCTATAATCTTGTCCCAATATTGAACGTATATGAAAACATCGTTCTTCCTATAGAACTAGATGGCAACACTGTAGATCAGGACTATGTAGAAAATATAATAGAAACATTGGGGTTGTCAGAAAAGAAAAACCATCTCCCTAATAATTTGTCTGGAGGACAGCAGCAGCGTGTAGCCATTGCCAGGGCTCTTGCAACAAAGCCATCTATTCTTCTTGCAGACGAACCAACGGGGAATCTGGACACAAAAAGCAGCCAGGATGTTCTGGGTGTATTGAAGATGACTTCTACTAAGTTCCATCAAACTATAGTGATGATTACGCACAATGAGCAAATTGCTCAGCTTGCAGATAGGATTATACGAATTGAAGATGGCAAAATAGTTACTATGGAAGGATGGATATGATATGAGAAATAACAACCAAGCTGCAATATGGAAATTATCAAGACAAAGCTTTCTTGCCAATAAAAGTCGGAACATTTTCGGAATCATTGCCATAGTGCTTACCACCGTTCTCATTACTGCGGTGTTTACTATAGGGATAAGTCTTTCCGACGGCATGCAGGAAATGATGATACGAAAATATGGGCGTAGTACGGAGGTGGACTTTCAATATTTGACTGAAGATGAAGCAAAGGCTGTGGCTGAACATCCTCTCATTGAGGAATATGGCTTGTCAAGACTGATTACAGTAATTACGGAAGGTGTCTTCCGTCAAGAACAAGGAGAGATACATACAGCCGATGAGAATTTTGCCAAATTTACATTTAGCATGCCTACAACAGGTCAACTTCCTAAGGAGGAAAATGAAATTGCCCTAACAAGCTGGATTCTTGATGTTATGAATCTGCCGAGAGAATTGGGGAAGGAAGTCCATTTGGATTTTGAAGTGGCAGGGACTCCTTACAGTATGGATTTTGTAGTCAGTGGTTTTTGGGATGATGATATAAACCTCCATCCATATGGAATCATGTATATATCCGATATACTGGCAGACAAGATTCTTGAAGGTGTGAATCCTGAGGAAACGCGTTTGGGGAAGGGGTATTATGGTGTCACCATGATGACTGCAAATATAAATGGAAAACTATCGCAACTTGAAGAAAATGTTGATACTATACTGGCGGATACGGGAATTGATGCTGATATGGTAGGCATTGTCTATAACGGTGCTTACCATAGAGGAAATATGGACTCTGGAATCATCTTGGCAATGGCATTGGCTATTGCCATTATACTGGTAAGCGGCTATCTTCTCATCTATAATATTTTTTATATTTCAGTAATGCGGGATGTGCGCTACTATGGGCTGCTGAAAACCGTTGGTACAACACAAAAGCAGCTTATGAGAATTGTCAACTTTCAGGCATTTATGCTTTGCATCATAGCTATTCCCGTAGGCCTGATTTTCGGTTATTTGCTGGGTATTGTGCTAATACCTGTGTTGCTTGGTTTTCTGAACATCGATTATATGCCTGCACATCCAAATCTATGGATATTCTTGCTTGGAGCAGCGCTTTCACTTATTACGGTACTTATAAGCTGTCATGGACCTGCAAAGAAAGCAGGTAAAATCAGTCCTATAGAAGCAGTGAGATATACAGTCTTTGCCGCAGTTTCCCCTAAAAAGATGAAACGAGGGAAAAAAGGGGCAAGAATATACCGTATGGCTTGGTCCAATATCTTTCGCAGCAGGAAAAAGGCGTCCGTTGTAATTGCATCCTTGTCTGTAGGATTGGTTCTATTTAATATAGTTTATACTGTAGTGGGAAGTTTTGATATAAATAAGTTTCTGCAAGGCTATATTAACGGTGATTTTCTCATTGCCGATACAGATTATTTCAACCATGTCAAGCCTTATGTACCAAGCTATACATTAAATGAAGATTTGCTGACGGATATAAGTAAACTGGAAGGAGTTAAGAACATTGCCAGGGTCTATTATGGAAACGGTTTTACTCCTGTGGAAGGGAAAATCAAAGACGTGCTTAAGGAACATCTTCGAGAAGAGTTGCTGGCCGACGAACCATCTTTGGCAGAGGAAGAAGTTGAGGAAATAATCGAAAAAAACATTTCAGATGGTTACGAAAACAAGATGGTATCTCAGATATACGGTTTTGATAGCTATTGGCTGGATAAGCTGGAAGAAAACATGTTGGAAGGAAGCTTTGACCGTGAGAAATTTCTGTCTGGAAAATATATTCTGATTGGATATGACAGAGATGACATGTTACAGACAGGAGATATGGTCACATTATCTTTTTATGATAAGGATGGAGAAAAACGAACCTATGAAGTTATGGGAAAGGTAGACTTTAGAAAACTCAATTCATTAAGCGCCCACTTCATAACATGGCCTGGATTTTCTGCCTATCTTCCCTCAACTGAGTTTGAAAAGCTATCAAACCCAGATATTATGTCAGCAACGGTTATAGCGGATGAAGCTGCTGTTGGCAACTTGCAAAAAGAGATTGGTATGATGCTTGAAAATAACTCAGAAGTGGATTTTCGCTCTAGGAATAACTACATCGAGGAACTGAAAAGCGATAATCAGAAAACAGCACTGATTGGCTTCACATTGTGTGCCGTCATATTGCTCATTGGTATCTTGAACTTTGTCAATACCACAATAACCAATATTTTTTCCCGGAAGCACGAGCTTGCCATGTACGAGAGTATAGGTATGACAGCAGGGCAAAGCAAAAAGATGCTTGTATTGGAGAGCCTATATTATATGGTGTTAACTATGTTTGTTTTTGTGACAATGGGTTATGGTATTAGTTATTATAGTGTAAATGCCGTGACCAAGAACAGTGCTGCATATACCTACCGATTCAGCTTTGCTCCTTTTATAATCTGTTTCCCTATACTTATATTATTGGCCTGTGTTTTGCCAATCAATGTATATGGAAGCATTTCTAAGGATACTGTGGTACAAAGGTTGAGAGAAATTGAATAAGAATTATTAAGTAAATGACAATATAAAGCCTTCTAAGCTTGTATAGCTTTAGAGGGCTATTTTTACTAACAAACTTTGAGAAACAATGAAAATGGCATATTAAAGCTTATATTGGGAATTGTAATTAATGAGCAATGTAAATTTTGAAGTTTTTTGAAGATGGTTTCAATTTTATTGATTTTGACTTTTGATAACTTCAGTACCATAATGAAAATTATTGGGTAGAAAAGCAGTAATGCATATGGAAGTGGGTGATTCTATGGAGTATAAAATAGAAGAAATACTGAAGGATTTGGTTCGCATTGACAATATAGCTTCTGAAATGAATGAAAAGAGACAAATAGAAGTTAATGTTATTGAGCAAAAATATAAAATGGAGATAGAAAACTTAAAAAGGCAGTTGGAAGATGAAAAGGCTAATGCAAGGAGATATATTGATGATGCAATAGCAGAGGCTCAGAAAGAAGCAGAGAGAATAGAAGAAGAAAAACTGTCAGCTCTCAGAAATTTAGAGAGAAGATACAACGAGATAAAAGATGAAGTATTGAGCCAGACCATATATAAAATCTTCGGCATGGAGTTGGGTAGCAAATGGATGCCATAAGAATACATGGAGCAGTTGCCACAAAGGTTAAAGGCATGGAAAGCAAAATGCTTAATGATGATGATTATATAAATCTTTTGAATGCAAAATCTATAACAGAATGTGCACGTTATCTGAAGGAGAAAACCAGCTATGGAAGATTCCTCGCAGATGTAGATGTGGAAACGGTACAAAGGGGAGCTTTGGAAGGGCATATAAAGGAGAATATAATTTACAACATCGATAAGATAATACATTACTATAGCGGAAGCTATAAGGAGTTTATAAATACCTTCTTCGCTAAATATGAGATAGAAGATCTAAAAGATTTGGCCAGGGAAGTCTACAAGAAAGGGAAAATTGAAAATTACGAAGACAATGTTTTCGTTGGCAAATACAGCAAAGCAGAACCAAGCAAGATTCTGGATGCAAAGTCGGTGAGGGATATAATTATTGCTTTGAAAGATACCGCTTTTGGTAAGTATACTATCCCCTTGCTAGATGATAATAGGGGAGAAAACCTTTTTCGTTTTGAAATGACCCTTGATATGGCATATTACAGCATATTGCAAAAGGAATGGGATAAGCTGTCGCCTGCAGATCAGGAAACCATTAGGAATGTCTTCGGCACCATAGGGGATGTGCTAAATATTCAATGGATATACAGAGGTAAGAAGTTTTATAATATAGAACCTCAGTTGCTATTGAACTATACTATAAATCTCTACAACAGGCTTAATTTCAGGAAGATTAAGGAGTTGTGCTACCAAAGCAGTCTATCCCAGTTTCTGGACAAAGCACGAGAGACTCGCTATGGTTTTTTGTTTAAAAACGATGAAACCATTGATATATATATGGACAGGCGAATGCATAGGTATATTTATTATTATCTTCAAAAGATTGACCGGAATACCAACATGAATATCATCAATGTGGTAGCCTATATATTGCTTCTTGAATTTGAAGCCAGAGATATTATATCGATTATAGAAATAATAAGATATGATGTCCCGGAAGATGAAGGCAAAAAATATCTGATAAAAAATATTCATTAAGGGGGCGGTACGGAGTGGCAGTGGAAAGGATGAAAACTGTAGGCATAGTGGGGAACATAACAGATATGGACAAAATATGCAGAACCATCGTGCTAAACGGTAGTATGCATATGCTGAATGCTCTTACGGAAATAAACTCTAATTATTTCAAGCTCAGTGCTTCGGAGGAAAATATAGAGGCTATAGAAGAATCCAATCGCCTTGTACCCTACAATGTCGGTAAGGATTATGGGAAGGATGAGCAAATCATCAAGGCCCTAAATGAAATATTTGATTTTAAGCCATCAAAGGATACTGGCTCAATAGGAATCGATTATGATTATCAAAAGCTCATAAATGCAGTGGAGGAAGAATATGGTGCTGTAAAGGAATTGTGGGATGAAATAGAGAAAAAAAACAAATTGGTAGAAGAAAAGAAAAATTATATTAAAAATTTAAGTTATATGAAAGATATTAACATGGACATAAGCCCGCTGCTAAATCTAAAGTACTTGAGACTGAGGCTATTTATCATATCCAGAGAAAACTTTGGAAGGTTAAAAGGAAATTATGAAAATGTTCCTTCACTTGTGCTGAAAATTGCCACAAAAGATGACAATGTAATAGTAATGTCTGTTGCTCCTCAATACTTTGACGAGGAAATCGAAAGACTGTTTGCCACATTGAATTACCAGGAACTGAAGCTGCCTGCGGGATATACAGGAACAGCTCAGGAGATTATAGAAAAACTTACTGGAGAAATAAAAAACATATTGAATGAAATCAAAGACCTGAAGGATTTGGTGCAAAAGCGCAGAGGAGATGTCAGTCCTACAATAAAAAAAGCTTATTCAGCTCTGGAACTTGAGAAGAAGGTTGAATTGGTTAAGAGAGAAGCTGCCATGGGCAAAAGGCTTTTTTTCCTCTTCGGATATGTTCCTAAGAGCAAGGTAAAGAGACTTCAGAAGGAACTTTGGGATTATTTCGGCAGCAATATAATACTTGTAATAGACGATGCTCCGGCAAGGGAAATGGCAAAATCTCCCCCAACTAAGTTTAAAAACAGTTGGATCATAAGGCCTTTTGAAGCATTAATAAGAATGTATGGACTTCCGTCCTATAACGAGATAGATCCTACCGTATTTTTCGGACTTAGTTACATGTTTCTTTTTGGAGCCATGTTTGGTGATTTGGGACAAGGATTTGTAATTCTCCTAGGAGGCTTGTACCTGACTTACAAGAAAAAGAGAGTAAATCTAGGAGGAGTTTTGTCCAGACTTGGCGGAAGCTCCATGATATTCGGATTGCTGTATGGCAGTGTATTTGGAAATGAACATTTGATACCTGCTCTCTTTATCAGGCCAATGGCCAATATAAACACCATGCTCATACTAGCCATAGGACTAGGTGTCATACTTATGACCATAAGTTTCCTATATAGTCTGGTGAACAATTGGAAAAGAAGGAACATTGAAGAAGGCATTTTCGGAAGGGAAGGCTTGGTGGGCTTCCTGTTCTTTCTGACATTGATATTTACGGTAGTAAACTATTTTTACAATCTTATTGAAATTCCTCTTGCTGTCCCTATAATCATCATGGCAGTCCTCTTGCTGTTGAATGTGTTCAAAGAGCCCATTTCAAACCTAATTATAGGCTCCAACAGGTTGTATAAGGAAAGTGTTGTAGATTATTATACGGAAGCAGGATTCGGAGTTATAGAAACATTGCTTTCTGTTTTATCAAATACCATATCCTTTATAAGGGTGGGTGCCTTCGCACTAAACCATGCAGGATTGTATCTGGCCTTTGAAACCATGGCAGAGATGATAAATTCAGGCATTGGAGGCACATTGATCTTAATATTGGGAAATATAGTCATAATAGGATTGGAAGGGCTTATAGTATTTATTCAAGGCCTGAGACTTGAATATTATGAATTGTTTTCAAGGTATTATTCCGGTGATGGGGTAGAATATGCTCCCGTAAGATTAAACAACTAGGCGTAATATTTAGGACTATGTCCCAAAGAAATAATATATTGGCGAATGGAGGAAGAAATATGTATACAATTGTTGCAATTGCTTTATTAATCGTATTGATTACCATTGGGTGTGGTGTGATATTGTTAAAAACAAACGAAAGTACAGATAAAAATAAGATAAAAAGGGTATTAAGAGTCAGCTTAGGATCATATTTAACCTTAATAGCTTTATTCCTCTTTATAATGGCTCCACAGGTAGCATTTGCTGCAACTGAAGAAGGGTCAAATTCAGGCTTAGGTTTTATAGCTGCTGCTGTATCTACAGGTCTTGCAACCATTGGTGCAGGATATGCGGTTGGAGCAGTAGGATCATCAGCTTTAGGAGCAGTATCCGAAGATCCAGGCATATTGGGTAAGACCCTTATATTCGTTGGATTGGCAGAAGGTATCGCCATATACGGACTTATAGTGTCCATCATGATACTGGGAAGACTATAGAGGGTGTAATGCATGAAAATGTTTATTATAAGCGATAATGCAGATGCTTTGATAGGCTTCAGACTTGCAGGAATTGAGGGTGTGGTGGCTCATGACAGGCAAAAAGCTGAGAAAGAGCTTCAAAAGGCATGTCATAATTCTGATATAGGTATCATTCTCATTACCGAATCTCTTACGGAGGAATTGGAACAGGAAATTAACAAGATAAAGCTTAATCCTAAGATGCCAATAGTAACAACAATACCCGACAGACATGGTTTCAGAAGAAGCAAAGACTACATCACAAGAACCATTAAGGAATCTATAGGATTAAAGATTTGAGGAGTATGATAGTATGTCTGTAACTGTAGAAGGAAAACTGGAACTATTTAAAAAAATATTGTTTGAACATGTGGAAGAAGACTGGTCTCAAAGGAAGCAGCAGTTGGCTGAAGCTATGGAGCAAAAGCTTAATGAAGAGAAAAAGGAATATGAAAAGCAAATAAAATTCGTAATGGAAGATGCCAAAAGGAGAGCTGAAGCAAAAAGAAAAAATATATTGGCAATAGCTCAAGGAGATAAAGATGAGGAAATAACCAGTAAAAAGGAGGAGCTATTCAAGGATCTCAATGAAAGTCTCAAGGCATGGGCCAGAGAATTCATTAAAAGTGGGAAGTATAAGGAGTTTTTAAGCAATAACTTGGATCAGGCTTTGGGTTTAATGGAAGGGAAAAGACTGGTATTAATCTTAACAAAAAGAGATATGGATGAACTGAGCTCCTTTATAAAGGATAAAATAGCTGAAAAAGAAGGCAAAAGAAATATTGAGCTTATGGAAACCAAAGAAGATATCATAGGCGGTTTTATCATGGAAGACAGAGAAATGGGCATTATAGCGGATTTCAGCATAAAAGCCCTTGCAGATGAGGCAAAGGTGTTTATGGGCAAACTCCTTTATGAAAGATTAGACGAGGTGTTGAAGGCATGAGCAATGTGGGGAAAATTATTATGATAAACGGTCCTGTAGTGAAGGCGGAGAATATGGAAGGCTTTACTATGAGGGAAATGGTGCTGGTTGGAGAGAAAAAGCTAATAGGAGAAATAATATCAATAAATGAAGGAATAGCTACCATACAGGTATATGAAGAGACAGTTGGATTAAAGGCTGGAGAAGCCATTTATCCAACCAACAAGCCCCTATCAGTTAAATTAGGACCAGGCATAATAGGAAATATATTTGATGGTATTGAACGGCCCTTGATGGATATATTTGATAAAGGCGGTGACTATATTCCAGAAGGCATAGGTCTCACATCCATAGACCTCCATAGGAAATGGAAAGTGAAAATAAATGTACCTGTAGGACAAGAATTAAAAGCAGGAGCCATATTTGGAGAAGTGCAGGAAAGTCCTGTTGTAAGGCACAAGCTCATGATACCTCCGGATAAATGGGGAAAAGTCATATTTGCAGAGAAAGACGGGGAATACGATCTTGAGCATGTGCTTTTGATATTGGATGATGGTGTCAATAAAAATGAAATCAAAATGTATCAGGAATGGCCTGTGAGAATACCGAGACCCGTAACTAAAAGAAATCCTATAAGTAAGCTGTTGGTAACGGGTCAGAGGGTTATTGATACATTTTTCCCGTTGGCTAAGGGTGGTACGGCAGCAATACCAGGAGGTTTCGGTACAGGGAAAACCAGCGCCCAGCATCAGTTGGCAAAATGGAGCGATGCAGACATAATAGTATATGTAGGCTGTGGAGAGAGAGGAAATGAGATGACTGAAGTACTGGAGGATTTTCCAAAACTAAAGGATCCTCGAAACGGCCAACCCCTTATGAACAGGACAGTGCTCATAGCCAATACTTCCAACATGCCTGTTGCAGCCCGTGAAGCTTCCATATACACAGGAATAACTATAGCAGAATATTACAGAGACATGGGTTACAATATAGCCCTTATGGCAGACTCCACCTCAAGATGGGCTGAAGCATTGAGGGAAATATCAGGAAGGTTGGAGGAGATGCCTGCGGAAGAAGGATACCCTGCTTATCTGCCTTCCAGAATAGGTCAATTTTACGAAAGGGCAGGAGATGTAAAGACTCTCTCGGGAGAGGAAGGAAGCATAACCATAATAGGAGCTGTATCTCCACCTGGAGGAGATTTTTCCGAACCTGTAACCCAAAATACCAAGAGAGTGGTAGGAACTTTTCTGGCGCTGGACAGGGCTTTGGCCTATTCAAGGCACTACCCGGCCATTAACTGGATTAACTCATATACGGGTTATGTGGATGACTTGAGGGATTGGTACAGGGGAAATGTATCCGAACATATGCTGGAACTAAGAGAAAAGATGCTTGGCATCTTGGGAGAAGAACATAAGCTGATGGAAATAGTAAAGCTGGTAGGAGAAGATATTCTACCGGATGATCAAAGGCTCATACTGGAGATTTCAAAGGTACTGAAAACCGGGTATCTTCAACAAAACTCATTTCATGAACTGGATGCCAATGTATCCTTGAAAAAGCAATACAATATGCTAAGGGTTATAGACAGGCTCTATGAAAAAGCTTTGGCAGCAGTGAAGAAAGGCGTGCCCATAAGTTTGATAAGGGAAGAAAAGCTGTTTTACGATATAATATCCATGAAATACAATGTGCCGGAAGATGATGAGGCAGCATTTGATAGATATATAGAGCAAATTGATATTTATTTTGACCCATTGGTTTCCCAGTATGACAAAGGAGGCATTAGATATGAAGATAAAGTATCTGAACATTAAAAAGATAGAAGGTCCTCTAATTATTCTTGACGGAGTAAAGGACGCTTCCTTTGATGAGATGGTGGAAATAGAAGTTGAAGGGCAGGAAGTAAGGAAGGGGAAAGTGGTTCAGATAGATAGGAATAGAGCTATAATACAGGTGTTTGAAGGAACTACAGGTATGTCCCTTAATAACACGAGAATATCTTTTGCCGGCAGACCCCTTGAAATCCCTCTATCGAAGGATATACTGGGAAGAGTATTCAATGGTATAGGAGAACCCTTGGACGGTGCTCCATTGTTTTCGGGAAAAAAATATGACATACATGGTCGCGCCATGAATCCTGTGGCCAGACTTTATCCCAGAAACTTCATACAGACAGGTATCTCCGCAATAGACGGTTTGACAACTCTTATCAGAGGACAAAAACTTCCCATTTTCTCAGGAGATGGTCTTCCGCATAATGAGCTGGCTGCCCAAATCGTAAGGCAAGCCCAGATAACTGAGGGAGAGGGAGAAAACTTTGCTATAGTTTTCGCTGCTATGGGAATCAAGCATGGGGAAGCGGATTTCTTCAGAAGAAGCTTCCAACAATCAGGAGTTCTGAAAAAGGTGGTCATGTATCAAAACCTTGCTGATGATCCCATCATAGAAAGGATAACCACACCCAGATGCGCTCTCACCGCAGCAGAGTATCTGGCCTTTGAAGAAGACATGCATGTTTTGGTCATACTCACCAATATCACAAGCTACTGTGAAGCGCTGAGGGAAATATCCGCCTCAAGAGAGGAAGTGCCTTCAAGAAAGGGTTATCCAGGCTATCTATATTCGGATTTGGCTACCCTATATGAAAGGGCAGGCATGATTAAGGGAAAGAAAGGCAGCATAACTCAAATTCCAATACTGACTATGCCCAATGACGATATAACCCATCCGGTACCGGATCTTACAGGATATATCACTGAAGGTCAGATAATACTCTCTAGGGACTTGCATCAGAGAGGCATATATCCACCGATAAATGTATTGCCCAGCCTTTCAAGACTTATGAAGGACGGTATAGGAGAAGGCTTTACCAGGGAGGATCATCCGGATGTATCAAGCCAGGTTTTCTCTGCCTACTCTAGGGTTCAGGAAATAAGATCCTTGGCACAGGTAATAGGAGAAGATGAACTCTCTGATACGGACAAAAAGTACCTGGAATTCGGCAACGAATTTGAAAAACAATTTGTAAGGCAAAATTATGATGAAAACAGAAATCTTATGGATACTCTGGACATAATGTGGGAGCTGTTGAAGATATTGCCCAAATCTGAACTTACAAGAGTTAAACCGGAACATATTGAAAAATATATGGAGGCTTAGACATGGAAACCAATGTTGCTTATACAAAGAGCAATCTCATGGCGGCTCAGAATTCTCTCGAATTGGCATCAAAGGGCTTTGAGCTTTTGGATAAGAAAAGAAATGTACTTATAATGAACATGATGAGTTTTATAGACAGGGCAGAGAAAATACAGGAGAAAATAGGCGATACATTCAGGGAAGCTTATGAAGCATTGCAGTTTGCAAACATAACCATGGGCATATCCACCATAGCGGAGATAGCCCAATCCATACCGGAGGCTACAGGATTTGATATAATGAACAGGAGCGTAATGGGGGTTGAAATACCTGAAATAAAGTTTCAAAGAAGGGATATACACCCCTACTATAGCTTTTATCATACGAACCCTGCTCTGGATGTGGCCTTGAGGAAGTTTCAAGAGTTGAAATATCTGATCTATGAGCTTTCTGAGGTGGAAGACTCGGTATACAAACTGGCCATGGAAGTCAAAAGAACCACCAAAAGAGCCAATGCGTTGCAGAATATCCAGATACCTAAATACAAAGAGATGGTAAAGACCATTGCAGATGTATTGGAAGAAAAGGAAAGGGAAGAATTTTTCCGTTTGAAGGTGTTGAAAAAGAAGACATGCAAATAGACTGTGGACTCACAGCCTATTTTTTTATGTAATTCTTCATTATATTTTTGGAAAGGCACTGATAAAAATATTAGGTTAAAGGCTAGGCAATGCCATATAATTTTTATATAAAAATATCTTCTTGGGATATATAATAGTAATAGGAAATAAGGAAAGGTGGGTAATAATGACTGTATACAAAGGAAAAGCAAGCAATCTTAAAGGAACCAGCCTGGTGATGCTAGGATTTATTGCAATGATACTTATAATATACTTTTTCACCGAAAGAGGGTTTTTACCTTGGTTTTTCATCATCTCTTTAGCTCTTATGTGCATACCTGTCTATGGTGGAATGATACTGAAAATCACAATGGATGAAAAGAAGGTAGTCATAAGAAGACCCTTAAGCTGGAAGACACTGAAGTTGTCTCAAATAGCGTTTTGTGCCGTTCACGATATTGGAGAAGGCAAATCCACCCTATTTGTATTTGTAAAGTACAAATGGGGAAATGACTATAGGATAAAGGGTGTAAAGTCAACCATGTCTTATGACGAAATAATTAAAGCTTTAAAAAAAGGTGGACGAATACAAGACTTAAAGGTTAATTTCAATAAAGCAGTAAAGGTACCGGTATCCTTGGTAGAAAACGGGGATGAACTAAAAGAAAGGATATTGGACTGTGTGGAAGGACATCACTTTAACGCTGTCAATAATTAAATTTTCTGATACTGTTGATTTATTTGCAGCTATAGTATATAATTATATTAGATATTTAAATAATTATCTAAATATCTAATATAATTATTGGAGGGGGCCAGTACATGTCTATACTTAATATGCCTTTTAAAGCCTTGTCCGATCCAACTCGACGAAAAATAATACAAATGCTTAAGGAAAGGGATATGACTGCGGGAGAAATTGCTGAGCATTTCAACATGACAAAGCCTAGCATATCTCATCATCTCAATATACTTAAGCAAGCCGAACTGGTAATAGACGAAAGAAAAGGACAAAACATTTACTATTCGCTAAACACCACTGTGTTTCAGGAGATGGTCAACTGGTTTTTTAATATAACTGATAAAAAAGGAGGGTCAATAGGTGAAGAAGATTGATTATAACATTAAGAAAGAACTACCACTTATACTGATGATAATAGCTGCTTTTGCCATAACTATATACTTTTATCCAATGCTGCCGGATAGGATCCCTACTCACTGGAATTTTAAAGGGGAGATAGATGGATACTCAGGAAAACTGTCAGGGGCATATTTGCTTCCAGTCATGAATTTAATAATGTATGGGCTTTTCATATTGATACCATTGCTGGATCCGAAGAAGGAAAATTACAAGCTTTTCAGCAGCACATATATATTTTTTAGATACTTGTTCCACATATACTTCCTGGCATTTCATGCAGTCATCATTGCAGCTGCCCTAGGATATGATGTGGATATGGGAAGGTTTGTTATGTTTGGCATATCTATGCTTTTCATGCTGATGGGCAATGTGATGGGAAGAGTTAAACACAATTATTTTATTGGAATAAGAACACCTTGGACTTTGGCCAGTGAGGAAGTATGGAAAAAAACCCACAGGTTGGCTGCATTGCTATGGACGGTAGCGGGCTTTATAGGAATCATATTGGCACTTTTTAGGATCAATTTGATATGGATGTTGATAGTTATGTTAATAGCTTCATCCCTTATACCTACTGCATACTCATATATACTATTCAATAGAGCAAAAACAGGCAATTGATGTTGCCTGTTTTTCTATCTTCTCCCATCTGCCAGCAAAACTGCTGTAAGAGGAGGAGAACCTCCAAGGATGCCTATGGCATATATGGTATAGGTTCTTCCACCTCTGAATGCCAATTCGGGCAATCCAAGGATAACATTTGGTGTACCGGCAGCTCGAATTCTTAATGAGTAAATGTTGGGTTGAACAGAAATGTAGTCAGCCACTCTTCCAAAGGTCACTCCGCTGAACAATAGCTGACCTGTTTCAGTAGCCACATCCATGGCAGGAGCAGCTGGAGACATATCGACAAATCTAATTCGGCTTTCATTGCCGGGTATAATCTGGCTGGAATCAACATATATCCTAGGCTGAATATTTGGTGATAATCCTGCCAATACAATTGTTCTGTAGCTATCTTTGGAGGGATCTATGGTAAACTGAGTTAACGGATTATCTGTCTGGCCTAGGGGATAAACTGCAATATCATGGATTGTTGAAGGCAGTGCCGCATACCCGGCAATGCTTGCGTAGGTGAGATTGGATACAGCTTTTCGATTATCGATATAGACATCAACAGCAGGCGTATTTGGAGAAGCATGAAGGAATCTCACAAAGGAAAAACCTGTCTGTCTTTCTTCTTCATTGTCCATATCCTTTTCATCAAATGTTTCTTCTCTATTCATATTATTCATCATATACAGTGGACAGTTCATATATGGACGCAGCGGACAATAAACCATAATGATCCTCCTCATTTTTTTGTTACGGGTTACGAGTCACGAGATACGAGTTCTATGAAAATAACTTCGAAGCCTTGCTGGAATATTCGTAACGCGAGACAGGACCCTATAAAAATGACCCTATGCTTGCAACACGCGACTAAAATGTGACACAGTCTCATTTTATATATATGATTATATAGCCAATAAATTCCCACATAATTGAAACTATTTACTCACAAAAGTAGTCGAATAATGTGATATAATGAAGAAGTATAATATTAGATGAGAGGTGCCCTATGAAACCAAAAAATGTTCTAGCTATTTTAACTATTATTTTATCGCTATCATTAATTTTTACTGGCTGCTCAGTAGGAGCAAATCCTTCGGATCCATCAAAGGGACAAGCTTCCGGTCAACAACAAGGTTCTGATCCTAATGCTGAAGAAGCGGCGGAATCTGAAAAACCAGCTTTTGTCGAACAAATAATACCAGAAGTAACTTTTCCTGAAAACACTCTATTCATAACTGGCAGAAAAATAAATGTAAGAGAAGACATTGTAAAAGGTGCCAAAGTACTAGGGAACCTTTCTAAGGGAAGCCAGGTGACATTGCTTGAGGAAAAGACGGATGAACAAGAAGAAACATGGTACAAAGTAAGCTATATGGATGATGCAGGTAAAGAAGGCATTGGCTGGATAAGCGCACAGAATGCCTCAAAAAACTGGATGGATCTGATAGATGAAAAGTTCAAGGATTTGGATTACACACCTCAGGAAAAGGTAGTGGAGTATGAGAACAATCCAAGAGTGAAAGTCAGGGGGGTATATGTAACCATATGGTCTGCTTCTAATGCCAGAATTGATTCTCTTATTGAAATGGCTAAGAAGACGGATATAAATACCTTCGTAATAGATGTTAAGGAAGATAAGGGATATATGTTGTTCCCTACCAAGGCTGCAGAGAAGTATAGCCCTGAAGCTAACAAACATGCTACAGTCAAGGATATAGAAGCTTTGATGAAAAAGCTGAAAGATAACAACATATATACAATAGCAAGAATAGTGTCTTTTAAGGATCCATTATA
The DNA here is from genome assembly GCF_900142105.1 of Lutispora thermophila DSM 19022. Classification (GTDB taxonomy): domain Bacteria; phylum Bacillota; class Clostridia; order Lutisporales; family Lutisporaceae; genus Lutispora; species Lutispora thermophila. The sequence continues at coordinate 143,328 of NZ_FQZS01000008.1, forward strand.
CACAGCCCACAACCCTGATAAAGCAATAATATACAAGGATACAGGCAAACCTTTTACAAACAGTGATGGCTTAGTCTGGGCTTCTCCCCATGACAGAAATCTGTGGGAGTATAATATTGAAGTGGCAAAGGAAGCCGCTGAAGTGGGCTTTAACGAGATACAGTTTGATTATGTGAGATTTCCTGCTTCCGATGGGGGAAAGCTGGATAAAAGATTGGATTATAGGAATACCACTGGAGAATCAAAGGCGGCTACAATACAAAATTATTTGAAATACGCAAAAGAACAGCTGGGCCCCAAAAAAGTCTATATATCCGCTGATGTTTACGGACTGGTAGGATCTGTAGAGGATGACATGTCTCTTGGACAATACTGGGAGGCTGTAAGCAACATTGTGGATTATATCTGTCCCATGATGTACCCCAGTCATTATGCCAATAACACATATGGAATACCTGTACCGGACGCAAATCCTTATGGAACAGTATATAATTCTGCAAAAGATTCGGTAAGAAGGAATAAAAACATGCCTACTCCTGCCATAATAAGACCATGGATACAAGACTTTACAGCCCCATGGGTGAAGGGTTATATTAAATATGGAGATCAACAGGTTATCGATCAGATCAAAGCTCTTCAGGAAAACGGAGTTGACGAATTCCTATTATGGAATCCTAATAATAAATATTCTGAAGGAGCCGTAACTAATTGAAGGAGGCATGTATATGAGCTTTTATGCTAGAGTTTTTTCAATGGCAGAGGATTATCCATCGAGATTTGCCATATGTGATGAACTATTGGAAGCTGGATTTGAATTTTCAACTTTTCCCGGGAAATTTGACGAGGACTTTGACGAAAAAGATTGGAAATACTTGATGCTGGAATATGATCCCAATCATGAACCCATCAGGATAGAAAGAAATGTAAAAGGCGTAGATACAATTTTTGAAGAAGAGCAGGAAGAATTTCTTGAAGTGTTGAAGGAGCTTCCTTACAGCAAGGAACAAAAGAAGGCCATAGAGATAGTAAAGAATATGGTTCAGATATACGCATTGGACATTGATGAAGATATCACCGAGGAAGGATGGGACTTTCTGGAGACACTGCTGGACTTTATTGCTGATGCCACCGACGGCTATGTCCAGATAGATGAAGAAGGCATATATGACAAGGAAGGCGAGCTTCTGATAGAAATGGAATAGTAAAAAATCTCCTCCAAATACGGAGGAGATTTTTTATGCATTATAGGCCGGTAAACTTATTGAATATTCTCAGTACTAAAGAAATTGCCTGTTCTCTTGTTGTATTTCCATGTGGAAGTATATAAGAAACGCCACCAGTTTCAGTTCCTTTAATTACATCATGGCTGTTCATGAACTTTACTGCTTCCAACGCCCAACTTGCTATCTGCCCTTCATCCTGGAACTTTGTTTTAAACTGAGCAGATGTGTCAATTGCAGGCATTACAGCTTTCAGAGCACGTAGCAGCATTACAGCGATTTCCTGTCTTGTAACCTTGTTATTTGGTGCAAATTTGCCTTCCCCAACACCGCCAACAATACCAAGTTTATAAGCCTTCAGAATCTCGGGGTTTTTTGTATCGCTGAACGGATTTGAAGCAACGGGGGCAGCTTTAGTCCCCGTCATCTTTTCATATAGCAATACTGCCAATTCGCAGAATTCTTCGCGGGTAATATCTTTTGGGAATTCTGACAGAACCTTTTCGGTGACCAGTTGATTCTCTACAGCTTTGTTTACATCGCTTGCAGCCCATGCGGATAAGCCGTTGGTACCTGGAGTTATTTCCTGAACTGGTGCTCCACTGACTATAAATTCTGCTTTGCCGAACATTCCATATTCATATTCAGCCTCATCCAAACCGCCTTTGCAGAATACTCTTACTTCATATTTGCCTGGCTCTTCAGGAGCCTGGAACTCATATATGTTGCCTACCTTTAAATACGCGATATGTGTACGATAGCTGGTGTTCTGCAATTTCTCATCATATTTTGAAATGCCCAACCATGCACCTTCCTCTATTTCACCAGGTGTTAATCCATTCACTGTTACTGTCATGGATTCATTTGGAGCTACGGAAGTCTTTGAAAGAACTATATCTCCCGGCTTTGCTTTGCTGGAAACTACAACAAATTCCACTTTGCCGAAAAAGGACTCGGGGGTAGCATCATAATTGGAGAAAACTCTTATCTCATATTTTCCAAAATTATATGGAGCATTAAATTGGTACGTGTTATTTGCAGGCAAGTCTCTGACATATTGCATATAAGGTGTATTTTCCAGTTTTTCATCATATCTGGCTACGCCAAACCATGCACCGTTTTCAATCTGTCCATCTGTGAGACCGTTTATTGTTACAGACATAGGTTCACTTAAAAGCACTTCTTTTTTGGAAACAGTTATGTCTCCTTCCTTGGTCTTTGAACCAACTACAGAGAAGGAAGCAGATGCTAATAGCTTACTGTCGGTGTCCAGAAGTCTTAATTCATATTTTCCATATTCATAAGGAGCATCAAATTCATATACATTATTCAATGGTAATTCATTTACATAAGCACGATAGCTTGTGTTCTGGTATCTTGCTCCTTCCGGTGCCAGGCCTATCCATGTGCCATCTTCAAACATTTCGTCTGTCAATCCATCAAATTTTGCTTTTATTTTTTCCTGCACAGTGTATTCAGTCTTATCCAGGGTTATAGTAACTGGTGCTGCAAAAACAGGCACACTGAATAAGACAGTCATCATAAGACATAATATTAGTACAATACTTAGGGTTCTTTTTATCATCAATTTTCCCTCCCAATTTTATATAAGAATTCAGCAGTATAATTATGAATATTGTAACATCAACGCTTTTGCATATCTTCCGAATTATTGACGAATCCTTTCAAAAAATTGCATAAAAAAAGCCCTAGACTTTCTAAGGGCTCATTCTATACTCTGTCGGGGATAAACCAGTTTTTTTCTTAAATATAGTAGTAAAATGGCTGTGACTGGAAAAGCCGCACATCATGCTTATTTCTGTAATAGTATAATCTTTGGTTTTCAACATCTTCTTTGCCTTCTCTATTTTAAGGTCCAGCAAGTATTCATAAGGAGTTTTATTCATCTGTTTTTTAAAAACCCGTATGAACCTATATTTATTCATATTAATCAATTCTGATAATTCGTCACATGAAAGCAAATTAGTATAGTGTTCATTCATATAATCTATCACTTTCTTAATGTTCTCTTTGTATCCTCTCGATTTGTTATGAGGTTTAGCAGACAAGTTATGTTTTATATTTCTGATAAAGTTACCGACAATTATGAGTGCAAGATTCTCTACTATAAACTCATGGCCAACCTGCTTGTATCTAAGTTCTTCCAGAAATAAATTCAACAGTAGGTTTATATCATGATTTATAGTAGATAGATCATTTGAAAAAACTATATTGGGAGAACCATATAATTCACTTGCCACACTTTCTACAATCTTTCTATCCACATGTATGCCACAAAGATTAAAGCCTTTCAAGTCCTTCATTATCCCATGCTCCTGCAATGGATTAAAAGCTATCATAGCCCCGGAAAATCCGTCTATCAATCTATTATCTGCTATTATTGAAGGTATATTGGCATGGCATATGCAAAATTCAAAGCTGTTGTGAGCATGGGTTCCGCGAGTTATGCTTGTTGCACGATTGGTTGCTATTATAGCCATGTCTTTACTGCAAAAGTTCTCAATGACAACTTTCGAGTTACCAATATTAGAGAAAGGTATATGACCGGCCAGACATATGACTTTTTCCATATCAACTGTCATAAACTCACTTCCAAATATAAATTTTCATATAACAGGATTATATGCTAAGAGTCATTATATGGAATTAGATTCTTATACTAATTTTTTTAATATTATACCAGATATTACATGACAAAGAAGTAAAATTTATAGAATAAAAACAAAGAAAATGTGTTGGAAGCAATTTTTTATATAAAATCAATTTTGATGATAGTAGGTTATTGATGTGAAAGCAAAGTGAAATTGGCATTGAGGACAGTTACACCTAGATATGAAGACAGCCGTAGCAATCAGATAAAGCGCGAGATATATGGAGTTATGCCATAATTTCTCCATGCTACCAGTAAGTTTGCGGTTGATATTCCTTGAGACGGAGAAAAAGAATTGCAGGACGGGGGAAATATAATCATATTTCAATCATGAATCCATCGCTGGTAAGCCTATTTATAATTGAATTTAAGAATGGTGAATATAAAGAACTACTAAATGTTATTGACATGGAAGGTTGAGAAATTATAAGGAAATTCTGAAGGAGTTTCCGATGCTGCCTTGACCGAATCCTTTGATGAGGTACAACAGCAAGATGAATATTTAATAATCATACTTCCATAAGCAAATGACGAATTTTCCACATGGAATACTGATACAGAGTATTTGCTGAAAGAAGCTCCAGATGACCGAATTTTTCTAACAAAAAAGATGTATAGGCAAGGGGAATGTCTAAAAAGACATATCTACTAAGAGAGTAGAAAGAATTTTGAGTATGTTAGATTTAGGAGTGATATGCAGGAATACAAATCAAGTTAGATTGAGCGTGCCTTATGGTATGCTCTTTATTTTGCTTATTTGGAGAAAAATGTCGAAATATAAATATAAGAATTTGACACAATTTGAAGGATTATCCAAGAATATGTCAAATATATTATCCGATTCCAATTTTCCTTGTATAGAGTTGTTCATATTCTTTCCCAGCATTTAATTAAACTTTTCAAAAAAGATTTTTTACAAGATACCCATAATATGACTATTTTATGGGTTACAATTTAAATTTGGGGGGAGCGAATGAGCCTATGTATGATGTTACTCAAATTGAAAGGCAGCTATATATTTTATCTTTATTATCCGAAAGCAGGGTAGGCTATAGCATTGATGAAATTAAGAAAAACCTTGATGCGGTAGGGATTGATGTGAGCAAAAAGACAATAGAAAGAGACATAGACTTTTTATCAACCGGAAACTTTTTTGTGACAGAAGAAAAAAGGAGCAAAAAAACATATTATATGGCTAATAAATTTGGGTTAGAGAATATAACATTTTCACCATCAGAACTCATATCCTTGCATTTCATTAAAGAGCTTCTGAAATCCTATTCAACATTAGACATAGGAAACACTGCAATACATCTTGTAGATAGAATCATAGCACAGTTGCCGCAGCTGGACAAAGCTTATCTTGAAAATCTTAAGGAAATTTTTAAAGTGAATGAGACATTTATTAGTTCGGAAAAGAACATTAATCAAGAAACCATAGATATAGTTAAAAAAGCTATAGGACTAAACAAAAGCCTTTTCATAAAGTATTATTCCTTTAATAATGATGAGGTTACGGAAAGAAAATTCGATCCTTATATCATTGAAATATATGACGGATGCTATCATCTGATAGGGTATTGCCATCTGAGGAACTCCATAAGAGATTTGAGAGTATCTCGTATAATAGAGGCACAACTATCAGATGAATCCTTTGAGAGACCAAAAAACTTCTATCAGAACTACAAGAAAGGCAGATTCGGTAAGCTCTCAGGAGAAGAAAAAATAAAACTATTGCTTAAATTTAAAGGCAAAGCGGCAAGATATGTGAAGGAGTATGAGAGCAAAAAGGCAGATTACTTGGTAGAAGAAAGAGACGGTAGCCTGATATTCGAAAAGAACACCACCATGACTCCTGAGATATTAAAGTGGGTGCTAAGCTTTGGCAGCGATGTATTGGTCTTGGAGCCGGAGTCATTGAGAGAACAGGTTGTCCAAGAAGCTAGAAAGATTATGGAGAGGTATGGGGAGGTTGTGGAAGATAAATGAAAATCAATATAATATCAAAAGATTTGTTGTAAGTTTAGTATGAATTATATATATTTATTATTATATTTTTATGGGTATTTATATTTATGGAGAATGTTCGAGGGCACCTAACTGGTGCCTGATCTATATATGGAGAATAGAGCAATAAATAAATAATTTAACAAAAATAGAAGGAGTATACAGCCGAATGTCAAATTATATATTAATAATTTCAATTATGACTTAAAATGATGATAAAAATAGAAATATACAATTGTAAATTTGCTGTGGTCAACAAACCGACTGTAAGATGGAGGACTTATAATGCAAATACGAGTAAGCTTTACTAGTGAAAATGATATAGTGCTACCTATTCATTATAATAATATTGTACAAGCCTTTATATACGATAATATAGATAAAAACCTATCAAATTTCTTGCATGATAAAGGATATATAAGCAATAGCAGAGCATTTAAGATGTTTTCATTTTCACGCATCATCGGCAAAAGCATGATAAAAGAAGATAAAATAAATTTTGGTACTAAAATTCAAATTATTGCATCTTCGCCATTGGACGATTTTTGCAAATCCATTGCAAATAACATGCTGCAAAGCAATTATCTGTTCATTGGCAAAAACAGTATAAGAACAGAGCAAATAGAGATAAATAATCAATTGGTAACTGAAGATAAGATTGTTGTAAATACATTATCACCGATAGTAGTCTATTCTACACTTCTTAAGCCTGATAACAGAAAATATACATGTTACTTTATGCCTAGGGAGCCTGACTTCAATAGGTTGATAAGAGATAATCTAATTAAGAAATATAATGCCTTAACAAATGAGAGAATAGAGTCTGATATAGAAGTGATACCGCTAGGACCTGTAAAGCAAAATCTCACTTACTATAAGGGAACAATAATAAAAGGTGCTTCAGGTAAGTTCTTAATAAAAGGTAATAAGAAATTGTTGCAAATGGGAGTAGATGCAGGATTTGGAAGTAAGAACAGTCAAGGTTTTGGTTGTGTAAAAGTTATATAGGAAGAGGAATGTTTTCGCATGCTGATAGAGGTATTCTGCAAGAGAAATCATTGGATTAGGGGAAAATATACAATCCATTTTTCTATAATTTCTGTCGACCTGTAATCATGCAAAAATACCAGGACATCGATAGAAATAGAAAGTGGCTAAAATGAAGAGTTAATAGGTTTTGTCATAATAAATTATATTGATATGAAAAGATAAGAATGTAGTAAATGTGCCATGTGCACGGGTACCTAGACTACCTATAAGGAATTGAAACAAATTGCAATGATTGATAATGGATGGATATGTAGAAGTACCTAGACTACCTATAAGGAATTGAAACTGGTGGGTATGAAGTAGTTGGATAAAGAACAATTGTGGTACCTAGACTACCTATAAGGAATTGAAACTTGGAGCGAATCTCAACAATAACTGCTATGGTAAACAAGTACCTAGACTACCTATAAGGAATTGAAACTTGGATTCCAGAGGCAAAATTGAAACTGTCTCCTGGTACCTAGACTACCTATAAGGAATTGAAACAATTTTTCAGAAATACTGAAAGCAGGTGATAATATGGGTACCTAGACTACCTATAAGGAATTGAAACCCTGCTAGGTTTACGCCGACTTGTACTTGTCCGACCGGTACCTAGACTACCTATAAGGAATTGAAACGCCATTTTCAGTGCTTCTGCTGGTGTAACATTGCTGGTACCTAGACTACCTATAAGGAATTGAAACCAAATTTAGGAGGATTGAAATGGCTAGAAAATTACATGTACCTAGACTACCTATAAGGAATTGAAACCTGTGAAGCAACTAAAGAAGAATGTTTGGAGCGCAGAGTACCTAGACTACCTATAAGGAATTGAAACTGAGAAATGCAAATCTGGCGAAATAATTATTGGTCGAGTACCTAGACTACCTATAAGGAATTGAAACCCTCAAACAGCCCTAAGTTCATGCTGTATTGTGTTGGGTACCTAGACTACCTATAAGGAATTGAAACGTTGACGCAGAAGCAGCACTGCCACAGGCATACGAAAGTACCTAGACTACCTATAAGGAATTGAAACAATACTCTATATGCTAAGAAAAATCAGGATTATGGAGGTACCTAGACTACCTATAAGGAATTGAAACCAGGACACTACATGCAGCACTTGAATACGCCGTAAAGGGTACCTAGACTACCTATAAGGAATTGAAACGAATCAGTTGGTATGATCTTGCCTTTGGTCACAAGGGTACCTAGACTACCTATAAGGAATTGAAACACTGCAAGCTCGACATGGCAAAGGTTGAATCTATTGCGTACCTAGACTACCTATAAGGAATTGAAACTTTCTTTGAATAAACTCGGATAACTTATTTTGAGGTACCTAGACTACCTATAAGGAATTGAAACACTGCAAGCTCGACATGGCAAAGGTTGAATCTATTGCGTACCTAGACTACCTATAAGGAATTGAAACTTTCTTTGAATAAACTCGGATAACTTATTTTGAGGTACCTAGACTACCTATAAGGAATTGAAACTGGTCGCCATTATTTTTATCCCCAAAATTCCAACTGGTACCTAGACTACCTATAAGGAACTATAATCAACATATTTTACAGAAATAGAAGGAATATACAATGAAATGTCAAATTATATACTAATAACCTTAGTTATGACTGAAAATGCAAATATAAACAGAGAACATAATAGTTGCTATTTTGATATAGTCAACAAGTTGACTATAGTATGGAGGACTTGTTATGCAAATACGAATTAGTTTTATAAGTGATAAGGATATAGTGTTGCCTATTCACTACAATAGTATTGTACAAGCATTTATATATAGCAATATAGACAAAAACCTAGCCCATTTCTTACATGATAGGGGATTCATGACAAACGGTAGAACATTTAAAATGTTTTCATTTTCTCGCATAATAGGGAGATTCAAGATACAAGAAGATCAAATGAATTTTGGTACAAAAATGCAAATTCTTATATCTTCACCGCTAGATGACTTTTGTAAATCCATTGCAAACAATATGCTGCAAAGAAACAATCTTTTTATTGGCCAAAACAGTATCAAAACAGAGCAAATTGAGATAAACAATCAATATGTAACTGAGGATAGAATTGTTGTAAATACATTATCACCAATAGTAGTTTACTCAACATTTCTTAAGCCGGATAATAGCAAATACACATGTTATTTTATGCCCAGAGAGCCTGATTTCAACAGACTGATAAAAGATAATCTAATAAAGAAATATAATGCTTTAACAAATGAAACGATAGAATCTGACATTGAAGTGATACCACTAGGACCTGTAAAACAAAACTTGACTTACTATAAAAATACTATAATAAAGGGTGCTTCAGGTAAATTCTTAATAAAAGGCAGTAAAGATTTATTACAAGTAGGAGTTGATGCAGGATTTGGAAGCAAAAACAGTCAAGGATTTGGCTGCGTAAAAGTTATATAGGAAAGGGGGGATATTATGGAGTATAAAATACAGGCTAGGAATCATTGGTGGTTTGATGCTGGTATTGCAGGACTGTATTTTATAGCAAAAAAAGTTGAACAGGATAATGACAACATAGAAATAAACTTTGATTCAGAAAGTCTTTCTTTTCGTGGAAATAATGAAGAAGATATCAGAAATTTTTTACAAAACTGTTATAACTATCTTGTGTCACAATACTGGAATGTATCAACAAAAACTCAAAAAGAAAAGCTTGAGTTAGTTCTTTATAATCCTGAAAAGAAGGAGTTTTCTCTAGCACCAAAAAGACAAGCAACGCCAGTTGTATCTTTATTTGTTAAGAGATTTGATGCAGATGGTATTAAGTATAATGACATGGATGATGTTTTAAAAGCAGAGGTTGATTCATATTTAAAGAAGACAAAGAGAAAACTTTTTGGTAAACAAAACAAATTAGTTTATTCATTGACAACATCACATCAAAACCTGAAAATATTACCTAAAGAGAATAAGAAGCAGTCTACATGCTGCATGTGTGGAAAAAAATCAAGCAATCTAAGTGACATTTCACAACCTTCATTTTTACTTTTCGCAAGCACAAGCGCAACAACCTCATTTCATACTCAAGGCAAAAAACCAGCTAAGATATGTTGGGAATGTGAATTTATATCCAAATTCACAATGGAAACAGTAAACTATAAGAAAGATGATACTAAATTATCTATACTACTACTCAATTCTCCAGATATAGCACATAACATAAATAATCAGAAAAAGATTGGTTGCAGTTCCGTACTCAGATCCATAGATGAAGAATATTTCTATAAAAATATTGGGTTAGATGATAAAGGGCTCATTAGTAAAGCAAGGATGTCCTATGAGTTGTTATGGGCATATTTTGTAGATACTTATGAAATTTTAAGAAGCAATATAGCCAACCAGGAAGTAAATGATGAAGACCCATTTTATGCATTTTTAAGTGATATAATATCTTCTCCAATAGAAATTGTTATTATATGTTTTGATAAAATGAGAGAAACATTCCTTACAAAAGAAATTATTTTTTACAATGATGTAAGCTATGCCTTTAGACTCATTCAGCGATTAATTGAAAAAGGTATAAATATAAAGGATGCTTTCACTTCTTTGAGAGAATTAGACAATAAAGGAAATCTAAAACCATCGAGAAATAATACTTTAAAAAAAGTTCTTAATAAGCATTGCATATTATCAGATATTGAATCAATAACATTCAGAAAAGTGGTAAGCAGAAATGAAGGTAAGTTTATCAATGTTTCAAATATGCTTAATTTTTTAATTGAGTATTATTTGGTAATAAAGGAGGATATCATGAACAGAGAACAGATAGATGTTGCTGTTAAGCTTGGTAAGCAAATCGTAAACCAAGCCTATAAAGAATCAGGAGAGAGCAAGGAAATACTGAAGAGGATAAAAGGCGATCTTTTTACACTAAGAAAGACAAGAACAGTAACAGACTTTATAGTTCAATTAAACGCTCTACAATTCAGATATGGAATTTCTGTATCAAATTCTATTCTTGAAGGGGTGCTAAATGAAGTGCCTTTTGAAGACTTTAAAGGATACTGTATTATGGGAGCGTTAAATAGCTATAATTACTATAATTCAAGTTCAAAAGAAAAGGAGGAGAATAAAGATGAATAAAGCAAAAGCGTTGACAATTACTTATTTGACTAAAGCAACTTATGCTTCTTTGAATGGCTCTGATAAAGAAGTTGATAATATCTCCAGCATAAAGAAAATTCGTAAAAATGATGGAAAAGAATATCCTTATTGTTCATCACAGGCTGTGAGAAGAGCATTAAGAGAGCAGTTAGCAGTGATGGGGTTTAAACTATCCGAAGGTATGGCAGGAGAGAAAGAAAAAGGCGCAGCTACAACTAAATGTGAACCTCAGACATATATTGATGATGATTTATTCGGATTTATGAATGCTTCAGCAGATACAATAAAAAGGACAAGCCCTGTCAGAGTTTCACCATTAGTGGCACTTACACCATATTTAGGAGAATTGGATTTTGCTACTAACTATATGTCAGTTAGCTCTGGAGGAAATCCTAATATATTTGAGACAGAGATACATTCTGGGTATTATTGTGGAACTATACTTATTGAGTTAGATAGAGTAGGTGAAAAAGCCACAGGAGATAAGTATGAACTTAAATTAGATAATGAGCAAAAGGCAGAAAGAGTATTAGCTTTGATAGATGCTGTTCAAAATCTTTGGACAGTGGGGAGACAAAGCAGATTCTTATCGGACATATCACCTAAGCTGGTGTGCGCTTCTTTAATGAGTGTTAAGAATCCTATCTTTATGGAAAGCATCAGAGTAGATGATAATGATAATATTGAAGTAGAACTGATAAAAAACACTATATCAGACTTTGAAAGACAAGTTATTGATTATGCAATTGGAGAAAGAAAAGGATTCTTTAATAAAGATACAGATGAATTCATGACATTAGGAGATTGTTTTGAAAAAGTCCGCGGTTGGGTAAGAGATACATACTCTAATAAGTAACAGGAAGTGGTATATTGATGAATGGAATAATAGTATCTCTCTATGCTATGACTGCATCCTTCAGGGATCCAAATACCCATCTCTATCAGGAATCTATACTAGCGCCACCGCCTACAACTATTGTAGGCATCGCCGGCGCGGCTTTGGGTTATGGATTTAAGGATGCTTTAGAATACTTCAAAGAAAATAGGATAAGCGTAGGCTGTATGTTAAAAAGCCAAGGAAATGGGAAGGACCTTTGGAATTATTCAAAGATAAAAGGAAAAGAAGTTGTGAAGGCCATTTTGTTGAGAGAGTTCTTGTTTGATGTAACTGCCGATATATTCTTTGCATGCGAAGATGGTGAAAAGATAGATGAATTGTACGATTCTTTAAAAAATCCACAATATGCACTTTCATTAGGGAATAGCGATGATGTGGTTAAGATATTGAAAGTTGATAGAATCATCAATGTTAAAAGTACTGAGGATAATATGATTAGGGATACGTGGATAGAAGGAAATTATATAAAAGATTTTGAATTGGATTGGGAGAATATAAAGGGTTTACCAATAAAAAGAACCATTAAACCTCCTATTGTTAAGAATTTGCCTGTTGATTTCAGTTTTACGAAAAACGATGAAAGAATTGCAACTAAGTTTTATAAATTTACTTTTTTAGGTGATCTTCATATGTTGAAAAAACCTGTATTAGTATATGATTTCATGGGGAAGAGGGTACCGCTGTTTACCTTTGGCAAATGATGAATGGGGTGTTTGAAATGTACTACGCAAAGCCCATTGACGGGCCGGAAGGAAGTTATGAATATCATATAAGCAGATGTGTTGAAATTTATCATCAAGAAGTTGAAAGAAATAGCGAAGCAATCAAGAAGATATTGGTAGATGTCGGATATGATCAAAACGATTTCAAGTTATATTCCTATTTGGCTGTTTCGCTACATGACTTAGGCAAATTGTCAGAAAACTTCCAAAATCAAATGAAAAATAAATTATTTAATAAAAGGCTAAGAAGCATCAAATTCAGACATGAGGTATTATCAACACTCTATATGGCATTGGCTACACAGAATTACCTTAGACATAATAAAGATTCTTTCCCATTTCATTATTATACTGTTTTATCTCACCATAAGTGCCTGGATATAAATTTCAGCAGTTTTTTTCGTGAAAGAAATATAAATGAAGATTGGTTTTTATTGAAGCAAAACGAGTATGAATATGGTATAAATCTTTCAAAAGAATTGGCAAAGGTAGAAACTGAATTTGTCATGGATATAAGCAAGTATAAGATTAATATAGAGAGTATATTTAAGCTATTAGAGAGTTATGTGTTAGAATCATATCTAATTAAATCAAATCTAAGTAAAAGCAACATAAGGATGCTATATTCATTATACAAAGGATTGCTACAATACTGTGATTGGATTGCTTCATCAGATAAAGAGCCTATGCAGCAAACATTGAGCCAATCAGAACTCAAAGATAGGATAAAGCAGAAAGTAGAATCCGAGGGTAAAATATTTGTTGAAAGACAGTTCCATGAAAAATGTGCTATGGCTGCAAAGGATATTGTAGCCATAGCACCTACAGGATCAGGTAAGACAGAGGCTTCTCTGTTATGGGCTTTGAATTGGGAAAAAAGCAAAGTTATATTTTTAATGCCTACCATGGTTACCTCAAACAGTATTTTCAGCAGGCTTGCCAAGCATTATTTTGAGGAAGAGCATTGCGGTTTGGCACATTCTGGTTCTGATGTATATTTTGCAATTGATCCTGATTTTAACGAGAAAGAAAGGTTAGAATTGCTTCAATACAAAGTTTTTATACCACCTGTTATGGTTTCTACCATTGATCAAATGCTTACCAGCGGTTTTAATACAGGTCATTGGTGCTTGAAGGAATATGCTCTTGTTGGGAGTTCCATAATCATTGACGAGATTCACGCTTATGATACATTTACTCTGGCTTTGATAACCGAGACTATAAAGAAAATAAAGAAACTACAAGGACATGTAATGATAATGAGTGCAACTATGCCAAGCTTTTTATTGCAACATTTTACCAAACTGTTGGGCATATCCTCACCGATAGTCGCTGAAGAATTGATGAGCAGAAAGCAAAATAAATGGAGATTCATAGATAAAAAGATAGGTGAAATTAAGGGTGAAATAAGAAGTTATATCGATAAAGACAAGAAGGTAGCAGTAATAGTCAATAATATTGAAACTGCAAAAAAGTTGTATGAGGAATTTTCATCTGATTATGAAACACTATGTCTTCATTCTGAGTTTATCATGAAAGATAGAATAGAAAAAGAGAAGATACTCGAAGAAAATAATGATTATAATATAGTGATATCAACACAGGTGATGGAAGTGTCGTTGGATATCAGTTTTAATATCATGTTTTCTGAGTGCGCTCCAATAGACAGCCTCGTACAAAGGGCAGGAAGATGTAATAGAAAAGGAGAGTATGAAGATTCGGAGTTTATAGTGTTTGATTACTCTGAAATCTCTGAGAAGTATGTTTATAGGGATCGCAGCGATATTCTGGCTAAAACTAAGGAAGTAGTAAGGAACAATCAGAGGCTCTTGTCAGAAAGAGAAATATTCCAAATGGTGAGTGAAGTATATGAAGGTTTTAACATATATGATGAAAACTATAAAAAGGGACAACAGCTATATGAAGAAATTGTAGAAGAAGAGACAATTTTTGACTTGAATTATGATGAGGAAAGATTGCAAACAAGGTTAATAGATAATATAAAGATTTCTATTATACCTTATGCTTATAAAGATATTGTGGAAGAACTGTTTGAGAAGGGAGAGTACGCAAAAATAGCTTTATACGAAGTACCTGTTGGAATAGGAAGATTTAATAAGTATATTCGCAGAAATTACTGTGAAAACCCATATAAATTGCCTATATACACCATTGAGTACAATAGTGATATGGGAATAGTCTATAATGACAATACTATTGAAATGATATGAGGTGGGAAATGGTAGTCAATGGAACTCTTATATGGTACTATGCCATATGCAAACGCGAAGTTTGGCTTATGAGCAGAAATATTACTCCTGATCAGAAAGACACAAATATTGAAATAGGTCGGTTCTTACATGAGACTTATTACAATAGGTCAAAAAAGGAAATAGAATTTGGAAATGTTAAATTTGATGTCCTTGTTAATACAAAAGATGAACTTGTAATTGGAGAAACCAAGAAGACTTCTAAGTTTGAGGAAGCTTCAACTATGCAATTGCTTTATTATATAAGAGAATTAAGAAGAGCAGGGATAAATGCCAAGGGTGTCTTGCTTTATCCGGAGGAAAGAAAAAGAGTAGAGGTTGAATTTACTGAAGAAAAAAATATGTTATTAGAAAAAGCAGAAGATGAAATTGGGCGTATTATAAATGATGCAACTCCACCACCGGTTGTAAAGAATAAATATTGCAAAAGCTGTGGATATAGAGAGTATTGCTATGCTTAAGGGGGTCATGTGTTGAAAAGAGATATATATGTATTTAATGACGGAGAAATAAGAAGAAAAGATAATACAATACTCTTTGAGACGGAAACAGGTAAAAAGTATATTCCTGTAGAAGAAATAAATAATATATGGATTTTTGGTGAAGTTACTCTTAATAAAACCTTTTTAGATTTTGTGTCACAAAAGGAAATATGTCTTCATTTTTTTAATTATTATGGCTACTATAGCGGCAGTTTCTATCCAAGAGAACATTTGAACTCTGGATATGTGATACTTAAACAGGTAGAGCACTATTTAGATTATGCGAAAAGAATGGAAATAGCTAGGGAAATAATTATTACAGGTATAAAGAACATTATTGTTATACTGAAATACTACAATGGAAGAGGTTTAGATCTTAGTCAGAGGATTGATAATATAACAAATATGATGGAGGATATGAAAGAGGTTAATAAAATTGAACAACTGATGGCTCTGGAAGGAAATATAAGAGATGAGTATTATAGCTGCTTCAATGATATTCTTAAGAATGAAGATTTTAAGTTCACTCAGCGCAGTAAAAGGCCACCCCTTGATAATATCAATTCCCTTATCAGTTTTGGAAATTCAATAATGTATACAACAGTCTTAGGCGAGATATATCAAACACAATTAGATCCAAGGATAGGGTATTTGCATTCAACCAATGAGAGACGATTTACTCTAAATCTTGATATAGCTGAAATATTTAAGCCTATTGTTGTGGATAGAACCATATTTTCATTGATAAATAGGGGTGTCATAATAGCGAAAGATTTTGAAAAAGATTTCAATGGCATATTGATGTCTGAGAAAGGAAAGAAAAAATTCATAGAAGAGTATAATGGCAAGTTAGATGCGGTAATAAAGCATCCTAGGCTAAATACCAGTGTTAGCTACAAACGATTGATACGATTAGAACTTTATAAAATACAAAAGCATATAACCGAAGGGGAAAAATATAAAGGTTTTGTAGCGGGGTGGTAGCATGTTTGTAATTTTATTCTATGACTTTGGAGAAAAAAGAGTAGGGAAAGCGCTGAAGATTTGTAGAAAATATTTGACTTGGGTACAGAACTCTGTTTTTGAAGGAGAAATAACACAAGCTAACCTAAAGAAGCTAAAACATGAGCTATCATCTAAAATGGACAAAGAGGAAGATTCTTTAATTATATACACATTTGCTAATATGAAGTATTCTACAAGAGAAGTAATAGGATTAGAAAAAAATCCCCAATCCATTTTTCTTTAATTCCCGTCGACCTGTAATCTTGTAAAAAACCCTGGACATCGATAGAAATAGAAAATGGCTAAAATAAAGAGGTATTGGGTTTTACTATTAAAAAATATATTGGTATAATAAAATTAAAAACGTAGTAAATGTGCCATGTGCACGGGTACCTGGACTACCTATAAGGAATTGAAACAGAAGAAATTAATATCAACTATATCTGCTACTACAGTACCTAGACTACCTATAAGGAATTGAAACAAAA
>NZ_FQZS01000008.1:161323-162483 GCF_900142105.1 Lutispora thermophila DSM 19022
TACCTAGACTACCTATAAGGAATTGAAACCTTTTTTACTAATGCGCATTTGTATATAACCCCAAGTACCTAGACTACCTATAAGGAATTGAAACTAGAGTAATATATCTTAAAGAAGCCGGAATTTTCGTACCTAGACTACCTATAAGGAATTGAAACTGACCAATACAGCAAAGAACAGAAATATGACCATTGGTACCTAGACTACCTATAAGGAATTAAAATGTGTATAGGCAAAGAAGTCTTTTTCAAAAATTTTTTATTTTTGAGAATTATATCAAGAACATGATGCGAAGAATAAAATTATTTCACAATTAGAGGAAATTCTACAAATATATAGAATATAATAAAAAGATTGTCATAGATATATGATTGTATAAAATAATAAAATGACGAAGGATACCAAATTTAAATAATAAAAAGAATTTTTTAAAAGTAAGGGGGGTTTATAAATTTATTTTGATTTACATTACTCATATTTCAAAATTTCATTTTTTACACTACGTATATTTATGTTATTTGCATTAATAAATATTAATTAACCTCTTGTGCTAGTTAATTCGATTTTACTATAAGGAATATTATACCAATCAATAAGGATATAAAATCCCTGATAGATGATATTATACGGATTAATTATCCAAATACTAACTCTTTGATTCTTGAATGTAACTCACGGCCTACAAGTTTATTGATGTAATAGCACAAGTTATAAGCCAATAGTTTGGTTTTAAGCCTTGTTTGTAAGCCCCAAAAGGATTTTGCAAGAACTCTCTCAATATTGAGTTGGCAATCAAGCTGGGATGCTTATGTTTAAATCCTTCACCTTAATCTAAAGATGCTTTGCCTCAATTCTTTAGGGAATTGAACTTTGCTGCGACTTCTCTGAAGAGGTAAGATATCAATATCTTTTTCAACTTTTAGGGCTGCAGTAAAATCATCACCTATATAACCTTTATCACCAAACATAGTAATACTGCTATAGTTTCTGGTTAAATCCCAAGCAGCTGCTCTGTCATCAATATTAGCAGAAGTAATTATAGCATCTGTTATAAAACCATCTATGGTTGCAAGCATGTGTAGTTTATATCCAAGATATGTTTCCTTTTTGGATGCACATTTACCATAAGTAGCACCGAATCCTTTAAACGTCTTATGAAA
>NZ_FQZS01000057.1 GCF_900142105.1 Lutispora thermophila DSM 19022
ATATTTGTGACAGTTTGCCATATACAGAACTTATCATATATAATTAACATAACAGTCAAATTGTTAGAAAAGTAAATTATCTGCTCCTATCTCTTCTTCGCTTCATTAATTTTTTCCATATATTCCTAAAAAGCATGCATACTTCTTTATCTAAACCCAAGTAATCAATTAAAACTTCTTTATCAACGATATCTAATACTTCTTCAATATTTCCATTATTACGTATATTTTTATCAATTATAGATATCAACTCTTCTGTTTTCTTATCATCAAAATCTTGTAAATATGGAAGCTTTATTTTACCCACTTCTCTGGGTAATATTTCTAACACACCTCCACCGTAACTTCTCCCATTAATTTCAGTAAAAGCAAATGTGATGCTGTTATAGTAAGATAATAATACTTTATTCTTATCAATACCATCATTGAATTTTATACGATGCATTGTATCTGTGCTAACTGCATTTATATTATTCAAAACAAACTTAGGAAATTTATCATTTCTCCTTAATATAAATGCATCTGGTACCCAAACAGATGGTACTATATACCATCTATCTCTAATACTACACTTATAGCCTTCATTAATTTTAGCCTTTTCGCCTTCTTCAATATACTTCTTATGTAATGGAGGATATTCTTCATATGGAATATCACTGGGAAAGTGTACTAAGAATGCTCTCTTATTATCATTAACATTTTTCATCCAATCATCATAAGTAAAATAAACTCCATGTGCATGCGCACTACGCCCAATCAATGGTATCGTTACATTACTTAGCTCATATTTTTCAACAGTACTCTTATCAACAGAAAAATACTTATTATTTCCAGTAGTTATTCCTATATTTACTATACCAATATCATCAAATGTAATAAATCTATCATCATTTCTTAATACTTCTATTAAATCTACCTCATAGTCATGAGTGAAATATTTTGTCCATTTGTCTTTTGTATGAGTTAATGGTATATATTCAATATCCCTTAAATCTAAAAAATTTAGAGAATCTAAATTTTTTAATTGTTTTACACCTATCAATGTTTCTCCATATTCCTTACTTTTCTCTCCGATTAAAACAATTATCTCCTGTTCTGCTTCATCAAAAACAAGTTCCTCAAAAGTAATAAGTGTTATTCTTGATAGAGTATTTGCCATAAATAGCCTCAGGTCTTCTGCATACGCTACTTGCAGAAGTTCAGCTGGAACAATAAAACAAATTTTTCCACTTTCACTTAATAATTGTATACATGCGACAAGAAAACATACCCACGAGTTAATAAGCTTGTTTGCTTTCATTCCATGTGATACAAGAATTTGAGATTGTAATTCTCTTTGCCTTTCACTTAAGTATTGATATCTGATATATGGTGGATTACCAATTATTAAGTCAAAAGGTTTTTCCCAACTCAGCTTAAAATACTCCTCAATAAAATCTCCATTTATTACATCAATATTAAATCTATTAGCTACTCTCCTCCTAGCCTTCTCAGCTTCCTCATCAAATATCTCATAAGCTTTAACATAATCAATATTATCTGGATTAAAATATTTCACTATACTTTCCAGGAACACTCCGTCTCCACAACTAGGTTCTAAAATAGTTTTTATAGTATTATCACTTGCAAAATATCTTGTTAGAAAATCTGCTAAATTAGTAGGTGTATAATACCCACCTCTTAGTTTTTGTGCTGTTGCATCAGCTTTTAGTAACATAACATACCCCTCGTTCTATCACATTCTTTATATACTATATACATAAGTTATTAACCCTTCAATCTCTGCAATTAATCTTTGTTTTTCATAAAATAAAGAAGCAATTTTTTTACTAGATAAACTATTTTTTAATATATCATTTATTTCATATACTCTTTTTGTCTTTGAAACAACATCATTGTATATATTTACATGTTTATCATTTTTAAAATCAAGTGATTTAAATGGTAACTCATCAAGAACATACGTTCCTCGTGAATAATATCCACCTTCAAAATCACTGCCTATTATTGAAATTAACCATTCTGTAATTGGATGTGTCAAGTATGCTTGTATATACTCTAAACAATATGGACTACCTTCTTTTTCTCCAATAGCACAATATCCAGCTGTGCCACCAGAAGCAATAACGTAATCATTATTGTCATAAATATACATTGGATTTCTGCTTAAAACCCCAACAATCAATTTAGGTTTGTTATTAAATGCGGTTAAGGCTTGATCTCTACCATATTGATACCAAGTATCTGGTGTTGCCATAGGTACATCTCTTTTTCCAGTAGGATCTATCTGTCTAGGTTTCAGAATATCATACCTATCTGTTAAATACTGAAAAGTACCTGGAAAGTTATTCTTCATAACATTAATAGGATATAATTTTCCTGATTGATCATATGGAAATATTATCCACTTATTTGTAGTTAGAATATCATAGGTTGATAGATTCTGTTCCTTTCTGCCTATTGGCTTAAAATATCTTTTTAATATGCTTTTTTCAATAGTATATTGTTTCCCAAATTTTCTAATTTCAAAATAATCATCTGTCTCCCTAATAATTTCTTCCTCAGAAAACCAATATACAGGTGGACGTTCTG
>NZ_FQZS01000042.1 GCF_900142105.1 Lutispora thermophila DSM 19022
AGAAGAATTGGAACGCAACTTACCTGCAAAGGTAAAAAAATACATCTATGAAAATGAAATAAACTTCTATACGATAAACGCAACGAAGATAGCTTCGGAAATAGGCCTTGGTGGAAGGACAAACATGATAATGCAGGCAGCCTTCTTTAAACTGGCAAACATAATACCCGTAGAAGAAGCAGTAGGATACTTAAAGAAATCCATTAAAGAAGAATACGGTGCAAAAGGCGACGATACAGTAAACATGAACTACATGGCGGTAGATAAAGGAATCGAAGCCTTGGTAAAAATAGAAATAAAAGATGAATGGAAAGACGCCAGGGAAGAAACAGTGGAAGAAAAAGACCTTCCAAGCTTCATAAAAGACATAAAAATACCTATGGACAGACAAGAAGGAAACAACCTTCCCGTCAGTGCATTCATGGACAGAGTGAGAGGAGAAATTCCAGCAGGAACATCCAAATATGAAAAACGTGGAGTGGCAGTAAACGTACCAAGATGGATAAAAGAAAACTGCATTCAATGCAACCAATGCTCTCTGGTATGCCCACACGCAGCCATAAGACCCTTCCTGCTTGACCAGGAAGAATCGAAGAACAAGCCGGAAGGCTTTGAAACACTGGAAGCAAGAGGGAAAGGGCTGGAAAACCTGGAATTCAGAATACAAGTATCCACACTGGACTGCACAGGATGCGGAAACTGTGCGGAAGTCTGCCCATCAAAGAAAAAGGCCCTTGTAATGCTTCCCTTTGAAGAAGAAAACAAGATACAAGCCCATAACTGGGAATATGCAATGACCATAAAGAATAAAGAAGACAAGATGGACCAATACTCAATAAAAGGAAGCCAATTCAAACAACCGCTGTTTGAATTCTCGGGAGCCTGTGCCGGCTGTGGAGAAACTCCATATGCCAAACTAATAACCCAGCTATATGGAGACAGGATGCTAATAGCCAATGCATCAGGATGCTCATCCATCTGGGGAGGCTCATCGCCATCATCCCCCTTCTGTCCTAACCAAGAAGGCAAAGGACCGGCCTGGGCAAGCTCGCTATTTGAAGACAACGCAGAATATGGCTACGGCATGGCATTGGCAAACAGAAAGATAAGAGAAAAAATCAAACTGCTGATGGAAGAATTCATCAAACTTAACATAGAATCTGAACTAAATGTCTACTTTAAAGAATGGATAGAAGGAATAAACGACCCGACAATTTCAAAGAAAACCACGAGACAAATGCTGCCTCTTTTGGAAACAGACACAGGAAACGAAAAAGCCAATGAAATCCTAAGAGAAATATCAAGCAGAAAAGACTACCTGGTGAAGAAATCCGTATGGGTATTTGGAGGAGACGGCTGGGCATATGACATAGGCTACGGTGGACTGGACCATGTACTAGCCTCCGGAGAAGACATAAACATACTAGTAATGGATACAGAAGTATACTCAAACACAGGAGGTCAATCCTCGAAAGCCACACCAACGGCAGCAGTAGCAAAATTTGCAGCATCAGGAAAGAAAATAAGGAAGAAAGACCTGGGAATGATGGCAGCGACCTACGGATATGTGTATGTAGCACAAATAGCGCTGGGAGCAGACATGAATCAAGCCATCAAGGCCATCAAGGAAGCAGAAAGCTACAATGGACCATCACTAATAATAGCCTATGCACCATGCATCAATCACGGAATAAGAAGCGGCATGGGAACAACCATAAGACAAGAAGAAAGAGCGGTAAAATCAGGATACTGGCATTTATATAGATTTGACCCAAGATTAAAGGAAGAAGGAAAGAATCCATTCCAATTGGATTCAAAGGAGCCGACAGAATCCTTCATGGATTTCATAAACTCAGAAATAAGGTATACATCCTTAAGAAAGACCTTCCCTGAAACGGCAGATATGTTGTTTAAGGAAGCAGAAAAGGATGCAAAAGAGAAGTATGAAAAATATTTAAATATGTCCAAGTTAGGACAATAGTGATATACTGTGAGGCTGTTGCGCAATGGATGGGTTGGGCAGCAGCCTTTATTCAGGAAGTTTTCATTGATTAAATCTTTGATTAAATGTATAATCTTTATGTAAGGTATTTTTTTCATACAATTATTTTGCCATAAATCCCTTACTCCTCGGAGTTTGAGATTTATTTTTTTTTAGATTGCCATTCTAAATTATTTAATGCGACAGACAGTTTTTGTATTGTAAATGGGAATAATAATTGTGATGAAAAAATAGAAGGAAGGGATTTAATGGATAGTATAAAATTTAGTGATTTGGGGTTAAATGAAAAAGTACTCAAGGCCATAGATGACATGGGGTTTGAAGAACCTTCAAAGATACAAGAAGAGGTAATACCAGTTGTATTGAAAGGTTTTGATGTTATAGGTCAAGCTCAGACGGGCACAGGAAAGACTTTAGCATTTGGTGCCCCAATAATCAGCAAGCTGGACAACAGCAGGCAAGGTAAGATAGATACCATAATACTTACCCCCACCAGGGAGTTGGCAATTCAAGTAAATGATGAATTAAACCGAATAGCCAAATATACAAAGATAAAGCTGTTGCCTGTATATGGAGGTCAGCCTATAGAAAGACAGATAAATGCCCTAAAACGAGGTATAGATATAGTGGTTGGAACTCCGGGAAGGGTTCTTGACCTCATTAGAAGAAATGTCATAGATCTTGCCGATATAAAATTTCTGATTCTTGATGAAGCTGATGAAATGTTGGATATGGGCTTTATAGATGATATAGAAGAAATAATCAGGAACTGTAACAAGGATAGGCAAACCATGCTTTTTTCTGCTACTATGCCTGATGAGATAAGAAAGCTTTCAAAGAAGTATATGGCAGAAGATACAAAGTATATCTCCATAGTAAAGAATACAATGACGGTTTCTACCGTATCTCAGTTCTACTATGAGGTAAAGCAGAAGGATAGGTTTGAGGCCCTCTGCAGGATACTGGATGTGGATGAACCAAGCAGTGCCATTATATTTTGCAAGACCAAAAAGGGTGTTGATGAGCTGGTGGAAGCTTTGGAAATGAGAGGGTACAATGCAGAAGGAATGCATGGAGATATGAGCCAAAGTCATAGACTCAATACCCTGAAAAAATTTAAGGAAGGGAATTTGGATTTTCTGGTTGCTACAGATGTAGCGGCAAGAGGTATTGATGTGGAGAATGTTTCACATGTGATCAACTATGACTTGCCCCAGGATACTGAATCCTATGTTCATAGAATAGGGAGGACCGGAAGAGCCAACAGGGAAGGTACGGCTTATACCTTGGTGACTTCAAGGGAATACTACATATTAAAGCAGATAGAAAAGGCCACCAGAAGCAAGATAAGAAGAAAGGAAGTACCTTCCATAGACGAAATCTTCTTGACTAAATACAAGGGAACCGTGGCCAAGGTTAGAGAGGCAATAGAGAAAGAAGAGCACAAGAGGTTTGTACCTCTGGCAACAGAGCTTGATGAGGAATTCAATCTTGTTGATGTGGCTGCCGCTTTATTTAGTATGGTTATTGATAAGGAAATGGGTTCCAATTATTCTGAAGACAGCATAGGAAATGCTGACAGTTATGTAAGACTGTTTTTAAGTGTAGGCAGGATGGATAAGATTAATCCCAGATCTCTGCTTCAATTCTTCAGTGATAATGCTAATACGGACAAAGAAGATATAGGAGACATTGATATCATGGAGAAGTTTACCTTTGTCAATGCCACCAGTCAAGCTGCAAAGGATATAATCAAGTATTGCTCAGGCAAGAGGCTTATGGGCAGAAGAGTAAATATAGAAATATCAAGGCCCAGATAGAAACAATGGGGACTATTTTGTCTCCATTGCTTTTTTTCCCTGACAAAATGCTTCTTGAGGACCGCGGATTTATGCTTTAAATATCAATGACTTTTTCACTCATTGGTTAGCTATTGCAGCGGTTATAACCATGGATATTCTTACAATCATATTCCTTGAGAGATGATTTGCTAGAGCAAGCTTATATCTAATTTCCAGGAAAACCATAGCAATTGTTATGGTTTTAATAATATAAAGTGTATATAATAGAAATATGAATATATGAGCAATATATGAGGAGGAATTAAAATGATAAACAGGACTTTTCAGTTAGAAACATTGACATGCCCTAATTGTGCAGCAAAAATAGAAACGGTGTTGAAAAAGATGAAGGGCGTAAAAGATGTGGAGGTTTTGTTTTCATCCAGCAGGGCGAAGGTATCCTTTGAGGAAGATACAACAAATCAAGATGAGATAAAAAAGACAATAGAATCTTTAGGTTATGATGTTTTAGGTGTGAAATAAGAGTAGAACCATGGTTAAGATAAGCAAAGGCCAAAGGCTAATAATATCAGGTCTGGTGATTTTGCTGTCCTTTGTTTCTGGATATTTGAATTTCAATCCTATTGTTAGGGATGCTTTTATGATAGCCGCTGCATTTGTAGCAGGATATCCTATAGCTTTAAACGCCTTTAGAGCCATTAAATATGGTATCGTTGGTATCGATGCATTGGTTACCCTTGCAGTTATAGGAGCGCTCATTATAGGCGAATATTGGGAAGGGGCAGCAGTAACTTTCCTTTTTATGTTGGGAGCCTATCTGGAAAGCAAAACATTGGAGAAAACCAGATCCGCCATAAAGTCTCTTCTTGACTTGGCACCAAATACCGCAAGAGTCATAAGAGATGACAAGGAAATAGAAATCCCTGCTGAAGAAGTGATGATAGATGAAATAGTAATCATTAAGCCGGGAGAAAAGATACCTGTAGATGGAACCATAGTGGAAGGAAGCTCCTATGTAAATCAGTCTGCCATAACAGGAGAATCCATTCCTGTCAGCAAAACAATTGATGATACTGTTTTTTCAGGCACCGTTATTGAATCAGGTTACATAAAGGTCAGAGCCGATAGGGTAGGTGAGGATACCACATTTTCCAGGATTCTTCAAATGGTTGAGGAAGCTCAGGATAAGAAGGCTAAGACTCAGAAGTTCCTTGAAGTTTTTTCAAGATATTATACGCCCGGCATAATAATCTTGGCTGTTTTGGTATTGATAATTACACAGGACATTGAATTGGCTCTTACCCTATTGGTAATTGCATGTCCGGGAGCTTTGGTAATCTCCACACCTGTTTCCATAGTGGCAGGTATAGGCAATGGAGCAAGACATGGAGTTCTGATAAAGGGTGGAGAAGTAATTGAAAAGCTGGGGACAGTCAAGGTATTGGCATTCGATAAAACCGGTACTCTCACAGTAGGAAGGCCAAAGGTAACAAAGCTTAAAGCTTTTCATGGGCAGGAAGAGGAATTATTGAAACTTACTGCCATTGCAGAAGCATATTCGGAGCATCCTCTGGCAAGAGCGATATTGGAGGAAGCAGGTAAAAGCTTTGAGAATTTGCCTAGTCCTGAGGATTCGGAGATAATAGCCGGTCATGGACTGAAGGCTAAGGTAGAAGGCAGAACCATCCTGGTAGGGAACCGAAGATTGATGGAGATAAGCAACATAAAAATTGCTCAGGAAGTTGAAGAGTATATAAGTCAGGAAGAATCCTCGGGTCAAACTGTGGTGATAACGGCAGATATGGATAGGGTTTTAGGCGTAATATCTATAGCGGATGATATAAGAGATGGGGCTGTGGAGCTGATTAGAAGGCTTAAGACAAAAGGAATAAAAAAGATAGTCATGCTTACAGGAGATAATGAAAGAGCAGCAGCAGCCATTGCTAATAAACTTGGCCTGGATGCCTATTATGCCGAATTGTTGCCGGAGGGCAAGGTGGAGATGCTTAAAAAGCTTCAGGATAGTTATGGAACTACAGCCATGGTGGGAGATGGAGTAAATGATGCACCTGCCTTAGCTTCAGCAGACTTTGGAATTGCAATGGGAGGAGCAGGGTCGGATGTGGCTATGGAGACTGCAGATGTGGTCCTTATGTCAGCAGAGCTCAATAAACTGTCCTATGCCATAGGGCTAAGCAGAGCTACAGTAATAAATATGAAGCAGAATATATATTTTGCAATAGCCGTTGTCATGGTGCTTATAGCAGGAGTTTTGCTAAAGCTTGTATTTTTATCATCAGGAATGCTCATACACGAATTGTCGGTGCTTTTAGTGATAATAAACGCTATAAGACTATTGGGATATGGTGAGAAAAATAATGATACTGCAAAATAAGGCTTCCTTTGGAAGTGTTTGCCGTTGTGAAGAAAAGAGGACGCTGATAAACCATCAACATCCTCTTTTGCATTGACAGGAACTACTTTACCTCAACTATCCAGCCTTCGGGAGCTTCTATATCTCCGAACTGTATTCCCACTAGAGTATCATAAAGCTTTTTGGTTACAGGGCCTACTTCTGTCTCGCTGTAGAATACGTGGAGTTTGCCTTTATATTCTATTCCTCCTATAGGGGTTATTACTGCAGCTGTGCCGCAGGCACCTGCTTCTGCAAATTCATCCAATTTATCGATATATACATCTCTTTCTTCAACTTCCATTCCCATGTAATTCTTGGCAACGTGGAGGAGAGAATACTTAGTAATGCTTGGAAGAATAGAAGGTGATTTGGGAGTAACAAATTTGTTATCTTTAGTGATGCCGAAAAAGTTTGCTGCTCCTACTTCTTCTATTTTTGTATGAGTTGCAGGGTCAAGATAAATGCAATCTGCAAAGCCTCTCTTAACAGCCAGCTCATGGGGAAGAAGGCTTCCGGCATAGTTGCCTCCTACTTTTGCAGCACCGGTTCCATGAGGAGCTGCTCTGTCGTAATCTGATACGCAGAAGTTAACAGGCTTCATACCGCCTTTAAAATATGGACCTACTGGGGTGCAGAATACCGAGAAAATATACTCTGATGCAGGCTTAACTCCTACATTATCTCCAACACCAATAAGGAAAGGTCTGAGGTATAATGTGGCGCCACTTCCGTAAGGAGGTACATAGGCTTCATTAGCCTTTACTACCTGGATACAAGCATCGATGAATTTATCTACAGGAATTTCCGGCATGAGAAGTCTTCTGCAACTTTCCTGCATCCTTACCGCATTTCTATCAGGTCTGAAAAGCTGAATTTTACCCTCTTTTGTCCTGTAGGCTTTTAGTCCTTCAAAGCATTGTTGACCATAATGAAGGGCAGTGGAGCCTTCACTTATGTGGAGCGTGTTGTCCTGGGTCAATGTACCCTCGTCCCATTTACCATCCTTCCAATAGGATATATAGCGGTAGTCGGTTTTTATGTAGCTAAAACCGAGCTTGCCCCAATCGATATCGACGATTTTTCCCATTGCTCATACTCCTTTCATTTTTTTCTATTACTATTATACATTATTATTTGGTAAATTTGTTGTAGTATTAGCAAATGTACAATGAAAAAAAGATGCAATATAATATATACATATTGAAAAGGCAGGTGGTTAGGTGAAGGAGTTCATTCCTGGAAAGCTCTATCAGCAATCTATGGAGAAGGATTCAAAAAAAGCCAACGGAAGATTTTATACACCGGATTACATAATAGATTTTATGCTTGCTAGAGTGTTTTCAAATGTGAATATAATAGAAAATCCATTTATTAAAATACTGGACCCTGCTTGCGGCTGCGGATTTTTTCTAATAAAAGCTTATGATTTGCTTAAGGAAATGCTGAAATCAAATCTTGAAAAAATTAGAGAGAAATATTCTGATGAAACCTATGAAACAAATAAAGATGGATATGTTATAAAAATCAATGGAAAGCAATATTGGCAGGAGAAAAACCTCCATTATCATATATTGAAAAACTGCCTTTACGGAGCCGATACAGATAAGGAAGCCCTTGGACTTTGTTCTGCCAGCCTTTTAGCTAAGGATAACAATGATTATAAGGATGAGCTCAATTTGGTCTGCGGTGACAGCCTTTTTCGTTGGGAGAAATATTATTGCAGAGAACAATTGGTTGATGAACTGGAAAATTATAAACTGATCTATGACATAAAAAACAGTAGAGATCATACAGTAGAACATGTGACTAGGGATAGGCTTAAGGAAATTCTTAGAAATAATATGTTTTGGTCCAATAAATTTGATTATATAATTGGCAATCCTCCTTATGTAGGTCACAAAGAATTGAACATGGAATATAAAAAATGGTTGCTGGATGAATATAATGAAACGTTCAAAGATAAGTCAGACCTTTCCTACTGTTTTTATCAGAGGGCATTGGAGGTGGCTGAAGACAAGGGCATAATTGGCTTTGTATCTTCCAGGTATTTTATGGAAAGCCCCACAGGTAGAAATCTGAGAAGATATTTAAAGAATAATTCCAGAATAAATAATATAGTTGATTTCTATGGGGAAACCATCTTTCCCGGAGTAGGAGTGGCTGCAGCCATATTTTTCATATCCAATGAAGTGGATAATAATAATGAGATAGAAGTATGGAAGTATCAAGGAAACGGATTTAATAAACTAGAGCATAAGGATTTTCAAATATTCAAAATTAATCAGGATAGTATTACAGAAGATAGATGGATTCTCATTCCAAATGAAGAGAGAAGAATATTAGAAAAAATAGAGAATGGTTGTACAAAAAGATTGGGAGATATGGCAGAAAGCTTTCAGGGCATAATCACTGGATGTGATAAGGCTTTTATAATTGACAACGATACTATAAAGACTTTAGGTATTGAAGCTGAATTGATTAAGCCTTGGATAAAAAACAGTCATGTGGACAGATATAGAGTGAGAAACAGCAATTTGAAGCTTATATACTCTGATCTTATTGATGATCCCTCGAGATATCCAAACAGCATAATGCATATAGAAAAATATAAACAGCGGTTAGAAAACAGAAGAGAATGCAAAAAAGGCCTAAGGCTTTGGTATCAGCTTCAATGGGGCAGAAAAACCGAACTGTTTACAAAGGAAAAAATTGTATTCCCCTATAAGAGCACCTGCAACAGGTTTGCTCTGGATAGAAGGGGCTGTTTTTGCAGCGCAGACGTCTATTCCTTTATATTGAAAGATGGGGTAGGGTGTTGTAGTCTTCCATTTCTTCTAGGTGTATTGAATTCCAGATTATATGAATTTTATTTCAAGCTTTTTGCCAAGAAGATGGGGAAAGATATATATGATTATTATCCCAATACTGTTATGGATTTAAAAATACCTGATTATAAAGCTTGCAAAGACATAGAAGCCATAAGCCTGGAGCTTATAAGGCTGTATGAAGAAGATGCAGATTCTAAAAGAATCAGCATTTTGGAAAAGGAAATAGATGATATTCTAAGGAGTTATTTTTCTATAAGGAAAGAGGCACTTTCGTTGAAATGATTGCAGTTTATGGAAGTCAAAAGTAAGTAAAAGAAAAAGGTGATGTATATGAACATACAAATATTTGGAAGAAACAAATGCTTCGATACAAAAAAAGCTGAGAGATATTTCAAAGAGCGGAACATAAAGTTTCAGTTTATCGATTTGAATATGAAAGGATTGAGCAAGAGAGAGCTTGAGAGCGTCATAGCTGCTGTTGGATTAAATGATTTATTCGATACCAGTGCAAAAAACTATGAAAAACTCAATCTCCATAAAATAACCAATAAATCCATCAGGCAAGAATTATTGCTAAATAATCCTGACCTCTACAAAACCCCCATAGTGAGAAATGGAAGGCAGGCAACGGTTGGATATAAGCCGGAGGTCTGGAAAACATGGGAATAGAAAGCCGGAGTTGAATCAACTCCGGCTTATGCATGTGCGCCCAGCATGGGCGCAAGCTAGTCGGTGAAAGTCCGATACGGGGGTTGATAGCGCCAACCGTTAGCTTAAGACAAGGGTGTCCATCGCGAGGTGGAATCTGAAGGAAGTCGGCGGCAAAACTCCGGTCTGAGGAACACGAACTACATATAAGGCTTAAGTCTGTGGGTGAGTTTGCATGACAAAACAAAGCCCAATAGCTATCCGAAACAGGCAAAGTAAATGTAGCAGATATATGGAGGGAAAGCTTGTGCTCTTACCTGGGGAGGTCTCATGGACGTGAAGAAATGAAATTTGAATCACG
>NZ_FQZS01000014.1 GCF_900142105.1 Lutispora thermophila DSM 19022
ATGCTTGTCCTTGTTATCATCTATGAATTTAAATATAGAATCTACTTTTTCGCGAATATGGCCATGGCTTTTTTTAGTATTTCATTTTCCTCTTCTAGCCTTGCTATCTTCTTTAACATGACTTGATAGTCGGCTGTTGTCACGGTTTTATCTTTATCAATTACTACTGGTTTGGCTTTGTTTAACCATGTCACCATTGTTGATTTTGGTATGCCATATTCACGAGCTAAATCTGCTAGCGGCTTTCCTGAATTATATAGCTCTACTATAGTATCTTTAAATTCTTTGGTGTAATGTTTTTGACCTCTTCCCATTGTAGACACTTCCTTTCACTTCTTATTTTAAATCGTTCGAATTTCTGTGTCTACAAAACTATACTAACACTAATGCTAATGCGTTTAACTTATCTAATCCAGAAGAGCGTATTATTTCTTTAATTGAGGATTCGAGATATAGTTTTGATATTGATGAACCAACTTCACCAGAATTTTTTAAAAATAATTCTACTAAGTTTGCAGAAACAGTTAATAATATTTTGGATATAGATGAAATGAGCAGAGTTGGTATTAGAGCTTTTTGGGGCGTTGAAGTTGACACGCTTCAAATTGCAAGTGACATGATAAAAAAGGAGTTTCTTTAGAAGCTTTGAAAATGAGGAATTATATTATGGAAAAGATGTATCTAATTGTACGATAGTATTTTCATCTATTATCGACGATTTTAAGGTTAATGTAGCAATAAGACCAAGCAATACCCAATTAATAGAAGTTACAGATGGAAAGACTGTAAAACACTGCAATAGAAATGAAATTATTCTTGATATAGATTTATATAAAGAAGGTAATATTAAATGTAGTTCATTGAAATCAATAATAAGATCCGCTATAGAAATTAGTTTAAAACAGTCAAAATTATATAATGATCTAGTAGTGGGTGACTTATATGAATAATGTTTCACCTATCTCAAAAAATAAAAAATATAAATACATAAATAATGAAATTACGGATTATTATGCAGATGATGATTATACTACGATTGAAGTAAATGTGCCTAAAGGCTATAAAGCTCAAATAAAATTAATAAAAGTTGAGGAAAATACAAGTAATAACAATAATAAGGATAGTATTAAGTTTCACGAACAGAAGGCAAAAGAGAAATCATGTACTAGTGGATACATTTATTTCAATCAAAATTTAAATAGCACCACCAATGCGGATTTATATTATAATAAATTAGGAAATGATACATTACATTCTTCATATGATATAATTAAAAGAGAGATGGAGGTAGTGAGTATGAATAGTATTAAAATGCGTGAACTTATGGAAAAGCAAATATCGTTTTTATTGTACTCACTAGTTTTTATTATAGGCTCTCTTTTTGCTATGATTATTTACTATAGAACAGGTTTTTATATAACTCACCCTATTATATATGTATTTACATTGATGATGGGAATTGGATGGGCTGCTACTTCAATTTATTCCATAATGCTTAACAAAGGAATGATAAAATGAAGAAAAATGATGAAAATTTCTGGTCATTAATAAAAAATGGAGTTAAACATATTATGAAGGCTGAAGGAAGACGAGAAGGGAAAATAAATCTTCTATTTGGATTAGGTTTATTATTTTTTGCTATTTGCATATGTGTACCAAGTACAGCTTTATATATCATAAAGATCTTTTATCCAAATATTGAAATTGGAGTGCCTACATATGTGATAATTTTATTATATGTTTTATTAGTATGCTTTTTTGATAAATGTGTTAAAAGAGTTACAGAATTTCATAATATTAGAGATCAGATAAAAGGGTAGCTTCGGCTACCCTTTTTTATGTGCGCCCAGCATGGGCGCAAGCTAGTCGGTGAAAGTCCGATACGGGGGTTGATAGCGCCAACCGTTAGCTTAAGACAAGGGTGTCCACCGTGAGGTGGAATCTGAAGGAAGTCGGCGGCAAAACTCCGGTCTGAGGAACACGAACTACATATAAGGCTTAAGTCTGTGGGTGAGTTTGCATGACAAAACAAAGCCCAATAGCTATCCGAAACAGGCAAAGTAAATGTAGCAGATATATGGAGGGAAAGCTTGTGCTCTTACCTGGGGAGGCCTCATGGACGTGAAGAAATGAAATTTGAATCACGGTTGAAACAAGATTTATCATGAGAAGTCAGCAGAAGTCATAGTACCAAGGTAGTCATGAATGCCTTGGGAAGGACTGAACAATAGGAGGTCTTGGAAATTTGAAAAATTCGAAGGAAATACGAAGACTGCAGAAAACTTCATATAAGGAAGGCTGGACATATGATGTAGGAGTGGAACTCCGAGATAATATGGGAGCGCATAGCATTTCCTCGGCATTTGAGAATGGAGAAGACGATGGAAAGCAATACGCCAATAA
Organism: Lutispora thermophila DSM 19022; assembly: GCF_900142105.1. Classification (GTDB taxonomy): domain Bacteria; phylum Bacillota; class Clostridia; order Lutisporales; family Lutisporaceae; genus Lutispora; species Lutispora thermophila. The sequence goes on from NZ_FQZS01000014.1 coordinate 2,404, forward strand.
CTTACTTGAAAAGATATTGGACAGAAACAACTTGAACCTAGCATACAAGAAAGTTGTGTCCAATAAGGGAAGCCATGGAGTTGACGGAATGAAGGTGGATGAACTTCTGCCATACCTTAAGCAAAATGGTGAATCCCTAAAAGCAAGCATATTGGAAGGGACATACCGTCCAAGCCCTGTCAGGAGGGTAGAAATACCAAAACCTGATGGAGGAAAGAGATTACTTGGAATACCTACAGCAATTGATAGAATGATACAACAAGCTACTGCACAAATACTAATACCCATATTTGAAAATATATTCTCGGACAGTAGTTATGGCTTTAGACCAAAAAGGGATGCAAAGCAAGCCATACTAAAATCCAAAGAATATATAGAACAAGGATACAAATGGGTAGTAGACATAGACCTGGCTAAATATTTCGATACAGTAAACCACGATAAACTTATGGCACTGGTAGCGAGAGAAATCAAGGATAAAAGGGTACTGAAACTAATAAGGCTATTTCTACAAAGCGGAGTAATGATAAATGGAATAGTGATGGAAACAGAGGAAGGATGTCCGCAAGGAAGTCCAATCAGTCCATTACTTGGAAATATCATGCTCAATGAACTAGACAAGGAGCTTGAGAGAAGGGGACATAAGTTCTGTCGATATGCGGATGACTGTAATATATACGTCAGAAGCAGAAAAGCTGGAGAAAGAGTTATGAAGAGCATAACAAAATACTTAGAAGATAAACTCAAGCTCAAAGTAAACAAAGAGAAAAGTGCAGTAGACAGGCCATGGAAAAGAAAATTTCTAGGATTCACATTCTACCAACTGAATGAAAAAACAGGAATAAAAGTACATGAAAAATCTGTTGCTAAGTTCAAAGCTAAAATAAAGGAAATTACTAAAAGAAATAATGGATGGAGTATGGATTACAGGCTATTGAAACTTCGTCAACTCATAATAGGCTGGATAAACTATTTTGGAATAGCAGACATGGTTAGATTAGTGAAATCACTGGACGAGTGGATAAGGCGAAGAATAAGGATGTGCTTTTGGAAACAGTGGAAGAAGATAAAGACCAAGTATTACAATCTTAAAAAGCTTGGAGCTTCGGAAGAGAAAGCATGGCAATACGCCAATACCAGGAAAAGCTATTGGAGGATTTCCAATAGTCCAATTCTAAGTACATCTCTAACGAATGTATATCTTGAAAAGATAGGATATACAAGTATCTATAAAAGGTATAAGCTAGTACATTAAATCTTATTGAACCGCCGTATACCGAACGGTACGTACGGTGGTGTGAGAGGTCGGTAGGTGAAATAATCACCTACCTCCTACTCGATTTTTGAAAACATATGAAAAAATTGGCCCCATATTTTCCTCATATTTAAGACATAACAAGCATGGGAATATATAAACATTACCAAAGTGAAAAATCTTTCTATAAGTCAATATATGCGTCTAGATTAATTTTGTAAAAAAACAGGTAATTTAAAAGGTTTTTTAGAGCAAATATAGAATAAATTCCATATTATACTAATGATGAGGTGGTAGGATGGGGGTAAAATGTGAGCTGCGGAATATTAGGCTATTAGAATACAAAATGGACTCTAAGACAGAATTTGCAAATATGTTAGGGGTAGAAGTGCATACATACCTGAAATGGGAAAAGGGTAGTACCCCAACATTACCAAAGGCTCTTGAAGTAGCAAAAAAGCTTAATAAGAAAGTAGAAGATATATGGCACCTGGAATAGGTGCTATTTTTATGTCTTTGATTAGAAAAATTTTTACAATTTGTAACTGGACACGCATAAATATATAAATTTCCTAATAAGTATATACAAATACTACCGAAGTAGCAGAAAAGCAGTATATAAATCTATATAAAAGGAGGTAAAAGTATATATGATCATTGGCGTGGACCAAGGATACAGCCATACAAAGACAAGCGAAGGAAGTATATTCCCATCAAAAATAAGTACAGAAAGTTATATGATAGGTGAGAGCACAGAAGTAAAAATTGATGGTAAATCATATTTGGTGGGTGAAGGAAACATAGAGGTAGAGCTTAACAAGGTAAATAAGGAGCTTACTAGGGTATGTATCCTCACAGCCTTGGCACAGTCTGGAGAACATCAGGAATACCAAGTAGTAACAGGTTTGCCTATAGGGTTATACAAGACTCAGAGGGGACAGCTTAAAGAAATGCTACTGAGTAATAGGAGAGTCGAGCTGGAATATAACCGACAAAAGCGCATCCTGTCAATAACAAAAGCTGAGGTATTTCCACAGGCTGCAGGTGTATTTTACATGATAGACCGCAGGGAGTATGAAGATTATAATACAGTGGTTATAACTGATATAGGCGGGAGATCTGTGGACTTTGCCTTATTTGAACAGATTAATAAAAAGTGGAAACTCACTCGATACTCAACTATTATGGAAGGCACATTGACATTGTATTCAAAAATAATCAATCTCATAAACTCACGATATGAGTTAGCTCTGAAGGTTGAAGATGGAGAAACTATATTGCGAAAAGGTCTACAGATATATGGAGAAAAACAGGATCTATCGTTTATAAAGGCAATTATCGCAGATCATATTGAGGCCATATATAGAGAGTTGTATCTAAAATATCCAATTAAGACCAGTAAGCACATTATAGCTGGTGGTGGAGCATATCTTTTCAAAGATATAATTGAGCGAAAAATACCAAGAACAGTATTGGTACCCAATGCACAGTTTGCAAATGCAATAGGTTTCAAGAAAGTGGGGGAAGCATTATGGCAAAGATATTAGTTTCATTTAAGGAACGGGAAAGGGACTTATATGAGTTGGTGAATAGTCAAGGTGATAAATCTAACTTCATTAAAGATGCTTTGAAGTTCTACTTGCAGAATAAGGAACAAAAAATTAAAACCCCGGAAAATTCCGAGGTTGAACATAGTGGAATACTTGATATTCTTGATGGCATATAGTGGGGCTAATTGCTTTAGCAAACGCTTTTGCTAAAGCATATGCGACAGATATATAAAAAATGCATGTTTCTATAAAATAATTAATTTTGATAACAACATAGATACTCCCAGTAATACTAAACCTGCACCAATTTCCAACATAATTATCACCTCAACTATAGTTTTACCAGCGATTATAAAGATATTTAATCAAAGGAGGATAAAATTGGCATTAAAAGTGTTGTTTATGTTAACTTTCACAGGTTCTATATATTTCATTCTAAAAGGATTATATCGAATAATAATAAAGGGGAGATTATAATGTTCGATAGGATAGTAAATGCATTCAACCCAATAATACAACTTTTGCAAGCTGTAAGTTATCCGTTGGCTTTTATGGTAATATCCCTTGGGGTCCTCACTATAATGATAGGTCAAAAACGAAGAGGTATGGAAGTTATTAAGTGGGCTGTTGTTGGATATCTATTGATGCAATTCTTACCAGGACTCATGATTATATTAAAAGATGTAGGTAAGGTGATGATACCGTGAGACTACAGCTCATCCCAGATATAAATATTGACAATAAAAATACTGATACATTAATAAATAATATTCATTTCTTTAGATCTCCAATGAAGAGGCTACGAATCACAAAAGATTATATAGAAATACAACCTCAATATCAAATTGCATATGAAATAGAGTTAAGTACTTCAGGAGCACAATTCTACTTATTCTTCCCGGATGAAATCAAGTCAGCAATACAAACAGAAATCAATTTAACATGGCCAAAGATAACAACAAAAGAAAAAACTAAAGCCGTTCAATTCAAGAATCCTGTTATCATTGAACTTAACATGAAGCATCACTATTTTATGAGTCTAAAAGTAGATAAGAGAGGATTAACTCCTTTGCCAGCAATCCTTGAAACAATGAAACTATTAAAAGATGATGATAAGGTACTAATACAAGTAGTTTTTGAGCCGGAATCATACGATTGGTTCAGATCATGCGAAGCAGCTATAAAAGACTTTAATAACGGCTATGTACCGAGAAGAATTGAACTGAATAAGAGAAACATAAAAGAGGGTATCATCAAAGGTGGAATTAAGACAATTGAAGCAGCGTTATCAACAGTTTCATTTTTTCTTACTGATGAAGAAATGGAATTTGAAGATATAAATAGCATCGAATATGAGCAAATATTAAGAAATGGATTATCAAATAACACATTAGGAAAAAGCAAGTGGAACGGATTTAATACACAGATTAGAATTGTTTCAGATTCCAAAGATTCTATTAGGCAGGAAAGTATAATAAGAAGTCTTATAATAGCCTTCAAAGGGCTTGACGAAGATAATAAACTAATTGAAAAAAGGATAAAAAATACTAATAAGTATTTGAGATATATTCAAAAAAGGCAAATTAAATTTGACATTAATAAAAATATATTGAGTGCTGCAGAACTTGGTCAGATTATACAATTACCAACAAAAGCTTATCAGGAGATTTACAATTTAGAAAATATAGATACTAGAGAGATTGAAATTCCTAATGAGTTACAGCACGGAAATATAATTATAGGAGTAGCTAAATATAAAGGATTAAACAAGACAACCTACTGGCCAGATCATAAAAATATTTTATCACTGCCTAAAGTCGTTATAGGTCCAATGGGTTCCGGCAAAAGTGAATACACTAAAAAATTTAGTATAGATGCAAATCGTAAAGATGATGGGGTAATAGTTTTTGATTTTATAAAGGATTGTGATTTGTCTGAATCAATAAGCAAATATGTAGATGCAATAAAAATAAACCTTGCAGACCACATAAAATTATCAGCACTTGCATATCCAGAGATGCAACCGGGAAAAGATCCATGGGAACGGCTTAAGGTTGCAAATATACTATCAAGACAGAGTGAGTATTTGATAAATTCTGTAACAGATGCAGAAACAGGTCCATTAACAGCACCTATGCTAAGATACTTAAATGCTGCATCAATGGTAGTATTTATTCATCCAGATAAAACCTTAGATGATGTTTTTAAATGTTTAAAGAATTGGCAAGTGAGAAATGAATATATAAGACTTGCAAAATACTCAGGATGTTTTACTGAAGATGATGAAGTATTCTATGATCTTCAAGATTTACATGAAAGAGATTCAGATGGAAAGATAGTTGGTACCAGAGAACATCTTATAATCGGAATAGTTAATAGAATTTCAGCATTAAACAGAGATATATACTTAAAAAAGATGCTAAAAGCACAAGTGAATTATGAACAGAATTTTGCAAAATGGATGGATGAAGGGAGGACTATTTTAATTCAAATACCTGAATCTACATTTACAAATAAATCAATAAAAGATACTTTAGTAACATATTATATGTCAAGGATATGGCTAGCTGCTTTACAACGCAAAAATCATAATAGAGTCTGTCATGTCATTACTGATGAAATACATCAAGTACCAACAGCAGCAGCTTTAGTAAGTAATATAATTACGGAAGCTCGAAAATTTGGAGTAGACTTTTATTTTACAATTCATTATTTGAAGCAGTTTAGGCAGCTTCATGATGCTATTAGATCCGCCGGTTGTTCGTATATGTTATTGGCCGGGACAGAAAAAGAAAATCTGAAAGCACTAGAAGAAGAATTACAACCGTTCTCTATTCAGGAAGGTCTTAATCTTAAACCTTTCCATAGTCTTAATATTATTAACTATGGCAACCAATATGCAAAGTTTATTACTAAGTTGCCAGGTCCAATAAAGTGTTAGTTACTTGTTAGTTACGTGTTAAATTTGATGTGTTTTTGCATGGTTTTATAATTTAAAATGATAAAATAAAAAATCCAGCTAACCATTGCGGTTACTGGATTTTACTATCTTATTAATGGTCTGGGTGACAGGAATTGAACCTGCGACCTCTTGAACCCCATTCAAGCGCGCTACCAAGCTGCGCCACACCCAGATGTTCCAACCACATTTAAAACTATAACACATATAAGGATAAATTTCAACCCTCATTTTAATTAGGTTTTATACTTAAAATTTGTTTTTGATTAGTAATAGAGAACTAATTTTAATATTTCGTTTTTACTAGCAGGATATAAAAAACAAATGGAGAAATATAATAACAGGTTATGTGAACCAGAATTATTGTCCTGAGGGAGTATGTGGCATGAAAAAAAATAAGAAACCTTCTTCGCTTTCGATATTTCCATTTATTTTATTTATAATAACAGGATTTTATATATATAGATACTTTTTTCTTAGCATTGATACTGAAATAATAAAATATGGTGAAATGGAAGACTATTTTGAGGCAAAAGCAATAGTGATTAGAAATGAACATATTTATAGTTTTCCAGGGAATGCACAAGTAATAAACAAAGTAAATGAGGGAGAAAGAGTATCTTTTGGTAAAAAGCTTGCAGATATTGTTAAAAGCGAAGAGCAACAGGATGATTTGCAGTTAAAGATAAATGATCTGGAAAGAAGAATTAAAGAGATTGAAAATAGCAGTGAAATCAATTTATTTCAAGGTGATAGTGAGAAACTAAAGGAGAATATAGATGAAAAGATAGAGTATATAAAAGTTCTTTCTAACCAGGGCAATATTGAAAAAATATCAGAAGTTAAAGAACAGCTGTCATCTGATCTGAATAAAAAGTCTCTAATTTCTGGTGACAAAAGTTTTTCGGGAAAAAACCTGAATCAATTGAAGGCAGAAAAGGAACAGCTTCAAAAATTATATAATGAACATATGGATACAATATATGCCAGCAGCCCAGGTATTGTGAGCTATAACATTGATGGGCTGGAGCAAAATTTAAATCCGGAGAATATTGCAAAGTTTAGTGTCCAAGACGTGAAGAGTGTCATTAACTCCTTAAAGGATGATAATAATAAGGATGCTAAGCACAGTGGTGTAAAGATTATAGATAACTTTTCCTGGTACATATGCATGATAATTGGAGAAAAGCAGTTGAAAGGCTTAGAAGAAGGAAAGAAAGTGCAAATTGCTTTTAAAAATTATGAGAGTGTACCGGTAAGAGCTAAAATAAAATACATATCTGAACCGGATAACGGTGAGGTTTTAGTTTCTTTTGAAACTACAGATAATATGCAAAACTATTATAATATGCGTTTAGCAGATGTTAAAGTCATAACAAATCAATTCGAAGGATTTTTAGTTAGTGAAGAGAGTGTAGTAGAAATTGATAACCAAAAAGGCGTTTATATTATTAGAGAAGGTATTGTGAAATTTGTTCCAGCTGAAGTTATTGCAACCGAAAATGGCTATGCTTTGATAAAGAACATTGAAAATAAAGAAAATGCTGTTTCCGGAAACAGCGGTACAATAAAGGTCTATGATGAGGTTGTAAAGGATACAGGCAAAGTCAAACCAAATCAAAGGGTTTTGTAATAAAGGAGGATAGATTCAATTGAGTTCCATACGTGAGAATATTGAAGTCGTAAGGAATGATATAAAAGATATTTGTCGAAAACAGGGAAGAGATCCTGATAAAGTGACTCTTATTGCAGTGACTAAGACAATTGATGAAGAAAGAATAAGGGAGGCTATATGTTCAGGCATTACTGATATTGGAGAAAATAAGGTACAGGAAATAATGGACAAGTATGAGGCATTGAAGGATGTTTCCAATATTCACTTAATTGGTCATTTGCAATCAAATAAGGTAAAATATATAATAGATAAAGTAAAGCTTATTCATTCTGTTGACAGCATGAAGTTGATGGATGAGATAAATAGAAGAGCTATAAAGGCAGGAGTTATAGCAAATATATTAATACAAGTTAATGTAGCCTGTGAAGATACGAAGTTTGGAATTGAAATGGAAACAGTGGACAGTCATATAGAATATGCTTCAAAACTTGAAAACATTAGAGTACAGGGATTGATGACTATAGCACCCAATTATGAATATGTGGAACAAACCAGACCTATATTCAGAGCCTTAAGGAAAAAGTTTGATGAATTATCAAACAATCAGTATTCAAATGTCGAAATGAAGTATCTTTCTATGGGTATGACAAACGATTATAAAATAGCATTAGAAGAAGGTTCAAATATGATCAGGGTAGGTACAGGTATATTTGGAAAAAGAGTATATAATAAAAATTAATGGGAGGTTTAACTAATGGCAGGGAAAATAATGAATAAAGTATTATACTTTATGGGTATAGGTGAAAATGCTGATGAGCAAGAAGAAGAAATGGAAGAAGTTGTAGTACAAAGACCCGTATTGGAGCCTGTTAAGAAGAACAATGTGGTAAGTATGCCTACTCCAGGTGGTCAAATGAAGCTAGTACTTATTGAACCCACAAGTTATGAAGATGTTCAGGATATATGTGATAATTTAAAAAATAAAAAACCTGTAGTTATAAACTTTGAAAATTTAGACAAAGATATTGCAAGAAGAATGGTGGATTTTGTGAGTGGAGCTGTTTATGCAATTGACGGCAACATTCAAAAGGTATCAAACGGCATTGTGGTTGCTGCTCCACCAAATGTTGATATTTTAGGAAGTATCGGTGATATGGAAGGAGAAAGCTTCGATTTTGAAAAGTTCATGGATTGGCTAAAATAAATGATTGTGAGTGATGTTTTTGAAAGGTATACTTATCTGGTCAGTCAAGAAATTTTTTAGTGTAATTTATGTATTAATTTTTATTAATGTAATGTTATCTTGGTTAAGAATAAGCCCTTATAATAGTATTGTTAATATTATTTATCAGCTTACAGAACCCATTTTGGAGCCCTTCAGAAGGCTTATGGATAGAACTGGCTTAAATACTGGCATGATTGATTTTTCACCATTGATTGCCTATTTGGTTTTGCAATTGATAGAAACTTCTCTAATAAACATTCTATGGGCTTTATAGAATATGGAAGATGTTAAATCAAAATATGCTGATGAGCTGCTTATCAGAAGGTTGGAGGATCTGATAGAAAAAACTGATAAGAGTATGACCGAAAGTTATACTGATTTTTTAGATCCAAGGCAGCAAGCATTAATATCTGATAGTTTTAAACATGTAAAAGGCATATCAATGGAGTTTTATGGCGGCTATGAAGAAGCCGAAAGAAAGATTTGCGGTATTTTTAATGAGTATGACGGTTTTAATAAAAATGCATTTCCTATTAGTTTTCTTCATATTTGCTGGAAATCTCCGAAAAAAGTGAGCCACAGAGATATATTAGGTTCAATATTGGGAACTGGCATAAGAAGGGATAAAGTTGGGGATATTATACAAAAGGACCAGGAAGCTTATGTTTGTGTACATAAAGATATTGTTGATTACCTAATAATGAGCATTGATAAGGTTGGAAGTGCAACTGTTCATATAGAGCACTGCTATATTTTGCCGGAGCTTTCCAAGGAGTGCAAAATTCTATATGCTACCATTGCCTCTTTAAGATTGGATGCTGTTGTGGCAGCAGGTTTTGGGGTATCAAGGACAAGAGCAGTTGAAGCCATTAGAAGCTCTAAGGTATTTGTGAACTGGAAGCCGGAGATATCTTCTTCCAAAGATATTAAAGAAGGAGATGTAATATCCTGGAGAGGAAAAGGGCGCATACAGTTAAGCAATGTGGTTGGGTCAACTAAAAAGGATAGGGTTAAAGTAGCAATCAAAAAGTACATCTGACGAATGGGAGGTTATATGTATGATGACTCCTATGGACATACGTAACAAGGAATTTAAAAAGGGATTTAGGGGTTATAGTGAAGAAGAAGTAGATTTGTTTATAGATAAGGTAGTTAGCGATTATGAGAAACTATATAAAGAAAATATTGAACTAAAGGATAAACTAAACTCTATCAATGAAAGGCTTGAAAGTTATGCAGAAATAGAAAAAACTCTGCAAAGCACGTTGATTATAGCCCAAAAGACTTCTGAAGATATAATTGCAAACGCCAGAAAAGAAGCAGAAATGATAATTAGGGAATCGGAGGAAAACAGAAAGAAAATAATTGAGGATGCAAATCAAAGTGTTATTGATGTTAACAGAGAATACGAAGAGCTGAAGAAGCAATTGCAAATTTTTAAAACTAGGTATAAGACATTTTTAGAGTCTGAGTTAAGTAATCTTGAATCCTATTTTAAAGATATATAGGAAAAGTACTCTCATTCAAAAGAAATTAAATTGGATTTTGAACGGTAGTAAGTTTTTTAGAGATAATATGGTTTGAAGCACCATGTTATTTCTTTTTTTGCAGCTTCTTTTGGTAAAATTAAACCTTTTCGGAATCTCAGCCCATTGCTAAAAAAATTTTTTTTGGGCATAATATTTTGGGAGGAATAAAAATGAAAGAAGAAAGAGTTGAACAGATAGCTCTTACCCTAGAAAAAGCGAAATTAGGTGAGTATGTTGAAATGATGTCAAAACCAGGGAGGATGGTTTTGAATAATTTCATTGCTGGATTGGCAAGAGGTTTTGGTATGGCCATTGGTTTTACTGTTTTAGGAGCTCTTGCATTATATTTTATGAGGGCTTTGGTTATGTTGAATCTACCCTTTATCGGAGGGTTTATTGCAGAAATAGTAAAGATTGTACAAGACCATTTGTAGGAGGCTGGACAATGAATAGAGAAAAGATTATGGATTTGAAAAATAAATTGATGGACATTAGAAGAGAAAGGGAAGAATCACTTAATGATGATAGTTTAGGTCTAGGAGAGTCCATAAGAGATAACACCAGTGAATTATCTTCTTATGATAACCACCCGGGAGATTTAGGTACAGAGACTTTTGAAGCAGAAAAGAATTTTTCCTTTAGGACTAATGATAAGTACGTGATAGGAGAGGTAAACGAAGCATTGAGAAAAATTGAAAATGGCACATACGGAATATGCGAAAATTGTGGTAAGGAAATTGCGGAAGAAAGGCTTGATATAATTCCGTATGCCAGACTATGCATATCATGTGAAGAGGATTTACCTCTGAAAGCTGAAGATAAGGAGAAGGGAAGACCTATAGAAGAGCAAATTTTGACACCTCCATTTGGGAGATCCTTTAGGGATAACTCATTAGAAGATAGCGTAATGTATGACGGCGAAGATGCTTGGCAGGATGTTAATGTGTATAATGATGTTACTTCAGATAACCCATTTTCAAAGGATGACAGCATGGGTTATGTGGAGGATGTGGAATCCATAAGCAATGAACAGTATAGAAAACAATTAGAATAGTAATCGCAATTTACCTTTTCATATGATATAATCTTTTCTAGGATAAAGGGGGGTATTTTTTTGTATTCACTGATTATTATTGGAGCAGTTATCTTTTTTGATCAAATAATCAAGATAAGAGTTGTAGAAAAAATAATGCCTTATGAAAGTATAGAAGTTTTAAAGAACTTTCTTTATATTACATATGTAGAAAATACCGGAATATCCTTCGGTTTATTTAAAGGGTTTAGATGGGTATTTATTATTCTTACATTCATAGTATGCTTAATACTTTTCTATTATGTTTTTAAACTTTATAAAAGGCATATAGCCATGACTGTTTGCCTGGCTTTTATAATTGGCGGAGCAATCGGAAACCTGATAGATAGAATAAGATTAGGTTATGTTATTGATTATATTCATTTCATATTTTTCCCCCCTGTATTTAATTTGGCCGACTCAGCCATCGTATGTGGAGCCATAGTGCTATGCGGATTATTGCTATTTAATAAGAACATAAGTCTATAGTGAGGTTAGTATGAGAACTATAAATTTGGAAGTATTGGATTCAGATAATGGCAAAAGAGTGGATGTATTTTTGACAGAAAAAATCCAAGGTTATTCAAGGACTTATTTTAAAAAGCTTATTGAAGATGATATGGTTAAGATTGATGGCAAAGCAAGGAAGGCTAATTACAAGTTAAGTACAGGACAAAAATTAGATGTTACATTGCCTGATCCGGTAGAATTAGAAATAGAACCGGAAGATATTGATATCGATGTTGTATATGAAGATGATGACTTACTGGTGGTAAATAAGCCCCAGGGTATGGTGGTTCACCCTGCTCATGGGAATTATAGCGGTACGTTGGTAAATGGCCTTTTGAAAAGATGTGATGGATTATCAGGTATAAATGGAGTTATAAGGCCTGGTATTGTACATAGGATCGATAAGGATACTTCGGGTATAATTGTGGTGGCAAAAACAAATGAAGCCCATATGGATTTGGCTCAGCAACTTAAAGAGCATTCAATAAAAAGAAAATATATAGCATTGTTGGAAGGTAGACTAAAGGTGGAAAAAGGCATAGTTGATGCACCTATTGGAAGGGATCCTGCTGATCGTAAAAAGATGGCCGTTGTATATAAAAACAGCAAGAATGCAATAACTCATTACAGGGTTATAGAGCTATTTGAATCAAATACTTTGATAGAAGCCAAGCTGGAGACAGGAAGAACGCACCAGATAAGAGTTCATATGGCATATATTGGACATCCTGTAGTTGGAGATCCGGTATATGGATATAAAAAGCAAAGGTTCAAGCTTGATGGACAGCTGCTTCATGCGGCGCTTTTGGGGTTTGTGCATCCAAGAACAAAGGAATATATGGAGTTTACAGCACCGTTGCCAGGGTATTTTCAAGAGGTTTTAGATAAGTTAAGAAGCAGGGTATAGACAAACCATTTTGTCTATGATAACATTATTAAAATATCCTTTAATCTAGTCCTGTGAGACGAGGAAGGGGGCATTTAGTATGCGATTATGTCTACCTTTTGGTAGACTTTCTTATTATTTAGCATGGAGGCGAGATGATGATTGTAAAAAATGAATTGATGGATGAAAAAGCTATTGACAGAGCTTTAACAAGGATAGCCCATGAAATAGTGGAAAAGAATAAGGGTGTAGAGAATCTTTGCTTATTAGGTATTAAAACTCGTGGTTTTCCACTGGCTTCAAGATTAGCTGATAAAATTTTGTCAATTGAAGGTAAAGATATTCCTCATTCGGAAATCGATGTTACCAACTATAGAGATGATGTGGCAAATGATATATCTATGGCTAAAGTTGATATTACTCCATTGAACCTAAAAGATAAGAAAGTTGTGCTGGTAGATGATGTTTTATACACTGGAAGGACAGTTAGAGCAGCTATGGATGCTATTATGGATTATGGGAGGCCTGCTTGTATACAGTTAGCTGTATTGATTGATAGAGGCCATAGAGAACTTCCTATAAGGGCTGATTATGTTGGCAAGAATCTGCCTACATCCAGAAATGAAAAGGTAATTGTAAATTTAAAAGAAATTGACGGAAGAGATATAGTTTTACTTACAAAAAATGAGTAGTGAAGAGCTACTCATTTTTTTAATCCATAGAAATTATAGTTCTACATTATTTAAAGCCCATTGGATTACGAAATACTGTGGTAAAAATAATGAATAAGACAAAGCATATAAAAATATAAATTAGATGCAAGGTATTATTAAAATTATTTTTTGATTGCAAATATCAAATGAGGTTTTATTTTGCTTGCTTATATATGCAAAATAAAATGATAAAACTTGCCAATATTAAAGGTTAAGATGAAAGGGTTAATTAATTAACAATTATTGAAACATGTAAAACAATGTTATATAATTTCAACAACATATCTATTTTGAAAATTCTAATAAATTAGCAATTACAAAAATATTGCAGTAAATCAACTTAATTCAGAAAACTTAAAAAATTTAGAAAAAAGAAGAAGGTAAATTATTATGTATGTAGAATATAACAATAAATTTTGAAGGAGGTGGTGATAAAACTATTATTGATATTGTATTTTAAAGACTTGTGTTGAAAGTACAAAGAGTGGGTACTCTGTACTAAGATCAAAACAATTCTATAATTGAGAGATTTATTTGCTTCTCTTCATTTAGGATTGTTCAAGAAACTCGTGGGGATATGGTCAATTATAAAAAAGAAGGAGGTTGTATCAATGGAGCAAAAGAACAGAGGTACATGGGCATCAAGCTTTGGATTTATTATGGCAGCTGCTGGCTCTGCAGTAGGTTTAGGTAACTTGTGGAAATTCCCTTATCTAGCTGGCATGAATGGTGGAGGAGCATTCGTACTTATTTATTTACTTATTGTTGTTTTTGTAGGATACACCATTATGTTAGGTGAAATGACAATAGGGAGAGCTACACAGTTAAATGCATTAGGTGCTTATAAAAAGCTCAATAAGAAATATACTTGGGTTGGAGCCTGTGGTGTTTTAGCTGGATTCTTGATATTATCTTTTTATAATGTTGTTGGTGGATGGGTTATTAAATACATCATACAGTTCTTATTTGGTGGTGTAAAAGGCAATGCTTCAGAATTCTTTGGAAGCTTTATAAGTTCAGCTGCTGAACCTTTAATATGGACTCTAGTATTTGCAGCATTTACAGGTTATATTGTTTGGAGAGGAATTTCCGGTGGTATTGAAAAATTTAGTAAGGTAATGATGCCTGCTTTGTTTGTTCTTCTTGTTGTAGTTGTTATTAGATCAGTGACTCTTCCTGGAGCAGGAGCAGGTTTAGCATTTTACTTGACACCTGATTTTTCTAAATTGACACCTTCTACTATAGTTGCAGCTTTAGGCCAAGTTTTCTTCTCATTGAGCTTGGGAATGGGTTGTATGATAACATATGGAAGCTACCTCAACAAAGATGAAAATCTTGCAAAGGATGCTTTTATAGTTCCTTTTATGGATACAGCAGTAGCTTTATTGGCAGGTTTTGCAATTATGCCGGCAGTATTTGCATTTGGCTACGAACCTGGAGCAGGGCCTGGTCTTATGTTTATAACATTACCATCAATATTTGCAGAAATGCCTCTTGGTACAATATTTGGATTGTGTTTCTTCATATTGGTTTTATTTGCTGCAGTAACATCATCTATATCCCTTCTTGAAGTTTGTGCTGCGTACTGTATTGATGAATTCAAATGGAGCAGGACTAAAGCTACTTGGTTATTGACAGGGATTATTTTTATACTAAATATACTGAGCTCCTTATCAATGGGTCCATTATCACATGTTTTGATATTCGGAAAGAATTTCTTCGATTTGTTTGACTTTATCACTTCTAACATACTGCTGCCTTTAGGCGGATTGATGATGTGCATATTCATAGGTTATGTATGGGGTATAGACAATGCAATTGCTGAAATTACACAAAACGGTAAATTCCCATTCAAGTCAAGAGGTTTTTGGACTCTTATGGTAAAAGTAATTGCTCCAATAGCAGTGTTCATTGTTTTCTTGAACACTTTAGGAATAATCAAGTTCTAAGCGGATTAAGAAAAGCGGTCTTTATTGACCGCTTTTCTTAATATTGTTCACCATATTTTCATCAGGAGTTATATAGATTGTTTTATGTTTTTCGTATATGACTTTTCCAGGTTTTGCACCAGAGGGTTTTTTTACATTTTTCTTAAAGGTATAATCTACGGCCACGTTGGAAGAAAGCCTGCCTTTGCTGTAATAAGCTGCTAAGCTGGCAGCTTCTTTTAAAGTATCATCATCAGGTTGTTTTCCATCAGTCTTCAATATAACATGAGAACCAGGTATGTCTTTGGTATGAAGCCAAATATCATCTGAAGAGGCAAATTTCAGTGTTAAATAATCATTTTGTGTATTGTTTTTGCCTACATATATATCAAATCCTGAACTTGATACATAATGCATGGGTTTTGAAGGCCTATTGGAGTTCTTTAAGTTCTTCATGTTTTCTTTATTGCTTTTTATATAACCTTCCTGTATCAATTCCTGTCTTATTTCGTTGATTTCATGTTCATCAAGGTTTTTACTCAAGCTGTCTTGTATGCTTTCAAGGTAAACAATTTCATCTAAAACTTGATTAATTTGTTCTTTTATAAAACTCTGAGCTGCTTTTGATTTGTTATATTGCTTATAATACTTTTGAGCGTTATCACTTGGTGAAAGCCTGGGATCTAATTTTATCTCAATATCTGCGTAGTTTTCATCATAGAAATTTGGCAGAATTGCTTTATCTTGACCTTTCTCAAGTCTATAAAGATTTGCCATTATAATATCTCCGCATAGCCTGTAGTACTCAGAATTTTCTGCTTCCGAAAGTTCATTTTCCAATATGGATAGCTTTTTTTCATTTCTTTCAAGCTTTGTTTTTACTATTTTGCTTAGATCACTGGTTTTTTGCTTAATTCTATCCTGAAGATCTTTTTGATAATAAAACTCTTCAATTACTTTGCTTATACTGTCACATTTAATTTTTTTATAACAATCATAGATGCTTAGTTCTACAGGGGAAAAGTCAATATTCTTTGAGTTTTCTTTAACTATGTTTGGTGAAAATTTACCGTTTTTTACTTCTTCCATTAAGGAATGAAAATGGGAAAAAAGCTTTTTGATTTCATCAATACTTAATTCTTTGATGTCATTGTCTGAGTCAATACCGGCTCTTAAACATATTTCCTGTGCTATGATGGGGCTTATACCATAGAAGGTTTTAACCAGATATTTATGTGCTTTAATGCTTCCGGATTCGGATTTTATTGCTGATATGAAGTATTCATCATTGATTGTAAGGGGATCTTTCTTGTCTGATGATGGAGGATATACGTATTTAAAACCCGGTAGTATAGTTCTTACGCTGCTCATATCGTTACCTACTCTTTTAATGCTGTCAATTATTGTCCTGCTATTGCTGTCAACAAATATAATATTGCTGTTACGTCCCATTATTTCAATAATTAAAGATTTCTCAATACTGTAACCCATTTCATCCATGCAATTAAATGTTATTTCAATGATTCTTTCTAGGCTAGGTTGTTTTATGCTTATAATCCTGCTGCTTGTAAGGTGTTTTCTTAACAGCATGCAAAATGCAGGAGCAACAACAGGATTGGTTTTTGATATCTCTGATAGATGCATTTTTGGATACATGGAACTGGCTGAAATTACCAGTTTGTGATTTGTTTTATTGTTTCGGATGTTTATATTTATTTCATCCTTTTCAGGTTGATATATTTTTTCTACTTTTCCGTCTAATATAGTGTTATTCAGTTCCCAAATCAAAGAATTCACTGTTATACCGTCAAAGGGCATATTTATACCTCCATAAAACTCATAGATTATATAAAGCTAATTAAGATTATAACAAAATAAATTAAATAGATAAATTTTATTATAATGTAAAGCATAAAATTGGGCAAATTTATGTATTATATAAAATTATCAAGTTCATAAATTGAGTTTTCCATTATATTATTCTAAGCAAATATATGTTATATAAATTCTGTATGCTATAATACACAATAAGAGCTTGACAGGAGGAAAAGGTAGTATGATTTTTTATAAATATCATGGTCTTGGCAATGATTTTATTATTTTTGACAACAGGGATAATAAAATACATTTAAGTGCAGACGATGTTAGAAACATTTGCCATAGAAACTTCGGGATAGGAGCAGATGGTATTCTTTTAGTAGAAAATAGTGAAGAACAAGATATAAAGATGTTCATATACAATTCTGACGGAAGCCAGGCTGAAATGTGTGGTAATGCAATAAGATGCTTTGCTAAATATGTTTACGAGAAGGGGATTGTGAGAAAAAACATAATTAACATAGAAACTCTGGCTGGGGTAATTGTTTCTGAGATTGAAGTAAAAAATGGAGTTGTTACAAGTATTAGAGTTAATATGGGAAAACTAATACTTGACCCAAAAGCTATACCATGTAGTATTGAATGTGAAATGGTGAAAAATTCTAAAATAGAAATTGATAATCTAGAATATTACATAACAGCCATGCTAATGGGTGTACCCCATACGGTAATATTTAAAGACCAATTGGTTGATGAAGATATAATAAGAGAAGGGAAGCTAATAGAGAACAGCTCATTTTTCCCCAAAAAAACTAATGTTAACTTTGTAAAAATATTGAGTAGAAACGAGATAATTTTAAGAACCTGGGAAAGAGGAGCAGGTTATACTCTTGCTTGTGGCACGGGATCTTGTGCCAGTGTTGCTGCAGGTATAATAAATGGCCTTCTTGACAATAGGGTATTGGTACATTTAAGAGGAGGCGATCTCATTATACAATGGGATGGGAAAAGTTGCATATTTATGGAAGGTGGAGCTACGGAAGTTTTTCAAGGCAACATAAATTAGAGTTTTATGATGAAATCTTTGGCATCTTCTATTGTTTTTTTTAACAAAATTATATAAAATTATAGAGAACTGAAGAAAACAAAAGAAAATTAAAGATATCACAAATACTTATCCGAAAGGAATGATATAATGGCTAAGAGCATGACGGGTTTTGGCAGAGGTGAATATAGCGAAGATAATTATAGTTTCACTGTGGATGTAAGATCGGTTAATCATAGATATAGTGATTTTTCCATTAGGTTGCCTAAATCGTTGTTGGCTTTGGAGGATAAAGTTAGAGAGTTTGCGTCTTCTCAAATAAACAGAGGAAAAGTTGATATTTATATTAAGTATGATTCTTTTGGACAGGATGTTGATATAAAAATTGATACAAATCTGACAAAGTCTTATATTAACTGTCTGAAAACTATAAAAGATGAGTTTAATATAAATGAAGATATAAGTCTTACTTTATTGACCAGATTTTCAGATATTTTTAAGGTTGATAAAATTGAGAAAGAGGAAGAAGAGATTTGGAACATTTTAAGAGTAGCTTTGGAGAAAGCCTTTAACGCTTTAAACAATATGAAGGAAAGAGAAGGGCAAAGATTAGATGAAGACATAAAGTTAAAGTTAAAGGATATAAGAGAAATTGTTGACAACATAGAGGCCAAGGCGGATAATCTGGCTGGCGAATATTTGTATAAACTTCGGGAAAGAATTATGGAATTAACTCAAAACATAGCTTTAGATGAGAACAGATTGATGACCGAGATTGCAATAATAGCTGATAAGAGCAGCATTGATGAAGAAATAGTAAGGCTTAGAAGCCATATTGTCGAATTTGAGAAAACACTGGAATCGCAATCTGCAATAGGAAGAAAGCTGGACTTTATAGTGCAGGAAATGAACAGAGAAGCGAATACAATAGGCTCAAAAGCTACAGATATAGATATAATTAATAATGTAGTTAATTTAAAAACACAAATAGAAAAAATCAGGGAGCAAATTCAAAATATAGAATGATCATTAGGAGGATTTGTAATGAGTATTAAACTTATCAATATTGGATTTGGCAACATTGTATCAGCAAATAGGTTAGTAGCAATTGTTAGTCCTGAATCAGCACCAATAAAAAGAATAATTCAGGAAGCCAGAGATAGAGGGATGTTGATAGATGCTACCTATGGAAGGAGAACGAGAGCAGTTATCATAACAGATAGCGATCATATAATATTATCGGCTGTACAGCCGGAAACAGTAGCGCACAGGTTAGTTGGCAAGGTGGATGAAGTAGAAGAGGAAGAAGTTCAAGAATAAGTATAATAATAAGGTGAGGATAATGATAGATAAAAAAGGCTTGCTTATTGTGATATCAGGACCTTCAGCGGTAGGTAAAGGGACAATATGCAAGGAATTGATTAAGAGAAATATAGAAAATTTAGAGATTTCTATTTCAGCCACTACGAGAAAACCAAGATACAATGAAGTCAATGGGGTAAATTATCATTTCATCAGTAAAGAAACTTTTGAGTCAATGGTACAGCAAGGAGAATTTTTAGAGTATGCACAGGTTTATGATAACTACTACGGAACACCTAAGAAATATGTAATTGATAGATTAAGTGAAGGAAAAGATGTCATATTGGAGATAGACATCCAAGGTGCTAAACAAGTAAGGGAGAATTATAAAGAGGGTATTTTTATTTTTATTATGCCTCCCTCATATAAAGAATTGAAAAACAGAATTATGAAAAGAGGAACTGAGGCACAGAAAGATATTGAGAAAAGAATGAAATGTGCCTATGAAGAAATCAAACAGGCAGAATATTACAATTATATAGTTGTAAATGATGATTTGTACAGTGCTGTAGAAAAAATATATTGTATAATTACAGCAGAAAAGTGCAAATTAAATAGATATCATATTGATTTGTCAGAGTTCAAGGAGGAATTATTATGATGATAGATCCGACAGTAAGCAAAATGCTCGAAAAGATAGATAGCAAATATACGCTTGTTGTTGCAGTAGCCAAAAGAGCCAGACAGTTGGTTGATGGCCAGCCAAGCTTGGTAGAAACCAATTCAACCAAACCCGTAACAGTTGCTATGTATGAAATAGCTGAAGGGAAACTGGAGTGTGTCAGTGGAAAGAGCAACAAGCAAACAGGTGAAATAAATGTTAAAGAATAAAAACATATTATTAGGTGTTACGGGGGGAATAGCTGCTTATAAGTCTTGTGACTTAGTAAGTCGTCTGGTGAAGGCGGAAGCCAATGTGGATGTCATTATGACGAAGAATGCTGTTAATTTTATTAACCCCCTTACATTTCAGGCTTTATCATCAAATCAGGTTATTGTTGACATGTTTAAGGAGCCTAAATATTGGGAGATACAGCATGTATCTCTTGCCAAAAAGGCTGATTTGGTTATTATTGCTCCTGCTACTGCTAACATAATTGGGAAAATAGCCAATGGGATAGCTGATGATATGTTGACAACTACGATTATGGCTACAAAGGCTCCTGTTGTTTTTGCACCTGCTATGAACTGCAACATGTATGCAAATAACATAGTACAATCAAATATAGAGAAATTGAAAGAGTTAGGATATAAGTTTATAGAACCAGGAGAGGGCAGGCTGGCATGTGGAGATATTGGTAAAGGCAAGATGGCTGAGCCTGAGGACATAGTAGATTATATAAACAGGCTACTTGATAAAAAAAGAGATTTTGAAGGTAAAACAGTAATTGTTACTGCAGGTCCTACGAGAGAAGCCATTGATCCGGTTAGATTCATATCAAACCATTCTACCGGTAAAATGGGCTATGCCGTTGCTGAAAAGGCTGCTGAAAGAGGGGCTAAGGTCTATCTTATATCAGGTCCTACAGCATTGAAGGCTCCTGATGGAGTAATTATGATTCCTGTCAGCTCAGCAAAGGATATGCAAAGCAAAATAATGGAACATTTTGATGAGGCACAGATAATAATTAAAAGTGCTGCCGTTGCAGATTATGCACCTGCAACGGTTCATGACCATAAAATAAAAAAGAGCGGGGAAAGCCTTACAATTGAGCTTGTGAAGAATCCGGATATATTATATGAACTCGGAAAAATAAAAGGCGACAAGGTGTTAGTTGGATTTGCAATGGAGACACAGAATCTTATTGAAAATGCCAAGGAGAAAGTAACAAAAAAGAATCTTGATTTTATTGTAGCAAATGATTTATTTACTGAAGGAGCGGGTTTTGCTTCTGATACCAATGTGGTCAAGATAATCCATAAAAACGGAGTTGTAGAAGAACTGCCTAAGATGACAAAGCTTCAATTGGCAGATGAAATATTAGATAGAATAATTGAAATAAAGCGTACCTAGTGCGCTTTATTTTGCTCATGAGTCAAATTTAAACCATTGGATGTCGAAGGGAAGTGAGGTATTTGAAAAGTTTAAGAATTGCTCAAGTCATAGTTGATAATAAATGTAAAGAGACAGATAGGATATATAGCTATCTGGTACCAGATGATTTGGAAATAGATGTAGGACACAGAGTAATAGTGCCCTTCGGCATATCAAATAAAAAAGTGGAAGGTTATGTGGTGGGAATAAAAGATAGCATAGATTTTGATATGAGCAAACTAAAATCCATAATAAGCTTGACTAGCAATGAAAAATTTTTATCTACAAGAATGATAGAGTTGATTGCTTGGATTCGTGAAAAATATTTATGTTATTACATTGAAGCCATCCATAGTGTTCTTCCTGCGAATATACGAATCAAAAATACCTATGTTTATGAGCTGAGCAATTACAATAACTCAATGGAGCTGTTGAAAGAAGGATGTCCTGAAGTGCTTCTAGAGATTGTAGAGTTCATAGAGGATAATGGAGGTAGTGCCCTTAAGGAAGAATTGCGTGATAACTTTAATGATAATCAGTTGGACAATGCACTAAGGAAACTTGTAAAGCTTAATATATTAAAGAAAAAGCAATTTATAAAAAAGCAGGAAAGTATAAAATATGAAAAATTTGTTTATCCGAGCAATATAGAAAGTATACAAATATCCTCTGCTGCAAAAAAGCAAAGTGTGTTAATGGATGTGGTATTAAACAATCCGGGAATAAGTCTTTCAATGTTGAAAAAGGAATATGATATTAGTCAAGATACGATCAACAGTTTGCTAAAGAAAGGTTACATAAGAGTAGAAGAAAGGGAGGCCTATAGACTAAAACAAGAAGAAGTATCTCCCGAAAGTAAAAAAATATTGACGGATGAACAGCAAAGGGCTATAAGGGAAATAAATAGTCATTTTTCTGCAGGTAAATATGTTCTTCTCCATGGAGTTACAGGAAGCGGAAAGACAGAAATTTATCTTCAGTTGATTGAAGAAGAGTTGCGAAAGGGAAAAGAAGGAATCGTGCTTGTTCCCGAAATATCTTTGACACCTCAGATGATTAGGCGTTTTATAAGCAGATTTGGCAATACAGTTGCAGTATTGCATAGTGGTCTCTCCAATGGTGAAAAATATGATGAATGGAGAAGAATAGCCGAAGGAAAGGCAAAGGTAGCTATTGGTGCAAGGTCTGCCATATTTGCACCTTTTAAAAACTTGGGAATAATAATAATAGATGAAGAGCATGAAAGTACCTATAAATCAGAGACCAGACCTAAATATGATACAAGAGAAGTAGCGATGAAGAGATGTGAAATTGAAGGATCAAACTTATTGCTAGGTTCTGCCACCCCTTCTATAGAAAGTTATTATAAAGCTGTAAACCATCTTGATAATATGAGATTGGTTTCAATTAATAACAGGGTTAACAATAGAAGCTTGCCTGATATAGAAATTGTAGATATGAGAGAAGAGTTGAAGGCAGGAAATAAGAGTATTTTCAGCAATAGACTTTTTCAGGAGATCAATAATGCATTATTAAATAATGATCAACTGATACTATTTCTTAACAGAAGAGGTTATTCTACATTTGTTTCCTGCAGGAGTTGTGGTTATGTTGCTAAATGTCCTAATTGCAATATATCATTGACTTACCATGCTAAAGGTAATTTCTTATCATGTCATTATTGTGGTTATTCCAGAGTAAACCCTACGGAATGTCCAAGTTGTAAAAGTAAGTATATAAAATACTTTGGTATAGGAACACAAAGAGTGGAACAGGAATTTATAAAAACTTTTAGACGATCTGACATATTGAGGATGGATGCAGATACCACAACTAAGAAAAATTCATATAAGATAATATTGGAAAAGTTCAGAAACAAGGAGGCTAATGTACTTATTGGTACTCAAATGATCGGAAAAGGTCATGATTTTCCGGATGTAACATTGGTAGGCATAATAACCTCTGATACTTACTTGAATTTGCCGGATTTCAGATCCGCTGAAAGGACTTTTCAGATGGTGACTCAATCTTCCGGTAGAGCAGGAAGAGGAGATAAGGCTGGAAAAGTTATCGTACAGACTTATTCTCCAGACCATTACAGTTTATTGCATGCAAAAAAACATGATTATGTGGGATTCTATGAGGATGAAATTAAATTAAGAAAGGAGATGAATTACCCTCCATTTTCTCATCTATGTCATGTTATCATAAGTGGATATAAGGAAGATAAGGTTATAAAGGCTGCCAAAGATATAGGTTGCTTAATAAAGGATTTAACTTGTGATAGAAATGATATAGAAATATGGGGGCCTTCTCCAGCACCGTTATCGAAGATAAACAACAGGCATAGATGGCAATTGGTATTAAAGGCAGATGAAGAAGGTAAATTATTGGAGATAATGAAAAACTTCTATAATTTAAATTTACTAAATTTTAATGAAATAGGTATAAGTATGGATATCAATCCATTAAATATGCTATAGTAATGTTAAGGTATATGATAGGAGGAATATGATGGCTATTAGAGCTATAAGAAAGGATTCAGATGAAATATTAAGAAAAGTTTCAAAGAAGGTAGAAAAAATTGATGATAGAATCTTAACATTGTTGGATGATATGGCGGAGACCATGAGAGCTGCAGACGGAGTGGGATTGGCTGCTCCTCAGGTAGGAATTCTGAGAAGGGTTGTTGTAATAGATATTGGAGAAGGTTTAATTGAGTTGATAAACCCTGTTATTGTTTATGAAAGCGGTGAACAGCAGAGAGAAGAAGGGTGTTTGAGCATCCCTGGAAAATCCGGAATAGTGAAAAGGCCTAAGAAAGTAATAGTTAGAGCTCTCAACAGAAAGGGAGAAACCTTCGAAATAACAGGGGAAGATTTATTAGCTGTTGCTTTGTGTCATGAAATAGACCATTTAAATGGAATACTATTTATAGATAAAGCTATAAGTATTAATGAACAAGGAAGAGATTAATATGAGGATAGTGTTTATGGGTACGCCAGATTTTGCAGTACCTTGTTTAAGAGCACTGCAAAATAATGGTCATGAAGTATGTGGAGTAGTAGTTCAACCTGACAGGCCAAAAGGAAGAGGAAATAAGTTGGTTTATCCTCCTGTGAAGACTGCGGCATTGGAAATGGGTCTTCAGGTTTATCAGCCTGAGAAAATAAAGACGCCTGATTTTGTAGAAACGCTTAGGGAACTAAAACCAGATGCTATAGTTGTGGTGGCCTTTGGGCAGATATTGTCCAAGGAGATATTGGACATACCTTCTTTGGGATGTATAAATGTTCATGCGTCATTGCTTCCTAAGTTGAGGGGAGCTGCACCTATTAATTGGAGCATCATAAATGGAGATAAAGTGACAGGTGTAACAACAATGTATATGGATGTTGGGTTAGATACCGGTGATATGATTTTAAAAAGGGAAATAGGCATAGATGATGATATGAATGCTCAAGAACTTCACGACAAACTTTCCATAATGGGTGCAGAAGTGTTGATTGAAACGCTGGAAAATATAAGTAATGGTAATATAATAAGAGTAAAGCAGAACAACGACGAAGCAACTTATGCTCCCATGTTGAAAAAGGACACGGGAAAAATTGATTGGTCTTGGAGTTCAAAACGAATTAAAAATTTAATTAGAGGCACATATCCATGGCCTGGGGCTTTTTCTTATTACAATGGAAAAATGTTCAAGATCTTTAAGGCAGATATTATAGATGAAGAAAATGAGAATAAAGAATATGGGATAATTACTGAGGTCAATAAAGATAACATAGTTATCAGCTGTGGAAAAGGATTTTTATGTATTAGAGAGATCCAGTTTGAAAATCAAAAGAGAATGGATGTTGGGGCTTATTTAAGAGGCCATTCTATAGAAAAGAATACCATTTTAGGTTGAGGAGGGGTAATCATGTACTATGGATATGGATACGATCCGACATACATCTTGCTTATACCAGGTATGATCTTTGCATTTTATGCTCAGACAAAAATAACTTCTACATTCAATAAATTTTTGAGAGTGAGAAACAGTTACGGATATACTGGTTACGAAGTAGCCAGAAGGATTTTAGATGCAAATGGACTTAACAGTGTTAGGATAGAGATGGTGGGAGGCCAGTTGACGGATCATTATGATCCGCGAAGCAAAGTACTTCGCTTATCTCGTGATGTTTATAATGGAACTTCACTGGCTTCTGCAGGAGTTGCTGCTCATGAATGTGGCCATGCCATTCAACATAGTGAAGATTATACACCTTTAACCATAAGAAATACAATAGCTCCAATTGCTTCATTTGGTTCACAAGCAGCTTGGTTTTTAATATTTATTGGTTTAGTATTGAATATGATGCAATTGTTTACATTAGGGATTTATTTCTTTAGCGCCGTAGTATTATTTCAAATTATTACACTTCCAGTTGAATATAATGCCAGCAGAAGAGCAATAATTGCATTAGAAGATTATGGTTTGGTTGCAAGAGACGAAGTTTATGGTGCAAAAAAAGTTTTATCAGCAGCTGCTCTTACATATGTGGCAGCCACTGTAACTGCAATATTGCAGTTGCTTAGACTTTTATTAATCAGAGGAAGAAGACAAGACTGATAGCTTTGCTATCAGTTTTTTAACGAGGAGTAGAATATATGGATAAAAACTGGGCAAGAGAAGAAGCTTATTTGATTCTTAATAATATTATTACGAAGGATGCCTATTCCAATATTGAGATAAGGAAAAGGCTGAATAATTCGAACCTGGAAAAGCTAGATAAAGCTTTAGTTACTGAAATAGTTAACGGAACTCTCAGAAACTTGATATATATAGATTGGATTATAAAGAAGTTTTCAAATATAAAACTAGAAAAAATGGATTCAAGTATAAAAAATATTTTAAGATGTGGAATATATCAGATTATGTTTCTTGATAAGATTCCTGATTCAGCTGTCTGCAACGAAAGTGTTGAACTGGCCAAAAAATATAGCAGCTTTGGCTCCTCTAAGTTTGTCAATGGATTGCTTAGAAGTGTTGTAAGAAGCAAAGAAAAAATTGGATATCCTGATAAAAGTGATTTGAGTCAATTCTTGTCTGTAAGATATTCTCATCCTAAATGGTTGGTAGAAATCTGGTTAAGGGATTATGGAGTAGAATTTGCAGAGGAGCTTATGATAGGAAATAACCAAGTGCCGCCTTTTATTATAAGATTAAACAGATTGAAGACAACAAAAGAAGAACTGTTGCAACATCTTAAAGCATCAGGTATTACATACAGGGAAGGATTATATAACGAAGAGGCTATAAATATTAGAGGTACATCTTCTATTGAGAATCTTGAAATATTTAAAAAAGGTTATTTTTCTGTTCAAGATGAGAGTTCCATGCTTGTGGGCAAGATTATGAATCCTAAGCCAGGTTGGAGGATAATTGATGTATGCAGTGCACCTGGAGGGAAAGCAGCTCATATGGCAGAATTAATGAATAATGAAGGATTTATTGTTTGTAGGGACATACATGAACATAAACTGGAACTAATAAATAAAAATAGCAATAGGCTAGGTATCAATATTATTGAAACCCAATTGTTTGATGCTAAAGATATTGATGAAAGTTACTTATGTAAGGCAGACGGTGTATTGGTAGATGCACCTTGCAGCGGACTTGGCCTGTTAAGGCGAAAAACGGATATAAGGTGGAAGAAAAAGCCTGCTGATTTACATGAATTGCCTAAGTTACAGTATAGAATATTGGAAAATGCTTCAAAATATCTGAAAAAGGGAGGAGTGCTATTATATAGCACATGCACTCTAAATAAAAAAGAAAACATGGATATTGTGAGGAATTTTTTGGCTAGTAATAGTGATTTTTATCTGGACAACATAAAAAGCTTGATTCCCCAGAATCTGTATGCTCCCAATGCGGAAGAAGGATTCTTGGAGCTATATCCCAATGTTCATAATACTGACGGCTTTTTTATTGCCAGAATTAAGAAAAGATGATGGAGTGGGATGATGGAAAAGAAAAATATTAAGGATTTAACCATGGAAGAATTGGAAGAAATAGTTGTTCAAAATGGATTTCCAAAGTTTAGAGCAACTCAAATTTTTAAATGGATATACAAAGATGTGGAAAGCTTTGAAAATATGAAAAATCTGCCTAAGAAAATTATTGAGTTTTTAAAGGAGAATTACTATATTGGCAGATCATTATTGATTGAAAAGCAACAATCAAAGGATGGGACTATAAAATTGCTGCTAGGCTTGCATGATAAAAGTGCTGTCGAATGTGTTTTGATGAAATACAAGCATGGTTATTCCATATGTATATCAAGTCAAGTAGGCTGTAGGATGAATTGCAGTTTCTGTGCTTCAACGGAAGGCGGTTTGGTTAGATCTCTAAGCTCCGGTGAAATAATTGAAGAAGTAATGGCCACTGAGAGAGAAAATGGAGTAAAGATATCCAATATCGTAGTAATGGGTATAGGAGAACCTTTTGATAATTATGATGAATTGATGAAATTTCTTAGAATCATAAATCATAAGGAAGGCATGAATATAGGAATGAGACATATTACAATATCTACATCAGGTATAGTACCCAAGATTTATAGCTTTACAGATGAAAATCTACAGTGTAATTTGGCAATATCATTACACAGTGCTATTGATGAAGTAAGAAGCAGTCTGATGCCAATAAACAGAAAATATAACATTGAAGAATTGATGAAAGCATGTGATTATTATATTAACAAAACTAATAGAAGGATTACTTTTGAATACGCTTTAATCAGAGATATAAACGACAGAAAGGATGACGCGAAAGCTCTAGTAAAATTATTAAAAGGTAAACTTTGCCACGTCAATCTAATTCCTATAAATCCAGTAGAAGGTAAAGTATATGAGAGGTCAGAACATTGCAGCATTGAAGAGTTTAAGAAAATAATTGAAGAAAGCGGTATTCAAGTAACTTTGAGAAGAGAGTTGGGCTCTGATATTCAAGGTGCATGTGGACAATTAAGAAAAAATCATTTTATTGAAGAAAATGATAAAATTTAGTGATATAATCTATAGAATAAAGGAGTTTTTATTAATATGTCGAAATAAAAATTTTTAAGTATGTTTATGCCTAAAACCTATTTAGGTTAGAAATAGAGGTGTTTAAATGAGGTCGTATGGAGTTTCTCATATTGGATTAGTGAGAAAGGTTAATGAGGATTTTTTCTATTGCCAAGAAAACTATGAATATGGTAAACCTTATTTATGTATAGTAGCAGATGGAATGGGTGGACATAATGCAGGGGAAATAGCAAGCAAAATGGCTGTATCTGAAGTAAGAAACTTTATGGAAAAAGCTTTGCAAGATTGTAGCCATTATAAAACAGAAGACTATAAAAATCTGGTAAGAGATGCGTTTTTATATGCTAATGAATCTGTATATAACCTTTCAAAAGAGAATATTGCGTGTTCAGGCATGGGCACGACTCTAACATTAGCTTTGATTATTGGTAACAGTTTGATTATAGGACATGTGGGAGACAGCAGAATGTATTTAATAAAGAATGATAAGATATCAAAGGTAACGGAAGATCACTCATATGTTGCTGAATTAATAAAGAATGGGACCATTAAGCCTGAGGAAGCAAGTCACCATCCCCAAAAGAATTTAATAACAAGAGCATTAGGAACATCAAGGGATTTAGAAGTAGATATTAAGGATATTACTGTAAGTAATGGAGACTTTATTTTAATATGCACAGATGGTCTGTCTAACATGCTTTCTGATGATGAAATATTGGAAACTATAATAAGTGTAAAGGAGTATAAGACAGTTTGCAACGAACTTATAAAAAGAGCAAATATCAACGGAGGCCTCGACAATATAACAGTAGTGGTAATTGAAGTGGAGTTAGGGGGTGACAATATTGATAGGTAAAGTGCTCGGGGGAAGATATGAAATACTGGAGAAAATTGGCGGCGGAGGCATGGCACTTGTATATAAAGCCAAATGTCGTTTGCTTAATAGATATGTAGCAGTTAAGATACTTAGATCTGAGTTTACAGGAGATGAAGAGTTTATAAAAAAGTTCAAAAGAGAGTCACAAGCTGCAGCAAGCTTGTCTCATCCTAACATTGTCAGCATTTATGATGTTGGAATGGAAGATGATATATATTACATAGTTATGGAATATATAAAAGGCCAAACATTAAAAGAGCTGATTAAGTCAAAAGGAGCTTTAGGGATTGAATATGCTACTAACATTTCTTTGCAAATAGCTTCAGCTTTGGAGCATGCACATACAAATCATATTGTTCACAGAGATATTAAATCTCATAATATTATGATTAGAGAAGATGGTACTGTAAAAGTTACAGATTTTGGTATTGCCAGAGCTGTTTCATCATCAACCATTACGAATACAGGAAATATTATCGGATCTGTACACTATTTTTCTCCGGAGCAAGCTCGAGGAGGATATACTGATGAAAAGTCGGATATTTATTCTCTAGGTGTAGTAATGTATGAGCTGGTAACAGGAAGGATTCCTTTTGAAGGAGAAACTCCTATATCCGTTGCTTTGAAGCATATACAGGAAGAACCTGAAAGGCCAAGGTCAATAAATAGCAAAATTCCCAAAAGCTTAGAAGATATAATAATGAAGGCTATGGAAAAAGATGTTAGTCAAAGGTATAACAGCGTTTCTGAAATAATCGATGATCTAAAGCAATCCCTGATAATGCCTAATGGAGATTTTGTAAAAAAGAATAAGGTCTTGGATGAGAACACAAAGGTAATCGAACCGATAAAATATATAGATGTTAAGGAAAAATTAGAGGCAGAAAAGAAGAAAAAAGAGAAACCAAAAAAATCCACTACCAATAAAAAAATTACTATAATTGCTATATTGTCGGGATTGTTTTTAGCCATATTGATCTTTGGAGGGTATATGTTTATTAACAATCTTTTCAATGTTAAGGTTGTAAAAGTACCTAATATAATTGGTAAAAGCGAAGAAGATGCTCGAAGAGAGTTAGAAGCTTTGGGACTTGTGATGGATGTTGCTGAAGAAAGAGTATTTAACAAAGATGTGCCTGAAGGTTATATTGTTATGCAGGATCCCAAACCTGATACTCAAAATAAGGTTACAAATCCAGTTAGGGTTATTGTAAGTAAAGGTCCAAAAAAGGTGGAGGTTCCTTCTATTGTAGGTAAGAATTATGATGAAGTTGATATAATATTAGAAAGCGTTGGACTTGAGGAAGGGGAGGTCTCACAGGAATACAGTCAATATCCCAGTGGTGTTGTAATAAGACAAAGTATTGCAGCAGGATTAAGCGTTGATGAAGGTACTAAAGTTGATTATGTAATCAGTGGAGGACCGGAAAAGTTCTTTATGACTGATTTTACTGGAACGGATATTGAAGAAGTAAAAAAACAGCTTATAGTTCTAGATTTAATTTTAGGTAATATAACTGAAGACTATAATGATACTGTTCCTAAGGGGAAAGTAATAAATCAAACTCCTAAGCCAGGCACTGAAGTCAGCAAAAAAAGTGTAGTTGATTTTGTTATAAGCAAAGGACCAAAAGAAGAACCTGCGAAAAAGACATATCTAAATGTAGATTTGCCTAAAAACCTGGACAGCATGAAAGTCACTATATTCAAGATAGAAGGTGACAAGAGTTCCTTGATTTATGAGAATACTCATACACCTGCAGATAGTCCTTTGAAGATAGAAGTAAACGGTACCGGTGAAGTATTGTTTGAAGTATATATAAATAACAGTTTCCATGATAGCACAGTTTATAAATTTTAGCGGAGGATGATGTATGATATCAGGCACTATTATTAAAGGCATTGGTGGCTTCTATTATGTAGATACAGGCGAGCATGTATATGAGTGCAGAGCAAGAGGAAGATTCAGAAAGGACAAAATTATACCTCTTGTTGGAGATATAGTTGATATAGAGATAAATGACAGCTCAAAACAAGGCTATATTCTCAATATACATGAAAGAAGAAATCAATTGCAAAGACCATTGGTGGCTAATATTGACCAGGTAATAATTGTATTTGCCATTAAAAGGCCTGATATTAATATAGGTTTACTAGAAAAGTTCTTGGTTTATAGTGAATATGTAGGGGTAAATGTGGTGGTTTGCCTAAATAAAATCGATTTAGATGAAAACAATGAAGTACAACCTATTATTGATATGCTTTCCAGTGTGCCTTATGATTATATTTGCACCAGTTCATTAAAAAATATAGGCATAGATGAACTGAAGAATAAATTAAAAGGAAAAGTTTCAGTATTTGCTGGACCATCAGGAGCAGGAAAATCTTCACTTCTTAATTCCATTAGCCCGGGGTTGTCTTTGAAAACAGGTGATCTGAGTCGTAAAACTGAAAGAGGCACACATACAACACGGCATGCAGAGCTTATAAAGCTGATTTCTGGAGGAATGGTAGTTGATACACCGGGCTTTACTTCTTTTGATCTGGTAGACATTAAGGAAGAAGAATTGCAATATTTGTTTCCCGAGTTTCAAAAGCATGTGAACTGTAGATACCCCTCTTGCATGCATTATAAGGAACCGGAATGTGGAGTAAAAAAAGCTTTGGAAAAAGGCAATATAAATCCTATGCGATATGAACATTATATACAGATGTTATGTGATTTGATGAAAAATAGGAGGTATTAAATTGATTAAAATAGCCCCATCCATATTATCTGCCAATTTTGCAAATTTGGTTTCAGACATAAAAGCTGTTGAAGATGCAGGTGCTGATATGCTTCACATTGACGTTATGGATGGTCACTTTGTACCTAATATAACTATAGGAGCTCCTGTAGTCAAAAGCTTGAGAAAAGTATCTGGTTTGATTTTTGATGTCCATCTGATGATAGAAAAACCAGAATCATATATCAAGGATTTTGCTGATGCAGGGGCAGATATTATAAGCGTACATGCAGAAGCTTCAAGACATTTGCATAGACTTTTGCAGATGATAAAGAGTGAAGGAATAAAAGCTAGTTTAGCATTAAATCCAGCTACACCTATTAATGTTATAGAACATTTATTGGATGATATAGATATGATACTTATTATGTCTGTAAATCCTGGATTTGGTGGACAAGAGTTTATACCGGCAATCTATGAAAAAATATCCTTGTTAAAAGAGTATTTGTTGAAAAAAAATAAAAGTATACCAATTCAGGTAGATGGAGGAATTGGGTTGAGCAATATTAAAAAAGTATGTGATTGTGGGGCAGAAGTCATTGTGTCAGGGTCTGCCATATTTAGATCTGAAAATGTGAAAGAGACTATCAGGCTTATGAAGAAAGCAGATGAAGATAAATGAAGACTGTAATAATCTGCAATGGTGAAATAACTGATTATAGCTACTCAACTAAGGTAATACAATCTGCGGATTATGTTATATGTGCAGATGGCGGTACCAGACATACCTATGCAATGGGAATAGATCCGGATATTATTATAGGTGATTTTGATTCATCAAGCAGTGAATATCTAGAGTACTATAAAAATAAAGGAATAAAAGTTGAAAAACATCCAATAGAAAAAGATAAAACTGATAGCCATATTTGCATTTTGAAAGCTCTGGATTTTTCGGATGAAATTGTGATCTTAGGTGCTACAGGCAATAGATTGGATCATACTTTGGCAAACATATCATTGCTTAAAATTGGTATCGATCGAGGAGTAAAAATGTACATTGCTGATAAGCAGAATGAAATATTTTTGATAGATAGGGAAATTACTATATCGGGAAAACCAGGAGAATATTTTTCTGTAATACCTTTTACTCCAAGAGTTGAAGGTATATGCATTAATGGTGCTAAATATGAATTGAATGATGCTGTAATGGAATTTGGTGACCCATATGGAACAAGCAATGAATTTAAAGAAAAAAAAGTACATATAAGTATAAAAAGCGGTTATTTATTAGTAATAAAATCGCGAGATTGAGTAACATAAATATCTCTATACGAGTATTATATATTAGTATAGAGGTATTTTTATTTGGAGGAGTTTATATGGGGTATTCCTATAGAAAATTCGCTGGAATCATGTGCATATTATTGGCAGTTATTATTTTGGTAAGGATGATGCCTTTGTGGGCTTGGTATATCATAGTAATTTTTTTTATTGCTTCAATATGCTATCTTGTTTACATTTCAATATTTAAGTAGATAGGAGGTATAGTATGAGCTATAAGAAGAAAAAAGTTGCTGGGTTATTGGTTTTTTCTATTGGATTAGGTATTTTATTAGCGGTAACTATGCCTCTTATGGGTTGGATATTGCTGTCAGCCATTGCTTTAATCTATGTTGGAATATATCTATATAAAAATTAAGAAAGGTCTCCATTGAAACCTTTCCTCTGCTCTTTACTGAGCTAATACTCCACCAAAGGGGTGTTGCTCAGTAAATTCATTTCATTTTAATATAAATGTTTTAAATACTATATAGCTCTTTGAACTTTTCCAGATCTTAAGCATCTGGTACAAACATGGATTCTCTTAGGAGTACCGTTAACTATAGCTCTTACAGTTCTGATGTTAGGAAGCCAAACTCTCCTGCTGTGTCTGTTTGAATGACTTACTTGATTGCCTGAAATCATACCTTTACCGCACACTTCACAATGTCTAGCCATATATGCACACCTCCTTCGGTAGATTACTTTCACATAAAACATTATTATTTTAACACATATACTATAATAAAGGCAATAATACAAAAAAATATTTACTTAAAAAACCAACTGATATTAATTAATATTATTTGTTATAGGAAATAATTATATAATGTAATGGATAAAAGATTTCTCTGATATTAAATACCAAATTGATTAAGAATTATGAAGAAGGAGTATCTTAATCCCTTTGAAATAGGGAGTTACTGTAATTGCTTGCACAATCACTTACATTATTATAAAATATATTTAAAAAGCAGGAGGCGATATAATAATGCCAGGTAAAATGAGAACAGATTTTGGAGAAATTAATATATCTGATGATGTTTTAGCTTCCTTAGCCGGATTAGCTACCACTGAATGCTATGGCATAGTAGGTATGGCGTCAAAAAGTGCTAAAGATGGTATAGTTGAGTTATTGAAAAAAGATAACCTCAGCAAAGGAGTAAAAGTGTCTTCTGATGGTGAGGAAATAATAATAGATTTATATATTATCGTTGAGTTTGGTACAAAAATATCTGTTGTTGCAGACAATATTATTAGTAAAGTAAAGTATACATTAGAAAACTTAACAGGATTAAAAGTAAAAAAGGTAAATATTAATGTACAAGGAGTTAGAGTATAGCTCTATTAAGGAGGTTCAAACTTTGTCAGACATACATAGAGAAGTAATACAAGGTATGCATCTGAAAAATATGATAATTTCAGGTGCTAACAACCTTGAGAATAATAAAAATATAGTAAATTCACTAAATGTATTTCCAGTACCTGATGGTGATACAGGCACTAATATGTCATTGACTATGAACTCAGCAGTAAAAGAAATAAATAAATGTGAAGATCTAGAAGTAAGTTTGGTGGCAGATTCAGCAGCAAACGGCTCCCTTATGGGAGCCAGAGGTAATTCAGGAGTAATACTGTCTCAGATATTTAGGGGATTTGCAAAAGGATTAAAGAATGTGAAGGAAATTGATTCGGTGGCTTTAGCCAATGCAATAATGGAAGGCTGCAATACAGCATATAAGGCTGTAATGAAGCCAACTGAAGGAACTATACTTACTGTAATAAGAGAGGGAGCAGAGTTTGGTCTAAAGATAGCAAAGAGCACTCCGAACACAGCAGAATTACTGGGCAAGATTATTGAAAAAGCCAATGAAACATTAAACAAAACTCCTGAAATGCTTCCTATCTTAAAACAGGCAGGAGTTGTAGATGCAGGAGGAAAAGGTCTTATATTTATTCTTAAAGGCATGCATCATTATCTTGTGACAAAAGAAGTAATACAGTTAGCAGAGGTTCCTGTAGTAGAGGTTGAAGTTGAAACTGCTAAACCTGTTTATGATGATGACATAGTCTTTGGTTATTGCACTGAATTTTTTATTAAAGGTAAAGATTTAAATCCTGAAGAGTTTAAAAAGAAAGTAATAGATATTGGAGATTCGATAGTAGTTGTAGGGGATGAAAATCTAATAAAGGTTCATATCCACACAAACAACCCAGGAACTGTTATTGAAGAAGCTTTGCGATTTGGTTATTTATCTAAAATTAAAATCGATAATATGAGAGAGCAGCATCAAGAACTCTTACTGAATGAGGAAGAAAGAAAAACCAATGAGGAACTAAAGAATTATGGAGTAGTTGCTGTAGCTATGGGTTCGGGAATATCTAGAATTTTTAAGGATTTGGGAGCTGATGAAATAATTGAAGGCGGACAGACCATGAACCCAAGCACAGAAGACATATTAAAAAGTGTTGATAGAATAAATGCGGAAAATATAATAATACTACCTAATAATAGTAATATAGTTTTGGCAGCAAACCAAGCAAAATCTATATCGAATAAGAATATAACTGTTATACCTACCAAATCTATACCTCAGGGAATAAGCGCTTTAATGGCACTAGATGTTGAGAAATCAATTGAAGAAAATGAAAAGAAGATTAATAAGGCTATAAGTGAAGTGAAGACTGGCCTTATAACTTATGCAGTAAGGAATTCCAATTTTGATGGGGTTGATATTGAAGAAGGAAACTATCTAGGTATTACAGATGGAAAGATAAATGCTGTTGGGGAAGATATGAAAGATGTAATATATAAGGTAATGGATGCCATGATAGATGAAGATGCTTCTTTGATAACTGTATATTATGGCAACGATGTAAGTGAAGAAGAGGCTTTGAAGCTGGAAGAAGATATTCGAGGACGCTATGAGGAATGTGATATAGAAATGCATTATGGAGGACAACCATTGTATTATTATATTTTATCTGTTGAATAAAATATATCAACAAAATGCGTAAATTTAATAGAATTTACGCATTTTATGTGAAATGAATCTATGATGGGGTATCAAAATGAACAAATTAGATGAAAATGTTCAGGTTTTAAAGGGAATAGGTAGCTTTAAAGCAAAATTACTGTTAAAGCTTGGCATAAGAACCATAGGTGACTTAGTTTATTATTTCCCAAAACGATATAAGGATAAAAGCATCATAACGAATATTAGAGATCTGATGCCTGATGAATTTTATAACATTAAAGGAACCATACAGGCAAAAGCAACAGAATCCAGAAGCAAAAAAGGTCTCCTTATAACTAAATATGTGGTGAGTGATGGGACAGGCTCTCTTGTCATTATTTTCTATAATAATAAATATGCTAAAGCTTTATTTAAGCCTGGCGATACCATCATTTTTTCTGGAAAGACAAGTTTAATTAATAATTATATTTCTATGGAATGTCCTGAGTATGAAAAGATATCATCAAATAATATAAATGCATTTCGAATTGTACCTGAGTATGGATTGACTGAAGGTTTAAGCCAAAAAGAAATGAGAAAAGCAGTTTATTATGCTTTAGAGTATATCGATAACACAATTGAAGAGGTTTTTCCTTCTGATTTCAGAACTAAATTCAAGATAGCAGAAATTAATTTTTCATTGAGGAACATTCATTTTCCAGATACTCAAAAGAATTTGCAGCTTGCCTTGAGGAGATTAAAGTTCCAGGAGGTCTTTTTTTTACAATCCTATATAATTAGGCTTAGGGGTATTTCTACTGATCAGGATACAGGAATAGAATTTAGAGCCACAGAGGAAGTAAAGGCTTTTGTTTCAAAGCTTCCATATAAACTAACAGGTGCGCAGCAAAGGGTTTTGGAAGAAGTTCTAACGGATATGAGTAAACCAAAGGTTATGAATCGATTGATTCAGGGCGATGTAGGATCAGGCAAAACAGTTATAGCATTTTTGGCATTGCTTAATTGTGTTAAGAGCGGTTATCAAGGTGTCATGATGGCACCAACAGAAATATTAGCGGCTCAACATTTTGAAACAATAAAGGGATATATAGAGCTTGGTCTGGAGGATATTAATGTTGCTTTATTGACAGGAAGCATGAAGACTTCTCAGAAAAAAGAAGTACTGGAAAACATCAATAATGGAAAGATTAATATCGTTATTGGCACTCACGCATTATTGAGTGATGGTGTAGAATTTAATAATTTAGGATTAGTCATTACCGATGAACAGCATAGATTTGGAGTAAGGCAAAGGGCAGTATTAAAATCTAAAGGAGTCAATCCTGATGTGTTGGTTATGAGTGCAACTCCTATACCCAGAACATTATCACTTGTTCTTTATGGAGATTTGGATATATCGGTTATAGATGAGCTTCCACCAAACAGGAAAAAAGTTGAAACTTATTTCATCGGATCTGATAAAAGAGAAAGACTTTATAATTTTGTAAAAAAACACATTGATGAAGGACGACAGGCATATATTGTATGTCCGTTAGTTGAAGAATCTGATAAGTTGGAAATCAATTCTGCAAAAGAATATTGCGATAACATAAAAAAAAGCTATTTTAAAGATTATAACATCGGCCTTATTTATGGAAAGATGAAAAATGAAGATAAAGATAAGATCATGGAGAGCTTTAAAAATGGGGAAATCCATATAATTGTATCAACAACGGTTATTGAGGTTGGAATCAATGTGCCTAATGCCACAATAATGTTGATTGAGAATGCTGAAAGGTTTGGACTAGCTCAACTTCACCAGTTGAGAGGAAGAGTAGGAAGAGGAAGTCATCAGTCCTATTGTGTGCTTATATCTGACTCTGATAGTCAAAGTGTAAGAGATAGACTTAAGTTTATGACAAAAACTAACGATGGTTTTTTAATTGCAAAAAAGGATTTAGAGACAAGAGGAAGTGGTGAAATATTAGGGACAAAGCAGCATGGTTTGCCAGAGTTTAAGCTTGTGGATTTATCAAAGGATCATGAAATTATTAAAACCTCCAAAGAAGCCATCGTCTATTTATATAGACAAAATAAAATAAAAGAATGCGATTACCATAAGTTGGAGAAATATTTGGATGATGAATACGCAAAAATAACAGAAGAAATAGCATTAAATTAAAATACTGGTGATAAATCACCAGTATAGGGAGAGGAGAAATTGAAGGAAGAGCTCTATGGGGAAATATAGTGTATTACTAATATCCCTAATTATAGATTTTGCAATTAAGTGTTTTTTATTCACTTAAATAAATCATATTTTGTCTAAAAATAGGTTTTGTGGTAAAATATTATTGTTGTTATTATGTTTAGGAGGATATCTATTGAGAATTATAGCAGGAGATTTAAAAGGAAGAAAACTGGAGAGTATAAATACAGATAATATAAGACCTACTTCAGACAAAGTTAGAGAAGCTTTGTTCAGCATTCTAGGAAATAAGGTCATAGATTCCAGGTTTTTAGATTTGTTTGCAGGAAGCGGAGGCGTGGGTATAGAAGCTTACAGCAGAGGTGCAAGGGATGTAGTGTTTGTGGATGCAAGTATTGATAGCATTAAAGTTTTGAAGAAGAATCTAGAAAAAATCAATATTATAAATGAAACAAAAGTTATACATAGTGATTATTCTGTAGCTATTGAAAGGTTATCAAATCAAGGAAGAGAATTTGATATCATTTTTATAGATCCTCCCTATAAAATGGGCATAGCCTTGGAGGCAGCTGGTAAAATTTTAGAGAGAAAACTGCTGGCAGAGGACGGGATAATCATTATTGAACATGATTCCAAGGATATAATGCCTGAAACAACAGGTGTTTTGGTAAAATTCAAAGAGAAAAAATATGGCAATAATAGTCTATCGCTATATTGTATCAAAAATTAGAATGGGGAGATAAAAAATGAAAATTGGAGTTTATCCTGGAAGCTTTGACCCGGTTACTAATGGACATTTGGATATAATTGAGAGAGCTTCAAAGTTATTTGATAAGCTTATAGTAGCAGTGCTTATCAATAGTAATAAATCACCGCTTTTTTCTGTAGAAAAGAGATTGGAGTTTCTGAAAGAAAGTTGTAAAAATATCAAAAATGTTGAAATAGCTTCATTTGATGGTTTATTAATTGAGTTTGCAAAGAAAAACAATGCTAACACTATAATAAAAGGTTTAAGAGCTGTATCCGATTTTGAATATGAGTTTCAAATGGCTTTGATGAATAGAAAATTAAACCCTGAAATAGAGACGATTTTTATGATGACAAGCAATAAGTATTCCTACTTAAGTTCTAGTTTAGTGAAAGAAGTAGCTAAATTTGGAGGATGTGTGAAAGGCTTGATACCGGAGGTAGTAGAAAGGGAATTGTATAAAAAAGTATAAGCAGGGGGTTATGTAATGGAGGTTTTGCTTTTGTTAGATGCCTTAGAGGATATAATTGAAAAGGCATCAAATTTACCTTTGTCTTCTAAAGTCGTTGTAAACAAGGAAGAATTGCTGGATATAATTAAAGATATAAGAATCAAACTTCCTGATGAAATGAAGCAAGCTCAATGGATCAAAGAAGAAAGGCAGAAAATATTAATTGAAGCTAAAAAAGAGGCAGAGAATATAAGAAAAGAATGCGATGAAAGGCTTCAAAAGATCAAAGAAGAAAGACAACGGATACTGGCTGAAGCTGAAAAAGAATCTGAGATTTTAAGACAAGAAGCTGACAGAAGAATAAAGAGCATGATAGATGAAAGCGAAATTACAAAGAGAGCAAATGAACAGGCAAAGGAAATAATAAGTGCTGCACAGCAGGATGCAAAAAAAATAAGATTAGGAGCAAAAGCTTATGCTGATGATATACTTGTAGAATTATCGGCAAAGGTAGAAAAGGTTCTGGCTACTATTAACGCTAACAGAGAAGAATTAAAAAATTATAAAAGCTGATGGCAGCAGAGTTAAAAATAAGCTGTATATCAGCTTATTTTTTTTGAGGTTTCAATGATAAAAAAATATATATAATAAGTGATAATAGAAACAGAGTAAATAAGTATGTGGATAGAAATTTAAAAGATAATATAATTGTACTATACCAGGACAGCGAAGGATAACTTGGATAAATTGGATAAGTACTAAATGCAGGAAGATTGGCTATTTTGCTTAAAAGTACTGTATATAGTGCAGCAAAAGTACCTTGAAGTATTTTCATAAGAAAGTATATAAAGAAGTTTATATCCGTATTTTGAATTACACCGGATACCTGCGCATTTATAGATATACCCCCAAACCCAATAAAAAAGCTTACAATTGAAGCTTTCACTATATCAGGTAAATACAATGAAGCGCAGGCATTTATACCGTTTGTAACTTCAAGAATCCCAGTGATTATCATTGAAATATTTTCACTGTTTCTTATGTTTATAAAAGGTAGAAGATTTATGATATTAGCTATAGTTGCTGATAATCCAGTAAGTTTTATTATCCTTGATATAACTGAAAATATAACTATGTAACCTCCGACCAATAAAACCAGACTTACCCCGTTTTTTACCGAATCTCCCATTAGTTGACCTATGTTTCTGTTATCCTTTTCTCTATGTCTTATCATTTCTCTAAAAGGATTGGTAATGGATGTGCTACTTCTTGATTTCTCTCCTTTTTTATAAAATTTCATAATGAAGCCGCAGCTGATTGCTGATAGATAGTGGGATAACAATAGTAAAGATGCAATTTCCGGTTTTTTTAACATTCCTACTGATACAGCTCCAATTATAAACAAAGGTCCAGATGTACTGCAAAGGCTTATCATTCTTTGAGCTTCAACCTTTGTACACTGGTTATTGCTTCTAAGGCTGGCAACGATTTTGGCTCCAACGGGATAACCTGAAGCTATGCTCATTGCAAATGCAAAAGCACCTTCTCCCGGGATGTTGAATATAATACTCATTAGAGGTCTGAATATGCTGCCGATAAAACTAACCACTCCTAATCCGATCAGAATTTCTGTGCATATAAAAAAAGGAAGGAGTGCAGGGCATACTACATTGAACCATAAGTTAAGGCCTTCTAATGAAGACTTAAATGTTTCTTGAGGATATGTTATTATACTGGTAATTATAAAAATAAAAATTAGGGCATTGATATACACTGAGAAGTTTTTTCTCATAAAAGCATCACCTGAACAAAATATAAGTTAGTATATTATATTAATTGGATACTCAACTATACTAGTTATTTTTAAAAATCATTAAGGAGGTGAATAGCTTATGTTAAAAGAGCCAAAAATTGGTTTGGCGTTAGGTTCTGGAGCCTCAAAAGGACTAGCTCATATGGGAGTGTTAAAGATTCTGGAAGAAAATAATATTAAACCC
Organism: Lutispora thermophila DSM 19022; assembly: GCF_900142105.1. Taxonomy (GTDB): domain Bacteria; phylum Bacillota; class Clostridia; order Lutisporales; family Lutisporaceae; genus Lutispora; species Lutispora thermophila. The sequence continues at coordinate 44,268 of NZ_FQZS01000014.1, forward strand.
TGTTGCATTGCAGGAAGCAGTATTGGGGCTATAATAGGAGCTTTATATGCATGCGGAATTGATTTGGACATTATGATAAAATTGGCAAAAAACATGAAAGCAGATCTTTGGATGGATCCTGCTGTATCAAAAAAAGGTATTTTGACAGGAAAGAAGGCTGAAGAGCTATTTAGAATACTTACTAGAAATATGAATATAGAGGATGCAGACATTCCTATTAGAATTGTTGCAACAGATCTGACATACTCTAAAAGGTATGTGTTCGACAAAGGCCCATTGTGGAAAGCTATAAGAGCTAGCACATCTATTCCAGGAATATTTTGTCCAGTGGAAATTGATGACATGGTATTGGTAGATGGTGGGGTAGTGGAAAGAGTGCCAGCTAACATTGTAAAGGATATGGGTGCAGATATAATAATTGCAGTAGATGTATGCAAGGACCAAAGCATTTTCAAGCCTAAGAACATATTCGATATTATTATGCAAAGCATAGAGACCATGGAAAATACAATCCTTGAGAATAAACTGACAGATGATTATATTGTAATTAGCCCAGTAATTAAAAATGTTAACCCCCTAGATTTTACAAATGTTGAGCTTTGTGTAGAAGAAGGCAAAAAAGCTGCATTGGAAGCAATGACGAAGATAAATAAAGCAATAAAAGAATATTATAACAAATCTGCATAAAAGGGAGAAGTTCTGAAATCTTCACCGGCTGTTTTGTAACTATTGTATCTGTATCCCAGATTGTATATATCAGTTGCCATTACATCTAAGTCGAAGACTCTTTTCAAATAAGAGGAATCAGGGTTGAAAGCAGCAGCTTTATTTATTATAGGCAAGTCAGTATTTTTTTTTATTTCCTTAAGCAAATATCTTCCGTTGCTATTTAAGGCTAAAACTCTGATATACATAGGGCATTGTGGGATAACAGCTTTTTTTACATCTTCTTTATAAATGCCCAAAAGCAAATGACACAAGGTTCTTTGCAAGGATGTTCTTGTATATCGTTTGGTTTTTATATTGGTTATGAGTTCTTCAAAAGACGAAGAGATATTGCCGGCTTTTTTTAATCTATATTCGAGTCCTTCTCTTATCTCCGGTAATCTTTCAATATCATGATGACTGGATCTTCTGATTTCATATAAAAGAGTGTCAGAAAAATTTTCCCAGAATACAGGGCCTTTTCCTTTCTCAATGTTATTCATCATTATATCCCAAGTAACATCTGGAGTTGCCATCCTGATACTATTCATTTTTTCACTAGACCTAAAAGCTTCTCTTATAGCTGTTGCGCTCGATATGGTGCCTGTGAAATCTGTATCGTTGTAATTGTTCATAACTCGTTTTATTGTTATAGGCTTAATTGAGCTGTTAAGGTATATTATGGACTTAATATACTCAATACCCAATACATTGTTTGGATATTGAAGGATATTTTCGTAATACTTGTTGTAGACTTGACCTAAAGCTTTTGAATATGTCATGCCTTTAGACATCATATCTTTTATTTGGTTTCTTATATATTCAGGTTCATCTAATAAGGTATATGCCACTTTGTAAAGGTCATCTATATTGCCATTTTCGCTGCCAAAACTTATGTAGTCTATAATACCTAGATAGTTAAACAGCTTTACAGCCCCAAAAGCGAAAATCTCAGCTACCTGACATGAGTATATTACTGGCAGTTCTATGACTAGGTCTACTCCATTCAATACAGCCATTTTTGCTCTAGTCCATTTGTCAAAAAGAGCCGGTGTTCCTCTTTGTAAGAAGTTACCACTCATTACAGCAACAGAATATTGAGCATCGCATATCTTTTTAGACATTTCAAGATGATATTTGTGACCATTGTGAAATGGATTATATTCAGAAACTATTCCTAAAACCTTCATATAGCACTCCTTGGGATAAAAATATGTAAAAATGAAAAAATACATATATATATTATCATAAAAAAACTATAATAAAAAATAATTATGATAGAAAAGAAGGATATTATTGTTTTATATAGAAAAGAATAATGGTTGAATATTTATAAATAGGAGGTATTATGATGAAGATATTTGTCATCAATTGTGGTAGTTCATCACTGAAATATCAATTGATAAATATGGAAAATGAAGAAGTTGAAGCGAAGGGCCTTGTTGAAAGAATAGGAATAGAAGGTTCTGTATTGAAACACCAGCCAAAAAATGGGGATAAAGTAGTAATTGAAGCGGATATGCCTACTCATAAAGAGGCATTAAAGAATGTAATTGATGCTTTGATGCATGAGAAATATGGTGTCATAAAAGACATGAAGGAGATAAATGCTGTTGGACATAGGGTAGTTCACGCAGGCGAAAAGTTTGCTTGTTCAGTTGTTATTACTGAAGAGGTTATCAATGCACTGAAAGAATGTATTGATTTGGCTCCTTTACATAACCCGCCGAACATTATAGGTATAGAGGCATGCCAGCAATTAATGCCTGGAGTACCTATGGTAGGAGTATTTGATACTGCTTTCCATCAAACTATGCCAAAAGAAGCTTACATATACGCACTTCCTTATGAATTATATGAGAAATATGGAGTTAGAAGATATGGATTCCATGGAACTTCTCATAAGTATGTATCTCAGAGAGCTGCTGCAATGCTAGGCAAAAATATTGAAGATTTGAAGATAGTGACTTGTCACCTTGGAAACGGAGCTAGTGTTGCTGCTGTGAAACATGGTAAATCAATAGATACCAGCATGGGCTTTACACCTCTTGAAGGTTTGGCAATGGGAACAAGATGTGGAGATTTGGATCCAGCCATTGTTAAGTTCGTAGCCGAAAAAGAGGGTCTAGATTTGAATGGTGTTGATAAACTACTTAATAAGCAGTCAGGTGTTTTAGGTGTGTCTGGCGTAAGCAGTGATTTCAGAGATATAGAAGAAGCTGCTGAAAAAGGAAATGAGAGGGCAGAACTTGCTCTTAAGATATTTGCATATAGAGTAAGGAAATATATTGGAGCTTATGCTGCAGCTATGGGGGGAATAGATGCCATAGTATTTACTGCAGGTTTAGGTGAGAACTCAGATGTCATGAGAGCTTCCATCTGCGAAGGTCTTGAATTCTTAGGAGTAGAAGTAGATCCTGCGAAGAATAATGTAAGAGGCAAAGAAGTTGATATATCAAAAGACGGGTCAAAGGTTAGAGTTTTATTGATTCCTACAAATGAGGAACTTATGATTGCTAGAGATACAAAGGAGCTCGTTGAAAGACTATAGTAAATGGCAGGTTTTCCTGCCATTTATTAAAATTATCTAAACAGCTTGGTAAAGTAATTTTTCTTGACAAAACATACTTTGCTTTGTATAATAAAATCTGTCAATTATGCTGAGGTGGTTTAATGGAAGTAAATATAGCTGATATCTTGAAAAATGAAGGCTTTAAAAAGGATTTTTATTTTTTTGAAGATATTCAGAATAGAGATATTCAATTTTATGGAGAGAAGATACGCATCACAGAGCCTGTAAAAGTTCAAGGTTATGCAGTAAATTATGAAGGAAAAATCAGAGTGTGTATTAATATTAGAACAAAGATATTGAGAACTTGTTCCAGATGTCTTGGTTCGTTTTATGAAGAAGCTGATTATGATGCCGAGTATGTTTTTGTAAAAACCTCTGAAAAGCCAGATGAAGATGTGTATCTGATCAAGGGAGATACAATATCCCTGGATAGTATAGTGATAGATGAAATAGCTTCTCAAATGACCATGAAACCACTATGTAAAACAGACTGCAAGGGGTTATGCCCTAAATGCGGTAAGAATAAAAACATTCATGATTGCAATTGTAAGTTTGAAGAAGTTGATCCTAGGCTGCAGATATTGAGCAGCTTTCTTGAGAAATAATAAGGAGGTGCTGAGATTGGGTCTACCTAAAAGAAAAATCTCTAAGTCCAGAAGAGATAAAAGAAGAGCAAATTGGAAACTTGATATGCCAGGACTTGTTGAGTGCCCTCAATGCCATGAGCTCAAATTACCTCATAGAGTATGCAAATCCTGTGGGTATTATAAAAATAGAACGGTTTTAGAAGTAGGAGAATAATTTATATAACAGCGGAAAGATGCCGCTGTTATTATTTTTTTTGAATTTACTCTTGCATTGAAGTAGGATTATGATATATACTTGATATTAGTAGCAGGTACTATATTTAGATAGTATAAGGAGGTACCCATATGAAAAAGGGACTGGGAAAAAGGGAAAGGCAGAAGGCTCTTTTGAACAAAATCCAAGAAGATCCCTTTTTAACAGACGAAGAGCTTTCTGAACTTTTTGATGTAAGCATCCAGACTATTAGGTTGGATCGTCTGGAATTAGGGATACCTGAGCTAAGAGAAAGAATAAAGAATGTAGCAGAGAATAACCATCTCAAGGTTAAATCAATTACAGGAAAAGAAATAGTTGGAGAATTGCTGGATCTTAATCTTGGAGTTAGCGGCATATCTCTGTTGGAGACAGATATGAGCATGGCTTTTGAGAAGACAAATGTTGTAAGAGGAAGTCATATTTTTGCTCAGGCCGAATCACTTGCAATTGCTGTAATAGATGCTAATGTTGCTTTAATAGGTGTAGCAAATATAAAATACAAAAACCCAGTTTTTGCAGGGGATAAGTTAATTGCAAAGGCCGAAGTTGTAAGAACTAGAGGAAATAAATATTTTGTTTGGGTGTTTATAAAAGTGAAAAATATTGAGGTATTCAGAGGAAAATTCATATTAGTATCATTTAATCGTAAGGAGGAGTAGAACATGAAGATTGCCATTGATGCCATGGGTGGTGACAATGCACCAAAAGCAGTTGTTGAAGGGTGTATTGACACAGCTAATGAATATGATATCGAGATTTTTTTGATAGGCAATGAAAAAGAAGTTGAAAAATATTTGAATGGAGTAAATCCAACAAAAGGGAAAATACATATTGTACATGCAGATGAAGTAATTACAGGTGAAGATACACCTGTTCAGGCTATTAAGCAGAAAAAGAATTCATCAATGGTTGTAGGTTTAAAAATGGTGAAAGATGGAGAGTGCGATGCATTTCTTTCTGCGGGAAACACCGGTGCCTTTCTAGCAGGGGCGCTTCTTAAAGTAGGAAGGATAAAAGGTATTGATAGACCTGCTCTGGCACCATTGTTACCAACAGAAAAAGGTGTATGCATGTTAATAGATGCTGGTGCCAATATGGATTGTAAGCCAAAGAATTTATTACAGTTTGCAATAATGGGAGCCATATATATGGAGAAAGTTGAAGGGATTTTGTCCCCAAGGGTAGGATTGCTCAATGTAGGAACAGAAGAAGGCAAAGGTAATGATTTGACTAAGCAAAGTTATGAGTTGTTAAAAAACAGCAGCTTAAACTTTGTAGGTAATGTAGAAGCTAGGGATATATTCTCAGGTGCTTGTGATGTATTGGTATGTGATGGATTTGCAGGAAATGTGGTCCTAAAAAATACAGAAGGGTTGGCTTCAACAATTTTTAGTCTGTTGAAAGAAGAACTGATGAAATCAACCAAATCTAAATTTGGTGCTTTGCTATTGAAGGACAGTTTTAAGAGTTTTAAAAAGAGATTTGATTATAAAGAATATGGTGGTGCACCTTTTTTAGGTATTGACGGTATTATGATAAAAGCCCATGGAAGTTCAGACAGTAGGGCAATAAAGAATGCTATAAGGCAGGCAAAATTGCTTTATGATAATGGCTGTATAGATAGAATAGCAATGGACTTAAAAGATACAGGAGTGAATGATGTTGAACAGTGAAATAAGGGCAGCAGGTATTATCGGTACAGGGAGCTATTTACCTGATATAGTACTGACCAATGGATATTTTGAAGAAAGGCTTGATACCAGTGATGAATGGATCGTATCAAGAACAGGTATACGAGAAAGAAGAAAAGCGGATGATTGTATAGCTGCTTCTGATATGGCTACTTATGCTGCATTGAAGGCCATAGAAGATGCAAATGTTGCTCCAGAAGACATAGATATGATTATTGTGGCTACAGTAACTCCGGATATGCTTTTTCCTTCCACTGCATGTATTGTACAAAAGAATATCGGCGCAATAAATGCTTCAGCTTTTGATATCAGCGCAGCATGTTCAGGATTTATCTATGGATTAAGCATAGCAGAGAAATTTATCAAGGCTGGAAATGCAAAATATATTTTGGTAATTGGTGCAGAAGCTCTATCAAAAATTACTGATTACAGTGATAGAAACACATGTATATTGTTTGGTGATGGTGCAGGTGCAGCAGTGGTAGCAAAAGTGGAGGAAAGCATGGGGATTTTGGCTGCATATACAGGTTCTGATGGCAGAGGAGGAGAACTGCTTAAACTTCCTGCTGGAGGATCAAGGCTCCCTGCTTCTTGCGAAACAATAAAAAATTCATTGCATTTTGTAAAAATGGATGGTTCGGAAGTGTTCAAGTTTGCAATAAAAATAATGGGAGAGGCTGCAGAAAAAGCATTGGAAATGTGCGGGCTGAATAAGGAAGATATTGATTACTTAATACCACACCAAGCGAACATTCGGATAATTGAATCTGCAACTAAAAGATTGAAGATTCCTCAGGATAAGGTGTTTATAAATATAGATAAATATGGGAATATGTCGGCAGCTTCTATTGCTGTAGCTTTAGATGAAGCAAATAAAGCAAAAAAATTGAATAAAGGAGATATAGTTGTCCTGGTGGGTTTTGGAGGAGGTTTAACTTGGGGAGCTGTTGTTTTGAAATGGGCTTAATACTGGAGGAGTGTATATGATAAGAACAAAACTTTGTGATCTATTAAATATTCAGTACCCAATAATTCAAGGAGGAATGGCCTGGGTTGCAACTGCAGAGCTTGCAGCAGCTGTTTCAAATGCAGGAGGGCTTGGTATAATTGGATCAGGTAATGCTCCAGCTGAAGTTATAAGAAAAGAAATAAAAAAGATTAGAAGCTTAACAGATAAGCCTTATGGTGTGAATATAATGCTCCTATCACCTTTTGTGGAGGAAATAATGGATTTGGTATGTGAAGAAGAAGTTCCGGTTATCACTACAGGAGCAGGCAATCCCGGGAAATATATTCCAAAGCTTAAAGAGAGAGGTATAAAAGTTTTGCCTGTAGTTCCATCAGTGGCTCTTGCAAGGAAAATGGAACAAGTTGGGGCAGATGCAGTTATTGCAGAGGGCACAGAAGCTGGTGGTCATATTGGAGAACTAACTACTATGGTTTTGGTACCTCAGATAGTAGATGCTGTGAAAATACCTGTTATAGCTGCAGGAGGCATAGGTGATGGAAGGGGACTATTGGCTGCACTGAGTCTAGGGGCTCAAGGGATTCAATTGGGTACGGTGTTTGTATGTTCAGTAGAATGTACAGTTCATGAGAATTATAAGAATGCCATTGTCAAAGCAGGCGATAGAGGAACTGTTGTAACAGGCAGAGCCACTGGTCATCCTGTGAGGATAATTAAAAATAAGCTGTATAGGGAGTTTGAGAAGCTTGAAAAATCTGGAGCAACAGTTGAAGATATCGAAAAGCTAGGTATAGGCAGGCTAAGGATGGCCTGTGTGGATGGAGATACAGATATGGGTTCTGTAATGGCAGGTCAGATAAGCGGTTTAATAAAAGAGATAAAACCAGCAAAAGAAATAATTAATTCTATTATTGCACAATGTGATTCTACAATTGATGGATTAAATAATATTGTCAGAGGTGATAATCAGAAGTGAAACACTTGATTAAGATAGCATGTATTTTTCCAGGGCAAGGAGCTCAATATGTGGGAATGGGTAAAGAAGTTGCAAACAATTTTAAGGAAGCAATGGATATATTTGATAAAGCAAGTGACATTTTAGGAATAGATATGAAAAGACTATGCTTCGAAGGAGATGAAGAAGAACTTAAAAAGACGGAGAATACACAACCTTCAATTTTAACAACCAGTGTAGCTTTATTGGAAATTCTAAAATTAAAAGGTGTGGAACCTGCAATGGTGGCTGGCTTAAGCTTAGGAGAGTATTCGGCGCTTGTTGCTTCCAAGGCTATATCCTTTGAGGATGCAGTAGCAGTTGTTAAGAAGAGAGGAAAGTTCATGCAAGAAGCTGTACCTGAGGGAGTGGGATCTATGGCTGCAGTAATGGGAGTGGATAGGACAGAAATCAATGACTGTCTTAGAATGGCATCAGGCTATGGTGTTGTTGAAACAGCTAATTATAATTGTCCTAGGCAGGTAGTTATATCTGGGCATACAAGAGCTGTTGAAATAGCATGTAGTCTTTTGAAAGAGAGAGGAGCAAAGAAAGTTAAGATACTACCTGTAAGTGCTCCCTTTCACTCAAGCTTGTTAAAAAGTGCAGGAGAAAAATTGTCTGAAGAATTGGATAAGATCAGATTCAATGATATGGATATTCCTGTTATATCAAATGTGAATGCCCAGATAATCAAGGATAAATATGAAATAAAGAAATTGCTTGTAGAACAGGTTAGTTCTTCCGTATTATGGGAAGACAGCGTTAGGAACATGATAGAGCAAGGCGTAGATACTTTTATAGAAGTAGGTCCTGGCAAATCCCTATCAGCCTTTGTTAAGAAGATCGATAAGAATGTATCTGTATATAATGTTGAAGACCTAGAGTCTTTGAATAACACAATAGAATGTATCAGGGAGAGGTTAGAATGCAATTAAAGGGTAAAACTGCAATTATAACAGGGGCCTCAAGAGGTATAGGAAGAGCTATTGCTCTTAGCTTTGCAAAGGCTGGTGCCAATGTGGCAATAAACTACTCAAGCAGTCATATTGCCGCGCAAGAGGTTGTCAATGAAGCCATTAAATATGGTGTAAAGGCAGAAGTTATCAAAGCAGATGTATCTGACTATCTAGAAGTAGAAAATTTAATAGAGAGAGTATTAAATGAATATGGAAGCATAGATATATTAGTAAATAACGCAGGAATAACAAAGGATAATCTTCTTTTAAGAATGACTGAAGAAGACTTTGATAAAGTTATGAACATAAATATGAAAGGAACCTTCAATTTTACTAAAGCTGTAAGTAAAGTCATGGTAAAACAAAGAAAAGGAAAAATAATCAATATAGCTTCTGTTGTAGGCATAATAGGAAATGCGGGACAATCCAATTATGCTGCAGCAAAAGCAGGTATAATAGGTTTTACCAAATCAGTTGCAAAAGAGCTAGGCTCAAGAGGAATTAACGTAAATGCTATAGCTCCAGGTTTTATTGAAACAGACATGACTGCTGTACTTTCAGATAAGATAAGAGAGCAATTTACCAATACCATACCACTGAAAAGGCCAGGAAAACCTGAGGACGTAGCAAATGCAGCATTATTTTTAGCGTCTGACTATTCGGATTATATTACAGGCCAAGTATTAAATATTGACGGTGGAATGGTTATGTAATATTATCATAGTATAATCTCTGAAGGGAGGTGAGACTTATGATTTTTGAGAAAGTGCAGGAAAAGATTGCTGAGCAACTCGGCATAGATACTGATGATATTACTATGGAGTCTTCCTTCATTGAAGATTTAGGGGCAGATTCACTGGATATAGTGGAATTGTTAATGGCTCTTGAAGAAGAATTTGATATAGAAATACCTGATGAGGAAGCAGAAAAACTTGTAACTGTAGGCGATGTAGTTGACTACATAAAGAATAATCAATAAAAAAAGAATAATTATGATAAAGAAGTCCCGTTAATAGGGACTTCTTTTTTACAATATAATAATTTTTAAGGAGAGGAATACAATGAATAAGAAGAGGGTTGTTATTACAGGATTAGGGATTATCTCTCCCATTGGCATAGGAAAAAATGCCTTTTTTACAGGTTTAAAGGAAGGACAATCTGGTGTAGACAAAATAACTAAATTTGATACTGAAGGACTGGATGTAAAAATAGCTGCGGAGGTAAGGAACTTTGATCCTCTAGATTTCATTGATAAAAAAGAAGTAAAAAGAATGGATAGATATACCCAGTTTGCAGTTGCAGCTTCAAAAATGGCTGTTGAAGATGCTTCTTTGAATGTTGGTGCCTTGGATCAGGATAGATTTGGAGTATGTATTGGCTCTGGAATAGGCGGATTGGAAACCTTAGAAAATCAGTATAATGTTATGAAAGATAAGGGACCAGGTAGAGTCAGCCCATTTTTTATACCAATGATGATATCTAATATTGCTGCTGGATATATATCAATGACTTTTAATGCAAAAGGACCAAACATGACTATCGTTACGGCATGCGCTTCAGCAACTAATGCAATTGGAGAGGCATACAATATAATAAAAAGAAATGATGCAGATATAATGATCACAGGAGGTGCAGAGGCTTCTATTACTCCTCTAGCTATTGCAGGATTCTGTTCAATGAAAGCTTTATCACAAAGAAATGAAGAACCTAAGAAAGCTTCAAGACCTTTTGATAAAGAAAGAGATGGATTTATCATGGGGGAAGGTGCTGGCATACTTATACTAGAAGATCTCGAACATGCAATAAGAAGAGGAGCTAGAATATATGGAGAAGTAGTGGGATATGGAACTACAGCTGATGCTTATCATATAACAGCACCTGCTCCGGAAGGAGAAGGTGCATATAAAGCCATGAAAAAAGCTGTTGAAGATGCGGGTATAGAACCGGGAGAGATTGATTATATCAATGCTCATGGTACTTCAACAGAGTTAAATGATAAATATGAAACAATGGCAATAAAAAAACTAATGGGTGATTATGCCTATAATGTTATGATAAGTTCTACAAAGTCTATGACAGGTCATTTGCTAGGAGCAGCAGGAGGAGTAGAGGCTATAGCATGTATTATGGCCATAAGGGAAGGAATAGTACCTCCAACCATAAACTATGAAGTAAAGGATGAAAACTGTGATCTTGATTATGTGCCTAATTTTGCCAGAAAAGTAGCAGTAAACTACGCTATGTCAAACTCCTTTGGTTTTGGAGGGCATAATGCATCAATAATATTGAAAAAATATATGTAAATGTTATACTATAGTCGTGCAATCTGATATTAATTTTGAAAGGGATAAAGGTATTATGGATGATGTACGATTGAAATCCCTTCATGAATTTGAAGAGATTATAAACTATAAATTTTTGGATAAACAGCTTTTGAACACTGCTCTGACTCATAGTTCTTATGCTCGTGGACAAGAGGATCATCAACCCTATAATGAGAGATTGGAGTTTCTAGGAGATTCCATACTATCAATGATAATAAGCTTTCATCTCTTTAGTAGGTTAAAAGATATTTCTGAGGGGCAAATGACTAGGATAAGAGCCAATATAGTATGCGAGAAGTCTCTTTATGATATTGCAAAAAGACTAAAGATTGGGGATTATATTTACCTTAGCAAGGGAGAGGAAAACACCGGTGGACGAAAAAGAGTATCCATACTGGCAGATGCAGTGGAGGCCTTGATTGCAGCAATATATTTGGATGGAGGTATGGAAAAGGCAGAAAAATTTGTATTAACTGTTATGAAAGAAAATATAGAATCATCAATAAAAAACAGGATGTATAATGATTATAAATCCTTTTTGCAAGAGTACGTTCAGAAACACAACATGGGGATAATTGAGTATAAATTGCTTTCAGAAAGAGGACCGGACCATTCTAAGGAATTCCAGATGGCAGTATTTTTAAATGACAAGCTCATCGGAGAAGGCACGGGAAAAAGCAAAAAGGATGCACAGCAATCCGCTGCCAGAAATGCGATTGCTTCTATTGGTTTAATCCATGAGTAAAAAACATTATATTATTCCAATTTTTATTCCTCATCAAGGATGCCCTCATGATTGCATTTTCTGTAATCAAAGAAAAATAACCGGTCAATCAGGAAATATTAGTATTGAAGAGGCAGAAGAAATTGTAGAAAAGCATCTGAAAACAATAGACTCAATGAATGCGACAGTTGAAATAGCTTTTTTCGGTGGAAGCTTTACCGGAATACCGTGGGATGATCAGAATAAGTTTTTGGCTCTTGCAAACAAGTACCTAAAGGATGGTAAAATTGATACCATAAGGCTTTCCACAAGGCCGGACTATATAAGTAAAGATATCGTGAATAATCTAAAAAAATATGGGGCAAGCATAGTTGAACTGGGAATTCAATCCATGGATAAGGATGTTTTGGGCATAGCAAGAAGAGGACACAGCCCTGAAGATGTGATAAATGCAATATCTTTACTTAAAGATGAAGGATTTATTGTAGGTGCACAGTTGATGGTAGGCTTGCCTGGAGACGATGAAAACAAAGCAATGGAGACTGCAAAAAAAATTTCAGAGTTGAAACCTCATATTGCCAGAATATATCCTGTTTTGGTTATTAAGGACACATATTTGGAAGAAATGTATTCAGCAGGACTATATAAGCCTTTATCTATAGATGATGCAGTCCATATATCAAAAAATATGCTGATCGAATTGGAAAAATCAGGAATTAGAGTTATTAGGGTTGGACTTCAGCCTACAGATGACCTTAGAATAGGTGATAGCGTAGTAGCAGGTCCTTACCATCCTTCAATGAGACAGTTAGTTGAATCTGAAATATTTAAGAGCATGATAATTTATATATTGGAGACAGTTGAGTTAAGCAAGTTTAATACTATAAAAGTATTATCTAATCCAAGGGATTTTTCATCTGTATTAGGGCAAAAAAGATCAAATTATGAGTTTATAAAAAAACTATATACAGATCAATCTATTATATTCAAAGAAGATACCTCCCTTGATGTAGGTTCTATAGCAGTGGTTTGTGGCGAAAAATCAATAAAATTGTCTAAAAATACTTATTATCATAAAATAAGTTTTTGAAGGAATTATAAACCAAATATAGAATATATAATCAATCGCAATATTTTTAATGTTATATAGGGGGTATTGAATTATATGGAAGTACTAAAAGTATCAGCTCAATCACAACCTAAATCTGTTGCAGGAGCTTTGGCGGCAGTATTAAGAGAGAGAGCTACAGCAGAGGTTCAGGCTGTAGGCGCAGGAGCTGTAAACCAAGCAGTTAAGGCAATTGCAATTACCAGAGGCTTTGTAGCACCTAATGGTATTGATCTTGTTGTAATACCTGCCTTTTCTGAGATACAAATTGACGGAGAAGATAGGACAGCCATAAAATTTATAATAGAGCCAAGATAAAAACAGACATCTAATAACAAAGAAGCATGACTTTTAACTTATGACAAATAATCAACACTAATGTAATTTTCTCTTTGATAATGGTTTAATATTGAATATTAAGGCAAAAGCCTGTTGTGACAAAGCAACAGGCTTTTGCTTTTCAACTATTTAAACATATGATAGAATAAAAAAGGTTTCTATAAAATTCTCAAATGTAGGAAATCAAATTGGATTATGATAAAATTTTTGCTTAAATTTATGGATTTTCATGTATGAATATTGAGTAACTGAACTTTACATATAATAGGAGTGTTTATATGTATTTAAAAGAGTTAGAGATTATGGGTTTTAAATCCTTTTCTGATAAAACAAACATTAATTTTACTAAAGGCATCAATGCTATTGTTGGACCTAATGGCAGTGGTAAAAGCAATATAACAGATGCCATCCGATGGGTAATAGGAGAGCAAAGTGTAAAAGCCTTAAGAGGTAACAAGATGGAAGATGTAATATTCGCAGGAAGTGATAAAAAAAAGGCTTCAGGCTTTGCAGAAGTAACTCTCGTATTGGATAATTATGATAGAACTATAGATGTGGACTTCAATGAAATTAGCATAACCAGGAGAATGTATCGTTCAGGCGAGAGTGAATATTATATAAATAAAACCCAATGTAGATTGAAAGATATTGTAGAAATGCTTATGGATACAGGCATTGGGAAAGAAGGTTATTCCATTATTGGTCAAGGCAGAATAGATGATATTTTGAACAACAAATCAGACGGTAGAAGAATCATATTTGAAGAAGCAGCCGGTATAACAAAATATAAGCACAGAAAAGCTGAATCGGAAAAAAAGTTGGAGCATACAGAGAATAATATTGAAAGATTAGAAGATATAATCAATGAAATAAATAATCAATTAACACCTTTGGGCCATCAAGCTGAAATGGCTAAGAAATATTTGAAGTTATCAGAAGAATTGAAGGCTATAGAAGTAAACCTGATAATTAATAATATTGAGAAAAGCAAGGAAAAACTCAATGATATAGTGGACAAGCTTGGGGAACTGAATAAGCTTCAGGCTGAGAAAGAGTCAGAAATTGAAAAGCATAATGAGGATAAAGAAAAAATAAAAGTTTTAACCAAGGAACTTGAGTTGAAAATTCAAGCAATAAGTGAAGAAATGCATAGCCTTATTAATCAGAAAGAAAAACTTGATGGTGAGGGAAGGCTCCTTCAAGAGAAGGAATCCTATGTCAATGCTACTATGGATAAACTTGATAAAGAAGAATCAAATCTAAAGATGCAAAAGGAGCAGTTGGATTCTGATATAGATAATGATAATAAGCTGCTGATGTCCTATGAAAATCAGGTTAATGCATTATTGGAAGATATAATATTAAAAGAACAGGAGTATAAAAGTAAATTTTCATCAATTGATGACTTGGAAAACAAGATTGAGGAAATCAAAGATAAACACATAAATCTGCTGAATAAGTCTTATGATAAGAAAAACAGTATCAATAGTTTGATTACTATAAAAACCAATTCAGAAAGCAGAATTAATCAGTTAAATATAGATAATGCATTACTTTCGGGACAATATGAAGAAAAGATATCAATGTTGGAGAAGACAAACTTAGAGTTAGAGGGAATTCAAAAAAATATAAGAGAGATCATTGATGAAAAGGAAGAGTTAACAAGCAAAAGGGAAAGTGTTATGAAATTGTTGGAAGAGCTTCAGGAGCAACTTGTTGAGGAAAGATCCAAGAAAGATAATGTTATTTCAAGACTGAGGCTTTTAGAAGAGATGGAAAGGGACTATGGGGGTTATAACAAAACAGTAAAGACAATATTGATGAAATATCAGAATGAGAAAAACAATTTACCAGGGTTTCGCGGTGCGGTAGGTGAGGTAATATCAGTAGATGCTGAATATGCAATAGCTATTGAAGTTGCATTAGGTTCATCTGTGCAAAACATAATTACCAATAATGAAGAAGATGCAAAAATCATTATAGAGTTTTTGAAGAAAAACAGGCTTGGTAGAGCTACATTTCTTCCCATAAGTTCAATCAAAGGAAAAACTCTTAATAGTAGTGAAAGAAAATATCTAGATATGCCGGGAGTAATAGGAATTGCAGCTGATATGGTCAGATATGAAAAGGAATATAAAGATATAATATATCATCTCCTAGGTAGAATTTTAGTGGTAGATAATATGGATACAGCAGTTAAACTAGCGAAATCTACCAACTACTCTTATAGAATTGTAACATTGGAAGGGGAATTGATAAGCCCGGGAGGAGCTATTACAGGAGGCAGCTTAGGATCCATTGGCTCTAATATAATAACAAGAAAAAGTCAAATCGCAGAGCTTAAGGGTGATTATTCCAGTATTTTAAAGGGATTGGATAGGCTAGGCAAAGATATTGAGATTCAAAAGGATGAACTTGATGTATTGGAAAACCATATAGGCCATTGCACTGACAGTCTTCACAATCTAGAAATTGAAATCAACAACAAGAAAAACAGGCTTATTATTTTAAATAATGATTTGGATATCATAAAAAGCAAAATATTATTAAACAATAAGGAATTACAAGAGTTAAGCGCTCAAAGAGATGAGGCAATAGGGAAAATTGATGATTTAGAAAAAGAATTAGTCCAGATTAAAGATGAAGTAACTGATATTGAGAAAGTTATATTAACGATGCAAGATGATTTGAAGGTGAAAAAGGAGCAAA
The DNA here is from genome assembly GCF_900142105.1 of Lutispora thermophila DSM 19022. Classification (GTDB taxonomy): domain Bacteria; phylum Bacillota; class Clostridia; order Lutisporales; family Lutisporaceae; genus Lutispora; species Lutispora thermophila. The sequence goes on from NZ_FQZS01000014.1 coordinate 60,203, forward strand.
GTATTGATTTCTACAATCATATAACTACATTAAAAGTTGAAATGGCAGAGACAAAGCAAAAAATCATATCTATAAAGCAAAACATAGAAAGAAATAAGCAAAGTCTTCAAGAAATAGAATCAAGGATTAAAAATATTATCGAAGAAAAAGAACAGTGTAAAAATGAACTTATTGAAATAGAAAGGAAGAAAGCAGAAAATAAAAAGAACATAGAGGATATAACAGAAAAACAAGTTGAAAAGCAAAACGAACTTGAGGCTCTTGAAGAATCAAGAGATAGGAAGTCAAAGGTTTTGGAGGAGTTAGAAGAAAAAATAAAATCATTACAACTTGATTTAGGCAATATACAAAACAATCTGCATAAAACGGATATGGCAAAAGTTAAAATAGAATTAGATATTGAAAACCTGGAATATAAACTTCTGGATACTTATGAACTAAGTTATAGAAAAGCATTGGAACTTAGGATAGATGATTTCAACATAAGCAAAGCTTCAAAACAGTGTGAGGAGTTGAAGGAAGAAATTAGAGCATTAGGAACTATAAATGTAAATGCAGTGGAAGAGTACGAAAAGTTAAATCAAAGATATGAGTTCTTGCAAAAACAGTTGGATGATTTAATTAAGGCTAAAGAATCTTTAATAAAGGTAATAGATGATATAACAAAATATATGAAAAAACAGTTTATTGAGGAGTTTAATAAAATCAATACTAACTTTAATGAAGTCTTTGTTAAACTTTTTGGTGGGGGAAAGGCTCAGGTAGTACTAGCAGATGAAGAGGATGTACTAAATTCAGATATTGACATTATTGCAAAACCCCCAAGCAAAAAGCTTCAGAGTTTATCGTTGTTATCAGGCGGTGAAAGAGCGCTAACTGCAATAGCACTTTTATTTGCCATATTAAAGATGAAACCGGCTCCTTTTTGTATTCTTGATGAAATTGATTCGGCATTGGATGATGCTAATGTTGATAGATATGCAATGTTTCTAAAGGAGTTTTCAACCCAGTTTATAATAATAACTCATAGAAAGGGCAGTATGGTAGCAGCAGATTGTCTTTATGGAGTGACAATGGATGAGACAGGAACGTCAAAGCTTCTGTCGGTTAAACTTGAGGATAAAGTAAGTTAAATAATGTAGGAGGATTAGTGATGGGAAATTTTTTTAAGAATTTATTTAAAAAAAATAAGGATGCTAAAATAGAAAAGCCAGAGGAAGAAAATATGAAGAATTTGGAGGATATGGAAGAGGAAGAATTTTTAAGTGATGAGGAAATAGAAAAGCTTATTATTGAAGAGATGGATCAGGAAGACCAAGAAATACAAGAAAGCAATGAAATAAAAGAATCAATAGAAATTGAAAAAGAAATAGTAAAAGATATAGAACAAGAAAAAGAAGAGGAGCCCGGTATCAATAATGAAGTCGAAGAGAATGAAGTAGAAACTAAAGGATCCTTCTTAAAAAAGCTTAAAGACGGATTATTCAAAACCAGAAAGAATATTACTGAAAAGTTGAATTCGGTGGTAAATAGCTTCAAATCCATTGATGAAGACTTATTTGAAGAGTTAGAAGAAATATTAATAACCTCAGATGTGGGAGTTGAAACCACAATGAGGCTTTTGGATGGAGTGAGAAAAAGAGTAAAGGAAGAGAAGGTTAGTGATCCTAAAGATGTTATAAAATTGCTCAAAGATGAAATTTTGAAGCTTATGACTGAAAATGTTGAGCCTCAAAAAGATGAATATCCAATGATTATTGTGGTTATGGGAGTTAACGGAGTAGGCAAAACCACTTCTGTTGGCAAGATAGCTAACAGATACAAAAAAGCAGGAAAGAAAGTGCTTATTGCTGCCGCTGATACTTTCAGAGCCGCTGCAATAGAACAGCTTGAGGTATGGAGCAACAGAGTTGGTGTAGATATTATAAAACACCAGGAGGGTTCAGATCCGGCAGCTATAATCTATGATGCAATAAATGCTGGTAAGTCAAGGAAGACAGATGTTATATTATGTGATACAGCAGGAAGACTGCACAACAAAAAGAATCTCATGGAAGAGTTGAAGAAGATATTCAGAATTATCGATAGAGAATATCCAGAAGCGCACAGGGAAGTATATCTGGTATTAGATGCCACTACTGGTCAAAATGCTATAACACAGGCAAAGGTATTTAGAGAAGCGGCTGATATTACAGGGATAGTATTGACAAAACTGGATGGTACTGCTAAAGGAGGTATTGTTATAGCAATTAAGTCAGAACTCAATATACCTGTGAGACTTGTGGGTGTTGGAGAGAAAATTGATGATTTGCAGGAATTTAATGCAGAAGATTTTGTAAATGCGCTGTTTGCAGAATAATTTCATTGACAAGGTTTGTTATTTGATTTAAAATACCTATGTAAAGGTTATAACCTTTACATAGGTATTTTGGAGTGTATGCCATGATAGAAGATATAGTAAAGAAAACACTGTTATTTGATTTTTATGGACAATTATTAACTGATAAGCAAAGAGATATAATGGAGATGTATTATACAGATGATTTATCCTTGAGCGAGATTTCTGAGCAAATTGGAATAAGCAGGCAAGGAGTATATGATACTCTGAAAAGGGCAGAAGCTACATTAATTGAATATGAATCCAGGTTGGGATTGGTGGATAAGTTTCTTCAGCATAAATCTATACTATCTGAGATAAAAAGTATGCTGGATGAGATATTAAATGTAGATGGTATAGATGTGAACGAGATAAAAGAAATGATTAAAAGTATCAAAAATTATATAGAGAAGCTCGAATAAGTATCCGGGAGGAGATTAAATGGCTTTTGAAGGTTTAGCTAACAAGCTGCAGGAGACATTGAAGAAACTTAGAGGCAGCGGTAAATTGAGTGAAAAAGATGTTAAAGAGGCGATGAGAGAAGTTAAAATGGCTTTGTTGGAAGCTGACGTTAACTTCAAGGTTGTAAAGGACTTTATTGCAAAAGTAACCGAAAGAGCAGTAGGCCATGAGGTAATGGAAAGTCTGACTCCTGGACAACAGGTTATTAAGATAGTAAATGATGAGCTTACCCAACTCATGGGAAGCACACAAAGTAAAATAGTTTTTTCACCAAAGCCTCCAACTATAATCATGATGGTAGGATTGCAGGGTGCTGGTAAGACAACCACTTGTGGAAAGCTGGCATTGAATCTGAAAAAGCAAGGGAAAAATCCATTGCTTGTTGCATGCGATATTTATAGACCTGCAGCAATTAAGCAGCTAAATGTTGTGGCAAATCAGGTGGAAGTTGATTTCTTCACCATTGGAGATAAGGCAAAGCCTGTTGATATTTGTAAAGCTGCAGTTGAGCATGCAGTTAAATCTGGCAATGATGTGTTGATAATTGATACAGCTGGAAGACTTCATATAAATGAAGAACTGATGGATGAGCTTATAGAGATCAAAGAAAACATAAAGCCTACCGAAATAATGCTGGTTGTTGATTCTATGACAGGCCAGGATGCTGTGAATGTAGCTGAAAGTTTCAATGAAAAGCTTGGATTGGACGGTATAATACTTACAAAACTGGATGGAGATACTAGAGGCGGATCTGCTTTATCGATAAAAGCTGTAACAGGAAAACCAATAAAATTTGCAGGTATGGGCGAAAAAATGACAGATCTTGAACCTTTTTATCCTGATAGAATGGCTTCCAGAATATTGGGAATGGGTGATGTACTAAGCCTTATAGAAAAAGCCCAAGCAAGCATAGATGAGAAAAAGGCAAGAGAGCTTGAAAAGAAGATTAGAACCCAGCAATTCACTTTTGAGGACTTTCTGGATCAATTGCAGCAAATGAAGAATATGGGTCCTTTAAGCCAAATAGTCGATATGATCCCTGGCATGAATGCAAGTAAATTGAAAGGTATGGAAATAGATGATAAGGAATTAATCAAGGTCGAAGCCATAATCAATTCTATGACCAAAAAAGAAAGGCTTGATCCTTCTATAATAAATGGCAGCAGAAGGAAGAGAATAGCCATGGGAAGCGGAACAACTATTCAAGATGTTAACAGAGTTATAAAGAACTTTGAGCAAACACGAAAAATGATGAAGCAATTTGCCGATATGGAAAAAGGTATTAAGAAGGGTAAAAAGAAATTACCTTTCTTTAGATAAGTTTAAGTTTGCATAATTTTAGAAGGAGGTGAAAATATGGCAGTTAAAATTAGACTAAGAAGAATGGGAGCTAAGAAAGCACCTTTCTACAGAGTTGTAGTTGCTGATTCAAGATCCCCAAGAGATGGTAAGTTTATTGAGGAGATTGGTTATTATAATCCTATAACAGAACCGTCAGAAATTAAGATTGATGCTGAAAAGGCAAAAAAATGGTTAGCTACTGGAGCACAGCCTTCAGATACAGTTAAATCATTATTGAAGAAGGCAGGAATAATAGAATAAGTCTATTGGGAGTGTTGAGTTTGAAGGAATTGATTGAAGTCATTGCAAAAGCTCTGGTTGATAAACCTGAAGAAGTTAAGGTTAAAGAGATTGAAGGAGACAAATCAATCATTATTGAGTTAACTGTTGCTCCCGAAGATATGGGAAAAGTAATTGGAAAACAAGGCAGGATAGCAAAAGCCATAAGAACTGTTGTAAAATCAGCTGCTGCTAAAACTGATAAGAAAGTGATAGTAGAAATACTGTAATATGGAGGCTTAATTTAACCTCCATATTATGGTATACTGCAGGTGAGTTTATGTTAGAATATATTAGCATCGGTCAAATAGTCAATACTCACGGCATAAGAGGAGAAGTTAAGGTTTATCCTCTTACCGATGATATAAAGAGATTTGACAAAGTGGATCGTGTATATGTTGAAGAAAATGATGAATTGATGCCTCTTGATGTAACCAATGTTAAGTATATGAAAAATATGGTTATTATCAAGTTTAAAACCATAAATGATATTAACTCTGCTGAGAAACTGAGAAATAAATATATTAAGGTTCACAGGAAAGATGCTGTAAAGCTTCCAAAGGATGCATATTTAATATGCGACTTAATAGGGCTTACAGTAATGACAAAATCTGGTGAAATCTTGGGCAAAGTAAAGGATGTGTTTCAAACTGGAAGCAATGATGTATTTGTTGTAAAATCCGAAGAAAGAGAAATATTAATACCAGGTTTAAAAAGCATATTCAAAAAAGTAGATTTGGAAGCTCAAGAAATCATTGTGGAATTGCCGGAAGGTTTGATATAGATGAGATTTGATATTATCACACTCTTCCCTGAAATGTTTGAAGCTGTTCTAGGGGTCAGTATAATAGGCAGAGCAAGGAAGAAAGGTATAGTTGAATTAAATTTTCATAATTTGAGAGACTATTCCCAAGATAAGCATAGAAGGGTGGATGACTACCCCTATGGTGGTGGACTTGGTATGGTCATGCAATGCCAACCTATATTCTCAGCAGTTGAGAAAATAAGTGAAGGTCTTAATGATAAACCTCATGTTATTTTAATGAGTCCCAAAGGGCAGACATTTACTCAAAACAAAGCCAAGGAATTGCTACAATATAATAACATCATTATTATATGCGGACATTACGAAGGAATCGACCAAAGAGTGGTAGATGGACTGGTGGATGAAGAAATCTCAATAGGAGATTATGTGCTCACAGGTGGAGAAATAGCAGCAATGGCGGTTGTAGATGCTACTGCTAGATTATTGCCTGGAGTTTTAAAAGAAGAGGATTCTTATAATATTGAGACCTTTGGAAATGGATTGCTGGAGTACCCCCAGTACACGAGACCCGTTGAGTTTAGAGGTATGAGGGTTCCGGAAATATTATTATCTGGGCATCATGAAAACATAGAAAAATGGAGAAAATATCAGTCCTTAAGAGAGACATATACAAAAAGACCCGATCTTATAAAAAATGCTGTGCTAACAAAAGAAGAAGAGGATATTCTCAGTAAAATAATTCAAGAGGAAAAATAAATTTGCATTTTTGTTGCATACAACATGTTCATATGGTATAATTTTAATGTTATGACGGGCGTTCCGCTATCTAAAAGATATGAACGTCTATGAGGGAAGGAGGGACAACATGGATCTGATTAAAATGATTGAAAGCGAACAGATGAAAAAGGATATTCCGGACTTTAATGTAGGTGACACTGTTAGAGTGTATGTTAAAGTTGTTGAAGGTTCTCGCGAAAGACTACAAGCTTTTGAAGGTTTTGTACTTAAGAGACAAGGTGGTGGATTGACAGAGACCTTCACCGTAAGAAGAGTTGCTTACGGAGTAGGCGTTGAAAGAACTTTCCCGCTTCATTCGCCTAGAATTGATAGAATTGAAGTTGTAAGAAAAGGTAAAGTAAGAAGAGCTAAGCTTAATTATATGAGAGAAAGAACAGGTAAGGCTGCTAAAATTAAGGAAGTATTATAGGAACGTTATATAAAGGAATAATAAATTATTCCTTTATAAAGATAGGAAATGGGGGCTGATATTTATATCAGTCCTTTATATTTGTGCAGAAAATATAATACTTTTGGAGAGTGAGAATCGTGAATATACAATGGTATCCTGGTCACATGGCCAAAGCAAAACGGAAGATATTAGAAGAGTTAAAACTGGTGGATATTGCTATTGAACTGTTAGATGCAAGAATACCTATCAGTAGCAGAAATCCGGATGTGGATGAAATTGTAGGAAATAAAAAGAGAATAGTGGTTTTGAATAAAAGTGATATTGCTGATCCTCAGTTAAATAATGAATGGAAGGAGTACTTTGAAAAGAAAGGTATCACACCAATAATGGCGAACGCTGCAAAAGGTACTGGATTGAGGGATATACTTAAAGAAAGCAAAAGATTAATGAAAGAAGACTTAGACAGACTTAGAAGTAAGGGATTAAAACACAAGACCATTAGAGCCTTAGTAATAGGTATACCTAATGTAGGAAAATCTACACTTATTAATAAACTTGCTAATAGAAGCATTGCGCAAACAGGTGATAGACCGGGAGTAACAAAATCAAAACAATGGATTAAAGTCAATGAAGATTTTGAATTGTTGGATACCCCAGGTATATTATGGCCTAAATTTGATGATGAAACTGTAGGACTAAATCTTGCCTTCACAGGGGCAATAAAAGATGAAATACTGGACATAGAAGATTTGGCTAGAAAATTTATATTAAAGGCTATTACTGATTTCCCCGATAAATTATATAAAAGATATAATGTTGAACTTGAATCTGATTCAGATGTAGAATGTATAATGAATAAAATAGGGAGGAAAAGAGGCTGTATTCTTTCTGGTGATGAGGTTGACATAAACAGAACTGCTTCACTGATATTGGATGATTTTAGAAGTGGCAGGATTGGTCAAATTACTTTGGAAAAACCGGAAGATATCCTCTAGTGTGGCAATGGCTGTAAGAATAAAGTATGACGAGAAAGAAAAAAGCAGATTAAAGCAGATGATGATATATGAAGCTAAGTGTCTTCAAAATGGTTATCGATATATAGCAGGTATAGATGAAGCAGGTAGAGGTCCACTGGCGGGGCCGGTTGTTGCTGCTGCGGTGATATTGGATCCTAATGTAATAATACCAGGCATAAATGATTCTAAAAAGCTGTCAGAAGCGAGAAGAGAATACCTATATGATGAGATTTTTAACAAAGCTGTATCTGTAGGAATTGGCATAGTAGATGAGAGAATAATAGATGAATTAAACATAAAGCAGGCTACATTTATGGCTATGGAAATAGCAGTTAACAAGCTAAGTGTAAAACCTGATTGTCTTTTGATAGATGCAGAAAAATTAATCAATATAACAATACCTCAAATTTCTATTATAAAAGGAGATAGTCTGAGTGTATCCATAGCAGCGGCTTCAATAATAGCTAAGGTAACTAGAGATAGGATTCTTAAAGAATATGACAAGAAGTATCCAGAATATGGTTTTGGAAAGCATAAAGGTTATGGTACAAAACAACATATAGAAGCCATAAAAAGTTTAGGATTACTTCCTATACATAGAAGAAGTTTTACAAAGAACATATAGTTGGTGATATTATGCGTATTGTGTCAACAGATATTAAGACAAATGATATGCAGGGAGATTATTCTATACGAAGCCTGAAAGCCGGAGATGTTTTAAAGGGAAGAGTAGCTGATATAAAGGACGGAAAAATAGTGATTAAAATTTCTTCCCAGCAGACTATAGAGGCAACAATAGATCCTAGTATAGTTGTTGATAAGGATTCTGTAATTGAGTTATTAATAACTAGTATGAAAGATACTACTATATATGCAAAGATTTTAAAGCCAATGGAACATAAGCAATTACAAAATGAAAATACTATGGAGACTGGACTTCAAAACCTTGGACTTAGCATATCACAGCAGAATTTAGATATTCTGAGGGAGTTAATAAGATATAAGCAACCAGTAACTAAAGATGTGGTAGATTATATTAATTATCTGCTGAAAACCTGCGAGCTTTTCGATGTTAATTATATGGAGAGCATTCTTAAACTTGCTTTTTGTGAAAAAGGCCCTTTAAATACGCCTTTACATCAATTAGCGAAATTAGTCTCTTTGTCAGAGATGAAGCATGTGATCAGAGAAAATGGCATTGAAGATGAAATCATAGGCGATAAAAATCATAATGTTGTAGTAGATTTTTTTACTAGAAAATTGATAAGTGAAAATAAAGTTGATGAAGGTATGGCAGAAAGTTTGAAGCAACTTTTAAATCAATCACTAACTACAGTTAATGTTATTAAAAAAGCTGATTTGGAAGCGATTATATTTCTATTATCAAAAAAAATTGAAGTAACACCTAAAAATCTTTTAATACATAGTCAAATAAATGAGAAAAGTTCAATATTCAGTAGGTATGTAGAAAAGATAATAGAAAGCATCAAAGATTATACGGACCCTAGGATCCAATCTATTATATCCAGGTTAAACGAATTTTACATAGAACCTGAAGATTTATATGTTGCTAAAAACATTGATAAAAATAATGAGCTATTGAAAACCATGATGCAATTGGAGTCTATTATAGATGAAAGTAATGATATGAACTGGGAACTTAAACAAACAATGATCGATGTAAGAGATCTTATCAGTTTTATAAATTCAATAAATGACAATATTAACTATCTATGTATTCCCATGATGATAAACGAAAAAAAGACTGATGTTGAGATTTTTGTATTTGAACGAGGTAAAGGGAGCAAAAAAATAAATCCATCAAATGCAACCATAGTCATATGCTTATATATGCCAAACCTTGGATATATTGAAAGCATAATTGAAGTAAGAGATAAAAATGTAAACATATGCTTTAAATCGGAAGATAAAACAACAGCTGATACCATAAGGACTTATAGTCTAAAACTTATAGAATCATTAGACGCTAAGGGTTATCTTGTCAGTGTCAATTCATTTGTTAAGAAAGATAAAGTAATTAATCCATCATCCATTCATGAGATTGAAAATCCTAATATGATAAATAGCTATAACAGTATAGATGTGAGGATATAACATGAGCAAGAATGATAATAAGGTAAAAAAGGCAGCCGCTTTATCCTATAATAGTGAAAAAGATGTGGCTCCGAAAATTGTTGCCTCAGGAAGAGGCTTGATAGCAGAGAATATAATAAAAGCTGCTATAGAAAATAAGGTTCCTGTTTTTCAGAACAGTGATTTGGTTGATAGCTTGCTTAATTTTCAACTAGGGAGTGAAATACCACCGGAATTATATGTGGTAGTTGCTGAAGTTTTGGCATTTATATCATATATAGACAAGGTAAAGGGAGATAAGCATGGATAACAGGATTCTGGGTGAGAAAGGAGAAAAGGCAGCAGCAGAATACTTGGAGAATAAGGGATATCGTATTATAGAAAGAAATTATAAGTGTAAATTGGGGGAAATAGATATTATTGCAGCAGATAATGATACTATTGCATTCATCGAAGTAAAAACAAGGAGTTCAGATAATTTTGGCCAACCTGGAGAAGCAGTTAATTATTATAAGCAAAGAAAAATTGTTCAAACTGCATTGTCATATATATGTGACAAGAATCTCTTTGATTGGATGAGCCGCTTTGATGTTGTTGAAGTTATAACAGATAATGAAAGAATAATAGATATTAATTTGATTAAGAATGCATTTGAGTATTCTGGTAAATATGGTTATTGAAAAATTGTAAGAGGAGTTGTGCTATGTTTTTGAAAAATGCCCTTGATATATCTCATAAGACAGTTAAGCAAATAGTTGTACAAGGAGACATAGTTGTGGATGCCACAGCCGGGAATGGCAATGATACAGCTTTTCTTGCAGACCTTGTTGGGGATGAAGGAAAAGTGTATGCATTTGATATTCAGGATAAGGCAATTGAAAATACCAGAAAAAGGCTTACAGTCAAAAATTTGGATAAGAGAGTAATTTTAATAAAAGATAGCCATGAGAATATGGACAAATATGTACCTTATGGTGTTAAGGCGGTTATGTTTAATCTAGGGTACCTTCCTGGAGGAGATCATTCAATAGGAACAAAACCCTCCAGCACAATAAGAGCTATAGAAAAGTCTTTGGCTCTGCTGAATCCTGGAGGGATAATTATGATGGCAGTTTACTATGGAGGAGATAGTGGTTTTGAGGAAAAAGAAGCCGTAATGGAATATGTAAAGTCAATAGACTATAAAAAGGCCATAGTTTTAGTTCACGACTTTGTTAATCAAATAAACTGTCCACCCATAGCCATATGCATAGAAAAAGTGGGTTTATAGATGATTATAACATATATTTTTTATCTAACGTTCTATGTTGTATAGCCTCTGCTATATGATTGGATTTTATAGTATCAGAATTATCCAGATCTGCTATGGTTCTTGCAACTTTAAGTATTCTATTATAAGCTCTTGCGCTCATGTTATACTTTTCAAAGGCGCTTTGAAGCAGAGCTTTTTCTTTTTGACCAATTTTACAGTATTTGCTCATATGTTTAGGTTTTAATTGAGAGTTAAAATAAATTCCTTCATTGGAATATCTTTTTAATTGTATATCCCTAGCTTTGTTGACTCTTTCTTTGATGGATGAAGAACTTTCGCTTCTGCTATCGCTGCTTAAATCATTAAATTTAACAGGTTTAACCTCAATATGAAGATCAATGCGATCCATTAGCGGACCTGAAATCTTTCCTATATAATTTTTTATTTGATTTACACTACAGGTGCATTTATTGCTTTCATCACCAAAATAACCGCATGGACATGGATTTATGGATGCAATCAGCATAAACTTTGAAGGATATGTTATAGTTCCGTTTACTCTAGATATGGTCACATATTCATCCTCCAAAGGTTGTCTCAGCACTTCGAGAACATGTTTTGGAAATTCTGGCATTTCATCAAGAAATAAGACGCCAAAATGGGCTAAAGATACTTCCCCGGGCTTAGGAATCCTTCCTCCACCTATTAGAGATGCTGCTGACATTGTGTGATGTGGGGAACGGAAGGGTCTTCTAACAATGAGATTCTCACCTTCTTTTAACAATCCAGCCACGCTATATATCTTTGTGACTTCAAGACTTTCCTCAAAAGTCATATCAGGCAAAATTGATGGTAAGCGTCTTGCGAGCATTGTCTTTCCAGAGCCTGGAGGTCCGATCATCAGAATATTATGTGATCCTGCAGCTGCTATTTCCAAAGCTCGTTTAACCGTATACTGCCCTTTAACATCTTTAAAATCCCAGTCATCTGTGTTTTGGATTAAGAGTTTATCTGAAGAAAATACTGTTGGTTCAATATTTAAAGAGCCACTTAGAAATTCTACCATTTCTTTTAGATTGCTTATGCCAATAATATCTAGGCCTTTTACCAAAGAGGCCTCTTGAGCATTTTCAGTGGAAGTGATTATCCTTGAAAATCCCTGTTTTTTTGCTTCCATACACATAGGTAAAATGCCTCTGATCCCTTTTACTGTACCATCCAATGAAAGCTCACCTAGAAATACTGTATTTTTCAATGTTTCTTCAGGGAAGTACATTGAAGATACAAGTAAACCAGCTGCTATTGCGAGATCGAATACAGAACCTTCTTTTCTTATATCTGCCGGAGCGAGATTGATGGTTATTCTTTTATGAGGAAATTGGAGCTCAGAATTTTTTATTGCTGCTTTTACTCTTTCTTTAGATTCTTTTATTGTTGCATCAGGTAAACCAACAATATCAAAACCTGGAAGGCCATTTGACAAATCAACCTCAACTTCTACAATATAACCGTTTACTCCATAAATAGAACAAGAATTAACCTTATAAATCATCAAATACCTCCAATATATTCATAGTTTATATAATATATTCCATAAATAAGTTAATTTACCTTCTATATCAATCAAATGATGTTATAAATTTACACTTAACTCAGGTTAGGTTATTGGATATTTGAAAAAATTACAATGTGAGGTATAATTTTCTTGTAAAAAAATAATGTATGGAGGTCAAAATGGAAGATAAGAAATATAGTATATGGCTGTCTGGATTACCTCAAATAGGTTCTAGAAAATATATTTCTTTAATAGAATACTTTGGAAGTGCTAAAAGAGTTTTTGAAAGTAGTAAGAATGAGTTATTGGAATCAGGTATATTAAACGAGAAAATTGTTGATATAATTATTACAAAACGAGATATTGATAAAATTGATAGATATATGAAAAAAGTGAAAGAAAATGACATAAAAGTCTATACTATAGACGAAGACGAATATCCAAAAAACTTAAAAAATATATATGATCCACCTCCTGTAATATATGTAAGAGGTAATATTAAAGATGAAGATGAAAATGCTATAGCAGTGGTCGGTTCGAGAAAAGCTTCTGATTATGGTTTAAAAACAGCTGAAAAGTTAGGAATTGAATTAGCTGAAGCAGGCATTACGGTGGTAAGTGGTATGGCATTGGGTGTTGATTCAGCTGCTCATAGGGGTGCTTTGAAGGCAGGAGGTAGGACTATAGCGGTATTTGCATGTGGATTAAATTTTGTGTATCCAAAAAGCGGATATAATCTTGCAAAAGAAATAGCTAAGCAAGGTGCAATAATATCTGAATATCCTTTAGGAATAGAAGCGTTGCCACAAAATTTTCCGGCTAGGAATAGAATTATTAGCGGATTGGCAAAAGGTGTGGTAGTTGTTGAGGCAAACGAAAAAAGCGGATCCTTAATAACTGCTGATTTTGCACTGGAACAGGGTAGAGATGTGTTTGCAGTGCCAGGAAATATTGGTGTTCCAAACAGCAGGGGTACGAATGAATTAATCAAAGATGGAGCAAAAATAGTAACATGCACTAATGACATACTGGAGGAGTATGGGTATAGTCATAATAAAATTATTGACAGAGTAGAACGTTTGGATAGTGAACACAAGTTAATCTTAAAATGCCTTGAATGTTCAGGAAAAAGCATTGATGAGATTATAGAATATACAAAGCTTAATATATCCGATGTGTTATCAAAAATTCTTCAATTAGAAATCATGGGAATAATAAAAGAAATAGACAATTTATATTATAAAAACTAATATATATTATGTAAGCTTTGATTATATAATTTAGTTCTGCTATAATCATATTGATTTTTTTTAATTGGAGTGAAAGGCTTTGAAAACTACATTAATTATTGTTGAGTCACCAGCAAAAGTTAAAACTATAAAAAAGTTTTTGAGTTCTGGTTATAAAGTGGAAGCAACCATGGGACATATAAGAGACTTGCCTAAAAGTCAACTTGGTATAGATATAGAAAATGATTTTCAACCAAAGTATATAACTATTAGGGGAAAAGGACAAACTTTGGATAAATTGAAGAAGGAAGCAAAGGGTTGCGATAGAATTTATCTAGCAACAGACCCAGATAGAGAAGGTGAAGCTATTTCATGGCACTTGTCAAAAGTATTAGGTATAGATCCGACAGATAGTTGCAGAATTGAATTTAATGAAATCACAAAAACTGCAGTAAAAAATGCAATAAAGAATCCGAGAAATATTAATATGGACTTAGTAGATGCCCAGCAAGCAAGAAGGGTATTAGATAGGTTAGTAGGTTATAAGATAAGTCCACTGTTGTGGAAAAAGGTAAAAAAGGGTCTGAGTGCAGGTAGAGTTCAATCTGTGGCAGTAAAGCTTATTTATGATAGAGAAGAAGAGATTAGAGCTTTTGAATCCAAGGAATACTGGGATTTAAGCGCCAGACTTTTTGATAACAATTCAAAAAAAACTATAGAGGCGAAGTTCTATGGTGATAACAAGAATAAAATAGAGATAAATTCTCAAGATGAAATGGAAGAGCTATTGAAGAAGTTAGAAGGAGAAGAATATAAGGTTTCAAAAATAAAAAAGGGAGAAAAGAAAAGGAATGCGCCTCTGCCGTTTACAACAAGTACTTTACAGCAGGAAGCCTATAGAAAACTTGGATTTTCTACCAAAAAAACAATGATGATAGCTCAGCAGCTATATGAAGGAGTAGATATAAAGGGTGAAGGTACAGTAGGTCTGGTAAGTTATATTAGAACAGATTCAACAAGGCTTTCTGAAGAGGCGAAAGCAGATGCAAAAAAGTTTATAATTGAAAGATATGGAGATATATACTATAGAAAAAACAATAATCAAGTGAAATCAGGGAAAAAAATACAGGATGCTCACGAAGGAATTAGACCAACATCTGCCTTTAGAGAGCCAAATTTAATAAAGGATTCATTAGATAAAGATCAATACAAACTATACGATCTAATATGGACAAGATTTATTGCAAGCCAGATGGAATCCGCTGTGTATGATATTGTAACAATAGATATTACTGCAGGAAATTATTTATTTAAAGCTACTGGAAGCGCTGTTAAGTTTCAAGGGTTCATGTTAGTATATACTGAAGGAAAAGATGAAAAGGAAGAAGATAAGGATGTTATTTTACCTGAGGTACATGAAGGGCAAGTATTGAAGCTTAAGAAACTAGAGCCTAAGCAACATTTTACGGAACCTCCACCGAGATATACAGAAGCAACGTTGGTAAAAGCTTTAGAAGAAAAAGGAATTGGGAGACCAAGCACTTATGCTCCTATAATATCTACCATACTTGCAAGAGGATATGTAATTAAAGAAAAGAAATATCTTAAAACAACAGAATTGGGGGAGGCAGTAACAAAGCTTTTAATAGAAAATTTCAAAGATATTATTAATGTGGAGTTTACAGCTAATATGGAAAGAGATTTAGATAAGATCGCAGATGGCGAAGAAAAATGGATTGATGTTATAAAAAGGTTTTATATGCCATTTCAAGAAACTTTGAAAATAGCGGAGGAAAGGATTGGCAAAATTGATATACCAGATGAAGTAAGCGAAGAAGTATGTGAATTTTGTGGAAGGAACTTAGTATACAAGATGGGTAAATATGGTAAGTTTCTTGCATGTCCTGGTTTTCCAGAATGCAAAAATACAAAACCCATTGTAGAAAATACGGGTGTAAAATGTCCTAAATGTAGCAATGGACAATTGATTGCAAGAAAATCAAAGAGAGGAAGGAAATTTTACGGATGTAGCAATTATCCAAATTGTGATTTTACCACTTGGGATGAACCTACAAATGAGATATGTCCTAAATGTGGAAGTCATTTAGCAAAAAAATCAAATAATAGGCAGATGCTTTTAAAATGCTTAAATGAAAACTGTGATTATGAGAAACAAGCAAATAATAAGTAGTCCAATATTAACATGTTAGTTAAAATTTTAAATGATAAGAACAGCATGCCATTAAGAAGAAGCTAATAAAAGTATATAAAAAATATTGATAAATAATTACTATTGTGTTACTATTTACTGTGATGAAGATTTAGACTTATTAGAAAATTCGAAAAATTATCATAAGTATCAACTGGAGGAGTATTATGTTTAATGGGACAACTATAGTTGGGGTCTTAAAAAATGGACAATGTGCAATAGCAGGTGACGGACAGGTTACCATGGGACAGAACACAATTATTAAAGCTACTGCAAGAAAGATACGAAGATTGTTTAATGGAAGAGTATTAGTTGGCTTTGCAGGTTCTGTGTCGGATGCCTTTGCTTTATCGGAAAAATTTGAAGAGAAACTGGAGCAATACGGTGGGAACTTAAAGAGATCTGCTGTAGAGCTGGCCAGAGAATGGAGAAAAGATAAGGTATTGAGAAATTTGGAAGCCATGTTGATAGCAGCTGATAAAGAAACCCTTCTTGTTATTTCTGGCGGAGGGGAAGTAATAGAACCCGATGAAGGTTTTATAGCAATAGGATCAGGTGGAAATTATGCACTTGCTGCAGCCAAGGCTTTGTACTACAATACAGATCTTAGTGCAGAAGAAATAGCTAAAAAATCTCTTGAGATAGCTGCATCTATATGTGTATATACCAATAGTAACATAATTGTAGAAGTGATCTAGGAGGTTATTTATGATTGAGTTGACTCCAAAGCAGATTGTAGAAGAGTTAGATAAATATATCATTGGGCAAGAAAGTGCAAAGAAATCAGTGGCAGTAGCATTGAGAAACAGATATAGGAGAAATCAATTGCCAGATGAGTTAAAAAATGAAATCACTCCTAAAAATATTTTAATGATAGGTCCTACTGGTGTTGGAAAAACAGAAATTGCAAGAAGACTTGCGAAGCTTGTAAATGCACCTTTTGTGAAAGTAGAGGCAACGAAGTTTACTGAGGTTGGCTATGTTGGACGAGATGTAGAGTCCATGATAAGAGATATAGTTGAAGCATCTATTCGTATTGTAAAAGCAGAAAAAACCCAAGAAGTAAATGAAAAAGCCTATGAAGCTGCTATAGATTATCTTGGAAAAATATTGGTACCATCGCCAATAAAGAACCGAAAGGACAGTAATCCATTTGAGGCTCTTTTTAACTATCAATACAAAGATAGTCAAATCCAGGATGACGATAAAGATGATGAAAAAATAGTAATGAACAGATTTTATATTAAAGAAAAGATAAAAAAAGGGGAATTAGATAACCAAATAGTTGAAATAGAAGTAGAAGATAGTTCGTCTTCTACAATAGATATGTTCACCGGTGCAGGCATTGAGCAAATGAGTATAAATATTCAAGACATGCTTGGGAATATTTTTCCCAAAAAGGTTAAAAAAAAGAAAGTGACAATAAAAGATGCGATTAAGATACTTACACAACAAGAAGCTCAGAAACTCATTGACATGGATGCGGTAATTGATGAAGCCATAGTTAGAGCTGAAGAAAAAGGTATCATATTTATTGATGAAATAGATAAAATTGCAGGGAAGGACTACTCCGGAGGTCCTGATGTCTCAAGAGAAGGAGTACAAAGAGATATACTGCCAATTGTTGAAGGAAGTACAGTTATGACTAAATATGGACCTGTAAAAACTGACCATATGCTTTTTATAGCAGCTGGTGCCTTTCATGTTTCAAAAGTATCTGACTTGATTCCAGAATTACAAGGCCGTTTTCCAGTCAGAGTAGAATTAACAAGCCTTACAAAGGAGAACTTTAAAGAAATATTGACAAAACCCAATAATGCTTTGATAAAGCAATACAAGGCTTTGTTATCAACTGAAGGGCTTGAAATAGATTTTGATGAAGAAGCTATTAATGAAATAGCAGAAATAGCAGCTGTTATGAATGAGCAAACAGAGGATATTGGAGCAAGAAGGCTATACACTGTTATGGAGAAGTTGTTTGAGGAATTATCTTTTAATGCACCCGATATGGAAGAAAAGCAATTTATCATTACAAAAGACTATGTTAGAAAAACCCTATCAAATAATATCAAGGAGAAAGATACAAGCAGATATATAATATAAAATAGGAGGAATTTTTGAATGACATTGTTAGAGAAAGTTAGGAAAGTAAACAAGGTATTACAAATGACAGGACCTCAACCTGTATCTTTTAAAGAGCTTTGCAATATCATCAGTGAGGTTTTGAATGCCAATGTGTATATTATAAGCAGAAAAGGCAGAGTTTTAGGTTATGGTCTTTGCAGATCAATGGAGTGCAGTATAATTAATGATGAGATACTAGTGGAAGAGAGATTTCCAGAAGAATATAATAATACGTTATTAGGTATCACAGAAACACAAGCAAATATCGAAAAAAAGGATAATCTTTGTGTAGTTGATAACAGCAAAACATGCAATATGGACTTTAAATATTCTACTATAGTGCCTGTTTATGGTAGTGGTGAAAGATTAGGTACTATTATGCTAGGGAAGTTTGATGATGAATTTATCGAAGAAGACTTGGTGTTGTTGGAATATTCGGCAACAGTTGTGGGCATGGAGATGCTTCGTTCTAAACAAGAAGAAATAGAGGAGGAAGCAAGAAAAAAAGCAGTAGTGCAGATGGCAATAGGTACATTATCCTATTCTGAATTAGAGGCTGTAGAGCATATATTTAAAGAACTAGGCGGAAATGAAGGATTGCTTGTAGCAAGCAAAATTGCTGATAAAGTAGGAATAACAAGGTCGGTAATAGTGAATGCCTTAAGGAAATTTGAAAGTGCAGGTGTTATTGAATCCAGATCTTTAGGAATGAAAGGAACCCATATAAAAATATTAAATGATAAGTTAATTGATGAGCTTAAAAAGCTTGGATAATGTAAATTAGCAAAAATAAGAGAGTGTAAAACTCTCTTATTTTTTTGCGAAAAAAAACTATAATTACAACATTTTGTATATAAATAGAACTTTGCTACCATTTACTATATAAAATAAAATATTTATAATTAAGAATAAGTTGAATTTTAGTAGATTTTAATGTATTTTATCATTATATGCTTTAATACAAAGAAATTAATATTTTTGTGTAATTATAAGTTGTTTTAAAAAGGAAAACCATGTTCTTTGTCGAATTAACTATTTTAGCAAATAGAAGGGAATGGTGTCTTATGATAAACAGGATCAGTGATCAAACGGGCTTACTGGAAAGAGCTCTTGATGCCTGTTGGGTTAAAAACGAAGCTATATCAAACAATATAGCTAATGCAGAAACTCCGGGTTATAAAAAGTTTAGAGTATACTTTGAAGCATCAGTTAACAAGTTTAATACAGGATCTATACATAAAAGCCCTAACTTTCTTCCTATAGGAAAAGATCGTACTATGTCAAAAGATATCAAAGTTACAAGAGATTATAGTACATCCATGAGAGCAGACGGTAATAATGTGGATGTTGATGAAGAGAATGCTGAGTTAGCTAAAAATTCAATTCAGTATAATATATTGGCAAATCAATTAATAGGACAACTTAGTATTATTAAAAAAGCGATTAATGAAGGGAGGTAGTTTTTGTGGCTTTATTTGATTCCATAAATATTAGTGCTTCAGGATTAACAGCTGAGAGACTTAGAATGGATATTATATCTCAAAACATTGCTAATGCAAATACTACAAGAACATCTGATGGGATGCCCTATAGAAGGAAAATGGTTGTGTTTAAAGAAGCCAGTGTGAATCAGCCTTTTAGCTATTATTTATCGAATGCTCAAAACAGTATAAAAAAATCTGGTGTTAAAGTCAGCCAAATTGTGGAAGATAAATCTGAGTTTAAATTAGTATATAATCCAGGTCATCCTGATGCGGATGAAAACGGATATGTAAAAATGCCTAATGTGGATATTATGGTAGAAATGGTTAATATGATATCTGCCACTAGAGCATATGAAGCAAATGTTACTTCGATCAATTCTACTAAAAGCATGATCATGAAGGCTCTAGAAATAGGAAGAATATAGCGGGAGGAAAGAACTTTGAGAATAGATTTTACTAATACAAGTAGTCTAAAGCTTCTTGAGAATTTTGGAAGTACTGATAGCAAAAATAGATTATCTTTTAGTGATATGCTGAAGAATAGCATTGAAAAAGTTAATCAATTACAATTAGAGTCCCAAAGTTTAAATAATAAATTGGTAACTGGAAATATAGATAATGTTCATCAGGTTGTCATAGCATCACAAAAAGCGGAATTAGCATTTCAGTTTACACTACAGATAAGAAACAAGATTCTAGATGCATATAACGAGATTATGCGCATGTCCATTTAATTGTGAGGTGACTGATTAAATGGGTGAGGCAATCAAGAAAGTGAAGGATAACCTGAATGAGTTTTGGCAGGGACTTGAAAAAGGACAAAAAATAAGAATTGCAATAATATCTACAATATCTGTGTTGCTTATAGTAAGCATAGGCATAATTTCAGCTATGCCAAGGTATCAGGTTTTGTATCCAAATCTTGATGCCAAGGATGCAGGTGAAATAAAAAATAAGTTACAGGAAATGAAAATCCCTGTTAAAGTTGATGGTACTACTATATTAGTACCTAAAGATAAAGTGGATGAAGCAAGGATAAATCTTGCGATGGAAGGTCTACCCAAAAATGATTTTGTTTTTCCTGAAATGCTTAAATCATCTTTCAACGATACTTCTCAAGATAAAAAGCTGAAGCAAATATTATACATGCAAAACACAATAGCCAATGGGATAAAGTCTTTAGATGGTGTTGAATGGGCACAAGTAAACCTGTTTATTCCTGATGATAATGTGTTTGTTTTGGAAAGTAATAGACAGGAAGCCAGTGCCAGTGTAATTATAAAAACTAAAGCCGGATATCCTGGTCTGGATGAAGCCCAAGTTAATGGAATTGCTCAGTACATATCTAAGAGCGTGAAAGGCTTAAAAGAAGAAAATATAACAATTATAGATGAAAATGGCAGATCTTTGAAGACTGAAGGAACGACTTTCAGCACTCAGGTTAGTACGCAGATGGAGATGCAAGAAGCTACAAGGATTAATATACAAAACAGTGTTAGAAAGTTTTTAGAATCAGTCTATGGTGTTGGTAATGTCAATGTTATGGCTACAGTGAAGCTGAACTTTGATGAAAAAGTAGAAACATCAAAAGAATTTAAATCGCCAGATAATAGTGATGATAATGCTGGACTTATAAGGAGTAAAGAAGAATCAAGTAAGCAATGGACTGGTGATGGTTCAGGCGGTGTGCCAGGAACTGATAGCAATACTGAAATACCTACTTATGTGCAAACTGACGAATCAGAATCAAGTTATAATGAATCCAGCAGAATAGTAAATTACGAGATAAATGAATTTCAAAACCAAATTGTTAAGGAAAAAGGATATATTGAAAATTTGTCATTATCTATATTAATTGATAATAATGCCAAAATTAAAAGAGAGGCCCTAAGATTAAAGTTATCTAATGAACAGAATGGTAATAAAGAATACTACAAAAAAATGTCTTTGACACAAATCGAAAAAGAATTAAAGGATAAAAATGATCCTTCGTTAGATATTGATGATGAAGAGATTAAAAATATAACAGAATTAGCTTTAAAAGCAGTAAAAGGTTTTGGAGTAGAAGATCCAGATAGCATTCATGTCATGGCTATGGATTTTGATACTTCAATAAGAGATTTGGTTGAAAGTGAAACAAATAAAGATAACACATTAGAACCTAAAGATTTTATACCTTACGCATTAGCTGCATTAGTACTTGCAGGAGCAATGATTTATATTTATAGAAGAAACAAGAAATATGAAGAAAAAGATGAAGATGATGTTGAAATGGCGTTAAGTAAGATAGATGAAGTTTCAGAACTAACTGATATTGATAATGAAGTTAAGAAAAAAGTAGAGAAATTTGTGTCCCAGAAACCAGAGCAAGCAGCGCAGCTATTGAAGACATGGCTAAATGAGGAATAAAGAGTGATGATATGGGCAGGACAAGCAAGGGTCAATTTACCGGTTTGCAGAAAGCGGCTATTTTGCTCATAGCAATTGGTCCTGAGAAATCTGCTCTAATATTTAAGCATTTAAAAGAAGAAGATATTGAGCAGCTAACTCTTGAGATTGCAAATATGAGGACTGTCGCTCCAGAAGAAAAAGAACAAGTTCTTGAAGAATTTTACCAGATTTGCTTAGCACAAGAGTATATATCAGAGGGTGGAATATCATATGCAAAAGAGGTTCTGGAGAGAGCTTTAGGAAATCAGAAAGCTTTGGATGTAATAAATAAGTTGACTGCATCTTTACAGGTGAGACCGTTTGATTTTGTTAGAAAAGCAGATCCTTCTCAATTATTGAATTTCATTCAAGGCGAGCATCCCCAAACCATAGCGCTCATTCTTTCATATCTAAAGCCTCAGCAAGCTTCGGCAATATTGTCTGCATTATCTCCGGATAAACAGGCTGATGTGACAAGAAGGATTGCGATGATGGATAGAACATCGCCGGAAGTAATTAAAGAGATAGAAAGAGTTTTAGAGAGAAAGCTTTCTTCTATGATCAGTCAGGATTACACATCTGCAGGAGGTATTCAAGCGGTTGTAGATATATTGAACTCCGTAGATAGAGGTACTGAAAAGAACATTATGGAAACTCTTGAATTACAGGATATTGAGTTAGCAGAACAGATCAAAAAGAGGATGTTTGTCTTTGAAGATATTATTACCCTTGACAATCGTTCCATACAGAGAGTTATCAGAGAGGTTGAGAATGGAGATTGGGCTCTTGCTCTTAAGAGTTCCAGTGAAGAGGTTGCAAAGGCTGTATTCTCCAATATGTCTAAGCGACTAGCTGAAATGATTAAAGAAGATATGGAATATATGGGCCCTGTAAGACTAAGAGATGTAGAAGAAGCACAGCAGAAGATTGTCAATGTAATTAGAAAACTTGAAGATGCAGGAGAAATTGTAATAGCTAGAGGTGGAGGCGATGAGATAATTGTATAGAGTATATAAATCTCATAAAGTAAATGTTGGAACTCCTAAACCTCTGGTCAATAAAATAGAGAGTATTAATTTAGATGTAGTAAATGTTAGTGATGATAAAAATGTAGAAGATATGGAAAATGTTGATGCTAATAAAGAGTATGACAGGATTATAAAAGAAGCACATGAAATGTATTCGAAAATAATTGAAGAAGCAAATGATGAAGCGAAAAGAATAGCTGATGAAAAGTTAGTTGAGATAGAGAATCTTAAGCAAAATGAAATGCAAAAAGCGTATGAACAAGGTTTTAAACAGGGTTTGGAAGATGCAAGAAGGAAGACCAGTGACATTATTAAGGAAGCAGCTGATATTGTAATCTATCTCAATAAAAGAAAAGAAGCTATATTCAAAGAAGCTGAAGAAGAAATAGTAGAGCTAGTATTAAATTTGGTTAAGAAGATTATTGGAGATGAGATACAACAAAATAAGAATACCATAATATCTCAGATAAAAATTGCATTAGAAAAGTGTACCTATAGAAATAAGGTTACTATAAGGGTTAGCAGTGAAGATTATCCCAATGTACTAGTAAATAAGGATATTATAGAATCATTAGTTGAAGGAATATCCGAATTGGAAATAATAGAAGATAAGTTTCTAAAAAAAGGTGATTGTATTGTAGATACACCATCAGGTGAAGTCAACTCAAGCATTGAACTGCAAATAGAGCAACTGCAAAAAGCCTTTTACTTTGCATTGAGAAATGAGTGATAGCTTTGACAAAACTTAATTTATCCAAGTATAAGAAGATTGTTGAAACGAAAGATTTTGTTAGATATAGTGGTAGGGTATCGCAAGTTGTAGGCTTAACCATTGAATCCGTTGGACCTGCTGTTAACTTAAATGAATTGTGCAGCATAGTAAACATCAAGAATAAAAACCCTATCTTAGCGGAAGTTGTAGGTTTTAAAGGAAATACCGTAAGTTTGATGCCATTGGGATCGCTGGATGGAATAGGGCCAGGAAGTCAAGTAGTAGCAACAGGAAAAAGCATGCATATAAATGTGAGCAATGACCTATTGGGTAGGGTACTTGATGGATTAGGACAACCTATAGATGGTAAAGGACCAATAGAAAGTAATAGTTTATACTCAATATATAACGAACCACCGGATCCGCTGCTTAGAAAGATAATTGATACTCCATTATCATTAGGTGTTAAAGCTATTGATGGCATGTTGACTATAGGAAAAGGGCAGAGAGTTGGAATATTCGCCGGAAGTGGTGTAGGTAAAAGCACTTTGCTTGGAATGATAGCAAGAAATACAACGGCTGATATTAATGTAATATGTTTGATTGGTGAAAGAGGAAGAGAAGTAAATGAGTTTATAAAAAATGATTTACAGGATGAAGGACTAAGCAGATCAGTTCTTGTTGTAGCTACTTCAGATCAACCTCCTCTAATTAGATTAAAATCAGCCTATGTGGCAACAACTATAGCAGAGTATTTTAGAGACCAGGGAAAAGATGTTTTGCTTATGATGGATTCCCTTACTCGTTTTGCTATGGCTCAAAGAGAAATAGGATTATCTATCGGTGAACCTCCTGTATCAAGAGGGTTTACACCATCTGTATTTTCTGTGTTGCCTAAGCTTCTTGAAAGAACAGGTACATCTGATAAAGGCTCTATTACAGCATTTTATACAGTACTTGTTGATGGTGATGATATGAATGAGCCTATTACAGATGCTGTTCGTGGAATTTTAGATGGACATATAGTTTTATCAAGACTTCTTGCTAACAGAAACCATTATCCTTCCATTGATGTTCTTGCAAGCATTAGCAGACTTATGCCTAATATTGTATCAGATCATCACAAAGAGTTAGCAAATGAAATTAAGAAATTACTATCTATATATAAAGATTCGGAAGACTTAATAAATATAGGGGCATATCAGAAAGGAAGCAATAAAAAAATTGATTTTGCCATAGAAAAAATAGATAGCATAAATCAATTCCTAACTCAATCTACAAAAGAAAAAGTAAGTTTTGACGATACTATACGCATCATGGAAAATATATTAAGTTAGGTGATTATTTTGGCTACATATAAATTTAAATTTCAAAAAGTCCTTGAGTATAGACAAAGCTTGGAGGATCAAAAAAAGAACCTATTTAGTTTAAGCATGAAGAAATACTTGAGAGAGAAGGATGAGTTAAATGATTTATATAATTCATTGAAAAATTGCAATAATGAGTTATATAAGTTGGCAAGCAATGGAACAACTATTGGAGAATTGAGAGATATTTATGAAGAACAGATATTTTATAGAGAAGGAATTAAGCACAAAACTAATGCCGTTATCAAGGCAGAAGAAGAAGTAAAGAAGAACAGGCAAGAACTTGTTAAAGCAATGCAAAACAGAAAGACAATGGAAAGGTTAAAAGAGATCTACTATAATGAATTTCAAGTTGATGAGCAGCGCAAAAACGAAAAGAATATCGAAGAAATAGTTTCCTTCAAGGAAAGCAGAATGTGATGGGGGTAAGAACATGCAGCAAGTTGAAAAGAAAAAGAATGTTAAAACAGGAAAGATACATGTAAAGCTGCAAAACTTCTTCCTTATATTGATGATACTAGCTTTAACGGCAATAATTGCGGCAGGATGTATTTTGGTATTCAATATAGGAGGTGCTAAACCAGCACTACTCAAGTATATGTCAACTTGGCCTGTTGTAGGCAATATAATAGGGCCAGTTGAAGAAGAGAAAACACCCCAGCAAATAGAATTGGAAAAGATAGAGCAGGAAAAAAATGCTCTAAAAATAAAAGAAGAGCAGTTAAATGAAAAGGAAAAGGAAATTGAAGAAAAAGAGAAAACTCTAGCTGCTAAAGAAGAGTCCTTGAAGGAAAAAGAGGCTCAATTGGATGAGAGATTAGATAGATTAAATACAAAACTTGATAGTGTCATGGAACAAGTAGAATACTTAGAGAAGATGGATGCAGCAAAGGCAATGCGAATTTTATCTAATATGGAAAGCAAAGATACAGTTGTTCAAATTCTAAGAAACATGAGTAAAGATAAAAGCAGTTCAATCCTAGTGCTTATGGATCCAGTGCAAGCAGCTCAAATTCTAGAAGATATTGCTGCTGTAGAAGGCAGTAATTGATGTAATAACTTAGAAAGGAGGTGATAATTATGATTATGATAGATTTTAACAGTATGTTAAACGGCAAGACTATGGATGTTAAAGCCAATGCAAAATTAAGCTTTAATAGCGATAACACTGGCGTTGATTATAAGCAAATTATGCAGAAGGCAATTCAGCAAAAAGGAAATGAGCAAACTTCAAAAAAGGCAGAAGCTTCCAGAGTAGATGATAGTAATAAAAAAGATAAATATATAAACAAAGAAGCTGATCAAAAATCTATAAATACAGTTAAAGAAGAAAAGGATGTAAAAGAAACAAAAGAAGTTAGTGCGAGAAAGGAAGCAAAAGACATTAAAGAAGATGAGTTTGAGCAGGAATCTTCAAAAGATGATGATATGGTTAAAGAAATAGACATAGTAGGAAACATACTTTTAATGCTATCTGGAATGCTAAATCTGGAAATCAATGATATGGAAAAAGTAAAAGATATATTGCAAAGTGAGCTTAATCAAATCGATTATAGCACTTTAGATAAGTCTGTTTTGATTGAAAACATCAATGCTATTACGAAGGATATTAAGATTGAAGACATGGATGATTTTAATGAAATAATAAATGATATAAAGTCTTTGATTATTAATGAGGTTGCTATTTCCAATGAAGCTGAAGAGCATGTAAATATAGATAGCAATTCTACTCAATTAAATCAAATAAAAGACACTGTACTTAATGGTTTAAACCTTTTGGAGCATTCTTCGTTTAATAGGGTTATTAAGCCGGTATCAGAAATGCAAACAGCTCAAATTCAGGAGAATCATGAAGAAGTAGAGGGCAAATCTACTGATATTGGTGCAGAATCTGTTGAAGAGGCAGAAATAGTAGCTAAAATCGACAATGAGATTCAAATGAAAAATCATGATTCTGAATATCCAGAGATACAGCATAAGATAAGCAATGATGTTGATGACATTGCTATCAATTATGCAGCAATAGGTGAAAAGGCTTTTGACATCCAAGATAATCTCAAAGCTGTCGACAGAAATCCTCTAATAGATAGACCACAATTTATTAATAATGAGGAGATTTTTAAACAGATTGTTGAAAGCAGTCAATTGCTTGATACTGATGAGTTTACAGAATTAAGAATCAGATTAAAACCTGAGTCATTAGGAAAAGTTACCGTAAAATTAATTATGGAAAACGGAGAAATGACTGCAAAGTTTATAGCAGAGAATCAAAGAGTTAAAGAAGCAATTGAATCAAGCTTTGTAGATCTTAAAGAATCTTTAACTCAAAAAGGGATTAATATTCAAAATATAAGTGTTTCTGTTGGAAACCAAGAAAAATGGCAAAAAGAAAATGATAATTTCAGTGCTTGGAAGAGCAATAGCAAGAGGACTTCATATGTTGAAGACATAGTTACAGAATTAGACGAGAATATTTCTAATTATGAAAATCCTTATTACATTAATGAAGGTTTACTTGATATAAGAGTATAGGAGGTGAAATTATGAGTAATGTGAACAGCGTATCAAATACAACATATACAACGAGCAGTAATAAAACTAAAGAATATAGTGATACGTTGGGAAAGGATGCTTTTCTAAATTTATTGGTAACTCAGTTGAGATATCAAAACCCTTTGGAGCCAATGGATGACAAGGAGTTTATATCTCAAATGGCTCAATTCTCAAGTTTGGAGCAGGCTCAGAACACGAACAAAATCGCAAAGATCAATTCAGCCTACGGATTGGTAGGGAAAATGATAAGTGCTATAATAACCACTGAAACAGGTCAATTGAACGAAGTTGTAGGAATTGTTGAAAGTGCCAGAGTAAAAGGTGATGAAGTTTATGTGGTAGTAGATTCAAAGGAAGTACCATATGAGTCTGTAAAAGAGGTTACAGAATTGATAAGCTCTGCAGATCAGAGTTCGATGTTGTTACAAAACATCAGATTCAGTATGGCCTACAGCATGCTTGGAAAAGAAGTAAAAGGTAAGAAAAATGGTGTAGAAATAGCTGGAACAGTTGAATCGATTAAGAGCGTAAATGGTAGTATAAAATTGGTCGTTGGTGATTATCAGCTTTCCCTTGATGAAATTTATGAAGTTAAATGAAAGCCGTTGAGGTGATATGATGGATGACTTTAAGATTAATATAAACAGAAATATAATACCTGTTGGCAGCGGCAATAAGGTAATTGCTCAGGACAAGCCTTTAGTCAGGCAAAACGTTAATTTTGAGAACATTTTAAATGATAAGATTCAACAGCAAGGGAGTATTAAGTTTTCGAAGCATGCTCAGGAAAGGTTGATTTCAAGAAATGTGAAACTAACTCAAAAAGATATTGAAAGCATTGATAAAGCTGTAGAGAAAGCTGCTAAAAAAGGTGTAAAGGATACATTGATAATTTTAGGTGGAACCGCATTGATTGCTAATGTCAAGAGCAAAACAATTATAACTGCAGCTACAGAAGAGTCTTTGAAGGATAATATTTTTACCAATATTGATGGAGCAATAATTATATAAGCCGGACCTTTTGTAGGAGGCTTAACCCTTCTGAACGACAGATGAAGGGACATTAAAGCAAGAGGAGGTCGATTGAAAAATGATGAGATCTATGTTTACAGGTGTATCAGGGCTTAAAGCCCATCAGTTAAAAATGGATATAATAGGAAACAATATTTCAAATGTTAATACTGTAGGATTCAAAAGTCAAAGAGCGACTTTTCAGGAGGTGTTTAACCAAACCATAAAAGGTGCAAGTTCTCCTCAATTAGGCAGAGGAGGTACAAATCCTCAGCAAGTAGGTCTAGGTATCTCACTAGCATCAATAGATACTTTCCATGTTAAAGGTGCTACTCAAAGAACTGACAATAATACTGATTTGGCTATTAATGGTGATGGATTCTTTATACTTTCCAATAGCAGTGATTTTCTGAGTAGAACCTATACCAGAGCAGGAAACTTTACATTGGACGAGAATGGTAATTTGGTTGCTCCAAATGGCTACAGAGTCCTTGGTTATATGGAAGATGAAGAAAGGAATCCTGCTCCTGATGGATCTACAGTACTTAAAGGTGTTTTGGAAGGCATAGTAATATCAAAAACAAAATCCTTCCCTGCTATGGCTACAGATACTGCTTCAGTATCAGGAAATTTGAATAAAGATATGACAAGAGTACCTGCTACCAAACCTGATCCTACAGACCCTACAAAAACAGTTGCAGCAATACCTGCAGATTTCATAAGTTTTGATGCTGATAAGAATCTGCAGTTTTCAGGTGGTGTTCAATTTAGAGAAACAACAACAGTATTTTATGATAGCCTTGGCGGTAAGCATACATTGAAGTTTACTTTTGTTAGGGGAATTAAGGATGGTGATGAGGTTGGAGCAGACAATGAATGGGGTGTAATAATACAGAATCTAGATGATAAGAGCTATTTTAACGCTTCAGGAACAGCTGTAGCAAATCCAGCTTCAATTGCTGATGTCATTATACCAATAAAGTTTGACTCAAATGGTAATTTAGTTACTAATGATGCAGATAAGATAAGCAAACTTACATTGGTGATTTCAGGAAAAGATCCAATCAATACTGGCAATCAGTTGTTTGATGATATGAATGTCGAAGTAAACTTCGAAGGTTTAACTCAGTTTGCAAACGATTCAAGTACTACAATAACAAAAAATGGTTATCCACAGGGTTATCTAGATACATTTAGCATTGGATCATCAGGCGAGATTAGTGCAATATTTACCAATGGTCAAAGCAGAGTTATAGGCCAAATAGCGTTGGCAACATTTAAGAATCCTGCAGGATTGGAGAAGACATCAGAAAACATGTATCAGGTTACTCCAAACTCAGGAGAGCCTGTAATTGGTGTTCCTGGCAGTGGTGGAGCAGGAGCTTTAAATCCAGGTAATTTGGAGATGTCTAATGTTGATCTAGGAACCGAGTTTACAGAAATGATAACTACACAAAGAGGTTTCCAAGCTAACTCAAGAATTATTACAGCATCCGATGAAATGCTTCAGGAATTAGTTAATATGAAGAGATAATGAAGTAATAGTCCCTGGGCAGAGCCCAGGGACTAACAAAAAAGGATGTGATTAGATGATTAAGGTTACAAGGTTTAATGGAAAAGAATATTATATTAATTCTGATCTAATAGAAACCATAGAGGAAACACCTGATACAGTCATAACTTTAAGAGACGGTAAGAAGTATGTTGTTTCAGAAACTGTTGAAGAGATTGTGAATAGAATTGTGGAACACAAGAGAAAAGTTTTCTGTATTGAAGAGTATTTAAAAAAAGATTAAGCGTGAAAAGAGGTGCAGGTAATTGGACATAGCATCTATTGTAGGACTTTTAAGCGGCCTCATTGTTATGGTCTGGTCAATTATATTAAGTGGTGATTTAGGAGGTTATATACATTTTCCTTCGATTGTGTGTACTTTTGGTGGGACAATAGCAATGACTATAATGGCTTTTCCCTTTAAAGGTTTACTTGAAGGTATCAAAGCTTTAAAATATGTGTTTGTATATAAGCCATTAGTTCCGGAGAGCTTAATTAAATCAATAATAGATTTAGCTAATATTGCACGCAAAGAGGGTTTATTAGCATTAGAAGAAGCAGCAAACAGTTTGAAAGATGATTTTCTTCAAAGAGGTATAAATCTAATTGTTGATGGTACAGATCCTGAATTGGTTAGAAATATTATGGAAACAGAATTATCGTTTATTGAGGAAAGACATGCAAGTAATCGTAGTGTATATGAATATATGAGTGCAATGAGTCCGGCATTCGGTATGATAGGAACTTTAATAGGTTTGATTAATATGTTGGCAGGTTTAGATGACCCATCAACTGTTGGACCGAACATGGCTGTTGCTATAATCACCACATTTTATGGATCATTTTTAGCAAATGTTTTTTGTATTCCAGTAGTAAACAAGTTGAAAATTCGCAGTTCAGAAGAAATTTTGATGAAAGAAGTAATGCTTGAAGGTATATTATCTATACAAGCAGGTGAAAATCCTAGAATAATAGAAGAAAAACTTAAAGCTTTCTTATCACCTCAATTAAGGGAGAGAGTATCAAGAGAAAAGAATGCGTATGCTGAGGGAGATAGAGGGGTGGAAAGCAGTCTATGAGCAGAAGAAAAAGGAAAGTGGATTCGGGTGGTGGTGGAACAGCACCTTGGATGAATACATATGCAGATATGATGACATTATTGCTCTGTTTTTTCGTATTGTTGTTTTCATTTGCAACTATAGATGCACAGAAATTTGAATCAATAATACAATCATTACAAGGTTCTTTAGGTGTTTTAGATTCAGGTATAGTTGTAGATATGACGCCCATTGAAGCAACTTTTCCAGGCAGTTTAAACAATCAAGAAACTGAAGAGTTTAGTAGAATATATCAACAAGTCGACAATTTTATTAAAGAAAATGATTTAGAAAATAATGTTACGTTAGTACTTAACGAAAGAGGTTTATTAATAAGGATGCTTGATGCAACATTATTCGATTCCGGTAAGGCAGAAATAAAGGATGAGGCAAAGTATATAATAGAAAAGATTTCAGATGTAATAAAGGAAAGTGGTAAAAACATTAGAATTGAGGGACATACAGATAATGTACCTATTCATACCTACAGATATCCTTCAAATTGGGAGCTTTCCACTGCAAGAGCTGTTAATGTTTTAAGATATTTAGTTGAAGTAAAGAATGTTGAACCTTGGAGATTATCTGCCGTTGGCTATGGGGAGTATCATCCAATAGATACAAACAGCACACCAGAAGGAAGGCAAAATAATAGAAGGGTAGATATTTTGATTATCAATAGTGAATCAAATGGTAAGTAACCTAACCAATATAGATGGAGGGTTGAAGTTGAAGAAGAATAATATTTTACTTATTATTGTTGTTGTATTATTAATTGTTGTTATTGCATTAGGAGTTGCTTTGATAACTGCACAGAGCAATAGTGAAAATGATGAATCTATAAAAGTGAATAAAAATATTACCATGTATTCTTTCGATCAATCTTTTGTAAGTAATGTAAAAGACAGCAATAAGATACTTAAAGTAACTGTACAGCTAGAGCTTGCAAATTCAAAAGTACAAGAAATTATCAGTGCAAGAAATCCTGAATTACGACATGAGATAAATTTGCTACTTAGAAGTAAAACCGAAGAAGACTTAAAAGGAGCAGAAGGTCAATCGAATCTCCAAAAAGAAATTTTAAGTGTTGTTAGAAAATTGTTGAATAGCGATAAAATACTTAATGTGTATTTTGACGAATTTATAATGCAGTAGCAGGAGGTGTAAGCTATTGACCGAAGTATTGTCGCAAGTTGAGATAGATGCATTGTTAAATGCATTAAATGCTGGAGAGTTAGATGTAAAAGAAATTCGGGAAGAAAAAGAAGAAAAAAAAGTAAGAGCATATGATTTTAAAATACCAAATAAGTTTGCGAAAGATCAATTAAGGACTCTACAGATGATACATGAAAATTTCTCTAGAGTATTGCAAACATATTTATCTGGTTACTTGTTATCTTTTGTTCAAATAGAAGTTGTTTCTGTAGACCAACTTACTTATTATGAATTTAGTAACTCAATGCCGAATCCTTCTACCCTTGGAGTAATCGATTTTTCTCCCCTAAGTGGATCCATATTGATGGAAATTACTCCTAGTATCAGCTTTACTATGATAGAGAAGATATTGGGTGGGGCAGGGCAAGCATATGAAGAAAATAGAATTTTTACAGAGATAGAATTAACCATTATTGAAAAGATATTAAACCAAATATTGAACTTATATAAGGATCCATGGAAAAATGTAGCTGATTTAAAACCCAAACTTTCAAAGATTGAAACGAATACTCAGTTTGCACAGATAATGTCACCAAATGAGACTATTGCTCTTGTGACATTAAATGTAAAGATAGGAAATGTTGAGGGATCCATGCATATATGTATACCTCATATAGTAATTGAACCCATCATACCAAAATTGAGCACAAAGTTTTGGTTCTCAGGTCTCACTAAGGATGTTTCATCAAATGAGATCCGTAACCTAGAGAAGAGAATAGAGAAGACTTACTTGCCATTAAGCGTAGTTCTTGGCAAATCTGTTTTGAATGTAAAAGACATACTTAATCTTCAAAAAGGTGATGTAATTACATTGGATAAGTCAGCAAATGAGGAGTTGGAAGTATTCGTAGGAAGTAAACTGAAATTTTACTGTTATCCAGGAATAAAAAAGAACAAGGTTGCCGTTAAAATTACAAGGATTGAAAAGAGAGGAGATGAGGCAGATGAGTGATATGCTTACACAGGAAGAAATAGATGCTCTATTGAAAGGAAGCAATGAAAACGATGTTACTCTAACACCGGAAGAAATTGATGCCATAGGAGAAATAGGAAATATAAGCATGGGCACTTCAGCCACTACTTTATTTGCATTATTGAATAATAAAGTAACAATAACAACTCCTAGGGTAAGCGTAATGACTTGGGATGATTTAGTAAGACAATACCCTCTACCTTATGTTGCAGTAGAGGTTAAGTATACAGAAGGATTTGAAGGTTCAAATTTATTAATATTAAAAGAGGAAGATGTAAAAGCAATTACGGATCTTATGATGGGTGGCGACGGACATAATATTCATGGGGAGATTAATGATCTGGATTTAAGTGCTATTGGAGAGGCTATGAATCAAATGATAGGATCATCGTCAACATCTTTGTCTAGTATTTTTAACAAAAGTATAAATATATCACCTCCAAAAGCGTTTTTAATGAAGTTTAGAGAGTCTAGTCCGATCAAATATAATTTCAATGATTCAATTGTTCGAGTTGCCTTTAAGATGGAGGTTGAAGGTATTCTTGACAGCGAAATAATGCAACTTATACCTATTGAGTTTGCTAAAAAAATGGTTAGAGAGCTATTTAATTCTGCTTCAAATAGTGAAGAAATAGATACCGCAAGGAAGGAAAATCCGGATAAAAGTCGAATAGTAGATAAAAGTGTTGAACAGCAAAGTAGCCATACCGATACTAGAAAAGTAGATACCAATTATGTTCAAGTTCAACCCGTTCAGTTTGAAGAATTTGATTTAGATGGTAGCAGTGGAAACAAAGAAAATATTGATTTGATAATGGATGTTCCTCTTGAGATAACAGTAGAATTAGGGAGAACAAAAAGACTTATAAAAGATATACTGGAGTTTGGACCGGGTACTGTCGTTGAATTGGATAGATTAGCCGGTGAACCAGTTGATGTAATAGTAAATGGTAAATTTATTGCTAAAGGTGAAGTAGTTGTTATTGATGAGAGTTTTGGAGTTAGAATAACTGATATTGTTAGTCCAAGTAAAAGATTGAAAAAAGTATAAATCAAATAATAAAAAGCATTAACTAGGAGGATTGAAAATGGCAAACGGAATTTTAATTGTAGATGATGCTGCATTTATGAGAATGATGATAAAAGATGTTTTGGTGAAAAACGGCTTTACAATTGCTGGCGAAGCTGAAAATGGAGCAAAGGCTATTGATAAATATATGGAGTTGAATCCTGATCTTGTTATTATGGATATAACCATGCCAGAGGTAGATGGTATACAAGCCGTTAAGGAAATAAAAAAGATTAATCCTTCAGCTAAAATTATTATGTGCTCTGCTATGGGGCAACAAGCAATGGTAATAGAAGCAATACAAGCTGGTGCAAAGGATTTTATCGTAAAACCATTCCAGGCAGAGAGAATAATAGAGGCTGTAAAGAAAGTATTGAGTTAGGAAATGAATGGATTATATGAATCAAACGGTTTCATGAGTTTATTAAAACTAATTTACATCATAATCATATTTCTCATTGTGTTGGCTTTCAGTTATTATTTTTCAAAGTTTATTGGTAGAAGAGTAACTGGAAAGAATAAGCATATGAAACTCATTGAAACCCTTTCATTTGGAAATGATAGACGTTTGCATATTATTAAAGTATGTGATGAGTTTTATTTAATATCAGACAGTCTAAAAGGCATATATCTGATAGATAAACTTACAGATGAAAAAATGAAAGATCAACTAATGAATAGCGATGGATTTAATGACTTTGATAGTTATTTAATTAATACCTATAGCAATATGGATTTGCATCATAGCACAAATGGTATAAAACATAACATTGAAAAGCTCAAAAAAATTATCAAAGGGATCAAAAAAAATGAGTAAAAGAATTTTTAAAAACATACTGTTTTTTGTAATTGTGGCATTCTTGATTGGAAGCAGAGTATATGCTGAACCGACTTTACCTATACCTAATATAGATTTAAATGTAAAGGCTGCAGAGTCGCCACAGGAAGTTGCGTTAAGTTTGCAAATATTATTTTTACTTACGATTTTATCTTTAGCACCTTCCTTGCTTATCATGCTTACCTCTTTTACAAGAATAGTTATTGTGTTATCCTTTACAAGAAATGCATTAGGAACTCAGCAAATGCCTTCAAATCAAGTTTTGATTGGACTTGCTTTATTTCTAACATTTTATATTATGTCGCCAGTATTTACAGAAATTAATGATACAGCAATCAAACCATATATGGAAGAGCAAATAAGTCAAGAAGAGGCTATAGAGAATGCAATGAAACCTATAAGAAACTTCATGTTTAAACATACAAGAGAGAAAGATATAGCATTGTTTTTAAAACTTGGACAACTTGATAGCTCTGTAAATTTAGACGACATACCAACTAAGGCACTGATTCCAGCTTTTATAATTAGCGAACTGAAGACAGCCTTTCAAATAGGATTCTTTCTCTATATACCTTTTCTAATAATAGACATGGTTGTCGCTAGTACACTAATGTCGATGGGCATGATGATGTTACCACCAGTTATGATTTCTATGCCTTTCAAGATATTATTGTTTGTTATGGTAGATGGATGGAATTTGATAGTTAGATCTTTGATATTAGGCTTTTAATTGCAATAATGAGGTGTTTTTATGGATCAAAGTGTAGTAATGGATGTAGCCCAAAGAGCCATTAGTATAACAGTAATGATTTCTGCGCCTATTTTGGGTCTAGGGTTATTAGTCGGTTTAATTGTAAGCATTATACAAGCTACCACACAAATACAAGAAGCCACCCTTTCATTCATACCAAAACTAATAACTATTTTTCTTACTTTAATAATTTTTGGACCATGGATGGGGAATATGATAGCTGAGTTTACAATAAATCTATTTGAAAATTTATACACATATATAAGGTAAGAGAATATGAGCATAACAGATGTATTAATAAATAGATTTATTTTATATCTTTTGGTATTTATAAGAATGACTTCGCTGTTTGTTTTAAGCCCAGTATTTGGAAGGCAAAACACACCTTCATATTTAAAAATTGGACTGGCGTTGTTCACAACTTTCATTTTAGCTCCTTTACTGGGTGATGTTGTTATAGAGTATTCAAATTTAGTAGATTTCACTTTAATAATTTTTAAAGAACTATTTGTGGGTATTATCATAGGATATGTAAGCAATATGGTATTTTCAGCACTGTTTATAGCAGGGCAATTAATAGATACCCAGATTGGATTTAGTATGATAAATGTTTTAGATCCACAAAGCAATATTCAAGTACCACTTTTAGGAAACTTCTTGTATATATTGTCAATTTTATTATTTTTGATGATGGATGGACATCATATATTGTTTTTGGCCCTTACGAAAAGCTATAATATTGTACCCATAAATAGTCTGTTTTTTACAAAAGAACTGATTAATAACCTTATTGGTATTTTTTCTGAAACTTTTTATATGGCTGTTAAAATAGCTTTTCCAATAACAGCTGCTGTTTTGATTTCTGAGGTAGCTTTAGGTATATTAGCAAGAATGGTTCCTCAAATGAATGTGTTTATGGTAGGAATGCCACTGAGAATAGCTTTGGGTTTATTAGTTTTAATGATTATAATGCCAGGTCTTTCAAACACACTAGATTATTTATTTGATAATTTGTTTGCATATATAAGCATTATTTTACAGAGCATGGTCGAAGGATGATTGATTTGGATGATTTAGTTATTTGCCTTACCCTTTTTTCAGAAGAAAAAACAGAAAAGGCTACCCCGAAGAGAAGGAAAGAAGCAAGAGAAAAGGGTCAGGTAGCAAAGAGCAGGGAAGTTGTATCTGCTGTATTATTACTCCTTATGTTTTGGTGCATAAAGATTTTGTCAGGGTATATATATGACCGTCTTACTAATATAATTAGCAGATTTTTAACTGTATTTACTGATGTAGACAGTCTTTATCAGTCAAGTAACTTGAGAAATATGTTTATGCAATGTATATGGTCTTTTTTCTTAATAGTTTTGCCTATTATGGCGGTTGCATTATTGGCATCAGTAGTAGCTAATTATTTACAGGTGGGCTTCTTATTTTCGACAAAACCTTTGATGCCTAATTTTAATAAACTGAATCCTATACAAGGTTTAAAAAGATTATTTTCAAAAAATTCATTGATTGAACTACTAAAAGCTTCAATTAAGATGTTGCTGATTGGCTACTTTATATACGATTTTTTAAGAGATAATTATATGATGATAGCAAATTTTATGAATATGGAGCTAAATACTTCGATGGCTTTTATAGGTAATGCTATTATAACTATTGGTTTAAGGTCATCTATTATGTTGTTAGTTCTATCTGTTTTTGATTATGGTTATCAATTATGGGAGTTTGAAAAAAACCTTAAAATGACAAAACAGGAAATAAAAGAAGAGTATAAGCAAACAGAGGGAAATCCTCAAGTAAAATCAAAAATAAAAGAAAAGCAAAGACAATTATCATTAAGAAGGATGATGGCTGAAGTACCTAAAGCAGATGTAATAATTACAAACCCAACTCATTATGCAGTGGCAATCAAGTACGATTCAAATATTTCTGATGCGCCTGTTGTAACAGCAAAAGGCAAGGACTTAATAGCTTATAGGATAAAAGAAAAAGCCAAGGAATCTAATGTGCCTGTTATAGAAAACAAGCCATTAGCCCAAGCATTGTTTAAAACTACAGATATTGGTCAGCAAATACCTGTTGAAATGTATCAGGCAGTAGCTGAAATATTAGCTTTTGTATACAGTTTAAAGAATAAGTAGGAGGAAACAGCTTTGTTTAAGTTTGGTGATATAATAGTAGCCATAGCGGTTATTGCAATTGTGTTGTTGATTATTGTTCCAATACCTACTTTTTTAATGGATATATTGCTTACTATAAATATATCTTTATCTCTTATTATTTTGATTATAGCAATGTATATTAAAGAACCTTTGCAATTTTCCATATTTCCTTCATTATTATTAATTACTACTTTATTTAGATTATCTTTGAATATTTCTTCAACAAGATTAATTCTTGGCAATGCGAATGCAGGAAGTGTTATAGAAGCATTTGGTAACTTTGTTATTGGAAGCAATACCATTGTTGGTATCTTGATATATCTTATCATTATGGTAATTCAATTTATGGTAATAACAAAAGGTGCAGAAAGGGTTGCTGAAGTATCTGCTAGATTTACTTTGGATGCTATGCCTGGAAAGCAGATGGCTATTGATGCAGATTTGAACTCAGGACTTATAAGCGAAGCAGAAGCCAAAGAAAGAAGAAAAAAGATTCAAAGAGAAGCAGATTTTTATGGTGCTATGGATGGAGCAAGTAAATTTGTTAAGGGAGATGCCATCGCAGGTATTATAATAACAATTATAAATATAACTGCTGGTTTTATAATAGGAATTTTGCAAAAAGGAATGGATTTATCAGAAGCGGCCAAAGTTTATACAAACCTGACTGTTGGAGATGGTTTAGTCAGCCAGATACCAGCATTATTAATATCTACAGCTACAGGTATAATTGTGACAAGAGCAGCCTCTGAATCAAATCTAGGAAATGATATGACTAGGCAATTGTTTTCACAGCCTAGAGCTCTTTATATTGCAAGCGGGGTATTATTCTTATTGGCTTTTACAGGTTTACCTGCTTTGCCAAATATTATGCTATCCTTACTATTAGCTTTTATGGGATACAATCTGGATAGAACTATTAAGGAAACAGAGAAGGAAGAGGAAGCAATATATCAGGATAACGAAGCAGAGGAAATGAGAAAACCAGAGAATGTTATGTCTTTACTTCAAGTTGACCCTATTGAACTGGAGTTTGGATATGGTA
The DNA here is from genome assembly GCF_900142105.1 of Lutispora thermophila DSM 19022. Taxonomy (GTDB): domain Bacteria; phylum Bacillota; class Clostridia; order Lutisporales; family Lutisporaceae; genus Lutispora; species Lutispora thermophila. The sequence goes on from NZ_FQZS01000014.1 coordinate 99,389, forward strand.
TCTTACCATTAGTAGATGTAAATCAAGGTGGAGACTTACTTGACAGGTTGGTTATGATAAGAAGGCAATGTGCTTTAGATTTAGGTATAGTAGTACCAATTATTCGACTTAGAGATAATATTCAATTAAAGCCTAATGAATATGTTATTAAAATAAAAGGCACAGATGTAGCTAGTGGAGAAATTGTATTCGATAATTATTTAGCTATGAACCCAGGTACTGCAGAAGGAGATCTAGAAGGCATAAAAACAGTGGAACCTGCTTTCGGATTACCTGCCGTATGGATTAATGAAAGTCAAAGAGAAAAGGCAGAGATGATGGGTTATACAGTTGTAGATCCACCATCCATAATAGCTACTCATTTAACAGAAGTAATCAAAGCTCATGCGGCAGAACTTCTTGGAAGACAGGAAGTGCAGAAACTTATTGATAACTTGAAAGAAACATATCCTGCATTGGTAGATGAAGTATTACCTAAGATTTTAAGCCTAGGTGAGATACATAAAGTTTTGACTAATCTGCTGAAGGAGAATGTATCTATAAGAGATATGGTAACTATAATGGAAACTCTTGCTGATTATGGAGTGTTAACTAAAGATCCAGATATTTTGACTGAATATGTAAGACAAGCTTTAAGCAGATCAATTACAAAAAGATTTATTAATGGCAAAAAAGCTAAGGTAATAACTCTTGGGCAGGAGCTGGAGCAAACCATAATGGATTCAGTCCAGCAAACGGATTATGGTTCATATATATCAATTGATCCTAATATAACACAAGTTATTGCTAGAAACTTAATGAAGGAAATACAGAAGTTTATGTCCATGGGAGAGCAACCATTGATTCTTACTTCTCCGTCTGTAAGAATGTATTTTAGGAGAATTGCAGAGGGAGTGTCGCCCGGGATAGTTGTATTATCCTATAATGAGATTGATCCTTCAGTTGAAGTTCAGTCTATTGGGATGGTGAACATATAATGAAAGTAAAACGATATATAGGAGATAATGTGCAGGATGCTTATCAAAAAGTAAGGGAAGAATTAGGAAGAGACGCAGTTATTATCAATACACGAAAAATTAGAAAAAAAGGATTAAAGGGGCTTTTTTCAAAACCATTAATTGAGGTAGTGGCTGCAGTGGATGATAATAATGGAAACATTCCAAGTAGCAAAAGCATTCTAGATAATAAAAGCAATTTTCAGATGTTAATAAAAAATGAAAAGGAAGTAAGTAAAAAAGAACCAAGTAATGAAGTGTTTATTAATAAGTTAAATGAAGTTAAGAATAAGTCAGAGCAAAAACCTATTGAAAATGAGTTTAATGAAATAAAAACAATGTTGAATAAGGTTTATAAAGTGATTAAAGCTAATGAAAAAAACTTATCTGAAATTTGCCAAGAGTATATAAATAGGTTGAGAAGCAAGGAAGTGGATGAGGAGATAATAGAAAGCATTATCGATAAATTTGAAAAATTAACTTTAGATGTGCAAAATAACGAAGATTATATTAGAGACTTTTTATATAACTTACTTTCAGATTACATTTCTGTAGATATTCAAAATGAAGATGATATGCATAAAAAAATATTAGTTTTTATTGGGCCTACTGGTGTAGGAAAGACAACTACTATGGCAAAGTTGGCAGCACTGTATTCATTAGATATGCATAAAAAAGTTGCGTTTATTACATCAGACACATATAGGATTGCTGCAGTTGAGCAGCTGAAAACCTACAGCGATATAATGGGTATACCTTTATCAGTTATATATTCACCTCAAGAATTTAAGGAAGCTGTAGATAATTTTAAAGAAAAAGATATAATCATGGTTGATACCGCTGGCAGGAGCCATAAGGATAAATATCAGCTAGCAGAGTTAAAACACCTTTTGGATGTAGATATGGAAATTGAGGTATACCTTGTAATGAGTGCTGGAACTAAAATGAATGACTGTCGTGAGATATTAAAAAGTTATGATTTTGTAGAAGATTATAGATTATTGTTTACAAAACTGGATGAAACATCAACCCACGGAATATTATTGAACACATCCTATATTGCAAAAAAACCGTTATCATATATAACATATGGGCAAAGTGTACCTGATGATATTGAAATAGCAAACAAAAGACAAATTATTAATTCGCTGTTGGGTGATAAGATTTATGAAGGATCAAGCAGTTAAATTAAGAGCTATTGTTAATAGACTTAATAGCAATGATGATAATAATAGAAATGAAGAGTTTGTTTTGTCAGAAGAAAATAAACCCAATAGAAAAAATGCTAGAGTAATAACTGTTACCAGCGGCAAGGGTGGAGTTGGTAAGACAAACATTACAATAAATTTAGCAATTAAAATGGCTCAATTAGGATTAAGAGTTGTTATCATTGATGCAGATTTAGGTTTATCAAATGTTGATATAGTTTTTGGAATGATACCAAAATACAACCTTTCTGATGTAATTAATCATAAAAAAAGTATTAATGAAATATTAGAGAATGGACCAAACGGTGTTAAGTTTATATCTGGAGGCTCTGGTCTTCAGGAACTAATTAAGATAAATAGAGAGCAGTTGGGGCATTTACTTATTGAATTAGGGAAATTGGATGAAGAAGCTGATATAATATTTATAGATACTGGCGCAGGAATAAATGATCAGGTGTTGAGTTTTGTTTATGCTGCAAAAGAAGTAATTGTTGTTACGACACCGGAACCTACTGCAATTACAGATGCTTATGCTTTGATTAAAGTCATTGCTCAGAAAGATAGCTCAAAAAAAATTAACCTTATACTGAATAAAGCTAATAACCTTGTAGAAGCAAACAATGCTCTTGATAAGCTTTATCAAGTTTGCTTGAAGTTTTTAGGAATTTCAATAAATAGGCTAGGGTATGTATGCAATGATGCAAATATATCAAAAGCTGTGATGATGCAGCAACCATTTGTAATTGCTTTTGATAAATCCGCTGCTGCACAAGATATTTCTTCGATTGCTAAATCCATAGCACGAATCGAAAACAATAAAACAGAGTCTGACTATGGAATAAGGTTATTTGTTAATAGATTAAAATGGCTTTTTAGGTATAAGGAGAGTGATTAATAGTATGGAGTCATTAAGCAAGCTCTTCAAAGTGGGAGATAAAGTAAATGTAAAAGTAATGGACAAGTCAGACTCTGACACATATGCGAGTCAAGTAACGGAAGTTTTGGAGAATGGATTGATAGAGATATCTTTTCCAATGCATAAAAGTAAAACTATTTATTTTATAAATGGAGAAAAGTTAATCCTGATAATAGGTAAAAAGGAAGCCATTTATGAGTTTCAGGCTATGGTCATAGAGAAAAAGTATGAAAACATTCCTATTATGAGACTAAAAGTAATATCCGAACCAGTAAGAATACAAAGAAGAGATTATTACAGACTAAAAATTACTAAACCTATTAAAATAAGAGTGATTAATATTACAAATGATTCTGAGGATAAATTCATAGAGTATAAAAATGGTTTTTTGCTTGATATAAGCGAAGGTGGAATGATGGTTTGCACAAAAGAAAAATTTGAAGATGGAGACTTCTTAGAAATAATCATGGATTTAGAAGATGGGAAAGTTATAAGAATCAAAGGGAAAATAGTTCGAAGGATGTATAACCCTGAAAAATCAGGACTATATGAATATGGAATAGAGTTTTTTGATGTAAGTAAAAAAGATAGAAATCAACTGGCTAAGTTTATATATAATGAGCAAAGAAAATTGTTAAAAAAAGAGATGCTGTAGTTAGAATGCTTAAGGGTAAGCCTTACTATATTTGGAGGTGTAATAATGGATATCAATCAATATTTAGAGATTTTTATTGAAGAGGCGCAAGATCACCTGCAACATTTGAACCAAAACCTTTTAGAACTTGAAAGCAACCCAGATGATAATGATATTTTGAATGAAATCTTTCGGTCTGCCCATACTTTAAAAGGTATGGCAGGTACAATGGGTTTTGATTCTATGATGAACTTGACTCATAACATGGAAAATATACTTGATGCTGTAAGAAAAGGAACATTAAGCATTAGCTCAGGTATACTGGATGTATTATTTGAATGTTTGGATTTTTTGGAAGATTCTGTTAATTATATATCAGAAACAGGAAAAGAGAATGAAAAAAGCATCGAGCCTTTAAAAAAGAAGCTATTAAATTTAATGAGTAATAGTATTAATGAATCAGATCAGCCACAAAGCAACGATAAAAATATGGATGATTTCAAGTTTAATCAGTATGATGAAAATGTTATAACACAAGCATTGGCTCAAGGTATGAAAGTATACAAAATTGAAGTGATATTGTCTGAAGGTTGTATGTTAAAATCAGCAAGAGCTTTTGTTGTCTTTAAGACTCTTGAAAAGTATGCAGAGATATTTAAATCTTTACCTGCTATAGAAGATATTGAAGATGAAAAATTCGATAGAAGTTTTAAAATTGCTCTTATAACTAATGAAGATAAAGAGAAGATTGAAAAGGATTTGAAGAATATATCAGAAATCCAAGATATAAAGATTGAACAGTATAAAGAGATAGCAACAGTACAGAACACTTCAAAAACGGAAGTTGCTGCTACTGTAGAAGTTAGTGAAGATCATGATGAATCAGAAGAATCTCATGCAAAGAAGAATAAAGTAGGAAAAACAGTAAGAGTTGATATTAACAGACTAGATAATCTTATGAATTTAGTAAGTGAGCTAATCATAATTAAGACTAGATTGGAAGGTATTGATTCGGATTCAAGAGATCAAAATATGTCTGAGGCAGTTGAGTATCTTGAAAGAATAACGACTAACCTACACGATGCAGTGATGAAAGTTAGAATGGTACCTATAGAAAGAGTGTTTAATAGATTCCCACGAATGGTAAGAGATTTGTCGAGAGAATTAAATAAAGAAGTAAATCTAATCATAAGTGGAGAAGAAACAGAATTAGACAGAACTGTAATTGATGAAATTGGAGATCCTCTTATACATTTAATAAGGAATGCCATTGATCATGGTATTGAAAGCAAATCGGAAAGAGAAAATAGCAATAAGGATACAGCTGGTAATATATATTTAAGAGCTTATCAAGATGGAAATAGCGTTGTTATTGAGGTTGAAGATGATGGCAAGGGTATAAATATAGACAAAATAAAGAAGAAAGCTCTTGATAACAAACTTATTACTCAATCAGAAGCAGATGGTTTGAGTGATAAGGATGCTACTGAACTTATATTCCATCCAGGATTCAGCACTGCGGATGTAATATCTGATATATCTGGAAGAGGTGTTGGATTAGACGTAGTTAAGACAAAAATTGAATCTTTAGGTGGAACTGTAGAAGTTGAATCTTATAAAGGAAAAGGGAGTAAGTTTATAATAAGATTACCATTAACTTTAGCTATAATTCAGGCTCTATTGGTAACAGTGGGAAGTGAAAAATATGCAATACCTCTAAATTCAATTAAAGAGATTATTTCTATTGAAAAAGATAAAATAAGGGATATCCAGGGACAGGAAGTAATTCTATATAGAAATTCAGTACTTCCCATATTGAGGTTGGCAGAAAAATTGGATGTTAAAGATTATAATGAAGATGAAAATGAACTGACTGTAGTTGTGGTAAAAAAAGGTGATAAGTTCTCAGGATTTATAGTAGAAAGTCTAATAGGGCAACAGGAAATAGTAATAAAGTCATTAGGAAAATATCTAGCCGGCATTAAGAATATTGCAGGTGCCACCATATTAGGAGATGGACAAGTAGCCCTTATTGTAGATACAAATTCCATGATTTAGGAGGTCACCTTATGAAATTTGCAGATAATAATAATCAATTTGTTGTTTTTGAGCTAAATGGCGAAGAGTATGGTATTGATATTCTCAGAGTAAAAACTATTGAGAAAATGACCAATATTACAAGGGTTCCTAAAACAGCTCCTTATATAAAAGGAGTCATAAACCTTAGAGGTGAGATAGTACCAATAATTGATTTGCGAGAAAAGTTTAATTTAGAAAAAAAAGAGAATGATGACAATACTAGAATTATTATTGTATACGTAGACGATATAGAGGTGGGTCTTATTGTTGACTCAGCTTCGAAAGTTATGGATATAAAAAGCGATATGATTGAAGCACCCCCAGAATCACTTGGAAATAGTGAGCAAAGTAACATTTATGGAATAGGGAAATTGGATGATAAAGTAATTACATTGTTAGATATTGAAAAAATGCTCACTGCCTAGGATATTATTTTGGAGGTGAGTAAATGGCAATTAACGTTAATGATCTTAACAGCAATCAGATTGATGTACTAAAAGAAATTGGAAATATTGGCGCAGGTAATGCTATTACAGCACTGTCTAAAATGGTTTCAAAACGTATAAACATGGATGTTCCAAAGGTAAATATAGTTGAGTTTAAGGATGTAGCGGACCTTGCAGGAGGACCTGAAACATTAGTAGCAGGCATATATTTTAATGTTAATGGCGATATCAGTGGCAGTATTATGTTTTTGATAGATACCAAATCCTCTCGAACGCTTATTAACTGGCTTATGGGAAAGAATGAGACTAGAATGGAGCTCGATGAAATAGAACTGTCTGCTTTGAAAGAAGTTGGTAATATACTTGCAGGTTCTTATCTATCATCCATATCGACTTTAACTGGTCTCAAATTGACAGTATCAGTACCTTCACTAGCTATAGATATGGCAGGAGCTATTATGAGTGTACCTGTAATTCTTTACGGACAAGTTGGAGATCATGTATTATTAATTGAAACAGACTTTATTGAAGGTATGAATCATGTAAAAGGAAATTTCTTTCTTATACCAGATGATAAGTCATTTGAAATTTTACTCAAGTGTTTAGGAGTTATGTAACATGGCAGATATTATAAAAGTTGGAATGGCAGATATGAATTGTGTGTATCCACCCAATATTCTTGTTACACTTGGATTAGGATCTTGTGTAGGTGTGTGTTTGTATGATAAAGAGAGCAAGATTTCAGGTATGGTTCATATAATGTTGCCCTATAGCCACCAAATAAAAAATAATGGTAATGCAGCAAAGTTTGCCGATACAGGAATTTCTAAGCTCCTAGATGATATGATAAAGATGGGAGCAAAAAAGTCAAAAATAATCAGCAAAGTTGCAGGTGGTGCTCAAATGTTTAATTTCAACGACTCAAGTGATATTATGAGAATTGGAGCAAGAAATGTACAAGCAGTAAAAGAAACCTTGAAGCTTTTTAATATTCCTTTATTGTCAGAAGATACTGGTGGTAATTACGGAAGAACCATTGAATTTTCTTCCGAAACTGGTATGTTATTAGTCAAAACAATAGGATATGGTACAAAGTGTATATAGTAGGGGTTAAAATTATGAGTTTGATTGTTATTCTACCATATGTATTAATAATATTAGGTTTAACAATAAATATAACTTTCGGTTTGTGTTTTGGGACCAGTATTAAGGTTCTTATGATAAAGAGTATTTTCTTAATAATTGGGCTTACAGTCTGCGGTGTTTTAATTAGCGACATATTAAGAGCAAGCTATATAAACAGAAAAAAAAGTAAAGAAGAAGAAAAGCAATCTTCTACATTTGAGGCATATATTCCGCCTATTACAGATGAAGAATTACAAAGTTTAACAGAAGAAGAAGAGTTTCATGAAATAAACCCAGCGGACTTATATAAGAAAAAGCAAACTTAATAATAACAGTTAACAAGCTTCCTTATGGAGGTATAAAATGAACATAAATGACCTTTGGGAAAAGTATACGAGAAATAAAGACCCTAAACTAAGAGAAGAACTGATACTCTATTATGTACATCTTGTGAAATATATTGCTGGTCGTCTCTATGTAAGCTATAACAATACAGTTGAATATGATGACCTAGTTAGCTATGGTATATTCGGACTTATAGATGCTATTGATAAATATGAGTTTAACCGAGGTGTAAAGTTTGAGACATATGCGCACTTGAGAATAAGGGGAGCAATAATCGATTATTTAAGGGAAATTGATTGGATACCTCGGTCTGTAAGACAAAAAGCGAAAGAATTAGAAAAAGCTTACATTGAAGTGGAGATGGAAAAGGGAAGTAATGCTAAAGACAAGGATGTAGCAGAAAAATTGGGTATAACCGAATCAGAACTTCAAAAAAGAATCCAAAGCCTATCTACTTACAGTGTTGTGTCACTGGATGAATATTTAGATCAACATAGAGAAATAACTGTCGATTTTATTAATGAAAGCAATGTGAATCCAACAAGTAGAATTGAGATAGAAGAGTTTAGAAAGGGATTAGCTGAAGCTATAAAAGCTTTACCTGAAAAAGAGAAGAAAATAATAACATTATATTACTTTGAAGAGCTTACATATAAAGAAATAGGATCAATACTTGCAATATCAGAATCCCGAGTGTCGCAGCTGCATACAAAAGCAATATTGAAGCTTAAAGCAAAGTTGGCATTGTTATTTTGATGATTGATGCCTTTTAATAATAAGTATTAAGGAGTTGATACTGTGGCTGCCAATACATTGATTTTACAAGGCAGAGAATTGGAAAAGCTTATATTAGAAGCAGAAGCACATTTTAAAACAAGCAGAGATAACATTGATGTTGAGATATTGGAAGAGAAAAAAAACATATTTGGTAAGCAATATAAGATAAAAGCCACTTATAAATACAGCCCTGCCATAGAAGACATAGAGAGAATTATTGGTAGTATAGAGAAAGACTTAGAAGCTGCTCAATTAAGCCAATCCAATTTTGATATTGCAGACAGTAATAAAGATATAATGCAAAAGAAGATTGATTGTGAGTATGAAGTTTCAATTTCAAACAATGGAATGGAAGCATATTTATTAGTGTATCCACCTGTTGGAGGTAAAGAGATAGATAAGGATGATATTTATAAAGCTTTAGAAGTGAAGAATGTTAAGAATGGCATAATTAATGAAGAAATTGATAAACTCGTTGTTGAAAAAAGATACAACAACCGCATATTGGTTGCTAAAGGGAAGCCAGCTATAGACGGTGAAGATGCTAAAATTATTTATAATTTTGATATTTCAAAAGATAAAAAGATTCATATATCAGAGGATGGAAAGGTTGATTATAAGGAATTATCTCTAATAAGGAATGTATCTGAAGGTGACATTTTAGCAACTATAGTTCCTGCAACGAAAGGGATAAACGGTGAAGATGTATTTGGTAATGAGATTAAAGCAAGGGACGGAAAGCAAATCAGTATACCAAGAGGTAAGAACGTAGCTGTTAGTGAAGATGGATTGCAGCTTGTTTCCATGATTAATGGTGAAGTAAAGTTAATAGATAATAAGATTAGTGTTTTGCCAGTTTACACTGTGGAAGGAAATGTAGATAATTCCACAGGTAATATAAAATTTGTAGGGAAAGTCGTTGTAAAAGGTAATGTGCTGACTGGTTTTTCCATAGATGCTGACGATGATGTTGAAGTGTATGGAGTGGTTGAAGGCGCTGTAATAAAGACAAAAGGAAATATAATTCTCCATAGAGGCATACAGGGAATGAATAGAGGGGAATTAGTATGTGAAGGGGATCTTATTGCCAAGTTTATCGAGAATAGTAAAGTACATGCTAAAGGTAGTATTAAAACCGATGCTATAATGCATAGTACAGTGTATTGTGGTAAAAAACTTGAAGTTCAAGGGAAAAAAGGTTTAATAGTTGGAGGCCAAGTAAAAGCTTCTGATGAGATCAAAGCAAAGATTATAGGATCACCTATGGCAACCGTAACAGAGTTAGAGGTAGGAATAAATCCAGGTGTTCGAAAAAAATATGAAGAATTAAAAGAAGAAAAAGATAGAAGCTACAAAAATCTGATAAAGGTTACTCAAGTAGTTGATTTATTATCAAAACTTAATCAAAGAGGAGAATTAAGTGACGAAAAGAAAGAAGCACTCAATAAATCCATTATTCTGAAGTTACAATCTCAAAAAACTCTTGATAGTTTAGAAAAAGAAATAAAAGATATTGAATCTTATATAGAAGAAATTTCTAATGGAAAAATTAAGGTTGAAAACATTGTGTATCCAGGTACTAAGATAACGATTGGCAGCAATTCAATGTATATAAGAGACCAAGTGCAATATGTTACCTTTTATAGAAGCGCAGCTGAAATAAAAATAGGCTCCTATGAGCCATAAGGTGGTATTGTTATGCCAATAAGATCAGTGGATTTACAGGTTCTTTTTCCTAAAGTTCCCGAGGTTCAAAAAATCAAAAATGCTGAAAATGAAGTTTACAAAAATAATCAGCAGATAAATATTATTCAGGATTCTATAAAGAGGAAAGAAGACTTAAAACGTATCAATAAAAATGATAAGGCATATAAAGTTAATATAAACAAAGACGGGAAAAACAACAGAGGAAAAAATCAAGAAAAATCTCAGAAGAAAAAAGATAAAGATAATAAAGAAAAGGAATATTACAAAGGTGGAAAAATTGATATTAAAATATAGTGGTGTTAAAGATGATGATTTATATTAATTATTTATTTACAATTGTTGGTATTGGGATGATAATTGTATCCTTGTTTTTAATTATTGCAGATAAAATAAAAGGAGAAAATATTTATTATGATTTGTGTTCTAAAGAACAAGATATAAGAAAAGCCATAGATGAAGCAAATGAAATGATTAGCGAATTGATATTTACATCTGAAACAGTAGTGAATGAAATAGAAAATCACATTAGAAATGGAGTAAATGTAAAACTAGCAAATGATATTGACAATTATGTGGATATGAAGAGAAAAGAAGGAAAAAATATTATGGTTGAAGAAGAGATTGAACAGGAAAGCGTAGAAATAAATGACGAAAATAGAGATGCAAAAGTAGAAAGTATATTAAGTATGTACAATAGTAAAATGTCTATAGAAGAAATTGCGAAAAAGCTTCAAATGGGCAAAGGCGAAGTTGCCCTAATATTGTCTTTAAATAGAGGGATAAAAAGCAATGAAGGTATATGATATAAAGGGAATAATATTAGGTATAGGTATAGGGCTTGTTTTTTCCTCCATAGTCAACATAAACATGAACCAAAAAGCCATAGATGATGATTTTATTAGAGCAGAGGCATCTAAGAGAGGATTTATTATATTGAAACCTGAAGATCTGATTGATAAAGATAGAATAAATGAAGATATAAAGACAAAAGAAGAAATAGAAGGAAATATGAAAAGCAATGAAGAAGATGAAAACAGTAAAAAAGAAGATGAAGAAATTAGTGATGAAGAAATTAGTTTTGAAATATTAAAGGGCTATAACTCATATGACACAGCAGAAGTATTATTAAACAGTGGTCTGATTTCAGATAAGGACGTGTTCATAAACAGAATTAGAAAAAGAGATAAGCAAAGAAATATCCAGACGGGAGTTTTTATAATAAAAAAGGGTACAAGTATTGATGATATTATAAATATAATAACTACGCCGAGGAATAAAAGATAAAAAAGTTGCAAAGCAACTTTTTTTGTTTATGGGCTTTAGCCTGTTGAGCATGAAGCGAGTTTCTCGAGAGAGAAATGAGCCATGCGAAACAATAAACTACCCGCTATGCGGGTGCGCGACAGAACAGAGAAAGTATACGAGATATCTTAAAGCAGCTATGTAGTTATAAAGGAGTAGAAATTATAGAAGGACATCTTATGCCAAATCATGTACACATGTTAGTAAGTATACCTCCAAAAATAAGTGTATCGAGTTTTATGGAGTATCTTAAAGGAAAGAGTGCACTAATGATATTTGATAAACATGCAAACTTAAAATATAAGTTTGGAAATAGGTACTTTTAAGCAGAGGGTTACTATGTAAGTACTGTAGGGTTAAATGAAGCAACCATAAAGAAATACATACAAGAACAAGAAAAGCATGACATAATGGTAGACAAATTAAGTGTAAAAGAATATGAAGACCCCTTTAAGGGGTAGAAAGTAATACGGTCGTCCCTTAAGGGGCGGCAAAAGCGACAAGGGCGTAGTGGATTGAACGAAATGAAAGCCAGCGTCTTTAGGCGCTGGCCGGTAACAGAGGTTATAGCCTCAGAGCAAACTACCCGTTTTACGGGTAGTTATGATTTAAGTTGCCATATGG
>NZ_FQZS01000021.1 GCF_900142105.1 Lutispora thermophila DSM 19022
CAGAAGCTCTCCTGCTATTTTATACATATTGGGAATCATTAGGAGCAATCCTTGGCTTGCGGTATAGGTAGAGGATAGAGCTCCTGCTGTCAGTGCTCCGTGAACAGCACCGGCTGCACCGGCTTCAGATTGAAGCTCTGTTACCAATACTTCCTGACCGAATATATTCTTCTTTCCATTAGCCGCCCATTCATCTACATGTTCTGCCATGTCTGAAGATGGTGTAATGGGATATATTGCAGCTACATCTGTAAAAGCATAGGATGCATATGCTGCAGCGGTGTTACCATCCATTGTTTTCATTTTTCTTGCCATCTTTTATCCTCCAATTCTTTTGCTAAGTTAAAATAGGTAGGGGTAACCCTACCTATTTTATGATAATCAGTGTACAAGTATCCTTCAGAGCCATCTTTAGTTATCCCTTAGTTCTAATTATAGTTTTATTTTTCTTAGTGCCTGGTCTAGGTCGTTGATGATATCTGCAGCATCTTCCAAACCAATAGATAATCTAACAAGGCCATCTGTTATTCCCGCATTCAACCTTTCTTCCCTTGATAGTTGCTTATGCGTCATAGATGCAGGATGTTCTATTAATGTTTCAGCATCTCCCAAGCTAACAGCTAATGTACATACCATTACGTTATTCATCAGTTGACTTCCTGCTTCAACGCCACCCTTAACCTCAAAGCTTACGATGGAACCAAAATCATTCATTTGCTTTTTAGCCAATTCATGCTGTGGATGACTTTCTAAGCCTGGATAATGAACTGCTTCTATCATAGGATGTTTTTCCAAGAATTTTGCAACTTCAAATGCGGTGGCTGTTATTCTTCTCATTCTGACACCAAGAGTTTTCATGCCTCTGATTATTAACCAAGCATCAAACGGACTCATAGCTGCACCGGTAGTGTCCATTATCCCGTCAAATCTAACTTTATCCAATATAGCTTTTTTACCAATGATGATTCCGGCAATAACATCTCCATGACCGTTTATGAATTTTGTTGCGCTATGGATTACAATATCAGCACCTAATTTCAATGGTTTTTGTGAATATGGAGAAGCAAAGGTACTATCTACAAGCAATAGAGCGCCATATTCATGGGCAATTTTAGCTGCTTTCTCTATGTCAACCAATGAGAGTACCGGATTAGAAGGAGTCTCTATATATACAATCCTCGTTTCCTTTCTCATTGCTTTTCTTATGTTTTCAGTATTTGTTGCATCAACAAAAGTCGTTTCTATGCCAAATCTCTTACAATGATTTCTAAAGAAAGAAAAGGTTGAACCATAAATAGAATTTGCTGAAACAATATGATCTCCTTGACTACATAAAGTCAATATTGTAGTAGTTACTGCTCCTACACCTGATGAAAATGCCAGCGCTGCCTCTCCACCTTCAAGAATGGCCAATTTATTTTCAAGCTGTTCTTGTGTAGGACTGCCAATTCTTGTATATAGATAAGTACCAGGCTCACCTTTATTGGCAAATTTTTCAGCGGCCTCTTCTGCATTATTAAATACATAGGTAGATGTTTGATAGATGGGCGTTATTAGAGATCCTGTAACAGGATCAATAACATTACCTGCATGTACTATTTGAGTATCAAATCCCAATTTCTTGATGTTTTCCATTTGTGATTCCTCCCATATCTTATAAAATATTGTTATTAATTTGTAATTATTTCCTTGCTGCTTTCTTTCATTTTTCCAATGATTCCACCTGCTATAAATCCCATTATTGCCGGTAGTATCCAAGCAAACCCATATTGACTCAATGGAATGGCTCCGATTATTGTTGATAGAAATGGTATATTTACTACAGAATTAAATGCTTCGATTAAACTAACTATAAGTGTCAACAGTACACCGCCCTTATAGGAAGTTATATTAGGTATATATTTATGGAATAAGCCAACAAAGGCTAATACAATACATGTTGGATACAATCCCAAAAACAATGGTGTTGAAATAAATACTATTCTGTCCACGCCCAATAAGGCTATGGCAGCTCCTATAATGCAAAACAATAAGGCTGATTTTTTATAACTCAATTTCCCTTTTGTAAATGTATCAAAAAACTGTGCGATAGCTGTTATTTCTCCAATAGCAGTTGTTAAACAAGCAAGCGTAACTGCAATACCTAATGCAAATAGACCTGCATTTCCTAATAAACTGTTGACTATTGAAAGCAATAATTCAGACCTGTCAATATCTTTAGGATATATGCCACTAACTGTAGCGCCTTGATACAATAACCCGGAATAGATTATAAATAGTAGTATAAATGCTATACTTCCTGCAAAGGCTATCATCCTATTTCTTTCTTTATCTGAGCTATATCCTTTTCTGACAATATCTCCTATAAACACGCCTCCAACCATGAAGCTTACAAGCAAGTCGCCGGTTTGATATCCGCCTAAGAATGCATTTGCAAATGCACCATTTATTTCAGTATCAATTGGTTTTGCTATTGGAGCAATGACACCTTTAACAATAATAAATACAAGTATAATAACCAGTGCCGGTGTCAAAATGGATCCAACCTTATTTATTACATTGTTTTTATCATTTACAAAGTAGTATGTTAAAGCAAAATAGAGAATGATAAAGACCGGTGAAGGTATAGACTTAACTATTGCCTGTATGCCTAATTCATATGCAACTGCACCTGTTCTAGGTACTGCTATGAATCCTGCAAACAACATAATTATCAATAGCATTATTTCAGAAAACTTTGGATGCAACTTATTAGTCATCTCTTCTACAGATCCCCCTGCATAGGATATCGCATATACTGCTGATATTGGTAATACAACTCCTGAAGCAACAAAACCTATAATACCTTTGAGCCAATCTGTACCCGATTGCAACCCCAACAATGGCGGGAAGATCAAATTGCCTGCTCCGAAGAAGGTAGCAAAGAGGGCCAATCCAATGACCACACCGTCTTTAAAATTTTTCTTCATCCCAAATCACCTCTTAAAATATTTAATTTGATAAAAAAGATATTAAAAATTGCACCTCCTTTTTCTAATTGCTCTTTAAATTTCACACTTTCATAAATAGCAATTATCGCGCCAAAATTTAAAAAGCCAGTTAATTACCCGTTTAAGATAAATTAACTGGCTTTTTATGAGGTTTTAGTAAAATTACATTTTACTATTTAGTAAAATATTTTTTACTTTATTCTAATTTATACTTTTTAAGCTTAAAATTTAATAGTTGTTTGGATATGCCGAGATTCTTGGCTGCCTGTGCCTTTTTATTGCCGGTGCGGGCCAGCTCTTTTATAATAAGCTGCTTTTCGTATTCTTCAACCATATCATTAAGATTATTCTTAGTTTTTTCAGGGATTCTTATGTCTGAACCCATATAATTTCGTATTCTCTTTGGAATATCATTTAATGTTATTTCCGAAGATGTTACATTGTTGTAAGCATACTCAATCACATTTTTCAGTTCTCTTATGTTGCCGGGCCAATCATATTCAATGAATCTATCCAATACTTCCTGTTGTATGTCAGTAATGGTAAAATTCATTTTCCTATTGTAAAAATCTATAAAGTTTTTAACCAATAGATAGATATCTTCTTTTCTTTCCTTTAGAGGCGGTAAATCAATTTGTACCACACCAAGCCTATAAAACAAGTCCTCTCTAAGTCTGCCTTCCTGTACAAGTTTCTCCGGATCTTCATTGGTTGCAGCTATAACCCTGATGTCAATGGGAATATATTTGTTTCCGCCGATTTTCCTTATCATCTTCTCTTCTATTGCTTTTAACAACTTGCTCTGCAAGCTTATGTCCAAGGAATTAATCTCATCCAAAAACAAAGTTCCGCCGTTTGCCTCTTCAAACAATCCCACAGTATTATCTGACCCGGTAAAACTACCTTTAACGGTTCCAAACATCAAGCTCTCAAATATGGTCGCAGGTATGGCTCCGCAATTTATGGAAACATATTGCTTGTTATATCTGTCACTCAGGTTATGAATTGATTGGGCTACCATCTCTTTTCCGGTACCCGTTGCCCCATATATCAAAACGTAGGAATCCGTCTTTGAAATTCTTTTAATTTGCTCTTTAATCTTTATCATTTCTTGATTATTTGAAATAATATTCTCTATCGTATAGATTGTATTGTTCTTTCTAAAAATTCTATGGGGAGAATAATTCTGTATCAAGTTAATATCTTCTTTTCTAAAATAAAAACGGTTAAATTCAACAGCTCCCAAAACTTCTCCATTGCCATAGATAGGAAATACCGAGTTTAATGTATAAACAATCCTTCCGCCTTTAGTCTTATGTACCTGCTTATTGTTAAGTATTTCCTTTCCAGTCCTCAGCACCGTCATCAATGTGCTATTCTCATCGGTCAAATCGGCCCAAACAGAGGTTATTTTGCTGCCAACCATTTCTTCCGGATTAATTGATAACAGTTTAATCTGATTTAAATCTGCAAAATCATAAAATATGACAATACCTTGCTTATCAACAATAACTATATTGTCGTAATCTGCCAAGGTCTTAAATCTTTCAAAACCTATTCCGTTAAGCTCTTTTTTGTCATAATCAGTATCAATAATTCCCATATACATCTTCCTTATCTACTTGGTTTAATTATTAAGCTGGGTAATACGATTCCAATATGAAGAAATATTATATCAATAAGAGTATATAATATTTTACGAATAATTCCGCATAAGCTTCTTTATGAATTCTTATTTATATTTCTGTATATTTTTTATCATACCTTCCACTTGTTGTAAAACGTCAACAATCGCCAAATTCTTTTAATATTCTACAAATACACAATATTCTACCAAACGTGTTCTATATACCTTTATTTTACACAATATAGTTTTGGTGAAGTATCCACATCCCATGGTATATATGTAAAAATGCATAAAAAAACATGGTCCATAGGATTTTCCTCATCCATAATAAACCATGCCTGCTGTAACAACCTTATTGACTTTTATTCCATCGCCATCATTTATAACTGCCACCCGTCCAAATAATATGTTTCCTATCAATATTATGTCTATTTTAAAATCCTTTCCATGAAATACTTCTCGTTTATTAATGGATAATCTTTTTTAAACATGAACTATTTTATATCCACTCTTTATCATTTCTGTTTGGAGTTTCCTCCCACATGCAGTGCCAGATTATTTATCTAAGTCAATGAGTCTTATTCCGATAATTTCAGCTTTTACCACTTTTCTCGTAAAATTTCTTCACGCTTTTTCTGGAATTCCTCTTCAGTAATCAAACCCTCATCCTTAAGCCTAGCTAATTTCCTAAGCCTTATTTCGAAATCATCATTTACAGATGGTGACTGAATATTATTCTCTTCATTGAATCCATTATCTATATCTATCTCCCATGAGGCAACCCCTTTATCTGCAAAAAAGTTGTAGGCTTGATATACTGTTATAATAATTGCAATAATAGTCCAGAACACACCGAAGGCACCAAAATTGGAAATAGCTTCAAACAATCCAATAAACACAAAAATAATACCTGCTATCATGCCAAATAATGATGATGGCTTACTTGGTTTAACTCTTACTCTTTTGGGCATATATCCAACTCCTCAAAATTAAAATTCTAAGCTTACATCTATTGACAAACACTTCACTGTCATCATCAATTTTATAAAATCTTATGTCTCTACTGCTTTCTCTTGTTCCTTTTACTTTTTAGCAATACAATCTTATTTTATAGTAAATGAAATTTACCATATTTGGCAATACCTTTTATTTATTCATAATCCCCTATTATCTGGATTTTGTGCAAACACAAGAAGCAAATCGAATAAAATCACTTTAGTAAAAACTCCCTGATAATTATCATTTATCTATAATCCCCATAATAAAATCCGTATAAACTATGATGCTGTCAAATAGCGGTTTTCTCGCAAATGGCCTTGCTGTTTCTCTATTGTATCTTGGATAATATCCGTATTTTAACTTGTATCTTGCAATTAAATATACTTCCAACAATTCAGGGTCAAAGTTAATATTGGAACATATAAAAATTTTTAGATTTCTGCTTTTAATTATCTCATTATTCCATATCTCTGGAGTGTTGTTATAAACTTGTCCATAAGGATAATTTTCAGATAATTCAGGGACCAAGTGGTCAAACAATCTAGTAAACACATCATAATCTTTTTTATCGCACTTCCCAATATATAAAACATTACCTTCATAATCTGCAATAACATATACACCGTTATCATTGGTTATTTCGTCATAATTCTTATAATCTGAAAAACCTAACTGTTGTTCATAAATATATTTATATATAGCCCCTATCCACCTTCTTTTATTACCTTTCTCTAGTTCTCTACTAATATCACTCACATAATTCTTTATGTCTTTAAACTCTTTAATTTCCGAAATATATCCATATTCAAGATTCTTATTCCTATAAAAAATCTCTTCTAAAATATTCTTAATATATTCTATCTGCATAAAATCCCTCCTTATGAAACTTTTTTTACTAATAACTATATTATATATTAAATTCCTTTACTATTAGGTCTTTATAATTTAAAAAAGTTTTTTAGCCATTCTCACATTGATTCAATTAAGACTTATCCATCAATTACTTAAAATAAAGTTATTAATAGAACTGGGACAAAAATAATATTTTAGAGGTAAGGATGAAACAAGAAAAAAGCCCATATATACAAGATATTGAAGAGTAAAAAATGAATAAAAAAACAGGAGATTTATTAGAATTAAACCTCCTGTTTTGAAAAGCTTATATTTACTTATTGAAGAACTTTATTTTATGGTGACAACAAGTTATGTAATCCAAACAAACTCCTTTCCTTTTTCAAATAAACTCCTTTCACCAACACCCCTCAAACCCTTGAAAATACTGGCTTGTTATTCTCTTCCAATTTCCCATTTAATTCCTTTTTCCTTATTCCTTACTTCCTAAAGTCCTTTCATTCCTCAATTTTTAGGGCAAAAAATGAAAATAAAGTGCTTTTAGGATTGAGGGTTAAGGGGGAAGGGTTAAGGAGAGATTTTACCCATTTTTCATTCCATTTTCTTTTCCATTCAATCTTCTAATCCATTGATTTTTCTGGCTTTTAGCCTTATTCCTTGTTCCTTATCCCTTAAAACTTCTAAACAAAAAAAATGGCTTACAGGGCTTTTCTTCTCCCTAATAAACCATGTTTCCTGCAAGAACTTTATTTTCTTCCTATCGATAATTTGCAAAATGATAGGAGTTTATTTAGGTTATACATAGATACAGGGATAAGGGATAAGGGCTTAAGGAGCAATAGTCAATTTTGTAACTACATACATTAATAAGATAATTACTTTTTAATAAGTAGGCTTACCAATTAGACTTTTTGCACTATCACATAAATTATCATAATGCAATAAAAGAATTTTTTGCTTATCTGAATATCTTCGTCTTTCCTTATATGTTCTTTCATTGAACTCATCTCTTCTTCCAGCAATAACCACATAGTGTATTCTTGTTTTATCAAGGCTAATAAATTCATTAGGTAACTGTTCATTTGGATGCTTATATTTTTGAAAAGTTTCCCTGAGTGATATATAATTTGCCTCAAGCCATTCGTCCCAATCATTTATCTGTTTAATACCCTTTCTAAAGACATCGCCTATGCTTCCATCCTTTAAAGTAATCTTTCCATATGGGTTTTCTAATTCAACAAAAACAAACTCATATCCACCTGAATTTTTGCCTATAAGTAAATAATCTACTTTATATGAATTACCTAACATAAACTCTGGTATAATAAATGCATCATGATGTCCAAAATTATAATTTGATTTTAAAATTGAAGCAATTATAAAATAGGCTTTATTATCTTTAATAAATTTTGCAATATCTCTTTCGATAATATTATCATTATCCAAAAAATCACAGAAATTAGAAATAAGGGCTTTAAGCATATCCTCATCTTTTAAATCTTCTATATCCAAATAATTATTAGGAAATAAACTCAAATAATGTCTGACTGCTTTTGGATATTTTCTAAACATTGACTTTCTAAAATTCAACTTCCCACTAGATTTTACTACTTCTTTTTGCCTCAATACTTCCCATTCGTTTACTTCATCTTCGGTTAATTTAGTATAATCTCTATTGTAAATTCTCATAGTTATTCTCCTAATATAATTTTATATTATTTAATCATATGAAGTACTAATCTATTGTTATTTAAGTTTTTAACTTACTTAATTTCTAGATTAACATTATTTCTATCAACTTGAGTCTCTAAAACGTTATACATAAAAACAAGTGAAAACTTTACCCCATCTTTTTCAGTTAAAATATCTTTAAGAAAGATTTTTTTATTCATACTATATTCTGTAGGGAAATTAATACTTATGTACGTCATTCTTTTATATTTTTGTTCCCAAAACCTATATTTAAATTCTTCTCTAAATTCATATTTCGTTAGAAATCGGTCTATAAACTGTGGTTTATTAGAATACAAAGTAATTAGCGATTTCTTAACCCAAATATCATCCCATTTATCAAAGTATGGAAAATGCAATAATACGTTTCTAATAAATTTAAACAAGTCTTTACCTACATCACTAAAATTTGGTCTTTTTTGATTTTTGATAACCCATTGTATAGGTGGATATTTCAAAAGTTCAAAATACGTTGCAAAGATTTCTTTTATTTTAAAAAGTCGGTATTCATCTTCTTTAAACCAAAACTCATCATTCATCATTTCTTCAAATAAGTCATAAAACCTATTATATCCTATAGTTAAAAATTCTTTTTCATCTTCATTTGGATGTATTTTTACTTCCATTCATCTCCCTCCATATATAAAATGGATATTATAATTTTCTATCTTTCATCATCTGTTTAAACATCTTGCTATTTATAAACTCCTCTTTATTTTCTATTATATTTTTAGCAATTTTTTCTTTCTGATGTAAATTTAACTTCAACTGTGATTCATTCATTTCTTTTATCCATTCAAAGAACTCTTGTCCAACTATACTTTTGATATACTGATTTTTCGCTCTAATTATTCCTCTGCAATTAAATATTTCTGTATTTTCCCAATATTCTTCTCGGTGCATTCTGTAAATTGTAATTAGAATTATTCCCATAAGGTTTGATATACTCATATATGTTTTTCTTTTAGAATTATAAAATGTATAGCCCCCTTCACTTCTGCTAAAAGCAACATGGGGATTCTGTTCTTTGAACTCCTTATATGCCTCTTTAATATCACCAAAGAAAAATATATGATTTTTAATATTACCTATATCATTTCTTTTTTTCATAAGATAATCTCTCATAATCTTTTCACTATCTATAAGAACTTGCAAATCATCAATTTGAATATCTCCGGCCTTTACAAAATCAATTATATCTAAATATAAATTTCTCCAATTCACTGACGTAATAAAATAATGAAGCCATTCATCATATTCAAATTCTTCTTTATTTTCTTTTAAGTATGGATAAAAAACTTTACTTGCAAAAAGTGTTTCTGCACTATTAAATCTCTCTTCACACTCTTTACATAATAAATAGTGTTTCTCTCCATCTTGCACAACCTTATTAGGATTATCAGTTCTTCTAATATTTCCAACAGATGTTTTCTTTAAATATCTGATTACAAATTTAGGAATAATATGGCTTAACTGGAGTTCTCTTTCTCTATAACATAATGCACATTTACCTATCATCTCTCTCATTCCCTTAAAACTTTTTACATTAAAATAAAAGTTTTATTTAATTCATAACTATTTTATAGTAATACCTTTAGCGAGAACCCCAAGCAAAGTTCAGTCTTATTATACCAAGGTTTATAGAGAGTCCTACATATCTATGGAATTTAATAATATTAAATATACTATTTAATTTCATAAGACATCCCTCCTTTAAGCCTATACTAGAATTAACATGGTTCTCGCAAGGTCTATTAGAATCCTCGCTCAAGGTATTAGTTCTGTGTATTTACAAGTAGATTGTAACATATCTATGTAAAAATATTCGTCACTTATTCCTAATTTCCTTTATTTGCTATCAAATAAATCTATTATTTAATCCTATAAAAATAGTCACATTAAGGAATTTTATCCTTACAATGACTCTTTTCCTACCATTTAAAATTACAATCATATCCCTTCTTATTTAATACCTGTTCAATTTCTTTATAAATTTCTTTCATATACTTCGGTTTAATCCCTGCTGTTTCTGCTAAATTCCATAACGTAATCTCTTTTCCCTGCATTTCTAGTTCTTCTACAGCCCATTTAATTTTTCTTATATGGAATTCTTCTATACTTTCAACTACAGAATCTATATATTCCCTTGTCAACGAAAGTTTCTCTTTCTTCTTAGAAAGCCATCCACTAATCCCTAATTTGCTCGCTATAGTTGTCCAAGTTATCCTTTCAGGCTTGCCTTCTTTCATTTCTTTTATCACTTCCTTAACTTTTGGAAGCAATTCAGCATCTCTTTTAGCCCAATCAACAGTGTTTACTGATGTTTTTATCCTACGGTAGTTCCCTTCCAGCCATTTACCATCATATTTTTTTAGCCAGGCATACAATCCATCATTATTTCTTCTTATCTTATTACTACTTTTATCGGGATATTGGACGTGAAGTTGAAGCCATTTTCTCCTGAATTCTTCTCGTTTTATATTAAATTCTTCAGTATCAGTATATTTTTGGTGGAGATATTTTCCTCCACCATTATACTTCCAGAATGGCTCAATCCCTAACCTATCAATCGCTTTTCTTATTGTTTTCGTAGATGCTTTTAAAATATCTGCTATATCTCTTATAGATAATCCTGACTGGGCAAGTTCTATCAGTCTCTGGTCCCACAGTTCCTGATACGCATCAATATTATTCTCATCTTCATCATTAAAACCAAGTTTTGTATTAAACAAATCAGTAACTGAAATGCCAAGAAACCTCGCTAATAATAGATATCTTACTGTATAAGTTATTCTATTATTTTTTCGTACCATATCTGATAGCCAACCTCCACTATTATTTAATACAGGAGATTGAACAAGTTGTAAATATTCATGACCGTAAAAGTCCACAAAGTCTTGTTTTAACTTCTTTTGATGAATATAGTTGTTCATTCTTGCATAGCCTTTTTCAACCAACTTAACCCGAAACTGACTTCTAAACCATTCGGGCTCCTTAAATCCAAACTGATTGTTTAAAAGTATTTCTGCATCCTCTGCCATCCAAAGCATCTTCTTCATTAAATCATTTGAATAACTTATTTCTTTTTCTACTATACAGTTCCCATGAGATGCGCCAATATACCTTTGTCTGTTTCCTGCTCTAATAAGTTCTGTACTATTATAAAGGGGCATTTTATGTTTTGGACATACAAATACCCCTGTAATTTGATGGCTTCTGTGCCAGTATGGTTCCCCAAATGTTTCTATATCTTCTTTGAAACACTCAGGGCAAAATCTAAAATACTTATTTAAGGTAATGGAATTTGATATTAAACCTATTCTTATGTAGGAAACAGCACCCTCACCATTTCTCATTGTCTCTATTATTTTATCAGCCCGCTTTTGGGGAATAAATGCTGCAAGAAACGGAAATAAGGTATGCTTATAGATAAAGTATTCTGCTGTATACTTTGTATTTACAGGCATATTTCTGATTAACGCATCCAGTTGCGTAGGCAGTTCCATTGCTGCTATACAGTTCCTTGTTCCAAATAAATCCTCAAAATTATGTATCTCTCTTATATTCCCGCTTCTCATGCAGTAGCGTGCCAATGTACTGTATAAAAGTTCGTCTGGATATGGTGTAGGAAAAAAGTTCACCATACCACCTCCCTGGAAAAAATATCATCTTTAAAACTTATAATATATCCCGCTTCTTTTAAGGACTCATAGGCACTTTTATTATCCTTTTTCCCCTGTTCAACAATAGTCCGGATATCAAGCGGATTTGCCGTACTCTGTTTTTCCTTTCTTCCTTTTACCTTCCTTATTCCCTTTTTCTCTGGCTCTTCCTTCATGCCTTCATCTTTAAGCAGCGCCATCGCATCTTCCACCATGCTCTCTGCACTTACATCCTGATTTTGAGAAAGCATGGTATCAATTATTTTCTGTGCCTTCTTAGCATCCATTCCTAAATCAACAAGTTT
The DNA here is from genome assembly GCF_900142105.1 of Lutispora thermophila DSM 19022. Classification (GTDB taxonomy): domain Bacteria; phylum Bacillota; class Clostridia; order Lutisporales; family Lutisporaceae; genus Lutispora; species Lutispora thermophila. Next base: position 12,167 of record NZ_FQZS01000021.1, read on the forward strand.
TAATACGGCTTCCTTTTTCTCCTCCATGAGGTTTTCCTGCTTCATTTTGTTCTGTCTTTTCTTTATTTCCTTTGCCCGCAAATCCAGGTTAATAGATTCTTTGGTTCGGGTTAAAAAGTCATTGAAGTCAATACCTGTCATGCAGATATCCTCATATTTAGCAATTTCTCTGATGTTGCCAGTCTTTAAAGCAGTCAGCATTGGCTGTACTAATTTTAAGTTTTCCTTGGCCACCTTTCTAATAATATATGGAGTTATCTCTTCCTTTCCTGATGAAATGGCGTAGGCTTGAGTAATGGCATAGACTTTTTTTAATAAATCAGGTATCCCCTGTGTTTCTTCATATAAAATACTGCTTATTTCAGGAGTAAAGGGAGTTTCTTTCCTCGTCCACTGGTAGTGCCATATTGAACTTACTAATAAATCCCACACCTCATCTTTTTGAATCCTGTCGCATACCATATCGCCGCCAAGACCTGACCCTCTTCGTGCCTGTCTGAAATCCCCCTGAAGTACCTTAACTGCCTTTGGGGTTCCCACTAAAATAACTGGCACCCCTACATTATTTACAAGGTTCACAAAGAAATTCAGCATTTTTTCGCTTCCTCCCGATTTAGCCATGCTTAAATGCTGGATTTCATCTATCACTAATAAGCCTAAAGAGCAATTTCTTACTACCTGATTCATTACTGTCATCATTGCATCTGCTGTTGCCCTTGTTTTCATCATCTTTTGATAATAGTTGGTTCCCAACAGCCTGTCTATTTCTGAAAAAAATTCATACAGCAATCCCTTGATAGACCCGTCATGAGGACACTCTAATTTTACCCATACTACCTGATACGCTGAAAAAGGGATGCCTCTATACTCCGAATGAACAATAACTTGTGGATACATATTTAGTATACGCTTTAATGAAGATGTCTTCCCTAATCCTGATATGCCTATAAGAGTAAATCCAAAGGATGATGGATAAAATCCGTCATCATCCTTTGGATTTACAGGATTCGTTCCATAGTAGTCTCTGCAAAAGCCCTGAGCCAGTTTACTTTCAAACGGATTTCGGAAAACATACCCCTGACGCAGGGTACGTGATATCTTTCTTTCCAGTTCTATATTCATTGGTAAGGGCTGAAAGACTTGAAAGAGCCTGTCTACCATATAAATTCTGTAGTGGCTGTCCAACTTCCTTTCATTTTGGTGGTATTGAGGATAAAAAGCCAGTTTTTCTACCACTTTATGAGGAGAAAGAAGATTTGGAAGTGCTTCTATGAAAGGATTATCCTGATAATCTGGTATCACCTGTTCCTTATATTGTGCCTCTTCTGCCATGCTGCCATTAGGAATTATTATCTTCTTCACCCTTCAGCACCTCCTTCTGCCTTTTAAAAAGCAACTGCAGGGTATTAATCCCTTCTTCAAAGTCTTCTTCATTAAATACACTGCTGTCATAATCTCCTTCGTTATTTCCTAGTTTAAATGCTTCTTCCGCCCTTCTTGCTGTTTTTTCAATCTTCCTGTTTCCCCTTATGTTTTTTACCCTCTGCCTGTCGCTCTCTGCAGTACTTGTCTCTCTTTTATAATCTTCGTCAGCCTGTTTTACGATATCTTCTATTTCTGCAATCAGTTTTGTTTTTGCTTGTGCCACCGAATCCTTATTCTTCTCTTTCTGCATTCTTTCTACCGCTAACAAATACTCTATTTCCTCAATTGCTTTATCTTTATATCTGGTACTGCTCTCTGTTAAAAAACATTTCTCATATTCATTTGGATTATCTCCACAGACATAAATACAGTTCATATTGCGTGTGTCATAACTTATCTTTACTCTCCATCTTCCATTTGTCCGTGCATTTGCAAATACATCATTTTTTAGCATGTTCGAAGATGCATAATACATATCTTTATATTTTATTCCTTTTTCAGTAACTACCGCTGTATCAGAAGGCATAAGGGCCAATTTAACAATGTCCTCCGATATACTCCGCAGGGTTCCTCCCCTGTTTGCAATTCCCCAGTTCCAAAGTTCAATGGGAATGCAGGGGACATCATCCTCCACCATCATTTCGTCCCGCTTATAGTAATCTAAGTGATAATAGTTATTGTGGTATAAAATGCACTTTATCATAATCTGTGTAAACTGGTATAAATCAAGTTTTGCTTTCAATCGGTAGTCCTTGTCCCCTCTTTCCCTGCCGTCTAAATCTACAGCACCAGGTAAAAATGGTTTTACTCTCTCATTGGTAAGGCCAAAGAACCGTTCTACCGCTGATTTCAAGTCTGCACGGTATGGAGGTGTATTCTGCACTTTTATATTCAGCATGTTTATAAGGTTTTCAATGTTTCCTCCTTCCAGTTCTCCTCTATCAGCAATAATAGCCTCTGGTAAGTAGTGGACTGGCCAATCCTTCTCCTCTATTTCAATACCGTACTGTCTGCAATATTCTACTTTATTCATAGTTGCATTTAAAAGCGCCATCATGGCACCAGTATAGGAACCGCTCTCCAGTCCTATATAGATTCCGCATATCATACGGCTAAACTTGTCAATTACTGCATAAATGGCAGGTCTGCCTATGACCCAGTTTCTATTAAACCTTGATACTAAGTAGACATCACCTACCTGGCAGTCTATTTCAAAAGTTCCAGGCTGTATTACTCCGCTTAAAGCACTGCCCGTTATGGCTCTGTACTGCTTTAGAAATTTCTTGTTGCTATAGCGGCTGGTTATCTCTTTTTTAATACTGCGCTCCTTCTCAAACCAATATCTGAACTGACCAAAACTCGGAATCTCTGATTGAGGTTTTATGACAGGTATCTTTACACCGTTTTCTTCTTTAAAGCCATCTGAAAAATATTCTTTTCTCATCAGTTCATATGTCAGCGTAAGAGAGTTTTTTGCTGCAGTGTAATAATATTTATTAACAGCAATGCGGAAAATTCTTTTAATGTCCTCGGTTACATTTACCCCTTCTCCATTTATGTCCTGATACTTCCTTGGCCTGCCCCTTTTTGCATTTCCAGCCTTCCTCTCTTTACCTTTTCCCCCGCAGTTCCTATAGTCTGGTATTAAGGCATTAGGTGTTTTCCCTCTTTTCCAGTACCGCTTAAGATACTCAAACACCCACAATTCACTAATGTTATATGCTTTAGAAGCCTCACGAACTGCCTTCCTTCTGAAATGAGACTCAAAAATTTCTGGTTCGCAAGCCACCATATCCTTAATCACTTTCCAAGCATTGTCCCTCATCTTTTTATGTTTTTCTGGAATATCTTCTTCTTTTAATATAACTGCAAGCGTGTCATCTTTTTTAATGACTGCCCTTCCATCTATCAGTGCACTATCTATGTCTGCAGTACTGCGCAGATATGGGGCGCTGTTTTTATTAACATCAATAACATACACTAATTCTTCATCCATCCAAAGTACTCTTTCTATGCTGGTACTTTCACTTTCATCCTTCCATTCGATTAGCGAATTAACTGTATACTTTAGCAACCTCATGCCCTCCTTTACCGCTTATTTCAGGCAGGCGAAGTGAAGAATCACTCTCATTGAGATTGATAGGCTTATCCATATCGAGGGCTATCCTTTTTCCCGCAATTAAATGCTTAAACAGCAGTAACCCTGCCCCCGCATCCAAAGAATAGTCCTTTTCAAATTCTGATATAATTTTCCTGATATTCTGCTGATTATCTATAAGCCTATATAAAAGTGCGTCTAGTAATTCATCAAAATCATCTTTAGAAAGCCCGTTGCAGTCATCGGAAGTCATCGCCGAATGAATCCACTCTATATTTTTTGCCCTAACATCGTTGATGTCCTTATTTGTCACAATACCCCAGTTAATTCCTTTAGCAGTCCAGTATCTTCTTTCAATCTCCAGTTTTTCAATTGTAGTCTTTTTTGATAATTCCGATGCATATTTTATGCTTCTTGCAGCGAAATTCTTTTGTCCATCAGGATTTAACAGCGTAATTAAAAATGTTGTAGTTAATATGTAGGGTTCTTTTGTTTTCTTATCTATAAACTTATCCAGTTTTAAATCTGCCGTATCTTCCAGTACTGTTTCCAGGTCTAAAAGCGGATAATGTTCCCTAATATCTACTACCTTCTCTTCCCAGTCTAATAGATAAAAGTATTTCAATTGAGAGTCAGAGAAGAAGTGGTGTATTCGCTGTGTAGTCCACCCAAATATCCTTGTTGCTCTTCCCATCGAAGGATAATCTTGTATAGTAAGCCATGGCTTATATTCCTTCCCTTCTCCCTGCCCCCTTCCTTCTTTTATCCATCTGCTTAATTTATTTGTATCCCAACTCGTATTTCTTTTAGCCATGCAAACACCTCCGTAAGTTAGAGTTTAGAAATAAAAAATGCCACTGACTCCAGGACACCTTTTATTAGATGTCTGTGTCAATGGCACTTAGTCCATTTATGCTGTGTATTTTATTTTAACATAAAACAACTTTATTTTAAACGTAAAAATCTCACTTGAAATAATATATGCTATTTGGATAAATTCTGTATTATCTTAATATAAGGAGGTATTCAAAATGAGGCCTAGTGTTTTTAAAACTGTGAAATTGCTCATCTTTGGAAACATATTTTTAATACCTTTTTCTATAGTCGTAAAAAATATAGCCATTCGTTTTATTATCGGCTCATTATCAGGAATTTCATATATTGTGATTTTATCCTTTATCACCAAAACAGAGGCTATATTCAAAAAGAATAAATTAAAGTAACGTAAAAAGGCATTGGTAGGATTCCATTCCTAACAAAGCCTTTTATATTTTAATTGGAGGTATATCATTATTTATTAATTTAACAATTTTTTATGAAATTCCAGTATGCATCTAATTCTTCACTATCTAACTTGCCGTAAATATCCTCCATCTGTTCAAAGAACTCTTTGTATACCTTTAGAAAACGAAAATTTATCTTAGTTTTCAAATGTATTAAAGTATAGTTGCAAAATACTATGTCCCTAAGCACTAGAAACTCCGATAAACTTACTGATAATATAACTTCCTTCATACCATATGGTTCAGCCGATAAAATAAATAATTTTGTCATTATCATCTCTGTATTATTTATATTTTCACGTACTGCAAAATTATTTATAATTCCCTTTTCATCATTTAATATATCATAGTGCCTGCTTACTTGTTGTTTTTTGCAAGATAAAATTCCTCACTTTTGCAAATTTTTTTCCCCAGGCACCGGTGGGGAAATTTTATGTAAACCTAGTTGTTTCACATATCTGAATTTACGTGTACAACCTGGCTTCCCGCATTCTATTGCTTTGGCCGAAAAATAGCAGTATGTGGCAGTGATGTAGTATCCGGTCGATAATTGCGCCTGTCATCTGCTCATCATAAAATACATTTACCCATCTTGAAAACTCTATGTTGGTATTGATAATCACCGGCTTATTCTCGTAACGCTCGGATATTACTTCGAATAGGAGCTGTGCTCCTATCCGATCCAATGGAACATATCCCCACTCATCACAAATCAACAAGTCAGATTTATTAATTTTTTTTAGAAAACCAGATAATGTTCCGGCTCTCTTTTCTTCTGTAAGCTTGTTTACAAGCGCTGATGTCCTGAAAAATCTTACCTCATAACCATTCCTGCAGGCTTCTACACCTAAGGCTATGGAAAGATGCGTTTTACCGGTTCCTACGTTGCCATACATGACTATATTAGTCTTGTTTTTGATAAATTCACACTCTTTTAGGTATTCCGGAGTAATATCACTAGGGAGTGTTACCTCATCAAATCTGAAACTATCAAATGTCTTGATAGTATAAAAACCTGCCTTTTTCAGTAACTTAGAATTCCTCGTTTTCTCACGGTGTGTAATCTCCGATTGGAGAAGTTTAAGCAAATATTCCTGATGACTGTCTGCTTGTATTTTACTCGACATTTCTACAATATTTCGGCTTAAACGAAGTTCTTTGCAGCATGTAGCAATTTCTGATGTCAGCATCTTTCTGCACCTGCCTTTCTAAGGCTTTTATCATAGGTAAAAAGATTGGGCTCATATCTTTTTAACTTCGGTATATATTCCGGTAACTGTACAGGCTCAACCTGTAGTACTTTTTCGTGGAGCCAACTGTGTAAGTTTATTAGGCTGTCTAAATCAGTAGTGCCATAGGACAGAGCGGTACTTACAGTCTCAACTGCCTTTTCAAAGCCGCTTTTCTGTGTTAAATCAGCAATGGCTTTCAATACCTTCCCCTTTTCTTGTTTGCTTACACTTTCCATATATTCTTTTAAAGGCTGTGGAAGCATCTGATATATTCCCGTATATTTTAATGCACCTGGACGCCGTGCCAGCTGGTTAAGATAGGGCAACCACTGCATGCTTTGCTGTTTATGGTTACCGTACAGCCTTTTGTGACGTAATATCTCACGATAGTTTTCATCAAGTATTATTACATGAAAAGCAGTCAACTTAACCAATACGTGTTCGTTCGCATATTTAGGAGATACAGAGTATTCATGCAATCCATTGTTAAGAAAAAATTTGCCATATCCATTTGTTTTTACTGTTATGTATTTACTCGTGTCAAAGCCTGTTTTGGACAGTTCCAAAAGAGCTGCCACATCATCTCTGAAAAGTTCTTCTATGTTTTTTTCTTTACGGTAATGCTCCCTTTTAGCATCTTCTTCACAACGAACCAGAAGTTCTTTGTTGAATTCACTTAAACGCTCAAACCGTGGTACAGGCACCAGCATGTTTCGTCTATGATAGCCTACCTTGTTTTCTACATTGCCTTTTTCATGGCCGGCATCTACATTACAAAAAACTGCTTCAAATCCATAATGCTCCATAAATCGCAAAAAATCATCCGTTAAAGTTCGGCCACCACCTTTTATTACCTTGGTAACTATGGTGCTTGTATTATCAAACCATATCCTTGTGGGTACACCACCTATGTGCTCAAATATCGTTTTTAAACCTTCGAATAAGCATTCCTGGTTTTCACCTTTAAATAGCTGAGTGTACCCCTTATTACTATAGGGAAATGACAGGTTTAGATATTTACCATTATATAATTTGCCGTTTTCATAAAAATCAGCATCCCCGAAATCCACCTGTGCTTCTCCAGGTATATGTTCTAAAGGCAAAAAGCCTTTTCTTTCACTAAAGATTTCTTTTTTCTTTATAGCCACATACGCTGCTACAGTTCTATATGAACAGTTAAAATCATTTTTGTATTTCTCTACTAACCGGTCGTATACTCGTTTTGCTGTGTGCCTTTGTTTACGTCTGGCTTTTTTATCCTCATTAAGCCAGGCATCAATATCGGCTTTAAATGGTTCCAGTTTTGTAAAAGCGAGTCCTTTAGTTACTTTTGGCAGGCCTTTATTCCAGTTATCTTTATAGATATACTCTCTAATTGTTTTACGGTCATGGCCGGTTTCTCTTGCTATTTGGCTTATATTTTTTCCTTCCTCAAAATACATTTTTCTGATATTCTTAATTTGGGTCATTGATAGCATCCTCCAATCCTCCTTGTACACGTTTTTCGCTCATGTACAAGGATATTATTTTGGTGTGGTGCCTTCAATGGCCTTTTGCAATTATGGGGAATTTACTGTTGCAAAAGTGGGGAATTTTTGTTTGCGACTTTGTCCATTTTTATTATGCAACAAACACTTGTTGCGATAAAATCAGTAACAGTTTCTTTGGAATCTTAATCTCGATATCATTCTCACTAAATTTCTTATAAATTTCTTCAGATTTTGATAACATATTAAAAGCCCTCCTTATAATATAAAACTTAATTTAAAAAATTTAAAATAATATAAGGAGAGCCCCACTCTTTTTCAAGTTTTTATTTTTTTACTATCCTATTGTCATTAAGTATTGCCCATATATAAGCAGGTCCTCTTACTAAGTCATTAATTCTGCCAGGACCTTCAACAGGCATTATATTAAAAACCTTTTTGATGTCATTTTTAGATAATATATAATTGGTTCTATTCGTTACTATACCATTATTTATCACACTATATATAAACTCTTTTCCCGTCTTTGTTTTAAAGATTTGTCCTTCATTAGAAACAATTCTATTCCATATTTCATCAAATGAAATAATTTCCATAGTAAATCTCCTAACAATTTACCTTATTTTTTCGATAAATCCTTCAAGCAGTTCAATAATCTCTTTAAGTTTTCCTTCCTTTAATACTGCCAAATCGTTATTCCTAATTATGTACTGAAAAAGATTGTTTCCTTCTATATAAAACTTCTTAATATTTGCAATAATTTCATCTCTAACTTTAAGGTAATTATCAATCTTGTAATGGTTAGTGCACTCACATGATTCTGATAATTTCAACCATCTAGTCTTCAATGATTCTTCCTTTTTTTCCCTATCCCTCTCTTTCGCATCAGGGAATCCTTCTAAAAATCTTTTAGGTTGGAAACAACTTTCGAAATTATTCTTTTGATTTTTACCATTCATCGCTTCTTCCAACTGCTTCCTATACTGACATTCGTAACACTTTATTGCATACTCAAGTTCTATATTATCAGATGCAAATTCTGATAAAAATTTATTTTCAACAAAGTAATATTCAATTGAATGTTCATTTAAAACATAAATACTTTCTTTTAACTTTTCTTTTTTATATTCTAATTCTTTTTCTTCAAGGTTTGCATATTGAGGTTCATTTAATAACGTAAAGGCAACTTCCTCATATAGATTATCCTTTAATACCTCAGGTTTCTTTATATCTGCATCCCTTAAAATTAGCACAGGAACACTAAAGTTAGTGTTTATTAGCAGTTCAGCATTAGCATAAAACTTTAAATTTTCACACGAGTGTGCTTGTATAATATTTATTTTATCAATTATGCTTTCGTCTATTTTTCTAATTAATTCACTTATAACTTCTATATCATCTTTACCCTCTACAAAGATAATTCCCTTGCTATATAAAATATCGTCAGGCTTTATACCTAATTCATCTATTACTCTTTTCGGGCTTATTGGCAGTACTTTAGCCTCTCCGTTATTTTTTTCTACGATTTTTACGTTATTACTTGCTAATTTACTTACCGTTATTGGTGAGTGTGATGTAAAAATAACTTGGTTCTTTTCTGAAATCTTTAATAAAGTATCTATCATTCTTCTTTGAAGTTTAGGATGTAGGTAAACTTCTGGTTCTTCAATGAGTAAAATATACTGTGTATTTGACTGTGAAATTTGTACATATGTCTCAAGTATTGATAGTATTACCATACTCTGATAACCTGTCCCACAATTAAGTATATCATTCATTATTCCAGTAGTTGTATCTATAATAGTAGTAGTATATTGAGTCCCTTTAGATATATTAACAGAAGCATCTATAACTATTTTAAAATCTTTGCTACCAATTGCATCATTATAATAAGAAGTAATAGTTTCTGCTAAAGCATTGCATCTTTTTTTAGTTTCTTCAGATAATACATGATTTAATTCACTATATGTAAGAGGCTTATCATTTAAAATAATATCTGTTTTAGATTCATCATCTAACATCTGTATTAAATCTTTTAAATATGAATTATTTCCTGCTGTACTTTCATTTTTAGGGTCACGCAAAGCAGGTATTACTTTGATTTGAGGAAGTATTTTCTTTAAATCTGCTTCTTTTAATTCTTCATCATTTTTATTGTAATATTTTTTACTGATACTACTGCCTTTTTTAGCGACCATTTTTATATAGAGTTCTTCGTTATCTATTCCATATTTCTCTACCGCTTCATTTAACTCTTTTGTTTTAATTTCTATTAATTTCTCTTTCTGTTTCTCATACTTTTTTAAGTTAGCATCTGTATTTTCTTTAATGTATAAATCATACGCCTCATTTATCTTCTCATTTTGTTTGTCTATTTTATCCTTATAAATATTCGCCTCTAAATAGGATTCATCAACATTTTTAAACCATAATTCTATTACTATATCTTCCTTAGTACCTTTATGAAAATCTTCACCTGAAATTCCTTTTTTACTGGTTGGGAAAAATGCTTGTATTGAATCTAAAATTGCTGATTTTCCTGTATTATTTTGACCTATAAAAGCAAAAATATCTTCTTTTAAATCAATATCTCCTGAATCTAAGAAAGACTTGTAATTTTTAATATGTAATTTGCTTATGTACATACTTATCCCCCTTTACCCCTTAAAAATCAACTTGTTATAATTTCCTTTCCAAATAAAGTATATTATATATTTCCATATATTTCAACAAAACCTGTCGACAAAACTACTCTTTAGTAGCCAATATTCATTAATCCAATCTCTCACGACACCATTATAGGTTTTAAAAATCTAATTAACACTAAAAAAATTGGCTACAAAAAAATATATCTCATTTTTCAACCTTAACTTGAACCCATAGACCTTATTTTTCTATAATTTTTTGTAAATCACAGAAAGGAGTTTAATGAACATATGAAGGATATTTTTGATATCACTAATATAGAAGAGTTGCTTCAATCCTTTAGAAAACACCTATTAGAAAATGACAAAAGTGCAGGAACCTGTGAGACATACTGTATCAATGTTCGCCTTTTTGCAGAATATATTACGGAAACTTTTGCTGAAAACTTTGACCCACGGAAAATAAGCCCTTTGGATGTAAGAGAATATAGAAACTATCTGTTAAACGTTAAAAACCTGTCTGTCAATACAGTTAATAACCGCATTTCTACGCTAAATGAATTCTATAAATATCTCACCAATGAAAACATTGTATCTACAAATCCTGTAGAAAAAATAAGAAAGATAAGAATGCAGTCACCTCCTAAACGGGTTACAATTGACGACTTGATGTTTAAACGGCTGCGCAGGCAATTTGAGCACTATGGCAGAGAAGTAGAAAAAGTCATTTTCTTTTTGTTATTTTTAACAGGAGTCCGCGTATCGGAACTAATAAACATTAAAGTTGATGACATTGTGATTAACCCTCGCAGTGGTACACTAAAGGTCCAATCAGGTAAGGGTATGAAATATAGGGAGATACCACTTAACGCCACATGCAGGCAGGTTATAAGCGATTACATCGAATATCGTAAAGCCAAAGGCATCTACTCTCCATACCTGATTACCACAGAACGTTCTTCCAAGGCCTGCCGCAGCAGCATTAATAAAATTCTTAAAAAGCATGGAAAGAAAGCAGGCTTTCCTGAAATTAGCCCTCACGTGGCAAGAAGATATTTCTTAACAAAAGTTTTAGAAGTCTCAGATATCAGTACGGCTATGGAACTAGCAGGGCATAGTTCCGTACAAACTACAATTCAGTACATACCAAGTACTGAAAAACGCAAACAGGATGCCGTAACCAAAATAACGAATGATATTGATTAGTCACTTACTAATAACTTGCTACTCACAACCTTTTATAGAAGAGTGGTTGTCTTGAATCTGCCACTCTTTTAAATATTTTTAGTATTATATACTTTAGAAACAGTAATCCTATATTTTAATTGTACACCCTTCAGTCCTATCTATTAGAACTAAACGATGTAACCTCTAAACATTTACCATGTAACCAAAATTTTAACCCCTTATAACTATGCCAAACATAGTGATACCAAGGATGTAACCAAAGTAACTTTAATTTATACACTATCATATAAGAAATATTTATATATTTATTATTTATACTTTTACTGAATATCCAGACAAACTTTTATATTTTATTATATATAAAAATAATAGTTACAATAGTTACATTGTTGATATTACTAGGTTTAAGATAGTTACTTTTAAGTTACTTAATAGTTACAATCTCAGCAAAATGGTTACATCAGTATGTGTGAGTCTACTTTTTCACAGATTTGGAGTACTAAGTTTAGAGTATAATAAATATATAATTCTTTCTATGCTTTTAGTATCAAAGCATAGAAAAGAACCTCCACTGTTTAGGGGAGGCTCTTACACTTATTCTACCAGCGCAGAAATATCAAGAATCTCTTTTAACTTAGCAATATCAAGTGTATAGGCTTTTACTGGTTTATCAACACCCTTAGGTGTATTGAAACGTACTGTCTTATAATCAGAGAAATACTCTTTGGTTCGTAATTGCTTTCTGAACTGCGGAAGAGATAAAACTTCCACATCTAATACATTATGTTCTCTTACATACTTTGTAATTTTATCATATAAAGGACTAATATTCAGCGCCAACTCAGTACCCTGATTTATAACCTGATAATCACTACCCTTTACGAGTACCCCTGCTTCTTCCATACGGCAGATAACCTCTAGAACTCTCTCTATGCTTCCTTTAGCCTCATTTTGTCCATCCAGTAGATAATCATTCACGCCACTTATAACGGCATCAAATAGTTCTTTCATACTATATCCTACACTTTTCTCAAAATTCATGTTTAGTGAATCGTATACATCTTTGAGAAGAAGCAATCCCTGCATGCAATTTGCAATAGAATTCTTAACCCTTGATGGTAAACTTAAATTTATCTTGTCTTCGATTGCTCTATGCCTTCTTATCAAATCATTAGGCTCTATTTTTAATGCTTGGTTTAATAGACTTCTTCCAAGCATTCTTAGTTCTCTTGAACGCCGTTTTAGCATTTTAAATCGTCCTTGAATAACCTCATCCCTAATATTCGCTTTAGAGTACAAGACTTCCAGACTGCGTTCCTTTATAGCAGTTTCATCGAAGCCCATTTCCCCTACTATAATTATGGGTGCAAGAGGTTGATATTCATTAAGTACCAAATCAGGTCTGCCTCTATAGGCAGGAGTTCTGTCATAAGCATTTCTCAATAGGTCAGAAATTTCATCCATCCTGTTTTTATTTAATTTGGTAGGCTTATATTCAGTTATTATCATTGGGATAAGATTGCTGCTTGCTGACATTTTTGCATTTACAAATCTTGTTATCTGCCCGCTGCTTATAGTGCAATTTGTTGCAGCAAACATAGGCATAATAACATTTTCAACTGTTTCACTTTTCCCCGAACCTGATTCGCCCGTAATAATTAAGTAGTTATGCTTTATTCTCCCGCTTTGCCATAATTTTTCTTTCAAAAAACAACTTGCACAAAAACCGATAATAGTCGCTGTAATAGGAAGAATATTAAAATTAAAAAGAAGTTTTGATAATTGCGCTAATCCAATATTATCTATAGGCTGTACTTCAGCAAGTCCAGTGCCGATACACTTTGAGTTTTCCATGATTACAATATCATCAACAATATTGTCATTTTTATCAATGGCTTTTGTGTCTGATACAAAAATGTACTGTGACTCTTTTTTCACAATACCTATATAACTTACACCTGTCTTAACAGCATAAGGTTTCCTGGAGACGATATCCTTAATAATCTCAAGGTCGTGGTCATTTCCCTGGTATATAAGGTCTATGCTGTTGCGGTTAAGGGCACTCTTAAACTTACTAGTAGAAGAAAAATCACTGGTATATAAAATCTTTGTTATCAACTTGTTGCTAGTGGTATGAAATTCCACTTTAAACTGTGCTTCATTGTCCATTTGTACCATTTCAATTGGGATTATAATAAAATTAGTCAGTGTTACTTTATCTCCGTTTGCTTTTATTTTAATATATCGGTTATCCTGCTCAATAATGCTGCTGCCAACTCTGCTTAGCACCTCATCAATATAGATAACAGGTGCTTTTTCTTGATTTATAATACTGTTTTGTTTCATACAAATCTCTCCTTTGCCTTAATAATTAAGTTCTTTAACCTTTGCAAAGGCTTGTTTGTCCTGGACATTTTTAGTATAACACATAATTTTTTCAATCTTTTTTGAGGGCAAATCTAAGCCTTTTCAAAAGGCTGACATATTATGAAACAAAACAGTGTCAATTTCAAATTTTTATTTACTTTTTAATTGTTAGATTAAATTTTGTTGAGATTTATACATAAAAATAAAAAGGATAAGTTTTTTGAACCTATCCTATCTACATTTTATTTTCCTCTAAGTTATTTATCTTAAAACTATCTTCCTTTTAGCATAGACCTAATAGCATATATACTTACAATAGTCATACCTATTAATCCAGTTATTATAATGTATACCATGTATTACTTCCTCTCTTAACAAGTCAGGGGTATGAATTCTCTACCCCTGCTGCTTTATCATCCTCCACTCTCTTATGTTATCTATCATTAAATACATTGTAACTATTAAGAACGGTATAATGGCCAGTAACCTGTATTCATAAAACATTTTCTTATAAAAATAATAAAGCAAGAAAAAAACTATATATGCAACTGCTGTAGGTATAACCAGGTTAAAAATTATATTCATGCTCTTTTTCATTTATAATCAACTCCCTTCTTTTAAAATTATTGTAGCGCGCCCGTTAAAATTTGTCAGGTCCAAATTTATAAAATTTCATGCATTTGTAATAAAGTCTGCTAAAATTTTTGTCGCATGAAAAACACATATAGTCCTTATACCTTAAGCCTTTCCCAATCTTAACTAATATACATAATATTAATAAGATTCAGGGTATAAGGTGTTAAAAGGGAATAGGAGTAATAGGGCTTATAGGAGCAATGGTAATCTAATAGGATTTTCTTTATTCTAAGTTAATTACCATTTTCTTTAGTTCATCTATACTGCAAATGATGGTTACATTTTGAAGCCATTTCATTAAAATATTCTCATTATTTTGTTCAGCAATAGCATTGTAGACGTTATCAGGTAGGAGATTAAATTTCTCTAAGAGTATTATCATAATTGATTCTCGCATTCCCTCCTTGACTCCTTCATCCTTAATCCGTTCTCCTACCTCACTGCCCATCAGCCATTCCCTTAAGACATCAACCCCTTGTTTTGTAGTCCTCGATATAATTTCTGGCAGTACTGTTAAGTACGCCGTCCGTTCTTCATTGTCTTTTATCTTCTCTATAAGAGACATAACCTTCGGTAGTACTTTATCAAAAGGTACGGATTTCTTCATAAATGGAAGAAATACCAGATTTAATTTTTCTCTTTCATTTAGTAGACAGCCTGAACTAATTTTTCGGTTAATTTCCTCATATACTCTTTCTCCATCAAGTCCATATAAATCTACTACTTGAGTATTATAATGCACTGAACCAAAATTTCTCTCTATCTCACCACCTTGTTGTCTGCTCCCAAAGTTCAGAATTACTGTCCTTACCTGTAATCCACATCTTAAAATTATGCTCATGTCATAAACCAGCATACTTTGTAAGTCAGGCTTTATTTCATCATTGATAATTTCAACATGAAGTAGCGAATCATCTTCAAGCAGAAACATCAGTAATGGCAGTTTATAATTCTCTATTCGTTCCACTTCCACTATTTCCTTAACCCTTGCTAACTTTAATCCAATCCTTTCAAAGGATAAACCTTTAAAGATTCTATTAAAATATCCTTCAATAAAACTCTCTTGTTTAAAATTTACTCTCACATTTTTCACCTCCTGCCTTAAACTTTATCTTTCAAAATTTTTCTTGCAAAAAATAAAAAAAGCACATCCTCCTTAATTACTGCCAGTATAAACTACTTGGCTGTATAAAGAGAATATGCTCTCCGCCTGTGTCACTAACGCTATTGTAGCGCATATTAAAGAAGAACACAATTACATTCTAACAATTACTACTTCCATCTAACCTTATCCCTTTAACCCATATTCCTGTCTTCATATGCCTAAATATCCTTTCCAGCCATTTCTCTCAAATCTTATAAAAGCCTTTCTATACTGCTCTTCAAATGAGTCCTTAGTTGGATGAGTCAATTTGCTATTAATTTCATCAAAAATATTATCTGCTTCGTTTTTTGTAATCTCACCAAAATACACACATAAAGCCAAAATATTATTGTGTGTCAGGGTAATAAATTCATCCAGCCACTTAAATTCAGTATGATTATCTGATATTATTATTGGAATTCTCAACGCCTGGGCATATCCTGCGCATTCACTTTCTCCTGGACCGATTACCTTTTTCTTATCTTCGATGATGTCTCTAGCAAGTATGTTTATAGATATGTCTTTCTTCCTATCTACAATCTTAAATATACTCCCGTCCTTATGAATTGCTTCGTTAATCACACCATAATATCTTCCTGCATTTTTCTTTATTTCAATATCATATACAAATTGAGGAATGATGATTTCTTTAAATAATAGTTCTAAAATGTCCAACCTGTTAACCCTGGCTAAATTAATCAGGATATCGGCATCAGATATGGCTCCGATATATCTCATGTTAATAGTCCTCTTCCAAGGGATACTCATATCCGAATTGTTCAGGAGCCAGTCCGATAAATTCAAGGCTGGTTTTCATGTTCTTGTATGAGATATTCCCTCTTTCGTAGTTGGTTTTTACTAACTCGATATATTCTTTTGGTACATATGTTTCTTTTGATGGAGTTATCAAGTCTATACTGTAGCCTTCCCGTCTGGTTAAAGATTGGAGTTGTTCCGTATTTTCCAGTGAACAGATGTCTACCAGTTCCTCATACTTGTCAATAGAACATAAATTAAGTTGGATAAGCCTTTTTAACATAGCCTTATAACTTACTTTAAAATAATTGTGCATTCTAATGATATGCCTTGGCAAAATACTGTTTTTATCTACATTAACAATTTTATAAAATACTTCTTTTACATAGTCCTCAGGCATTAAAAATTCGGAAGCAAATACATCCGCTTTCGCATCTTCCTCTTTATGCTTTTCATCATTCAAAAGGATTTTTTCTTTTTTCAGGATGTCGGCATTATAAATAAGATGGTATAGTTCATGGGCACCAGTATAGCGCTCATGCCCCAAAGTAAAATTGCTGTTTAAATAGACAATAAACTGTCTCTCAAAATAGGTAGTAAACCCTGATAATTCATCTGTATCCAATGGTTTTCTTATTAAAAATGCAGCCTCTGATAAAATATCAAATATATCAGAAAGCCCTTTCCTTGCAAATTTTATTCTTACTTCTTCTGCTAAATCTTTGATTTGCAGTCTGAAGGATTCCTCTGGGAGATTCAAATTATTCTTTTGCAATTTTAACACTCCTCCCACAGTGGCTTTCTCTTTTGTAGTTTAAACTCTCCATTGTATATTTTCTTTTGGTAAACAAACATCTTTATCATATCCTGGAGTTTCTCAACTTCTTCAATCGTTTTTTCCGAAAAATTTTTCTTTCTGAATAGCGTAACTAAGTCATCGTCTTCTTCATCTTCAAAAAGAATGTTTATATCTATATTCAGAACTTTGCATATGGCATTTAACTCCACAGCCGATACAGTCCTGTTGCCGTTTTCTATTTTGCTCAATGTTTCCCTGCTCATGTTAATACCCTTTTCAGCAAGTCTTTCTGCTACCTCAATCTGGCTTAATCCCCTTGCCTCTCTAATAGCCTTTATTTTTAATCCAATGGGAATATCCTTTGACATCTTTAATCCCTCCTATTTGTAATATTATATTACATCAATATTAGTTTTGCGTCAATATTTTATGCATTTATGTAATATTTTATTACTTTTGCATAAAGTTATACTTAATTCGTTAAATAAAATTTTTGCACTGATTTTTTGATTTTCTATGAACTCACCTATATAATACCCGAAAATCTCTTGCGAGGAGTGGTTATAATGATAAACTTAGAAGTTTTTAGGCTGGAACTGAATTACCTGAAGCAGGTTGTGGGGAAGGAATTAGGGAATAAGGATGCAAGGAAGTTAAGTGAAGCAATCACTGCATTAGTCACTTGTTTCCTTAACCCTGCTACCTATTATTCATTATCCTTTCCTTACATCGAAGCAGTTGAACAGTATCTAAGTCAAATTCAGCAAAAAATAGAACTCCATGAATACAAACTGTTACTTAACAACATCTCTACAATAATAACTTTTATAGAAAAAGTAAAAACTGAAGTGCCAAAATGCTGCTAAATAATCAAGGCTTTGCAGGATATATAACTATATCCCTCAAAGCCTTATTCCTTTATCCTAATTTCTCTATAAACCTTGTCCCTTTTTTACAAATTCGAATAAATCAGTGTTATCCATCCTTCTAAAAGCAATAGCCTTTTCAATATTAGTTAAAACCACCTGATTTTCCTTAATTTCACCAACCAAAGTATACCGAAAATCATCATTGTATGCAGTGATAAACTCCTCTGTTCCTTTATCTACTTTTATAGACTGCAATTGTTCCATGATACTATCCCTATTTAATTCATATTTATCAATAAGAGCACCACATTCAATTAAAACCTTATTCATACTGCCATATCTCCTTTCCCATATATTACTTTTTATATTATATGAATTTACTATCTCTAAATCAATTGAAAAGCATCCTTGCAATCCCTTTGAAACTATACTTGTTCCTTATTCCTTTTACCCTTCAATATCCTTCATCTATAATATCAAATACCCCATTTTTATACTGATACACTTTATCCGAAATTCTGTTCGTGTCTGTGTCTATTGCCATTAATGACTTTATTATCGAAATATATTCAGGACGAAATTTGGCTATGATAAGTGTAGTTGAAGAAGGAATTGCAAAAAGATATTCCCGCCCTATCTTTTTGCATATCTGATTCTGTAGTGCAGTACTTAACAACAGGGTCGAATTATAGTCTGTAGAATACTTCAGGCAAAAAATATCAAGTGTCTTATCCAACTTTACCAATGGATTGGCCATCTTATTCAAGTTTTCCCACGCTGCCCTTTTCACCCTGTGAAACTCTACATCATCACTTTTCAGAATAAATCTAAAAATTTCCCCTTCATCTGATACATAAAATGTGTCTATATCAGCAAAGGCTTGCTCTCTATAAAACTCTAAATTCTTTTCCCCTTTCCCAAACTCCCTGCTTTTAAGCAATGGATACACATTATTATAATCTACTTTAAATTTGTATTGATTTAATATTTCTTTAGAAATCTTTATATATAATTTCTTTATACTTTCATAATCCGTAACCTGGTATTCTTTATACATGCTATTGATTGGCAATTCAACATGGGTTACTTCAGTGCCGAGTCGAATAAACCTATCTTCTACCCTCACTTCAGGAAATACTTTCTTAAAATCCTCTGAAATATTCTGTACGAATTCTTGAACCGTAAGCATTCTTTCATCCCCTTTAACTGCATTTTTTTACTCTACCCTCTAAATCCTAACAATAAAATAAAGTTCTCTTCCAAAGATAGCATCGCCCGTTAAATTTCATATCTGCCATTTCTGAAAATACAACATCATATCCTCCACCACATATTTATTATAAATAAGTGAAAAGGCACATCTCCCTTTCGTTTAATTCCAGTTGTGAAACTGGCCGTAAAGGAGATGTGCCTCCGTCAGTATCTTTTTTCTGTAAAATAACTATTCCACTACTATTGTACGGTATATTATTTTTTCTACTTGATTTGAAATATCATTCTTATCCAAATAATCTTCCACATCTTGAACTGTCCGAATACTCTCAGAAGCCTCTCTCAATATGCTTCTATCCATTGAAGGTATATAATGGCATATATCTTCTATAATGTCATCCATAAAAATATGTGTGCACTGTGTTTCTTCAGGCCCTAAGTACATTCCATGCCTAAAATATCCTTCTTTGTAAGGAACATTTCCTCTATAGTATAGTTTTCCTTTACCGTGGGCATGAAGTTCCTTTATTCCCCCTATATATTTTATATCTCCATTTTCATAAGGTATTACAACAGTTTTAATACTGCTTTTATAAAACTTATTATTAAACTCTCTACACAATCTGAAAAATTCTATCTGCTCGCGTGTTAATATAGTACCTACGCCATCCCTTTGTTTTACACAACCATCTGTTTGTACTTTATTAATTCCTATCACCTTGCCATCTTTTCCTTTTTTTTATCATATAAATTTCTCCTTCAAAATTATTATGTTTTTAACTAATATGGAATCAATACCCTCCATATGTAATCTGTTTAAAGGAAAGATGATTTCATATATAGGTCACTGACACAATGGATATAAATTGTCTCCAGTATGTCAAGACCATGAAAGATTTAATTGTCAAGGTTCTAGGTTCTTGTTATGAAATAATAAGAAAATATTACCACAACCTTCTATAATACGCAAGAGCCCAAAAATATTTATGATGTACTATTTTCTTTAACTTTTACACGCTTATCCCATAAATGAATACTCCTCTTTATCTACCCCGGTAAACTCTTCTTATTGTTAAATATATTATATAGTAGCAAAGCATTTTGCCATATTACATATTGCTTCATTAAATTTATATTTCCAACGCTCATTTGTATCCTCTTTACTGTTAAATGTAATTTCCTCCGCCTTTTCTTCAAAAAGCAGAGTTAACCTATAGTCACCATAATCACCTAAAGGACATTCATAAATAACATTCTTAATTTTATTCATATTAAGAAACTGCATAACTATTCTCTTTTCTTCATTAATCCAAACCTTAATAAATTTGTTGTTCTTTAAAATAAAATATAACTGTAAAATTTGTTCATCAACAAATAAGTATTTCGGATAAAAACATAGTATATCATTCTCATCAATTATTTGTGAAACTTTTTCAAACATTTCTGCATATTTACGGGTAGCATTATCCCAATAACGGTTCTTATAAAAGTAATCTTTAATTTCTTTATAATCTACATTCATCTTAAATCCCTCCTACGTATTATGACTTAGTAGCCTAAATATTGAACAATCTGTTTCCATATTTCAACAGCAATTCCATATGCATCGCTAGCATTATTTCTCGCCATAAAATTCATTGTCATTTTTAATTTTAAATCTTTAGTTTCAGTCACTTCACATTCAATTACATCATTAAATGAATTATCGCTGTCAATATTAAATCTCCCGTATGATAAATATATGTTTAGGCTCCTCCCGCCAAATAAATTTCCGAGCCAAATCTTCACTGCATATTTTTCCATGCCGTTAATATAGAATCTCATAATAGTCTTTTGACTGTGTATAATATCTTTTTCATAGTCAAAATTACTATTTTTTTGTCTAGTTTGCTCTGCAAAGTCAGATAAGTGTGATAATATTTCAGAATAACTGCGTTTCATAAACTTATTTTTATCCAAATCCGTTATCTCTTTAAAATTAGGTATTATATTAGAAGTTTCGTTCGTTATCCTATCATAAGTAATTCTTTTTGGCTCTAATTTAGGTTTCACACCTACTTTTGGCACATCAATTATATCAACCTGGAAAATTCTATGTAGTAATTCATTAAACTTAATATCAAATTGTCCATCATCTGAAAAATCAATGAAATAAAAGCCTTCTAAATAAAATGGGATGGCTTTTCTATAATTCCCTTTATGCCTCATTATTAATATTATTTTATCTGGGTTATCATTTATATATCGTATTAATAAATTTGTTTCATATCCCACTCCACCTTGAAAAGTATCTGCCTTCTTAGCGTAGTTTTCAGTAAGAATAAGTATAATATTATCACTATCTTTTATTTTTTCTATCATCATTCTATTTAAGTTGACAGTTTTACTTTGCGCTTCAAATTTATCAATCGTTGCATCAACGCCATTTTCCCTTAGTTTAGCCGCTAGGAATGCTACCCAGTTTTCGTGTTCCTCACTATCCCAACTATAACTAATAAATACCGTAGGATGTACTTTGGACATTTTTATCCCCTCTCATTATACTATTGCTTTTCAAAACTTCACTTAAAACATAGTTGTTGAATTATGGTTTTAAAAGCATTATTAATAATCGGTTAACACTGTTACTTGATTCCAAACACTCCCTAGTTCTCCATTATTCTGTCATATCTTTCCGTCTTCAACTGCTTTAATATAGTATACCTTATTTTACATCAAACCCCTGCTTTCTTAATCTTCTTACCATTTCTTCTTTTCCAGCGCAGTGAAGCATCTCTTCCCAAGTCTTAAATTTTGTTTTCTCACGAACCACTTTATCAAGTTCTTCTTGAGAAAGATTATTATAATCCTCTTGAGTGTTTACTTCAAATCCTCCAAATTTAAAGAATTCCTCTATACTACTGAAATCAGTATACTTTCTCATGAAATCCTTATTGAATAATTCATTGAAACTTGCATATCCATCTGCTTTTTTTAGTTTCTTTTCAAGTTCTTTTAATTGTTTCTTAATACTGTTCATAGGGCCCCCTCCCCGTTTAATAATATATTTTTAACATCTTAATTTGATTTTCTTTTACAAATTCCTTTGTTTTCTCAATGTCGTAAATATAATCAAACAACTGTTTTCTTCTTAATTCCTGCGGTAAATACCTTTGAAATTTTGATGTAGCAATATCAGGTACTCTTTCAATTAATTCTTTTATTTTTTCTTTATCAAAATAATCTGGATTAGTCCTAATCTTGTTTATTTCTTCCGATATAATATCTAAATTGATTTTAAATTCTTTATCCCTGCATCTAAGTTTAAATCCCTTCCAATTTACTCCTACGATATCATAAAAACTATTAATTAAAGATAATGCTGTTGCCAACGTATAATTTACTCTATTCCCGGCATATGTATAAAAAATATAATCATCTTTATTTTCTTCAATAATTATTTTATCTTTTTCTAATCCGAAACTTCTTGCTTCATAACGAATTTCATTTAACAAATCAAGTTCTGTCTTATTTAAAAAATTGAATGCCTCATTGGACGTTAATACATTTAAATACTCTTGAGCCAATTCAAATGATACAAAACCACCCTCAGACATCCATTTAGGGGGGCGTGCATATTCGGCTTCAGTAACATGTATAATATATCTATCATAGTCAATTTTATCTGTTTGCCAGCATCTACCCGCAAGCACGAACTGAAAATTATCTCCTAATGCATTTACAAACCATCTTTCTAAACTTCCTATGGGACGATTCTTATATTTAACTGTAAACTCTTTATTGGTATCAAAAGAAGAGTACAGGGTTATAAAATTCCTTCCACCAAATTTCTTTTCAGTTTCAGCATCAATATATATCTTTCCTCTTTCAAACATCAAATACTTGTTCTCCAGCATATACTTAACTAAAGACATAAAATCTTCTTGAGTTATTTCAGAAAATGAATAAACATTCTTGAATAATTTATAAATGGATTCTAAGTCAGTTCCTAAAGTTGATAAAGTAATTGCTAATATTTGTTGAAACAATATATCATAAGCCTTTTTTACAAGAAAAACATCTTCTACCCATCCTCTAATTGCTAAGTTCAATATTGCAATAGATAAAACAAGTTTTTCCTTATTGGTAGGGAAAAAAACAAAATGAGCAATACTGTTTTCTCTTCGTCCCGTTCTACCAAGTCTCTGCAAGAAAGAAGATACGGAATTTGGTGAATCTAATTGCAAAACTATATCAAGGTCTCCAATATCTATACCAAGTTCCAGTGTGCTTGTTGCTATTATAGCAGTATTATTGCCTAACTTAAATTTTTCTTCTGCAATTTCTCTAAAATATTTATTAATAGATGAATGATGCACGTGACAATCTATACCACTTCTTTCAATAAGCAGTTTTAATTCTTCTGCTGCTGTTCTGCTGTTTGAAAAGAACAGTGCTTTTTTCCCAAAAATCCTTTTCGCAATCTCTTTCTGAAAATCATCTTTTGTCTCATCCACATACTTGATTTCAATTTTTTTAGGTTTCTTTTCTCTTGGAGGACTAATTACTATTCCTTCCCGACTACTGCTTCCCTGCATCCACTTTAAAATTTCATGCGGATTTCCTACTGTTGCTGAAAGACCTATTCGTTGTATATCGAATTTTGAAAATGATTGTATTCTTTCAACTACAGCCATAAGATGTATACCTCTTTCACTATCCGCAAATGCATGTATTTCATCTATTACTATAAATCTTATATTTTCAAATAGTTTCTTTTTATCAATTTTCTGGCTCATTAAAATTACTTCAAGGGACTCGGGGGTAATCATTAAAATTTGAGAAGGATTCTTATAGAACTTTTTCTTTTCGCTACTTTCTACATCCCCATGCCACTTAAAAACACCTGAATATACAAAAGAAGAAAGTTTTTTAAGCCTTTCTTCCTGATTATTTAATAGTGCTTTTATTGGTGATACATAAATTATGGATATAGGTTCTAAATTCTCTGTATATACTACATTTAATACAGGTAAAAAAGCGGCTTCTGTTTTGCCTCCGGCAGTGGGTGCAAGAATAATGGCATTTTTACCACTTATAATTTCAGGGAAACTCAACTCTTGCACCGGCGTTAGATTTCTCCACCCCAATTTTGTTACAATACCATTTTTAATTGGCTCACATAAGAGATTAAAGTTACTCATATTCCTACCACCTAAAAGTTAACTATGTGTGCAGTTTCCTTTTCTACTTCAACTGCTTTATTTATTAATTCATCATTAAATTTAAACTGCTCTTCAGGTATATAGTCATCATACATCTGTGCCTTGTCTAATATATCAACAAAAACCCTTAAATAACCTCTTGGACCTACCCTGATTTCTCCTCCAAAACCTGAAGTCACTTCCTTGACAAGTTTCTCAATAAAATGTTCCGTAATTTTTAAGTCTGGGCTCCAATTATAAACTTGTCCATGTATCTGCTTTACTTTTTTAGATACCTGAATTAATTTATCGTTATTAAATTTCTCAAGATAAATTAATGGTTGTCTTAAATTCCTATGTTTATCATCTTTTTCCACTTTTACTCTTTGATAAATAGGTTCATAACTCTTAAAACCTTTCTCACTTTCCATCAACTCGTCAGTACCAGTATATAGAAAATAACAATTTGGAAATCCATTTCTATCTGTTTCATCAATGAAAAGCCTTAAATTTTCATATGCCTGGTCTCTCATATCTTTTCGTGGAAGTTTTTGCACTGTTTCAACTTCATCCAATATTATCACAAGACCTTCATAACCTGTGCTTTTTATCATATGAAGCAATGCTCTAAAAAACTCAAATGAGTTTTCCCTTTTTACAGAACCAGTTACACCAAGTTTTCTCTTTATTTCTATACCTATATTCTCACCTTTTAACCACCCTACTGCAGCCTGTGCTAATATAGTGTCGCCTTTATATTTAGCATCATAAAATGCCCGTATGGCATTAGCAAATGAAGATGCTATTGAACCTACAACGAGCAACTCCTCATTTATCTTTTTATTCATAGCCTTTTTAAACTCTTCCTCATTATCCTCAGGTGATATTCCTTCAATTGCTGAAACTTTATCCTCCAAGTCTAAAAGCCATTCTTCAAGGATTACAGAAAAAGCAGGTATTTTCTTATTATCTGCTACTCTTAATCCACCCATTATTTTTCTATATAATTCCTCAAAGTTATGTAATGGGGCTTCAGATGATATAACAACAGAAGATACAACAAAATTCTTGCTAAATGCCATTTCTCTTACTGCTGTACTAAAAAATGTTTTACCTGAACCATAATCACCTATAATAAATTTAAATGCACTTTTATCTTTTCTTACATATTCCAACTGACTTTCAATCTCTTTTAATTCATCATCAATACCAACAGCAATATATTCTGTTCCTTCCGCTGGAACTGTACCATTTCGAAGTGCATTTATTATATCTTTAAGAACTTCACTCATTCCATCCACCTCCAAAGAGATTTTCAGTATTAATTTTATAAACAATAAACTCTCCTGCCGACGTTGTATCTATTATATTAATTCCTGCCCCCTGCAATTTCCTAATAAATCTTCTCAACATACCATCAATCAATCCTGCATTCCCAAATTGATTCTTAAATATTTTTTCAATATCCTTTGTATTAAGAGTATTAAATCTGTATAAATTAGTTAAAAATACATGCTCTTTATCACTAATTTTGAATGGCAATTTCAGTTTCTTGCCATCATAAAAGATTATTGTTTCTCCGGTGCTATCTATTGTTTTAGTTACTGTATACGAAGTAAACTTACTACTTGATAACGGTCTAGCGTATATAAATGGAACAATTACTTCTTCAATACTGCACCCACCATGACTGTAAAAATCCCTTTCTCCTCCACCAAGGTAATATCCTCTGTTAGTATAAGATAATATATAGTTATCAAGTACTATACCATCTTCAAGTTCTACATAGTTTTCTGATTCTAAAAATCTTGGTTTCACAGTTGTTAAGCCAACAACATCTTTAAGATTTATATATTCATCTACACGCATCATGCCGTGGTCTGATGTTATTACTATACTTGCATTATCAGGTATCTTGTTAATAAGTGTCTTTATGCTATTTTCAAAAACTTTTTCCTGCTTAGCATAAAACATATACAAATCCTCTGTAGCCCTATGCCCGTCTTTATCAAACATATTATATATAAATATATTAATCTTTTTATCTAGGAGCAAGTTACCTTCAATATCATCCTGCTTCAAATAGGATTCAGATTTAGTCACAAACGTTACATTTTCTTTATTATTGTCTAAAATACTCTTGTATATGGCTTCCCTAGATATCGCTGTAATAGACGGCAAAAGTGAGAAAGAAGATTTAATACTTGTTTCACGGTTTAACAAAATATCTTTAAAATACTTATAAACTACATTAACCCATGCGTCATATCTCATTCCATCAAAAATAATGATAAATATCTTATCGTCATTCAAATCTATTATCTTTTCAATATCGTTACTTAATATCGGTCTCGATGGACCATAATCAGATGATGTCCACGACTTATAATTTTTGATATAAAATTCCGCAAAAGTTTTTCTAAACTTGTTTAAAATATTGCTAATTCTTCTATCTAAAGCAGCATATCTACCCTTCTCTATTATATTCCATTCATCAGAAAATCTAATTTTACTTAATAGATACTGTAAATTTGATAATTTATCTCTATATAAGTCCACCCAATCCGTATATAGATTTAAACCAGTTATTTTTACAGAATCTTTTTCAATTAATTCTACAAGGTACATAAGTTCAAAAAAATCATTAAAAAAACTCTTTACCTTATTTGTATTTTCAGTAGCATAAGGTATATCTTTTAGTGTTTCTTTTACTTCCTGAAGATTCTCCAAACTGTATTTATAGACTTTTTTTAGTCCTTCAATATTAAAGTCCTTTAGTACATTTCTAATCCCGTCTAAAACGCAAATATAAGAAGTAATATTTTCTTTAATAAATTGTATATGGTTCTGTTCTACAGAATACAAGTTTATTCCTGAATCCAATATCCATTTTTCTGCTTTATCTTTCATAGAGACAAATAATTTCTTGTCTTTCTTTTCAATAATCTTAACCTGCGTAACCAAGTACTTATAATACCTTTCAAATGCTTCCACTTTGAGAAATTCTATTCCTATAGCCTTTTTTACATTGTCACTATTTAATTTGTTGAAAAAATCTAATATGTAGCAAGTCCACATCAGTTTCTCAAACTCGTTAAATATCCCTTGTTTTATCACGCTGTGCATGAGTTCCCCGCCATTGTCATAAAAGACTTTACAAAGCAGTTCATTTATATCTGTTTCACAATTTTTTTGATTAATTTTACCGTGCAATTCTAATACATTTTTATAAAATATGTAACAGTCAGCATCTCCATCAATCAATGTAGCATCCATGTCAAATAAGGCAGATAGGACTATCCTATCCACCTCCTCCATGTTAATTATTTTTTTCTTAAATTTCTTTCTATAGTGGATAAGTTCATTAAAGATATTTCTCACATCAGAAACATTGTAGTTATTAATTCTTTCATGCCATAATAAGTCTTCTTCTACATTATCTAAAACATCTTTTATATCTATATTATTTACTCTTCCACCATCTGCTCTCTTAATAAAGTCTTGGAGTTTCTCAAGTAATCCTTCATTTTTTAGGGCAAATATATATCTATCCTCACATTTATGTTTTATATGTTCGTAATAGGCTCTAAAAATTACATTTTCTTCAACAGAGACTAATTTATATGGATAGATATAAACATTAATCTCATCACAGCCATCCAAAACACCATTTTTATCAAGAAACATCATAAAGGGCTTTGAAAATGTAGTCTTTTTTTCTATAAACTTACTAAGATAATACTTATAACTATCCTCCATAATAGCCCTCCTTTATACATATGCCTATTTCAAATCAGTTAACTTAATGTAATGAGTATCACTAATTTGGTCACTACCATTAATGTATTTAATAAATTTATCTATTAACTCACTTTTTGGCATAGGCTTGTCCTTGAATATTTCAATAAATTTATTAATATCCCTTATAACAATATCAACATTAACAGTTAATGCTTCATTTATAAAATCAATTATATCAGGGTTGGCTCTGATAAAGGCTTTATAATTTGCAACCTTATCTTCGTCAAGAGGTATCATATACATTTTTTCTACTTTCTCTACCATATCCAGTTTCTTACCTATTTGTTTCAAATAATTTATATGCTTATAAATCTTCTGTTTGTTAAATTCATTATTTAAGGAATCAATATATCCATTAATGGCATCAGATATTCCCTTAATAAATTTTGATTTATTTTCAACATATTTCTTTGAGCCTAATTTAAATCTGCACTCACAGGCTCCTTCGCCTTTTTCTAATATGGCTAAAGGTGACCTATGACACACTTTCTCTAATTCTCTATTTATATCGTCTGTTATATTTACAAAATCATAATCCATATTTATGTTATTAATTTGGCTTATCATGCCAAGGAATTTATAATTATCATCCTCAAATATAGATTCCAATTCTTTAAATTCAGGCTTTTCATTTTGTTCAAGATGCTCAATAACATATCGTTTGTTATATTCTTTTCTAAAATCCTCATAGGACTTGATAACAACTTCACTCGCGTCCGTAAAAATGAAGTCGTCACCATTCTTTAATTTTTTTACAATGGCATTATAACTATCCTTTAAAGTTTTATAAGAATCCTCCTCTGGAATAAACAAGTTTTCATTTTTTAACTCTATATTAATCTTACGAAGTTTTAATGGATAACTGTTAAATTCACCCGGGTTTACCCAGTTTAAGATTCTTTGATAATCATTATACAAAATCTCAACAACATCTTTTCCATCCTTCTTTTCAAGTAAGTGTTTATTGAACTCGCAAAAGTACTCTAGTCCATCCTTTGAATTATTCTCTTCTGAAAGCGAATCCAACATAATAGTAAATTGATTTATTACCTCATAAGTTTTTTCAAAGTCATTTTCTTCAATTTGCATATTCTTAATAAATTCATGTAACTCTAGTTTTATTTTCTCAATATTCTCAAGAGTCTTTTTCTTAAAACTAAGCATATCTTCCCATAATTCTTCTTGGGCTGCTAAATCTTCCTTTTCAAAGTTTCTATTTAAAAATAATTTTGAAAATTTCATTAATCCTTCATAATATTTGCTTTCTACAAACTGTCCTAATCTAAATTTTTGTACAGAACTATTAAAAGGTAATTTGATTTGGCTTACGTTTAACCTTTCATCACCTTTTATAGGAATCAAATAACCTTTTTTAATCATTAACGCAAAAATTATCTCTACTGTATTTTTATCCGGACCAAAAGTTGATTTTCTAACTTTTTCATACAATTCTTTATAAGATATTTCGCCTTTTCTGTTTACTTCATCAATAATGAATTTTATCAATTTATTGCTTTTGCTATCTAAAGAATATTTAATATCATTACCAGCATAACTAACATCGCCGAATTTTTTGATTATATTATTGATTATTTTGGAATCTGTAGGGGTTAAGGATAACCTATCTTTATTACCAAATAAGAATTCTTTTATAAATTTATTACTGCTGACATCAGACAAATTTATATCCTCATCCGGCTTAATAAATTGATTATCCTTATAAACATCTTTTAACACTTTACTAACGGCAGCCTGAATGATTCTTGAAAAAGATTCCTTGCTAAAAGCAGCAATGTTTACATCTATTTTCCCATCTACATTATAGAATGAACCATTTAAATATAAGTTCTTAAGAATCTCTCTAACTTCATCTTCTTCCTTATAAATCATTTCTTCAACTTTTTCTTTTAATTGTAATGCATCAGGAGATGCAGATATTTCATACTCTCGCTTATAATCCTTTAATACTTCAAGATGGGCATAGTATTCCTTTAAAATATTTAATTGTTCTTTACCCTCTTCACTTTCAAGAATATCCGAAGGCAACCAATAAAGAATACATTTCGTTATACGTTTTTCCAATTCTTTTGTATAACTATCTTTATGGTTTGCAAAAAGTGCAAACGTAATCTGGCCATCTTCACCTAAACCTTGCAATTCTTTATCAATCGTCCTTTTTTGTTCATCAATTTCAAAAAATGTTCCTATATTTATATAGTAATCTATTTCAGATTGCTTAAGATTATTAAGGGCACTCCTTACATTGTCTTTTGTTTCACTCCTTGTAAGGTTATATACCTTAACAATTCCTTTTCTGCTGCTTTCATTCCATTTTATGTTTAGTTCTGCAGGCTCTCTAAAAGAATTCAATAAAACAGGCTCTACATTAAGTACATTTATTAAATCATCAACAATAGAATATACATTATTGCCTTCAAGTTTATCCAACACTTTCTTTGTATCCTGTCGAATTTTTGAGCCTATTCCAAGGTCTTTATTAATGAAATAGATGTTTTCACTTTCACCTTTATCACTTTCTTGCTTTTCAATATATTTACCTTGTTCATAAATCTTTGAAAGGATTGCATCTACTTTTAATTCTGCAAATTCTCCCTTCATTTTGGGATATTGAATCATATTGGTAAGGTCTCTTACTGTATAATTCTGCTCTATATCATTAATTTTCAATATGGTCATTACATTAATTAATTTCACCGCAATTTCTTTATCTTCCGGGTTATTATTAAAAATAACATCCAGTTGACCCTTTCCTCTTCCTTCTCCTCCCATAAAATAATTATAGATATCGTCGAAATAAATTCTTTTATCTGATAATTCTTTTATTCTATCTTTAAAGTGCTGCAAAATTCTGTCTGGGGTTACTAAGGTAAAACAATCTTCATCCATAATACCCTTTATATTTCCACCTTCCTCGATGTTACCCCTAACTTGACTTAAAACAAAGTCAACAATAGACCTCTGCCTTGACAAAAAGCGTAGTGATTTTGATAATACCTCCAATGTTTCAGGATGTAGTGGATATATTTTCATAAACTTATTTTTATCAGCCTTATTAAACGCACTGTATTTATCTTCAAGAGAATAAAATATTTCTTCTATCTTCTTCGGATTCTTTTTAATAATAAGCCTTTGGTCAATAATATCCTCAATGTCTTCCACTGTTAACTTGAACCTGTTCTCAGAAGGAAATCTATCCTTCATTAGGTCATAAACTCCTGGAACCCTTACTTCATTAACATCCTCCAAAAATGCTCCTACTATCCATGCGGGTATTATTTTATCTGTTTCTCTCTTTTCTGCATTTTCTAAAAATACTTTTAAGAAAAGTGCGTCATTTCTTGCATTAATACCCCTATCATGCAAATATTCAGATAACTCATCAATTAGAATAAGTACACCATCATACCCCTCTTCGTATAACCATTTAAAGAGGTAATCCTGTTTGTCTTTTCTTCCCCTATCTGGATTGAAAAATCTTATGTCATATTTTGTTATAAATCTTTTAATAATTTTAGTTAACGCTCTTCCCCCAAGATTAGCCTTCAAATCAGCCCAACTTGCAAACTTACCTTTAGAGTCAATTCTTGCAAATTCATCTACTTTCTCTTTATATCTTGTATTTGACACAACTGCCTCTTCAAATTGTTCGATGTAGTAACTTTCATCAGTAAATGGAAACCCTGAAATATTTTCAGCGGTCCTATAAAACATATCTTCAAGAGAAGTATTGGGTCCTCCTTCTTCTGCAATAATTGGAACCACAAAAATCTTTTTATTCCTGAAATGTTCCTTTGCATCGTCTATTGCTTTACTTTTATTTTTCATCAAATCGAAAAACTCGTTATTACTCATTAGTAAACCAAGAACAGACATGAAATGAGATTTACCACATCCAGGAAGACCTGAAATCAAAAATCCATGTCCCCTGTCCTTGAAATGAGTAATTTTATAAAAAAATCTGCTGATATTTTCTTCTACATTGTTTGTAATAACATAACCTTTTAATAAAGATTCAATTTTATTTCTATCTGCATCTTTAGAAATATTTTCTGTCAATTTTACAATAGTATCTATTCTTGGAACTTCAACAATATCCCTAATTTTCATTATCCCCCATCCTCCTTCAAATGACCTCTACATAATCATAGGCTTTAACGGGCAGCATATATCTGTATTCATTAGGAACTACAACAATAACTGTATACTTTTTTAAGGTCACTCTATCTAGAATCTTTATCCATTCAGTATTTTTCTCTGACAGCAGAAATTCCAAATGGTCAAGTACATATAGATTATTAGAACTCTCTATAAACTTTTCTTTTATAAGTTCTTCAATAAAGTCTTGTGCATCCTCGGAAAATTCTTCTGGATATACTTCATATGTAGATATAGGTCCTTCAAGTATCTTCTGTTGTAAATATAATCCAACATCAATGTAGTACTTACTATAATCATTTCCATATTTACTTTTTAGAAAATTTATCACTGCTTGTGTTTTTCCGCTCATATGTTCACCAAATAAGAACAATAACTTTCTTTTATCCATACTCCTTATTTTCTTTTCAATCTCTTCTTGAATCATTTAACCACCTTCTCAACTAACTGTTCAAGGTTTTCATAACTAAATTGGTATTGGGAATTATCTCCCATTACATAATTTTCAATATATCCTTCATCCATCATCCACTTTAGATATTTATTAATCAAAGGTTCACCCATTAAAAAATATTTAAATACTTCTGCATTGAATAGTACGTCTGCTCTCGGCATCTTATTATCTCTGATTTTTCTAAACTCATAGTATAAACAAAAAACAAGCGCTTCGTTAGTAGGCCTAATGTTCCAATTCAACTTATACCTTTTTTCATTAGAAACTTTATCATTAACTGCATTTAACACCCCAAAATCCTTTAGTATGTTAACGACAACATTAAAAGTTTTTTCAACTGAACTATCCTTTGCATCAGGCATTCTTATTCTGAAGTACTCAAGTAAATCCTTGCTTGAAATCTCACCCGGCAGGTCTCCTTTAGCAAATGATTTTACACATTCGCCGACACAAATATGTTTTATACAGGTAATATAATAAAGGACTTCTTTTTTAGACTGGTAATTAGTTATTTCATTTATAAACTTCAGTAAAGGAGTATAAATTATATCGTTTCCTTCAGTTTCAATAAAACGCTCAAAGAATCTCCTCCTGTACTTCAGTGACGCCTTTTCTCCAAAGGGCATCACTGATTCAACATACTGCCTTACTGACTCTTTATTTCTATCCTGCTCTATAAACCTTATACAATCTAGTGTCTCTTCTACCGGCACCCTTTCTGATAAAGGTAAGAACTTTTGTAAAGCATTCATCTTTATCACCTTCAATCCATTGTAAGTAAACTATTTTCTAAAAGCCTTCTTAATCTGACTATTAAAAATCTCTATATAATCTTCTTTATCTTTAATATTAAGTCCTTCAAATAATTTCAATATATCTCTTGCTTTCTTCTCGTTTGGATTAATTTCTGTATATTCTTTTATAGCATCAATAAAATATTCTTTATGAATCTCATCATCCCATTCGGATAAACCATAGTAATTATTGTCATAGTATTTCACAAGTTCCTTTGGTTCTTTGTCTGCATTTATATTTTTAATATAACTACTCCACGTATCAGCAAATTTATTTAATGCTTCTTTCACTATGTCTTTTGATTTTTTAGTAGGATTATCTTTTCTCATAATGTTCATAAGTTCTTCAAAGTTGCCATACAGGGTTTTAAGAGCATCTCTAATTTCCATAATATTCATATATTTTTTTGCACTAGTCAAAATTTCTATAGTGCCTTTTTTTAAATGCTCATTAATTGCATTAAATAGTTGTAAAAAGTTATAAAACTTCCACGGTTCATTTGTAGCATATTCTTTAATATATTTTTGACGTAAAGTAACAAGGTCAGAATATTTAACTTCATACATATCTGCTATATGTTCAAGAGACTTATTATTAACAACATGCTCTTCTATAAACCTATCGACTGTAATTACTTTTTCCAATTTTTCCTTATTTGTTCTATAGGTAATATCAGGTTTTTCGCATAAAAATTTTTCAATAATTTCTATTTCATCTTCCTCCATACTATATATTCTATATATAGCATCATTTAAGTATTTTTCAGTTTCTTTTATTTCTACTTTAATTTCTTCAATTTCTTCTAACGCCTTTATATAGTTGGACACCACATCTGTAGTTAAATTAAACTTTATACTGTTTATTTTTTGATTTAATTCTATTATTTTTTTAACTTTCTCATTTATTATTGGCAATTCATTTGAATTAATTAAAGGTATGGGCAATTCCTTTAATACAACTGGTTTCACTTCTGCATATAATTTATTGTTTTCCTGAACTATTAATTTATAGTATGCATTCATTAGGTTAGAATTCAAAATTGCTGTTATATACTCTTCAGAGTAAATCATTTTGACATCTTCTTTTAAAACAATGTCTATAATACTATTTAAGTTATAATAATTATCTTCGTCTATTGTTGCTATTAGACTATCACCAGTCTGTCTGCAAAGAATTTTCTTAGTCTCAAATTGTTCTGGACTTCTTGGCCAATGTAATTCAAACCATCTAATAATTCCTTTTTTTGCTTCTCTTCTGCTACTTAACTGAACCTTATATTTTTCAAGATGCTTGAGAGTTTTTTCACAATTTGCAACATCCGTATCTTTATTTATATATAAAACATATTTATCCGCATATGATATTGAATATTTATTTATATTACTTCCAACTAATACCTTTCTCAATAACCTTTTATCCAACTCTTCGATTTGATTTAAATTAACTACAAATGCCTTATCATTTCCGCTTGCTATTCCTACAGCGACATATTTACATATATCATCAAGTTTCTTATGATTAGATTTTATTTTAAGAATCAAATTAATTAAATCTTCTCTAATTAATAAAAATTTATACTGGTCTAGTTTTAAAAAAACACTTTGTTTAGTCTTTAAACTTAATTTATCAATGTTATCTATCTTTATTTTCTTCTCATAGTTATTAGCACAGTCACTAACATCTAAAAGATGTATTTCATTATTCAAATCAATCAAATTCTCTATAATTAATATCATTGTAGGATAAGAATTATCTTCGAATACATTTTCCCCCAAATATATTATTGTTTTGATGGCAAAACTATCTAATAGATATTTTCTACATTTTGTATACTCATATTGAGTCAATAAAGAATTAGGAATGATTATTCCTAATTTTCCTTTTAGTTCTTTACTTGCTCGTGAAATAAAATAATTATAAACATCAATTGTTCTCATATGAACATCACTATATGTATTCATATAATATTTCTTAAGTGAATCATCACTTAGTTTCGAACCATATGGCGGATTCCCAACTACATAATCATATTTTTTAGACCAAAATTCACAAAGTCTTACTAATTCTTCTGCCTTATCCCAACTCAATATATCTTGCCTTTGTATTCCAGCAATATCTTTATAATTTATCGTATAATAGAGTTTATTATGGTCTTCTAACTGCTGTTTTAAATCCTGCCAATCATAATCTTCTTCCCATTTAATTAAACTGTCGCATTCCATAATATTTAGTTCATCTGTGAAGTTATCAAGGTCTTTTAGCAGCAGATTAATGGTAGTTAACTGCACTGCAAAACTATCTATGTCCGCTCCAAAAATACAATGCTTTAGGATATGGTAATGAATTCTATCCTTTACCCAGTATTCCTTACCTTTCATTTTTTTATTTTTATAGACATAATCTACATCAGCATATTTTTCTCTTAACTTATCAATGCTTTCCTCAAACTTCTTCCTCAATATGTCATACGCCATAATTAGAAAATGCCCGCTGCCACATGCAGGGTCTAACACAGAAACAAAAGGATTTTCTATCACATCTGCTTCTGCAACTGTATTGTTTAAAATATATTCAATAACAAAATCGGGAGTATAAAATTGCCCAATTGCCTTACGGGTTTCCCTGTCCATAAATTTTTCATAAACATCACCTAGTATGTTCCCTTCCGCAGGAACATTAAAGTCAAATTTCGATGTATCGAGTTTTTCTATAATTTTTGCAACATTTTCCTCATAACTATAAATCGGTGTTTTTTTATACTCCTTGCTATCCAGCATAAATTTTAATTCGAGTTCCTGTTTAGTAGGATTTAACTTTTCGTATTTATCCTCTTTAAAAAGGGCAATATTTTTAAATGACTCCTTCATATCAGCAAAAGCAAACTTTAGCAGTTCTCCAAAAGTATAGTTGGAAATCAGGCTTATCCACCTATCTCTGCCCCTTGCAGATAATTTCTTGCCTATATTAGGGTCTTTTGGCTCTCCCATAATAAAATCTTCTTCGGGATTAAACATAAATCCTTTGTCTTCACATATCCTTATAAATAGCACTTTGTTTATAAGCGTATAAGAAGTCCTATGACAAAAATTCTCATTCCACTTTTCTTTGTCATCATTCTCTATACCATTTTCTCTATACTCTTTTTCAATAAAATTTCTAAAATCTTCGTTATTTTCATATTTATATGTAAAAAGTTCCTTGTATACAGAAACCATATCTCTGTGAATCTGTTTTAACTCATCTATTAAAGCATCCTTATTAAATCTAACTGTTTCACCCATTTGAGTTCTACCTCCTTACCGTATTCCAAGGTTGTTTAACAAAAAGTCAATTGCAGGTGAAGGCAATAAATATTTCTGGAGATTCTCCCTTTCTTCAGAAGGATAGATAGTTTCAACAACAGTTATAGCCGTATTGGGGTCCAGAGTTTTAAAATCATAATCCTTTAATAATTCCAAATAGTTATTCTCTCTATTATGAGAAGGATTGAAAACGCTTTTTAATCTTGAGTAATAATCATCATATGCTGTTTCTGCAAATGCCTCTCCTATCCCCTTTTCCCGTCTTAAATCATCACATGCAAATTGAAATAATTTTACATAATCGTTTCTGAAGTTTTTGCTCATCTCTCTCCACTTTGATATACCTTCAGCATTAAGTTTAGAATTTATTTTTGGGTTTGTGTCTTCAATTAAACGAATCAAAATATACTTTAAAACAATATGTACAGCAATCTTTAATTCTATAAAACCTTTTATCTTATCTTTACTAACTCTTCCACGATATTCATTTAGAAATAACACATTTTCTGCGCTACCTGTTATTGAGCCTTTGATAGATTTTAAGATATTTTCTTTAAAACTCGTTAGAGTTTGTATAAATTTATCTTTATTAGCACTTATATCCATAAAAACCCTCCTGCCCAAATTTAAATGTTAAAACTTTATAGTTTTGCATATATCTTTTATCGACTATTATAACTATCTCAATTATATAATAAAAATTCGACAATAATAAATAGAATCCTTTTTTGATTTAGTAAAATATGCAAAAGACACATACTATAAAAGCATGTGTCTTTTGCATATTAACCTTTCATAATAGAAATGTTATTCAGCAATCTCTTATGAAAGCACATTATTATTTGTTTACTTAACTTACAAGATGCTCACCTGTATACTGACCGTTCTTTTGTCCAAACATTTTAAATCCTGCTGTAATTGAATTGCAATTGATAAAGACAATTTCTATTTTATTTTTGCGAACTGCATTTATAGTCTTATAAAACATTGCATGTGAGTTATATGCAGTGTTAAAGTATATTTTGTCAGCATTTTCTAATATTTTTGTATCATAGTTTAACTGTTCTACTTCTATGAATTTAAAGTGAGGCACAATTTTACGCATATGCTGTTGCCATTGCGGAGTTCCGCCAATAATTACTCCTCTAGTTCCAGTTAATGCGTCATTAGTTATCTGCTCTTCATTAACGTATCGGCTTTCATCAATTAAATTTTCTATAGTCATTTTCAGTAATTGAATTTCTTCTTTATTTTCCTCTAACAATTGGTCTTTTCCTTTAATAATCTCATTGTATTGTTTCTTAATATCGATGATTTCTTTTTCTTTTTCTCTTACTGTATCCAAACTTATAATTTTAAGTTTTTCTCTTAATTGGTTATTTTCTCTTTCTAATTTTTCAACCTGCTCTTTTAGACAATATATTTGCGTTGTAAGTTTTTCAAGTTCAATGTCCTTTTCTATGCTGCTTTTATATAATCGCACATAGGTACTGTCCAATGCACTATATTTATTAATTAAGACCTGAAACATTCTACTAAATATAATATAGTCGAACATATTTTCTTTTTCATGAACATTATTCAAAATGTCATCTATTGATAAATCAGAGGCATCAAGATAACTTGCCAAAAGTTCCCTATCTTTTTCCTCAATCTTGTAACTCTGTCCAAAATCCCATAAATCTATAGAATAATAACTCATTAAATACAAAAGCCCTTTGCAAAAATTACTATTTTTATCTAAATTAATTCTTTTTTGCAATGTATTGTCTCTGTTGACTTCGCCTGAGACTAATTGAAACTCCTTATCAAGTGATTGAAAGAATTTTTCTTTTATCATAATATTCCATGCTAATGATAGTCTATTATTGTATGCATCTATTTCACGTTTGCTTTCATCTCTCTTATGAGTCATGTCCTTATTAAACATATCTAGCATTTGTTTTATAATATAGATTGTATAACCTTCAGACAGATTATCCAGACCATAATCTTTTATTTGCTTTATTTCTTCATAAACTACACAATCGGTATTTTTAACATAATCATATAATCTGGGCCATCCTGACTTGAGAATTTTTCTCATAAAGTTGTTTCCATTTTTAGATAGAAAAATGCCTGTTAATTTAATGCCATACTCTTTCATATCTTCTGGTATAATTTTATGCCTATTATTGTTAAAGAAATCGCTATTGAGAATCAGTTCATCATATTCTCTTTTATTATTTTCATATTCTTCATCTATTAATGGATAAAGCGATTTGTTACTTAATATTGCTATAAGTAAACAACCATAGTCTTTAGACATCACATTCTTTTTTGTATTAATCATAATCATTCTCCTCTCTTCAATATAGCCTAATATTTATTTAAATGGACATTTTCTAAAGAAGATTTCAGTAGTCGGAATTTATTTAGTGTTTCTCCATACGTTGCTTTTTTATAAATTAGTTGTATAAATTTCGGGAGTATCAGGCTTTTAAACCTGATACCTCCCTACTTCCTTGGAGATGCAATTCACTCTCCTATTTAATGCCTTTTTCTTTTTCTATTTTTATTGTATAATTGGTCATAGATGGTTTTATAAAGTACATTTTTGTTTTCAGAAGAAGCATTTTAATGAATGCTGCTTCTATTTTTTTGAGATTCCTATTTTATTTTCCATATAAACTTGTTTCCACTATTAACTAACTATATTTTCTATTAGTCTAAGCGCTGCGCAGAAATGTAAATTGCACCTGCGAGTTCTTCTCCCAACACATTTGCAAAATGTCTTCCAATTGCTTCTGTAAGTTCAATTTTCTCTAACCATTTGCATGCATCGCATGGCTCTAAAGGAATAATATCTTCTTGCCCTTCATATTCTGTATATCTGCCACCAATATAGTGCAAAAACATTTCTCCATTCTCAGTTCTATATAGCCTTTCAAGTTGATAATAGTCGTCGCCTTTTTCATGTCCATTCCAATATTCTCTTATCAATTGGGCAGTCTCAGTATCATATACTTTATTGTTGATAATCTTTTTCATATTTCATCTCTCCTTTATTTTTGATATTATTAATAAGCAGGTTGTTTTTTGATTTCACATCTCAAAGGTTATTGGGCAAAATGTCTCTTTTTTTGATGGTGCTCTAATATTTATCATAAAATCCCCCTTAATTACCTCATATAGTTAAAACAAAATATATTTCTAAAGCCAGAAGGTTCAAATTTTCAAATTTTTTGAACCATTTAACCCCTACATATAAAGCATAGCATATAAAAATTTGGATTCTTGTTGCAGGCCTTCCCCCTCACATTTATAGTATTACACATAAAAAATTTGAAGTTTTCTCTGTACCTTTACACTATTGAGCATAGCATATTGTAAATTTGAAAATTTTTACTCCTTCTCTACATTTATAGTATAACTCATAATAAATTTGGGATTTTTTCAAACGTCACCCCCTCTATAATTGAGTATAACACGTGTAAAAATATGTAAAATTGTAAACATCGATTTGCCATAGAACCAAATCTCTTATATCTTGCACCCATCTCACCTTTAATTGGCAATAAAAAAACTGCCTACTTTTTTGTAGACAGTTTAACGAAAGAGGCATTGATGATAAAACCTTTACTTGACCGATGCATTTTATATATAATTATCTCTCTATGCAAAGTATATTTTGTGCTCTGTACTTTTACCTCAATCTCGTATCTTTTATTCTTAATCCCTTAACCCACAAATATGTATATTAATGAGTTAGAGTAAAGGCTTATGGATTAAGAGGTTTAATGAATTATAATGCGACAAAAATATAATTATGTACTAAATAACAACTTTATAATTAATTCTGCAGCCCTTTCCATTAACAATCAAAAAGGCTAACAGATTAGCATACTCCAACTACCCGTCAGCCTGGTCAAAAAATGTATATTATTCAGTCTTTTCGTTTAATAGTTTTTTGAACATTCTTTCTATCTTGTTTATAAACTTCTGCCTGCTCTCACTTGTATTAATAATAGAATATCCTCTTTCCTTTCCTCCCTTAATTATTTCAGCATACCATACTTTAGAAGATTTTAGCAGGTCGAGTTTATTAATTAGTGGTAGATACTCTTTCCAATTCTCCTTATCCCGTAACACCTTGCTTATGGCTACGTATCCGTAAAACATGAAATTTTCCCCTATTAACGATGTTTCTTTACTTTGTGCTCTCTTTTCGTAATTGTGCAACTCGGGAATGAGGTTTATTAGTTCATTAAAAAATTCTGACAGATATTTTGCAAGTTCCATTGCCTGAACCCTTGTTTCCAAATCCTTATAAACTAAATCTATAGCATTTACAAGAGTGGCAAAAGTAACAATATGCCTCTCATCTTTTTTGGGAATTGAATTTCTCACTACTTCCACTCTACCAGCCAGGTCGCTGTTTTTCATAAGTTCTCTAACTATAATGTTTGCAAGGCCGGTTTGATTAAAATATTCCGCACGGCTTGAACTGATTTTGAGCCCAAGAGAAAACTGATGGAATTGCTGTTGTGCGGTCTGGACATTATAGTGGGTAACTTTTACAGGGAATTTTAGTTCGGTTAAATCGAAGAATGTATCCCCTTTTTCGTTTCCTTCAAGAATCATGCTTAAAGCCCTAATTCTGTGCTGCCCATCTGCAATGTTTATTTCGCCATCTACAGCAAGATTACCCTCATCATCAAGTTCGACTTTTTCATTGCCATCTTCAAGAACATTTAATGTAATCATATCCGTAAAATATTGGCCTGAAAGCATAGAAGTATAGATTTTTTTCACATTGGCTTTATTGTACACAGCAACCTCAACTTCACTATTGTCCTTTCCCCTTTTTACCTTTGTTCCTCTTTGTATTTCTGGATTATAAGTTATTACCCCATCCCTCCACATCTCTGCTAATTCCTGTCCATCAATTACTGTCTGGTATTCCTTTTCGCCTACTTGAGTCACATTCCTAAACACATACTCTGCCATACGAACTTTCCTCCCTCGTTTATATAAATATAAGAATACAGCAATCTTTTCCATACAGAAATTATTAACAGCATTTTCTGCTTGTATTCTATCAAATGAAGGCTTAAGGCACAAGGAAAAAAATAATTGTGTAATATGTAGGATTTACTTTAACCCCTTAATCCTTTTTCAGTTATTACTATAATATCATTGCAGAACAAAAAATCAAAGGAAGAAAACAAGTATTTTGACGTTTGTCTATATCAATAATAACTAAAGCAAATTTTCTAAGCATAGGATGCTGCAGTATTCCACACATTAAATGTTCCCAATAGTTTCTATTGTACAGACTAGTCAATGGGTCTCTGTAAGCAAATTTATATAAATCTTCTTGTGGTTGAATAAGAATTAAATAGCATTCTGTTTTATCTAAGACAAACTTATCAACAGTGATACTACTATTCCTAACATTGAAATTGAAAGTATGTTCAACCGGCAGATAGTCTAAAATACTGAAATCCCTCAGCCACTTTTTAGTAATGTCCTTATCAATATTGCTATAGTAAATCATGCCTTGCCGGTTTATCAATATGCATATTGTTTTGCCGTCTTTTACATACCTTTTCATAATATATTCTCCTATAAGCCCATGCAATGTGCTTTATTAGAACATAAAAGTCTAAATGTTCGGTTAAACTTAGATTGTTCTAATAAAACACAAAGGTGATATACACGAAATTAGTACTCGATAATGATAACCGAAACATCATCGGGCCTCGGTTAAAAGTTGCAAGACTAAGAAGCAATCTAACCCAACAACAGTTATCAGCCAAGTTGGAGACTATAGCCGTGTATATAGACAGAGCCAGCATCTCCAAAATCGAGCAGCAGAAACGCATTGTGACAGACTACGAGTTGCTTGCCCTGTGTCAAATCCTCAAAGTCAGTCCTGGTTGGCTGTTAGGGTTAGAAAAATAATTTTTGTTCTAATAAAGAACATTATAATATATATCCTTATTTTTGTAAATTCAACAGCCCCTTTTTCCTTCTCTTACACCCTATACCTTATATGCGTTCAAATGCACACAACTTGTTTGTTATATATTTAACCATATTTTTCAGAGTGCAAACAAAAACACACCTCTCCTCTGCGTTATGCAGTATAAGAGAAGTGTGTCCCTTTCGGCTGTATGCCATCATATTACCATATTTTAGTTATGAGTACAAGAATTAATATTATTTTCCCTTTGCAATCAATGTCCACCGAATGGCAGTCTTACTAATTGGCTGTATATCATTTCCTGCTGTGTTTACTTTAACGTAATATGGCCTCAAATTAAACCTATACCCTTTACTCACCAGATATTCAACCGCTTGTATAAGGGCTTTCACTGTCATATATGTTGCCTTTATTCCTATTGCATCAATATGGACAATGCCATCCTCAACTACGTATTTATTAATTGTATCAGCAATAGCGTTTATATTACCATTTCCTGAAACCTTTAATACCTGTATACCCAATATAAAATCCCTCCTTAATGTTTCAAGCATTATAGGAAGGAATTTTATATTATTTCAAGTTTAAATAACAAATAAGTAAAACTGTTAACTTTTGCAAACAGTTAAACTTTGTTTGTTGCTTCTTATAAACAGTTGAATTTTGTTGTTTTTCCTTATAAACAGTGGTGCAAATGTGTTTGCCAAATCCAGTCATATTTGCACCACTGTTTGATAAGGAGTAACAATTAATTTTACCTTTTACTATAATATTTAAAAAATACTTTATTAATAAAAATATGTATCATAGTTTAACTGTTTGTAAGAGTCAACAATGAATGAAATATTTGTAATAAAAATATATACACAGTTCAACTGTTTATAAGGATTTAACAATCCCTTTATATTTCTATATATATTATACTGGCCTCAAATTTAAAAACGTGACACTTTTTTAGAAAATTTTTTAAAATTTTTTTGATTTTATTCTAC
Organism: Lutispora thermophila DSM 19022; assembly: GCF_900142105.1. Classification (GTDB taxonomy): domain Bacteria; phylum Bacillota; class Clostridia; order Lutisporales; family Lutisporaceae; genus Lutispora; species Lutispora thermophila. The sequence goes on from NZ_FQZS01000021.1 coordinate 55,979, forward strand.
AGCACTTTTCAGTCCTGTATCATAATCTTTCACAACGATTTTCTTCTTGTTATATCTTATAGTCTGGAGTTGTGCAGTTTTATATGCTTTGTCGACCTGCTCTTTTGTGGCTTCTCCTGCATCCTTTGCTCCTTCAAGAACCATTTTATAGATATTTTTAAATCCTAATTCCTGAAGATTCTTTACATTATTCTCAAAACCTTTTAATCCAGCCTCATCATTGTCAACAAGTAGATATATCTTAATTTTTTCTCTTACATTCTCATACAACTGGTAAAGTTGATATAGTTGTCCCTTACTGAGGGAATGGCCGAACATCCCAACCGTATTTTTATAGCCATGCTTGAGAACCATTTTCATTACATCAAAGGGTCCTTCAACAATAAAAACTTCTTCTTTACTGCTATTAACTAACCGATTGGCATTATATAAAACACATCCTGACCTAAATCCTTGAAAATTATAGTACTTTTTATATTTACAGTTTTGTTTTTCAATCTCTTTTATCTGCTCTTCTCTGCTAAGGCCTTGTAATCCCAGCCTTCTAGCCCAATAATCGTAATGTTCTTCTTCGCTGTATTTATTTCTTCCCACAACCCCGACAATCTTTTCGTCCAAATCTCTCACTAGAAAACATATTCTGTTTCTGAATTCATTAGTACAGTCCCTTCCAGCAAAATATATTTCCATCTCTTCAGCATCTTTCACTGTAAATCCTCGTTCATAAAACTCAGGAGGATATACTCCTTTATTAAAACCAAAACCTTGAAGACTAATCTCCGGCAGAATTCTCTTCTCAAGCACAATTTCTTCCTCAGCATTTACAAATTCTTTTTTTATTTCTGCAACATTTTTATGCTCAACATTTGAAACTGTAATCCCTAAAACACCTGATATCCATTCCAGTGCTTCAGTAAAACTATAGTTTTTCTTTTCACATACAAATTTAATAAAGTTTTCCCTTTTCCCACATTTAAAACAGCCAACAAAATAAGAATTGTCATTACCTTTCTTTAAAATTGCATGCTGATACCTTTTACTATGCATATCACATCCCCAGGGGCAGTGCTCAAACTTCCCATTTTCTATTACATATCCCATGTTCCTAATTACATACTCTATATCTAATTGACTGCTAGCATCTATCCTCTGTTTTAACTCATTATAGTATGCATATGTCTGCTGTTGATAGTTATTATATTCACCATTCATCTTTTCTGGATGATATTTAAGATACGTTTTAACAACTATTCTAATTTCTTCATTATCGTTATGGGTAAGATAATTTTCCAAATAACTTCTATTTATTTCATCAATCTGCTTCAGCGTTAGTCCCTTATATTTCCCAAATCTAACAATATAATCACCCGCATATGTTTTAAAGCATTCTGCTATTTCTTCTTTTACTGTATCGTTTGTGCTTCTTTTGTACTGTCCCCATAGATATTGTAATCCAGAAAAGTTGGCATGTATGGTTTCCATATTCATAACTTCCACCATACCCATCCCCTTTACCTTACCAAACGAAAAAGTTTTGTTTTCCATATACATCGCCTCCGTCTTAATTTGGAGGCATTATATTAGGCGTCTCGTTAGGTTTCAAATTTTCATCTTATTTTTTTAAAATTTTTGCCTGAAAATTTGATTTTCTTCCTGCCACGGCTAAAATGTCAAAAACAGTCGTGGAGGATGATTTATAATGAAAAAGCCATTTGTAAATGATGAAGAAGTAAAATTTTTGTTATACCAATATAAACTAGGGCAAAAAAAGAATGTCTTAAATAAGCATCAGCAAAATGATGTTTTTATCAATCTTTATAATATAATTGAACCTCTTTTAAAGTGGACAATAACAGGGGATATAACTAAAATCTACTCTCCAAAGGTTAGAGAAAAAAAGTATTCTAAACTTATTAAACTACAAAAATCATTATTGCCCAATGAAAATGGTAATAGTTTTAAATTTAAATTTGATTTTACCTCCGCTTTAGAGAAATACCTGAAAGATTATATCCAACTATATGGATATATAGATGACAGTCAGCCTTGGAACTATTCCTTAATTTATCCCTTTTGGGAACTGATAAATAAGATATCCTTAGAAAAAATTGAAAAATCAATAGATAAATATGATAATCAATACTCCTATTACCTTGCTGTCAAGTTCTGCGACCAGTATTGGAATTACATATATAAATGTATTAGGAGAGATTTGACGATACAGATGCTTAGTATAGACAGCATTAAACATGAATGCTCTCCAAATGGCACAACTAATTCTTTTGATAAATTCCAATATAAACACAATATATATACTCTTATCGACGCTGACAGTATAGACGATATTTTATCTAGTATTAAAGGAATATTAACCAATAAAGAACAACAAGTATTAAATTTGCTCATAGATGGATATACCCATATAGAAATTGCCCAAATACTAAATATTACTCCTGAATATTCCCGCAAGATAAAATCTAGGGCTGCTAAAAAGGTTCGCAGCCATCTATGCAGAACGAGATAGTACTCTGTATCCATAGAAGTCCATGTTACTGAATTAATATACTATTCACTCATATGGCTAGATATATTTTTATGCCGTCTTTTATTTTTAGCCTTTATACTTCTAATCCCGTTGTTAATATATATGTAATTAGTTGAAACTGTATAAACCTTTGAATTCAGAAAGTTTAAAGCATTTTTATGGCGACAAAATTAACTTTAACCATATAATTGACGCATTGCAAGAAAGAAAAATTTTTTGAATTTGATAAAATATAAAAATATATTTGACTTTTATCTTTATCCTTTCCTATAATGCCATAAAACTTTGGAAAGGAGATGGTGGTTTATGAAGAATAAGCATCTTAAATCAGAAATTGCCAATTTACTAGAAACTGTTGATAAGGCTTTTGGTAAAGATTCTGTTCCGTATCAAAATTTGGACTATTGCTTTGATATTCTAGTAACCGTCTATGAATACAACTGCGACAGTGAAAAAGACTTGCTGGGCGAATTAAAAGATTTAATAAATAAACTTTCTGAAAAAATACCAGAATTGACTCCTGAACAGTTTAAAGAAAAATACCCCAACATAAGCGAAATGATTGATTACCTGGATAAATGGCTAACCGACTAATTATCTTTCAAGGCTTTCCAGTTTTATCGATGGGAAGCCTTTTTTCTATAGATTCTTAATAAGATAATGGGTAAGAAAAACAATATTTTTAATAGATATTATCATATTAAACAGTTACGAATTCCAAGCCCCCTATCCCCTTTAACCTATTATCCCCCTACACCTGCTTTTTTAGAATCACTTTTATACCCCTTAACCCTTAAAACCGTTTCTAACTCCTTTTCCCTATTAAAACCCATCCATTTGCTCCGTTTCTCATGCAAAAAGAATGAATTCTAAATAATTATCTTATCAGTTTTCTATATAAGGAAACCATTTCTAAAATCGAGTTTTACGCTTCTATTATGCTCCTGAGAGAAAATTACCTTATATAAAAACAAAATAGGGAAAGAAACTGCAGCAAAGCAATCACTTCCCCTATTTTGCGTATTTATCAACTACATTCCCCAGAATGCACTTTAAATATAGCATATCCTAGAATTATTTGTAAAGAAGTATATCTTTAATTTTAGTTATCCTCATATTATAGTTCCTTTTAGTTCCTAACTTTTTATTCCAGTTCGTTTGAGAACATTTTATTAAGGCATAGAAAACAAAGAGAAAAGGGCAAAAACAGTTTAATTAAAATTTATAATATATTGCTTATTTATTACATATATAGCCGAGAATAAATCAGAAAGTCTTAAACTCCACTATTTATTATGCCTATAGATTATCAAACATATTAAATATGTCGTCAGGTAGTTCATGTTGGTCACAACTATTATTTTCTTTCTCTTTGTTTTCTAGTATAATTTCTCCACATTCTTTTATTGCTTCTTTCACTACCTGTTTTATCATTTCCTCATCAAGACCTTTATCTCTTCCCCCTATATAACTTAACACCGCCTTAATTACATAATCTGTTTTGTACTTTTGTAAAGAAAGTATGTTATATACCCTAGCATCATCCTCCCTATCCATAGAAAATGAGAGGTTTATCCTTTTTGTTGCCATAAACTCACCTTCTTAGTTCTTGCTCTAATAGGATTTTAAAACCTTTGGCATTTGCAAACTGGTCAAGAAAGTCCGTGTACTTTACTCTATTTGACTTTTCAATGTAATCCTGAAGCATTATGCTCCCTCCCCCTGTAAAAACAGTAGGATTGTGAAACTCAAATCCATATTCTTGAATTTTCGCTAATATATTTTCTACATACTCTTCTGACATCACTTTAATTACTTCCTTAATATCTGCCTCGAAAAGAACAGGTTCTTTTCCTGTGATAATCTCCTGTATCTGAGTTTCCGTAAGTCTGATATTTGTTTTAAGAAGTTCCTGCTGTATATTGGCAATTAATGTGATGATTCCGTTGGGAAGCGAATAGCATGCTGAAACATCTATGATTCCATTTTCTACTCTGAAAAAATCAATTGTATATCCACCAATATCGATAACATTGCATAGAAGATTCCTGTAACTGTTAAACACAGTTATTAGTGCGGAATACCCTTGAGGATAAGTACGGCAATCAACTATATTAATTGCATAATCCTTTTTGTTAAAATTAAACTTTATATCC
>NZ_FQZS01000029.1 GCF_900142105.1 Lutispora thermophila DSM 19022
TTTTACCATGGTCAACGTGTCCAATGGTTCCTATGTTTACATGGGGTTTGGTTCTTTCAAATTTAGCCTTTGCCATTTCTTATCTTTTCCTCCTTTATATGTATCATTAAAATAAAAAATAAAAAAGATTTATTTACTTCTGGTTAATAAACTCTGCCTGGTGTATCATAAAATGGAGCCCACGACCGGGCTTGAACCGGCGAACCTCCGCCTTACCAAGGCGGTGCTCTACCTACTGAGCTACATGGGCGTATCTCTGGAGCGGGCAACGGGAATCGAACCCGCGCGGCCAGCTTGGGAAGCTGGAATTCTACCATTGAACTATGCCCGCAGAGTTTGGTGGGGAAAGGTGGATTCGAACCACCGAAGTCTGAGACAACAGATTTACAGTCTGCCCCCTTTGGCCACTCGGGAATTTCCCCATATCAAAACCAGAGTAACTAATTAGTTATTATAATATGCTATAATTCATTTGTCAATATAACTAAGCATTATTCGTCTCGAGAAACTTTTCCAATTTTCTTTTTACCCTTTGAAGCGCATTATCTATAGATTTAACATGCCTGTCCAAATCAACGGCAATCTCCTGATAGGATTTGCCTTGAAGGTAGGACATAAGCACTTCTAATTCTAAATCGCTAAGAATCTCACCAATCTTTGACTCTATTGAACAAAGTTCTTCTCTGCTGATAATCAGCTCTTCCGGATCAGTAATTTTTGTAGCTGTCAGTATATCTAGCAGAGTTCTGTCTGATTCTTCATCATAAATCGGTTTATTAAGGGAAATATACGAATTTAGTGGAATATGTTTCTGTCTAGTGGCGGTCTTGATAGCAGTAATGATTTGTCTTGTTATGCAAAGCTCTGCGAAGGCTCTGAAAGATGAAAGTTTATCATTCTTAAAATCTCTTATGGATTTATATAATCCAATCATTCCTTCCTGAACTATATCTTCTCTATCCGCACCGATGAGAAAGTATGATCTGGCTTTTGCCCTGACAAAGTTCTTGTACTTGTTTATTATATATTCCAAAGCTTCCTTGTTTCCTTCTCTAGCCTTTAAGACTAATTCCTCGTCCATCATGCTATCAAAGCTAAGTACATCGTCTTTTTTTGCATTCGCTTCCACTATATCGCCTCCAAGCTTTTATTAGCTCCAACCATCTATCTTATTATACATATTTAATCATCGTTTTTCAAGGATAACAATACAGCCATGTAGAGGATAATTAAGGTTACTTAAAATCTCCAACACCTTTTTATATAGAAGGGGGACTTCATTCCTTATATCCCCCATGCATAAGAAAGAATATTCTCTTTATAATCGTAAAGTTGTAGTATGAATCAGTGAATGCTTCCTTCTTGGAGACTTCCTATAGTTTTTTGCTTCAATCTTTGCTTCTTAGCTTCGAATATCAAAACCGCACAGGAAACTGCTGCATTAAGAGAAGATATATTCCCTGACATTGGTATACCTACGATAAAGTCACAGTTTTCTTTAACTATCCTTCCAAGCCCTTTGCCTTCGCTTCCTACCACCAATGCCAATGGTCCTGTCAAATCCTTTTCATAATACGTCTCACCCGAAGCATCTGCTCCTGCAATCCATAAACCCTTTTCCTTGAGATAGCTCATTGTCTGATTAATATTTGTAATCTTTGCAACAGGCACATACTCTACAGCTCCTGCAGATATTTTACCTATTATAGGCGTCAGGCTTGCAGCTCTCCTTTTTGGTATTATGACCCCATGAACTCCTGCTGCATCACAACTCCTCAAAATTGAACCCAGGTTCTGAGGATCTGTTATTTCATCCAATATGACTATAAAAGGATCTTCCCCTTTTTCCTTGGCTATATCCAATATATCATCTACTTCATAATATTTATATAGGGCCGCAGACGCAATAACTCCTTGGTGGCTCTTGGTTTTGGACATTTTATCCAGCTTAGCCTTATCAACTTCCTTGATGAGTATATTCTTGTCCCTTGCTATGGCAATAATCTGCTTAATTGATCCTTCCAGTTGCCCACTTTGGACGAAGAGTTTGTCTATTTCTCTCCCTGATTTCAATGCTTCCAATACAGGATTTCTTCCTTCTATGAGATTTATATAATAATCATCTCTTTCATCCGTTTCTTCAAACATTCCTCTTGCTTGTTTATAGTTCTTTTCTATTGCCTTTTTACGATCCTTCTTATATCCGGTTACGGTATTTTTATCTTGTCTATTTTGTCTGTCTTTTTTATTTCTTTTATCTCCGACAAATGCCATTTGCATCATCCTTTTTTCTTAATTTCTGTTTTTATTATTTTCATTATTGATAATCTGTATTCCTTTCATATGGGACATGCTATATCAGTTCATATGAAATCAGAGCGTTTTGAATTTTTCACGGATTTGCGGCAGCTTTCCGCAACTCATGTTTCCTTCCGGACATGGACCATTCAAACATCCTGGTCCTGCATTTTTGAATAGTATTGGGGCAACTTCTCTTACTTTTTTCAGCATCTCCGTCGCCATTTCTCTTATTTCCCATTGAGCTCTTTCGCAGCATCTCATTCTGAAAAAATTCAATAATGCTCTTGCAGACATGGTAAATACAATTTTTGTTTCACAGGCATTTGGAAATACATATCTTGCGTCTTCTATTGAAACCTTTTCAGCCATTTGTGCTGCTTGCTTTTCTGTTTTGCCTTCTTCTATATATTTTTTATAATTCTCTTTATATAATATCTCTACCAGCTTATCATATACTTCCTGATCTCTTTTCATAGCATCTATAAAAAGCTGACGTGCCTCATCATTTTCCTCTATTTGCGGTGGTATTATGTATTCAAATTGATCCAGCTTTACATACCTTTGAGATTGTTGAGAATACGAGCATCCAATCCTATGCCTCACCAACTGGTGAGATAGAACTCTGCTAATCCCTTCAACCCCAAATGTAAAAGAAACATGTTCTATAGGACTTTCGTGACCTAAATCCATTAACATGTTCAAAAATTTCTCTGTTTTGGATTCATCTAGCCCTTCAAGTATTCCATCTATACCTACCTTTGAATAACATAACTTCGCTGCCGCAGCTACAAGCTTCTCAGGCTCAGGAGTATAGCGTATCAATTCAACTTTCATTTACATCCATCCCCATTTCATACCATTCTTCATCTATATATTACATTTTAGAGTTATTGACCTTGTTTGTCTACATGAAAATAGTCGGGAGTTCTGTATTTCCTTCACATGTAACATTTTATCTCTGATTACATAATTATAAACCAAGAAATACTTAATAATATTTATAGGAGTGGTATATTATGGCTGTCAGACCTTTTGTTGATGCACTTCCTATACCTAGAATTCTTAAACCAAAAGAACGCGCTAGGGGCATCACATACTATGAAGTTAAAATGGAAGAATTCTTTCACCAGTTCCACAGTGAACTACCTCCAACAAAAGTATGGGGATATGAAAACCAACTTCCTGGGCCGACCATAGAAGCTGAACAGGGTGAATGTGTTCATGTGAAATGGATAAATAATTTGCCCGACGAACATTTCCTACCCATAGACAATAGCATCCATGGAGCAGGCAGCGATATGCCCCAGGTAAGAACCGTTGTGCATTTGCATGGAGCCGAGGTTGAGCCTGATAGTGATGGACATCCTGAAGCTTGGTACACAAGAAATTTTGAAATGTGTGGACCCCGCTTTACTCACAAGGTTTATAAGTACCCGAACACTCAGCGTCCTGCCACACTATGGTATCATGATCATGCTCTGGGAATTACACGTTTGAATGTCTATGCAGGACTGGCTGGAATGTATATCATACGAAACGAGGAAGAGCGGGCTCTGAACCTACCTTCAGGCAAATACGAAATACCTTTGCTTATACAGGACAAAACATTCAACGAGGATGGTTCATTGTTCTATCCATCTACCGTTAATGTTCCTGATCCTCCAGCGGATTTTCCCAACCCGTCTATTATCCCCGGCTTTACAGGTGATACTATTGTTGTTAATGGAAAAGCTTGGCCCTATCTGGAAGTGGAACAGAGAAAATATCGTTTCCGCATTTTAAACGGCTCAAATCAGAGATTCTATCGTCTAAGGCTGGATTCAGGACAACAGTTTATACAGATAGGATCCGACGGAGGTCTGCTGCAGCGCCCGGTCAGATTGGATGAAATAGTCATATCTCCAGCAGAACGTATTGATGTCGTTATTGATTTTTCAAATCAACCGGTAGGTACAAATATTGTCATGACTAATAGTGCCAGAACGCCATTTGATTTTGGAGCCCCACCTGATCCCCAAACCACCGGCTTGGTCATGCAGTTTAGAGTCATAGAACGAAGAGGTGATGACACCAGCACAGTTCCACAGTTTTTAAGCACCATTAAGAGATACAATGAGTGCGATGCAACAAGAATCAGAGATATAAGTTTTGATGTAACAACGGATAAATTCAATAGGTTGCTATTTTTGCTTAGCAACCACGAATATATGCATGGAATTACAGAGAATCCCGTAGTAGGAGATCTTGAAATCTGGAGACTAATAAATCAAGGTCTGGCATACCATCCCCTTCATGTGCATCAAATACAATTCCAGATATTAGATCGTACACCCTTTGACGTAGATGTATACAATCTTACTGGGCAATTACTGTTTACCGGCGAATCAGAATTACCTCCTGCCAATGAAAGGGGTTGGAAGGATACTGTTATAGCACCACCTGGTTTTGTTACTCGTATTGCTATGCGCTTTGGCCCATACACCGGCAGATATGTATATCATTGCCACATATTGGAGCATGAAGATCATGATATGATGCGACCCATTGAAGTTGTGCCAAGGAGATGTATAGCAGTAAAACCAGATGACTGTAAAAACTGTTCTGAAGTATTCTTATGCTTAAATGACTAGGGAATGCAGCACTTCATTCCCTAGTCATTTTTTCCACTTATCTCAATTATGAGATTCAGTATTTCCATAAGCCTATCCACTCTGTTATTTAAATACAGGTAACCTAATAAAGCTTCAAAACCTGTAGCATGTTTGTAATCAGACAACTCTGCGTTTTTGGGCATGGAAGTGGTTTTGGCATTTCTTCCTCTTCTTACTATATCTTTCTCTTCGTCAGTAAGATAACTTCCCAGTTTATCAGCCATCTCCGCCTGTGCCTTGGCCTTAACAAAAAGTATCGCTCTTTTATGAAGCTTTGAAACCTACACGTTTCCCTTTGATACCAAAAGTGTTCTTACAAAAAGCTCGTATACGGAATCTCCAATATATGCCAACACGGAAGGGTTATACATCTGTATATCCGATGTCTTTACATCACTCATTATGTCATCTTGCATCTTTCTTACATATTGGTTGTATTCTTTTCTTATTGAGTCATATTCCATAGACTGATTTCCTTTATCCATAAAATTATGCTCTTCTCCATTTTACTCCTTGAGGTGTATCCTCAAGAATTATTCCTCTGCTCTTTAAATCATCTCTTATCTTATCAGCCAAAGCCCAATTCTTCTCTTTTCTGGCCTTCTGTCTTTCTTCAATAAGCTTCTCTATTTCATCATCGAGGCTTTCTTCTTTTTTAGTAACAATTCTAAGAACACCTGCCAATTCCATATATAGATCATAGGCAAACTGGATTAAAGTCTTGGGAGAGTTTTCATTTATATTGGAGTTTATATCTCTTACCAGATCAAAGATAGCAGAAACTGCATCCGCAGTGTTTAAATCATCGTCCATAGCTTCAATAAACTTGTCTTTATGGGTCATCAATTTTTCTCTTAATGCTTTCTCCTCTTCTGTCTCATCCCTGTCCTTTGCATTTTCCAATAGATGCAACAGATTATTCTTGGCAATATATAATCTTTCCAAACTGTTCTTTGTGCTGTCCAATAAATCCTTGCTGAAATTTATTGGACTTCTGTAGTGGGACGATATCATAAACAACCTTACAACCTCAAGATCGTACATTTTGCTTATATCCCTCACTGTAAAGAAATTGCCTAAGGATTTGGACATCTTTTCATTATTGATGTTGATAAATCCATTGTGCATCCAGTACCTGGCAAAGGGCTTTCCTGTAGCTGCTTCGCTTTGAGCAATTTCATTTTCATGATGGGGGAATATGAGATCTTGTCCTCCTGAATGTATGTCTATGGTCTCTCCCAAGTATTTCATTGACATGGCTGAGCATTCTATATGCCAACCAGGTCTTCCCATGCCCCATGGACTTTCCCATGCCGGCTCTCCTGGCTTCTGTTTCTTCCAGAGGGCAAAATCCATAGGATGCTTTTTATGTTCTCCCACTTCTACCCTGGCGCCTGCTTCCAACTCCTCCAGGTTTTGCTTAGATAACTTTCCATATTCTCTGTACTTAGTTGTATCAAAGTAAACATCTCCGTCAACTTCATAAGCAAAGCCGTTATCCTGAATTTTCTTCACGACATTAATTATATCCGATATAAGCTCTGTTACCCTTGGATGATAATCAGCTCTTCTTATACCAAGGCCTTCCGCATCCTTAAAATACTCCTCAATATATTTATCCGCAACTTCTTTTTCAGTAATACCTTCTTCCTTGGCCCTTTTAATAATCTTGTCATCCACATCGGTAAAATTTTGCACAAAGGTTACTTTATATCCTTTATACTCCAGATAGTTTCTCAAAATATCAAATATTATAAATGGTCTGGCATTACCTATGTGAAAGTAATTGTACACAGTGGGTCCGCAGGAATACATCTTAACCTCTCCTGGCACTAAGGGAACAAATTCCTCTTTTCTTCTGGTCATTGTATTATATAATTTCATGATCATCCCTCCGTTATATCTTAGTATCGTTAATAATTAACATATTATTTTTCTCTTAGAAAAAATAATGCCGCCTCTGCAAGAGGCGACATATGACGCGGTTCCACTCTTTTTATCACTCAAACTTTTAACGGCATTGCCGCCAATGGCTACTTATTTCACCACAGGTGCTAACGGGCGCACTTCAATATATTATTCCCAAAAGCCCCTTTCAGCCGACGGAGGCTTATCTCTGATGGTATTAATATATTTACTCTTCCCGGTCATAACATCATTTATTAACTTATGTGTCTTTTATCTTATATAATATTATGAGAAAAAAGCTATTTTGTGTCAATAGTTAAAATATATTTCAGATAATGCCTGCTTCCAACATAAACATAAATTTCTTCAGGAATTTGATCTCTTTTATCCTTGCGCATAAGCAACACAGTAAAACCCTCTTCGCTTCCATTCTTAGGCTTTACAAATTTATATGGAGAGGACTTTACAGTTTCTGCATAAGTATACTCATGTCCCAAATAAGTAATTGTATAACCCGGTTTATCTATATTTTTTGCCGGCATGTATAGTTTAGCAAAAAAACTCATACCCAGGATAAGAATTATAGACATAAGAGTTGCTTTATTTCCACCGAAAACTATTCTTCTCTTTTTCATCTACTTCACCTATCCTCAAATGCATATAAGCAAGCTACGGCATAAGAAGCCATCCCTTCTCCCATTCCCACAAATCCAAGTCCTTCAGTTGTTGTGGCTTTTATATTGATTCTATCAAGTTCCATACCTAATACAAAGGCTATATTGCTTCTCATACCATCTATATAAGGAGACAACTTTGGTTCTTGTGCCACAATAATACTATCAATATTTGATATTCCATATCCCAGCTTTTTTATTTCTTCATAAACCCTCTCCAGCAAGATTAGGCTTGATATATCCTTATAAGCATCATCTGTATCAGGAAACATAAAACCTATATCTCTTTTGCCGCAAGCTCCCAGAAGAGCGTCCATTATGGCATGTATCAGTACATCTGCATCAGAATGTCCCAACAACCCTTTTTCATAGGGTATCTCAACCCCGCCTAAAATAAGCTTTCGTCCCAAAACCAATTTATGTACATCATATCCATTGCCGATTCTAAACATCCTTAATCCTCCCTGATTCCAATAATAGTTCAGCAAGTATCATATCATCCGGTGTTGTTATTTTTATATTGTCATAGCTTCCCTCTATCATTTTTACCCTATATCCTGTTTTCTCCACCAGCATAGCGTCATCTGTGGCCATTATACCGTTGCTGCGGCAAAACTCATAGGCTTGTACAATAATATGGGTTGCAAATGTTTGGGGGGTTTGGGTTAGCCATAATGATGATCTATCAGGGGTGTTTATAATGAACCTATCTTCTCCTACTATCTTTATTGTATCCTTCGCCGGCACACCCAGGGTAACTGCTCCATAAATCTTTGCCTGATTTATGGATTCTTCAACAAGATTTTTTGTTATAAAAGGCCTTGCGCCATCGTGTATAACCACAATATCTGAATCCTTGCTCATATTGGATATGCCATTATAGACAGAATCCTGCCGTTCCTTTCCCCCTGTAACTAATTTAAATGGTTTGCAAATATTTATGTCATTCAGAACTTTTTCTTTGAAGTTCTCCTCATCACCTTGACCGATGACCAATATAACTTCGTCAATTGAATGGGATGCAAAAAAAACATCAAGGGTTCGGGCAAGTATAGCCTTACCCTTGATGTCTAAGTACAGTTTGTTAATACCCATATTCATTCTTGTTCCTTTTCCACCAGCAACAATAACCGCCGTATTCATAAGTCCTATCTCCAATCTTAGGAAACCTTATCGGCTGCAGTTTTAGGCTTTGCAAATATCATTCTACCTGCCGCAGTTTGCAGAACGCTTGTAACAACAACTGTAATAGTTTCTCCAATGAATTTTCTTCCTCCATCTACTACAATCATAGTTCCATCGTCCAGATAAGCAACTCCTTGACCAGTCTCTTTTCCATCCTTTATGACCATCACTATCATTTCTTCTCCTGGCAGTACAACAGGTTTTACTGCATTAGCCAGTTCGTTGATATTCAACACAGGAACTCTTTGGAATTCTGCAACTTTATTGAGATTATAGTCATTGGTTACAACTTTCCCGCCAAGCATTTGCGCCACTTTCAACAGCTTAGTGTCCACTTCGCTTACATCATCGAAATCTTTCTCTATTATTTCAACTGGTATATCCATATCATTCTGAATCTTGTTCAATATGTCAAGCCCTCTTCTTCCTCTGTTTCTCTTGAGACCATCGGAAGAATCCGCAATATGTCTAAGTTCTTCCAGCACAAAGGTTGGTATTATCAAAGGACCTTCTACGAATCCGGTTTTTACTATATCTGCTATTCTGCCATCTATTATAACACTTGTATCTAAAACTTTCGGTTGTACTTTGTGTTCAGTTTTGCTTCCTTTATCTTTAATATTTATCTTCTTTAAAAATGAGAAAATATTTACCAGGTCTTCTTTCTTCTTGATAGCAATACTAATACCCAGATAGCCTAATAGAATATACAGCAATATGGATATTATGCTTGTAAGCCAAGCTATCTGTAAAAGTTTTAAAGGACCGCTTATCAAGTTTGCAATTATAAGTCCGATAATTAATCCTATAGAACCTATAATAATTTCATTAGTAGGTATTTTCTGCAGTGTTTTCTCTACCTTGCGTGTAGATTGGGTGCCTTGTTTTATAATCCAAGGAGATAATAAATAAAATATAATTCCGCCAATAATTCCAGATACTACAATAGCAAGTATTTTTCTTAAATCAGTTATTTCATAACCAAAAAGATGGGTTACATTAAGAAATTTCAGTAAAAGATAGGTGGCCTCGGACCCGAGGACAACTCCCAGCAAAGTTAAAATCCAAACTAATATTTTTCTTATCAATTTTTCTCACCTCCTTTAAAGTATATCCAAACTAGGAATTTTTAAACCAAAAGAAATTTATGATAATTATAACAGACTTCAGATTTTTTAAAAACCCCGGTGCCTCAAAATTCATAGATATTTAATATTTTGTTTACATTCTTTTCCATTTCTTCATACTGTATATTTTGAATCAGAGCCATCTCGCTTACCAGCATTTGCTTTGATTGATCCAGCATCTTTTTCTCACCTGTAGATAGCTTGCCTCTTGAGTTCATATAATTAAGATAATTTACAATTTCTGCTATATCCTTTATGTCACCTTTTTTCAACTTCGCCTCGTTTTCTCTAAATCTTATGTTCCATTTTTTATCCATGGCTTTGCAACTTCCTGTGAGAATTCTAATGACTTCATCATATTCTTTTTTATCAGCTATTCTTCTTATCCCTATTGAATCAGCTATGTCAACGGGCACCATAGCTTTTATCTGCCCCAGAATCATCTTTATTATATAATATTTTGATATCTCCCCAAAAACTTCCCGATCTTCAATAGATTCTATTATTCCAGCACCATGCATGGGATAAACAACTTTATCACCCACATGAAACATAAAATCCCTCCAATGTATAAATATTTGACCATATTATGTAGTTTCCAGTCGTTAAATGTTGAACGTTATCACATATATTAAGGCTTGTCAATAGTTTTTTTACATTGACAACTAAATTACATAACTCTATAATTATCTTATAGTACAGTTTATGTATACATGAGCTTAGGAGTGATATACATTGAAGGAATTTATATGCGAAGACTTTCAGCAAAACGTATCCAAGCTTTTAATAAGACATAAGAGTATTCTGGACATTATGACAAAACTTGGAGAATCTCAGGCACGAGTCAACAGAGCTGTAGCAAAATCTGTTACAAACTGCGGATGCATTAAGGTAAACGGAAAGAAACAATCAATTCCTTTAGATGCAGATATAGAAGATCTAAAGAATTACATGAGCACACATATAGAAGGCGAGCTTTGTGAAAACTGTAGAGATATAATCGAAAAGGAAATAGGCAACAATCTATTCTATATCACATCATTATGCAACGCTTTAGGCATAAGCCTTAATACCGTGTTGGAAAAGGAATATGAGCAATTGAACACTTTGGGTATATACAATATGTTTTAATATAAACCCTGCTTTTTGGCAGGGTTTATATTATTATATCAAGAGCTTCCTCAACACTTTTAACTCCATAAACCTTTATATTTGCGCTGCCTTTCAAATTCTTAAAATTGTTATAAGGAATAATGCATTTTGTAAAACCTAACTTATAGGCTTCATTTATTCTCTTCTCAATAAAGTTCACTGCTCTTACTTCCCCTGCCAAACCTACCTCTCCTATTATAACTGCACTATCATCAATTTCTTTGTCTTTGTAGCTTGAAGCTATTGCTGCAATAATGCCTAAGTCTGAAGATGGATCATTAAGTCTTATACCTCCTACTACATTTACATAGGAGTCATAGTTTTGCAATTGAAGCCCTACTCTCTTTTCAAGGACAGCCATAAGAAGAACTACTCTGTTGTAATCTGCCCCTGTAGCTGCTCTTCTCGGCACTCCAAAGTTTGTATAACTTAAAAGAGCTTGCACCTCTACCAGCATTGGTCTAGTACCTTCTATGGAAGCTATTATGGCAGATCCCGAAACTCCTTTCATTCGTCCCGATAGCAGCATTTGAGAAGGATTTATAACTTCTGTCAATCCTGTATCAGCCATTTCAAATATGCCTAGTTCATTAGTTGAACCAAACCTGTTTTTTACAGCTCTCAAAATTCTGTAGGACATATGGGAATCCCCTTCAAAGTACAGAACCGTATCCACCATATGTTCCAAGACTCTTGGTCCTGCAATAGCTCCGGCTTTTGTAACATGTCCTACAATGAACACTGTAATTCCATCACCTTTAGCAATCCTCATTAAGTTACCTGTAGCATCCCTTACTTGGCTCACACTGCCTGGAGCTGATAATATGCTGGGATTATAAACCGTCTGTATTGAATCCATGATAAGCACATCTGGATTTATATCTTGTATATTCTGCTGTATATATTCCATGTTATTTTCCGAAAGCAGATATATACTTTCAGAATCCAAGTTCATTCTTTGGGCTCTTATCTTTATCTGTTTTGAAGATTCTTCTCCTGATACATACAGTACCTTCAAACCATTTTTGGCTACATTGTTGGATAATTGGAGCAAAAGAGTTGATTTTCCTATCCCCGGGTCTCCACCTACAAGTACCAGAGATCCCTTTACAATACCTCCACCTAATACTCTGTCCAACTCACCTAATCCGGTGCTAAGCCTCATTTCTTCTTCCATGGATATATCCTTCATTTTTTGTGGTTTTGCAGCATTTATCAATGAAGCAGAGGATGCCGCAACTGTTTTGGTGTCCACTTCTTCAATAAATGTGTTCCACTGATTACATTCAGGACATTTACCCATCCATTTTGGAGATTCGCATCCGCATTCTGTACATACATATTTAGTTTTTAACTTCGGCATTTAATTCCTCCCTTCATCCTAAAGCTGCCTGTCCTATTTATCTGCACATTCAGGAAACAGATTATAGTAACCCGTGCCCCGGATTCGGACTTATGAAAGCAATCTGAGCCTAAGGGACACGGGCTTTTCTTAATGAATTTCCCCTTGTTTAAATACCAGATTTTCTCCGTCTGTATCTATAATCACTTTGCTTCCTGATTTAACATTGCCGGCAAGCATCTCTTCCGAAAGTTTGTCTTCCACCATCTTCTGTATAGCACGTCTTAAAGGTCTTGCTCCATAAACCGGATCAAAACCCTTCTTCACCAATAGAGCTTTGGCTTCATCAGTCACATCTATATCTATATCCATTTCCTTTATTCTATTGATTAAGGATTTTAACATTAATTCCACTATGCTCTTTAAGTGCTCTTCTTCTAATTGATGGAATACTATTACATCATCTATTCTGTTAAGAAATTCTGGCCTGAAGGTTCTTTTCAGTTCTTCCATCACATTTTCCTTCATTCTTTCATAGGCTTCTTCCTTTTCATTTGCGGCAGAAGTAAATCCCATGACCTTTTGTCTTTTAATGGTGCTCGCTCCCACATTTGATGTCATTATCACCACAGTATTCTTGAAATCCACAGTTCTGCCTTTGCCATCTGTAAGTCTTCCATCCTCAAGTATTTGCAGAAGTATATTGAATACATCAGGATGTGCTTTTTCTATTTCATCCAACAATACTACCGAATAGGGTTTTCTCCTTACCTTTTCCGTGAGCTGTCCGCCCTCTTCGTATCCCACATATCCTGGAGGAGATCCTATAAGCCTTGAAACGGTATGCTTCTCCATATATTCAGACATATCTATCCTTATAACGGAATTTTCATCACCAAACAACGCTTCTGCCAATGCTCTGCATAACTCTGTCTTTCCTACTCCTGTAGGTCCGAGGAAAATGAATGAACCCACTGGTCTCTTAGGATCTTTTAACCCTACTCTGGCTCTTTTTATTGCCTTAGCAACAGCTGTAACAGCTTCCCCTTGTCCTATTACTCTTTCATGGAGAATCTTTTCGAGATTCAGGAGTCTTTGAGATTCTTCTTCAGCCAGTTTAGTTACAGGTATTCCGGTCCATAAGGATACAATATATGCAATTTCCTCTTCTCCAATTATCAGTTCATTTTCATTGGCTTTTTCGTTCCATTGCTTTTTAACAGACTCTAACTCCTTTTTCAACTGTTGCTCTTTGTCCCTTATCTCTGCTGCCTTTTCAAAGTTTTGAGTACTTATAGCTTCAGCTTTTTCTTTTTCCAAAGAAGCAAGCTCCTCTTCCAGTTTCTTTACATCAGGTGGTGCTGTAAAAGTTTTTATCCTAACTCTTGAAGCCGCTTCATCTATGAGATCTATAGCCTTATCAGGCAGGAATCTATCTGTTATATATCTATCAGAAAGTTCTACTGCTGCTTTTATGGATTCATCTGTAATTTTCACTTTATGATGAGCTTCATATTTATCTCTTAATCCTTCCAAAATCTTTATGGCTTCTTCTTTTGTGGGCTCTCCTACCATTACAGGCTGAAATCTTCTTTCCAATGCTGCATCCTTTTCGACATGCTTCCTATACTCATCCAATGTGGTAGCACCTATTGCCTGTATTTCTCCTCTGGCTAAAGCCGGCTTTAATATATTAGACGCATCTATTGCTCCTTCTGCTCCACCGGCTCCAATTATGGTATGCATTTCATCTATAAACAATATTACATTCTTAGATTCTCTTATTTCGTTCATTACATTTTTTAATCTTTCTTCAAATTCCCCTCTGTATTTTGACCCTGCTAACATTGCAGACAAATCCAAAGTCACAACTCTTTTATCCTTCAATATTTCCGGTACAGCACCTTCTGCAATTTTCTGGGCAAGGCCTTCAGCTATGGCTGTCTTACCTACTCCAGGATCACCGATGAGAACAGGATTGTTTTTGGTTCTTCTGCTTAATATCTGAATAACTCTTTCAGTTTCTTTCTCTCTGCCTATAATAGGATCAAGCTTTCCTTCCCTTGCCATCTCCGTCAAGTCTCTTCCGAACTGGTTGAGATTTGGGGTATTGGTTTTTTTTGCATTAAACTTTCCTCCCTTGGCAGAAGGGCCATTTTCACTTTTTAATTGCTTGCTCAATTCTTTCTCTATATCTTCCAAAGTCAATCCCATGCTCTTGAGTATCTGAGCTGCAATACCTTCTCCCTCTCTCATCAACGCAAGAAGTATATGCTCTGTACCAACATAATTGTGTCCAAGGCTCCTTGCTTCTTCTGCACTGCTTTCAATTATATATTTGGTTCTAGGGGTATAGCCTAATATTTGGCCGACAGATTCACTTCCCATACCAACCATTGATATTACCACATTTCTCATGCTTTCCAAATCCATGCCTTTGTTCTTTATGATCTGGGCAGCAATTCCCTGTCCTTCTTTAACAAGGCCTAATAATATATGCTCGGTACCGATATAATTATGCTTCAACCTTAGAGCTTCTTCCTGAGCATACAACAAGACCTTTTGAGCTCTTTCAGTAAATTTATCAA
This sequence comes from Lutispora thermophila DSM 19022, assembly GCF_900142105.1. Lineage (GTDB taxonomy): Bacteria > Bacillota > Clostridia > Lutisporales > Lutisporaceae > Lutispora > Lutispora thermophila. Next base: position 14,929 of record NZ_FQZS01000029.1, read on the forward strand.
ACATACCCATAATATCACTCCCTTTTCATGGAAAACACTATAGCTTTTTCCTTATTATTTCTGCCCTTATTATATCCCTGGCTTCCGGACTTAATTCTTCTCCCGCATATTTCTGTATGTTTGCAGGTTGTATCTCTATCATTATTTCATTTATAATAGATACACTTAGGTTCTCTATTATATTCAAATCCATACCAAGCCTTACATCTGACAGAAGCTTCATGGCCTCCTGAGATGTAATGACCCTTGCATTTTTCAAAATGCCCCAGGCTCTCCAAACCCTATCTTCTAGCTGAATTCTGTTATTGTTCAATAAAAGGCTTCTGGCTTCCTTCTCCTTTTCTACTATTTGAGATGTTACAGCACTGATATTTTGGACTATTTCCTCCTCTGATAGCCCTAATGTTATCTGATTTGATATTTGGAACAAATTTCCCTGAAATTCTGTGCCTTCCCCATATATGCCTCTTATGGTCAATCCTATTTGAGTTACTGTCTGCAAAATCTTTCCTATATTCCCAATCATGTTCAATGCAGGCAGGTGTACCATAGCAGATGCCCGCATACCTGTACCTACATTTGTAGGACAGCAAGTTAAATATCCCAGCTTTTCATCATAAGAATAATCAAGGGTTTGTTCCAACACATCATCTTCACTATTGGCCATATCCCAAGCACTTTTCATTTGCAAACCTGGAAGTATGCATTGAATTCTAATATGATCCTCTTCATTTATCATAATGCTTAACAATTCATCTTGGGATATGAGAGCAGCACCTTTGGCACTTTTTATAAGGTCCGGACTAATCAGATGCTTTTCCAATAGCACCTGCCTTTCTATATTAGGAAGCTCATCCATAACCAACAGCTTATATCCTCTCTCATGATTTTTCTTGGCAGCAGCTTCCACTTGATTTATCAATCCTTTTGCTTCTTCCATGCTTAAATAAGCAGGAAATGGTGTATTCACTATATTTCTAGCCAATCTAACCCTGCTGCTCAATACTATTTCATTCTGAGGGCCTTGCTGAGTAATCCAACCACCCATCATTCATCCCTCCCATTGCTTTTTTCGAGGGCTCTTATTTTATCCCTTATCTCTGCAGCCTTTTCATACTCTTCATTTTTTATTGCAACTGCCAACTCAGCCTTAAGATATTCCATCTCTCTCATGGCTTTAAACTTTGTTCCTGCTCTATTGGGAATTTTCCCTGTATGGCTTATGTTTCCGTGAATCCTTCTAAACAATGGTGTCAGTCGTTCACCAAAGCTGTTGTAACAGCTGCCGCAACCAAATCTTCCCGTTTCCCTGAAGTGGCTGTACTTCATACCACATACAGGACAAACAGGATCATCCATAAAATCTACTTTAAATGGCAATGGGGTTCCACTATTCAATATGCCTGTCAATAAATCATTTATAGAAAAACCTGTATTTATAGATAATGCTCCTTTAGCTAAAGCACATTGTTCACAAAGATGCATATTGGTCTTTTTGCCATTTTCAATCTTGGTTATATGAACAGTAGCCGGCCTTTTGCCGCACTCATTACATAACATAAAATCTCCTCCAGTATAGAATTTATAATAATGCTGAAACAAACATGGCTTTCAATAAAGTAGCTCTCACTTCATCTCTCAAGGATTTAGGTACCGCTGAGAGATTGTTGTCATCAACGGCGGCTTTTATTATTTTGCCCTCTTTTTCGGTTATAACCCCTTCTTTGCACATTGCATCAATAAAACTATAGGCTTTTTCTTTATTCAAATCGGGTCCTATTTGCTTATTGAGGAGATTGTTAAGGTACTGTTGCTTGTCGATACCAATTTTAGATATCCTTATGCAACCGCCACCTCCTCTTCTTGATTCGATATAATATCCTCTGTCTACAGTAAATCTGGTTGTCAATACATAATTTATCTGAGAAGGAGCACAGTTGAAATAGCCAGCAAGCTCATTCCTTCCTATCTCAATGGTTCCTTCTGCTTCTTTAATCAAATCATTGATAAACTCTTCTATTATATCACTTATCCTTGCCATATCATCACTCTTTCTGACTTTGACTTTCTTTGACTTTAATTTTATTATATAACTACATAATTTTGGATGCAAGTATTTTTGTGCATAAAATTGATTAAAAAAAGGTTACATGATAAACATGCAACCTTTATACCTTTCTATTTTCAATCACGGTTATCTCTTTCTCGCCACAATATAGTAATCATTTCCATCATGTCCTCCTTTGGCTGTCCATTGATAATCTTTTTTATCTAACACGGAAAAAATACCTTCTGCTCTAAAAGAATCTTGACTGCTCATCTGTATTACTAACTCTTCTCCCTCACCGATGTTCTTTATTCTTTCAACAACTTTTCTCACATCGTGTAATCCTATTGGATGATCAAGAGTCATTCTTCTTTGAATCATTAAACAACCTCCTGTGACATGATGGTCTTTATAATGTATAGGGAGGGTTCCTTGATTGTTTAAATATTTTCGCAGGAAACCCTTCTTACTACTAGTTTATGAAAGTAAAAAATAAATATTCTCATAAGAATTGCTTTCATTGAAAGTATTTTACTAACAATGAAGTTCATATTAAGGTAAAACCATACTCTCATACGGATTAAATAAAAATACAGCAAATCAAGGATCTGCTGTATTTCAATATTCAAAGCCCTTATATTACTGTTCTTTCTCCCTTTCCAAATTAGCTGCTTCAATTACCTTTTGAGCTATTTGGGCAGGAACTTCCTCATATCTTGCAAACTTCATGCTGAAGCCTCCTCTTGCCTGAGTCATGGATCTCAAATCAATTGCATATTTGAACATCTCTGCCAATGGTACTTCCGCTGTAACCTTCTGAAGCTTTCCTTCAGGTTCCATGCCAAGGACTCTTCCACGCTTTTTATTCAAGTCGCCTATGATATCACCCATGTATTGGTCTGGAACTAAGACTTCTACAGTATAGATGGGTTCCAATAGAACCGGATTTGCATTGGCCATACCTTTCTTATATGCCAGTGATGCCGCGATCTTGAAAGGCATTTCTGCGGAGTCTACAGGATGATATGATCCATCATATAATATGCATCTTACATTAACTACAGGATAACCTGCCAATACTCCCTCTTCCATGCATTCTCTCAGTCCTTTTTCAACAGCAGGAATATACTGTTTTGGAACTACGCCTCCTACTATCTTATCAACAAATTCAAATTCCGCACTGCCATCTAATATTGGTTCAAACTCAATCCATACATGACCATACTGTCCATGTCCACCGGATTGCTTCTTGTGCTTTCCTTCTGCCTTTGCAGATTTTCTTATGGTTTCTCTGTATGGTACTTTTGGATCCTTTAGTACAACATCAACACCAAATTTATTTTGAAGTTTCTTAGTAACAATTTCAAGATGCTGTTCTCCCAAACCGGAAATCAAAGTCTGTCTGGTTTCAACATTCTTCTCAACTCTCAATGTTGGATCTTCTTCTATAAGTCTTTGTAGTCCGTTTCCTATCTTATCTTCATCACCTTTTGATTTAGGTTCTATAGCCATAGTAAGGTTTGGTACAGGGAATTCAACTGGGTCAAAAGTTACGGGATTCTGGGGATCGCATAATGTATCTCCGGTAGTTGTAAACTGAAGTTTTGCTATAGCTCCTATGTCTCCTGCAACAAGTTTTGTCATAGGAATTTGCTTTTTACCTCTTAATAAAAACAAACCGCTTAATTTTTCTTTTTTCTCCTTATTGGAATTTAGAACTTCAGTATCTGAAGTTATGTAGCCTGACATAACCTTAAACAGGGAAATCTTTCCTACAAAGGGGTCAGCAACAGTTTTAAATACCTTAGCGCTGAAAGGAAGATTTACATCATATTTGCGATTCTCTTCAGCTGTAGATTTTGCATTCTTGCATTTATACTCTCCAACATCAGAAGGTGCTGGGAAATAGTTTGCTATAGTATTCATTAGAGATATAACTCCTATATTCTTTACAGCAGAACCACAAAGAACAGGAACTACATCACCGCAAACAACGCCTATTCTCAAGCCTTTTATTATTTCCTCCTTAGTCAATTCATCACCGTTGAAGTATTTTTCCATCAGTTCTTCATCGGCCTGAGCAGCAGCTTCAATAATCATGCTTCTGAATTCTTCTATCATATCTTCATAACCTGAAGGTATATCATTTTCTACCACTTTATTTCCTTCAGTAGTTCTGGCTTTCATATCAATAAGATCTATAACACCTTTAAAACTTGCCTCTGCTCCGATAGGAATTGCCAAAGGAACTAATTTATTGCCAAAAACTTCTCTTAGCTGCTCAAACACCTTTGAGAAGTTTGCATTTTCTCTATCCATCTTATTTATAAAAAATAGGGCGGGTATACCTTTTTGAGTAACCATATCCCATGCCTTTTCTGCTCCTACTTCTACTCCGGATACACTGTCTACAGGGATAATTGCTGCATCACAAACATCAAGGCTTGATATTACTTCGCCAACAAAGTCAAAGTACCCAGGGGTGTCAATTACATTAATTCTGATATCTTTCCAATCACATGGAGCTACTGCTGCACTTATGGAGATCTTTCTTCTAACTTCCTCAGGATCGTAATCTAAGGTAGTAGTTCCATCATCAACTTTCCCAAATCTGTCCAATACTCCTGTGTTAAAAAGCATAGCTTCACCGATAGTAGTCTTACCGGCGCTGGCATGTCCTAAAAGACAAACATTTCTTAGGTTTTCGGTTTTGTAATCTTTCATAATGAATTCCCCCTTAATAGGTTATTTTATATATGACTTACATACTTGACCAAATATTACCCTATATGTATATTATTACCCCATAAATATATTAAATTTACAGAATAATAAATAAAATTAAACCCGTATTTTAATTTTATCCGTATCCAATGTAAATGTAAAGGGCAAAATGAAAAACAACCATCATTGACGCCGGTTTATTATCAGGTTAGAATGAAGGTAGAATTATTATTAATATATGAGGTGATTTTATGATAAGCAGTATGGCAGCTGACCACGCAATATGGCCTAAAGAAGATGATGCTATTTTCGGTCTTGCTGCAAAGGCACAAGAAGCAATCAAAAAATATGGCAAGGAAAATGTAATCGATTCCACGTTAGGTGCATTGGCAGATGATAATGGTGACCTAATTTGCATGAAGACAGTATACGATGAACTGAAATCAATGCCCAATGCATGTTTTGCAGCTTATGCTCAAGTAGCTGGACAACCGGATTTTTTAGAAGCCGTACAAGAAGCCTGCTTTAAAGAATTTAGGCCTGATGCCTACATAAAAGCTGTCGCTACTCCTGGAGGAACTGGATCAGTAAGACATACTATTTATAACTACACTAACCCTGGAGATACTATATTAGTATCTGACTGGTACTGGAAACCATACGTTACCATATCTGAGGAGTTTGGTAGAAAAGTCGCTTTTTACAAGCTGTTTAATGAAAAAAATGAGTTCAATATAGAATCCTTTAAAGAAAACTTTGAAACACTGTTAAACAAGCAAAAAAGATTGGTTGCCATAATAAACAGCCCCGCCCAAAATCCAACAGGATATAGTTTATCTGATGAAGAATGGGTTGAAGTTATCAACATAATGAAGGAAAATGCAAAAGATCAGAATAACAAGATAATTCTATTCATAGATGTGGCCTATATAGACTTTGCAGGTAAAGAAAACGAAAGAAGAAAATTCTTCAAGCTCTTCTCCAATCTTCCTGAAAATATACTGGTTGTTGTGGGATATAGCTTATCAAAGGGCTATACCATGTATGGCATGAGATTAGGAGCGGCCATATGCATATCTTCAAATAAAGACATTGCTGATGAATTCTATTATTCCTGCTCTCATTCAAGCAGAGCCAACTGGTCAAACTGCAACAGAGCAGCTATGGAGGTTATGTCAAGAATCTCCAAAGACCCTGCAAAATTGAAGGCCTATGAAGAAGAGAAAGCAATATATAAATCAATGCTTCAAAAAAGAGCAGAAGCTTTTGTAAAAGCTGCTAATGAAGTAGATCTGGAAATCCTTCCATACAGAGATGGGTTCTTCATAAGCATACCTTGTGATAATGCAAAAGAAATCAGCGACAAATTAATTGAACAAAACCTATTCCTAGTTCCATTGAAAAAAGGTTTAAGATTTGCTGTATGCGCTGTGTCAGAAGATAAATGCAAGATAGCTCCTGCAATGATAAAAAAAATTATGGATGAGATTAAATAATTTGTGTTTATTTTTGGCAAAATAAATAATATAATAAGAGTAATTAAAAAAGGCTTCCATTTAAAAATATAATAAACAGGGAAGCCTTTCGTTTAAGCTCTATTGAATCTAGACTCAAAAAAAGCAAAGTTTAGTAGAAACATCATCAATTCTAATGTAAAGAAAGGACTTTCGCATCTTTTCATTAAGAATTGCTTAATAAATCCAGAATAAAATCTGGTGGGTTAAAATATTGTAAAGTGAGGAATATGGATGGACAATACTAAAAACAAAATCGCATTGATAACAGACAGCAGCTGTGATTTACCAGCAGAAATACTAAAGGAGCACTCTATCTTTACCCTTCCCCTAAGGGTTATATATGGAGACAAGGAATATAGAGATGGAGTAGATATTACGCCCCAAGAGGTTTATGACAGAATGCCCCACGAAATACCTAAAACTTCCATGGCTTCTCCATCAGATTGTACAAATCTGTTTCAATCTCTACGGGAACAAGGAATAAGGAACATATTGTCCATCAATATTTCCAGCGGACTAAGCGGAACTTATGATATGATTAAAATGATAAGCAAAGATTTCCCTGATTTAAACATTGTAACAATAGATTCCAAAAGCTTATCTATAGGCCTTGGTTTCATGGTCAATGAAGCTGCAAAAATGATTGCTGAAGGCCTAAAAATCGATGAAATAAAGGAAAAAATTCTGTCTATAAGAGAAAAAATAAAATTATTCTATTGCATCCCCGTATTGGAGTATCTGAAGAAAGGCGGTAGAATAAATACAGTAGCCGCCACCATTGGAGATATAATGGATATCAAACCCATTATATCAGTAAATGAAGAGGGTAAATACTATAGTCACGCCAAAGTAAGAGGTAGGAAAAAGTCATTGGATAAGTTAGTGGAAATTGTAAAGGAATTTTCAGAGGAAAATATAGTAAGACTGGCAGTCATGCATGGTAATGCAGAAAAAGAAGCATTAAAGATCAAAGAAACCCTGTCAAAACTGCCTAATGTAAAAGATATATTATTTGGCCAGATTGGACCTGCCCTTGGAGTTCATACAGGGCCAGGTTTGGTAGGAGTGTGTATTTATATTCAGTAATAAATGGGTTGTATCGAAATCCTTAGATTCGGTACAACCTGTTTTTCAATTATTATCTATTATCATATCTTAACAAAGGAGGTATTGATTTGGAGTACAATATTCTAATTGGTGGTGAAGCCGGTCAAGGTATTGAGACCATAAGTGATATATTTGAGAAAACCCTTAATAACATGGGTTATTATGTTTATTCTAGCAAGGATTATATGTCAAGAGTTAAAGGCGGTCACAACTTCACCCAGATACGCTTGGGAGACTCTCCTATATATTCTCATTGGCCCTATCTGGACTTAATAATTGCATTAGATGAAATGACCATAAAGCTTCATCAAGGCAGGTTAAACAAAAAGGGGATTATATTATGTGATTCATCAATAGAAATCGAAGATTTCAAAACTATAAAAGTCCCAATGATGAATATTGCTAAATCCTTAGGTAGTCCAAGGATGGCTAACACTGTTGCATTAGGAGCAGTATACAAAATTTTCGGTCTTAGCTATGAAAGAGCCATAGAACATCTAAATGTAAGATTCGCTAACAAACTCAGAGAAGAAAACATAAAAGCCCTTAAAGAAGGATATGAGGCTGCTTCTCAAATCTTTACAATGCCTCAGCCTTCCTCAGAAAGAAATATATTAATTAATGGCAATGAAGCTTGTGCTCTAGGAGCTATAGCCGCTGGCTGTGCATATTATTCTGCCTATCCAATGACTCCTTCTACCACAATTATGAAATTTATGACTCGCTATGCAGAAAGGGCAGGGATTTTTGTAGATCAAGCAGAAGATGAAATTGCTGCCATCAATTCTGCCATTGGTGCTTCATATGCAGGAATAAGAGCCATGACAGGAACATCTGGCGGAGGCTTTTCTCTTATGGTAGAAGCTCTAGGTCTTGCAGGAGTCACTGAAACTCCATTGGTAGTTGCAAACGTGCAAAGACCAGGGCCAGCTACCGGCCTATCTACACGAACAGAGCAAAGCGATCTTCTATTTGTGATATCGGCTGCCCAAGGAGAATTTCCAAGAATGGTTATCGCTTTGAGAAACACAGAGGACGCTTTTTATCAGACTACAAGAGCCTTTAATCTGGCAGAAAAATACCAAATTCCTGTTATACTTCTCAGCGACGAATATCTATCAGATTGCAAAGTTACTACAAAACCTTATGACTTTGATAAGGTGACCATTGAAAGATACTTATCTGATAAACCGGAAAATGAAGGTCTCTTAAAAAGATATGAATTTAATGATACAGGCGTGTCACCCAGAATATACCCTTCCCAATATGAGAATTCATTTGTTCTGGCAGACAGCCATGAACATGATGAATACGGACATATATCCGAAGATATTGATATCAGAAACACCATGGTAAAAAAGAGAATGAAGAAAATGGAACTGCTCAAGGAAGAGCTTTTAGAACCGGATTATTTTGGTTCTGAAACCCCTGAACTGCTATTAATAGGTTGGGGTTCTACCTATGGTCCTCTCTATGAAGCTGTCCGACTTCTTAGAGAAGATGGCATTGAAGTAGGAGCTCTTGTATTCGGAGATATTTGGCCGTTACCTGAAAAGAAACTGTTGGAATACTGCAATAAAGCAAAAAAATTCATAAATGTAGAACAAAATTACACTGGCCAATTGGCATCTTTAATAGCACAGCAAACAGGAATAAAATGTCACGGTAGTGTGTTGAAATATGACGGAAGACAAATGGATTCCCACTTTATATACAAAGCAGTGAAGGAAGGTGACTATTGATGAATAACAATCCTTTTCACTTTGATTGTAAAACATCATGGTGTCCCGGTTGCGGTAACTTCGGTATAATCGAAGCATTAAAAGAAACTCTACAAGAATTGGGCCTAAAACCTCATGAAACAGTAGCTGTATCCGGCATTGGACAGGCAGCAAAGCTTCCTCATTATATAAACTCCAACGGTTTTAATGGACTCCATGGCAGAGCACTTCCTGTTGCTTTGGGGATTAAAATTGCCAACAAAGATCTAACTGTTTTCGTAAATTCAGGTGATGGAGATTCTTATGGAGAGGGTGGTAACCATCTCATACACAACATAAGAAGAAATATAGATATAACTCATTTTGTTCATAACAACCAAATATACGGTCTCACAAAAGGCCAAGGCTCACCTACAACTGCATTAAACCAAGTTACTACTCTGCAGTTTGACGGAGTAAAATCTTATCCTTTTAATCCATTGGCCTTTGCCATAAGTCAAGATTGTTCATTTGTGGCAAGAACCTTCTCTGGGGATAAAACTCATATGAAAGCTATGATGAAGGCAGCCATAGAAAACAAGGGCTATTCCCTCCTAGATATACTACAGCCCTGCGTAACCTTTAACAAAGTAAATACTTTCAAGTGGTATAAGGATAGGGTTTATTACATTGATGAAAATTATGACCCATATAGTAAAGAAGAAGCCTTTAAGAAGGCATTGGAATGGGATGAAGGCATACCTATAGGCATCTTATATAGATCAAAAAAACCTACTTTCATTGATCAATTTCATCACTTGAAAGATGGAGAACCTCTGACAAAAAGAAATTGGAGTCCACAAGATGCCAAGGCTTTTATGAATGAATTTTACTAATATGAAGTTTCCCTTACAGAAAGTATATATTGAGGAAATTTGTACTTTTATATACAAAAGAAGACAAGAGCAGTTTCCTGCTCTTGTCTTCTTATATACTTATTATGCTTCAGCCATCTTCTTGTAAGTTTCATATTTTTCTTTTGCCACTTCCTCAGCTTTTGCAAATAATTCTTCTGCAATTTCTGGGAATGTGGTGGTAAGTGAAGTATATCTAACCTGTCCATTTAAGAATTCTCTGAAGCTTGCCTTAGGTTCTTTAGAATCCAGTATGAATGGATTCTTGCCTTGAGCTTTCAGTTCTGGATTATATCTGTATAAGTGCCAGTAACCAGCTTCAACAGCCTGCTGAGCATTAGCCTGTGTACGTCCCATACCTTCTTTCAAGCCATGGTTTATGCAAGGTGCATAAGCAATGATCAAGGATGGTCCATCATATTTTTCTGCTTCGATCAAAGCTTTGAGAAGCTGATTCTTGTCAGCACCCATAGCAACCTGAGCTACATATACATAGCCATAAGTAGTTGCAATCAAACCAAGATCTTTCTTCTTAACTCTCTTACCGGAAGCAGCAAATTTAGCAACAGCACCTATTGGTGTAGACTTGGATGACTGTCCTCCTGTATTTGAGTAAACTTCTGTATCCAATACTAATATATTTACATTTTCGCCTGAAGCCAATACATGGTCTAATCCGCCATAGCCTATATCATAAGCCCATCCATCTCCACCTATTATCCATACAGATCTCTTTATTAGATAGTCTTTATGTTCTGCTATTTCTGCTATTATTTCTTTGGCTCTGTCAGATGTTATTCCATCTCCATTGAGCAACGGAACAATCATTGCATAGCCTCTCTTGCTTTCTGCTGCATCGTTCATCCCATCCAACCAAACCTTGAAAGCTTCTTTGTATTTTTCAGGAATGTCCAATGTCAAAGCTTCCCTCATAAGATCAGCCAATCTGCTTCTGATCTGTCTTGTTGCTACTGCCATACCGTATCCATATTCAGCGTTATCTTCAAACAATGAGTTAGCCCATGCTGGACCCTTACCCTCTTTATTTGTGCAATATGGAGTTGATGGTGCAGAAGCTCCCCAAATGGAAGAACATCCTGTTGCATTGGCAATCATCATTCTATCTCCAAATAGCTGAGTAATTAGCTTTACATATGGGGTTTCACCACAGCCTGCGCATGCGCCAGAGAATTCAAGCAATGGCTGTGCAAACTGACTTCCTTTAACTGTTGTCAAAGGCATCAAATTATCTTTTACTGGAACCTTCATAGCATAATCCCAGTTTGGTATCTGAACTTCAGTCTGAGTTTCAAGAGGTTTCATAACAAGAGCTTTTTCTTTAGCAGGACAGATATCCGCACAGTTTCCACAGCCTGTGCAGTCTAATGTGCTTACCTGTATTCTGTAGTGCAATCCGCTTAGCTCTTTGCCTGCAGCATTCTTGGTCTCGAAGCCTGCAGGAGCATTCTTCTTTTCCTCTTCAGTAAGCAGTATAGGTCTTATAGCAGCATGTGGGCATACATAAGAGCACTGGTTGCACTGTATGCATTTATCTATCTGCCATTCAGGAACAAATACTGCAATTCCTCTCTTTTCATAAGCAGATGTACCCATTGGGAAATGCCCGTCTTCTCTGCCTACAAAGGCGCTAACAGGTAGTGAATCTCCTTCCTGTTTGTTCATTGGTTCAACAACTTTCTTAATAAACTCAGGAACTTCGACATCTGCAGCTGCCTCGTCTACAGCATCTTTCCATGTAGCTGGAACTTCTACTTTAACAAGGGCATTGATTCCTTTATCAACAGCTTGATAGTTCATTTCAAGAACCTTCTGGCCTTTCTTGCCATAACTGTGATCTATAGCCTCTTTCAAATACTTAACTGCATCTTCTATAGGAATAACATTTGCCAATTTAAAGAATGCAGACTGCATTATCATATTTATTCTGTTTCCAAGGCCTATTTCCTGAGCTATCTTTGTTGCATCTATTATATAGAAATTGATATCATTTTCAGCAATATATCTCTTCACAGAAGCAGGAAGTTTCTCATCAAGCTCTTCCTTGCTCCAAGCACAATTCAATACAAAGGTTCCACCCTTTTTAAGTCCTTTAAGAATATCATACTGATATACATATGCCTGATTATGGCAAGCCACAAAATCAGCTTCATTTATCAAATATGTGGACTTAATAGGCTTCTTACCGAATCTCAAGTGAGATATTGTTACTCCCCCGGACTTTTTGGAGTCATAGGAGAAATAACCCTGAGCATATAGGTCAGTATTGTCTCCAATTATCTTTATAGCATTCTTATTTGCGCCAACAGTACCGTCAGAGCCTAATCCCCAGAATTTGCATCTGATAGTTCCTTCTGGAGCTGTATTAACCTCTTCTTTCACTTCTAATGATGTATATGTAACGTCATCCACAATACCGATTGTAAAGCCGTTCTTTGGTTTATCGCTCTTTAAATTTTCGTATACTGCCAATATCTGTCCAGGAGTTGTGTCCTTAGAACCTAATCCGTATCTCCCTCCTACAATCAGAGGAGCATTTTCAACATCATAGAACAGAGTTCTAACATCTTGATATAATGGTTCTCCTAATGCACCTGGTTCTTTTGTTCTATCGAGAACAGCAATTCTTTTAACAGTCTTTGGCATAACATTAAAGAAATATTTTGATGAGAATGGTCTGTAAAGATGTACTTTAATTACACCGACCTTTTCTCCCTTGCTCATTAAATAATCTATGGTTTCGTCAATGGTTTCTGTAACGGAACCCATTGCTACGATTATATTCTCTGCCTCTGGATGTCCATAATAAACAAATGGCTTATATTCTCTTCCTGTAAGTTTGCTTATCTTATCCATATAGTCTGCAACTATATCAGGAATTTGCTCATAGAACTTGTTTGATGCTTCTTTAGCTTGGAAGAATATATCCGGATTCTGTGCAGTTCCCCTAGTCACTGGATGTTCCGGACTCAATGCACTATCTCTGAAAGCTTTTACAGCATCATAATCAACTAGTTTTGCAAAATCTCCATAATCTATGACTTCTATCTTTTGAACTTCGTGGGAGGTCCTAAATCCATCAAAGAAATGCAAGAATGGCACTCTGCCTTTTATTGCTGCTAAATGTGCAACACCAGCCAAGTCCATAACTTCTTGTACAGAACCTGAAGCTAAGAGAGCAAAGCCCGTTTGTCTTGTAGCCATAACATCTGAATGATCTCCAAAAATGGATAATGCATGACCTGCAACTGCACGAGCAGTTACATGAAATACTCCAGGAAGAAGTTCTCCTGCAATTTTATACATATTAGGTATCATTAATAGCAGCCCTTGTGAAGCAGTAAATGTGCTAGTTAATGCCCCGGCTGCCAAGGAACCATGCACAGCACCTGCAGCTCCCGCTTCTGATTGCATTTCGACTACCTTTACTTCTTGTCCAAAAATATTCTTCTGTCCATGAGCTGCCCATTCATCAATATTCTCTGCCATTGGTGAAGAAGGCGTAATTGGGAAAATTGCAGCTACATCAGTAAAGGCATAGGCGACGTACGCAGCAGCTGTATTACCATCCATAGTCTTCATTGTTTTTGCCATTGTGAAACCCCCTAACATTTATATTTATTTTCACATGTCCATATTTAAGTATATTATTTATTTACTGTAATGTCAATTTGAGTTATGAAAGGCCATGTATAAATTAACAATTAATATACGCAAAAATACAAGAAATAATATTCATAATTGCATTTTTTCAATCTATCTCTATTATCTGAGTATAAAAATGCAATTCTAATGCAAATAAACTTTTTAATCCTTGTGGAATCATGTAATGCAAAGTTATATTTATTAATATATACTTTGACCATCTCTGAGCAATTTTCTGTATTATAATCCCATACTTTTATATCCATTTAATAAGCTTATGCTTTTATCAAATCTTCCATTTATAAGTTGCTTTAACTCAACATTTTCTTCTCGTGTCAATCCATTATCATATAGTTATATTTCAATTTCACAGGATTTTCTAAACCCTATGCTCATGAATTTTATTTATCATATAACACATTACTTTGATAATTTTATAATCATGTAACTTGGAGTTTCAATAAATGCATTGTAACGGATATAGCAACTTTGCTTCCAGCTTTCTGGCGGAGAAGGTTCTTCTACTTTTTCAATCCTAAACCCGGCATTGATAATGGCATTAAAATAATCGCCCACTGTGTGATGATAACTCATACTCAAATAATTTTCAATGTTATCATTGTATTCTATCCATGGTTGAACATAGGCTCTTTTACTTTTATCTAAATATCTCACGACCCATTCATCATCAGATGGAAATTCTCCATTTTTATCAACCGGATATTGTGCTGTATAAATAGGATGCATTAATGAAACAATACAAACACCTTTATCTTCTAAAGCACTATACATATTGCAAAATAAATCTTTAATATCTTTAATATAGTGAAATGTTGTAGATGAAAATATAAAATCGAATTTTCCGTCGATATATGTATGCCAATTGCTTATATCGCCTTGAATAAATTCAACTTTTGAACCTCTGCTCTTTGCTTTTTCTTTTGCAATACTCAGCATATGTTCAGAAATATCTACACCCAAAACAGAAAGTGGATTTTCTTTTTCAAAAAGAAAAGAAAAACGTCCTGTCCCACAACCTAAATCCAAAATCCTTTTATCATTTAATTTTGGTAAAATTTTCTGAATGCAGGGCCATTCTATTGCATAACTATATGAATCCTCTTTCTCTGTAAAGTCTTCGTACGCTTTAGCCATATCATCCCAATTTTTTTCTATTTCATTTTTCATAATAATCCCCATCCCATATCTATAATATAATAACCACTTGACACAATTCGAATTCTCTATTAATTATAACATAAAATTTACCAATGCTAAATATCAGCAACACTTTTGCTTTTTTGATAGCAGCACTTTCAATCTGCTATTATAAGCTACTTGCATCAACTCTCATGGAAAACTTACATTGAAATTCTATTTTTTATGCCTGAAATTGCACATATTCTATTGAAGTTTTTAAATTTGCATAGTTACACCTTATGCCATTCTAAAAATCTTATGAACATGAAAATACCCTTAACAGTCTTATTGCCAACCGTTAAGGGCATTTTCTCGCCGGCGATTACTTTCCGAAATATCTTTGAAGAAGTCATTTAAATGGTTATACCGTGCCTTGCTTAGCCAATGGCCTTCATTATCATATAGTGATATTACTGTATACCTGAGAGGTGACCCCTTAATTTCCCTCTGATCTGCTTTGAGTTTTATGGATTTTCTGACTCTTTAATGCCATATTATGTTTTTGCTGCTCCTGTCGCACCTTCAATTTCTTGAGATAATTATAACCTGTCCTCCTACACCATAACCCAATAAATCAGTGTGAGTAGGAACACCACATAATAAAAGCCCTTTTAATTGGAGCTTTCAACATCCATAATATGAAAAAGAAACAGGAAAGCGTATCTCCTCTAAGTACATTTTCTTAATTATCGCTTATGCTTAAGAATAACATGATGAAAATATGCAATATTTCTGAACTCAGGTATTTCCTCTGCTGCACATTCAAGATTATACATGTTTGTAATCCAATCAGATTCCATTTTTAGTTCGTTTCTTTGCAAAGCAAAAAACATTCGTACACCATATATTTTATCAATTTCAAAATAACCTTCACAATATTTTTCTAACTCCCAATTATCATATTCGTTTATTATTCCAAAATTTTCTGATATGGCGTTTCCATTATTAATCAATTCTAATGCCTCATTAATTTTATATTCAAACACAGCTTTATGCATTATTTTGCCAGCTTTATTGTGTTTAACAATAGATACAAACCCATCAGGTTTTAATACACGGCTAAACTCACAAAGCAATTCTCTTCTGTTATCTAAATATTCCAACACATTATGGCATATAATCATATCGTAGGATTGATTTTGCACTTCTCTAAGTTTCTCTATTCCACCAACAATTTGCCTATACTTATTTTTACAAAATTTATGTTTAAGCAACTCCTCATTTGGTTCAATGGCAGTTACATCATTACTTTTTGCAAAATAATCAGCAGTAATTCCAAATCCACTTCCAAAATCAAGTATTTTTTTACCTTTACAGTCTATGTTATGCCATACTAACTTATAAAACAATTTTCCCCACGGTGCATTTACCGTATTAAGATAACCTTGAACATTTATATTTTTACTCATGTATTAGTCCCCCTTAAAACAGCTTTTCATTAGCGTTATAAATTACTATTGATATATAAATCATCATGTCGCCATAAACTACATAACGTATTTCATTATCTTCACCTTAACACAAAATTTACCAAAATTGAATATAAAAAATACATCTATCATTAGATGTTAGCTTTCGATCTATTGTAACAAGCCACATGTAACGGTTGTCAATGAAAATTCCCCTTGAGATTTTCAAATTTCTCATTTTGTCTCTGTATGTCAGCCTTGAAAACCCGAATATAAATTTAAAATCTTTTGAACATGAAAACACCCCTGACAGTTGGTTTACCAACTGTCAGGGGCGCTATTTTACTGATATGATTACTTACCAAAGTATCTCTCCAACAAGCCCTTAAATGCTTTACCGTGTCTTGCTTCATCCTTGCACATCTCATGTACTGTATCATGAATTGCATCTAAATTCAGCTGTTTTGCCTTAGTTGCTAATTCCTTCTTGCCGCTGCAAGCACCGTACTCTGCTTCAACTCTCATCTCAAGATTCTTCTTAGTATCTGCAACTACTACTTCCCCTAGCAATTCTGCAAATTTAGCAGCATGCTCAGCCTCTTCAAAAGCTATTCTCTTATATGCTTCAGCTATTTCTGGGAAACCTTCTCTATCTGCCTGACGGCTCATTGCTAAGTACATCCCTACTTCTGTGCATTCTCCCATGAAATTTGCTCTTAATCCTTCTATGATCTCAGGGTCTATATCTTTTGCTACACCTATTCTATGTTCATCTGCCCATTGAAGGTTGTCTGCTGACTGCTCTACAAATTTATCCTTTGAAGCCTTGCACTGAGGGCAAAAATCTGGAGCCTCATTTCCTTCATGAACATAACCACAAATTTTACAAACAAATTTTTTCATTTCAATAACCTCCTATATTTAATTAGTATTTCTACTAGAATTGACTACATTATGATTATACAATAATTACCTTATATATGCTAATGGTCTAAAAGCTAAAATAGGGCATTTTAATTAATATATCTTATTAATTAATAATAATTCTCCGTTTTATTGCTTTAATCTTCTTTTTTTAAAATTTTATATGTAATAGAAATGAGATACATAAAATAATAGAACAAGCATAGTTCTAGATATTAGAACCATGCTTGTCAATATAACATTATTATAATATCCTAGCCGCATTTGGAGAACCCGCAATTTCTACAAATCATGCATCCTCCTTCATGTTGAACTTTTGAACCACATTCAGGGCAGTATTTAATATTCCCAAATTCTTGTCTGTCATCAATAGTTGCAGAAGTTTCACCAAAATCTACTGTACTTCGACTGCATTGAATTGAGCATAATGAGCAATTTCCTCCGCAATCTGAACTGCTTTCTTCCACTGCAGTTGTCAACTCATCTATTGTCTCCACATCCTTCACTTCCACTTGCATATTCAACACTTTTTCAAGGGTTCTTCCTATTGCATCAGGACAGGACAGCACTTTAAGCCCTTTTTGCCTCAAAGTAGAGTGGCATCTTATACCTCTTAGTTGCTCTATTATCTCTTTGATATCCACCCCTGCTCTTAAGGCAATAGATATTAGTCTGCTTGTTGCTTCTGATTGGGACGGACATCCTCCCGCTCTGCCCAGATTTGCAAATACTTCGCAAATCCCTTCTTCGTCTGAGTTAACAGTAATATATAGATTTCCACAACCTATTTTTACCTTCTCCGTTATGCCAAAGGTAACATCAGGCCTAACTCTTGCCTTCAGAGTCTTTTGATCTATTTTCTGCTCTTGCTGTTTTTCTCCATCCTTATTAACCGCACCGATATTTAATACCTGTGATTCACGACTTCCATCTCTATATATGGTAACGCCTTTGCAACCCAACTTGTAGGCAAGCATGTAGACTTCTCTTACATCTTCCCTGGTAGCCTCTTTTCTAAAGTTCACAGTTTTTGAAACTGCATTATCTGTGTATTTTTGGAACATGGCCTGCATTCTTATATGCCAAATAGGATCTATATCATGGGCAGTAGCAAATACTCTTCTCACATCCTCAGGTATTTCTTCTATATGCCTTACTGAACCCATCTTTGCTATCTTTCTCATAAGCTCTACACTATAGAACCCTCTTTCCTTAGCAACCTTTTCGAAAAGTGGATTTACCTCAGGCAATTCATCATTATCCATAACATTTCTGATAAAGGATACAGCAAACAATGGCTCAATACCGCTTGATACCCCAGCAATTATGGATATGGTGCCTGTTGGTGCTATAGTAGTAGTTGTAGCATTTCTCAATTTCATACTTTTATTGGCATATATGCTCTTTTCGAAGGCAGGAAAAGCACCTCTCAATTCAGCCAGCTTTGCTGACGCTTGTTTTGATCTTTCATTTATGAAACTCATGACTGACTCTGCTGTTTCTATGGCATCTTCCGAATCATATGGGATTCCAAGATTTATAAGCATATCCGCAAATCCCATTACACCCAAACCTATTTTTCTTGTTTTCTTTGTCATTTCATCTATTTTCTCAAGAGGATATTTGTTTACGTCTATAACATTATCTAAAAAGTGAACTGCTGTATCTACTAAATCTCCCAATTTATCAAAATCTATTTCTTTTTTGATACCATTGTCTTTTATACAATTAACAAGATTTATGGAACCAAGATTACATGATTCAAATGGAAGTAGAGGTTGCTCCCCACAGGGATTTGTACTCTCAATTTCTCCCAATTCAGGTACTACATTGTCTCTATTCATTCTATCTAAAAATATAATTCCAGGTTCCCCGTTATTCCATGCCATATCCACTATCAAATCAAATACTTCCCTGGCCTTTAGCTTTCCTTTGACTTTCTTTGTATGAGGTTCTATCAATTCGTACTCCTCATCTTTTTCAACAGCTTCCATGAACTTTTCTGTTATTCCCACACTTATGTTAAAGTTAGTAATTTCTTTGTCGTTTTTCTTGCACTGAATAAATTCTAATATATCAGGATGGTCTACCCTCAATATGCCCATGTTTGCTCCTCTGCGCACTCCACCTTGCTTAACGGCTTCTGTAGCAGAATTAAAAACTTTCATAAAGCTTATGGGACCTGAAGCTACACCACCTGTAGAATTAACAGAAGAACCTTTACTTCTTAACCGGCTAAAACTAAAACCTGTTCCACCACCACTTTTATGTATTATTGCAGCATGTTTGATAGCATCAAATATACCTTCCATGGAATCTTCCACTGGAAGGACAAAACAAGCCGATAACTGGCCCAATTCTCTACCTGCATTCATCAAAGTAGGTGAGTTTGGTAAAAAGTCCAGATTATACATGATATCATAAAACTTTTTTTCTAGTTCACTGATATCTTTATCTGGTTCATAAATCTTGTCTGCACTGGCTATAAATGAAGAAACCCTCTTGAATAGTCCTTCAGGTGTTTCTATCAATTTTCCTTCTTCGTTTTTCGCCAAATATCTTCTTTCCAACACCTTAAGACCGTTTTCCGATATCATTTTATTTCCCGCCTCCTTAACAACCTATAGTGTATCGCGCAATAAAACACACAAGATATTGTATCATATGATATATTATGCTACAAAATGACTATTGTACTAATTTTATCATTCTAGATTATTTTCTTTTCATTTAGAAATATTTTCTTTATATATCTTACCATCGCAAATTATTCATTAAAAAATTAGCGCTTTTAAGCGCCAATTATAATTTTCAATAAATCTTCGGCAGTCTCATTTATAAATTTACCTGCTTTATATTGCATGTTGATCTTAGAGCCTTCTAAAGTTTCTATATCAGCATTTTTTACCTTATCAATTTTCTCTATAAAAGCTCCTCTTATATTAAAATCTTTATCCATTATGATGAAGGTAGGAACCTTTATCTTGCCATCTTCTTTATAGTCATCTAATTCATCATTAACATTATCTCGTGTGACAAGTCTAAGAGTTATTTTGTCATTGAAGCTTATCATTTTCTCCAAAACAGAGAGATTGATGTGACAGTCAGGACACCATGATTCAACTACACCTAAAATATTTATTTCTTCTTCCAATGCAGTTATCTTATTTTTCACTTCATCAGCTATTTCCATTGGAATATAATATTTCATAAACTTCTTTTTATTCACATCATCTACATTAAACATAAAGCTTCTGAAGCTTAACCCTTTTTCAAACAAGTTCTTCAAAAATACCACCCGCACTTCATTATTTTCACCATGAAAATATGAGGATCAAACCAATAACGCATGCTATTATACCAGTTATTCTGATATACAGTAAGTACGCATCGCTAGGCTTAGCATCTCTTACTTTCCAGCCTATCTCCAAGTTCCAGGCAGCCTCTGGACTTATTGCAGACAAACCACCTAAAATCAGTATTATAAGTCCAATTATGTTTTTCATACAAAACCCCTCCAATTATTTTACTATATGGATGGTGATGATACAAGATACCAATGAGTGACTAAGAAGTATTTCTTTTCCGTCTTGCCACGTGCTGTCTGGGTATTCCTTTTGGGTCATTTTGATGAACACGGATTAACACTGAGGTTTCCACCTATTAATAGGGCGGGATACTTTGTTTTCAAAACACTGAAATACACTAAAGGGAGCTACTTAGACACTATATGGAACTAGAAAAAGCATATGTGCACTTGCACATATGCTTTTTCTTTAGTTACTGTAGCTTTCTTCATAACATTGCTTACCTAACCCATATATTTGCTTTCTGCCCTGCTACAGGCAACATAATACCTTTTAGTGTATTTTAGTGGTCTTTGGTGTCTTTTCGTATTCTAAAATAAAAAACCCGGCAACGACCTACTCTCCCAGGACCCTTCGGTCCAAGTACCATCGGCACTGGAGAGCTTAACTTCTGTGTTCGGTATGGGAACAGGTGTGGCCTCTCCGTCATTGTCACCGGATTATTCGCTATATATATATTTTTTTTTCGAAGGTCTGCACCTTCAAAACTACACAATACTAAGACTTAGTTTAGATCAAGCCCTCGACCTATTAGTATCGGTCAGCTAAATACATCACTGTACTTACACCTCCGACCTATCTACCACGTAGTC
>NZ_FQZS01000013.1 GCF_900142105.1 Lutispora thermophila DSM 19022
ATCACAGTATACAAGCTCTAGATTCTCAGAATATATATCAGAAATTAAATTCATTCACTCATTCAGTTCTAAGGGAAATCCCTATGACAATGCCTGTATTGAGTCTTTTCATGCTGCCCTAAAAAAGGAAGAGGTTAACCTAGTAACCTACTACGATTTTAATGCTGCAAGACTGGCAATTTTTGAATACATAGAATCCTGGTACAACAGAAAGAGAATCCATGGTAGCATTGGGTATATTACCCCTCAGCAATGTGAGGATATGGCTAGAAAATCAGCATAGTAAATCCGAGTTTTTGTGTCTAAAATATTGACATAGGTCCAACTCTAATCGTCAGTGGTAGGTGAATTTAAACTGTTACTTTTCAAGGAGGTTAATTATTATGGTAGCAGGACATCTACGGGAAAAAAACGGGTATTTCCATATTATCCTCAACTATAAAGATATTTATGGAAAACGCCAAACAAAGTCCATCAGCACAGGACTTCCCATAAAGGGTAACAAAAAACGTGCCGAAGCGATGCTTTTGAAAATCAGGAAAGAGTTTAACCCCGATACTGCAATGAGTGACAAAAACGCTTTGTTTGCAGACTTCCTATCAAAGTGGCTGAAAGATGTAATAAACAAAGTGGATGCTGAAACATATGCACTCTACTCATACGATGTTAAAAACTGTATCATCCCTTACTTTAAGAATACCGCCATTAGGTTATCAGAAATGAAGCCGAGGGATATAGAAAGCTACTATCAGTATGAGAAAACAGAAAACAGTGTATCAAACAGTACCCTTCTCCAATATCATGAAGCCATCAAAGAAGCCTTGCAATACGCTGTGGAGCTTGAATTGATTCGGGATAATCCGGCGGACAGAGTGAACCCGACCTCTGGTGAAGTACAGATATTGTTTACCGACTTCCTGCTGGAATGGCTGGAGATGATGAAAAACAGTGTTGAGATGACTACATTTGCGTCTTATTCCTACTGTATTAAGAGCAGCATTATTCCTTATTTTGAAGGGAAAAAGATAAAACTGAAAGACCTGACCCCAAAGCACATACAGGATTATTACCGGTATGAGCTTAATGAAAAAGGATTGAGCGCCAACACAGTTATTCATCGTCATGCAAACATCCGCAAGGCTTTGCAGTACGCTTTCAAGATTGGACTGATTAATTTCAATCCTGCCGACAGGATTGAGCGGCCCAGAAAGGAAAAATTCGTAGGCAGTGTTTACGATGCAAGCGAACTGGAAACCTTATTCGCTATCGTAAAAAATAAACGGATAGAACTGGCCGTGATTTTAGGCGCGTTTTATGGACTTCGCCGGAGTGAGATCGTAGGGCTAAAATGGGACGCTATTGATTTTGAAAAAAAGACATTGACGATTAAACATACGGTAACCGAGGTAACACTGGATGGGAAAATTACTACCATAGCAAAAGACCGTACAAAGACAAAATCGAGCTACCGCACCCTGCCGCTGGTTGCACCATTTGAAGAATTGCTCCGCAGGCTGAAGGCTGAGCAGGAACTAAATCAAAAGGTTTGCGGCAAGGCGTATTGCAAAGATTACCTGGACTACATCTATGTGAATGAGATTGGAGAAAGAATCAAACCCGGATACATTACGCAGCACTTTGCAATCGTCTTAAAAAACCACAATCTGAAGAAAATACGTTTCCATGACCTTCGACACAGTTGTGCCAGCTTATTATACGCCAACGGAGTCAGTCTGAAAGAGATTCAGGAATGGTTGGGACACAGCGATATTTCTACAACATCGAATATCTACACCCACCTGGATTTCAGCTCGAAGGTCGCTTCGGCCAATGCAATTATCGGCGTATATCCCACTTAAGCGGGAGGAACGCCAATACGGCAAGGAGGCGAAAGGCAAGTATAAATGAAACTAAAGAAAAAAGCTCTCAAATCGGCCTAGACAGCGTTTTAAGAGCTTTTGGTTTCTATGGTGCCGAAGGCCGGACTCGAACCGGCATGGGGAGTACCCAACGGTTTTTGAGACCGCCGCGTCTGCCAATTCCGCCACTTCGGCAAGTTTATTTTAATTTTCCTCTCCCTGACCCACCTTTAGAATTAGGAGGGACATTTAGGAGGGATATTAAAACCAAAACAATTATTTTGTTTTCAAGAACCCCGTATTATCAGGGTTTGCACACACCGACGGGTGAAAGCACGAAGTAGATTTTGAGTCATGTGCGTCTGCCAATTCCGCCACTCCGGCGCTACGTTATTTATAATATCACAGATAAACATAAAAAGCAACAAAAAATTTATTGTTAGTGGTTCAAATTTATTGTAGAGAAAGGAAGAGTAAAAGCATGTTGACATTTTATTTATATTAGGGATCCGTCATAGTAACTAAATCATAAAAATAAATAATTGAAAGTGAGACAGGGGAAATTTTAAGCGTAAATCAAGACTTTCTTATTTTTCCTTTTTGGTCTGATATTTGCTTTAAATACTTATGGGTAGTCTATATACGCTAGCAAGGACTTATCCGAAGCAATACAACAAGCAGGTTTCAATTCCTTATAGGTAGTCTATATACTCAGTCCCAAGGCTAAGATACATCTTAAAAAGTATCGTTTCAATTCCTTATAGGTAGTCTATATATATTCTTCACACTCAAAAGGATTTTCCTTCGCTTCATCGTTTCAATTCCTTATAGGTAGTCTATATACGATATCCTCAATCAGAAACTTATTGATATCAAGAAGGAGTTTCAATTCCTTATAGGTAGTCTATATACCAAGCTTTGTTTCCAATTGATTCACCCCAATTACAGTTTCAATTCCTTATAGGTAGTCTATATACTCCTCGATTGTATCCGGCAAATACTCTTTTGAATATGGTTTCAATTCCTTATAGGTAGTCTATATACGATATCCTCAATCAGAAACTTATTGATATCAAGAAGGAGTTTCAATTCCTTATAGGTAGTCTATATACCAAGCTTTGTTTCCAATTGATTCACCCCAATTACAGTTTCAATTCCTTATAGGTAGTCTATATACTCCTCGATTGTATCCGGCAAATACTCTTTTGAATATGGTTTCAATTCCTTATAGGTAGTCTATATACGCTAGATGTATGTCAGGACTGTTCAAACGAATTATTAGGTTTCAATTCCTTATAGGTAGTCTATATACGCCTTTTTCACCAGATGACAAATATCTTCCTAAATAGTTTCAATTCCTTATAGGTAGTCTATATACGCGTCACAGAAAACTATAGATATCATGCAAAGATTAGTTTCAATTCCTTATAGGTAGTCTATATACTTTGAAGCAAGCAACTGGGGCAGTAGAAAGAGATATTAGTTTCAATTCCTTATAGGTAGTCTATATACTGGCTGGCGAGGAAGCTTCCAGACCTAAATCAGTGTTTCAATTCCTTATAGGTAGTCTATATACCCGGCTCCGGAGGGCTGCTTAAACCAGCCTGAAAGAAGTTTCAATTCCTTATAGGTAGTCTATATACCCCGTGCACATAGCATATTTACTATATTCATATTTTATCATGATTATCTGATTTATGGCAGCTAAAGTTATTATGCTTTGATTTTGGCTGATTTTTATTTCTATCGATGTCCCATGTTTTTTGCAGGATTACAGGTCGATAGAAAATATAAAAATTTGGATTAAGTTTTTAATTCCATTACTTATCTTTTATAATATCATATATTTGTAAAAATGTGCATAATTAAGGAAGCGTTAAGAGCATCAAATAATTGTAAGAAAAAAGAACAGCTCCAATAGTAATTTTGCATTAAGTTCATTGTCAATAATTTGTCATTGATTTCCAAAATATAAAACTGTTTTGTACTAGCATATATGATATAATTTAATATAATAAAGTAGAAAAAACTGATATTATGGAGGAGAGCTATGGATCCAATCACACACGGTGTCGTGGGGCTGGCAATTGCAGCTTTTACAGGAGAGACAGTATCGATTGCCAGCCCCTATGCAATGGGAAGTATGTTAGGAGCTGTGATTCCTGATGCAGATATTATAATGCAGCTAAAGGGAGATTACAGCTATCTCAAAAACCACAGGGGAATGTCCCATTCCATTCCATTTATTTTTTTGTATGGAACAGTTATTACTGCTGTATTGTCGTTTCTGTATCCTGAAGCATCATTTATAAAACTGTTTCTATATGCTGTATCAGGATGTATATCCCATTTGTTGCTGGATATTACAAACTCTTATGGTGCCCAGGTGTTGTGGCCTGTTTACAAGAAAAAAATTACTCTGGATTTGCTTTTGGTTTATGACCCCATGTTGATAATTGTATCTCTAGCAATTGTTATTCCCAATATAAGAAGCAAAATTCACCCAGTAATATCTTTAGCAGTGTTTTTCATGTATTTGTGTGCCCGTTACTGCATGAAACTTTATGTGAAAAAGAATGTATTGGATAATTTTAAAGAACAAGGGCCGGTAATGTTTATACGAGTTTTGCCATCTATGATAGGGCTTGTAAAGTGGCATTTTGTCATAAAAGTTAAAGGTAAAATGATAATCGGTGAGTTAAACTTATTACCCAGGAAACTTAAGATTATTGATACTATGAATGAACAAGACAAGAAACTCATTACGGCTGTAAAGAATACACCAATTGCCAAGTTTTTCAGTGAGTTTACTCCCCTATTTCATATAAAATGTCAGAAAACAAACAGCGGGTATGAGTACAGCTTCATAGATTTGAGATATTACGTAGCAAAGGATTTTTTACATCATGCCACTGCAGTAATGGATGAAAATTTTAAGCTGGTGGCTTCAGTATTTCATCCATATCATAGGACAAGGAATGTGGAAATATAGGTATTTTTCAATACCTATATTTTTTTTACTTTAATACGTGTATAATAGGACATATATAACATAATCAAATCAGCTATGAAACTTTTTTTGCTTGTTTTTAGTCTAACTTAAAGGGGTTACTGAGTAATAGGGGAGGGATAATATATGGAAGAGATGGAAAAGCTTCTTGTAGCTAAGAGTAAGAAAGGCAATATAGAGGCTTTCGAGGAATTGATAAGCAGCTATGAGAAAAAAACCTATAATATTGCTTATAGAATCATGGGCAATGAAGAAGATGCCAAGGATATGGCTCAAGAAGCCTTTATAAAGATATATAAATCTATCGAGAATTTCAGGGAAGAATCATCTTTTTCTACATGGCTTTATAGAATAGTAACAAACGTATGCCTTGATGAGCTTAGAAAGAGAAAGAAAGCCAATGTGATACCTTTGGAGATGAATGTAGAGACAGATAAAGGTTCAGCCATAATTGAGCTAAGTGCAGAGAAAGAAACGCCGGAAGATATCTATGAAAAAGTGGAAAAAAAGGAATTGATACAAAACGCCATTTCTTCCCTTGCAGAAGATTATAAAACCGTAATTATACTTAGAGATGTACAAGGCTTTGGTTATGAAGAGATAGCAACCATACTCAACTGTTCCCTGGGTACTGTAAAGTCAAGAATAAACAGGGCTCGAAATTTGCTTAAGGACAAGCTTAAGCACCAATTGGAACTTTACGAAAAAAAGAGCGTCTAATTTTTAAAGGGGAGGGAACAAGAATGGATTGCGAATTAGTAAGAAGTCTTATGTCTTCATATATAGATAGAGATATGAATGATATAGATAGAATAGAATTTGAAAAGCATCTGGAAAGCTGTTCCGACTGCATGGAAGAGTATAATTTGCTTTTATCCACTATAGCTTATTGCAACAATCTAGAAGAAATCGAATTACCCGAAACCTTCCATCAAGATCTCATGGCAAAAATCCAGGATATGGGTTCTGATAAATCTAAGAAAAGCTTCTTTAAACGCAACTGGAGATGGGTATCAGGAGTTGCTGCTGTATTTTTGGTAGTTGTTATTGGGTTTTCTTCTTTGCCTGGGTTGGCAGGACTCAATAAAAAAGATGAAGCCATTGCAAAAGAGATGGAAAGAGAGTTTGGAGGTTATGGAATTCAGTCATCGGCTGTTGAGAATTCAAAAGCAGAAGAAAGACAAAACGATATTGATATGGAATTCTCAAACTCATTAGATATGGCTTCAGCAACGGATAAGGCATCATATGCCTTAACTATGGGAGCTCCTGAGGAAGTTACAACTGCCAAGGAGAAAGCAATTCAATCTGAATCACAGGTTTATGAAAGAAAAGTAATTACTAACGGCAGCATTTCTTTGGAAGTTACTGATTTTGACAATAAGATGGAAAGTATAGCTGACTTGGCAGAGAGAAATGGTGGTTATGTAGAAAGCTCCTATGTGGATAATATAATAAGCTATGAAGCAGATGGCAAAAGCGAGAAGTTGAAAACAGGAAATCTGACTCTTAGATTGCCTGCTGCTAAATTTGGTTCAACAGTTGAAGAGATAAAGACCATGGGTGAAGTTATAAATGAGAGTACAAATTCTGTGGATATTTCCGAGCAATATTATGACACCGCTACAAGGATTGTCAATCTCGAAGTTCAGGAAAACAGGCTTAGAGAATTGATTTCAAAAGCACAAAATGTGGATGAAATATTGAAAATAGAGAATGAGCTTAACCGGGTCAGAAATGAAATAGATTTGATGTCCACAAACATGAATAGATGGGATAATCAAATAAGTTTATCCACACTATATGTAAATCTCAAAGAAGTAAAAGCCGGAAAGTTGGAGAGCATAAATGTTCCTACGGTATGGACTAATGCATATAATGGGTTTGTTGGAGCTATAAACACTATTCTAAGAGGCGGACAGAGACTGTTTATACTCATTATTTCGACTATACCCTATCTGATTATACTAGCTGTACTGATACTAATAGCATATATTGTTTACAATAAGAAAAAAAGGAAAAATAAATAGAAGAAAGTTTCTAAATTAATATATTATAATAATCAAGGAAGTTTTAGAAATTTATAAAAAATCGGATTGCTATAAATCCGATTTTTTATAATGCTAGGAAAGTATTAATTTTTAATTTATACTTTCCGTAAAGCATTTCAAGAAAGCCTTCCTAGTAAACTTATTATTTTAGGGATAAATTTCTTGGTGAACTTAGAGAACGGTTTAAAAAGTGTTCTTTCGCAGTAAATAAAGTAGTTTGCGTTATATTGAATAGATATTAACTCATAAATAAATTCAGAAAATAAAGAATATTATTGACAGTTTTCTGCCTACTTTATATAATTGTAGATATTCAAATCAATTATAACACATATATACAGGAAGGAATGCAGCTATCAATTCACTTATATTATCAAGCTATTAAATATTAAGTTATTGCAATAGGAGGGGAGCATATGAGACTAAGTATATCTCAAAGAATATCATTACTAATATGCTGTTTAATTCTTGCAGTATCAATAGGTTTGGGTTCTATAGGCATAAAGCTCAGCTCAAGTTCCATACTTAATCAAACCAAAGATGCACTGTCCATATCTGCTAATGATGGAGTTGAGATTATTGAAGGAATTATTGGAAAGGATGTAGCTGTTCTATCAGAGTTAGCCAGACATGAAAGTATAAAGACTATGGATTGGCATATGCAGCATCAATACTTAATCTCTAATATTTCAAGACTAGGTTTTTTGGATATGGGAGTAGTAACTTATGATGGAACAGCCTATTATGCATCAAAAGATGCCACTGCATATCTTGGGGATGAGGATTACATAAAAAAAGCTTTACAAGGGCAAAGTAATGTTTCAGATGTGTTTATTAGCAGTGATACAAATGAAGCTGTATATATAATTGCAGCTCCCATTGAAAGGGATAATATAGTTGTGGGTGTATTGATTGCAGTGAAAGATGGTATCACATTGAGCAATGTAATAGATAATATGGGTTTTGGCAACAATGGCTATGCATTCATATTGGGCTCCGATGGCACTGTGTATGCTCACAAAGATCGGAGTTATGTGAAAAATCAGAGAAACATATTTAAGGATATTGAAACAAATGGAGACTTCAAAAATATTGGGTTGGAAATGCAAAAATTAGGAATGGGAAATAGAGGTATTATAAACTATGATTTATTAGGCAGCAAAAGGATTATGGGCATTGAACCAATACCTAGCACTGGTTGGGTATTAGCTATAGGAGCTCATGAAAGCGATGCTCTTTCAGGTTTAAATAGATTAAGAAGAGTTTTGATAATTGGAACTATGGTATTTATAACAATAGGCCTCATAGTTTCAGCTTTATTAGGGAGTTATATATCAAAGCCTATTATTGAGTACTCAAAAATCATTGAGGGATTATCTAATTATGATTTAAGATTTGATGAAAAGAGCAGAGCTTTAAAGTATGCAAAACGAAAGGATGAAATAGGGCATATAGGCAACTCACTGATTAATATGAATGGAAATTTGAAAAGCCTTGTTAAGCAAATATCCGAGATATCTGAGCAAGTAGCCTTGTCTTCCGATGGACTGACTGCTACAAGCCAGCAATCTTCTAATGCTTCTGAAGAAATCGTTAGAGCAATAGAAGATATATCACAGGGAGCCAATGAGCAGGCAATTGATACAGAAAAGACTGCTGCAATTATTGAGGAACTCGGGAACTTGATTGATAGAAATAAGAGGGATGTTGACAATTTGATTTCAGCGATTGAAGCCATAAAATGTCTCAAAGAAGAAGGTTTGCAGGTTGTAAAAGATCTTGTAGAAAAGACCCAATCTTCTGGAGAAGCTGTTAAAAATGTTAATAGTGTCATTTTAAGTACCAATGAAAAAGCAAAAAAAATACAATCTGCAAGCCAGATGATAAAAAACATAGCGGATCAGACTAACCTTCTAGCTCTTAATGCTGCAATAGAGGCAGCAAGGGCTGGAAAAGCAGGAAAAGGATTTGCTGTAGTTGCCCAGGAAATAAGGAAACTGGCAGAAGGATCCAATAAATTCACTGGAGAGATTGAGGAAATCATCCGAGAGCTTACAGCAGAAACCGGTATGGCAATTGATGTAATGGAAGATGCAAGGAAAGTAATAGAACTACAGGCCGAAAGCGTTGAAGTGACCAACGAAAAATATGCAGGCATTGCCATTTCCATAGAAGATATGAAAAAGTATGTTGGAGAAATAAATAAATCTGAACAGCTTATGGAGGCTAAAAAGAATGATGTAATACAAATAATGCAGAACTTATCGGCAATAGCACAGGAAAATGCAGCAGCCACAGAGGAAGTATATGCATCAGTAGAAGAGCAAACTGCTGCCATAGCTGAAATTGCAGATGCCAGTGAAGCTCTGGCTAGGATGTCAGATGAAATGCGACAAAGCATAATCAAGTTTAAGTATTAGAATTTTGAATCAGATTCTTAGGAATCTGATTCTTTTTGGTAAGCATACACTCCAAACTTTTTTGTTTCGATATAAAGGGTTTTTCAAAAATGTATGGAAATAATAAGATTAAACTAATTTTGGAGGATATGTGGGATGGAAAAGGATGTTATCATTATTATAGATGGCAACAGTTTGATGCACAGAGCATTCTACGCTTTACCGCCTTTGACAAACAAGGATGGACTGCATACAAATGTTATATTTGGATTTGTAAATATGATAAATAAGCTTATTGAATTATATAAACCAAAGTATATTGCAATTGCATTCGACCGCAAGGAACCCACCTTCAGACATAAGGAATATGCAGAATATAAGGCTAAAAGGCTGAAAATGTCTGAGGATATGGCAGAACAGATACCTTATTTAAAAAAAGTTATAGATGCTATGAATATAAAAAGATTGGAACTGGAAGGCTATGAAGCCGATGATATAATAGGGACCCTATCTAAAATGTCTGATAGAGAGAATATAAAGACATTGATAGTAACGGGTGATAGGGATGCTTTTCAGCTTATAACCGATAACGTTCATGTGCTTATGACTAAGAAGGGTATAAGTGAGATGGAGGAGTACGACAGAGATAAGCTTTTGGAGAGGTACTCCATAAGCCCAGAGCAGGTCATTGACCTTAAAGGGCTTATGGGTGATGCTTCTGATAATATACCGGGCATACCAGGCGTTGGGGAGAAAACGGCTTTAGAATTGCTTAAACAGTTCGGTACTATTGAGAATATATTGGAAAATACCGATAACATTAAAAAGAATAAGATAAGAGAAAATGTGGAGAACAATAGGGATATGGCGCTGCTATCCAAGAGGTTGGCCACAATAATTACGGATGCCCCATTAGATGTACATATTAAAGATTGCGAATATGAGGAGCCGGATTATGAGTCATTAGCCCAACTATATGAAATGCTGGAATTCAAATCATTTCTGCAAAAAATAAAAGCTGTACATTTAAAAAGTCAAGATAACCAGGTAAATGTAGATGCAGATATAGATGTAAGTGAAATAAATGATTCCATGGCATTGAAAGGGCTTATGAGCAAAATATTACAAGAAAAAAAGATAACATTTAAGATATCACAAGATGATAATGGCAGTCCTGATTATGTATTTATTGCAGTGCAAAGCCAATATTTCTATATTCCAATAAATGGTGCTGCCATAGATTTCTTAAAGGATGTCATGGAAAATGCAAACATAGAAAAAGCAGGACATGATATTAAGTCGGATATATTGATTTTAAAGACCATAGGTATTAATATAGAAAGCATAATATTTGACAGTATGATAGCTGCCTATTTGCTTAATCCGTCGAAGCCTGATTATAAGCTGAAAAGCATATATAATGAGTTCTTTGGCAACATCATAAATGATTATGAATCAAAAGAAGGAGATAAGGTAAAAAACTACGGCAATAGCTTAAAAGCCATAGATGAGTTGATGAAACCCATGATGGATAAAATTAGAGAAATGGGTATGGAGAGTCTTTATAAAGATGTAGAACTTCCTCTGGCGGAAGTGTTGGCTGACATGGAGCATGAAGGTTTTAAGGTAGACAAAGATAGACTTCGTGAACTTTCTGCCTTATACTCAGAAAGAATTGATAAACTGACACAGGAAATATATGAGCTTGCAGGAGAGGAATTTAATATCAACTCAACAAAGCAGTTGAGTGTAATACTATTTGAAAAGCTTTCATTACCTCCTGTGAAGAAGACAAAAACAGGATACTCAACAGATGTGGAGGTGTTAGAAAAACTTTCAGACAAACATCCCATCATAGATAAGATATTGGAATACAGGCAATTACTGAAGATAAAGTCCACCTATGTAGATGGTTTTATAAATATAATCAATGAAAAGACTGGAAAGGTACATTCTAAGTTCAATCAGACAGTAACTGCTACCGGGAGGCTCAGCAGTACAGAACCAAACCTTCAGAACATTCCGGTTAAAACAGAGAACGGCAGAGAAATCAGGAAGGTATTTGTTCCTAAAAATGAAGACTATGTTTTAGTTGATGCCGATTATTCACAAATAGAATTAAGAGTTCTGGCTCATATTTCAGGAGATGAAAGCCTTATTCAATCTTTCATATACAATGAGGATATACATACCAGAACTGCCTCTGAAGTTTTTGGAGTTGATAAAGAATTGGTGAGTCCTTTGATGAGGAGCAGGGCAAAGGCAGTTAATTTTGGTATTGTATATGGCATAAGCGACTTTGGGCTTGCCAGGGACCTTAAAATACCGAAAAAGGAAGCGAAATTGTATATCGACAACTATTTTGCCAGATATCCCATGGTAAAAAAATATATGGATGATATTGTTAAGGAAGGCAAAGAAAAAGGATATGTAACAACAATACTAAACAGAATAAGATACATACCTGAACTTTCATCCGCTAATGCGGTGCAGAGAAGCTTTGGAGAAAGAATAGCGATGAACACTCCTATACAAGGTAGTGCTGCAGATATTATAAAAATCGCAATGGTGAGAGTATATAAAGAACTCAAAAACAGAAAGATGAAATCCAAGCTTATATTGCAGGTGCATGACGAGTTGATTGTGGAAGCACACAAAGATGAAGTTGAAGAAGTGAAAAAAATCGTTAAGGAAAAAATGGAAACGGCTTTTGATTTGAAAGTACCGCTTATTGTTGACATAAATGTAGGCATGAGTTGGTATGAGACAAAATAATACAACGTATTTTGGAGGAGGTTAGCGTGGTTATTGGATTGACAGGAGGCATAGCCAGTGGGAAAAGCACAGTGTCTTCATTGTTGAAAAAACTAGGGGCTTATATAATAGATGTAGATGAAATAGGTAGAGATGTTGTGGAGAAAGGAGAAAAAGCATATAATGAAATAGTTGATTATTTTGGAAAAGATATATTGCTGCCTGATGGGCAAATAAACAGAAAAGCTTTAGGGCATATTGTTTTTTCCGACAGAGATAAGTTAAATAAGTTGAATTCTATTACGCATCCACATATAATTGATAGAGTAAAGGATATTATATCAGAATGCAAGTCAAAGGGCATAGAGATTATGGTTGTAGATGCGGCTATACTTATTGAAATGGGTTTGCATTCAATATGTGATATTGTATGGCTGGTAAAAGTTGATAAAAATATCCAACTTCATAGGCTTATGGAAAGAGATCATTATTCCTATGAAGAGGCTAATAACAGGATAATGGCTCAATACAGCGATGAAAAAAAAGCACAATTTGCAGATGTAATAATAGATAATAAGGGAACTTTTGAAG
Source organism: Lutispora thermophila DSM 19022 (assembly GCF_900142105.1). Classification (GTDB taxonomy): domain Bacteria; phylum Bacillota; class Clostridia; order Lutisporales; family Lutisporaceae; genus Lutispora; species Lutispora thermophila. The sequence continues at coordinate 12,665 of NZ_FQZS01000013.1, forward strand.
AATTAGAAGAAGAAGTGAAGAAGCAATGGACTAAAATAGTTAGTGAATGTCAAAAGGGGAGAAATTGTTGATCATTAGAAGAAGAGGAAGATTTTTAATTGTAGTAACAGTTATAATTATTATGATATACATATTAAGCGGAGTGATCCCCAAACTGATAAGAACCCTTTATCCCATGAAGTATGAAGATACTATAAGCAAATATGCCGTTGAATATGGACTGGATATATATTTAATTGCTGCTATAATCAAAGTTGAAAGTAATTTCGATACTTTAGCCAGATCTAATAAAGGAGCATTAGGCTTGATGCAGATAAAAGCATCCACAGGTAAGTGGATAGGAGAGAAGCTTGGAATAAATGATTTTGAAGAAGAGATGCTATACCAACCGGAAATGAATATAAAAATGGGATGCTGGTATTTGAATTACCTCTTAAAATACTATGATGGTAATATCCAATTGGCTTTAGCTGCTTATAATGGAGGGTTAGGGAATGTAAATAAATGGTTAAAGGATGAAAGATGCAGCGAAGACGGAGTTTCGCTGAAATATATTCCCTTTGAAGAAACCAGTACCTATATTAAAAAGATTAGTAAAGCCTATAATATATATAAGAGAATATATAGCATATCTAATTAACGAATGAAAGGAATGAATTTGATTGGCTGAAATAAGAAGTTTAGCAGATGTCAAAAAAATTAAATTGGATGCCAACAGGCAGCTTTATTCTGCCAATGAGCAAGAAATACTGGATGGATATACTACAGACATATATTTTGTTAGAACCATCGATATATTAGATTCTATGGGAATAGCAGATAAAATAGTGACTGCAGAAATATTTGCAAGAAAACCGGGCGTTTTTGCAGGCATTCAAGAGGCTTTCAATGTTCTGAAAAATAAAGACTTAGAGATTTGGGCACTTCAAGAAGGAGAAAGTTTCAATGCTAAGGAAACTGTAATGAGAATTATTGGACCCTATAGAGAGTTTGCTATTTATGAAACTATATTATTAGGTATTCTTGCCAGCTCCTGTGGTTGGGCAACAGCAGCCAGGGAATGCAAGGAAGCATGTCAAGGTAAACCATTTATTGTGTTCGGATCAAGGCATGTTCATCCTTCAGTGGCTCCTGTAATGGAAAGAGCTGCTGTCATTGGGGGTGCCAGCGGTGCAAGCAATGTATTGGCAGCTAAGCTGTTAGGCATTGAAGCTTCAGGAACTTTACCTCATGCATCATTCTTGATAGCCGGAGATACATTGCCTGTTGCAATTGCTTATGATAAGACTATGCCGGTAGAACATAAGAGAACAGTGCTTATTGACACATTTAAGGATGAGCCGGAAGAAGCAATTAGAGTAGCAAGGGCCCTTGGAAAGAATCTTTATGCCATCAGGTTGGATACACCCAGCGAAAGAGGTGGAGTGACCCCTGAATTGGTGAGAGAAGTGAGAGCAAGACTTGACCTTGAAGGATTTAACTATGTAAAAATATTTGTATCTGGTGGACTTTATCCTGAGAAAATTAGAGCATTAAGCGAAGCTGGTGCAGATGCTTTTGGAATAGGCAGTTACATATCAGGAGCTTCCGCCATTGACATGACAATGGATATCAAAGAAGTTGAAGGGAAGCCTGTTGCAAAAAGAGGTAGAATTCCAGGAAGGGTGGAGAATGAAAAGTTGATTAGGTTTAAATAGCATACTGAGGAGAAGTATTTATGAAACATAAAATCATACCGTTAGCTTTATTGATAATTATTGCTATACTTGCAGTATCATGTTCTGAACCTGAGATGCAAATAGATACTGATATAGTAATAGAAGATGAAAAGCCTACACAAGGGGGAGTAATTAACATAGGCTGCATAGAACCTAAGAGTCTTAATCCGCTACTAGTAAACAGCAAAAGCTATACGGATGTTTCCAAGCTTCTGTTTAATGGACTTGTGGAGTATGATGAGACGTTGAAACCTGTGCTTGTGCTTGCAGATAGCATAAATATGAATGATGCAGGAGATAAAGTTATTATAAAACTTAAACATAACATACGGTGGAGCGATGGAGAGTATCTGACTTCGGATGATGTAGTTTATACACTTGATACTATAAAAAGGGCAGGGGTTTCAATTTATAAATCCAAGCTTGAGAACATTACTTCCTATAAAGCTTTAGATGACTATACGATTGAAATGAAATTTGGAGGGTTTCCATATAATTCTTTGGATGCACTTACATTTCCTATAGTTGCAAGGCATAGTACAGGCTCTATGCCTGTTGGAACAGGGCCATATAAAGTCGTTGAGTACAATAGGCTTAAATATATGGAACTAGAGCCAAATGAGTATAATATCCAATCCTCGATGCCCTATATATCAAAAATACGAGTAAATTTTATTAAAGACATAGATTCATTCGACTCTGCATTTGAGACTGGGCAAATTGACATGATAAATACTTCTTCTTATGATTGGGAAAAATATAAAGAATCTAGAGATGTCAATACTTATGAATATGTATCAACAGATTATGAGTTTATATCGTTGAACTTCAATAATCCGATATTGTCGGATAAAAATGTAAGAAGAGCTCTAATGTATGGTATAAACAGAACATCCATAACCGAAAAGCATTTATTGGGAAATGCAGTAGTAACTGATACTCCAATAAGACATGGTTCATGGTTATACAGTGAAGACGAAGATAAATATATGTATAATAAGGCTGAAGCTCAGTATTCTATAAACAATGCAGGATTTGCCCTTAATGAAGATACCAAAATATTTGAAAGAGAAGTTGAAGGGAAAAAGCAACAGCTTAGATTGAGGCTTATTACAAATTCAGAAAATGATTACAGGGTCAAAGCAGCAGAAGATATTAAGAATAATCTTGAAGATATTGGTTTTGTAATTGATGTGGAAATTATGAACTTTGAAAATCTTATGGGAAGAATAAACAAAAAGGACTATGACATGGCTTTGGTAGGAATAAATTTCTCGCCGGAAATAGACTTGTATAATTTCTTCCATAGTTCTCAAATCAGCAGGGGGATGAACTACGGGGGCTATGTAAATCCAAGGATGGATTTATTGCTGGAGCAGTCGAAAAAAACTTTGAGTACTGAAAATAAATATGTAAATTATCAGGAGATTCAAAGGATAATTAAAGATGATCTGCCAATTATCAGTCTTTTTTATAAAAAGTATGCTTTAGTAATGAGAAACAAAGTAAGGGGAGAAATAATTGCAGATAGTGAGAATCTGTTCAGAACTATCAATCATTGGTATATCCCTAAATCATAAAGTAATTTCAATAAAATGTTATTGACATAGTTCCATGTAGATTATATAATAATCCATGTAGTTGTTGATAATTGAATTGCGAGAGTGGCGGAACTGGCAGACGCGCACGTTTGAGGGGCGTGTGGTTACACCGTACGGGTTCAAGTCCCGTCTCTCGCACCATAAAAGCTCATATTGATCTGGGATATTCGCCAATCTTCTGTTTTGAACCTACAGCACAAGAACGGGAGTTTTATATACAATGTGGATATGTACTTTATTGTGAGACCCTTAGATGGCATTTAAGGCGATAGAAACATTGTTGCGGACACCCACCTATCGGAGAGATAGGTGTCAAAATTGAAGTAGCGGTATTTTGGATTATCTAGTGAAATGCAGAGACACTTTTGTGTCTCTTTTTGATTTTTGAGATAATTGCTTTATACATAACACAGCTAAAGGAGAAATATTATCTAAGTATGATATAATGGTGATGTATTTATATTTGTGTAGGAGGAATATAAATCCACATTTACTGAAGATATGAAGCAATGATATATGTATTTTCTGAGGTGTAATTATGATGAAGAGTTTGAAATTAATTATAGATTTTATAGCACTGGCAATGTTATATGCGTTTGTCTTTTTTAACAAATGGAGGGCAAGAGGTAAAGACAAGTTGTTTGCTAACACGCTTATGTATATCTACATATCATTAGTTCTATATGTGACTTTAATGCCGATAATTGCATCTCTACCATTTATTTTTAATCATCCATATAAACCTATGAATATGATACCTTTTGATGATTATTTCGCAGGTAGAGGGGATTCTGTTCGTCAGATTGTACTTAATGTAATTATGATGATGCCCTTTGGATTTTTATTGCCTATTGTAAAAAAGCAGAATATGATATATTGCTTATGTTGTACTTTTTTGTTTAGCTTGAGTATTGAATTGATCCAACCGCTGATTAATGGTTTTCGTTCAGCAGATATAACAGATTTAATTACAAATACCATGGGTGGACTTTTGGGTTATTTATTATATTTGGTATTGAAACCGCTAGTAGACAAAGTGATGATTCACCTAAAGTAGAATTATGTAATATACTGTTAACAATGAGTTATAGGTTAACTAATTGCATCATCCATATAGCTATCATGTTTATAATTTTGATGTGAATCCTTTATTATATTTCATAATAAAGGATTTTTATACCTGATGTAGAATATAAATAGTTGAATATAGAATAATAGCGTTATTATAGGCTACAAAACAGATAAGGTGATATTATGCTAGCATTAAATATGGAGTATGAGAATTTTACTTTTAGAGATATAAAAAAGATGAACTAAATTTGGTTTTGGAATTATATAATGAAACAGACGATTCGATGTTAGCTACAGGAATAAGCAACAGATTGTCCTTAGATGACATGGAGGAAAAATATTTAGAGGTATTAATTAGTAGTCATGAGTTTTTCGTAGGTATTTTTTCTAATTCTGTTGGCAATTTGATCGGAGTCCTAAAAGGAAGAATCGATTATGATCATAGTGATGAAGCATGGATTACTTCATTTATAATTAAGAAGGACTACAGAAATGAAGGAATAGGATATAAAACCATAAATGCGTTTATATCATTTATGAACAAAACCTATGATGTAAAGAAATTTAATGCTGGTGTTATATCTAAAAATGATAAAGGTATCAATTTTTGGATAAAAGCAGGTTTCAAACATATAAGGACCATTGAAAATTATATAGATTTTAATGATTGCTATGAAGATTTCATTATATTAAGAAAAGAAGTTTAAGCAACTCCCCTAATAGCTTTAGAGGAGTTATTATTTAAGGATATTTGTTACTTTTTTAACATTACATATATACATTCTCATATGATATACAAAAGATGCATTTATGATATTTAAAAGGAGGAAAGTTAATGAAAATCAAGGATATAAGAGATGTTTTGCAAGCAGAAGTTCTATGTGGTGAAGATTTATTGGAAAATGAAATATTATATGCCTTTGGATCTGATTTGATGAGTGATGTCTTAGCATTTGTGAAAACTGGAACAATTCTTCTGACGGGATTGGTAAACTCACAGGTAATAAGAACCGCAGAGATGGCAGATATAAATGCTATAATTTTTGTGAGGGGAAAAGTGCCTGATAAAGATGTAATAGACCTGGCTAGAGAAAGTTCCATCATAATCCTTACAACAAAGTATACTCTTTTTACAGCTTCTGGCATATTATATAGTTGTGGATTGAGAGGAATAGAAGCAAGTAAGGTGTAGGAGAGATACATATGGGAAATATATCATATGAGTTTCCAGTGGCGAAAGATGACTTTGAAAGAGCTGGGGAGGCTTCAAGCAAAATCAAGAAAATCCTGAGACAACTTGGCATGGATTCAGGTATAATAAGAAGAGTAGCAATTGGAGCATATGAGGCAGAAATGAACTTGGTAATACACTCATTGGGAGGTGTTATCAGCATAACCATTGACCCTGAATCTATAATTATTACAGCTGAAGATAATGGACCGGGTATTGAAGACATTGAACTGGCTATGAAAGAAGGATATTCTACTGCACCTGATAGAATCAGAGAGATGGGCTTTGGTGCAGGAATGGGATTGCCAAACATGAAAAAATGCTCTGATGATTTTATTATTGAAAGCGTCGTTGGAAAAGGCACAAAAATTGTTATGAAAATGATGCTGAAAGATGGTGATTAAATGAATAATGAGTACAATCATTCAGTTATCTTAAGAGAAGACAGGTGCATAGGATGCACTAGTTGCCTTAAAGTTTGTCCTACTGAAGCCATAAGAGTGCGTGATGGGAAGGCTAAGATAATATCCGATAGATGTATAGACTGCGGTGAATGTATAAAGATATGTCCCAATCATGCAAAAAGTGCTATAACAGATGATTTGAACATGTTGAAGAGATTTAAATATAATATAGCAATACCTTCATTGACAATATACGGACAATTTCCTTCCAATATAAGTATAGATCATATCTTAACATCCATAAAAAGAATAGGATTCGATGAAGTAATAGAGGGCACTCTGGGGGCAGATATATCTATTGATTTGATCAAGGAATATTTGCTGAAAAAGCCTGGTATTAGATTCCCGCTAATCAATTCAAGTTGTCCTGCAATTTTAAGACTTATACAAATAAGATTTCCTGATCTCATTCCCAATATTATTGATATAGAAACACCCATAGAAATTACTGCCAGAATTGCAAAGACAGAAGTATCGCAGAAAACTGGGCTTAACATTAAAGACATTGGCGTTTTCTTCATCACACCATGCACAGCCAGAGTTACCAGCATCAGAAATCCTATAGGAATTAAGGAATCGTACATAGATGGTGCCATTTCTATAAAGGACATATATGGAGAAATAGTTAGGAACTTGGGAGAAAACGAAAATCTATGTATAAGCAACAGCACCAGGGAATCTTTATTATGGTCTATAACAGGTGGTCAAGCAGCTTCATTAGGAATAGAGAACTACCTTGATGTTGATGGTATCCATGATGTCATTAAGGTATTGGAAGAAGTAGAACTAGGCAAATTAGAGGATGTTGAGTTCATAGAATGTTCTGCATGTACAGAAGGTTGTGTAGGAGGTCCTTTAGTAATTCAGAATTCTTTTGTTGCCAAGAATCGAATTATGAGGTACGCAAGGAAAATAGGAGATAGAAAGCGTGCCAGAGAAGATTTGGATAAGTATATTAAGATGTATGAAGATGGATTTATTAGATTGACTGAGGAAATAGAACCGAAATCAGTTATGATTTTGGATAAAGATTTAACTAAGTCAATTCAGAAGATGGAACTTGTAACAGAAATACTAAAAAACCTTCCTGGATTGGATTGCGGAATATGTGGGTCTCCCACATGCAGAGCCTTTGCGGAAGATATAGTGAAAGGCGAAAATAAAAAAGCCGTCTGCATGATAAAAACTATATACGGATTTAAACGAAAAAATGTGTAGAAGGAGTGCATGAGTATGACTGTAAAAGAAATCTGTGCAAGATTAAACCTAAGATCGCTAACAGGTGAGTGCGGTATGGACAAGGAGGTCAAGGGAGTATATATATGCGATTTATTAAGCTGGGTTATGGCTCATGCTCACGCAGGGGATGTCTGGGTTACAATTCAGACTCATACAAACATTATTGCAGTTGCTACTTTATTGGAGCTTTCATCAATTATAATATCAGAAGATGCAGAAGTAGAGGAAGATACGATCAAAAAAGCTATTGAAGAAGGTATACCCTTACTTGTGTCAGAAAAAAGCTCTTTTATGGTAGCAAAGGATTTAATTGATATAGGAATTGGTAGTTGATATGAAATTTGCCTATGATTTGCATATTCATTCAGTTTTATCTCCCTGCGGAGACGAAGATATGACTCCTAATAATATAGTTAACATGGCATTGTTAAAGGGATTAGATATTATCGCAGTTACAGATCACAATAGTGCAAAAAATTTGCCAGCAGTTTTGGAAGTAGGTAAAAGGAATGGACTTATGGTAATACCTGGCATAGAAGTCCAGACAAAAGAGGAAGTACATATAGTATGCTTTTTTAAAAATTTACAGAATGCTCTAAAACTAGATGAAATCATATATAATTGCTTGCCGGACATACCCAATAAGGAGGAAGTTTTCGGAAGACAATTAATAATGAACTCAAATGATGAGATTATTGGCAAGATAGAAAAACTATTAATATCTTCATGTTCCTTGTCAGTTAATGATGTTTTTATACTTACCAGGGGGTTAGGAGGAATATGCATACCGGCTCATGTAGACAGACCTGCATATAGCATGACTTCAAATCTTGGATTTATACCTAATTCATTAAACGTGAAAACTGTCGAATTTTCAAAAAAAGATAGTCCTGAATCTATTATCAGCAAGTACCCCTTTTTAAAAAAGTACAACTATATTGTATCTTCAGATGCACATTACCTATGGGATATTAGCGAAAGAGAATATTTTCTGGAAATGGAATATTTGAGCTTTACAAACTTAATTAATATATTATGCCCAAATTAAAAAAATTTATAATAAATTGAAAATATAGTTAAAAAAAATAATTAGTTATGTTACAATAACAAATAAGGTTAATAATTGACATATTTTTGTCAATATTCAGAATGTATTTTAGGGAGGGAACTCTTTAATGAACGAGCTTGGAATGAGAGAGAAAATGAAAAAGCTGGACGAGATTATTGCAAATCATAAGGGCCAGCAAGGTAGCTTAATGCCTGTTCTACATGAGACTCAGGAGCTTTTTGGATATCTTCCTGAAGAAGCTCAAAAGAAAATATCAATGGAATTAAATATTCCCTTGGCAGAAATTTATGGCGTAGCGACATTTTACTCAAGATTTACCCTCAAACCTAGAGGAGAATATACAATAGGAGTATGCTTGGGAACGGCTTGTTATGTTAAAAATGCTCAATTAGTATTCGAAAGACTCCAGAAAGAACTAAATGTTGAACCTGGAGGAACAACGGAGGATGGCAAATTTACTCTCGAGGCTACCAGATGTCTCGGATGCTGTGGTCTTGCACCTGTCATGATGATAGGTGAAGATGTATACGGTAAGCTTGTTCCTGATGATATACCTGATATATTGAAAAAGTATCGATAAAAGGATTCTGTTATGAAAGAATTATCTCTCCATATACTTGATATTGTGCAAAATTCCATTGCAGCAGATGCTAATTTGATTGATATAAAAATTGTCGAAAACTTAGCGATAGATAAATTAATTATTGAAGTCGCCGATAATGGCCGGGGAATGGAAGAGGAAATGACTGAAAGAGTAAAGGATCCTTTTGTAACAGGGAGAAAGACAAGAAAAGTTGGTCTAGGTATTCCTTTGCTTTACGAAGCTTGTACTCGCTGTGGAGGAGACTTGAGAATAGAGTCGGAGATTGGCAAAGGTACCAAGGTTATTTGCTGGTTTAAACATAGTCATATTGATCGAGCACCCCTGGGGAATATGATTGATACGATACTGACCTTGATTATGGGCAATCCTCATATAGACATTACTTACTTGCATATTATAGACGAAAGAGAAATGCGGTTTGACACTAGAGAAGTTAGGAAAGTTTTAGGTGAAGTACCAATTAACGAGCCCCAGGTTTTATCGTGGATAAGGGATTATTTAAAGGAAGGTTTCAATAGTATATATGGAGGTGCGAATATATGAAGACATTAAAAGATTTAGAAGAAATCAGAAAAAGGACATTAGATACAATTAACCTAAGAAAGGATCAATCGGGTACCAGAATAGTTGTAGGCATGGCTACATGCGGTATAGCTGCCGGTGCCAGACCTGTTTTATTGGCAATTATGGAAGAAGTAGAAAAGAATGACTTATCAGATGTTATTGTAGCTCAGACCGGATGCATTGGAATGTGCAAACTGGAACCAATAGTAGAAGTGTATAGGCCGGGAGAAGAAAAGGTTACTTATGTAAAAATGAATCCTTCAAAGGCCAAGAGAGTTGTAAATGAGCATGTTATGCAGGGTAAAGTAGTACAGGATTATACTATAGGTGCAGAAGAATAGATATTTTTAATGGCCAGTAAACAGTTAGGAGGTATTATGGAATGAAAATGTATCGCTCCCATATCATGATATGCAGAGGAACCGGCTGCACATCTTCCAGTTCAGAGCAAATAGCACAGGAGTTTGAAAAACAGTTAAAGCTTCATGGTATAGATGAGGAAGTAATAGTTGAGAGAACTGGATGCTTCGGTCTATGTGCCCTTGGACCAATAGTAATTGTATATCCTGAAGCCGCTTTTTACAGTTTGGTGAAACCAGAAGATGTAGAAGAGATCGTCAAGGAACATCTTGTAAAAGGCAGAGTTGTAAAGAGACTACTGTATGCTGAGACTATTGAAGAGGACAGAATTAAATCTTTAAACCAGGTAAACTTCTATAAAAAGCAAGTTAGAGTTGCATTGAGGAATTGTGGTATCATCAACCCAGAAAATATAGATGAATATATTGCCTTCGATGGTTACAAGGCATTGGCAAGATGCTTAACCGAGTTGAAACCTGAGGAAGTTATTGATATAGTTAAAAGATCCGGTTTAAGAGGAAGAGGCGGTGCCGGATTCCCCACAGGTTTAAAATGGGAATTTACTGCAAAAGCGCAAGGCGATATGAAATATGTATGCTGTAATGCAGACGAAGGTGACCCAGGAGCCTTCATGGATAGAAGCATTTTGGAAGGAGATCCCCATTCAGTATTGGAGGCAATGGCAATAGCAGGCTATGCTGTAGGCGGTAGCCAAGGTTACATATATGTTAGAGCGGAATATCCAATAGCTGTTAAAAGACTTAGCATAGCTATTAATCAGGCAAGGGAGTATGGATTGTTAGGAAAGAACATATTAGGAACCGGGTTTGATTTTGATATAGAACTAAGACTTGGAGCAGGTGCCTTTGTATGCGGTGAAGAAACTGCACTGTTAGCTTCTATAGAAGGCCAGAGAGGAATGCCGAGACCAAGACCACCATTCCCAGCAAATAAAGGATTGTTCGGAAAACCTACTTTGCTAAATAATGTTGAAACCTATGCAAATATATGCCCAATTATTAATAACGGACCCGAATGGTTTGCTTCCATGGGAACAGAAAAGTCCAAGGGTACAAAAGTATTTGCATTGGGTGGTAAGATCAATCACACAGGTTTGGTAGAGATACCAATGGGAACTACCATGAGAGAAATAATTTACGAAATAGGCGGTGGCTGCCCGAACGGAAAGGCCTTCAAAGCAGCTCAAACAGGTGGACCGTCAGGTGGATGCATACCTGCTGATAAGATCGACGTACCCATTGATTATGAGACTCTTACAGCTCTTGGATCAATGATGGGTTCTGGCGGACTTATAGTTATGGATGAGGACAACTGCATGGTTGATATAGCCAAATTTTTCTTAGAATTTACTGTTGATGAATCCTGCGGTAAGTGCACGCCTTGCAGAGAAGGAACCAAGAGGATGCTGGAAATATTAGATAGAATTACAAAAGGCAAAGGTCAAGAAGGCGATATTGAGAGATTGGAAACTCTTGCAAAGAATATCAAAGCTTCTGCCCTTTGTGCGTTGGGACAGACAGCACCAAATCCAGTATTGTCCACATTGCAATATTTCAGAGATGAGTATGAGGCTCATATAAGAGATAAAAAATGTCCAGCTGGTGCATGTCAAGCTTTACTGCAATATATAATTGCTGAAGATAAATGTAAAGCTTGCGGTATATGTGCAAAACAATGCCCTGTATCAGCAATATCAGGTAAACCTAAGACTCCATATGTTATCGACCAAGGTAAGTGCATAAAGTGTGGGGCTTGTTTAGAGAAGTGTCCATTTAAAGCAATTTCAAGAGGATAAAATTTCATATTAGGGTAGAAAAAGATTATAGAGAGAGCCGAGAAAGCCAATTAGGTTTTTTTCGGCTTTTTGCTTTGCAGTTACCAAAATACAAACATTGAATTTATATTGATAAAGCATTATAATTATAAACTGTAATATAAAGAAAAATGAAACTTTTAAAAGGCATGCACATTGTTAAATAATAAACATTGTGTTTTTCAATCATGGAAAAGGTTTTTATAATGCAATGTCGAATTGTAGCTATTTGTGAGTAAAGTATTTTTTTGCATTTAAATTGCATTTTATTACCAATAAACTTAGAAGCCATGATTGTATGCAAAGTTGATACAAGCTTATGAATTATGTCTTCTAGAATCCTGGGGAACTCATATAATTCTACCAGGTGTGAGAATATTGTTATTAATATAAGGGGTGAGTAATATGAATATAAGAACACTTTCCTTTAAGGGAGGAACTCATCCGCCACACAGCAAGGAAGCAACGGAAAAATTAGCCGTTGTAAAGGCTAAATCACCGGAAGTTGTTGTTATACCAATGCAGCAGCATATAGGTGCACCTTGCGAGCCAATTGTTAAAGTTGGTGATGAAGTGAAGGTTGGGCAAAAAATTGGTGAACCAAAAGGATTTGTTTCATCTCCTGTACATTCAAGTGTATCTGGAAAAGTTATTGCAATAGAGCCCAGGCTTTATTCAGGCGGAGCAAAGGTAAACTGTGTAGTTATTCAAAATGATATGCAGGACACATTATCAGAGACTGTTAAATCCAAGGGCAGTCTTGAAACTTTGTCTGCAGATGAGATTAAGGAGATAATAAAAGATTCAGGAATTGTGGGTATGGGAGGAGCTACTTTCCCAACTCATGTAAAACTGGCTTTACCTCCTGGAAAAACTGTGGATACAGTAATACTAAATGGTGCCGAATGTGAACCTTATTTGACGTCTGACCACAGACTTATGGTGGAAAATCCGCAAGCAGTTGTTTACGGATTGAAGGCTTTAATGAAGGCTTTAAATGTTTCCAAAGGATTTATAGGCATTGAAAATAATAAGCCTGATGCATTGGAAGCAGTTTATAATGCGGCTAAAGATGAAAAGAGCATAGAAGTTGTAGCTCTTAAAACCAAATATCCTCAAGGTGCAGAGAAACAACTGATATATGCATGTACTGGAAGAGAAGTGCCTTCCGGAGGATTGCCTGCAGATGTAGGGGTGGTTGTAAACAATGTTGGAACTGCTGCTGCAATAGCGGAAGCAATAAACACGGGAATGCCTTTAGTGCAGAGAATTGTTACTGTAACAGGAAAAGGCGTAAAGAATCCTCAAAATCTGCTAGTTAAAATTGGGACATCCTTTAGAGAAGTAATCGAGCAATGCGGTGGATTTAGCGGTAATGTGGGGAAAGTAATAGCTGGCGGTCCTATGATGGGTATTGCACAGTATTCAGTTGATATCCCTGTAATCAAAGGAACATCCGGTATATTGATTTTAACTGAAGAAGAAGCAAAATTACCTGAACCCTCAAATTGCATTAGATGCGGTAAATGTGTAAATGTATGTCCCATAAACCTTATGCCGTTGCTTATAAGTAGTTATTCCTTATTAGATAGGTTTGATAAGGCGGAAGAAATGAATGCCATGGACTGCATTGAGTGTGGCTCATGCTCTTTTATTTGCCCTGCAAAAAGGCCTTTGGTTGATTCTATCAGGGTTGCAAAGAGAGAGATTACCGCACAGCGTAAAAAAGCGCAGTCCAAGTGATGGGAGGTATTATGTTGGATAGCACTATGTTTAGAGTAACTTCGTCTCCTCACATTAGATCAGGAGAGACCACTCAAAGAATAATGCTTGATGTAATCATTGCATTATTGCCTGCACTGTTTGCAGGAATATATTATTTTGGAATTAGATCATTAATAGTAACTATAGTTTCTGTTGTTTTTGCAGTGGCAACTGAGTTTGTAATGCAGAAAATAATGAAAAGACCTGTAACTATAAATGATTTAAGTGCAGTTGTAACAGGTATTTTGTTGGCATTTAATGTGCCCTCGACAGCTCCTTTGTGTATGGTAGCAATCGGTGCCATATTTGCTATTGCTGTAGCAAAACATTGCTTTGGAGGTTTGGGACATAATTTTATTAACCCTGCATTGGCCGCAAGAGCCATGTTATTGGCATCATGGCCTGTAAGAATGACATCATCAGCATTCTTAACACCTGGAACTGATGCAGTAAGCAGCGCAACACCATTAGCTGCGTTGCAGGCAGGTATGCTAAATGGCATGTCAGGGGCAACAGCGGCGACAGCAACAGCTCCAACTGTGCCATCAATAATGGATTTATTTTTAGGCAATGTTGCTGGATGTATCGGAGAAACATCTGCATTAGCATTGCTTATAGGCGGAATATATTTGGTTTATAGAGGTGTTATAACTATTACAATACCTGTAACATATATTGGAACAGTTGCAATTCTTTCTTTCATTCTTGGTGGCTTTAATCCGTATATTGCTGTTTATCATATGTTTGCCGGGGGATTATTTTTAGGTGCTATTTTCATGGCAACTGATTACTCAACAAGTCCTATGACAACAAAAGGACAGATTATAATGGGATTAGGAGCAGGTATTCTTACTGCTTTAATCAGATTTTATGGTGCATATCCTGAAGGAGTATCCTATTCAATACTTCTGATGAATGTTGCTACTCCTTTAATCGATAGATATACCATGCCGAAGAAGTTTGGGGAGGTGAAGAGAAGTGCGTGATTATGTAAGGCTTACAGGAGTTCTTCTAATAGTTTGTATGGTAGCAGCAGTAGTATTGGGAGTCACAAACTATATTACAGCTGATAAAATAGCAGAGCAAACAGCTATAGCAAATGAAAATGCACGAAAAAGCGTACTTTCTCAAGCCCAAGAGTTTATAATGCTTGATGGACAAGAGATTACAGAGATTTTAGCAAAAGATGACTATGATACCATAAGAGAGGTTTATGAAGCAAAGGCAGATGGTAATGTTATCGGCTATGCAATAAAAACTGCTCCAAAAGGTTATGGTGGAGAGATAGAAGTAATGGTAGGAGTTGACATAGAAGGTAAAGTAACTGGTATTAATGTAGGAAATAACAGTGAAACACCAGGATTAGGTCAAAACTCAACTAAGCCAGAATTTCAAGCTCAGTATGTAGGCAAAAACTGGAATGACGGTGTTGGCGTAATAAAAAATGGCACTCCAAAAGATAATGAAATAGTTGCCATTGCAGGTGCTACTATTACATCAAATGCTGTGACTAAAGGTGTAAATCAGGCACTTAATTTAGCAAAAGAATTATCAGGCAATTAAGTATTTTGGAGGTGAAAAAATGAAGTTATTGAAAGATCTTACTAATGGTATTGTTAAAGAAAATCCCACATTAAGACTGGTATTAGGAACTTGTCCTACTTTGGCTGTAACAACTGCTGTATTTAATGGTCTAGGAATGGGAATAGCAGCAACTGCTGTTTTGATAGGATCCAACCTTATCATATCATTGATAAACAAGATTGTGCCCAGTGAAGTAAGAATACCTATTTACGTTGTAGTCATTGCTACATTTGTTACTGCGGTGCAAATGCTTATAAAAGCTTATTCTCCAGCTCTTGACAGTGCGTTAGGAATATTTATTCCTTTGATAGTTGTTAACTGTATCATACTTGCAAGAGCAGAATCTTTTGCATCCAAGAATCCACCGTTGAATTCAATAATGGATGGACTAGGAATGGGAATTGGTTTTACTCTGGCTTTATTACTCATAAGCTCAGTAAGAGAAATATTTGGAGCCGGAACATTCTTGGGAATGCCCATATTCGGAGCTTCATACGAACCTGCTTTGATTCTCATACTTCCACCAGGTGGATTCCTTGTATTTGGTTTGACTATCGCTCTTGTGAACAAATTAACTGCTAAGAAAGCGTAGGGGGGACAAGAATATGAAATTAGTAGTAATACTTTTAAGTGCCATATTTGTTAACAACTTTGTCCTTTCCAGATTCTTAGGAATATGCCCATTTTTAGGTGTTTCAAAGAAAGTTGAAACTGCGGTCGGAATGGGTCTTGCAGTTACATTCGTTATGGCGTTGGCTTCTGTAATGACTTGGATAGTGCAAAGATTAATATTGGATACATTGGGTATCGCATACATGCAGACCATAGCGTTTATTCTTGTTATTGCAGGTCTAGTACAGTTCGTTGAGATGGTAATAAAAAAGACCAGCCCTACATTATATCAGGCATTGGGTGTTTATCTTCCATTGATAACAACAAACTGCGCTGTATTGGGTGTCGCTATATTAAACATTGATAGCAATTATAATTTAGTTGAAACATTGATTAACGGTATTGGAGGAGCATTGGGTTTCACTCTGGCAATCGTTCTTTTTGCGGGCATAAGAGAAAGACTTGAAACAGCTCCTTATCCTAAGGCTTTGGAGGGATTTCCTATAGCTCTTATTACTGCGAGCTTAATGTCTATTGCATTTTTAGGTTTCAGCGGCTTGCTGTAATAAGGTAAACTTTAGAAAGAGGTGAATTGCCTTGATAAATGAGATATTATGGCCAGTAGCTACTCTTGGAGGATTGGCAATATTCTTCGGTGTAGTTCTCGCATATGCTTCAAAGAAATTTGCAGTAGAAACAGATCCTAAAGTAGGTGAAGTAAGAGCTGTTTTGCCCGGAGCAAACTGCGGTGGTTGTGGATTTGCAGGTTGTGATGCCCTGGCAGATGCTATAGCAAAAGGTGAAGCTCCTGTAAACGCTTGCCCAGTTGGAGGAGCTGAATTAGCAAAAAAGGTAGCTGAAATAATGGGAGTAACCGCAGAGGAAACTGAAAGAATGGTAGCAAGAGTCATCTGCGGAGGCGATTGCGATAACGCAAAACAGAAATATGAATATCAGGGTATACAGGATTGCAAAGCAGCAGAGATGCTGGCAGGAGGAAGCAAAAGCTGCAGATTTGGCTGTACAGGACTTGGAACCTGTGAAAGAGTATGCCCGTTTGATGCCATACATGTGGTAAATGGAGTGGCAGTTGTTGATGAAGAAAAGTGTACTGCCTGCAAGAAATGCATAGAAGCATGCCCTAAGCACATAATCGAATTAGTACCTGTGTCTAAGCAGGTAAGAGTCTTGTGCAAGAATACTGAAAAAGGTAAAGCAGTTGTTGAAGTGTGCAAGGTTGGATGCATAGGATGTCAAAAATGCGTAAAAGCTTGCCAGTTTGAAGCTATGACCTTTGATAATAACCTGGCTAAGATAGATTACAGCAAATGTACAAATTGTATGGTTTGTGCAGAAGTATGTCCCACAAAGGCTATATATGCAGATTTTAGCAAAAGAAAAAAGGCATATATAAATGATGAACTATGCATAGGATGTACTATATGCAAAAAGAATTGCAAATTTGAAGCTATAGAAGGAGAACTCAAACAGAAACATAAAGTTCTGGAAGATAAGTGCACAGGTTGCGCTCAATGTGCAGTAAAGTGCCCCAAAAAATCCATAGAAATGCGATAATATATGTGATGGAAAAGGTGGATGCGATTTTCGTATCCACCTTTTCCATCATTATGTAATATTCATAATATCATTGAAGTTATAATGCAATAGTGATAAACTGAAATGGAGGATTTTGACCAAATTTATAGAATAATGCCGTATAATATAAAAGACCTTCTTTGATGTGCACACATCAAAATTTAAAGGTCTGTCTAAGGGGTGTTATTTATGATGAGAAATACAAGAGGAAATGGTTGGGTATTGTTATTAGTGCTGTTATGCGGCATTATTGTCGGTGGATTCATAGGCGAAGTTTTAGGGAATTTTATACCTATTTTAAAATATGGATATAATTTAGGAGTAACTCCCCATACCTATGATTTAAGAATACTTAAAATAACTTTCGGTTTGTCATTCAATATAAATATGTTTTCGATACTGGGAATAATAATTTCTATAATAGTATATAGAAGATTGTAGGTGGAGACATATGAGGATTATTCTTGCTTCAAACTCGCCGAGAAGAAGGGAAATACTTTCTCAGCTTGGTGTTGAATATGAAGTTAAGCCATCGGATTATGATGAAAAGGAAGTAGAATCAGATCCTTATAAAATGGTAATGTTATTTGCCCATAATAAGGCCAGGAGTATTGCAAAAAATATTAATGAAGAAGCTCTTGTAATAGGAGCAGATACCATAGTATATAAGGATGAAATAATGGGCAAGCCCAAAGATAAGGATGATGCAGCTGTCATGCTGACAAGGCTTAGTGGTACAACTCACAGTGTAATAACAGGAATTTCTGTAATAAAGACGCCTGAAATGATAGCTATTACAGACTATGAAGAAACGCTGGTGAAATTTAAAGTATTGTCTCAAGATGAAATAAAAGCTTATATAGATTCGGGAGAGCCTGGTGATAAGGCTGGCGCTTATGCTATTCAAGGATTAGGTTCCTTATTGGTGGAAAAAATAGATGGATGTTATTTCAATGTGGTTGGACTTCCGGTATATAAGCTTTCAACAATATTGGAGAAGTTTGGATTAAAGCTTTTATATAGCAAGAAAGCTAAAATGTGAATCGGTTAATAAAACTGCATGCACAAAGGGGAGTTGATCTTGTGATAGATTATGTAAATAATAATGTTACAATATCAAAACTGCCTGAGAGTGAACGCCCCAGAGAAAAAATGTTCAAAAAGGGGCCTAAATCATTATCAAATGCGGAATTATTGGCAATAATACTAAGGACTGGAATAAAAAATCAAAGTGCATTATCTTTAGCATATAGGATTCTATCTCAGTATAACGGGTTAAAATTTCTTGCAAATACTACAGTAGAAGAATTGAGCCAGATAGATGGTATTGGATTAGCTAAAGCTACGCAGCTTATGGCAGCCGCAGAACTGGGAAGAAGGATATCTCAATATGGTGCAGAGAATGATACATATATAAGATGTCCCAAGGATGCAGCAGACATACTCATGGAAGAAATGAGATATCTAAATAAGGAGCATATGAAAGTAATATTGTTGAATATAAAATGTAAAGTTATAAGCATCGAGGAAATTTCCATCGGAAGTCTAACTGCTTCTTTAGCTCATCCTAGAGAAATTTTCATCCCAGCCGTAAAAAAATCCAGTGCAGCAATAATACTCGCGCATAATCATCCCAGCGGTGATCCTCAACCTAGCAAGGATGATGTGGATTTGACAAAAAGAATATGTGAAGCAGGTAAGATACTTGGAATAGAACTTTATGATCATATAATAATAGGCAATGGAGTATATGTTAGTCTAAAGGAAAAAAATCTTTTCTGACCAAGGAGGAAAAATATGGGTTTATTTAATGCTTTTTCAAAGGATATAGCAATAGATTTAGGAACAGCCAATACACTTGTATATTTAAAAGGTAAGGGCATTGTTGTAAGAGAACCCTCAGTTGTGGCCATAAATACAGAAAATAATACTGTAAAGGCAGTAGGTGAAGAGGCCAAAGAGATGATTGGAAGAACACCAGGGCATATTGTGGCAATAAGGCCTATGAAAGATGGTGTAATTGCAGATTTTCATATTACACAGAGTATGTTAAAATATTTTATTAGACAGGTGTCAAAAAATGTTTCCATAGGTAAACCAAGAGTTTTGGTAAGCGTGCCTTCGGGTATTACTGAAGTGGAAAAGAGAGCAGTAGAAGAAGCAGCTCTTCAGGCAGGTGCAAAGGTGGCGAAAGTGATTGAAGAGCCTATGGCTGCTGCTATAGGAGCGGGGCTTCCTGTCGGAGAACCTACCGGCAGCATGATAGTGAATATTGGTGGAGGAACTACAGAAATAGCTGTAATTTCTTTAGGTGGTATTGTAACAAGCAAATCCATAAGATCTGCAGGGGATAAGTTTGATGAAGCTATAGTTAATTATGTAAAAAGAAACTATAATCTCGCTATTGGCCTAAGGACTGCCGAGCAAATAAAAATAAGCATTGGTTCTGCTTACCCAATGGAAATGGAACAGACAATGGAAGTAAGAGGAAGAGACTTGGTGACAGGCCTTCCCAAAACCATTACCATAACATCATCAGAAGTATTGGAAGCTTTGAAAGAACCTGTAGGTGTAATTATTGAAGGGGTTAAAGCCACTCTTGAGAAGACTCCGCCGGAGTTAGCTTCTGATATAATGGATAGAGGAATAATGGTTTCTGGTGGTGGAGCAAATTTAAGAGGTATTGATGCTCTTTTAAGAAAAGAAACCGGAATGCCTGTTCAGATTGCAGAATCACCTTTGGATTGTGTTGTTTTGGGAGCAGGAAAAGCTTTGGAGCAATATGAGCAGATAAACAACTCACTATATGGTATTAAACATAAATGATAGCTTTGGGGTGTGAACCGCATGAGGTTTTTAAAAAACAAGCTGGCTGTAATTACTGTAATTACTGTATTTATTCTTGTAATTACAGTATCTTTGACGGCCGAAGGTAGGACAAGACCTACAGCTTTTGAATCCATAATTGGAAGTACTATTACTCCTGTGCAGAAAATATTTTATAAAACAGGTGAGTTTTTTAAAAATACTTTCAGCACGCTTTTTGAGCTTAAGAATATGAAAGCAGAAAACAAGGCTCTCAAGGAAGAAATTACTAAGCTGAGAGAAGAAAATAGAAAGCTTTATCAAATGGCATTAGAGAATAACAGATTGAGAACTTTACTGGAATTTAAGAATAATAATCCTCAATATAAATATATAGGTGCCAACATAACAGGGAAAGATCCGGGTAATTGGTTTGATATTTTTACCATTGATAAAGGTTCTAAACATGGAGTAGAAGTAAATGACAGCGTAATAACCGGACAAGGATTAGTAGGACGTGTTATAGAAGTAGGATCAAATTATTCTAAGGTAATGGCGATTATTGACGAAAGAAGTTCTGTCAGTATTATAGTTAATAGAACCAGGGATACTGGAATAGTTTCTGGAAGCGTAGATTCAGAATTGATTGCAATAATGCCTCTTGAATCGGACATAGTAAAGGGTGATGATATAATCACCTCTAACTTCAGTACATTCGAGGAAGGTTTGTATGTTGGCAAAGTTGAAAGTGTTGAAAAACAAGAAAGAAAGCTGCAAAAGATAGTTAAGATCAAAACTTCAGTTGATTTTAAGAGATTAGAAGAAGTATTTGTTATTAAAAAAATTGATGTGGTTGACTAGAATGATTGGGCGCCCTTTGGGCGTCCGTTATTGAGATTATATATTTAATTGGCAGGAGATAAACTGTGAGAATATTAGTAATAGCGATTATTATTTTTACAAATTTCATATTGGAATCTACACTTTTTCAATATACAAGAGTCTTTGGAATCAAACCAGACTTCACAATTTTTTTGATAACGTCCTATGCAATTATGAGAGGAAGTGCCTATGGAGCTTTTATTGGTCTTGCTTCTGGATTGCTTCAGGATATATTTTATGGTAATGCAATAGGCATCCATGGTCTTTCATATATGTTAACGGGATACCTGATTGGACAATCTAATGATGATGTATTTAAAGACAGTTATATACCTTCGATTGTTTTTAATTTTGTAGCTGTTTTAGTATATCAACATATATTTTTTATTATAACGTATTTTACTAGAACAGAGATTTCTTATACTCATGCACTGCTTAATATAATCATTCCTCAAAGCATATATAATGCCATATTAGGCCCAATAGTCTATAGGCTAATATTTAAATTGGATGAAAAGAAATTTATGGATAATAAAATTTACTGATTTAGGTGGTTAGAGGATGTTAAAGAAGTATTTTAAAGACAGGTTAAATATAATAAAGCTTATTACATTCTTTATATTTGCATTGATGATATTTAAGTTGGCAGATTTACAGATAGTAAAAGGAGACTACTACAAGCAGAGATCTGAAACAGTTAGAACAAGAAACATCAATATAACAGCAAATAGAGGTAAAATAGTTGACAGATATGGTAAGCTTTTGGCAGGAAATAAGCAAAGCTATTCTTTAAGCATCCTTAAAACTAATGTGCCTGATGAAACAGTTAATGACATTGCTTTGGCAGTGGTAAACATACTTGAGCAAAATGGCGATAAGTATAAAGATGAGATCCCTATTTTGATGAATCCAATTAGATTTAGTTATGAAGATGAAGAAATGCAATGGAAGCAAAAATATAATATTCCTGTTGATGCAACACCTGAAGAAGCTTTTAGAAAGTTGAGAGAAGACTATAATATTCCAAAAGATACTATAGATATTGAAGCTTATTCCACTCTTCAAAACCAATATGAGGTTGAACTTCCTTTTAAAATTGATGAATATGAATACAGTTATAAGAAAGAAGAAAAAAAGTGGAAAGTTAAAAATGGGTTTACAGAAGATGATACAGCATGGGATGTATTCAACAAACTTGCAGAAAAATATAAGATTGATTTGGCTACATATTCTGTGGAACAAGCCAGAAAGATTATGGCTGTAAAATACTTGTTGAAGCAGAATAAATATCCTGCTTATGAACCAATAGAAATTGCAACAAACATAAGTGATGAGACTAGAGCCATGATTGAAGAAAATAAAATATATTTACCTGGAGTTCAGATAATGAGTAAGCCCTTGCGTTATTATCCAAATGGAGATTTTGCGTCACACATATTAGGATACTTGGGAAAGATAAGTTCAGACCTGGAAGAGTTAATGGAGAAGGGCTATACCCCTCAGGATATGATAGGCAAATCGGGTATAGAGTATAGTATGGAAGAGTATTTAAAAGGTACTGATGGCTCAATGCAGATAGAAGTAGATGCAAAAGGTACTCTTATAGATACAATTGCTGAAGTTGAGCCTATGCCAGGAGATACTGTTGTATTAACTATTGCATCAAAGCTTCAGAAAGTGGCAGAGGAATCCCTAAAAAATACCATAAATGATGTTAGAAATAAAAAGCCTTATCCACAGACATATTCTGGTGCTGTAGTAGCTATAGATGTCAATACCGGGGAAATACTTGCTATGGCAAGCGAACCCAAGTTTGATCCCAATTTATTTGCTTCAGGAATAAGCAGTAAAGATTGGGCTTCATTACAGCCTGCCACTGATGACAGATATGCACCAAAGCCATTGATAAATAATGCTATATCCTATCCCCTACCACCTGGATCAACATTTAAAATGCTGACAGCTACAGCGGGACTTACAGAAAATAAAATAGGTATTAATGAATCCATAATATGCAGAGGCAGATATACAGGAGTAGCGGGTGTTTCACCTTCAGATTCCCATGGAGCGGTACATGGAGCTACTAATCTCCTAAAGGCCATAAAGGTATCTTGTAATAATTACTTTTTTGAAACAGGAAGAAGACTTGGGGGAGAACTGTTTGAAAAGTATGCAGAATTATATGGTTTTGGCCAATATACAGGAATAGAACTTCCATTTGAGGCGAAAGGAATGGTGGAAGGTCCTAAACATAAGCAGAAATTATATGAAGGATATATAGATAGCTATTTAACATATACTGTAAAGCTGCAAGATGAAGAGGCGAAGAACAAGATAAAAGCTATGATTTACGAAAAGCCTGCTGAAGGTCAAACAAATTATTTATTCTACAAGGAAATGAGGGGTCGTATAAGAGAGCTGGGGGTTACTGAAGACAGGCATATTGATAAGATAATCTGGTATGTGACAGAAAGCAAGTATCGTCCAGGTGATGTGCTGAATGCAGCTATAGGCCAGGGTTTAAATAATGTGACCCCGCTCCAGCTTGCTTGTTATGTAGCAACCATAGCTAATGGTGGTACAAGATATAAACCTCATATTGTAAGCAAGGTCATAGCTTATGACGGAACTGTTAAGCTAGAGAAGAAACCGGAAGTGGTTCAAAAGCTGGACATTGATCCTGCTGACTTAGAAGCAATCAAAAGAGGAATGTTGGCTGTTACTACTGAATCAGGAGGAACTGCAAGGAGTACCTTTGCAGATAGCAAAATACTTGTAGCTGGCAAAACCGGTACCGCAGAAGCAGGTAAATACAGACCTGATCCTGTAAACAATCCTAAACTGTATGTTGATTATAATGACCATTCATGGTTTGTAGGATTTGCTCCTTATGAAAACCCACAGATAGCTGTGGTAGCAGTTGTATTCCAAGGAGGATTTGGAAGCGGCGCAGCTCCGATTGCCCGAGCAATAATAGAAGAATATTTAGCTTCAGAAGATGTTCAGGACTATGTTGTACCCTATAATGAACTACAACCATAGGATGGTCGCGTTGCCTAAGGTATTTCTATAGGGGCTTATTGAGGAACACAGATTAGCACGGCTGTAATCAAGGATTAACACGGAGGGTATTCTTTTTTAAATACTAATAGGCTCTCAGTAATTAAATAAGCATATGTGCAAATTAATATAAAAGAATTGCACATATGCTTATTCTTTAGTAAGTAAAGCTTTTTAAGATATAAAAGTTGTTATTCCGGGAGTATACTCTAAGAAAGCAAACCCAAGAGGAATACTCGAACTCTCGTAACTCGTAGCATGCCAAAGGACAGGAAAGGAATACCACAGGCTACACATCGGAGTAAACTACACTGAAATCTAAGGGATATATAAAAGAACATATTTATTAACTTTGTCAGTGACTCTTCGTGAAATCTAAAATAGAGAATTCGTAAGAGCAGCATGGAGGCTGCGCTAGGCGCAAATATGCGGAGCGTAGGTCGTGGATGCCCGTTTTTGCGCCGTTAGGATTTTCTTTTAGATGAGCATTAGAGTTACAAAAGTTAATACCTTATGCGATATTATATATCCCTTAGTTTGGCTATAAAACCTTAAATAACTATATATTATTATTTTAGTGGACTTTTGTGTTTTTTAGTGTTCTTAAAAATAAACCCAGAGACATACCCTAACACCGCATTCCCCGCGCCACGAACCAGGACGCAAAAGTAATCCCCTAGACCACACAACCAATAATATACGAAATATCGTAAGAAAAAGAAGGAATTACAAAATATTTGAAGAAAATATATAAGATAGTTAACTTCATGGGGGTATACTGATGAAAGACGATGCAATAGTATTTAAAGGAACTAAAGAGGGGTTGTATATAGTACTTAAAGAAGAAATGATCTTTGATGATATAGTCCATGAACTGGAGAATAAAATTAAACCGTCCAAGCGCTTCTTTGAAGGAGCAAAGATAGTGAATTTTAAGGGAAAAAGCTTAACTCCCGGAGAATATGAAGAACTGGTTGATATATTGCAAAATCAATACGGAATGCAATTTTTAGGAGATTATGAAAGTCTATGTAGGAATGACGTATTTCCCAAGGAAGATCAAAAAGACCAACCAATTCCTGAGCCTGTCAAGCAGCCTTTAGGAGACGAGGAAAAGGCTCTTTTCATAAAAGGAACTATAAGATCAGGACAGCTGATTAAATTCGATGGAAACATAGTGGTGTTGGGAGATGTAAATCCAGGTGCCTATTTAGAAGCTACGGGAAGCATTATTGTGATGGGAAATATGAGAGGTACAGCTCATTCGGGGACACAAGGGGATTATAGTACATACATAGCGGCATATAAAATGGAACCTATGCAATTAAGAATCGGAGATATTATTAACAGACCACCGGATGAAAAAAAATATAAATCAGAGGTACCTGAGATGGCAGTAGTCAAGCAAGGTATGATTATTGTGGAACCTTATCTGGTCAAGAAATAATTAATTAGCAATGGAGGTAATAATATGGGCGAAGTAATAGTAATAACTTCGGGTAAGGGTGGTGTTGGAAAAACAACTACAACAGCAAACCTTGGAACTGGCTTGGCTTTGGAAGGCAAAAGCGTAGTTCTCCTGGATGCAGATATTGGATTGAGAAATCTGGATGTTGTTATGGGCTTGGAAAACAGGATAGTATATGATCTTGTTGATGTAGTTGAAGGGATATGCAGAATTAAGCAAGCTCTAATAAAAGACAAAAGATATCCAAATCTTTATCTAATGCCTGCTGCTCAAACTAAGGATAAAAATGCCGTAAAACCAGAGCAAATGTTAAAGCTTACTAAAGAATTAGCAGAAGAATATGATTTTGTACTGGTAGATTGTCCAGCAGGAATAGAGCAAGGTTTTAAGAACGCTATAGTAGGTGCAAATAGATCCATTGTTGTGACAACACCCGAAGTATCAGCAGTAAGAGATGCGGACAGGATTATAGGGCTTTTGGAAGCAAATGGACTTAGAAATCCACAACTCATCATAAACAGGGTAAAAATTGATATGGTAAGAAGAGGAGATATGATGAATATTGATGATATGGTTGATATACTTGCCATTGATCTTCTCGGAGTAATCCCTGATGATGAGTATATTGTTGTATCAACCAATCGTGGAGAGCCGGCAATATCAGAAAGCAAATCACTGGCAGGACAAGCCTATAAGAATATAGTGAAGAGAATATTGGGAGAAAATGTGCCATTTATGAATCTGGATACGGATGAAGGATTCATGGCTAAGCTGGCAAAGGTTTTTGGTTTTAGAAAGAAATAGAATGGAGGAGTATAAATGGACTTGTTCAAGCTTTTCAATAAAGGAGAAAGCAGCAACAGCAAAGACATAGCTAAAGAAAGGCTTCAACTCCTTTTAATACATGACAGAGCCAATGTGTCTCCTCAATTTCTGGAAATGATAAAAGGTGAAATAATGGATGTTTTAACGGATTATATTGAAATTGATGAGACAGGACTAGAGATTAAATTGACACGTACAAAGAGGGAAAACGATAATTCTACCATACCTGCCTTAGTGGCTAATATTCCTATAAAGAAGATGAAAGAAAATATTAGATAGAGGCATAATTATCCTCCTTGACCCATATATATTAGAGAAAAAACAATGGAGGAGGATAATATGGATAACGACAGATTTAACTTCAACGATGAAAATCTACCAAGACCAAGGTACATAAATGAATACAGAAAGATGGGAGATATTTTCCTGCCTCGGTTTGGAAAGGATAGAAACTATTTTGACAAGTTGCTCTTCCAGATTTTTATCTCGCTTATCATATTGGCCGTTGTTCTGCTCATTAACAGCATAAACATAAATATAGCAAAGAACTTTACCTCAAGCATTAAGAAAGTTATAAATTGGAAGGTTGATCTTCAAAGTGTTATGGATGTTATAGAAGGTACAAAGCTATTGCAGGAAGACAATGAGTTTGAGAATGAAACTCCTACTCTGCCTGTCAGCGACAGTAGCATGTTTATAATGCCCGTAGAAGGTGAAATAACCTCTCAGTTTGGACAAAGAGTACATCCTGTATTCAATACTGTTAGAACACATAATGGAATAGATATTTCAGGCCAATACGGGGATAAAATAAAGGCTTCTATGTCAGGTATAGTTACTGAGGTGGGAGAGGATCCTACATTGGGGAAATACATATGGATTGTTAATGGAGAATATAGAACTCTGTATGCTCATTGCTCAAAAATTATTGCGCAGCAGAATCAAAAGATTAAACAAGGAGATATCATTGCAGAAGTGGGTGATTCAGGCTTAGCTTCTGGAGTCCACCTGCATTTTGAAATTTGGGAAAATGGTGAACCGGTAAATCCATTAGATAAAATAGATAATCCCTGACTAAATGGGAGGTTCTTATTGTGAGGATAAAAATAAATATATCTTTTATCCTTTTTTTATTTATTAGCATATATTTTAGTTTTTGGCAAAACGCTATAATTATTTTTTTCAGCGTGCTGCTTCATGAGTTGGGACATAGCATAGTAGCAAAGTTTTTTAATATAAAAGTGTTGGAGATACAGCTTTATCCATTTGGAGGCATAGCTTATGCAGAGAATATATCGAAATATGGAGGGAAAATAGAGCTTTTTGTTGCCTTAGCAGGACCTATTACAAGCATGCTGATAGCAATGTCTTTTTATTTTTTTGGCAAGCAGTGATCCTTTAGCAGCACAATAATAAAGTATAATATGGCTCTTTTGCTGTTCAATCTCATTCCAGCACTGCCTTTGGATGGAGGAAGCGTAGTAAGGAATCTGTTATTATCAAGATATAGTTACAAATATGCTACCAAAATAATGACAAGATCGGGGAAAATGCTTTCAATCCTGATTATTCTATATAATATAAAGCTGATGCTTAATGGGCAAACCGCCTTAAGCTATATGTTTGCAGGATTCTTTATATTTATTGGCGCTCTTAAGGAAGAAAAAAACTGCTCTTATATATATTTATTAAATAGAAATAATAAAAAAATGAAGAAGATTCATAACTTGCATGTAACACAATTAAATGCTTCGAAGGAAACTTACATTAGAAGCATTGTTGATCAGTTCAGTCCTGGAAATATTTGCAAAGTAATGGTGTACGATGAAAAGGGTGAGTTGCTAAAGGAACTTTGTGAAGCAGACATAATGGATGGCTTTCTGAAATACGGATACTATGGTAAAATAAAGGATATAGTAAAGTGATTCATTGATGAACTTTAATAATGAAAAAACTA
This sequence comes from Lutispora thermophila DSM 19022, assembly GCF_900142105.1. Classification (GTDB taxonomy): domain Bacteria; phylum Bacillota; class Clostridia; order Lutisporales; family Lutisporaceae; genus Lutispora; species Lutispora thermophila. The sequence continues at coordinate 40,973 of NZ_FQZS01000013.1, forward strand.
AACTAAAGAAAAACAGGAGGATTAATTTTGGATTTAAATATAAAGGACTATATTTATGAAAAACTTCTCCCTAAGGTGGAGAAACCCGGAAGATATATTGGAACAGAATGGAATAGTGTTCATAAGGACCCGAAGAATATAAACATCAGATTTGCTTTTTGCTTTCCTGATTCTTATGAAGTAGGAATGTCCCATCTAGGTATGAAAATATTATATCATTTGCTAAATGATCAAAGTGATATATATTGCGAGAGAGTATTTGCACCTTGGCCAGACATGGAAAAAGTCATGAGGGAAGAAGGAATTAAACTTTTTGCTTTAGAATCAAGAGATTACATTAAGAATTTTGATTTTGTAGGTTTCACTTTACAGTATGAAATGAGTTATACCAATATTATCAATATGTTGGATTTAGCAGATATACCCAAGTTGTCAAGCCAAAGAGGAGAGGGAGATCCCTTTGTAGTGGCAGGAGGTCCTTGTGCATATAATCCTGAGCCTTTGGCAGAGATAGTAGACTTTTTCATGCTTGGAGAAGGCGAAGAGCAAATGCCTGAGGTTATGGAAGTCTACAGACAGTGGAAATCTCAAGGGCTTAAGAGAGAAGAGCTTCTTGATATGGTATCAAAGATACCAGGGGTTTATGTGCCTGCCTTTTATGATGTAACCTATAACCCAGATAATACAATAGAATCCATAAAGCCTAACAGGGATGGGGTACCTGCAAAAATTAAAAAAAGAGTTGTTAAAGATCTAAACAAAGCTTACTTTCCTGATAAAGTTATTGTCCCTTATATAGATATTGTACATGACAGGATAATGCTTGAGATATTCAGAGGTTGTACAAGAGGTTGCAGATTCTGTCAGGCAGGTATGATTTACAGACCTGTCAGAGAAAGAACATTAGAAGAATTAGAAGCAATAGCAGAGAAATTAATTGAGAGTTCAGGATATGAAGAAATATCTCTGTCATCTCTATCAACAGGAGATTATTCCAAGCTCAATCAATTGGTTGAAAAGCTGATGTCAAAGTATGAAAAGGACAGAATTGGTCTTTCATTGCCTTCCTTGAGAATTGATTCTGTATCTTTGAAGCTGTTGCAGGATGTGCAAAAAGTAAGAAAAAGCGGTCTTACTTTTGCACCTGAAGCAGGAACTCAAAGATTGAGAGATGTAATAAATAAAAATGTAACTGAAGAAGATTTGATAAATTCTGTTGGTGCAGCTTTTGATTCAGGCTATAGCGGTGTTAAGCTGTATTTTATGATCGGTTTGCCCACAGAAACAATGGAAGATGTTGAGGGAATTGCAGATTTGGGTAATAAAGTTTTGGACAGATATTACCGAGTACCAAAGGGGCAGAGAGGTAAGGGGATAAATGTTACTATAAGCACATCCTGTTTTGTACCAAAACCTTTTACACCTTTCCAATGGGAACCTCAGGATACTATAGAATCCATGAGAGAGAAACAGAAGCATCTCCAGCAATTGCTAAGAAGAAAAGGTTTGACATACAACTGGCACGATCCTGAATTAAGTTATCTTGAAGCAGTTTTCGCCAGAGGAGACAGAAGGCTTTCTAAGGTTTTAATAAGAGCTTGGGAGCTAGGGTGCAAATTTGACAGTTGGGATCAGTACTTTAATTATGAAGCATGGCTGAAAGCATTTGAAGATTGCGGAATTGACCCTGATTTTTACACCATAAGGAGAAGAGATTTGGAAGAAGTATTGCCGTGGAATCACATAGATGTGGGAGTTACTAAGAAGTATCTAAGGAGCGAATATAAAAAAGCCTTAAAAGGAGAGACAACCAGAGATTGCAGGATTGCTTGCACGGGGTGTGGAATTAATTTGCTTCAGGAAGGTGGGGTATGTAAATGATAAATATGAGACTAAAGTTCATAAAAGGGCCAGAGACAAAATATATATCACATCTGGATTTGATGAGGACATTTCAGAGAGCATTGAGGAGGGCTCATGTACCCATTCATTATACAGAAGGTTTTAATCCCCATCCCAGTTTGTCCTTTGCATCTGCTCTTGGTATTGGCGTGACAAGCATTGGAGAATATCTGGATATAGTTTTGGATGAAGATATGTCTGAAAAGGATTTAATGGGCAAACTGAACGAATCTCTGCCACAGGGACTTAAGATTGTGGATGCAGTGGTACTTCGTGATAGGGCAAAGAGTGCCATGGCATTGGTTACTGATGCAAGATACTCCATAGAGCTTATTTTTAAGGATTTAATAGATGCAGAGAAAATGATTGCGGATTTTATGGTTCAGAATAGCATAGTTGTGCCGAAGGAGCAGCCTAAGAAGAATTTTGAAACCACTGATGTAGATATAAGACCCATGATAAGAGTAATTAATGTTTTGCATCAAGAAAATCTAAATGTAACACTAGATTGTATCGTAGCATGCGGCAGCAAAGCAAATTTAAAACCGCATCTTTTGCTTGAAGCTCTGAGAAAATTTATGGGCGATATTTTTGAAATAAAGGAAATTAGAAGAGTGGAGCTTTACGCAAATATTGATCATGAACTTGTGCCATTATCGCTGGTGGATAGAAAATAACTAAAGGGTCGATTCATTCTCTTAGGATAGGTGGCGATTATTATCAAGGAAATAGTTGTGGATATCAGTTTTGGACAGACAAGGGTAGCTGTCCTTGAAGATAATGAATTAGTTGAGATTTACATGGAAGGTCAGGAAGGGCAAAGCATTGTAGGTAATATTTATAAGGGTTTGGTTGAAAATGTTTTGCCAGGCATGGGAGCCGCCTTCATAGACATTGGTACTGGCAAGAATGCATTTTTATATGTGAAAGATGTACTTCCTGATTTATCCAGTTATGATGCAGTATCGTCTGTTGGTAGTGAAAGCAACAGATCACAACGAATAGAAGATTATTTAAAGGCAGGTCAGGAGGTTCTTATACAAATTATTAAAGATCCTATTGGCAGTAAGGGCGCAAGAGCTACAACACACGTTACATTGCCAGGTAGATTTGCAGTTCTCATGCCCACGGCAGATTATATCGGAGTATCAAGAAGGATTGAAGATGAGGCAGAAAGAGAAAGGCTTAAAGCCTTAGCTGCTGAAGTAAAGCCTACAAATATGGGTGTTATTGTCAGAACAGCCGGTGAAGGCTGCACACTATCTGACCTAAAATCAGATATAGAGTTTTTAAGTACACTCTGGGCAAATATTCTTGGCAAAAGTGATAAGACATCTGCTCCAAAACTTATACATAAAGATATGAGCTTATTTTTTAGAATTGTAAGAGACATGTTTACCAAAGAAATAGACAAACTTACCATAAACAATAAGGAATATTATGAAAAAGCGTTAGAGATTATATCCATGACTTCACCTGATCTAGAACCAAGGGTTAGTTATTTTGATAAATGCTATGAGATATTCGATTACTATAAAATAGAAGAAAAAATTGAGAAGATAATTTCAAAAAAAGTATGGTTAAAAAGCGGGGGTTATATTGTCATAGACCAAACAGAAGCTCTTACTGCTATAGATGTGAATACGGGCAAGTATGTGGGGAGCAAGGATCTTCATGATACGGTTTTGAAAACGAATATTGAAGCTGCAAAAGAAATAGCCAAGCAATTGAGATTAAGAGATATAGGTGGCATAATAATAATCGATTTCATCGATATGAATGACCAAGAACACGAAAATTTGGTGTTGGAAGTACTGCGGAATGCTTTGAAAAAAGATAAAAACAGAAGCAATGTTTTGGGTATGACCCATCTAGGTTTAGTGGAAATGACAAGAAAAAAAGTTGTACAACCAAAAACCAATATAATGCAGTCAATATGCCCTTATTGCTCAGGGACAGGAAAAGTGTTGTCAAAGCAAACCATATTCAAGAAAATTGAATTCGAGATAAATAAAGCATTGTTCAATAGAGATAACAGGAAAGTAGAAATATATGTACACCCGGAATTGGGTTATGAGTTTATGAGTACCTATGGTGATGAAATAAAGTCATTGAGTGAAAAATATAATAAAGACATAAACATTATACCTGATGAAACCATACCTAAAGATGAATTTAGAGTACATGATTAAAATACATTATGCATGCCAATGACATTATAAAATGTTACCTTTTATGGTTAGTATGAAATAAAAACAGATTGGCAGTAAAGCTCACTGATTGATTACCGGTAGGCTAATTTGCATATGCACTGCATAAAGTTCAGTGATAAATATTATGGAAAATGTTAGGCATAGGAAAAAGTTATGATTAACTTCGATAATAAGAAAACAATATTGATAATATTAGATGGTTTGAGTGAAGAGAGAATTAGTGAATTAAGCAATTTAACCCCTTTAGAGTATGCTCTTACACCAACTATAGACAAAATTAAAGATCAAGGAGTGCATATAAAAAAAGTATTCTGTCCTGATAAAAGAGATCCAGACAGTATGACGTGCATTTTGTCTATGTTGGGAGTTGAGGAAAGTATAATACCTAGAAACAGAGCATATTTAGAAGCTATTTCTTCTAACATAATTGTCAATGAAGATGAAGTAGCCATGAGATGCAATCTAGTGAAGATAATGGATAATAAACTTCAATCCTTTAATGGTGAAGGTCTTTCGAGATGTGACATGGCTTTTATTTCTCACAATATTAAGACAGTGGAAAATTTGAGATTTTATCATATAAGCGATTACAGGAATCTTTTAATATTAAAAAGGTCGGAAGAAATTATGGAAATACCGGATTTACCTCCCCACGAGAATATGGGTATGAGTATTGAAGATTTAACTAAAGATCTTTTGAAAAATGAAGAATTATTCAAGTTTATTGAAGACAATAAGTTTGTAGTTAACAATAATGAATATATGTTTTATCCGTGGGGTGTTTCTGAAGCTGTAAAGCTGCCTTCTTTTGAAGAATTACATGGGAAAACATGTTCCTTGATATGCAATGCGGAAATAGTAAAGGGAATTGGAAAAGCAATGAAAGTTCATATACCTGACCTTAAAAACTCAACTGGTGATATAGATACTGATTTAAAGGAAAAAGCAAGAATGGTAATAAAGGAAATAGAAACCCATGATGTAGTTATCGCACATATAAACGGAACTGACGAAGTTTCTCATAGGAAAGACATATTAGGAAAAGTGCTTTTTATAGAGAGATTGGACAGAGAGTTTATAAATGAAATATACAATAGTATTGGGAGGATTAAATTAATAATAGCCTCGGATCATCAAACAAGTTCAATAACAGGGAAGCACAAAATGGGACCGGTAGATGTTATTTGCAATCAAAAATATTTATAGATAAATGGTAAAATGGTTAAAATAATTGCTATTAGAGAAAGAGGTTAAAAACCTGATTATACTTTTGTTTGACAAAGAAAAACCCCTATGTTAAAATATTACGGTGTAGGCATATCCGCTCGGGTCGGGTTTTAAAATGTTACCTTGAGTCCGGCGAGACTTATTTTAAAGGAGGTGCAATGCCTAATGTATGCAATAATAAGAACAGGTGGAAAACAATACAGAGTCACTGAAGGTGATGTAATCTTTGTAGAAAAGCTTCCTTATGCTGAGGGAGAAAAAGTTAAGTTCGACGAGGTTCTTTTAGTAGGAGGAGACGGTGAAATCAAGACAGGAACTCCTGTTATATCTGGAGCTAGCGTTGAAGGAACTGTACTTAAAAACGGAAAAGCAAAGAAAATAATTGTTTTCAAGTACAAACCAAAGAAAGATTACAGAAGAAAACAGGGACACAGACAACCATATACAAAAGTTCAAATTGATAAGATCAATGCATAATAAATATGATTACAGTAAATATTTTCATGTCGGAAGATGATAAGGTAATAGGGTTAGAAGTTACAGGACATGCTGATTATAGCGAATTTGGCAGCGATATTGTGTGCAGTGCAGTATCAGCATTAACTCAAACAGCCCTACTTGGCCTTATAAATGTTGCTAAGTTAGACATAAAATACTGTATAGACAAAGGATTATTGAGATTTTCCATACCTCATATAGAAGATAGAGATGTAAGTCTTAAAGCTTCGGCAATAGTGGATACAATGGTTATGGGGCTGGAAAACATATCGAAAAATTACTCACCTTATATAAGGATTGTAGTTAAAAGGGAGGTGTAATTTATGTTTGACATAAATCTTCAATTGTTTGCTCATAAAAAAGGAGTAGGAAGCTCAAGAAACGGCCGTGACAGTGAATCCAAAAGATTAGGTGTAAAAAGAGCTGACGGACAGGCAGTTAATGCTGGTTGCATTATTGTAAGACAAAGAGGCACCAAGATTCATCCTGGTAACAATGTTGGAATAGGTAAAGATGATACATTATTTGCTTTGATAAATGGTGTTGTAAAATTCGAAAGAAAGGGCAAGGATAAGAAGCAAGTAAGCGTATATCCTGTAGCTTAATCAATCAGATATTTATATAGGTGCAGCAAGGCTGTACCTTTTTTGTTATAAATAATAGAAAAGCTTAATTCCACCTTAATGTTAACTTGACCTAATGGCTTTCTTAAGCAAATCTTGATTAAGAGAAGCAAAAGCGCTCTCTGAACTTTAGGATAAAACTCATACATATGTCCATAATATTGACGAGACTTTATTTTGGGAGGCTTTCGAAACTATATAGCATGACAGTACTGTAAACTGCTGAAATATAATGAAATAAGGGGTGAGAATTGTGTTTGTAGATAAGGCAAAGATATATGTAAAGGCCGGTGACGGTGGAGATGGCAGAGTATCCTTTAGAAGAGAAAAATACATACCTAATGGTGGTCCGGATGGTGGGGATGGAGGCAGCGGTGGTAATGTAATACTTGTTGCAGATAGCAGCATGAGAACATTAATGGATTTTAGATATAAAAGAAAGCATGTGGCAGAAAATGGGCAGATGGGTGGAGCAAATAATTGCTACGGTAAAAGCGGAGAGGATTTAATAATAAAAGTGCCTGTAGGAACTATAGTATATGATGAAGAGACTAAAAGAGCTTTAGGCGATTTAAGACATGACGGGCAGGAACTATTGGTGGCTAGAGGTGGAAGAGGAGGCAAGGGAAATGCTCATTTTGCCACATCTACCAGACAGGCTCCAAGATTTGCACAGCCAGGTGAAAAAGGAGAAGAAATTTGGATTGAGCTCGAGTTGAAGCTTATAGCCGATGTAGGCTTGGTTGGTTTCCCTAATGTTGGCAAATCCACCCTTTTGTCTGTAGTTACATCAGCAAAACCTAAAATCGCTAATTACCATTTTACTACCCTATCGCCTAATCTTGGTGTAGTTGAGCTGGATTCTGACAGAAGTTTTGTCATGGCTGATATTCCAGGATTGATAGAAGGGGCTCATGAAGGTGTTGGACTTGGTCATGATTTCTTGCGACACGTGGAAAGAACTAAGGTGATAATTCATGTGATTGATGTTTCAGGAATAGAAGGCAGAGATCCCATTGAAGACTTCAGGAAGATTAATGACGAATTAAAGCTATATAGTGAAAAGCTTGCTTCAAAACCTCAGATAGTTGCCTGCAATAAGATGGATATACCAGGTTCGGAAGAAAACTTTGAGAGGGTAAAGAATATCCTATCAAAGGAAGGATATGATGTGTTTCCTGTTTCCGGTGCAACCAAGATGGGCATTAAACCAATGTTAGATAAGGTATACAACATTTTAGAAACTATTGAAGATGAAGAAGAAATTGTTGAAGTAGACAAGGATTTGTTGTATCATAAATATGCGGATGTAAAAGATTTCACAATTAAGAAAGAAAATGATATCTATATCATTGAAGGACCTTTAGCGGAAAGACTTTTAGCTTCAGTAAACATGGATGATAGCGATTCTGTCAAGTACTTTCAGCGGGTTATCAGAAAGAGGGGTATTATCGATGAGTTGAAAAACATGGGTATTAGAGATGGGGACACTGTAAAGATGGGTAGTCTTGAATTTGAATATTATGATTAACAAGTGGAGGTCAATTTAAAATCATGGACTGCATACAATGTGAAAATTGTAAACAGAATACTTCAACATATTTCTGCATAGCAAAAAATCAAATAGTTATAAATGAGAATTATGTGCAGAATGTAGAAAAGAGCAGAAGCGGATGGAAGAAAGGAGATCCTAATTACGAAACTCATCGAAGAAAAATAAAAAAAGAAATAGAATTATAAAATGTGCATAATAGCAGACGAAAGTCTGCTTTTAAAATATATTTAATTAGGAGGTACTATGTTAAATAGTAGACAAAGAGCTTATTTAAGAGCTTTAGCAAATAACTTGGAAGATGTTTTTCAAATAGGAAAATCAGGTATAACTTCAGCAATGGAAAAAGAAATAGATGCCTGCCTGGAGTCAAGGGAGCTAATAAAAATCAAGATATTGGATAATTGTCCCCTGAAAGTGAGGGAAGCAGCTGATGCTTTGGCTTCTGCTATTGGAGCAGAAGTAGTGCAAGTTATAGGAAATAAATTTATATTATATAGGGAATCCAGAGAGAAACCCCAAATTCAATTACCGAGATAGGAAAGGTTGGTATAAGGAAATGAAAAAGAAGATAGCTATGATACTGAGCATACTGCTAATCATCTCGATGGTGTTTCCTATAATATTATCATTATTTAGCTTTCAATAGGCATAAAAGATTACTGAAGAATGTAAAGGGGGGATTAGCATGGAATTAGGATTAGTTACCATAGTAGCGGCTTTGCATGATCTAACTTCGATAGAAAATTCCCATTATGAACTTATAAGCTATTTAAAGAGGAATTTTTCTGTAAGGTTTATTACTCCTGCTGAAGCAGAGTATGTGGATATTCCTTTGGTGTTCATAGCTTCAGGGGGAACAGAAGAGATGTTTAGAAGCATCTATGATGAACTTCCTCAGCCTATACTATTGCTAACAGACGGGCTTCATAATTCTTTAGGTGCTTCTTTGGAAATACAGTCATGGATAAAGAGTGTAGGTGGTGTATCTCAAATACTTCATGGTAAGCCTGAATACCTTAAAAAAAGAATTGAAGTCTTAAGTCATATTGTCAGCGTTAGTGACAAAATAAGAAGGTCTAGCATTGGTATTGTAGGATTTCCATCTTCATGGCTTATTTCAAGTGATGTAAACTATTCTGAAGTAAAAAAGAAATGGGGCTTAAACTATAAGAATATTGAGTTATCTGAAGTATCAGATATGTTGAAAACCGTATCGTATGATGAAGCAGTAACAATAGCCGATAAGTTTGTGAACAATTCAGCAGGTATAGAGGAACCTACAAGGGAAGAGGTTGTGGATGCATCAAAAGTATATTTAGCGGTAAAGGAAGTATATAGCAAAAACAGAATAGATGCTTTGGCATTGAAATGCTTTGATATACTAGATAGACATAATATATCAGGTTGCCTTGCTGTATCTCTGCTTAATGATGAAGGCATTATAGCAGGATGTGAAGGAGATAGTCAGTCAGTATTTACCATGTACCTTGCAAAGCTTTTAACAGGTGAAAATCCATTTATGTCAAATCCATCGCTGATTGATCATGAAACCAATGAGGTTATTTTTGCTCACTGTACGGTAGCCACATCCTTGACAGAAAAATATATCATAAGAAGTCATTTTGAATCGCTAAAAAGTATTGGAATTCAAGGGCAAATTAAGAAGGGAACTGTTACCTTATTTAAATGTGGAGGATCAGGCTTAGATAAATATTTTCTGTCTAGGGGAGAAATATTAGATAACTTGAATAACTCAAAAATGTGCAGGACCCAATTAAAAATAAAACTGGATGAGAGTGTAGATTATTTTTTTAAGAATCCTATTGCTAATCATCACATAATAATTCTAGGGGATCATATAAAAATTATTGAAGAATTTATGGATACCATGAATTGTACAAGAATAAAATAGCATGAGCAGCTATTGAAACAGCCCATACTATTTTATTCTTTTTTAGACATGTAATTATTGTTTGATATGTTTTGAAGCATTGTAAGGAAGTCGTGTACTTTTTCGTAAAGTAAACCTGTAAAAAACCACGCCACAGTGAAATCCAATCTTATGTAGCCATTTATGGAGAGTATTCCTTCACCATAATCCCATGGGCAATGACCCAATATGCTATCCAAAGCCCAGCCACATAGGTATTCAATGGCGAAAATGGTTAGAACCCAAACTCCTCCTCTCATGTATATATTCCAATTTCTTATTTTATTATGGAGTGGTTCAAGAAATATTCCCATACCGTAGATAAAAAACATCCACATATAGGTGAAGCTGTAAAGCATTAAATTGCCATGAATCAAGGAACCTAAACCGGTCCAGAGAATTTCAAGGCACCAGCCTATTAAGCCATATACTGCAAATCGTAACAACTTATCTCTCATGGTATTAGTATGCACGCAATTGTGCTATATATGTTTGTATATATTTTCTACAACAGTTAAGAAAGTCTTATGTTGGAATCAATTTCATAACAATTAAGCCTTTAATTTGCTACACAATAAGAAAGGCTTCCTTTGGAATCGTTTATAACAATCAAGGAAGTCTTTCTTGAAATGTTTTTAACGGAAAGCATTAAAAAGATTATAAAAAAAACTCCGCTGATTCTTCAGCGGAGTTTTTTGTGCAATTAATTAAGCATTAGCGGTTGCTTTCTTGTTCCCTTTGTATTCAGGAGCAGATGGATCATCTTCCAGCTTCATCATTGTAATGCCGGTGTAACCGAATATTATAGAAACAATAGGGTTAACAAGATTTAATAAGCAGTAAGGGATATATTCAACTGTAGGAACTCCTAAGTAAGTTGACATTGTAGCACCGCATGTATTCCATGGAATAAGTGCTGAAGTTAAGGTACCACAGTCCTCCAAGCATCTGGAAAGGTTTCTTGGTGCTAAACCTCTCTTATGGAATTCTTCTTTGTACATGCTGCCAGGTAATACTATTGCCAGGTACTGGTCACCTGCCAGGAAGTTTACGAAGAAACAAGTCATAATGGTAGCAACAACCAATGAACCTGTGCTCTTTGCAAATCCAAGGATTCTCTTAGCTATTACATCAAGCATGCCTGATTTTTGCAGTATTCCACCGAAGGTTAGAGCACAAAGTATGAGGGATATGGTCCACATCATGCTCTGCAAGCCGCCTCGAGTTAAAAGTTCATCAAGAATTTGATTTCCTGTTTCGGAAACTACACCATTTTGCATAGCATCTAAAACATCTCCAAATGACTTGCCTTGGAATACGATTGCAGCGATACCTCCAAGTATTGTACCGGCTAAAAGTCCTGGTATAGCAGGAACCTTCATAGCTACCATAACTATAACCAATACAGGAACCAGTATCAATAAAGGACTGATATTAAAATTATCTTTCATTAGTGCCAACAATTCAGTTATTGCAGATGTATCAAGATCACTGCCTGCGAATCTGGCACCCATTATACCAAAACCTATGATTGCTATAATATAACTAACACCTGTTGTATAAATCATGTGTCTGATATGATCGAAAAGATTTGCACCAGCCATGGCAGGAGCCAAGTTGGTTGTGTCTGAAAGAGGTGACATTTTATCGCCGAAATATGCACCGGATATTATTGCACCGGCTGCCATAGGAGCGGGGATACCGAGACCTGCAGCAACACCCATAAGGGCAATACCTATTGTTCCAGCTGTGGTCCAGGAACTTCCAGTTGCAAGAGATACTATACTGCAGAGAATTAAAGATGCAATAAGGAAGAATGAAGGTGATAATACCTGTAGACCATAATAGATAAGAGTTGGCACTATACCACCGAGAATCCATGTACCAATGATCATACCTATGATTGCGAGAATTATAATAGCTTGCATGGTGCTTCCGATGGTAGCTATAACTCCTTCTTCAAGTTCAGACCAGGTATATCCAAGTCTTACTATTGCAATTATTGCAGTTATGGCACCACCCAAAACCAGAGGAATGTGTACGTCTCCTCCAACAATGATTAAATTATACATTAGGATTGCGATAGTGAGAACAACTGGAATAATTGCTTCAAGTAGAGTTGCCTCCCTTTTCTGTTTTGTATTGTTGGACATTCTTTTAACTCCTTTCTGAGGTAATTTTGATTTATTTTTATTATCTCAAAGTTGATGAATAATGTAAATAGTGAAATTTCTCTGAAAACATAACAGTTTTTGCAAAATCCTGACTATTTTTTGATTTTTGACAAATGATGCACATATTCTTAATTTTACGAATAATGGGGAGATTATATTATTTAATCTGTGAAATACTTGTTTTTTAGGGAAATTAGGAATTGAAATAATCTTCAGAATATAGTATGCTCTAATTAATCTCTAAAAAAAATATGTTAGGGGGTAATTAAAATGGTTAAGTTTATTGTAGGTGAGAAGGGCACCGGGAAGACAAAAATGATGATCAGTATGGCAAATGAGGCTTCAAAAGCTTCAAAAGGGCATGTTGTGTACATCGACAGAGATAAAAATCATATGTACGATTTGGATAGAAGTCTTCGATTCATCAATGCTGGAGATTTTCAGATTGAGAATTTGAAGGCTTTTTATGGTTTTTTGTGCGGAGTTATATCTCAGAATTTTGATATAGAAACGATATTTATTGATGGAATAAAGGTTATATCTGATGCTGAAGAGGAATGTCTAAAACAGTTTGTTGAAAATTTGGAAAATCTAAATAAGAAATTTGAAGTTGATTTTATTGTAAGTATGAGCCGAAATCCTAATAATGTTCCTGAATTCTTAAAATCATACTTTTAAGAAAGGATTCCTGGAGATTATAGAAAGTTTTACTATGTAGTAATAAATAATTATTGATTTTGAAAAGAACAGGCTAATAACCATACTTCTATAGTATGGTTGTTGGCCTGTGTTTGTTTTTTGCTGAAAAGTATGTTAAGTTATGTTATAATTATGAAAGATTTTAACAAGATGAATGTAAAGACTTAGTAAAATAAACAGACAAATGGTATAATAGGCAGGATTAACAATGTTTGGATATGTAGTACCCGATAAGGGTGAAATGAAAATTAAAGAATATGAATTATTTCGAGCCTATTATTGTGGAGTATGCAAATCCATGGGCAAAAACTTTGGTCCATTATGTAGGCTTGGACTTAACTATGATTCTGTTTTTCTAGGTATATTTCTTTCTTCTGTTAATAAAGAATCCATTAGCTTACAGAGGGAGAGTTGTATTGCCAACCCCGTAAAAAAGAAATGGTTAGTAAAAAACAGCAAGAGTGTTGATTTTTCAGCTGATATGAATATTATTTTAACCTATTATAAGCTTCAAGATCATTGGATAGATGAGAAGAAAATTCTGTCTAAGATTGGACAGATGGCATTAATCCCAGTGTATAAGAGAGCATTAAAAAATAATATGGAATCGGAACTTAGAATAAAGGAATCCCTTGCAAGGCTACATGATTTGGAGAAAAGGAAATGCAATTCGATGGATGAAGCAGCAGATCCTTTCGCAGAACTTGTGAAATCTATTATTAGCCTAGGATGTCAGTGGGATAATGTTAATAATAAAAAAGCTGTAGAGTGGATGGCATATAATATTGGCAAGTGGATTTATATTATAGATGCCTTTGATGATATAGAAAAAGATATTAAGAATAAGAACTATAATCCACTTCTTCTTCAATATAGCTATAGCGGAGAAGATACAGAAGTATTTAAAAGTAAAATAAGAGAAGAAGTTGGATTTAATCTGATTCAAGCATTGGCTCAGGCTGCTTCAGCCTTTGAATTGCTGGATATGAACAATAAAAGCATAATAGAAAACATAATATACTTGGGAATGGAGAAGAAAACAAAGAGTGTATTAGAAGGAAGGAGCTGCAGTACAAATGAGAAACCCATATGAAGTACTGGGCGTCAGAGAAGGCGCTTCAATTGATGAGATAAAAAAAGCTTACAAGGAACTTGTAAAAAAATATCATCCTGATCAATATCGCGATAACCCTCTTTCCGATTTAGCAGAAGAAAAGTTAAAAGAGATAAATCAGGCCTATGATTACTTGATGAAGCAATATGAGAAAAATGGAACTCAAAATAGCAATCATCAATACAGTAATAATAGAAGTTCATATAGCAGTAATAGCAGTTATGGAAATGATTCAAGCTTGTTTTCACAGATCAGAATGAATATAATGAATGGAAATATTCAAGCTGCAGAGAGCTTATTGAATAAGGTATCCACAAGAAATGCAGAATGGTACTATCTAAGAGGGCTCGTTTATATGAGAAAAGGTTGGTATAATGAGGCTGTAAATAGCATAAATACTGCAGTGAATATGGATCCTTCTAATATGGAATACAGAGATGCCTTAAACAGAATAGCCTTTGCTAATAACAGATATCAAAATTATAGCTATAATAGAAGATATAGTTCAGGAGGAACTGATATATGCAGTATATGTGAATGTCTTATTTGCTCTGACTGCTGCTGTGAGTGCATGGGTGGGGATCTGATAAGCTGCATATAGCAAGGTGGTGGTTAAATTGGGGAGAAAAGTTGCACTGGGAGGAATTTTTACTGGCCTTAGTCTCATTTTCCTATACTTTGCATTGTATCTGCCTTCTATGAAGCTTACCATGTACTTTTTGGCCGGAATGATTCCCGGGCTTATATTGGTTGAGTTGGGGATAAGACAGGCCTGGATGCTATATGGAGCCACATCTTTGCTTTCTTTTGTTATGTTTGGAAATACTGTAAGCATAATTCCTTATGTTGTGTTTTTCGGACTTTACCCAATGCTAAAGTTTTATATAGAAAAGACAAGAAGGCCAGTTATAGAGATATTGATGAAATTGCTTTTCTTTAATATGTCAATAGGTTTTGTTTATATAATATGGGCCAAGTTTTTTTCAATAAATGTGCATGTTGATTTCCCTATCATGTGGATCATTATAGTAATGCAACCTGCTTTTTTACTTTATGATTATATTTTTACAGGAGTAATATTCTATTATTATGATAAGATTAGGCTAAAATGGAGGAAAGATTGAATATGATAGATACAGTATTGTTTGATTTAGATGGAACCTTATTGGGGATGGATTATAAAGAGTTTGAAGACAGATATTTTCATCTCCTTGGATCAAAATTCAAAAAATATTGCTCACCGGAAGAGTTGTACAAAAAAGTTTGGGAGGCTACCGTCTACATGATCAAAAGCTCTGATGGTGTCAGATTAAATCAGGATTTGTTTTTTCACAAATTTAATCAGCTTATACGAGAAGATCAAAAGGATTTATTTATGACCGGTTTTGATGAATTTTACGAAAAAGAGTTTGATATGGTAAAAGATGCTACATATAGAATGGACAATATGGTAAGGGCAGTAAATATACTGAAATCGAAAGGCTATGATGTAATTATAGCTACAAATCCATTGTTTCCTAAGATTGCGATAGACAAGAGGATTCAATGGGCAGGATTTACTTTGAATGATTTCAGTTATGTAACTAATTTTGAGATATGCAAGTTCTGCAAGCCTAACCCAAAGTTTTACGAAGATATTTTAAGGTTGAACAACAAGAAACCAGAGAATTGTCTTATGGTAGGCAATGATATGTTGGAAGACATGATAGCAAAATCAATTGGTATAACAACGTATTTGGTTACTGATTGCATATTAGAAAAGGAATGTCCCTATGCTCCAGATTATTCATCTGACAGCGCAGGATTTTTGGAATTTGTGAAGGCGTTGCCAAATTGCATGGCCTAGGGTATTGCTATAAGGTCAGTCTCTGGTCTCTAGTGTTTGGGTATTCCTTCTGGGCCATTTTAAGAACACGGATTTACACGGTGGTAACCACAGATTAACACGGAAAGGTCTTTTTTAGAACACTAAAGGACACTAAGCTTACACTAAAATACACTAAAGGGTTCAGTTTGAAATATTTTTACATACTAAAATAAGCATATATGCAAGTGAACATTGTTTTGCAAATGCATGTATGCTTATTTTAGTTTTAAATTTATACATAATTTAGTCTTATTTGGTGGGTTTTTATGTCTTCTAGTGTTCTTGTAAAAGACCCCAGAGGAATATCCTGACCTCACGCTGCACGTTACACGTAGCATGCGACAGGACAGTAAAGAAATACCCTAGGCTGCACAGCAAAATACTACGCTTTTCCGCTGCAATTTAACACATTCCTCATCTTATGCTTAACCATATTCTTTATGGCTTCTCTTGCTGGGCTTAAATATTTGCGAAGATCGAATTCGCTTGGGTTTTCATACAGATATTTTCTTATGGAAGCAGTCATTGCCAGTCTCAAATCTGTGTCTATATTGATCTTGCAGACTCCATATTTTCCTGCTTTCAAAAGCATTTCTTCAGGAACGCCTTGTGCTCCTTTTACATTACCTCCATATGTATTGCATTGTTCTACAAACTCCGGAAGTACAGTAGATGCACCATGAAGCACCAATGGAAAACCGGGAAGCATGTCGCTTATTTTTTCAAGCCTTTCGAAGTCAAGCTTTGGCTCGCCTTTGAACTTGTAAGCACCATGGCTGGTTCCTATAGCTATGGCCAATGAATCAACACCTGTTCTTTCAACAAATTCTACTGCTTGGTCCGGATCTGTGAAGGTTGCATCTCTGTCACTAACATTCACAGCATCTTCGATTCCTGCAAGTCTTCCAAGCTCTGCTTCTACTACAACACCTTTATCATGTGCATACTCTACAACCTTTTTGGTTAAAGCAATGTTTTCCTCAAAGGGATATTTGGAACCGTCGATCATAACTGATGTAAAACCACCGTCTATGCAAGCTTTACATATCTCGAAATCTTCTCCGTGGTCCAGATGAAGACAAATGGATAATCCACTGTCTTCCACAGCAGCTTCAACTAACTTCATAAGATAAATATGTTTTGCATACTTCCTGGCACCTGCTGATACTTGAAGTATTAGTGGAGCCTGTTCCTCTTTGGCAGCATCCACAATACCTTGAATAATCTCCATGTTATTTACATTAAATGCTCCTACAGCATACTGCCCCTCATATGCTTTTCTAAACATTTCCTTTGATGTAACTAAAGGCATTACATTACCTCCTCATATAAATACATATACAATACTATTATATCAGATATTCTGATATTTAGTTATATACGCTTGTACTTATATTAGAATACCTCTTCAACTCGCAGTCCTTTTTCTATTCTCAAATCTACTATTGATGAGTCTTCCAATTTAATAATGGGCCTTGATATGGCTTTCTGGTCTATAAATACAACTTCACCATATGAGCCGTTGCTAAGCATTACATTGCTTCCAACATAATAGCTTGAAATTCTGTTGAGGAAAGTGAGGAGTATATTTGTATCGAACTTCGTCAAATACTCCCTTTCAAACAACTCAAATACATCAAAACAAGTTTGACGTTTTTTGTATACCCTGTCTGAAGTCATGGCGTCAAACATATCAGCTATTGCAGTAACTTTTGCATAAAAGCTTATTTTATCACCTTTTAATCCAAGGGGATAACCGCTGCCGTCTTCTCTTTCATGATGCATTAGTACAGCCAACAAAACATCTTTACTTATTGCTATGTTGCCTTCTAGTATCTTATAACCATAAACTGAATGCTTTTTGACTTCTTCAAATTCGCTGGAGGTTAATGGACCAGGCTTATACAAAATTTCATTAGGTATTTTAGATTTTCCTATATCATGAAGAAGCCCACAATAAGATAAGGTTCTTCTTTGTACTGGGCTTAAGCCTAACCAGTTTCCTATAAGGGAGCAGAGAAGAGAAACATTTAAACTATGAGAATATGTATACTCGTCAATTGATCTATTGGTTTTTAGATTTGTAATTATATCATTAATGGATGTAAAGTTTTCATTTAGATCAGAAACAATTTTTTGCACCTTTAATGTATCCAATTTTTTTCCAATGCCTAAATCCTTTATTATAGTCTTGAATTCATTCATTTTTTCTTCGTATACAATTGAGTTATCCTTAAGTTCATTGGGTTTTAGTTCATAATCTTCATATACTTTAATTTTGTCTATGCCAAGGCTCTTCAGTTTATGAACAGTGTAATTATCCAATATGGTTTCTTTATGCACTAAGATAGCTCCATAGTTATTTATGATTTCTTCTGAAATTTTCATTCCTGGCTTACAAGATTTTACATCAATAGTAACCACATTTGACATAGATTCACCCCAATCATAATAATTACATCAGTCAGACATATATTAACAATATTATAGCATATGCAACTAAATAATACAAATTTTTCAAAAACTCTTATTATAGATAATAAAAATATAGTTTAGCCTATAATTGCATAGGTTTCAAATCTAATTTGTTGTAAATAGTCTAATGATATGCTAGAATAACGATGTAAAAAGAATATAAAAGTTCAGGTGCTGCATATGCAGTTAAAAGGGAAATGGGTGAGAATCCCATGCGGTCCCGCCACTGTGAGGGGGAGCGGTCTAGAAATGCCACTGATTTAATCGGGAAGGCCTAGGCAGCTGTGAACCATAGCCAGGAAACCTGCCTGATCTATTATTTAAGCTTGCCTACGAGTGATGGGGAGGTGAATTGTTTATATTGCTCCTTTCTCATGTGAGAAGGGTTTTTGTTTTATTTGAATATATAATGGAGGAGTGCCAATGATGAATAAAATAAAAAAAATTGCCATAATAACACTTACACTAATATTGCTTCTTACTTTTACTTCTTGCCAGTCAAGGCAAAGCGGTTATAATGATAAAGAAACAGCTAAAATAGAGATAACGGACATTAAAGGTAAAACAGTGGTATTGAATAAGATACCGGAGAGGATAGTATCCTTATCACCTACCAATACAGAAATTATGTTTGCCCTTGGAGCAGGAGATAAATTAGTGGGAGTAACCAGTTTTTGTGATTATCCAGAAGAAGCAAAAAAGATAGATAAAATTGGTGATTTTGATAATCCAAGCATTGAATTGATTAAGAAGATGAATCCTGATTTGGTTTTAGCAGGAGGATACATACAAGAGGATTTGATGGCGGCTCTTGAGGGATTGAACATTCCTGTTGCCTCAACGGAGGCCGCTGATGTAGAGTCAATATATGATTCTATAGCGATGGTAGGTAAACTTGTAGGAAAAGAAACAGAAGCAGAAGAGATAATAAACAATATACACAAAGATATAGAGGAAATAGAAAACAAGGTTATGGGCAAAGAAAGGAAAAAAGTATTTTATTTGGTATGGAAAGATCCGTTATATACTGCAGGCCAAGGAACATATATCAATGAGATAATACAAATAGCAGGAGGACAAAATGTCGCAACGGAAATAACAGGTTGGGGCCAATATAGTTTTGAGGAGTTGCTTAAGCAAAATCCTGATATATTAATTGCTGCTTTTCATTCTACTGACGAAGGCATGAGAAAAGAAGATATAATGAAAGATGAACTATTTAGCAAACTTCCATGTATTAGGGAAGGAAACATCCATGTAATGTCCGATGACAATATTGTCTCAAGACCAGGTCCAAGAGTAGTTGAGGCAATCAGAGAAATGGCAAAAGCTTTGCACAGTGATTCATTCTAAACAGTGGATGGGTATTAATATGGAATATGAAGTAAGAGTAGAAGGCTTAGATTTTAGTTATGAAAACAACTATATATTGAAGAATATAAACCTCAGCATAAAGGAAGGAAGCTTTGTCAGTATCGTAGGTCCTAATGGCTCAGGCAAAAGCACTTTTTTGAAAAATCTATCCAGATATTTAAAACCTCAGAAGGGTATAGTTATGCTGGGAAACGATGATATTACAAAGTTATCTCAAAAGGAAATAAGCAAAAGGCTTTCAGTAGTGCCACAGAATATACTTGTTGAGTTTGACTATAAGGTGAAAGATATAGTGCTTATGGGCAGACATCCTTATGTTAAAAGGCTGAAAGGTGAAACGCCAGAGGACATTAAAATTGCAGAGAGAGCCATGAAATATACCAATATAATGGAGTTCTCCAATAGGAATTTCAATGAATTAAGCGGCGGGGAAAAGCAACGGGTCATACTTGCCCAAGCATTGGCCCAACAGCCAAAAGTGCTGCTTATGGATGAGCCTATATCGCATTTGGACTTGCAGTATCAAGTGGAGATACTTGATCTGGTGAAGAAAATGACATTGGAGGAAGGGCTGACTTCTATTGCAGTGCTTCATGACCTTAATATGGCATCTGCCTATAGTGACTATATTGTTATGCTGAAAGGCGGAGAAGTTTTTTTCAAAGGAGAGCCGGCAGAAGTTCTAACAATAGAAAATATTGCCCGTGTTTTTAATACCAATGTTTCCATAAGCATAAATCCGGCTACGGGAAAAACTTATATATATCCCATATCCACAATACCGAAAAAGAAAAGAGATTTCGCAGTTCATATTATATGCGGTGGAGGAACTGGAGTCAAACTTATTCAGGAGCTGGCAGCAGCAGGTTTCACCATATCGACAGGAGTACTGAACATAGGAGATTCTGACTGGACCATATCAAAAGAATATGAATTGGATGTGGCTGAAGAAACTCCGTTTATGGCTATTTCACAGGAAGCTTATGATAAAAATTTGGAATTAGCCTTGTCTGCCAATGTTCTTGTTCTTTTACCCGTATATTTCAGCAAGGCAAACATCAGAAATCTTAAAATGCTTATTGAGGATAGACTTAAGGATAAAACAATATATATTGTGGAGAATGGAAGTTTTGAACAAAGGGATTATACCAATGGAGAGGCTTTGAGCATTTATAACAAACTCATTGACAGGCCTAATGTTATACAGATTAAAGAAGAACAATTGAAAGAAATACTTATAAAGGCAGATGAGAATCATGACAAATAAAATTATAAACAGATTAATATCCTTTAATATATTGTTAATGGTGTTTTTCATCTGTTTTATTATTTCAGTAAGGATTGGTGCTGTTGATATACCATTAGAGGAGATATTAAAAATCATTTTCCTAGGAGAGAGCACAGATAATCAAATTATTCTTATGGATATCAGATTGCCCAGGGTTATGATTGCAGCGGTATTAGGCGCAGGATTGTCTGCTGTGGGAGGAGTAATGCAAGGCATATTCAAGAATCCTTTGGTGGATTCGTATACGTTGGGTATGTCTTCAGGAGCTGCTTTAGGAGCAGTCATTTCAATAGTTACAGGTGTTGGAGTATTTGGTTATGCCACAACAGGTGCATTTGCCTTCTTAGGAGCCATATCAACCCTGTTTTTTGTGTATTATCTGTCAAAAACCAAGAATAAGGTATCCATAAATTCACTGCTTCTATCTGGAGTTGCTGTGAGTTACTTCATATCATCTCTTATATCATTTATTATGTTATTGTTCAGTAATAAAGTAGAACACATAGTTTTCTGGACAATGGGCAGTTTATCCTCAGCAACATGGCAGAAGTTTATATTTTCAAGTTGCTTAATTGTGCCGGGAGTTTTAATACTCAATATTTTTGCTAGAGAGCTGAATATCATGTCTCTAGGTGAAGAGTCTGCCCATTATATAGGAGTTGATGTTGAAAGGCTCAAATATATATTGCTTACTGTGTGTTCCATTATAGTAGGAGCTGTGGTATCAACAGGTGGAACCATAGGGTTCCTGGGTTTGGTAGCACCCCACATAGTAAGGCTCATATGGGGTGCAGATTACAGAAGGCTTATACCATATAGTGCTATATTAGGGGCGTCATTGCTGATGCTGTCAGATGCTATAGGCAGGGTTATCATACAACCGGCAGAAATTCCTGTGGGAGTTATGACTTCAATAATGGGAGGCCCTTTCTTCGTATTTTTATTGAGAAAACAAAAATCAAAGGGTGCATAATGGTCATTAAAAAAAGAACTCGCAAGGAGTTCTTTTTTGCCTTCATTTATGATAAGATTTCTTTCATGGTATCGATTACAAAATCTATGTCCTTTTTGCTGACATCATTGTTTGTTACAAATCTGAAAAAACCACCTTCAGGGCCATTTATTTTAATGCCTCTTTCAAAGAGTTTAGATGCGAGACTATTGGAATCAAAATCTGGACGGTTCAGTTTGAAAAACACCATGTTTATCTGAATTTTATCTAGGTCCAGTTCTATGCCATGTATTTCCAAAAGCCTTTTACCCATATATTTAGCATTTTCGTGGTCTTCACCCAAACGCTTGGTCATTTTCTCAAGGGCTACTATGCCTGCTGCAGCCAGAAAACCTGCTTGCCTCATACCTCCGCCAAGAAGCTTTCTGTTCTTTCTTGCCTTGTTTATGAACTCTTTTGTACCTGCAAGTATGGAGCCTACAGGAGCGCATAAGCCTTTTGAGAGACAAAACTGAACTGAGTCTGTATACTGTGTTATATCCTTCGCAGTACATCCTAGTGCTGTGGCTGCGTTAAACAATCTGGCACCGTCCAGATGGACAGGTATGTTGTGAAGTCTAGCCACATCATATACACCTTTCATTACATCCAGAGGAACAACAGTTCCGTTGGCAAGAGCGTTTTCAAGGCAGATGAGACCTGTTCTGGGTTCATGTATATCATCAACTCTTATAGCTCCTTCTACAGCTTCCGGATAAAGTATATCGTCTTTGCTTTTTATGGTTCGAAGTTGTACTCCGGATAGCACTGCTGTAGCACCTACTTCGTGGACTGCTATATGTGCATTTTCACCTAAAATTATTTCATCTCCTCTGATAGTATGAGTCATGACACCCAGTTGATTGCCCATGGTGCCGCTGGCAACAAATAGGGCAGCTTCCTTGCCTACTATTTCAGCTGCCATTTTTTCCAATGCATTTACAGTAGGATCATCACCATACACATCATCGCCAACTTCTGCTTCAAACATTGCTTTTCTCATTTCCTCAGTGGGCATGGTTACCGTGTCGCTTCTCAAATCTATATACCTCAAGGAATCACACCTCCAATCAAATTATGGCTATATTATACATTATCCATTTGAATCTGTCATATTTATTATGTAGAAACCAAATAGTAAAAAGGGGGGATATAAATGAAAAGTTATATCAGCAAACGATATGTTTTATATGTAGCTGTTATTGCTTTCATTTTTGTTTTCACAATGACTTTTTTCAACAAGATATACAACACAGTGGAAGTATTTAAGGCAAATATTGAAATGCAAAAGATAGAAAAGCAAGGATATAAAAGCTATGAAGTTCTGGATGGGAGTTTCAGATTTTCAATACCATCATCCTGGAACTCTTGGGAACAGAAGTTTATTGGAGGAGAAATAATTTATAATCTGAATTTTATGACCCCCAATAAGAAAATACATGGTTTCATACAAGTATGGCAGATGGAAAAGCCCTTAGCGGAATTCTTGGAAGAATCTAAGAAAGCAGCGGTAGGAGCTGTAGAATTTAAGGAGTACGATGAAAGAGAGATAACGGTTAACAGAAAGAAAGGTTTTTTGATAAGATATTCAAGAGCAAAAGACAATGAAGGCTACATAAAAGCTTATGAAGCATTTCTGGATGGAGGCAATGGAAGGATATACAGAGCCAGTTTTTTTACAGACGAAGAGGATTGGAGGAGATATTATCCTCTTATGTTCAACAGGATTATTCAATCCTTCAACATCAAATGAGACATCGGGGACTGTTCTCGATGTCTCAATAAAATATAGGGGACGATTCCTATTGAGACACGGAGAACCGTCCCCAATGTCTCAGATTAGTTAAATTTTAACTTTGTCTCAACTTTAGAAAAAATGAAATGCGTTACTGTAGATGCATATGGACTTACAGAATTGATGAACTCTTCTGCTTTTGTAAAGCTCTCAAATTGCAGTTTAAGCATATAACATGCTTTTCCGGATATACGGTAACAAAACTCTACATTTGGAAGACTTTCTATAAAATCTTTAAAGGATTTATAGTCTCCATTTTTAACTGTTGCTTCTACTATACATTGAATAGGAAATCTTAGTTTTTCATAATCAATTTCTAAGGTGTATTTTTTAATTATACCAAATGATTCCATTTGCCTTACTCTTTCAGTTACAGATGGGGAAGAAAGATTAATTCTTCTCCCAAGTTCACTCATGGATAAACGGCTATTCTCACTTAACTCTTCTAAAATTTTTTTATCAATATCATCTATTTTCATTTTTAAAGCAAATCCTCCTATTTTGTTTATTTTTTTAAGTAAAGTATAATATTTTGATTATAAATTTAATGGAATTAGATGATTTTATTCTTTATTATTAATACTACAAGATTGTTAATATTGCAAGGAGGTAAAATAATATGGCAAGAATTGGTGAATCAGTTTATGGAAGTACACCTTTTCAAAAGCTTTTAGGGCATAACAAAGAGGTGATGGAAGCGTGGTCACATTTAGGTGAAGTATTAGAAAAAGACGGGCTTCTATCATCGGAATTGAAGGAGCAAGTTAGAAGAACATTAGCACAAGGCAATGGTTGTGAATATTGTAAAGCAAAAGGAAAACCCGATCCTGATACATTCAATGAAAAAATATCTGTTGCAATAGGCTTTGCAGAAGTATTCTTAAAGCAAAAAGGAGATATCTCAGATTCTACTTTTGAAATATTGAAGGGATATTTTTCTGAAGGAGAAATAAGTGAGCTTTGTGCCTTTATTACTTTTATTACTGCCCAACAGTATTTTGGTGCAATGATGAAGTTAAAACCACAGAATACAGGAAATTAGACAAAACCTCAATAACGCCATCTTGAAAATCAATACTTTATTGATACATGGCTATCTTATATGGAAGAGTAAATTAAATTTCAATATCGGTGAAGTTCACTTCCTGCTTGGGTATAACGAATGATGATAGCAGAAGATGATGCAAAAAGACTGATTGACAAGTACAGATTTGTGATATAATTGTATTGCTCTTGATTACAGAATAAAGATTTTAATTGTCAATCCTGAAGCAGTTACAATAAGCATTAAAGGAAGTGAAACTATGCGATACGAAGGCAGTATATATCGACCACCTAGTGAGGCATGGAGCCTAATTATACAAGCCACTATAGGCTGTTCCCACAATAAATGCAGTTTTTGCAGCATGTATAAGGACAAAGAGTTTAGAATAAGGAAGACAGAAGAGATTTTAGAAGATATTAGAGAATCAAGGATGTACTATAAGAGCATAAAAAGAGTGTTTCTTGCCGATGGGGATGCACTAATGATAAAAACAGCAGAATTGCTGAGGATACTTCAGTTTATTAAGAAATGGATTCCTGAGTGCGAGAGGGTAGGTATTTATGCTTCTCCCAAAAGTATAATGATTAAAACACAAGAGGAACTAAAGCTTCTTAAAGAAGCAGGACTAGGAATTGCTTACCTGGGTTTGGAATCAGGCAGTGATAAAATATTGGCTCACATAAACAAGGGTGCTGATTCTGAAGATATAGTAAAAGCAGTATTAAAGATAAAGGATGCGGGTATACTTCTTTCTGTAACTTTGATTTCTGGATTAGGGGGAACAAAGCTATGGAAAGAGCATGCGTTAGAATCAGCTAAAGCTATAAGCAAGATGAAGCCAGATTATTTAGGATTGCTAACCCTTATGATAGAACCAGGTACAAAGTTGTATGATGAAGTGGAAAAGGGTGAATTTGAGCTGTTGACTCCCCAGGAGGTTGCAATAGAGACTCTTGAACTGTTGAAAAACTTAGATGCAGAAGGTTGTGTTTTCAGAAGCAACCATGCGTCAAACTATTTGTCCTTAAAAGGTACGTTGAACAAAGATAAAGAGATCCTTATCAAGCAACTCAATGAGGCCATAGAAGGTCAAGTTAACTTTAAGGATGAGTATCTAAGAGGATTATAGGCTAATCCTATAAATATCCTCTTTGCATTCTTCATCTGTAAGCTTATCATAAAAACTGAGGCTACCTCTTTTTTCTATAGGTAGGCCTTTCTTTTTTGCATAATTTGAAAAAGCATTGATGCTCTGATAATTATCTGAGAGAACAGAGAACTCCAGAAATTTGCAACCTATAGCTTTTACCTCATTAATAATCTGGTCCATCAGCATATTGAAATATCCTTTGCCTCTATAATCAGGCATCAAACCTATTTGCCACAGATAGAAAGTCCTATCCATGGAAGAGCTTTTCATACCTCCAGTATAGCCTACGATTTCATCTTCATCTTCCAACACGAAACAGGTATTGTTGAAATACTCCGATAATATCCAATATGTAAAAGGTGTATGCAAATCTAGTGGTTTGCAGTAATCTATGAGTTCTCTTACGGCAGCTATGTCTTTTGATTCCATGGATCTTATTCTCATATAGCCTTCCTCCTTTTCCTGGTATTTATATATCTGAAAATCGTTGAAACCAGTATTATTCCAAAAGCTATAGCGCCTGCTATGCCAAGAGTCTCAATTCCTTTATATGCGGCAGCAGTCAAATCATTCTCGATTATATATAATATGGTATAATATGCAGAGACGCCTGGTACAATAGGAAATAAACTAGGGACATTGAATACGGTAGCTGGAGTTTTCAGCAATTTAGCCATAATTTCACTGATAAGGCTGATTACTACAGATGCAATGAAAGCAGCATAAATCTTATTGCCAGAATAGGAATAAATACTGTTATAAACTGTCCAACCAGTGGCACCGCATATTCCAGCCCATATTAATTTATTTTTTTCAATATTGAACAGTAATGCAGGGCAGAAACTGCCCAAAAACGCAAGAATTATTCCTTTCATGTTATCACATCCAATACTTCATAAGTAATAAAGAAATACCTACACCTGCACCTATGGCAGTAACAGTATATAAAGCCTCTGCCAATCTAACTTGGCTGGATAGGATATCACCATACAATGCATCCCTTATGCCATTGGTTATGGCAATGCCTGGGAACAGCACTATAATTGAACCTATTATTACCGAATCAATATTTATGGGCAATATATATTTATTGATAAACACAGCCAGTATTCCTGTAATAAAGCTCCAAATAAACTCTGAAAAGAAAGGCAACAGGTTGATGACAGTTATTTTGTCTTCTGCGTAATATATGAGTATACTAATGAAAGCAGCAACTATTCCGTTTATGGCAGAACTGCCAAACAACATGGCATAGGCGAAGGAAGTAACGCCTGCCGCTAGGAGACTTTTATAGTAAGGAAAAGACGGAGCCGAATCCAGTCCCTTTAAAAACTTCATTGCTTCATCATAAGAGATTCTCCTGTCTTTCAGACTTCTTGAAAAAGAATTTATCATCTCGATCTTATGCAGATTTATAGTTCTTTCTTTTATTCTCTTCACTAATGATATTGAGTCTTTTGTATCGTTTTTAGAACAACCGGATAGAAAAATACCAGTAGGAACAACGAAACATTCACTTTCGATATCATATGCACTGCATATCCGCTCAATAGTTTCTTCTACTCTGTATGTTTCTGAGCCGTTGGTAAGAAGAATCTCACCGCTGAGCATTGCAATATCTAAGACTTCTTTTACATCCATATCAATCACCGCTCTAATTAAAACTAGTTACAATGTGTATTTAGAAATCATATATAGTATAATCCACAAAAATATCAATAACAATCTAAAAAGCAATATTCAGATAATTAAAAAGCGCCTGATTATTTGGAATCAGGCGCTTAAACATTACTGCTAAATGAAAGCCAGCAATATGAAGTTTAATATAAATAGAAAAGTGGATGCTATTAATATAGGATGTAAGTCTTTGGTTTCTTTCTTGCATATTTTTACTATGCAGTAGAATATGAAGCTTGTTGCAATACCATAGGAAATACTATAGCATAGAGCCATGAATACACCTGCGAAGAAAGCTGGTATGGCTTCATCCAAATCATCCCATTTTATTTCCTTAAATGATGACATCATCATTATACCGACAACTATAAGAGCCGGAGCTGTAGCAGCAGAAGGTACTATGCCTGCAATAGGAGCCAAGAATATGCAGATAGCGAAGAGGGCTGCAGTAACAACACTGGTTAATCCTGTTCTTCCGCCGGCGCCAATACCTGCTGCACTTTCAACATAAGTAGTTGTATTTGAAGTTCCGAACAATGCACCGATGGATGTTGCAATGGCATCTGCAAAGAGAGCTTTATCCATTTTGGATTTGAAGCCTGGATTAGATTCCATAGCTTTTTCATCTTCTTCGCTGAAAATGCCGCTTCTACGCCCTGTACCTATGAAAGTACCTATTGTATCGAATGTATCTGACAAACTGAATGCGAATATGGTCATAAGAACTAATGGAATTTTTGAAGCATCAGCAAACAGTGATAGCAATCCTTCTTTGCCAAAGGCTGCACCAAATGTAGTGCCCAGCTCCACAAAGGCAGAGCCTACTCCGGCTGTTGTACCTAAAGAAGATATATCAACAACACCCATAGGTATACCGATTATTGTAGTTCCTATGATTCCAATCAATATTGCGCCTTTTACCTTAAGTACTAATAACACAATAGTTAATACAAGACCGATTATAGCTAACAAAACAGAAGGAGTGTTCAAAGTTACAAGAGCAGGAACTGCGCTTGCATCAGCTATTACTGTTCCACTATCTAAAATAATGTTTTTGCCTGGATCGGAAGTAAAGTTAATAAGTCCAGCGTTTTTAACTCCTATATAAGCGATGAAAATACCGATACCGCCACCAATTGCATTCTGAAGGCTTACAGGTATAGCTTTTATAATTGATTTACGGATTTTAGTTACTGTAATAAAAATGTTTACCAAGCCGCAAATGAAAACCATAGCAAGAGCTTGCTGCCAAGTAAATCCTAGACCAAAGCATACTGTATAGGTGAAGAAAGCATTCAATCCCATACCAGGTGCTTGGGCGTATGGAACATTTGCGAATAACCCCATTACTAATGTTCCAGCTATTGAAGCGATGATTGTTGCAAGGAATACAGCACCCCATGGCATACCAGTCTGTGATAGCATACTGGGGTTAACAAAAATGATGTAGGACATAGCAAAGAATGTAGTAAGACCGGCTACAATTTCTGTAGAAACAGTAGTGCCATGTTCTTTAAGCTTGAAAAATTTCTCCACGTATAATTCCCTCCATTATTTTAATGTAGATTTCA
Source organism: Lutispora thermophila DSM 19022 (assembly GCF_900142105.1). Classification (GTDB taxonomy): domain Bacteria; phylum Bacillota; class Clostridia; order Lutisporales; family Lutisporaceae; genus Lutispora; species Lutispora thermophila. The sequence goes on from NZ_FQZS01000013.1 coordinate 70,141, forward strand.
CCAATAGAATAGCAATTGGTTAAACCAATCGCCGCAAATTCATCAGAGAATACAATCACCACATTATACAATGGAGTGAAATATATTCCCAATAGTCGAACAATTTACGGTTGTTCGGTAGAAACTTTAGGCCCATATCGCCCAAATTATATTGGTGATTTTCTCATTTATGTTCGTATTTTATCATACATGTACTATGTATGGCAAGTGTGTTTTGTAACATTTCATATAAAAATGTTATATGCGAACCATAAATTATGCTTATATGCATTATCTGATGAATTTGTCATATTTCGTTTTAAAAGAATTGGTACTATTTATATTGAATACTTTTGCAAGTATTTATACTATTAGGAAGTGATTAGATATGTTGTTTTGCTAAAGCAATAATACAATAAAAGGAAATAACTTGAATAATGATGCAATATAAAATTCAATGAAGACCATTTTATATTGAGAATATGGATAAATATTTACATGTAACAACATTATGATACAATAGTAATACATTTCAAAACCAGCTTAATAAACTGAGCATTGCTTGTTATGCTTAGAAAACTTGTCAAAATTAAAACATATTTATAGACTTAAACATTCGGAAGTGATAAGTATTGCGAGAGGATGGAGATTGTAATGATAAATCTGAAAAATAATGAACTGGAAACGAACAGGCTTTATTTGCGTCATTTTAAAGCTGAGGACTTAGATGAATATTCAAAAATAATGGGGCAGGATGAAGTAGGGCAATGGCTTCCAAGAGGAAGAGGCTATACTGAAGAAGAAGTTAAAAAGTTTCTAGATAGCATATCAAAACATTGGGAGGAAAAGGAATATGGAATTTGGGCTGTAATAGAAAAAAACAGTGGGAAGATAATTGGACATTGTGGACTTAACTATGTAAAGCAAAATGATGAAGTAGAAGTTCTTTATGGTTTTGGTAAGGAGCATTGGGGCTTAGGTTATGCTACTGAGGCCGCAGGGGCTGCATTAGTATTTGGTTTTGACAAAATTGGATTAAACAGGATTGTAGCCTTTGCCAAGATAGAGAACATAGCTTCCAGAAGGGTTATAGAAAAGATAGGATTGAAGTATATAAAGGACATAGAGATCTTTGGTATGAGTTGTGCCTATTATGAATCAAAATGTAAGTAAAAAGCAAAGGAGTATATAAGCTTTTAAATATAAAGATAAAATTAGGTTATCAATAAATTAATATGTAACATGTTTTTTAAAATGCGTAGTAGTCCCTTATTATGTAAGTGGAATCCATACATTATTCAAAAAACAGAAATGACAAGGAACATTACATCCCTTGTCATTTCTGTTTTTATGCTTTTACGGCTGGTGTGCCCTTGGAAGCTTCTGTATTTGAGAACATGAAAATCATATACCTTATTAGAACATAAATCACCATAATAATCGCCCATATTTCAAGTATAGGTACTAAATACTTTAGGACGGGTATACCACTGCCAATATTCATGAAATAAGCATTGGTACCTTTCATAGCTGTAGCTGTTATTACAAATGGAAAGGTGAAGGCAGAATAACTGGGATAGAACTTTAGTTTCAGCAATTTAGGCATAGTAGCCATTACAGCTATAAACATCAATAGGGCCAGTATGGCTAAAAATCCTACCATCGCCGTATTCTTGCTCTGAAATGAGTTTAGGTATCCAGCAAGGCAAAGGCTTGCCGGAGCAGTGAATATGGCTAATGTTGGCATTGCTGGTTCTGGTATTTCCTTTATGGATAAAACTCTATATATAACTACAGGCAAAAGTATAATATAGGTTACTAGACCAAACCAGAATATATATTGTCCAAGCTGAGTGATGCCAAATGCCGGTGCGGTCACGCTGGCACAGACTATTCCAACATAAACAATGAAGTAGCTCGGAAATACTTTTTTAATATTAAAATTGGCAATATACTTTATAGTAAATAGTATAATAAGCAGGCAATGCAGGATCAGACCTGCCAACCATATAAAGTATGCTGCTGATGAAGCATAGGGTTTAATATATGTTGACAATAACATGACTCCCATTGAAAATGTGGGAATTACGCTGGCTACAACTGGATTGTCAAAGCCTTCTTTTATAGAATTAGGCATGGTAATTGCTTTTATCAACAGCTTAATCATTATGATGGTCGCAATAATACCAAAGAGGTTTTTGTAAAGGCTTCCATAAGACCCAACCAGATTCCCGGCGGCAGCACATGCCAGCATCAGACCAGAAATGGGAATGGGTAACTTCTTGATCATCATAGATTATTCATTCTCCTCTTTTATGTTATTGATAGTTGCTATCCTGCTGCCAATCTCAGGATCTTCCAGTAATTTCTCTGCTATCCATGCAGCAACTTCACCTGTAATCTTAACACAATGGGCTTTTCTTTCAGGGCTTCCAAAGTCGTAATTCTTTACAAGTACTCTACAGCATGTGCTTTTATAAATATCCTTTATATGATCATGAAGTTGTGCTGAGGCAGGGAACATTTTTTCATTCATAGGTTCGCCAAGCTTTCTGCCATAGGCCATACCTAAAGCCATAGCACCTCCGCTTACTGCACCGCATAAGCAGCCAGATTTGCCAAGACCAATAGGAAATGCAGATGCTAATCTTACAACATCTTCATTGTAAGGGCTACCTAAAAGTTTATTGATTGTATAGACTACAGATTCTGAGCAGAAAAACTCGCCTCTTTTGAAATAACCTTCTGCTTCATTGCGAATGGATTCAACAAATTCCTTCTTGTTCATTTTATATCCTCCTGTATAATATAATAATCCCATTGATAAGTATATTAGACAGGCCTTAACAATACAAATAGTTATATTCTATATAGTATTATTTATTAATAGCGAAAATCTATAGACAATATTTTACTTCATTTCCACAAGGTATTTCCAGTATCTTTTGGGCATAAAATGGGACTGGAGCTTTGGATTTAATCTATCTTTAATGGTTGTACTTTCAAAATATTTCTTCCATAGTTCCTGATAAAACAGCTCTTTTTCATGCAAATCAAGGTTTCCCTTGGTATCTATGTCACTTATGAACCATTTGGATTTGTCATAGAATACACCGTAGTTTCTTTTTACGTCGTGGATAACGAATATTTGGTCAGCCATCCTGGCAGCAAAGTGATCTCCCAATAGACAGGCTGTATTATACTGGGTATCTATGGGAGCATAATAAATATTGTTGCTGAGAAGCCTGAACCTGATTATGCCTAATAACAGATGCCTTTCTCTGCTCACTTTTCTCGCCAGTTTATGTATATTATGTACCCTATCATCTGATAGATAGGAGTCAACAAGTCTGCCGACCTTAAATCCAAAGCGCAAATATTCCAAAATATACTTGCCTGCATTTTCATGTTCTGATAAATAAGCATACATAATATTGGTCAAAGCATCTTCAGAAATTTTGTTGATTATACCATTATGAACCTTTGTAGCCTTTTTTTCATCGGTATCAATATAGCGCCTTTGAATCAGAAAGTTGTCAGTAAAGTTATCCATAGCCACGATCAGTTCCGGGTTTTCCCTTTCATAATAAGCATCATATATAGCTGTCAAAAGGCCTTCAAAGGTTCCATCATAAATATAATAAAGCATCATTATAACTCACCTGTAATTCTAGATATTTTCTCAATGGGATTCATGATCTGAGGATAAAGCTGAAAAAACGACAATTGCTCTGCATCTTCATTTATCTTTATTTTATCTTCCAAAAGAAGGTGATTTCTTATCATAGGCGGATTGTTTACAAAATTCCTGTCTTGAAAATACCTGCCTTTGCAAGTGATGAAGTATTTGGCTCTCTTCAATACTACGCCTAGCTTTTTTAAATCATCAAAATCAAGAATAGAAACTTTCCTTGCCTGTAATATCCTCTGGGCTGATTTTACACCAATACCGGGGACCCTTAGCAGCATATAATAGTCAGCCTTGTTTACTTCTACAGGAAATTTGTCGATGTTTCTTAATGCCCAGTCACTTTTAGGGTCCAAAAGTTCATCAAAATTTGGGTTCTTTTCATCCAAAATCTCATTAGAGTTAAAACCGTAGTACCTAAGTAGCCAATCTGCCTGATAGAGTCTATGCTCGCGTAGCAATGGAGGGTTGCTTATAGAAGGAAGGCTTGGGTGGTCTGATACCGGTATATATGCAGAATAATATACTCTCTTGAGGTTGTAGTTTTTATACAAGGATTCAGAAAGCCTCAATATCTTCAAGTCATTGTCTCTTGAAGCACCTATAATCAACTGTGTGGACTGTCCTCCGGGAACGAAGTAGGGCGCATTTTTAAACCTGTGTCTCTCTTCCTGATTTTCAATTATTTTGGATTTTATCAAGCCCATGGGTTCTGTGATGGATTTTTTTGTTTTCTGTGGAGCAAGAAGCTTAAGGCTTTCACTGGAAGGGAGTTCAATATTTACACTCATTCTATCAACATATTTACCTGCTTCTTCTATCAAAGCGCTGTTGGCACCGGGAATGGCTTTTAGATGGATATATCCATTGAAGTTTACTTCTTCACGAAGTTTTTTAACAGATTTCAAAAGCAGCTCCATGGTATAATCCGGGCTAACCCATACTGCCGAGCTGAGAAAAAGACCTTCTATATAATTTCTTCTATAAAAGTTAATCGTGAGGTTTACCAACTCTTCGGGAGTGAAGGAAGCTCGGGGAATATCGTTGGAACTTCTGTTGACGCAGTACTTACAATCATATATGCAATGATTTGTAAATAATACTTTTAACAATGATATGCATCTTCCATCAGGAGTCCAGCTGTGACAAATGCCGGAGGGAGCCGCATTGCCTAATCCACCTTTTTTATTTTTTCTGTCGCTTCCACTGGAAGAGCAGGATACATCATATTTAGCAGAATCTGCTAATATTTTTATCTTATCAATGAGTTCCATTTAATCCACTCCATTACTACTTTATGCTATTATTTTATCAGAAAAACCCCAGTAAATCAAACGTATGTTCGGTATTTTACGGGAACAATTTACATTTAATATCGTCTATATGATCAAATTAAATATTTTAAAATATATTAAGGAAGTGACAATAGTGAATAAACGATCATTTGCTTTAGGCATCTTATTGATCATCTTTGTATTAATTTTAAATATGACTATTAGCACATCTTCAAGCTATATAGTCGCAGCACCTGAATATCCCAGCAAAATAAGGTTTGATGATTTTGAAGAGAAACGCAATCGTATGGAGGACATAGACGAGGCATTTCTCACTAATGTGAAAAAGTTTTCCTATGAATCTGCATCAGTTATCTTAAAAGAACAGGATATAAAATCAAATAGCCTTTATTCTCCCATAAGTTTGTATATGGCTTTCGCGATGATGGCTGAAAGTTCTAAGGGAGATACGCGGCAGGAAATACTAGATGCAATTCATATGAATGATTCAGGTATAATAGGTAAAGAGACAGGAAAGCTATTTAGAAAACTGTATTTCCATAATGAAATCGGGAAGTTGAATTTGGCAAACTCTTTATGGCTTAATAAGGACATCCAATTTAATAAGGAGTTTTTGGATAGAATGGCTACAGATTATTATTCCTATTCTTTTCATGTAGATTTTGATGATAAGGATACATCAAAAAAAATCAGTGATTGGATATCAGAAAATACAGGAGGAAAGCTAGGCAATAGTCCAAAAGATTTTATGGCAAACCCGGAACAGGTTATGGTTTTTTTAAATACCATATACTTTTATGATGAGTGGGTGGACAGATTCAATGCTGATAAAACTGAAGAGGATGTTTTCTATCTTGGTGATGGCAGTACCATAAAATGTGATTTTATGAACATGATCCATGAAAGTCATGGATATGTAAAGGCCGATGGTTATACATCATCTTATCTTTCCTTTAAAAATGGAGGTAGAATGGTGTTTATTTTGCCTGATGAAGGCATATCTCCTACAGACATAATATCAGATTCAAAATGGCTGTCAGAAGCTATTGATGCCATATCTTCAGAGAAAAGCCAATTTGGAAAAGTAATTTTCAAGATTCCAAAATTCAGCTATAAAGTACAATTAGATTTAAGAGAACATATGGATAGGTTAGGCATTAAGAGCGCTTTTGATATAAATACTGCAGACTTTACACCTTTATCAAAAACTAAACCCTTGTTTGTTTCAGAAGTAAAGCAATCAGCAGCTATATCCATTGATGAAAGGGGTTGTGAAGCTACCGCATTTACCCAGATTGATTATGCAGGATCAGCACGACCAGAAGGCATGGCAGAAATGATTCTGGATAGACCTTTTATATTCGTCATTATAGGGGAGGATGAATGTCCATTATTTTTAGGAGTAATCAATAATCCAAAAGCTGATTAGAAATATGAAACGGCAGTGTATAAAACACTGCCGTTTTTAATGAAGTCACATTTTCCTAGAGCTGGGGCTTGGGTTTTCAAAACTTGGTGGCTGAGGATTATCCAAATTGAAATATTGTCCTCCCGGTGTGGAAAGGTTGAAGTAAAGCTTAGAATCCTTTGTTATACCCCAATCCTTCAATGAACCTGTATCCTGTATCTTATTGAATGCTTCTCTGAACATTGTGTTATGAGCTTCTTCACGATTAAGGAGAAAGTCGATAGTTTCCCTGACACCTTTGTCGTTTATCTGCCTATAAAGATACTCATAAACTACCTTTGCTCTTTGTTCCGCGGCAATGTTTGAAAGAATATCCGCTGCCAGATCTCCTGTCTCATTTATATAAGCAGCAGTCCATAAGTAACCTGAAGCATTGGACAGCATGGGAGATAAGCCTGTAAGCACATGGGCTTCAATATTTCCTATTGTTGCATTATTTCCATTTAGATTATGTCCGTTAAGAAGATTAATGGTAGTAGCTATCATTTCCATATGGCTCAATTCTTCTGAAGCAATATCGAGGAATAAATCTTTGATTTCCTGATCTTTGATTCTAAAACTTTGAGAAAGGTACTGCATAGCAGCTTTCAACTCACCCTGAGGTCCACCAAGTTGTTCCTGAAGCATTGCCGCATAGTTTGGGTTAGGCCTATCTACCCTTACTGGATTGAGAAGTTGTTTTTCATGTTTGAACATCGATTGCACCTCCTTTTGATATTATTATGTAAATAAAAATATCTTGCCTATATGAAAAACTTGAGAAAAATAAGCTCTGTTATAATTTTTGTATTAGTAAAGAATAATATTCAGGAGATTAATTGCAACTAAGACTAAAGACGGCTAATTGATTCTGAATATATAATATTGCAAATGATGATTGGAGGAATGATATGAAGGCCATAGTATATGAAGGCATAAAGGATGTAAAAGTAAAAAATGTAGGAGATCCGGAGATAAAGAATCCTGATGATATAATTGTAAAAGTAACATCAACAGCTATATGTGGATCCGACTTGCACCTTATTCACGGAATGGTACCCAACATGACCAAGGGATATATATTAGGCCATGAGACTATGGGTATAGTAGAAGAAGTAGGCAAGGATGTATATAAGGTAAAAAAGGGTGACAGAGTTATAGTGCCTTTTCCGGTGGCCTGCGGCCATTGCTGGTACTGTGAGCATGATCTGTGGAGCCAGTGTGACAATTCCAATACCAACGGAGAGGTGGGAGGATACTTTGGTTACAGCAAAACCTTTGGTGGATACGACGGAGGTCAGGCAGAGTATCTGAGGGTTCCTTATGCCAATGTTGGACCTAGAGTAGTGCCTGAAGAACTGGATGATGAGCAGGTTCTGTTTCTCACAGATGTCCTGCCTACATCCTATTGGGGAGTGGTAAATAGCGGGGTAAAAAAGGGAGATACTGTTGTAGTGCTGGGCTGTGGACCAATAGGTCTCATGACTATGAAATGGGCAGCTTTCCATGGAGCTGAGAGGGTGATTGCTGTGGATTATATCGATTATCGTCTGGAACATGCCAAGAGTTATAAGTTGGGAGAAGTAATCAATTTTGATGAATATGACAATACGGGAGAATATATAAAAGAAATTACCCATGGAGGTGCCGATGTGGTAATCGATTGCGTAGGTATGGACGGGAAGATGACGGTTTTTGAAATGATTGAATCAGCATTAAAGCTCCAGGGTGGATCGAAATCAGCCATAGAAATAGCCACACAAGCTGTAAGAAAAGGGGGCACAGTATCCATGGTAGGCGTATATGGGGGTAGATATAATGCTTTTCCATTAGGAGATTTTTTCTCCAGGAATGTTACGCTAAAAATGGGTCAATGCCCAGCTCACTCCTATATAGATGAAATTTTAAAGCTAATAATGGAAGGAAAGTTTGATGCCACAGATATAATAACCCACAGACTTCCATTGGAAAAGGGAGAATATGCCTATGAAATATTTGATGAGAAAAAGGATAATTGCATAAAGGTTGTTTTGAAACCATGATCTAGCTCTAGTATTGAGACTTTACCCTATTGTGTCTTGAAGATTATACCTGAAAAGACCAATATTTAAAACATTATTCTAAAAATCACAGATATCCTGAGAATCCAAAAATCAAAAAGGATTCTCTTTTTGTTGTAAAATATATATTGACCAGAGTATGACCAAATATAAATCAGGAGGATACTTTTATGACGTATAGATTCAGAGTAAGAGCAGCAGCAATAATATTAAACAAAAATAATGAAATACTCCTTGTTCTTCACAAAGATCCATACACCGGTGAAGAGTGGTGGACTTTGCCCGGAGGAGGCTTGGAAGGGAAAGAAAGCGCCATTGAAGCTGTTATAAGAGAAGTAAAGGAAGAATGTGGTATTAATTGCAAGCCGGGAAAACTTGCATATGTAAGGGAGTTTATAATGAATTCTGATACGAATGTACATCATGTGGAGTTATACTTTAGCGCAGAAGCTGATAGTTATGATATAATAACCGGCATTGATCCAGAGTTGGAAAAGCAATATATAGTACAATGTTGCTTCTTGAGCAGGAGAGAAATTGAAAACACATCTATCAATGTATATCCTGAAATTTTAAGAGATAAGTTTTGGGATGACCTGGAGTCAGGGTTTATAGGATACAATCCATATCTAGGATTGCAGGAAGAGAAATAATAGAGAAATAAAAAGCTTCAAGTAAATGTAAAGAAATTTTACATTTATGTTCTTTTATCTGTATAATTAAACTATACAGGATGAGAGAGAGGGCGCATTTATGGCAAATTATAAATAAATCTGGGAGTGCTTTGTTAATGATATGGATTTTAATGATAAGCACATAAAGCAGGACATTTTGAACTCATGGATGCGCTGTAAGAAACATGGGGTTTCATTGTATAATTTTGATGAAAAGCTTTTGATGAGACCAGAGGATAAGGAAAAGTATATTATGAAATACCAACCGGAGTATGCAGAACCTCAGTATCAGGAGTTTTGCAAAATAGTGGAAGATTTAGATATAAGCATCAGCATATATGACAACATGGCAAAACTTAAATATATAGTAAATTACGATGATATATATGATGAGCTATACCCAAGGGTAGGTTATTTTTTAGATGCTTCAGAAAAAAGCATAGGAACAAATTCTACTTGTTTGGCTATTCTAGAAAACAAACCTTTCATGGTTATCGGTCCTGACCACTATAAATATATTTTTCATCAATTCAGTTGTGCTGCAGCACCTTTTTATAATGAAAATAATGACATTGCAGGAACAATAAACGCTTCCTTTCTAAACACATCCGTCAATAGGGATACATTAAACATTATCTACAGTCTGGCAAGGCTCTATGAAGCTCTGATTTTAAAAAAGGCAACAAGGGCAGCAAAACGGAACTCACAGGTAAAAAGCATCAATCAGTATAGAGATTTTTACACCTTTAGCAGTATTTTAGGAAAGTCTGAAGCTATTATTGAGTCAATAAAAATAGCAAAAAGAGCAGCAAAGGTAGACTCCTCCATATTGATTTATGGAGAAAGCGGAAGTGGAAAAGAGGTATTCGCACAGGCTATTCATAACGAAAGTACTAGACGTGACAAGCCCTTTGTGGCTATCAATTGTGGTGCAATTCCAAAAGACTTGATTGAAAGCGAGCTTTTTGGTTATGAAGCAGGTGCTTTCACAGGAGCTGCTAAAGCCGGAAAGCAGGGATTGCTGGAATATGCTTCGGGAGGAACTCTCTTTCTGGATGAAATCGAAAACATGCCTTTGCAGGCTCAGGTAAAGATATTAAGAGCCCTATCATCATCTACTATAAATAGAATCGGTGGAAACAAACCTATCCCTATAAATATAAGGGTCATCGCAGCTTCAAAAAAGGATTTGCAAGAGGAAATCAGAAAAGGCAGCTTTAGAGAAGACTTATACTATCGTATAAATGTTATTCAGTTGAATATACCTCCACTTAGGGCAAGGAAGCAAGATATAAGGCTTATTTTTAACTATTACATCAGAGAGTTTTCAGATAAAACCGGTATAGAAATCATATCAATAGATGATAAATTAATGGAATATCTTGAAGCATACCATTGGCCTGGGAATGTAAGAGAGCTCATTAATATTATAGAGCGATCTCTGGTTTTGTCAGAAAACGGAGTTATTGATGATTCAGTGCTTCCCACCAGTATAAAGGAATGTTATATGGCAGCCAAATTGGAAGAGGATTTTAATAGGGCTTTTGGTGGGAAGCTGCCAGAAGGAATACGTTTGCTGCAAATTGCAGGAGATATTGTCATAAAGAGGGTCTATAAAGAAGAAAACTGTAATATAACGAGAACTGCGAAAAGATTAGGAATATCAAGACCAACACTATATAAGAAAATTAAGGAACTTAATATTAGGTTGTAAAAATATATTACAAACATGGAACTGTAAAAAAAATTTACAGTTCTTTTTGTTTTATTGGATTCTATAAAGATACAGTTATCTAAGTTTAGTTTTGCCAATTAAGCTTGGCAGAGAATTTGCAATGTAAAAAGACGGAGGTGATTGAATGCCTTGTATAGTCATCAGAGCAAGAAAAACAAACACCCAGGCTGATATCAGCGGCTTGACCCGCGAGCTTTCAGAAAAGACACGAATCAGTATAGAGAGGATCAATATTATTGTGGACTACTTTGATATATCTGAAGCTTTCATAGGCAGCAACAAAGATCATTTGATCATAACTTTATGGATTTCAGAGACCAACGACCAAAGTTTTATAAGATTTTTAGCACAATCAATAGCTGCATCAGCAGAAAAGTATTTTGGAAAAGAGGCAAACAGTACAGCTGTCATATGCAACTTGATAAAAGAAGGTTATATGCTTTTAAATAATCAATTTAGATAGGAGGATTGAATTATGAGTAAAATTGTATTGATCCACGGAGCCTGGCACAATGGGCAGTGTTGGAATGCGGTTTCTAAATTGTTGGAAAAGGAAGGATATGAGGTAGAAGCATTAACTCTGCCGGGCAATGGACCAGAGGATAGCAAGGACGTAACTTATAAAGATTATGTAGATTATGTCACAAAGTCACTGAATGATCAAAAGGAGAAGGTCATTGTTGTTGGACACTCCAGTGCCGGACATATTATACAGATGGCAATTCCACTGGCTAAGGATAAGGTGGAGAAGATCATTTTTAACAATGCCTGGATATTACCTCATGGAAAATCTCAGTTTGATTTTGTTCCTGATGATATTAAGTATGTTATGCGTGAAATGGCTGCCCAAAGAGGTGATGGAGCAATTCCCATTGATCCTAAGTTTGTAAGGGGAATGCTTGCTACACAGGCTAATGATGAGCAGTTTGATGCATTAATGAAAATTCTTGTTACCCAGCCTCTTGTGATCATGGAGACCCCAGTTGATGCAAAATCTTTTGAGAAGTTGGATATACCAATGGTTCTACTCTATTGCACCAATGATATGTCCGTGCCTCCAAATGCGTTTTTGGAAATGTTCAAATCCTTGGGGGATCATCCTATTGTAGAAGTAGAATGTGATCATGAGGGATTGCTTACAAATCCAGAGGCCTATACAAAGGGACTGCTGGAGTGTATAAGGCTGTAAATGAGCATTAGGTATTGATGAAGTACCTAATGCAAATGCATAACCATTAAAAATAACTACCCGTGAAGCGGATAGTTATTTTTTCTATGGAGCTACTGACGGGACTCGAACCCGTGACCTGCTGATTACGAATCAGCTGCTCTACCGACTGAGCTACAATAGCATCATTATTAATTAATTTTAGCAGCTTTTAGTGATTCTTTCAAATAATTTTTAAAGCTCATAGAAAAATATAAATATATCTCAATATAAACTTGACCTAATGGATTTCTTTAACAATTTAATCAAGGAAAGCGAAGGCGCTCTCTGAATTATGGAATTGTCAATCGGATTTCTGCTGAACCTTGAACCCTTTGGAGGTTAGATGCAGTACAAACGCGGACGAAAGGCTTCTTTGATTGTTAAAAATGTTTCTAAAAGAAGCCTTTCTTATATTTGATGAAAATATAAATACTTAAGTTATTAATACTTATAATACATCTTGCTATATGATATAATAAACCTATTTGACAGGAGGTGTTGATGTGAGACGGAAACCTATATACTATGTAATACTCTTGATAATAACTGTAGCCCTATCCTTTATAAGTCACGGCAATGATATAGGCATAGATATCGGAAATGATTCTGCTTCAATTGAGGAACAAAACAATACAGGCAATGCTAATCCTATAGAAAGTACAAGTAAAGAATCAGGACAAAAAAATAATTATGTTGAACTTGGACAACTAAAGGTACATTTTATAGATGTAGGACAGGCCGATAGCATCCTCATACAGAATAATGAAAAAACCATGCTTATAGATGCAGGAAATAACGCTGACTCGGATGATGTGGTAACATATATAAAATCTCAGAACATAGAGAAGCTGGACTATGTTGTAGGCACCCATCCCCATGAGGATCACATAGGTGGATTGGATGCGGTGATAGAAAGCTTTGATATAGGCGTCATATATATGCCCAAAGCTACCAGTACCACAAAGACCTTTGAAGATGTATTACATGCCATAGCGAAAAAAAGCATGAAGGTTACAACTCCGATACCTGGAACAACAGTTAATTTTGGTGAAGCCAGCTTTACCATACTTGCACCCAATAGTGATAACTATAAGGAAACAAACAATTATTCAATAGTTATCAAGCTGGAGCATGGAAATAACTCTTTCCTGTTCACTGGTGATGCAGAAGATGTTTCAGAAAAAGAAATGATTGAAAGAGGCTATGATTTAACTGCAGATGTTTTGAAGGTGGGACACCATGGAAGCAGCTCATCCACTACACAGGAATTTTTGACAAAAGTCAATCCAAAATATGCAGTTATATGTGTTGGTAAGGATAACAAATATGGACATCCCCACAGGGAAACCATGGAGTTGCTGAATAAAAAGAGCATTAAAATTTACAGAACCGATGAGAGCGGAACCATAATAGCTGTTTCTGACGGAGAAGCTATAACCTTTGAAGAAACCTTAAAGTAAAACCAAAGATATTTCAAAGAAGGAGATAGTCTATGAAATATATTATTGATAGGTTTGAAGGTAATTATGCCGTTTGTGAGGACGAAAACAGAAATATGGTAAGTATAGAGAGGGATAAGATACCTGCAGAGGCGGAGGAAGGTCATGTTCTGATTCAGCAAGGCGATGAGTATTTTATTGACTTAGATGAGACCAATAGGAGAAAAGAAAAAATCCAGAGACTTATGGATGATCTCTGGACATAACATGCTATTCTACAGTAATTGTTTTAGGAGGCTTTGGACCGAAATACTGATATAAATCAGTTTTCAACATACCGTTATAAAGCTTCCTTTTTTTATCCGCTTTTCTGCCGAAATATCTTTCAAAACCATCATGGGCAGTCAATATGTAAAAAGACCATGTATCAAGGGTTGAGAACACCTTACCCATATCCCTGTAAAGCTGTTCCACGGTTTTAATGTCTTCCAGTCTTTCACCATAGGGAGGGTTTGTTACTATAAAACCGTATTTTTCTTTGCTTGAAAAATCCCTCACATCTCTTTGTTGAAAGTGTATATATTCTTCAACGCCTGCTTTTTTGGCATTGCTTCTTGCAATTTTTATGACTTTCTCATCTATATCATAGCCTTGTATATGGATGTCATTATGAGGCTTTATGCTGTCTTGAGCTTCTTGCCGTGCCCTGTTCCATAATTTTTCAGGTGTTCTGAACCATTTTTCAGATACAAAATCCCTACTAAGACCGGGAGCTATATTCAGACCCTTAAGAGCCGCTTCTATCAATATGGTGCCTGAACCGCAAAAAGGATCTACCAATAAGCGACCTTCTTTCCACGGGGTCAGGGATACCAATGCTGCAGCAAGTGTTTCTCTTATTGGTGCTGTACTGCCTATCTCTCTATAACCTCTTTTATGCAATGCTACCCCTGATGTATCTAGATATATTGTAACCTTATCTTTAAAAATCAATATATGTATGGGATAAGATGGACCGGTTTCGCTAAACCAATTAATCTTATATTTTTTCTTAAGACTTTCTACCACAGCCTTTTTTACTATGGACTGGATATCAGAGGTACTGAATAGTTTGGATCTCACTGAGGAGGCTTTTGCAGCAGGAAAAGAACCTTCTTTGGGTATCCATTCGTGCCATGGTAAGCGCTTAGTGTTTTCAAAAAGCTCTTCAAAAGAAGTTGCATAGAATTCTCCTATTTTTACTAGAATTCTATCAGCAGTACGAAGCCAAAGATTTGCTTTAGCTATGCCGTATTCATCTGACAAAAAGTATACCCTGCCATCTTCCACTCTGGTTACATCAAATCCCAATTCTTTTATCTCCCTTGACAGTACAGCTTCCAGAGCAAATCCGCAGGGTGCGCATAATTCTATGTACGACATTTCATCTCTCCTTGTTATCTTAAGTTTCTTCTTTTCTTTGCTGGTTTGCTATTATATTCGGTATATATTAATGCAGCAATTATTGGTATGATGACAAAGATCCATAAATGAGCGCTTTTGCCAATTGTCAAAATGAACCATTCCAGGAATATTACTATTATCCACACCAGATAGTTATTAATACCCTTATTCATAACATCAATACCTCCTTGTCTGTACTTATCTATATTATACCAAAATAATACATAAAAAATCACATAATTTTAAAAATATGAGTAAGTTGAAACTAATTGTGGATTCCTTCGTCAAATAATTAAGTTCATTTGACAATAATAAAAGAATAGAAACAAAGATAAATGAGGTGTTTATTTTGAATTACAAAAAAACTGTTTTTTATACCGTCGTAATTGCGATTTCTGTAATGTTATTAACGGCTTGCTCTCAAGAAGAGAATAAGCCTGATACTGAAAAACCTCAAAATAAAGAAGATAAAGTGGCTGTTGGAGCCTACTATCCTCTTGCAGTTGGAAATCAGTGGGAGTATGAAGGGATAGGAAATGAATATGCGTCATACACTCAAAAGGTTGTTTATTCTAAAGATGACAAATATCAGGTAATGGTTGATAACGGAGGAACCGTATCAGCAAATATTTATGTATTAAGTGACGAAAGTTTGATTCGTACTTATTCAGAAGCAGAGGTATATGATGACAAAAATATATTGGATGAAAAAGAGAATATGAATAATATTATGATAAAAGCACCTATAGAAATAGGAACGAAGTGGGAAAGCCAAGGTGACCAATGTGAAATAACGGATATCAATGCTACAGTCACTGTTCCTGCAGGTACCTTTGAAAATTGCATAGTTATAAAAGAGACATACAATGAAACCGGTGCTTTTACAAATTATTATTATTGCAAAGGCGTAGGTCTTGTAAAATCAGAATATATTGATGGAGACTTTCAGGTATCGTCCCTTTTAAAGAATTACAAGTTATCTGAAAAGTAAAGCTATTATGACATTTGAAAAAACATGGCAAAGAGACTCCAAAGCCTGAGTTTGGTAGCCTTCAGCCATGTTTTTTATATAGGTCGAAAAATTGACACTGATAATTTTATAACATATAATATAATTGTTGTTTTTTTATGAATTCACGGGAAAGCATAAAATTCCTTATATTTGCTTGATTTATTAGATGAAAGAGCGGCTTCCATGTTTATAATAATTCAATAGAAGCCTTTCTTATATATAAAAGCAAGTAGCATATGGGTTGAATATTTTAAAAGGGAGGTGCATTTGTTGATGAGCAACAAATGCTGTTGTAATGAACGCAGCCATTATTTTGACAAGTTTGACGAGATAATGGCTAAGTATGAAGGAAAAGAAGCAGACTTAATCCCTATACTGCAAAATATTCAGGAAGCTTATGGTTATCTGCCACAGGACATTCTTGATGAGCTTTGCAATAGGACAGGCCTGCATCCTTCTCAGGTTATGGGTGTAGCAACTTTCTATTCTCAATTCAGATTGAAACCTACAGGCGAAAATCTAATAAAGCTTTGTTTTGGTACTGCTTGCCATGTTAATGGGGCAGAAAAGGTGGCTGAAGCTCTGGCTGATGAATTAAAGATAGAAGTTGGAGGCACCACAGAGGATGGCAGGTTCACTTTAGAAACTGTTGCATGCTTGGGATGCTGCAGTCTTGCTCCCGTTATGATGATAGGAGATGAAACGTATGGGAGACTTACTCCTGATAAGGCAAGGAAAATTATAAGAGGATTCTATGAGAATAGGGGTGAGTAATATGGGAAAAGGCGAATATAAGATTATTGTAGGCCTTGGAAGCTGCGGCATTGCTGCAGGCGGCAATAAAGTCTATGAAGCTTTCAAAGAAGTTGTTGGAAAGTCAGATGTACCGGTAACTCTTGATGAAACAGGCTGTATGGGTATGTGCTATAAAGAAGTGCTGGTAGAAGTAATAGATCCTGATGGCAAAAGCATGATCTATGGAGAAGTTACTCCAGAAAAAGCTAATAAAATATTTGAATCACATGTTATTGAAGGAAAACCTGTTGTTGAATGGATTGTTAAAGCAGATGATATGCAAACATCCGAGGACTCATTCTTTAATAAGCAAATGAGGATAGTACTAAGGAGATGCGGTGCTATTAACCCTGAGTCCATAGATGAAGCAATAGCTATGGATGCATATAAGGCCATTGAAAAAGCAATAAAGACAATGACACCGGAACAGGTAATTGAGGAAGTGCTTAATTCAGGCCTAAGAGGAAGGGGAGGTGCCGGCTTCCCGACGGGAATGAAATGGAAATTTGCCAGGGCTTCTGAAGGTACAAAGAAATATATTGTTTGTAATGCTGACGAAGGTGACCCAGGAGCATTCATGGACAGAAGCGTTCTTGAAGGAGACCCTCATGCTGTAATAGAAGGAATGATGATTGCAGGCTATGCCATTGGAGCGGATGAAGGATATATATATGCAAGAGCCGAATATCCTTTGGCTATTAAGAGATTGAAGATAGCCATAAAAGCTGCGGAAGAAAGAGGATTACTTGGCAAGAACATATTGGGTACAGATTTTAACTTTAAGATAAAGATCAAAGAAGGAGCAGGAGCCTTTGTGTGCGGTGAAGAGACAGCTCTATTGGCTTCCATCGAAGGTAAGAGAGGCATGCCAAGAATGAGACCTCCATTCCCTGCTGTAAAAGGACTTTTTGATAAGCCTACAAACATCAACAATGTTGAAACCTATGCCAACGTGCCTTATATAATTTTGAACGGTGCATCAGAGTTTGCAAAATACGGTACGGAAAAGAGCAAAGGTACAAAGGTGTTTGCTTTGGCAGGAAAAATTGCAAAAGGCGGTTTGGTTGAAGTTCCAATGGGAATTCCGCTAAAGGAAATCATATATGATATCGGTGGAGGAACATCTTCAGGAAAGAAATTCAAGGCTGTTCAGATGGGTGGACCATCCGGAGGATGTATACCTGCAGATCTTATCGATACAATAATTGATTATGATTCTGTAAATCAGACAGGTGCAATCATGGGTTCCGGCGGTATGGTAGTAATGGATGAAGACAACTGTATGGTTGACATAGCAAGATTCTTCCTCACATTTACTCAGAAAGAATCCTGCGGAAAGTGCACATTCTGCAGAATTGGAACAAAGAGAATGCTTGAAATATTGGAAAGAATCACAAAGGGAGAAGGCAAAGAGGGAGATATAGAGCTGCTTGAAGAATTATGTGAAAATATAAAGAAGAATTCCCTTTGCGGATTGGGACAAACTGCGCCAAATCCGGTGCTGACTACTCTAAAATATTTCAGACATGAATATGAGGCTCACATAAGAGATAAAAAGTGCCCTGCTAAACAATGCAAGGCGTTGATAGAATATAAAGTTGTTGAAGACAAATGTAAGGGTTGTACTGCTTGCAGCAGGGTTTGCCCAGTTAAGGCTATTTCCGGTGAGGTAAAGAAACCCCACAAGATAGATAGCAGCATATGCACAAAATGCGGAGCCTGCATGGCAACCTGCAAGTTTGATGCAATAATTGTTGAATAATTAGTAAAGGGATGAGGTAGAGAATTATGGGAAAAATTAACTTAACCATAAATGGAATAGCAGTTACTGCCAACCCTGGTCAGACTATATTGGATGTGGCAAGAGAAAACAATATATTGATACCTACTCTTTGTCACGATGACAGATTGAAACCCTTCGGATCTTGTTTACTTTGCAGGGTTGAAGTAGAAGGCGCAAGAGGAAATATGCTGGCCTGTGGAACCCAGGTTACAGAGGGAATGGTAGTAAGGACTGAGACAGAAGCTGTAAACGATGCTAGGAAAATGTGCTTAGAGCTTCTTCTTTCTCAACACTATGGAGATTGCATGGCTCCATGCAGCATGACATGTCCTGCTGGTATAGATATACAAGGTTATATAGCACACATTGCTAACGGTCAATATCAAGAAGCTGTAAAACTCATTAAGGAAAAGAATCCCCTACCGGTTGTATGCGGAAGAGTATGTACAAGACCTTGTGAAGACCAATGCAGAAGAAACTTGGTTGATGAGAGGGTAGGAATAGACTATCTTAAGAGATTCGCTGCTGATTATGATTTGAACAGCGGTAATCACTATGTGCCAAAGAAGAAGCCTTCAACAGGCAAGAAAGCAGCAGTTATAGGGGCAGGGCCTGCCGGTCTTTCCTGTGCATTTTATCTTGCGAAAGAAGGACATCAGGTTACCATATTTGAAAGATGGCCTAAAGGCGGCGGAATGTTGAGATATGGTATACCGGAATATAGAATGCCTAAGGCTATTTTGGACAAGGAAATAGAAACTATAAAGGAATTAGGCGTAGAGATACAATATGAAAAAACCTTTGGCGTGGATATAACCTATGAAAGCCTAAAGAGAGATGGATATGAAGCCATATTCTTAGGTGTAGGGTCACAAATAGGACAGCCAATAGGCTGCGAAGGCGAAGCTTGTCCTATGGGAGTATACTCCGGTGTAGACTTTTTAGGCAGAGTAGGATTAGGTCATAATATCGACCTATCTGGCAAGCATGTAGTGGTTATAGGCGGTGGTAATACTGCCATAGACGCTGCAAGAACAGCCTTGAGGCTTAAAGCAGAAAAGGTTACAATTGCTTACAGAAGAACCAAGAAGGAAATGCCTGCTCATGAAATGGAAATAGAAGAAGCTGAATATGAAGGAGTGGAATTTGAATTCCTGGTAGCTCCTAAGAAGATTGTCAGTGAAGCAGGAAAACCAATATATATAGAATTTGTAAGAATGGAACTGGGTGAACCAGATGCATCAGGCAGAAGAAGACCTATAGAAATACCTGGTTCAGAATTCCAGAAGCCTGCAGATTTTGTAATAGGTGCTATAGGCCAGACTCAGGATTTGAGCTTTGTAAATGATAACTTCAAGCTTCAGGTAGATAGAAACAGATTAGTTGTTGATGAAGACTTATTAACGACAAACATAGAAGGTGTGTTTGCCGGCGGTGATGTGGTAACAGGTCCTCAGACTGCCATCAAAGCTATAGCTGCAGGAAGAAGAGCTGCTTATTCCATGAATCAATATCTAAGGGGCAAGAAGATCGAGAAGCTTCCTGAGATGTACAACCATGTGAAAGCTAAGAAGCTTGAAGATATGGATAAGAAAGAATTTGAACAATATGAAAAGAAAGAAAAAATGAGAATGCCAATGCTCAGCAAGGAAGAAAGAAAGCACAACTTCAAAGAAGTTGAGCTGGGCTTCAGTGAAGAGCAGGCAAAGGCAGAGGCACAGAGATGCTTGTCTTGTGGTTGCAAGGATGTACACGAATGCAAGCTGAGAGAATTTGCTACAATGTATGGAGCAAAACAAGACAGATTGGCAGGAGCAATCACAAAGCATCCTATAGATGAAAGCCATCCATTCATAAGCAGAGACAAAAACAAATGTATCATGTGCGGAAGATGCATAAGGATATGCCTTGAAGTTCAAGGTGCAGGAGCTTTGGGCTTTATCTCCAGAGGATACAATGCTACCATTGAACCATCCTTTGTTAGACCTTTTGGTGAGGATAGCAGATGCGAATCCTGTGGTCAGTGCGTATCTACATGCCCTGTAGGAGCTTTGACAGAAAAGGTTCAGCTTCCAAAGCCAGGACCTTTTGCAGAGAAGATTACAGAAACCATATGCAACCACTGTGGAACTGGATGTACAGTTAAACTTCATACAGCAGGTGATGTATTTGTAAGAGCTACTTCAGAAGCAGGATTGGGAGTAAACAACGGAAATCTTTGCGAAAAGGGAAGATTCCAAAACAGCTTCATCAATTCACCAAATAGAATCAATAAGCCTATGGTTAGAAAAGACGGACAATTGGTTGAGGGTACATGGGAAGAAGCCATGAAATTAGTGGCAGAAAACATTAAAGCAAAAGAAGCTGTTGGATTTGTAACTCAAAAAGCTACCAATGAAGAAGTTGCTGAGTTGAAGAAGCACTTCAATGAGTTATACAGTTTTGAATTGAAAGATGCAGTATATGGCTTGCAGGATGTGTTCGGCAAGGATTATGAAAAAGCTTCCTATGAAGCCATCAATAAAGCAGACGTTATATTGTGCTTAGGTTTTGACATAAAGGAAGAAAACCCTGTAGCAGCCCTTATGGTTAAGGCGGCAGCAGAAAAGGGTGCTGAACTTATAATGGTAAGCCAGACAGTATCAAAACTTGACAAGTATGCAAATAAAGTTGTAAGAGTAGATGATAGCAAAGTCAAAGAGTTTACTGAAGCTTTGACTAAGGCAGTTAAGGGCGAGGCAGTATGCGAAGCTGCTGCTACATTGAAGGATGAGCTTAAGGCTGATGCAAACCTATTGGTTATCATAGGCGGAGCTGCAGGCTATGAAGAAGCAAAAGCTGCTGCAGAACTTGTAAAAGCCCTTGGCAAAGGTGCAGAAAGCATACTTGTTATGCAAAATAAGCCAAACAGCCTAGGCTTAATTAATGCAGGTGTTAAAGCCTTCAAAGCCGATGGTTGCAGCTTAAAGGATAAGACTGTATTGGTATTTGGTGAAGATCCAGTAGGATTAGAAAATGCAGAAGCAGAAAAGCAACTTAAAGAAGCAGGCTTCCTTGCAGTATGCGATATGTTCCTAACTGAGACAGCCAAGTTAGCTAATGTGGTCCTTCCATTGAACAGCTTTGCAGAAACAGAAGGCACATATACAAACAGCGAAGGAAGAACACAGAAAGTTAATAAGGCTATAGAGCCTAAAACTGGAAAATCAAATATTGATGTGATAGTTTCACTATAAAATGAATCAATGCCGGCATCATAATGATGCCGGCATTAAAATATTAGAATAAGTTTTAACATAATATTGATAACATATAATTTTTTAAGGGAAGTGATTTAGACTTTCCCTAGTTTTATATTAATTTTTGTATGATTATATTATTGCCTTATATTGAGCTTATAGGATTGTATTTATACTTTTCATATATCTTTTTAAATGCATTTTGCTCATTTTCACATTTCGTGTTATTTATAATAATTTTTGCACATTCTTCTGTTGAGTTTTCATGGGTGTCTACTTCTAAATCATAAATAGTATTAAAATCCATATTAGTTAACTGGGATTTTGCCTGTCCTATAGCTCTATCTCCACGGGCCAGCTCTCTTCTTTCAAGTTCATGCAAAGGGCAATTTACCTTTACAAATGTGACTGGCATATCGTGTAATAATTCTACACATTCTCTTAACCAATTCTCATGATGGTTTTCAATGACAGTATCAACTATTACATTTTGTCCATTTTTACATAGATACATAATAAAATTATGCATTATAGAGGCAACTGAATTCTCCGTATTTATAAAGTCATTATCAAAAAATTTTTCATGTAACATATCGCAGAATGTATCGATTTGAACATGATAGAATTTCTCTTCTGAAATGTCCTGTATTTTTCTTGCTAATGAACTTTTTCCAGAGCTTGATGTACCGCTTAAAAATATAACTTTTCCTTTATTCACTCTATCCCTTCCTTCAAAGCTGCAAATGTTGCTTAATTATAGCACATCAATAAGAATACTTCAAATTTATAAGGGATTTACATATAGCAAATATTAGGATGGATAAATAACTACATTGCGTCTGACAGCATTGCTTGAAAGTGATGCTTCTTTTTTCTCTAGAAATAGCTTGTCCCCGGTTATCGCAAACAAGTCATCATAAAGCAGAGCCAAATCATAATGATACATGTTTTTTATGAGGTATTTCTCACATTCTAAATTCATATTATCCATAGGAATAGTGATGAAATTAGCTTGTTTTCTGATTACAAATAACTCTTTAAGTAAAAGGATTATCCTACAAAGATAAAAAATTGAAAGCTTTTTTAAGCTAGAACTTATAAAATAGCTTTATGTCTTAAAAATTAAAAGGCATTTTAAAAGCAAACACGAACTTGCTTTGTAATTAATTTTCAAGTTTACTTAAGCTATTAATATAAAATTAATTGTTAGCATAAGATTGGTACACTTCAGATAAGTTGATGATTTAAGTACACAAAAGAGGGTATCTTACTATATCATAAGGAGGAAAAAATGAATTATATAATACCAAGATTAAGATTAACAAATTACTGTAATAGGGAGTGTGTATATTGCTTTGCTGATGATTTTCTAATTGGAGCAAAAAATCAAAATCATATGAGTTTAGAGGAAATAAATACTATACTAGATCTATGTGTAAAAAATAATATAAAAAATGTATCTTGGCAGGGAGGAGAACCATTAATACACCCAAGTATTATAGAAATAATAGAAATTCATAAGAAATATAGTATTAAAGTGAATATTTTTACTAATGGTTTATTTGATGAGAAAATTATACCATATTTATATGTAACCTATCATTAATGCCAAATATGATAGGGATCACATATATGCTGTAGTCTCATAGGAACTATTCTATCAAAGAAACTGGAGATTTAAAAAACTTTATTACTGTCGCCTATGTCATAATTGACGACATTTACCAGAAAGTTACTCTAACACATATTAAAAATCGTTGCAATATCAATACTTCTAAGATGAGGGATAGTAAAATAATTACCTTAAGTATTGTTGCAGAATTACTAACTATTGATTCAGAAAATGCCTGGTTTGGTTTTTGTAAAAAGAATATTACAGACTTGTTTCCAAGACTCTGTAGCAGGTCTAGGTTTAATAAAATCAGAAGAAATCTTCATGCTGTAATAGAAGAAATACGAAAGAAGATTTCTGTTCTTACAGAACATGTAAACCAGCCATGCAGGATTAGTGACAGTATTCCTATATCAGTATGCAAATTTGGAAGAGCACATTTTCATAAAACATTGGCCTGACCAGTGGAGTATTCTATCATGGCCGCCCCTCCATGTAAATGGTACGCTTCGCCAAACATTATGCAGTTATCTCTATACCTTTAATTGTTCTATTTAAAACTCTTTGATGATATTCCTCTGGTGATAACCAATGAATACTTCCATTGATCCTTTTGCTGTTATAGAATTTTAAAAACCTAGCTACCTCCTCATATGTTTCAGCATATGTGCGAAATTCATAAACATAGAAACATTCTCTTTCAAGGATGCTTTCATACGATTCTATATAAGCTGTCATATTAGGACTCTTAAATGGTATCTTCTTATGTTCTACTTTATACTCTATACAAGCATCATGGAATATATTACTGATAAACTGAGAACCATTGTCTTGAACGTATTACTAGATTTTTGTCCTTATCATATAAATTCCTGTGACATAGAGATCTTTTCAATGTGTTAACGGCATCATCAGCAGTACAGGAAAACCCATATGGTAATATACTATACTGCGATCAAATACATCTATATACGATAATACGAAGAAAAATCTATCCTCTCCAACAATGCATCCATATTTAATATTTAGCTGCCATAACTGATTAGAACCTGTTACTGTTTTGTTTCTTGCTGTCTTTTTAGGATGCTTTGGTTTTATTATTCGTTGTGACCTTAATATGTCGAGTTCTTTACAGAGACGATATACCTTTTTTTTGTTTATGATGAGGTTCTTGTACTTTTTTAGTGCAATAGTAAGCTTTGAAGTTACCCCGATTTGATGGACACAGAGAATGGTTGGTATAATAAAACCATAATATATGGAGGTGTCCATCAATGAAACGCTTTGATAAAAATTTTAAGATTGAAGCTGTTCGTCTAGTTTTAGAACAAGACGGAGTGCTTCAAGTGTAGCAAAAGAACTTGATATTCATGAGAATACAGTTCGCAAATGGATAAAAGAATACAAAATACATAGTGACGATGCCTTCCCTGGCAGTGGTAACTTAAAACCTCAAGATGAGGAAATAAGACAACTTAAAAAACGCATTGCTGACCTTGAGGAGGAAAATGCCATACTAAAAAAAGCCACGGCCATCTTCGCAAAACACCAGAAGTAGCCTATTCCTTTATCTACAAATACCGCTCCATGTTTCGGGTGGAGAAGATGTGCCAAGTGCTTGAAGTTTCAAGGAGCGGCTATTATGCATGGCTTAAACGTCCAAAGAGCAACCGTAAGCAATTAAACGAGGAGTTGGTAGAGAGAATCAAGAAAGTATTCAACCAATCTCGCCAAACTTATGGAAGCCCAAGGATTACTTATGCTCTTAAGAGTCAAGGTATCTCATGCATCAAAAACCGCGTAGCCCGTTTGATGAAAGAAAATAATATAAGTCCAAAGACAAAGAGAAAGTTCAAGGCTACTACTAACTCAAAGCATAATTATCCAGTTGATGATAACATTCTAAATAGAAACTTTAATCCGACATCACCTAACCAGGCTTGGGTAGCAGATATAACATATATACCAACAGATGAAGGCTGGCTTTATCTTGCTGCAGTTGTTGACCTATTTAATCGTAAGGTTGTTGGCTGGGCTATGGATAGCACAATGACTAAAGAACTTGTTATAAATGCTTTAAAACAGGCTATTGGAAGATATAATCCTCCTGTAGGAATAATCCATCATTCTGATCGAGGTACTCAGTATGCAAGCTATGAATATCAAGAACTTCTAAAGAAGCATGGTTTTATATCGAGCATGAGCCGCAAAGTAAACTGTTATGACAACGCTTGTATGGAATCCTTCTTTGGCACATTAAAGACTGAACTTATTTACTTAACAAGGTTTAAAACAAGAGCAGAAGCTCGTTTAGCAGTATTTGATTATATATAAGTTTTTTATAACCGCATACGACTTCACTCAAGACTTGGATACAAATCTCCAGCAGATTTTGAAAGGTCGTTTGTTATAGTTTAATTGAAAATTGAATAGATACAAAGAAAAAAGAGAAATCTAGCCATTCTTTGTGTCTATTTTATCGGGGTAAGGTAATTTAATAATTTTATAAGGAGATATAAATATGGACATAGTTTTAATTAATCCACCAAATGAGGAGAATAATAACTTAGGAATTTTGCCACCATTAGGATTACTATATTTAGTATCTGCTTTAAAGAGTAAGAAGATAGATGTTGAGTTTTTAGACTTAAATATTAATAGCTGTTATGAGAGATTTAATGATATTTTAATAAAAAAAGAAGCTAATATTTTTGGTATAAGCTGTTTTACAGAGCAGCGAAATTCAACTATAGGAATAGTGGATAAAATAAAAGAGTTAATTCCAGAATCAAAGATAATTTTAGGAGGAGTTCATGTTTCATTTATGGCTACTCAAATATTAAAAAACTATAAAGTTGATATAATCATTGATGGTGAAGGTGAGATAACTATTTGTGAAGTTGTTAAAGCATTAAAGGATAATGAAGATTTGAATAAGGTAAACGGTATTGTATTTAAGCATTGCAGTAATATTATTAAGACAGCTTCGAGAGAACTCATTTCTGATTTAGATAGTATTCCTTGGCCAGAATGGAATGTGGTTGATTTTGATCAATATGACTTTTATAAAAAATATTTTAACTCATTTGGTATATACCCTATCGAAGCTGATGAAGAAATTAGAGGTGCAAGTATTATTACTTCTAGATGATGTTCATTTTCCTGTAGCTATTGTTCAATACAAAAATTTTGGAATAGGAGATATAGAAGTAGAAACATCAATGATGTAGTTAATGAAATAATATTTTTCAAAAATGAAAAAAAAGAAACTTTATTTTTATCTGGGATGATATTTTTACTATAAATAGACAAAGAATAATTAAGTTTTGTACTTTATTAATAAATAATAAGGTTGATATAAAGTAGGGATGCATAACAAGAGTAGATCTGGTAGATAAAGAATTATTGCGATTTATGAGTGCTGCATGATGCGTATTGATAAGTTATGGAGTAGAATCTGGAAGTAAAACTATTCTTAAGAATATAAATAAAAATATAGATTATGATCAAATCATAAAAACATTTGAAATTACAAAGAAATGTGGAATTAAAACTAGAGTATCACTTATGGTCGGGAATCCAGGTGAAAATGAGTTATCAATTAAGGAGACAATTGAATTATTATCAATTATAAGACCACATGCTTGAAGTGTAAACATAGCAAAGATATATCCTAAAACAGATATGTATGAGAAATTGTTGAATGATGGACTAATAAGCGATGATTACTGGATAAATTATAAGGATACACCTTATTATACTTTTGAGCATAATAAGGAAATATTAGTTAACTATAAGAAGATGCTTGAACAGTTTCTTATATATAATAGATTTTTTAATGAGGATTATGTAATATGAGTTCAAATATAATTGATATATTAAAAAATTCACTTCTTTTTTTAAAGAATAATAAGGATAACATGATAAATGATTTAATTGAAGTATGTAAGATTCCTGCACTAACGTTTTTAGAGAATAAAAGATGTATGTATATTAAAAGAATAATAAATGAAATTGGAATTAAAAATGCATATATAGATGGAGAGGGAAACTTATTATGGAAAATTGAAGGTAGAGAAAATGGTGTGAAAGTTCTACTTTCTGCACATGCGGATGAAATATGCATTAATAAAAATATAAGAAGAGGATTTAATTTTATATTTTGAACTGGTATTTTTGATAACTGTTCTGGAATAATAGCATTAATTTATATTAGTAACTTAATGATAAACTTACAAGTAAGTTTTGTGGGAGAAGTATATTTTGCAATTACAACTAAAGAGGAAGGCTTAGGATGTTTGAAGGGTATAAAAAATGTTGTAAAGCAAATTCACCCAGACATAGCAATAGTAGTAGATGGAGAGTATCCATATATATGTTATGAAAATTTAAATTTACTCAGGTGTTGTCTATTAGTATCAGATGAAAGTGGTCATAGTAAAAACAATATAATAGAAAGAGATGTAAGTGTGCATCTTTGCCAATATATTGTATTGCTAAAAAGTAAATTATTAGAATTAGAAAAGAATATTTCATTGAATGTAAATAGATTATATGTTAATTCACCGATAAATGTTATACCTGAATTTTCATATACTCAATTTGAAATTAGAACTAACAATAGTTTAAAGATTATAAAGGAAGAAATTGAAAAAATTAATAATTATTTTAGCATAGATTTAAATTATATTATTTTTTTTAAGATTATAGATGAAAGGAAAAAGTATTTATTATCAGAATCAATTACTTTACTAAAGTTAGTACATAAAGTTAACAATGGACTTGGCTTAACTTGCAAAAGTGTAGTAGTTAATTCTGAGCTTGATTACTTATTAAGCTGTAATATTGATGCAATTGCAATTGGAATAGGTATAGGTGGAAGAACTCATACAGCATCAGAATATTTAGATACATCAAATTATGATTTAAGTATTTTTAGATTATGGGTTATTGTTCTAGGATGTTTATTTAATATTAGTGATATAGAAAAGAGTATAGAAGTGGTTATGTGAAGGCTTTAATTTTGGGAGGAACAGGCACAATTGGATCAGTAATTGCGAATAAATTATTATCTAATGGGTGGGATATAGACATTGCTAGTAGAGGAATATCAAAAGTTATGACCAGTAGCAACAAAATTAAACATATTAAAATAGATAGACATGATCATATTAAATTTTATGATACGTTTAAAGATAAAAATTATGACGTAGTTATTGATTTAGTAGCATTTACAATTGAGGATATTAAATCAATTAAAAGATGTTTTAAGGGGAAAATAAAACAATACGTATTTTTTAGTAGTTTTCAGGTATATAGCTTTTTTCAAAAAGGATTATTGCTAAAGGAAGATTTTGTTGATAAGAAATACATAGAAAATAAGATAAAGGAATTTGATTTACTTTCAGCAAGTAAGAATGAAATATATGCTATAGAAAAAATGAAATGTGAATATATGATTATGACAGAATTGTATCAAGAAAATGCATTTTATTATACAATAATTAGACCTTCAAAAGTATATTCAGAAAATGATAAACATGGTCATTTTAATTGGTATATTAGCAGAATTAAAAATGGATTTTCTATAGTAATATCTGATGAGCATATAATGGAAAATTTTCTTGTAAGATGCGTATATAATGATGATATTGCAGATTTATGTTCTCAGATTTTACTAAACGAAAAAGCATTTAATAAGACATATAATGTTGCACAATCTGAAATATTAACTTTCACTAGTTTTCTTGTTAAAATAAGTGAAATACTTGGTAAAAATTGGATTTAATGATTGTTCCTAAACAGTTATTATCAAATGCAAATAATAAGTATAAATATAAAATTCCTATACCTGATAATATTATCTTAGATATTAATAATATTGAAAATGATTATAGCTATCGAAGTACATCTATTGATAATTGGATATTGAAAGTATGTAAAGCAGGTCTTTCGATAAATAACACTAATATTCTTATCAGTGATTCGGAGAAAAATTTTGTTCAAAAATATAAGGCTATTCTAAACCAAGCTTATATAAAAGTTAACAGATTTGAAATTATTTAATATTATATGGAGGTAAAAATGTATAGAGACTTGATAAGAAACAGAAATCTATCCTTGCTATGTATGGGGGGGTTTATTTCGGGAATTGGTGATTATTTATATAACATAGCTATAACCATTTATCTTTATAGCCAAACAAACTCAGTAGGTTCTGTGGCCATTATGTGGTTATTTAGAGGTATTTTAAGAATACCAATGCAATATTTAGGCGGAATAATTACGGATAAGTATGATAGAAAGAAAATTATTGTGTTTACAAATGCATTGAGTATTCCCATTGCATTTTTGTTTGTATTAACAAATAAAGATAATCTTTGGTTAAGCTATTTTTTGGCCTTCTTATTGCAATCACTTAATGATGTAGATCAATGCGCTGAAAATGCAATGTTACCGGAAATTGTAGAAAAAGATGATTTAGCTAATGCTAATTCAATTTTTTCAGTTTTGCAGACTATCATATTATTCTTATCTCCGGCATTATCCGGAATAATATATACATATTATGGAGCAAATGTCCTATTTATAATAAACGCTGTAAGTTTTCTAATTGCAAGCATATTGTTTTTACTTATAAACTATGAAAAATCATATAACAGTACGGAGAAGAGAACAGGACTAATAAAGTCCGGTATAGAAGGATTTAAATTATTGTCCGAGTGTTCAAATGTTAAAATAATTTTTATTATAATGTTCTTCTACGGCATGCTGGGAAGATTTTACGAAGTGTTTAAAGTAGCTGTTTCAGATAACTTGCTTAAGCTTGGACCGGAAGGGATTATATATTTTGATTATGCTTTGGCAATAGGGAGCTTAGCCGTTCCTATCTCTCTTAAAGTTTTAAAAAAATATGAAAAAGTAAACATATTTATTATTTCATCAACACTAATCAGCATTTCATATATTGTTTTCGGATTTTCCGGTTCACCTATAATTACACTGGTAATTTTAGTTTTATACGGACTTTTGCAAAGTATTCAAGGTGTTTACTCAAATACTGTTATACAGGAAAATATACCAAAGGAGTTGTTAGGTAGGATATTTTCGTTTTATAAAATATTAATTGTATTTGGTGCATTATTAGGAATAGCTATTTCACCTATTTTTTATGAATATTTTGGCCCAGGAATGTCATTTACTATAGTCTCTGTCATATCCGTTATCCTTAATTTCGTTGTTCTTTTAAGGAAGAATTTACATAAAAACATAGCCAGTGATGATAGTGTTTAGGTAAAGAGGAGAAGATATATGATAGATTGTGATTATTTGGTTATAATTAGGCGTAAGTGAGGTTAATAAAAAGGGTTTTTCTATAATTTATATATTGAATAAAGCAGCAATTTAAGCTTTAAAACCGGCATACTGGCAAAACAAGATTTTATGTGATAAAATCTTTATAGTATCAATCGAATAAGTGCCGACATCATGAGGATGTCGGCACTTACGTATAGGGAGGTTTTGTTTATGTATACATCCTGCATGGATTCTCCTATAGGAAGAATATGTTTGAAATCATCGGGAAAAGGTTTAATGGCAATGAATTTTAATAAAGATGAAGAGTCTCCATGTGAATGTGAAGAAAAAGAAGATGAATATATAATCCAGGCCAAAAAGGAACTTGAAGAGTATTTTGAAGGCAGGCTGAAGACATTTACTGTTAAATTGGATTTGCAGGGTACCGAGTTTCAGAAAAAGGTATGGAATGAGCTTTTGAAAATACCTTATGGTGAGCTTCGCACCTATGCTGAGATTGCAGAATCTTTAGGAGGAAAGAAATACAGCCGTGCTGTAGGAACAGCAAACAAAGCTAATCCAGTTCCAATAATTGTTCCATGTCACAGGGTAATCAGGACGGGAAGAATGATATCCAACTATTCAGGAGGACTTGATGTTCAGAGAAAATTGTTTGAGATAGAGGGAATAGAGTATAGGGATATAAAGTACTTGAGGTAATATTCGAAATAACCTTGACACTTATATAAATAAATAGTATATTATATTTGAAATTTAATAGACTATGTCCGCTAGGGGAGCTTTTGCTGAGAGTGTGGTTTAAGCCACAGACCCTTGGAACCTGTGTAGTTAATCCTAACGAAGGGAAGCGGTTTCGGTTAAGTGATTTATCATGACCGCAACGCTTGTTGCGGTTTTTATATTTAATCGTCTCCTCCTAGGGCATACTAATTAAGGAGGTATTATAATGGATTATTTTACCCAAATGTTTGGTAAGCTTAAAGAGTTGAAAGAAACTACAATTCTCATTTTAATGGCTATTGTTGTAATCTCACTTTTTTTAGCTTATACGTCAAAAAAGAAAAAAACCAACACTAAAATTCTTGTGTACGGTGGGTTATGTATAGCCATGTCCTTTGTACTATCCTATATCAGGCTTTATCGTTGGCCTCAAGGTGGGTCTATAACCCCTGGAAGCATGTTGCCTATGTTTATATTTGCCTATATATTTGGAGTTAAGGCAGGTATTATTGCAGGCATAGCCTATGGATTTCTTCAGTTTATTCAAGATCCTTATGTGGTTCATTGGGCGCAAGTGCTTCTTGATTATCCTATAGCCTTTGCAGCTATGGGATTGGCCGGCTTGGACAGAAAGCACTTTCCCATCAGTGTTGTTTTAGGTGGCTTTGGGAGATTTCTGGCACATTTTATATCCGGTTTCATATTCTTTGGAGTATATGCACCGGAGGGTATGAACCCCATATGGTATTCATTTACCGTAAACTTTTTGCTCATTGGTGTGGAAACAGCAATTTGCTTAGTTATATCACTTATTCCTCAGTTTAAGGTTGCCATTGATAAACTAAAAAGCAGTGCTGTTGCATAGAAGAATAAGAGACAAAATTTATTCATAGTGATCTGAAAGGCTGAAGTCTGTATTTTATAAGCTTCAGCCTTTGTTTATACATCTTAAAAATCATTGGCATTCCGTATATATTTGGTATAATGTTAATAATATTTAGTATCCTTTATTTCGGAGGTTAACATTATGAATGAAAAGGTTAAGTACTTGTTATTGCTCATGTCATTTGCATTAATCGCAATGGGGGTTTACAGGGGAGAAGTGGCAGAAGTCCTGCAGAAGGCAATAAATATCTGTTTGGAGTGCATGGGAATTGGCTAGTATAAATAGAAGAGTTGTTCAATTAGCATCCACCATTATTGGCAATGGGTACATAGAAGGTTTTGCAAAAGGAACTATATATAGAGGAAAGTTGAAATCTGTTTGTTTTCCCGGCCTTAATTGCTATTCCTGTCCAGGTGCCTATACTTCTTGTCCAATAGGTTCGCTCCAGTCTGTGGCAGCAGGATTTAAGCATCAGGTTTCTCTTTATGTAATAGGATTCTTAATGCTTATAGGCACACTAGGGGGAAGGCTTGTATGTGGATGGTTATGCCCCTTTGGATTCTTTCAGGAGATTTTATATAAGATTCCTTCTAAGAAGTTTAAGTTGCCAAAACTCCTAAGTAAATTTAAATACTTTTTCCTTTTGGTGTTTGTGTTGTTGCTTCCAGCATTTTTAACAAATGAAGTAGGAGTAGGGCTGCCCTATTTTTGCAAATATATATGTCCTGCAGGTACATTGGAGGCAGGCATACCTCTTGTAATTAAAAATGCTGCTTTGCGAGAGGCTATAGGCATATTGTTTTACTGGAAGCTTGGACTTTTAATAGCGACCATAATATTTTCAATGCTGATGTCCAGACCATTTTGTCGGGCTGTATGTCCTTTAGGTGCCATGTACTCACTATTTAACTCTGTAAGCTTTTATAGGATGAATGTTGATAAAACTAAGTGTACAAAATGCAATGAGTGCAACAAAAACTGTCCAGTTGGCATCAAAGTTTATGAGAATGCTAACAGCCCTGAGTGTATAAGATGCGGCAAATGTATAGGAAAGTGTCCTACAAATGCTGTCAAGTCATGTTTTATAACTCATAAGAAAGGAAGATTTAATCATGAAAAAGTTTTGGATGCTGGCTCTGGTGCTGATAATTGCCATTAGTATCTCAGCATGTGGAAGTAAAGCACAACTAGAGGAGCCAAAGCAAACGCAAGAAACACAAAAGCCGGAAGAAAATCTCCAAGAAAGTAATGAAACGGCTGAAGAAGGTGTGGAAACTTCAAAGCCGGAATCTCAAGAAGACTCTAACAATGATAACAAAGGAAGTATTGATGAAAGCACTTCTTCGAAAGATGCTGCATACAGGATACCTGATTTTCAATCCATGGATTTTGACGGCAATGAAATAACAAACAAGTTTTTTGCTGATAATATGTTAACAGTTGTTAATGTATGGACTACAACATGTCCCTCGTGTATAGAAGAAATTCCTGTGTTGCAGGAAATAGAAGAAAAGTATAAAGATAAAGGCGTCAGAGTTTTAGCTATTCTGGCAGATAATGAAGTTGATGCTGCTAAGAAAATACTGGAGTTAAAGGGAGGTAAATATAGGAACATAATAACTACAGAGAGTTTAATAGAAGGTTTCCTGGAGCAGATTATGTATGTACCTACTACATTGTTAGTCAACAGCAAAGGGGAGTTGATAGGGGAAGTTATAGCAGGGGCTCGCTCAACAGAAGAATTTTCAAAACTGATAGATGATGCATTGAAAGGCTTGTAATTGTTACAAGCCTTTTCTTATAATGCTAGGAATGTATAAATTTTTAATTTACATTTTCCGCATAAGCCTTTCTTATTGACAAAATTATCCCTTGATATATAATATAATTAGATTTAACGATAAAATAAATTTTAATGATAAAAATGCATGAAACATTAAATTTAGTTTGGAGGAAGCTATGGAAAAGGAAAAAGTACTTACTTCATTGGAAGACATAAAGGTATTTACAGATCCTTTTAGGATGAAAATACTTTTTGCATTGGACGAAGAGCCTTTAACCGTTAAACAGCTTGCAGATAGACTTGGAGAAGTTCCTTCTAAGGTGCATTATCACGTTAAGGAGTTAGAGAGAATAGGTGTTTTGGAAATAGTAGACAGAAAAGAAAAAGCAGGCATAGTTGAAAAATACTATTATCCCACTGCAGAAAGATTCAGGGTGGAGAAGATAGTTGCCAAAGAAGATGGTTGGAAGGATCATATAGAAAACTTAAAGGAAACTATGTTTACAAATGCATCAGAGGATTTTAAAAAGTATATTAGCAAAAGGCGTGATGACGACAAAGAGATATTAAATTATGGAATACTTTATCTGACTTCTGAAGAGGTTGATGAACTGAAGAAAAAATTAGAAGAGCTAATAGAAAGGAGCTGTAAGAGAAAGAATACAGAAGCTTATACCTACATAATCGGATTGTATAAGAAATATGATTGAGATATGGAGGTTATATTATGGAATTGAATGTGGTTAAGGCAGAAGAAAAGGGATATAAAGCGCTGCTGAAGTACAAAGATTTTATTAAAATATGGGTGGGCAATACAATATCCAGATTTGGTGATGCTATAGACAGTATAGCATTTCTTTGGATGGTTTATGAGATGACTGGTTCTACTTTAATGATGGGCACCGTTA
Source organism: Lutispora thermophila DSM 19022 (assembly GCF_900142105.1). Classification (GTDB taxonomy): domain Bacteria; phylum Bacillota; class Clostridia; order Lutisporales; family Lutisporaceae; genus Lutispora; species Lutispora thermophila. The sequence continues at coordinate 105,166 of NZ_FQZS01000013.1, forward strand.
TGGCGGTTAATGCAACACCTGCAGTGATTTTTGGCATGATGGCAGGAGTTTTAGTTGACAGGATGGATAAGAAAAAAGTTATGATTATAACTGACTTACTGAGAGGTATTAGCACAGCTATGATGGCATTCCTCTATATAAGTGGCATGATTAGGCTATGGCATTTGTATGTATTCACATTTGTAAATTCATGTTGTGAGATTTTCTCAAGTCCTGCCAAAGCATCAGCTATGCAGATTTTGGTTGATAAAAAACATTATCTTACTGCTAACTCCTTGAGGCAAGCTTCATCATCGGTGGCAGAAATAGCTGGTACCGCCGTTGCAGCTATTGTTATGGGCTATTTAGGCATAGGAGTAGCAATATTGATAGATTCTGTAACATTTTTCATATCCTCATTTACAGCAATAATTGCCAAATTAGAAGTATCAAGCAATAGGAATACTCCTTTAAATGTTAAGCAATTTTATTGTGAATTTACTGAGGGATTAACTGTCATAAAGAGCAATGTGGTGTTATTGGTATCTTTGACAATGGTATGTCTGGTTAATCTGGTGTTGGCTCCCTTTAATGTGCTTATGCCCGAATATTCAGATAAAATACTCATGGCAGGAGAGAGGGGCATGAGCTTAATACTGATGTCATTTACCATTGGAATGGTAGCAGGTTCCCTTATTATAGGACAAATCGGACATAAGTTTAAAAAGAGTACGTTAGTGATAACTGGTTTTATAGGACTAGGTGCAGGAATGATGTTATTTGGATTTATTGACAATTTGCAGTTGGCTTGTGTTGCAGCAGTTGTTGCAGGAGCTTTTATACCTGTCATAAGTGGCAGTGCAATGACTCTTATGCAGGAATCAACACCTTTAGATAAAATGGGAAGAGTATCTTCCACAGCCTCAACTTTATCATTACTAGGACTGCCCTTAGGTTATGCCGTATCAGGTATAATGTCATACGGTATAAATGTGCTTACCACTTTTAAGTTTGTTGGTATTTTAATTGTTCTTGTAGCAATTCCTCCGCTGTTTATAAGAGAGTTTAGGAAGGACTAATTGCCAGGGATTAATCATTTATAGTGTATTATGCGAATCTCTGCTATAATTAGAAGCGGGGGGGGGATGCTCATGTATGAGAGCATAAAAAAAGAAGTAATGATAGAAAAGCACTTTGGATGTTCTATAAATGATATCGCAAAGAGTGTAATCATTAGTCCCATATGGCCTTTATCCGGTTTTATGGAGAGGGCAGAAAGAATAATCAAAGAGTTCAAAGGATGGTACAAGGGAGTAACTATGTTATATAAGGGAAAATCAGTAACTGCTATTAGCAGCGGTATAGGTGCTCCCATGACCGGAGATTGTGTAATGGCATTAGGATATTCAGAGTGCCAGAATATACTTTTCTCAGGCTCTGCAGGAGCGATAAACGATAAGTTGAACTTTGGCGATATTTTAGTATGCAATGATGCGGTCATAGGCGAAGGCTTTTCCAGATATCATTCTGATGACATATGCAGAGATTGTTTTGGCAATGTAGTATCAGGGAGCAGTGATTTGGCCAATGTTATATTCCAAAAAGCTGTAATAGCAGCTCATTCTTTGGGAGTATCAGCACATAGAGGCAGAGTTTTTTCAATCGACTCCATACTGGGAGAAAATAAGAGAAGCTTTGATTTTATGATAAAAAGAGGCTGCGATGCCGTTGAAATGGAAGTATCGGCAGTATTTACAGCATCTCAAGCCATTGGGCGCAACGCTGCTGCACTTATTACCATAAGCGATTTGCCATTGAGGCAGAGAAGCCTTTTTGAAGGAATAGGAGAAGATGATCATAAGCAATATAAGGATACTGCACTGATGTTGCCGGAAATATTGTTGGAGACAGCAACAAGTATATAGGGAGGAAATGCATTATGAACTTTATAAGATTCATGAAAGATGATTTTGTGTCATATGGTTCATTGGAGGGGAACACAGTAAATGTCATACATGGTGATATATTCGAGAGTTTTGAGGTGACAGATTCTTTCTATGATGTTTCTGAGATAGATTTTCTGACCCCTTGCATGCCTTCCAAAATAATATGTGTAGGTTTAAACTACAGATCCCATGCCAAGGAAATGAACATGCCGCTCCCTGAAGAACCTGTATTGTTCCTAAAACCACCTACGTCTGCATTGGCCCATGGAGGAGAAATAATTAGGCCTGAAATGTCAAAACAAGTTGAATTTGAGGCTGAGTTAGGCCTGGTAATAGGAAAAACGGGTAAGAACATTAAACCTGAAGAAGCATATAATTATATATTAGGTGCAACATGTTTCAATGATGTGACTGCCAGAGATCTGCAAAAAAAAGATGGACAATGGACTAGGGCAAAATCCTTTGATACCTTTGCACCCTTTGGTCCAAGCATTGTTACTGATTTGAATTATGATAATCTGGATATAGAGCTGTTGTTGAACGGAGAAGCCAGGCAAAAATCCAACACATCGGATTTCATATTCAATGTAGGTGAGATGGTAAGCTTTATAAGCAAAATAATGACACTATATCCTGGAGATGTAATTGCTACAGGCACTCCTTCAGGCGTAGGTCGACTCAATAGTGGTGATATAGTAGAGGTGAGAATAGAGAAAGTAGGGACACTGAAGAATTATGTACGCTAGTAATGTAAAAAAATTTAAAATGTGATATAATTATGCTTAATTAATCGTATTTTTAAGGGAGCGTATTATAATGAGTGCCTTGAGGTCAAATTATATTAAAACCTTTGCAGATGAAATTTCTCATCTATACTATATTTTTTTTAAACGCTATCCGGTTTTTAAGCTGTTCATTTCCAATATACTGTTTCATTCTTCTGGTAACTTCGGGCTGTCCATTGTTGAAAACGATGTAATTATAGGAAACTATACCATTTATAATACCAATGAGGGAAACATAGTAAAAGAAGGCTTAGACAACAAGGTAAGCGTGAGATTTAAAGTGCAAAAATCTATCTTTGATGATGTAATGAATAATAAAAGCCTATATGCATCTAAACCATATAAGCTTCTCAAGTTTGTGCCTGCCCTTTTATCTTCTGTTCAGATAGTTAAGAAGCGTTCGGTGGAGAAGTATCTAAGGGGAAACAAAGTAATACTAAGGCAAGGCTGTGAGAAGGATTTATTTTATCTTCATAATTGGTACAATGATAAAGAACTTAATAAATTGGCAGGATGGACAGAAGGGAAGATTGGAACAGCTCAATTGAGGATGAATCTTTTGAAAGGTTTTGGATATGATCCTATGAACCTCATTATTGAAACAATAGATGGAGGGAAACCTATAGGCACTATACAGTTATATGATTTCAATGAAACAGACCAAAGCTGTAAACTTGGCATACGAATAGGAGACAGGGATTATTGGGGAAAGGGCTATGGTGAGGATGCAATAAAAGCCTTGCTGAGGTATGCATTTTATGAGCTGGACATATTCAGAGTATCATTGAAGCTTTATGAGTATAATGAGAGAGCTTCAAGATGTTATTTGAAATGCGGATTTAAATATGAAGGAAGGACTAGAAAATCAGCGTATATTGATGGAAAATTCTATGATGAGATCCTTATGGGAGCATTAAAAAGCGAATTTATAAGCCAATTTGATAAAGACTGAAGAAAACTCAGGCCTATTGGGCGCCTGAGTTTTGTATATTACTTTCTCATGTCTATCATGTCTTGTATTGTATCTTTGATTCTAAAGAAGGCATTTCTACCGGTTCTGGATAGTTTTTTTCTTATTCTTCCATTAAACATGGGCAGCAATACTAAGCCGCCGATGGCTCCCATGGCACCCATTCGCATTGTGTTGCGTCTTTTTTGGAGCATAAAAATCACTTCCTTTCAGATTTAAATCTGATTTGTTCAATATTTAGCTTGCGTTTTTTTTATGTAATTAAAACATGCAAATTGTAGAATTTATTTTAAGCTTTGAAATGCCATTTATTTGGTTGATAGAGATATGTATTGATTTCAATAGCATTAGTCGAAAATAGAAGGATTATGAAATTTTTTATAGAAATATAGTTTAATTATGATTTATTATATAATAGAGCATGTTTTTTTACACAATGAACATGCAGGGGGGACTTCCACTGACGTTAAAAAAAGACAGCATCAATTTTAATATAATTAAGGTGATTGTATGGGAAAAGAAGAATTGTTTTTTTCTCTGGATATTGGTACAAGGACAGTGGTAGCAATAGTTGGAGTTTTTCACGGTGATGTATTTGAAATACTTGATTTTGAGGTTGAAGAACATAAAAAAAGGGCTATGTTAGATGGACAAGTGCATGATATCAGTCTTGTAACTGAAGCAGTGAAAAATGTCAAGAAAAAGCTGGAAGCAAGATTGGGTGCTAAGCTGGAGAAGGTTTCTATAGCCGCTGCAGGAAGAAGCCTTAGAACATGTAAAGTAGGGGTTGAACGAGATATTGATTCCCTTGCATACATCGATGGGGATATGATAGCAAGTCTTGAAATCGAAGCAATTCAAAAGGCTCAAAAAGAGATGAAAGAGTTGGATAGCGTTGAAAATGAAGAATATTATTGCGTAGGTTATGCTGTCACAAATTATTTTCTAAATCACTCTGTTATAGGAAATCTGGAAGGACAACGAGGGAAGAGTATGGGTGTGGAAGTTATAGCCACCTTCTTGCCCAAAACTGTAGTAGACAGTCTCCAGACAGTTATAAAGCAGGCTGGTCTGACTGTATATAATATGACTCTGGAGCCTATAGCTGCTATGGATGTTGCCATACAGGATAATATCAGGCTTCTTAACATAGCTTTGGTAGATATAGGAGCCGGAACATCGGATATTGCCTTGACGAAGGATGGAACCATATTTGCATTTGCAATGGTTCCTATTGCGGGAGATGAGATTACAGAGAAAATAGCTGAAAGCTTTTTGCTGGATTTCAATACCGCAGAGAAGGTAAAGCTTAGCTTATCAAAAAAGAAAAGTATAAAGTTTAAGGATATAATGGGCATTAAGCATCAAGTTGAGGCGGAAGAGATAATTAAAGCTATAGAACCTGCTGTAAGAGATTTGTCAGAGCAAATATGCAGTAAAATAATTGAATATAATGGCAAGGCACCTAGCGCTGTTTTCCTTATCGGAGGAGGGAGTTGTACCCCAAAGCTGGCAGATTATATTGCAGAAAATTTAGGACTTCAAAAGGACAGGGTGGGTGTAAGAAAAACCGATATAATAAAGGGAGTTATTTTTGATTCCAAAAAGATATGGGGCCCTGAATTTATAACACCCATTGGTATTGGAGTATCTGCCAATAAAATAAAGAAGAACGACTTTATACATGTAGTTATCAATGATAGACCTGTAAAGCTTTTAAATACAGGTAGGATTACCGTTGCTGATGTGCTTGTATTCATTGGATTTAATCCAAGGTTGTTAATAGGTTCTAAAGGGAAGGATCTGCATTTCACCATAAATGGAAAGCAGCAAGTAGTGAAAGGAAAAGGGGGAGAACCTGCCGTAATATTTATTAACGATGTGCAGAGCAATATAAATTCAGTATTGTCAAATGGGGATATCATAAGGATAATAAGCGCAGATGGAGGAGAAATGCCTAAAATATCCTTAAAAGAGGCAATGGCAGGGATATCCAAAAAGGTTGTAACCATAAATGGGAAGGAATATGAATTAAAAATGCATATAAAAGTAAACGGAGAAGCTATTCAGGATGGATATGAAATAATGGATGGGGACAGTATAAGCATAACTTATTCTGACACTATAGGCGAAATACTTGAAGATCTTAGAGTATCAAAAGATTCATTTTACATAACTGTTAACGGCAGAGCTGCCTCAATAAATGAGAAAATTGAAAATGGGGACAAGATAGAAATGAAAGTTAAGTAGGTATAATTTTTTTATTGAGAATAGAATATATATATTGCAGAGTTTGAAATGTTTTAAGGGGTGCTTGTATATGGCTAAAGGTTACAAAGGAATCATAATCGGATTAATTTCTTTTGTCATAGCACTTATAGTCGGTTCTGCAGTTCTATTCTTATCAGGAGATAAAATTGCCCCCAATGTTTTCATAGATGGTTATGATGTGGGAAGAATAACGATGGAAGAAGCAGCGATAGAGCTGAAAAATGCCTTTGATGATAATCTCAGCGAAGCCTATATGATATTAAAATATGGTGAAAAAACATGGCAATTAAATTATAAGGATATAGATTATAGCTATGACTATGAAAAGGCTTTGGCTAAAGCATACAGCATAACTAGGCAAGGGAATATATTTAAAAGATATGTTGACTCAATATTGGTAAGAATGAATAAAGTAGACATACCCATTGGATTCAGCTATAATGAGCAAAAAATAGCTAAACTCATAAGCGATATATCAAAAGAAATAGATTCGGAACCCATTGATGCCACAATAAGGCTTATTTCCGGGAAGTTTCAAATCACCGATGAAAAACTTGGAAGCAAACTGAATCAAGAAAAGGCTGTTGAAATGGTTTCTGAGGCCATTGAAAAGAAAAGCATAGCTGATATTGAACTGCCAGTGGAAGTGATAAATGCAGAAATAACAAGGGAAGATTTATCAAACATAACAGATAAGCTTGGAGAATATGCAACCAGTTTCAATTCGGCCAATGAGTCAAGAACCTATAACATAAAGCTTGCAACCAAAAGTGTCACTGATGTCTTGGTTCGTCCGGGAGAGACTTTTTCTTTGAACAAAACTATAGGTCCAAGGCTGGCCAAATATGGATACAGAACAGCAAAAGTTATAATAAACAATGAATATGTAGACGGCATAGGGGGAGGTGTATGTCAGGTATCCTCAACCCTATATAATGCTGCTTTGTTGGCTAATCTTAAGATTGTGGAGAGGAAGAACCATTCTTTGCCTTCCAGTTATATAGCTATGGGTAGGGATGCCACCATATCTGGTGATTACATAGATTTTAAATTTATGAATAACACCCCGTATCCTATATATATATATGGTGAGGTAAAGGGCAACCAGGTAAGATTCAGCATTTATGGTAAGAATGAGAATAAAGGAAGGCAAATCAAGATAAAGACAGAAATATTAAAGAAAATTGAGCCTAAGATTAAAATTATAGAAGACAGCAGCCTTCCTGTAGGTACAAGAATAGTTGAAAAGAAAGCCATACCTGGTTATGTTGTGCGCAGCTACAGAGTAATTGTGGAAAATGGTAAGGAGGTTTTAGTTGAACCTCTTTATACAGACACATATCGAGCTTCGGATGGAGTAACCAGAGTAGGTACAAAACCTGTTTCAAGAAGTGTCGAAGAGGAAGCTAAGACAGTAGAAAATTGACATAATGGAGAAAGATAAGGAGTATGATAAGATGAATAATGCTTACTATACAAAAGAAGTCACCTGCCCTATATGCATGATAAACTTCAATACAACGAAAATTAAAACAAGTGCTTTAAGGGTAGAACACAGAGATGAAGATTTTTGTGTGCATTATGAGAATTATAACCCAATTTATTATGAAGTAATTGTTTGTCCTAGTTGTGGTTATGCTTCTACAGAGAATGCCTTCGATAATCTAAACAATAAAGAGAAGTTAGTATTGGCTGAAGCATTTGTAGGTAGGCAAATAGGGAGGAATTTTTGCGGTATAAGGACTCACAAGGATGCTTTGGACAGTTATAAAATTGCCATATATACTGCCAATTTGATTAAGGCTAAAAACAGTTATATTGCAGGTTTGGCCTTAAAGACTGCTTGGATGTACAGATACATAAATAATGAGGAAAACGAAAAGGCTTTTCTTAATATGGCTTTGGATAATTATATAGAAGCTTTCAATAAGGAAAGATTTCCTGCAAATAACATGGACGAGCTTACTGTGATTTATCTCATAGGAGAACTATCAAGGAGATTGGGAAACTATGAAGAAGCAGTATATTGGTTCAGCAGAGTTACGAGTCATCCTGATCGAAACTCAAACATGAGAATACAAGGTCTAGCTAGGGAACAATGGCATGCTGTTAGGGAATTAGTGAAGAAAAATTAAACAGAATTTCACAAAAATTTCATTGAATATTATGAAAATTCCAGTTATTATGTAGCTATATAAAACTGGAGGTGAAATTTTTGGACTATTGCAAAAACATTCCTTTAGAATTAGTTGAAAATATAAAAAAAGCTTTTATCGGAAAAAAGACAGTTATTGAAAAAATAATCATAGCTGTATTAAGTGGAGGACATGTGCTTATAGAAGATGTTCCAGGAGTTGGAAAGACGACCTTAGTTCAAGCTGTGGCCAAGTCTCTGGGTTGCAGCTTCAAAAGGATCCAATTTACTCCTGACCTCCTCCCTTCTGATATAACAGGCATAACTGTCTATAATAACAGAACGGGAGAATTTGAATTCAAAGAAGGTCCCATAATGGCCAATATTATTCTAGCTGATGAAATAAACCGAAGTTCACCAAAAACCCAGTCCAGTCTTTTGGAAGCTATGCAAGAGGGCCAAATAACTGTTGACGGAGTCACCTACGATCTTCCGAAGCCCTTTGTTGTGCTGGCAACTCAAAACCCCATCGAATATGAAGGAACATTTCCATTACCTGAAGCCCAGTTAGATCGTTTTGCAATGCGCATCAAAATAGGATATCCGGATTTTAATGAAGAAAAAAGCATACTTAAACTTCAGGGCAAACCAATAGATGAAATAGAAAGCATTATCACAGATAAAGACGTGTTAAAAATCAGGGAAGAAATAAAAAAAATATATGTTGAAGATTCGGTTAAGGATTATATCATTTCTATAGTTCAAGCTACAAGAAAACATCAAGATGTTTATCTGGGATGCAGTCCCAGGGGAAGCCTTGCCTTGCTAAATGCATGTCGTGGTTTGGCTTATATAAGAGATAGAAACTATGTGTTGCCGGATGATGTAAAGGAACTGGCCGATGTTATATTGAATCACAGAATTATATTAAAGCCAGAAGCCAAAATGAAGGGGAGAACCGTTGAAGATGTGATTTACTCCATAATCAGCTCGATACGAGTACCTCTGGTGAGCAGAAATGTTTAAGGTAAACAAGGGAGCATTCATAATTCTCGGATCGGTATTTTTTTCTGCTCTTTTCATAGGAGGTACCTTTTTCTACGGCATATTCTTCTTCATATTATTTCTATTGTTGCTATGCAGTTATATGGGGAAAAAGGTATATAAGTCTATGGAATGCCTTGTCTGGAAAGTGAGCGATAGTGTAACTTCAGGGGATTATATAGATTACAGTATAGAAATTTATAATTCTTCCATGTTTCCCATACCATATATGGAGGTTTATGCAAATATACCTGAAAGGCTCACAGGGGAGCAAGAAAAGTTTAATGTAATATCTTTATCTCCCGGTGGAAAGATAAAGCTGTCAAAAAGCTTTACGTGCAAGCATAAGGGCATATATGATTTAGGTTCCATTGATGTAATATATGGGGATCCATTCTTTATATTCAGTTGGAGAAAGCAGATTAAATATGATATATCCTTGATAGTACATCCAAAAATCTATCCCATAGAAAATGTGTTCATACCTGCCAATCAGATTTTTGGAACCATATCGCAAAAAAACAACGCTTTTGAAGATTTTACTAGCATAAAGGACATCAGAAAATATCAAAAGGGAGACAGCTTTAAGAAAATTCACTGGAAGGTTTCAGCACATAAGGGAGATTTATATGTTAAGAACCTGGATATGAATGCTTCTACTCATATGCATCTTTTTTTAGATCTCTATGAGGACAAATATTTATGCGACCGAAGGGAAGATATTGAGGAAAGAGCATCTGAATGTGCTGCTTCTCTTATAAACTTTGCCATGTCAAAAGCTATTGGTGTAAATCTCTATGCTGCTGCAAAGGAATATATAAATCTATCTCATAAAGAAGCAGGTACATTGGAAACCTACTTGGATGTATTGGCAAATCTTAATTCGGAAGGAACCATAAATATATCACAAATTATATATAAAGAATCTCAGAAGTTGAATTCAGGTGTCACAATAATAATTATTACACCAAAGGTAGATACAGATTTGATAAGTACGGCCTCCCAAATGAAGTTAAAGGGATTCAAGTTTGTAATATTTGAAATAAAAGATGAAAACATGATATCGGATGAGATGGGAAAATTTATTCCAGAGGATATAGGCTATATTCAAATTCCACTGGATGATGAAGGTCATATATTTGTGAGGGATATATATGCATAAGAAAAATTTCAATGATATTTTTTTTAAAGGGTTTTTATTGTTTGTAATGATTTTGGCCATATCCATGGGCATTGATGATTACTTCGAATTTGGTATAAAGCTAAACCATCTCATATTTTATGATATTGTGCTAATTATTATAATTACCTTAATATATCATTATCCTTTAGCGTTGCTGTGGGGAACACTTCTTTTTATTGTTACATCCATATATATGTATTACTATCATAGCTTAATATTCAATCGAATTCTTAATGACAGCCTCATGTTTATGCAATGGTTTCCTGCATATATTGCAGGTTATGCTATCTTTTCAAAGGATTATGCAATACCATTTTTGACAATCATGATGATCTTTTCTGGGGGAGTGCTGGGGATTCTGGTTTTCTCAAGGATAAATAAGCTTATAATAACTGCTATAGGCATCATACTCTTTTCGTTTTTTTGGTTTAAATATGTAGAAAAATCTCATTTATACCTGATGATTTATCTTTTCTCATCATTATTGCTTCATTCTTACAGCTTATGGGACAAAAAGAAGGAAGAATGGAAGAGAAAATCCATATCTGTCTCAATTAGCTTCTATAGAAGTTGGCTTGGGTGCGCTGTTTTGCTTATAGGTTTAGCCATGATGTTTATGTTCGTGTTTCCTTTTAATATAAGACCCTTAAAAATTAATGCATTAAGCGATTTTATGGTACAAACCTTTCCTTTTATTACCGAATGGAAAAATGCGTCAGAGGAAAACTACGGATATAGCTTTAGATTCAGTTTAGGCAGGAATATATATAAGGATAAGAAGTTGGGTGGTCCGGTAAACTTTGATGGCAGCAATATGTTGTCTATAAAAGGAGATCTGATGAGTAATCTTTATCTAAGGGGAAGTGTCTATGATAAATATTCTGGATTTAACTGGAGCAAATCTAAAAGGTCACCAAAGATGTATGATGAAGAAAAAGTCATGAATCTGCCATTGCAAGTGACGTTTAGGGATATTACCATAGAGGTAAAGCCAGAAAGGTTGGTCTCATCCACTATTTTTAATGCTCTGTACCCCGTAGGGGCATATATGGATGATGGCAAAATATTCATAGATGATGATTTGGAAATGTATTCGGCCAAAACCATAGGCAATGGAACAAGCTATAGAATTAATATAAAAATTCCTCTTTATTCGAAGCATATGCTGAGAAATGCAAAGCCAGATATTGATGACAATTTGCAAAAATTATATCTTAGACTGCCCAGTACCATATCAGAAAGGACGAAAAGACTAGTAAATGATCTTACAGTAGCAAAAACAGATGCTTATGATAAGGCTATAGCTATTCAAAACTATTTAAGAAGCAATTATAAATATACCTTAGAACCTCAATCAATTCCCGAAGGAAAAGAATTTGTTGATTATTTTTTGTTCGAAGGCAAGGAAGGCTATTGTACTTACTTTGCATCATCAATGGTTGTCATGTTGAGGTTGGCAGGGATACCGGCCAGGTACGTGGAAGGGTTTCTGATTCAGACAGAAGGAGAAGGTTATAGAACTTACAATGTGGTGGATAGTAATTCTCATGCTTGGGTAGAAGCATACCTTGGTGAGTATGGATGGGTTACATTTGAGCCTACACCTGCTTATGATGAGATAAACATATTAGAACAGGTTAATATAGATGATATCCACAAGAATCCGCATATGGAAGGAGATGCATTAAAATCTATTTCTGATAATATCATTAATACCACAACCAGAAGAAAAGACATTTTGGAGGATGATATATATACAGGAACTGACTTGTCAAAAGTGAATAAAAGCATAGACATTAGTATAAAGCATACTGCTTATGTTATTGCATTTCTTCTAGTTGTATTAAGAGTTCTATATGGCTTAATAAGAATTAACATGATTAAGTTCATAAATTTCAATGAATCTCAGGAATCTGCCTATTTATATATAAAGCATATATTATGGTTATTAGGCAAATCAGGTATAAAGAAGAAGGAAAGTGAAACCCTCAGGCAATTATTGATGAGTTTGTGCCTAATTCTGCAAATAGACAGGAAAGAATGTGAGCATATACTATCAATAATAGAGGGAATAATATATGGCGGGAAAACTATAGAAATCCAAGAAGTTGTGAAACTTAAAGATTTTGAGAAGGAACTGAAGAAAAATATAAAGGAATATATGGGTGAAATAAAATATATATGGCATTTTTACTTTGGAAAAATATAAGAAGTTTACTCCTGCTAACATTTTAAAGTTCATGAGATGAGATAAAATATAGAAACCAATATTTTATCAAAAAAATATTTGTACTTTTAAAGATGCTATGATATAATATTTTCGTTAGCGCGAGTGACGGAATTGGCATACGTATACGATTCAGGTTCGTAGTTTTGCGGGTTCAACTCCCGCCTCGCGCACCAGCAATTGAAAATATTATGTTTTAAGATAAAAATTATTTTTATAAAGGCGGTTACTATTTTTAACCAGTAATTAAAAATGGTAATCGCTTTTTTTATGGGCTTTAGCCTGTTGAGCATGAAGCGAGTTTCTCGAGAGAGAAATGAGCCATGCGAAACAATAAACTACCCGCTATGCGGGTGCGCCACAGAACAGAGAAAGTATACGAGATATCTTAAAGCAGCTATGTAGTTATAAAGGAGTAGAAATTATAGAAGGACATCTTATGCCAGATCATGTACACATGTTAGGCATACCTCCAAAAATAAGTGTATCGAGTTTTATGGGGTATCTTAAAGGAAAGAGTGCACTAATGATATTTGATAAACATGCAAACTTAAAATATAAGTTTGGAAATAGGTACTTTTGGACAGAGAGTTACTATGTAAGTACTGTAGGGTTAAATGAAGCAACCATAAAGAAATACATACAAGAACAAGAAAAGCATGACATAATGGTAGACAAATTAAGTGTAAA
>NZ_FQZS01000044.1 GCF_900142105.1 Lutispora thermophila DSM 19022
AATCAAGCCATCAAGGCCATCAAGGAAGCAGAAAGCTACAATGGACCATCACTAATAATAGCCTATGCACCATGCATCAATCACGGAATAAGAAGCGGCATGGGAACAACCATAAGACAAGAAGAAAGAGCGGTAAAATCAGGATACTGGCATTTATATAGATTTGACCCAAGATTAAAGGAAGAAGGAAAGAATCCATTCCAATTGGATTCAAAGGAGCCGACAGAATCCTTCATGGATTTCATAAACTCAGAAATAAGGTATACATCCTTAAGAAAGACCTTCCCTGAAACGGCAGATATGTTATTTAAGGAAGCAGAAAAGGATGCAAAAGAGAAGTATGAAAAATATTTAAATATGTCTAAGTTAGGACAATAGTGAAAAATCAAGGCAGATCATTGGTGATCTGCCTTGATTTTTTCAAATGTTCTTGCCATGCAAATGCTGGTTATAATGGGAGTAAAGTGATAATAGCAATTCAATTTAATAACTTTGGTCATTTTTTTGAAAATTCATGAAGGAAAAAGGAAAAAATGTCGAATTATAGGCACGAAAAGGAAATGTTGTCGAATTATGAATAAAAACTTCCTTGGTTTTAATGCCTCAAAAATTTTAATAACTATCGGGAGGTATGCAGAATGAAACTAACAAGTATTAAAACAAAATTAATCTTAACATTCGGTGTATTATTATTTTTTGTTTGCCTAGGGCTTGGAGTCATATCTTATGTAGCATCAACTACTGCATTATCGGACAATATAGACAAATCCTTATCTCAATTGGCGAAAGAGGCGGCCAAGGTTGTTCATGAAAGGGTCGAAACCCAGCTAAATGCTCTAGAGGTATTGGCAGAAAATAATATAATAAAAAGCAATGAGTTATCACTGGAAGAAAAATTGGCAATATTGGAGGGTGAAGCAAAAAGAAGCGGTCATATAAGGATAGGTATAGCAGACTTAGAAGGAAACATTATATATACAGATGGACAAAGTGCCAATATTTCTGACAGAGTGCATTTTCAAGGCCCTATGAAAGGAGAAAGGACCGTATCAGATCCTATTGTAAGCAAGATTAACAACAATGTGATAATATGCTACGGTGTTCCTATTAAAGATAATGATTCAATAATAGGAGTTCTGGTAGCAGCCCGTGATGGAAATGAATTAAGCAATATTGTTGCTGACATAAGCTTTGGAGAAAGCGGATATGCATTCATGATAAATGAAAAAGGTACTACGATAGCCTTTAATGATAGTGAATATGTTTTAAACATGTTTAATGCTTTTGATTATGTTCAAGATGATCCTGAGTGGCAATCCATGGTTGATTTAGAAAAGCAGATGATAGAAGGAAAAGCAGGTGTTGGAGAATATACTTTCCGTGGTCAAACCAACTACATGGGCTTTGCACCGGTAGAAGGTACAAAATGGTCATTAGCCATAACAGCACCAAAATCTGAAGTTATGGCTCATGTAGACAATCTTGCAATGATGATAGTTGTTGTATCTATTATCATTTTCGTGGTAGCTATGGCTATTACATTGCTCATAGCCACGAGTATATCAAAACCTATAAAGATGGCTTCTAACTATATTAGTGTTGTAGCCTCAGGAGATTTTACTAATGAAATTCCTCAAAGGCTGCTTAACATGAAAGATGAAACCGGTGTTTTGGCAAACTCGATTTATACTATGCAAAATTCTATAAAAAGTATTTTGAAAAATGTTATAGAAGGATCATCGGATGTAAGGGAAGCGCTTATTAGTATTAATGATAAAATGGAACAGCTCAATGGAAATATGGAGGCCATATCTGCCACTACAGAAGAACTATCCGCATCAACAGAGGAAATAGCTTCATCAACAGAAGAAATGAATGCTACCTCATCAGAAATTGAAAAAGCTGCAGAATCCATAGCCTCTAAAGCTCAAGAGGGAGTTGTAGTAGCAAGCAATGTGAATGATATGGCTCAGGACATGAAAGAAAGGGTAGCAACATCTAAGGAGGAGACCCTTGAGATCTACGGAAGGACCAAATTTGATCTGGAAAATGCCATTGAGCAATCAAAAGCTGTAAACCAAATCAATGAACTATCCGAAGCGATTTTAGATATAACTTCACAAACCAACTTGCTTGCACTTAATGCAGCTATTGAGGCGGCTAGAGCAGGTGAAGCAGGAAAGGGTTTCGCGGTTGTTGCTGAAGAAATCCGTAAACTGGCAGAAAGTTCGAAGAGCACAGTTACAAGGATACAGGAAGTTGCCAAGGTGATATTAGAAGCTGTGGATAACCTTTCTTCAAGTTCCGGTGAGATTCTGGAGTTTATTGATCATAGAGTGTTGAAAGATTATGAACATCTTGCGGGAGCTAGTGAGAAGTACAGTCAAAGCTCATTTGCCATTAGCAATATCATATCTGATTTTAGTGCTACTTCTGAGGAACTTTTGGCTTCCATACAAAGTATGACCAAGGCGATTGATGAGATGGCCAATGCCTCAAACGAAGGAGCTCGAGGAGCTTCTCATATAGCTGAGGATTCGTCAATTGTGGCACAAATGTCCTATAATGTTATGAAACTGGCAGAATCAGCAAAAGAAAAATCTGATGCTTTGGAAAAAGCAGTTTTGAGTTTTAAAATATAGCTATGTACATAAAGTAAGTGAATGGAATAATTATGTTGATTGAGCATAGGGGAACTGTAACTGATTTAAAAATAAAGATATTGTAATGGTTTTTAGCAAAGGCCTCTGAATATTTTTCTATAATATGGATATGCTATATATAAATAGAAAAATGTGAGGAGGCATTTTTTTGTCATCAAATTTAGAGGTAAAACAGTTTTTAAATATAATACCTAGATTAGTAAGGAAAAAAAAGAAAAATAATTATGAGGAGTTTTTTGCGGCTATTGCTAAGGCTCGTCAGGAATGGTATGATGCGCAAAACTATTTTGAGAATGTGGTGGAAGAAGATTTGGTTGACCACGCTATTTACAAAATGGAAGCTGCAAAGTCAAAATATGTTTATATGATAAAACAAGCAAAACAATATGGAATAAAACTAGATCTATAATTCATATTTTCTTTTACTGTAATTTTGTGTAATATTTTATATATAAAGAAATATATATTATGTAGCTGAGTTTTGGCCAAGTTACAGTAAAAGGAGGAGGCTTAATATGCCCCAAATAGATATTTTTACAATATTGGCCGTGTTTTTGGCCATAGGTGCAATATACATAATAGGCATGTTGTTGGTGATGCCCATTAGAATAATAATCAAATTCATAATCAATGGCATTATAGGAGCGGTCATACTATTCTTTCTAAATGTTTTCGGCGGATTTATCGGTATAAACATAGCAATTAACCCCATAACAGCTTTAGTTGCAGGTTTCCTGGGTGTACCTGGAGTGTTGCTGATTTTATTCCTTCAATACTTTCTATAGTTTACAGGATAAGATAATTTGCCTAAGATTTAAATCAACTCAATGAGGCTCAAGATCATAAAAATATAAAACGACATAAATAAATGGGATTGTGAGATGAAAATCATCTTGCTAATCCCATTTATTTATGCTAAAAACCTTTTTTTATGGGTATTTCACTAGTATAATTTTTGGCATGTGTTTTGCTTTATTATAAGTTGACAAACATTATATGTAAGAGGAGGTTTTTATATGTTTAAGACATTAAAGGAAGCTCAAAGCTTCTGCAAAGAAAAAGGCATAAAAATGATAGATTTTAAGATGATAGACTTGGATGGCAGATGGCGTCATATAACAATTCCTGCGGAGAGATTAGATGAAGGAACCATGGAATATGGTATAGGCTTTGATGGTTCCAATTACGGATATGCTCCTGTAGAGAAAAGCGATATGGTTTTTATACCCAATCTTGCATCTGCAGCCATTGATCCTTTTGTTGATGTGCCAACTCTCAGCATGACAGGGGATGTCTGCATTATTGATAAGCCTCATAACAGACCCTTTGATCAGTATCCTCGCAATGTTGCATTAAGAGCTGAGGAATATATGAGAGAGATTGGCATAGCCGATAAGATGATAATCGGCCCTGAATTTGAATTTCATCTATTTGATCATGTAAGCTTTGAAAATAAGCCAAACAGAGCTTTTTATCACATTGATACTGCTCAAGCTGAATGGAACACTGGAGTGGATCATGAGCAAAACTTCGGCTACCAGGTTCCTAAGAAGGGAGGATATCATATATCTGCACCTCAGGATATTACATATGACCTCCGCAGTCAAATGTGCCTATTGCTTAAGGAATGGGGAGTAGATGTTAAATATCATCACCATGAAGTAGGTGGCTCAGGACAAGTTGAAATAGAAGTTGAGCTTGGCTCTATGACAGAAATGGCAGATAAAACCATGATACTTAAGTATATTGTAAAGAACGCTGCAGTGGCTGCAGGAAAGACTGCCACATTTATGCCTAAACCGCTTTTCGGAGAAGCAGGCAATGGAATGCATGTTCATATTCTGTTGTTTAAAGACGGAAAACCATTATTCTATGATGAAAATGGATATTCAAATTTGAGCGACACAGCGCTATATTTCATAGGAGGCTTGTTGAAACATGTGCCATCCCTGTGTGCATTTACCAATCCGTCTACAAATTCATATAAGCGCTTGGTACCTGGATTTGAAGCACCGGTAACCATAGGTTTTGCAACAGCCAACAGAAGCTCGGTGATTCGTATACCTGCCTATGCTAAGTCTCCTGACAAGAAGCGTTTTGAAATTAGAAATCCTGATGCAACATGCAATCCATACTATGCTTATGCGGCAATATTGATGGCAGGCTTAGACGGAATACAAAACAAGATCGATCCTTCTGAAAATGGCTGGGGACCATATGACTTTAATTTATATGATCTTTCTGATGAAGAAAAAGCTAAGATTAAATCGCTGCCCAGAAACCTAGATGAAGCTTTGGATGCATTGGAAAAAGACCATGAATATCTCACTCGCGGCGGTGTATTCCCAGAAAGATTGATAAAACTGTGGATCAAGAAGAAGAGAGCCGAAAGCGAAGCCTACAATAAATATCCTCATCCCGCTGAATTCGCTCTTTACTATGACCTATAAGAGAAGAGGTTTTCAATTTAAGCCTTTATAACAAATATATAAGTCTTTTCTTGAAATGCATTTGACAAAATATAGTCTTTGGAGATTTATGATTTGTAATGCATTATAAAAATAGGCTCTGTTAAAGAATGGTGTTGATAATATGTTATATTTTAAGGGAACTTGTTAAAAAGTTCCCTTAATTATTATTCAAAGCACATTCTGTAATAATCTATTTTTCGCCTAATAATTCTAATGCTTCATTAGCCATTGTTTAAATATTTACTTGAATATTGTCAGCATTTTTTAACTCTTCTTTAGCATACCACTTGAGTAAATTAGATTCTCCATTGGCTGGTCTTGTTTCATAAGATTTTGTAGTTGCATAATAAACAAAGTCTATATGACAATGCTCTGGAGTTGTTATTTCACCCAAAATTGTGTACATAGGATTTATTAATAGTTTTTCTACTGTTAATTCACAGGATTTCTTTAATACTTTGTTTACTGGGTTATATAGGCTTATTTCTAAACCTGATTCTTCGTATGCTTCACGAATACACGCTTCTTCTGGTAATTCATTAACTTCTATATGACCACCCAAAGGAAGTATCTTTTTAGCCTTTTTATGTGATTGCAATAATACTTTATCTTTATGAACAATAAATACCGAAACTGTAAAATGTCTATCCATATTTATATTTCCCCCTCTAAATTGAACCCCAAAAAGTTTAGTTAATTATAATGCTTTGCTATATTTTATTTTTTCAGCAAAACGTCAAAATACCTTAACGGCATTTTTTACCTTATCTTCAAATTCGTAGTCCATTTCTTCTCTTATGTAGTTATTATTCAATAAAAAGTCTATTCCTGTGGAAGTTATGGAATTGCCGTCCCTTCCTATGTTTTTTTCGATCTTTTCATCCTCTGATAACTTGTCGATGAGTTTTCTTATTTCCATTTCTGATATTTCATAGTAAATCTTATTGAAAAGCGTGTGAAGTGTGCGTCTTCCTGTGTTTATGCCAATCTTATTGCCATAATATATAAGCTTAAGCACCAATTCCTCACCCGTATGTTTTCCATTAACATAATAATCCCTCACTCGGAGATAATCAGGGAGATTATCAAAGGCAAGATAGGATTTGGATATGGTGGTCATATAATTTAGCACGTTTTTCAGTTCTCTTACATTGCCCGGCCATTTGTAATTATTGCAGAATATTTGAAAGTCATTGTAAATATGCCTCATTTTATTCCATTTTTTTAGATAATGTTCTGTTATGACCTTTATATCCTCATAGCGTTTTCTTAAGGGAGGTATTGTAATCTGAAATACATTTAGCCTGAAAAACAAGTCGTGGCGGAATTTGCCTTCTTCCACCAATTTCAATAAATCTCTGTTGGTAGCGGCAATGACTCGCACATCTACAGATATGATGGAATCTCCTCCAACTCGCATGATTTCTTTTTCTTCCAAAGCTCGTAATAACCTTCCCTGGAGATTTAACGGCAAATCTCCTATCTCATCCAAAAAAATCGTACCTTTATTGGCAAGTTCGAAGAGACCAATCTTTCCACCTTTTTTAGCTCCTGTAAAGGCTCCTTCTTCGTAGCCGAAAAGCTCCGATTCCAGAAGGTTTTCCGGCAATGTAGCACAGTTTATTGCCACAAAAGGCTGGGTCTTTCTGTTGGAGTTATTATGTATGGAACCTGCAAAAAGCTCCTTGCCGGTGCCGCTTTCTCCCAGCAACAGCACTGTGGAATCCGATGATGCTATCTGTTTGCATATTTCTTTTGTTCTTATCAACACAGGATCATTTGTTATTAGATCAGAAAAGTCATATTTTGAATAATAACCCTTGCCTATAATCTTTTTATGAATTTTTTGCTGGGTATTAATCATCTCATAATATGGGTTTATCATTATTATTTTTCCATAGTAATTGTTTTCCCGTTCCACGGATTTCATGGAAAGAACCAAGTCATTGCCATTGTATTTTATGAGCTCATCCTTTAATTCTTTATTATTTAAAATTGCATCTATTTTTTCATTTCCGCTAAATAAGCTGTAAATAGAATGATTGAGCAGTTTGTCCATGGGTATGCCCAATATTTCTACAGATTTGCTGTTGGCAAATTCAATCATATCTGCAGCATCTGTTACGATTACACCGTTGGACAGCTGATCTAACAGTATGTTTAGCTGAGCTGCCATTACGCTTTTGTTATCATAGGTTGATTGCAATCCATGCAAGAAGGAAGGTACTTTAAACATATAATTTTTGATGATTTCCTCGGATCTTTCCTTCTCTACTCTAAGAATGGATAAAATATCAATTATGCTTGATATATCAAAAACTCTATGGCCGATTATTATGACTTCTGCATTGATGGGCGGTAGAAATGAATACTTCCGAGGATCTACATTTATTATGTAATCTACATCAGGATAAGTTGGCTTTCCTTCCCAATAGGGATATAAAGTTACATCAGATACACCTAACTGGTAGATTAAAGCAGTAGTTTCATTAGCCATATATTGATTTATATTTACAACCAAGGCGCTTTTGCCAGGAGGAATGCTTTTTATCTTTCTTAACGCTTCTCGTGTTATAGTACGTTTCATCATGAGAGTGGGAGCATTGCATTTTATTATTGAAATGAATTCATTGTGCATTTCAGGATCCGTATATAATATGAGATCAGAAGCTGTTATGGGAGGCAAAGGTTCCATATCCCGATTTCTGTAATCCACCTCAAACAGGTCGCCGAAAATTTTCAATATTTCGTTTCTGAAAAACACGCAGATCTCTTCATCTATTCCAAGAATTGTAATGAGCTTTTTCATATTTTCTCACTCCATAAAGTATTTGTTATGGAACATAATTTAATACTGATTTTGATTGAATTATAACACAATGGTAGAAGCTTTAAAAATATCTCGAATAAAAACCTTTTATTATAATTTTAAAATAATATAGAAGGCTTTTTATGCAAATAATATAAAATGGTATAAAGAAAATGCAGAAAGGATTGATTTTGTAATGGAAGATATGAAAAAGGACAGGGTTATTATTGCAGAACCTGATAAGTACAATAATATTGAAATAAGAAATATAAATTTTGATACCGGTGAAGGTCTGGCAGGCTTTGATGGAAATATGATAGTAGGAGATGCAGAGGATTCAAAGGATATATTTTTCTTATCCATAAGACCGTTGAATGAATCAGAAATAGATGCAGTATGTGATAAGATAGAGGAAATATATAAGGATGAAAAAAAACCTATAAACTTATCCATATATGATGGTATAAATGCAATATATAACTTAAATGAAGAATCCTAAGAAGCATGAAATTAAATAGATGGTTATGCATGCAATTATATAGCTGCAATGTATCATAGCGTTGTGTATCGCAGATGAAAATATTATAAAGTGAGCTTCTAAAGCTATACGATGAGATGGATATTTAAATTGTTATGCAGAAAACCATAAGCAGAAATTACCTTTTGACACTTTGGATAGAACATGATAATATAAAATTCCTGTCGCAAACAGGACGTAAAAAATGGCTATGTAAGCTGACAGGATTAAAGGAAGAAAGTATCCAATAAAAAACATATTGACAGGTACGTTGAGACATGATAAAATAAAATTCCTGCTTCGGCAGGGAGCAAGTCAAAGCATGAAGCAAAATGTCGACAGCATATTTTAATGCTAAGATATAAAATAAAAATGTCGAAAACATATTGACAGTTTGCAAAATGCGTGATAATATAAGATTCGTCGGCGCGGTGAGCTGACGAAGAGAGAGAAATGGACTTTGAAAACTAAACAGTACTAGATGAAAGTAATTCTTTTGAGTAGGATTGAACAAAGAAGAGTTAATTTAGGTAGAAGCTATGACGGAAGTCGTAGGTTAAATAGAATTAACATGAGAGTTTGATCCTGGCTCAGGACGAACGCTGGCGGCGTGCCTAACACATGCAAGTCGAACGGAGATGGTGGGATAGCTTGCTATTTTATCATCTTAGTGGCGGACGGGTGAGTAACACGTGGGCAACCTGCCCTAAAGAGGGGGATAACACCGAGAAATCGGTGCTAATACCGCATGAAATTAGAGTTTCGCATG
>NZ_FQZS01000012.1 GCF_900142105.1 Lutispora thermophila DSM 19022
ACAAGATTTATCATGAGAAGTCAGCAGAGGTCATGGTACAAAGGTAGTCATGAATGCCTTGGGAAGGACTGAACAATAGGAGGTCTTGGAAATTTGAAAAATTCGAAGGAAATGCAGAGACTGCAGAAAACTTCATAGGATAATATCCAACAGCCCAATTCTAAGTACAACTCTAACGAATTCATATCTTGAAAAGATAGGATATACAAGTATCTATAAAAGGTATATGCTAGTACAATAAATTCTATTGAACCGCCGTATACCGAACGGTACGTACGGTGGTGTGAGAGGTCGGTAGGTGAAATAATCACCTACCTCCTACTCGATAAGATTACGAAAGCTTTTCGATGACGTTTTCAATTTCCAAGCAGGCTTTTTCAATGGCCTTTTCTCTGCCTATTTCCGGCATGTCTATTCCTTCAACCAATATTTTTTCAAATCTTTTTATTCCTAAAAATTTAAATGTATCCTCGAAATAGTCTATACCATGATAGAATTTTCCCGAAAGTATTTTTGGATACTTACCCCCTGATGACTGAATATAAATCATGTTTCTTTCCTTATCATTGAGAAGACCGGTTACTTCTTCAGGCGTTGCTTTGATGACCCTGCCATTAATTATGATGCAATCTATGTATCTTTTCAATATAGAAGGAAAGCTTATATTCCACATGGGAGTAGCAATTACATAGGTATCGGCTCTTAGAAATTGGTCGCATAATGCATTTATCCTGTCCACTGCTTTTTTATCATTATCTGATAATGCTTCATAATCAGCTCCTGATACGGGTTCTGCCCTTTTTTTGAATATGACATGATTTACTTCTGGGATATACTCATTGTAAAGATCCAGCTCTTCAACCGCATAATCAGTATTTTTAGTTATGAAACGATTAACAAATTGTCTTCCAACTGTTTTGCTGATAGAAAGATTCTCAGGCTTTGAATTTACGGTAATATATAATAACGTTTTCAATATATCACCTCCCAACTGTTATTATTTGCTTGAAGCTTTTGTTTATGCAAAATAAGCTTCATTAGGTAAAAGCATATTAATTAATGACAAAAATGCCGTTAATATTACAGTTTATTTTTTAAAATCATAATCAAAATACTAAATAAGGAGGTTTTAAAATAGGGAGGGATGATAAATGGTAGATTTATTTCCTTATGGCAAAAATCATTTTTTAATGCCAAGAGATGCTTTCTCATCGTTTCCTATGTACTTTTTTGATGATGATTTTTCTTTGACAAGCCCCATGAAGGGAAATTTTAAAGTGGATTTAAAAGAAACAGAAGACAAGTATCTTGTGGAAGCAGACCTGCCTGGAGTGAAAAAAGAAAATATTGATATAGAATATGATAATGGCAATTTGACCATCAGTGCCAAGAGAGATGAGGTTTTAGAAGATAAGAAGGAAAACTATGTAAGGAGAGAAAGGCATTACGGCGAGCTTAAGAGGAGCTTATATATAAAAAATGTTGACGAAAACAATATAAGTGCTTCTTTTAATGATGGCGTATTGAAAGTTACTTTGCCAAAGTTGGAGAAAGGTGATGACAGAAGAAAAAGGATAAATATTCAGTAGCAACAATAGACAACATAAACCTCAGGAGAATTTTTTCTTGAAAATCTCCTGAGGTTTTTCATGGCTATGGTAGTGAATTTTTACATAACAGATGTTTTATATTATAATGTTTCTGCGTTATTTGCTTTTTTCATGTTATCATATCTGCCAATACCCAATATTATAGACACAAACATTACTGCCAACATTGCATATGCATATAATACATATGGCGTAACTTGAGTTGCCGTTAGAGGAATAGCGCTATCTCTTGCAAAGCTTATAGTATAGATAATGGCTGGAGTCCATGGCATTGAGTAAACAAGTGTATTTGATTGAGCATCTAATAAGTTAGCAGTTCTATAAGGGCTGATTCCATATTTTTGACTAAGAGGTTTAGCAAATGAAGCACCTACTGTTAAAATTGCTGGTGCATTTAATCCCATTAGTCCTGAAAGTATTATAATCATAACGCTGATTACAAATTCAGCTCCACGTGGAGATTTTGCAATTTTACCCAATACCTCCAATAACCTTTTATCTCCATGACCTGCTCTCATTATTTCGATGGAACCAAATAACAACAGTGCTAACATAATGACTTGTATCATCCCATTAATACCTGAATAAAGAACACCATCCACAGTTCTATCAAGGCCACTTCCATGAACTCTAATTAGAGCATTTTTTACTACATTTTGAGCGGGGTCTATTTGTGCAAAATCAATTAATCCAGTTATTACAGCAGTAGCACCTGCTAGAACTGAACCTAAAGTTGTAGCTATTATTATATCTCCTACTTTTATTGCAATCCATACAGTTATAGCAACCGGAATTAACATGACAAGAGTTAATGGATTATAATCAATAGTTACTTCAGATACTGTAGTTGTATCGTATCCAGAACCTATTATGAGAATACCTATAATAACTATTGCTCCAGCTGCAAGGGCATATTTAAGTCTTGACCTTACAACTCCGGGAACATCTACGCCTTGGCTTGTTGCAGAGCAAATAGTTGTATCGGATACTGGCGCTAAGTTATCACCAAAAGCACCTCCGGATATAATAGCACCGGCCAATAGTCCAGGATGTGCGCCTAAGGCTATGCCAGCAGGATATAGAACACCCATACCCATAGCGATGGTACCGAAGCCTGTACCGGTAGCAGTAGCAAACAAGCAGCAAGCTAAAAATGATATTATAATGAAAAACGTTCCTTTGATTCCCATTGAAGCAGCAACACCCGCAATACCATTGGCCAAACCTGAAGATTTAAGAATTGTTGCAAAAACTCCGGCAAATATCCAACAAACTATTGGGATAATAGCTTCTTCACTTGCCATACCTTTTATTATGGTATTTGCATATAATTTTTTATCTTTGGCAAAGAAAAAGGCAATTATGAGTGCACTAAAAGCTGGAACCCATAGAGCGCCATCAGAAATGGAACCCCATGCAAAAGTGGTTACGATGATTAGCGCGATAAAAATTAGGAAAGGTAAAAATGATACCCACTCACCACCGTAAAATTCTAGTTTTTTTGAGCTTTTTTCCATAAGTCTACCTCCTTATTTTTAGAGAATGATGTGCATATATTAAAACGCAAGATTCATGCCATAAAAAATTTGGATTTCAGAAGATTATTAATATAATGTGTGCAAAAATAGTGAGAAAAAAATTTCACTGTGAGAAAAAATTTTCTCAAATTTCTTATAATAATTGAAAATTTCTGTATGATTTTTTTCATAATCGCTACAGGATTTAATTATACTTATCTGCTATACTCTGGTAATTTTCACATAGAAAATATCTCCAAGTAGTAAACCAAATTCTAACTAATTTGATTCTCCACTTAAGGAATACGGTATTGCTTGTTTTAACATTGGTAGGCTATTTTAAAAATCGGAATTGTGATAAAATGAAAATATTAATGGTTTTGGAGGCGAAATATTGAAGCTTAACATTAGCAGAAATATTTTTAGAGTTTTTTTACTTTCGCTGGTTGTATTTATTTCCTTGACTTTTATAACAAAATATTTTGGGTTAAGTATAAGAAAAACCACTGACCTCACAGATGAGGAAATAGAATGGCTTAAAAATAACGGGGCTTTAATTTATGCTTCAGACAAAAATGCACCTCCTTTAAGGTATCTAGATGATAAGGATGGTCAATATAAAGGGGTTTTGATTGATTATGTACATTATTTATCAATAGAGTTAGGAACTAAAATTGAGGTCACGCCATTGCTATGGGAAGATGTTATGTTAGAATTATCCAGCGGAAATGCTGATATGTGTGATATGTTTTCCAGTGAAGAGAGGCAAAAGAAGTTTCTTTTTTCTAAGCCAATATATAATCTAAGAGGGATACTTGCCATCAATTCAAATTTGACTGATGAGATTAAAAGCTTAAAAGACTTAAAAGGGAGAACCATGGCTATACAGAAAGAAGACTATGCCAGTGAATATCTATCCAAATACTATCCGGAAATAAAGCAATATTTTGTAGCAGATCTGGAAGAAGCCCTCGTTTTGGTTGCTGAAGGAAAAGCTGATGCAACACTTGGTGATGAACCTGTGATGACTTATCAAATTGATAAGCATAATCTACATAATAAAGTAACTATAATTGAAAAAGCTATTTATGAAAATCAAGTTGTTTTTGCAATTCCAAAGTCAAAGCCAAAGCTTGTATATATTCTGAACAAAGGTATTAGTTCAATGAATGAAAAAAATGTATTGGAGAAGATACAGCAGAAATGGTTTGGCATATCCACTCCAATTGTAAAATATAGAGATTTGGATAGCATAAAAGGTTATATATTAATATTCATTATAATTGTAATTGCAATTCTAGGTCTAATGGCAATTTGGAACTACTCACTTAAAAGTCAAATTAAACTGCGTACAAAAGAATTGGAAGATAGCCGCAATGAGTTGCAAGCAGTATTTGACGGTATGACAGAATATATGTTGGTTTTAGATGAAAATAAGAACATAAAGAATATCAATAGAGGATTTTTAAAAAAGCTAGATAAGAATAAAGATCAAGTATTGGGAGCCAATTATAAAGAATCTCTTGGTGTTTTTTCTACGAAGGAATTTGAACAACTTATTGATAAGGCTATAGAAGAAGGCGTTTATATAACAGAGGAACTACAAATAAATAACTATATATATCAGGTAAGTTTGAACATATTGAACAGTTCAAATTTCGGGGAAAAATATATTTTAATTTTTTTATTTGATGTTACAAATGAAAAAATCAGCGCTAATAAGTTGCTGCAAGCTAATAAGATGTCTGCTATAGGAGAGCTGGCAGCCGGTATAGCTCATGAAATAAGAAATCCATTAGGAATAATAAGAAACCATAGTTATATTATAAGAAATTCGGCAAGTGACTGGGAACTGGTGAAAAAATCATTAGGGTTTATTGATTCTGCAGTGGCTAGGGCTAGCAAAATAATTGACAACCTATTAAACTTTTCAAGAATTTCTGGAGATAGCATGGAAAAAACCTATATGTTTAATTTTGTGAAAAATATATTTGAACTTCAAAATAAAATATTGCAAAAGAACAACATAGAATATGAATTAATCTGCGATGAAAGATTAATGGTTATAACAAATCAAGAATCACTTAAACACATTCTGATCAATCTAATAAGCAATGCAATAGATGCCATGGATAATGGCGGTAAAATAGCCTTTAAGGCATATGAAGACTCAAATAACTTAGTGTTAGAATGCATAGATACTGGAGTAGGAATAGCAAAAGAAAATTTGGAAAAGATTTTTAACCCATTTTATACTACAAAAGAACCTGGAAAGGGAACTGGACTCGGATTATATATAGTATATAATGAAGTAAAAAAATTAAATGGAGATATTACTGTAGATAGCAAACAAGGTGAGGGAACTGCATTTAAGATTCTTATTCCGTTAAGCAAAGAGGTGGCATAAGATGACTAAGCAATTTAAAATTCTAATTGTAGATGATGAAGCTGAGCAAAGAGAGGCTATAAAAATAATATTGGAAAGCAAAGGATTTATGGTAGGAGAGGCCAGTTCGGGCGGTGAAGCATTGGATTTATTGGAAGGTGAATTTTATCCTTTGGTTTTATGTGATTATATAATGCCCGGAATAAATGGACTTGAAGTATTAAAGAGGATAAAGCAATTATATGGTGAAAGTATTGAAGTGATAATATTTACAGGATACGGTGATGTAGAGTCTGCTGTAGAAGCCATGAAGCTGGGTGCATTTGGATATTTCATTAAAGGCAACAATCCGGATGAGCTGCTTCTTGAAATAGAGAAAGCTAAAAAATTATTAAGTCTTGGTAAAAAACATAGCTTGATTGCTAAGAAAAATGAGAAGAGATATCTATATCGAACCAAAAATCAAAAAATGAAGGAAATTTTATCAATATTGGAAGATGTAGCGAATACCAATGCAAATGTACTTTTATTAGGAGAATCGGGTGTAGGGAAAGAAGTAATTGCACAGAAAATACACGATATGAGCGATAGGGCCAAAATGCCTTTTGTAGCAATTAATTGTCAGTATTTTTCATCTAACTTATTAGAATCTGAGCTGTTTGGACATGAAAAGGGAGCCTTTACCGGAGCCAATGAAAAGCGCATAGGCAGATTTGAAGAAGCCAATGGAGGCACTGTTTTTCTTGATGAAATAGGAGAAATTTCTAATGAAATTCAAGTTAAATTTCTAAGAGTATTAGAAAATAGAACAATTGAAAGGTTAGGCTCTAATAAGCAAATTCCTGTAGACTTTAGATTAATTTGTGCCACTAATAGAGATTTGATAAAAGAAGTTAAGAATTATAATTTCAGAGAGGATTTATTTTATAGAATTAATACAATCACTATAGAAATACCCCCATTAAGGAAAAGAAGAGAAGACATAGAAGATATGATATATTTTTTTATGGATATGTATAAAGAGGAATTAAAAAAGGATATCAAGGAAGTTGATAATAATACATTAAAGTTTTTATTGAATTATGACTATCCTGGGAACATAAGAGAGTTAAAGAACATGATTGAAAGGCTTGTGGTATTATCTAAAAATGGCATATTAAAGATGGACAATCTTGGAGCCATAAGTTTTCCGGTAAAAGAGAGTAATAGGAGTCAAAAAGTTGCTCCCTATGAAAAAGCCAAAGAAGAATTTGAGAAGGAATATTTTTATAGTGCTTTAAAACAACATGACTTCAATGTAACTAAAACTGCTGATGCAATAGGAATCAGCAGAAGGCAGCTTATAAATAAAATAAACGAATATAATTTACGACAAGAAATGGACCATTAGGTTCATTTCTTTTTTGGCACAAAAATTGCAGTAATGTTAAAGAAAAAATACTAGGAGGGATAAATATGATTAAAGCCAAAAAGAATTATTGGGTTGAAATCGAAAACCTAGTTTTAAAACCAAATGAAAGAGCATCACACTTACCTGAAGATACAAAGGCTACGCCCCTTATGATGTGGATTAAGGGTTTCCTCATGGATGATGAAGCTGATATAGGAGATGAAGTTTCAGTTAAAACCTTAAGTGGAAGAATTGTAAAAGGAAGACTTGTAGACATTAATCCAAGGCATGTTCACGATTTCGGTAATCCCGTTCATGAATTGCTGGAAATAGGCATGGAACTTAAAGAGAATAAATAGGGGGGATATTATGAGAGATTTATCATATGATGCCGTAATGGCAAGAAAAAATGAAATTATGAAAAATGCTCTTGGAATAGACTATCAGATCTATGAATACGGTAAGATTGCATTTGATTATGAAAGAATGTTGAGAGAAAATTCCTATCCAATAGACAAAATTCAAGATATACAAAGAGAAACAAAGGTAGGAAATACTCCATTATTTGAATTGAAAAATATTACAAATTTAGTTAGAAAACATTCTCCAGCAGGAAAAGGAGCAAGAATATTTATAAAAGATGAAGCTGCAAATGCATCAGGCTCTTTCAAAGCAAGAAGAGCTGCTATTTCAGTTTATGAAGCTCAGAAAAGGGGATATAAAGGAGTAATAGCTGCAACCAGTGGTAACTATGGTGCAGCTGTAGCTAGCCAAGCTGCAATGAGAGGTCTTAGATGTATAGTAGTACAAGAAGTATATGATTCCAGAAAAGTGGGACAACCAGAGATTTTGGAGAAGGCTAGAAAATGTGAAGCCTATGGAGCAGAGGTAGTGCAATTAACTGTAGGTCCTGAACTATTCTATATGTTTTTAAGATTATTGGAGGAAACAGGATATTATAATGCGTCATTATATACTCCAACTTCTATTGCAGGAATTGAATCTTTGGGATATGAATTAGCAAATCAAGTTCTTAAAAGGGAAGGTAAATATCCGGATGCTGTAGTAGTAACGAATGCAGGAGGAGGAAATCTGACAGGAACTGCAAGGGGCTTGATAAAATCTGGAGCAAGAGATGCTAAAGTTATTGGAGCATCTGTAGACTTGACTGGTCTTCATATGGCTAGCGACAAAGACTTCAATAGAAAATCCTTTACAACAGGACATACAGGTTTTGGAGTTCCCTTTACAACCACTCCTGATAGGTCAGATGTACCGAGAAATGCTGCGAGAGTATTAAGATATATGGATAGATATGTTACAATTACGCAAGGTGATGTATTTTATGTAACAGAGTTATTAGCTCAATTGGAAGGATTGGAAAGAGGACCGGCTGGAAATACATCATTGGCGGCAGCAATAGCAATTGCTTCAGAAATGGATCAAGACCAGATAATAGTAGTACAAGAAACTGAATACACAGGAGCAGGCAAACACCCAATGCCTCAATTGACATTCGCAAAATCAAATGGAATAGAAGTAAGAAGAGGAGATTCAAAGGAAAATATACCTGGCAAGAATATTGTAATTCCACATGGCATAGACCAGATTTACTTAAAAGACTTTGATATGATGAAATTAAGAAGAGATTATATTAGAAATATAACAGTTCAAAAAGATATCTATGAAATAACTGAAGAGGATTTGCTATTTTTATGTGATGAAGTAAAATTAGGAAAAGAAGATGTATTAGGAATATTGGAATCCTTAAATGTGAAAGTGCAACAGTAAGTTTAGATAAAAAACGCAAAATAAAAAGCAGAAAATCTTAAAATTAGAAGATTTTCTGCTTTTTATTTTATCAATAATTTTTTGATATGAAATCTATTAATTTTTCAATTTTGCATTCAACTGAATAAAGCTTTTGCATATCAAGAGCAGCAGTATATTTCAGACCACTTCCAGTCGCTATGCATACTATATTTTCATTTCCTTTTAAGAATCCTTCAGCTTTTAGCTTGATTACAGCAGCTAATGGCACCGCTGAAGCAGGCTGACCAAATATGCCTTGTTCTGCCATCAATGCTTGTGCTTTTAATATCTCATAATCGGATACCGCTGTGGCTATGCCACCATTGTTTCGCAACATTCTTAATACTTGATTACCGCTTGGAGGGTAGGGGTTTTCTATGGCATGGGCTATGGTATGAGGATTATCAACTCTGGTTATGGCATTGCTGCCATCCATGAATGCATTGTATATTGGAGAGCAGCCTGAAGCCTGAGCGCATATGAATTTTGGAACATAATCTATCAAACCACAGACCTTAAACTCTCTGAAGCCTTTCTCAATACCTCTTATATTACCTCCTGCACTGGTGGGGACAATTACATAGTCAGGCATTTTGAAATTAAGTTGCTCGCATATCTCAAAGGCAATGGTTTTGGAACCTTCTACTCTCATGGGTACATCTGAATTGATGAAATATATGTCCTTATCCTTCCCTATCTCAAGGCTTTCAAAATAAAGATCCCCGTAGTTACCTTCAACTTTTATGAGATGAGGATTGTATATGGCAATGGGATTGATTTTCTCCGGTGATATATTCTTGCTTACTAGCACAAAGGTTTCCATTTTTGCGGCGGCACCATAGGCAGCAACAGATGTGGCCATATTTCCTGTGGATACGGTTCCTATCTTTTTATATCCTAGTTTTCTGGCGTGCATTATACCATATGCTGTGCCTCTGTCTTTAAAGGACCAGGTAGGATTCTGACTTTCATTTTTTATGTACAAATCCCCAATTCCTATGCTTTCTGATAGTTTCTTTAAATTTGTCAGCGGTGTAAATCCTTCTCCCAGTGATAACTCAGATTCCTTATCAAAGAAAGGCAAAAAGTCTGCATATCGTTCCCATATGGTCTGTGTCAAGAGATTTCCATCATTTATTTTAGCTTCTTTCAGTCCTTCTATTTCAAATTCAACGGGTTCGTTGCAGATATTGCAGCGAAAAACAGCCTCCTTTGATTCAATTTTTTGTCCGCAACTTGTACAATGTATCGATACACTTCTCAATAAATTTCCTCTCCTTTTGTTATATGCCTGTTTCATTATTTTCATGCATCAAAAGATTATTATATAATCCATTTATGTAAGAAAGTTATGTTAAAACCTATTACATGTCATTATGGTATATCAAATTTATATTGTCAATGAAGCTTCCATTGATAACCATAAAAGTAAATGGGGGGTCTTTATGGATGCAAAGATAAAGAAAGTAGCTTTTTTGGGACTTTTTATGGCTCTGCTTATCGTGGCTACCACAGTATTCCGTTTTCCCGTGCCAAACTTTAATCTCTATTTTAACTTGGGAGAAGGAATAATATACTTGGTAGCACTTATGTTTGGTGGACCTGCCGGTGCTGTAGTAGGTGGAGTAGGCTCTGGTTTAGCGGATGTCTTAGGCGGATATCCTGTATGGGCTCCTATAACGTTATTGATAAAAGGTACTGAAGGATTTATAGTTGGTATTTTGTCAAAGAAAGTAAAACCTTATCTTGCTGTAATGTCTGGCGCAACATTTATGATTTTGGGATATGCAACAGCAGCAGGATTATTATATGGTACCGGTGCTGTGCCTGTAGAACTGGCAGGTGATTTTGTGCAGGTATCAGTAGGTGGAATAATTGCATTATTGCTCCACAATAGACTAGAAAAACACATCATAGGGCGGTGATAAAATGTTGAAACACAATATTTTTAAAATAGGGAAAGTGCCACCCGAGGTGCTTAAGAGTTCCGTATATCCCTTTCTTGGAAAGAGAAGACAAGAGGTCTTAGTTCATTCAACTTTAGGTGAGGATTGCAGCATAATAGATTATGGAGAAAATGTAGCTGTTGTATCCACAGATCCGATTACAGGCGCAGATAAAAACAGCGGATATATTGGGGTTCATATATCCACCAATGACATTGCAGCTTGCGGTGCAAAGCCCATAGGTATAATGGTAACACTTCTCTTGCCTGTAGGTGCTGATGAAACCATGCTGAAGGATATAATGGAAGGAATCCATAAAGGTGCCAATGCTCTCGGAATAGAAGTTCTGGGTGGACACAGTGAAATCACTGATGGGGTTGTGAAGCC
This sequence comes from Lutispora thermophila DSM 19022, assembly GCF_900142105.1. GTDB lineage: Bacteria > Bacillota > Clostridia > Lutisporales > Lutisporaceae > Lutispora > Lutispora thermophila. The sequence goes on from NZ_FQZS01000012.1 coordinate 11,049, forward strand.
CATAATATCTGTAACAGCATTGGGAGTTGCTGCGAAGGATGAGTATGTTACTTCTTCCGGAGCCAAAGTAGGGGATGATGTTATAGTGACCAAAGCTCTCGGACTTGAAGGAACAGCCATCCTGGCAGCAGATTATGAGGATATATTGAAAGAAAAATTGGGAAATGAAGCAGTATCAAAAGCAAAGGCTTTTATAGAAAACATAGGAGTGGTGGAAGAAGGAATTACTGCTGCCAAAGTAGGAGTTTCTGCCATGCATGATATAACTGAGGGAGGACTATTGGGAGCGGCATATGAAGTTGCAGAAGCTTCGGGAGTAGGAATGGAAATATATGAAGAAAAGCTCCCAATTTATGATGAAACAAAAGCCATGTGCCAGTACTTTCAAATCAACCCTCTTGGACTTATTTCAAGCGGTTCCATGCTGATTTGTACTCCAAAGGGCAAGGAAGTGGTAGAAGCTCTAGAATCCAAAGGTATAAGAGCAACAATAGTTGGGAAGGTTACAAAGAAAGATAAAATATTGATATCAAAGTATGGTTCTAGTTCCATCATACCTCCTGAGAGAGATGAGCTTTATGTTGCAATAGAAAAGGCAACTAAATTATTGACAAAATAAAAAAGCAAGCATATAATAATAACATACTAAACATATAGGATATATAGTATACGTACATTATAAATGTCTCCCTGACAGCAGAGAGGTGTTATTTATGAAGATTTCTACCAAGGGAAGATATGGGCTTAGGGCTATGGTTGATTTAGCCCATAAATCTGTTTCCGATCATGTGCCATTGAAGAGCATAGCAGAAAGTCAGAATATTTCTGAGGGTTATTTGGAGCATGTTTTTTCAACCTTAAAAAAAGCAGGGCTGGTAAAAAGCATAAAGGGACCTCAAGGCGGATATATCTTAGCTGATGATCCATCAAACATTACTGTTGGGGCAGTGTTAAGAGTCCTAGAGGGAGACTTATCCATAGTAGACGATAATACAAACACTGATGGTGATAATCCTATAGAAAGGTGCATAAAGTTTTATGTTTGGAAAAAAATAGATCAGTGCATTAATTCTATAGTGGATGATATTACATTGGAAGATCTGGTTTTTGAATATAAGAAAATGGTGAATGAAGAAACAGATATGTATTATATATAGAATTAAAGTAATTTTTTTAGATAAAAACCTATTAAACATATAGGATATATATAAATTAATATTAATATGGAGGTTGTAATATGTCAAAAATTGCAAAGAGTCTTACGGATTTAATTGGAAATACTCCACTTCTAGAACTTTCCAACTATAACAAAGCAAATGAAGTAGAGGCAACTATCATTTCCAAGCTTGAGTATTTTAATCCAGGAGGCAGTGTAAAAGACAGGATAGCATATGCCATGATAAAGGATGCTGAAGAAAAAGGTTTGATTAACTCAAATACCACTATAATCGAGCCGACTAGTGGAAATACCGGTATAGGCTTGGCCTTGGTAGCTGCTTCAAGGGGTTACAAGCTTATAATCACCATGCCTGAGACCTTCAGCGTAGAGAGAAGGAAGCTCATGGCAGCACTTGGAGCTGAAATTGTGCTTACTCCAGGAACAGAAGGAATGCCTGGAGCCATAAAGAAAGCACAGGAACTGGCCTCAGAAATTGAGAATTCGTTTATCCCGCAGCAGTTTGAAAACCCTGCCAACCCAGAGTTTCACAAGAAGACAACAGCAGAAGAAATATGGAGAGATACAGACGGGAAAGTTGATATTGTTGTAGCAGGAGTAGGAACCGGAGGCACAATAACAGGAATTGGGGAAGTATTAAAGAAAAAAAATCCTGGTATAAAGGTAGTTGCTGTAGAACCTGCAGATTCTCCTGTATTATCCGAAGGACAGAAGGGATCTCACAAAATACAGGGAATAGGTGCTGGTTTCGTGCCAAAGATATTGAACAGGGAAATAATAGACGAAATTTTCAAGGTGGAGAATGAAAGCGCATTTGAAACATCAAGAAAGCTTGCTAAGAGTGAAGGACTGCTTGTGGGTATATCAGCAGGTGCTGCACTTTATGCAGCTACTGAAATAGCAAAGAGACGGGAAAACAAAGGGAAAACTATTGTTGTTATTTTGCCTGACACTGGCGAAAGATATTTGTCCACTGAATTATTTGTATAAAATGTAGAAGCAAAAGAGGCTGTTAACAGCCTCTTTTGCTTCTTGATAATTAATATACTAACAGCGTTACATAATATATAAAAGGCTTATAGTGAAGGGTTTCATATATCATAGTTGGGGTGAGATTATGTTTAAGAAAATAAAAGTAGCTATAGCAAGGTTTTTAAGGAAATTGGCCAAGTCGAGCCAAGAGGAATTTGGCAACAATAGATTGAACTGCTGCAAGCTTGACAAACCCAACAAGGACAAATAAGGGTGATGAAGATGAAATCAAAGGATATGAATATATTTTTCACTTATATTGACACTAAAAAGGAAATAATGTACTATGTAAGTATAGGGTAGGGGAGTATCCTATGTAAAGTGTGATGAGAAGGGATGAAAGGTATGAAGACCCAATCTTTGAATATAAAAGGCATGACCTGTGCAGCTTGTGCAAAGGCATCTGAAAGGGCTGTTAAAAAGCTTGATGGTGTAATTGAAGCAAATGTGAATTTTGCTACGGAGAAGATGCATATTGAATATGATGAAAGCAAAGTGGATCTGGACAAGATTAAAGAAGCAATTAAAAAGGCTGGGTATGAAGCTGTTGAAGATGTTAAAGCAAAGGAAATATCCATACCTATTGAAGGCATGACCTGCGCAGCTTGTGCAAAAGCCGTTGAAAGAGCAGTGGGAAAGCTTCAAGGTGTTGAAAGCGTATCAGTAAATTTTGCAACGGAAAAGGCAAATGTAAAATATGATCCCAAGCAACTAAGGCTTTCGCAGATAAAACAGGCTATTGACAAAGCAGGATATAAGGCCTTGGAAATTGAAAGCAAAAACAGAGTCGATGAGGATAAGGCAAGGAAAGAAAAGGAGATAAAGACATTATGGACTAAATTCGTCCTGTCAGCCATATTTGCTACACCTTTGCTCATATTTGCAATGGCACATATGATACCTGGTTTGAATAAATCGTTGCCTGCTTTTTTAGACCCAATGGCAAATCCTTTAAGATTCGCTTTGATTCAGATAGCGCTGGTTACTCCTGTGGTCACTGCAGGAAACAGATTTTATACAGTAGGCTTTAAAGCCATCATGAGAAGAAGCCCCAATATGGATTCCTTAATTGCCATGGGTACTTCTGCGGCTATTATATACAGCTTGTATTCAACATACAGAATATACATGGGAGACCATCACAGTGTTATGAACTTGTATTTTGAATCTGCAGGAGTGATTATAACGCTTATATTGCTTGGGAAATCCCTTGAAGCCGTATCAAAGGGAAAGACCTCTGAAGCAATAAAAAAGCTCATGGGCTTGGCACCTAAAACTGCAACGGTTATTCAGGACGGCAAGGAGATCCAGTTGCCCATAGAAGAGGTAGAAGTGGGAGATATAATATTAGTTAAGCCTGGTGAGAAAATACCTGTAGACGGTGAAGTCATAGAAGGATATACCTCCGTTGATGAATCCATGTTGACAGGGGAAAGTATTCCTGTGGAAAAGCATATTGGAGACAAGGTTATAGGAGCCAGCATAAACAAGAATGGTTCTATCAAATTCAAAGCCACAAAAGTAGGTAGCGATACTGCTCTTGCCCAGATAATAAAGCTTGTCGAAGATGCTCAGGGTTCCAAGGCTCCCATAGCCCAATTGGCTGATATAGTCTCAGGTTACTTCGTTCCCATAGTCTTTGCCATAGCTATAGCGGCATCAATTGCCTGGTATCTCAGCGGAGAGTCAGCAGTATTTTCATTGACCATATTTATATCTGTTTTAGTTATAGCTTGCCCTTGTGCATTAGGCCTTGCAACACCTACAGCCATAATGGTGGGTACGGGAAAGGGTGCTGAATACGGTATATTGATTAGGAGTGGAGAAGCATTAGAAACTACTCATAAAATTGACACAATAGTATTTGATAAGACAGGCACAATAACTGAAGGTAAACCAGAAGTGACGGATATTATAACAACTGATGGAAATCAAGGAAACAAGCTTCTTCAGATTGCCGCATCGGCAGAGAAAGGCTCTGAGCATCCTCTTGGAGAAGCCATAGTGAGAAAAGCAGAAAGTGAAAATGTTGATTTTCTAAAGGTTGATAAGTTTTCTGCAATACCAGGTCATGGAATAGAGGTTAATATTGAAGGGGCAAATGTGCTTCTGGGAAACAAAAAGCTTATGATAGACAGAAATATAGAGCTTAAGGAGTTGGAGGCAGAATCTGACAGGCTTGCTTCTGAGGGTAAGACTCCTATGTATGTGGCAGTGGACAATAAGCTGGCAGGTATAATAGCCGTGGCTGATGTGGTGAAGCAAAGCAGCGCCAAGGCCATTGAAAGGCTTCATCATATGGGTATCCAGGTTGTCATGATAACAGGAGACAATAAGAGGACCGCTGAGGCTATAGCAAGACAGGTTGGTATTGATAGAGTTCTTGCAGAGGTATTGCCTCAGGACAAGGCTGATGAAGTTAAGAAACTCCAGGATGAGGGGAAAAAGGTTGCCATGGTGGGAGATGGTATAAATGATGCACCGGCTCTGGCCCAGGCGGACATAGGAATAGCCATAGGTTCCGGTACGGATGTGGCTATGGAATCAGCAGATATAGTGCTCATGAGGAGCGATCTTATGGATGTGCCTGCTGCAATAGAGTTGAGCAAGAGCACCATAAGAAACATCAAGCAAAATCTGTTTTGGGCCTTTGGATATAATACTGCTGGAATACCATTGGCAGCCGGTGTGCTTCACTTATTCGGTGGACCTTTGCTAAACCCGGTGTTTGCGGCGGCAGCCATGTCGCTAAGCTCCGTATCTGTTCTTACCAACGCTCTCAGATTGAGAAATTTCAAACCAACAAGAGGATAAAACGAAAGATGATATCCTTAAGGCGTAGCCTGAAGGTGATTAAGATAGAATATGATATGAATGGAGGAAATGAAATGAAAAAGAAAATGAATATCGAGGGAATGAGCTGCGGACATTGTGTAAAACATGTCGAGGAAGCTCTGAAGGAAATCAGTGGAGTTGCAAAAGTGGAAGTTAGTTTGGAAGGGAAATATGCAATTGTGGAACTAAATGGTGATATTGAGGATTTTAAGCTGAAAGAAGCGGTAGAAGATGCAGGTTACGATGTAACAGGTATAAGTGACTTATAAAATATATAAACCTGGGGGTTATGGAATGAATGATGACTGCAAAATAGCTGATTGCGGGAGCTGCTGTGATGACAGTTGCAATCAAAGGAAGACAATAAGGCCAGATAAGATGAAGTCATCACTTATATCAAGGCTTAACAGGATCGAAGGCCAGATAAGGGGCATTAAGGGGATGATAGAGAAGGATGCCTACTGTGATGATATTTTCAATCAGATTGCTTCGGCTCAAGCCGCAATGAATTCTGTAAGCAAGTTGTTGCTGGAAAGCCATATGAAAAGTTGTCTTATAAGCAGGATACAGGCAGGAGAAATGGAAGTGGTGGATGAGCTTCTCAAAACCATAGAAAAGATGATGAAATAAAGAAAGGCTTATTGATTAAGCCTTTCTTTATTTACATGCAGCGGCTTGGAACCGTGGTTGGTGGTAGAAACAAAGGATTAGATTCTGATGTATCAACTGTATCATTTGTCCGCAACCTTTATGATTCTTCTTATCATGCCTATCAAGCAGCTGGAGTTTATATCTTTATCTTCTGGAGTAAATTCAACAATATTTTTTCCTTTGGTCAGCTTCCATTCAAGGTTCAATTCTCGTGCTACGATGGCATTATTGCATGAATTAATTTGTTGTTCATCCATTATCCATCTGACAAATATATCTTTTTGGAAATGATAAACATGATGTGCAAGTCATATAATAAACTTTGATTTTTCCTTTTATAATGCTTGTAGCCCACACCCCCTGTTATAAATGTTTACATAGGAAGGCATTATTTTTAAAAGTATATTATATTTATTGTAAGTATATAAAAAAATGTGTTGATATTATGGAGATGGATGATTATAAAGAAATTTTTTTAAATAATACAGCAACTATTCTCTTGATAGAAGTTTTTTTATTTCGTTATTTTCCATAATCTCTTCTATATTACTGATGCCTAATTGCTTTAGAATTTTCATGACGTTCAAATTATCAAAGGGAGTCAAAATAAATGAATCTTCTCCAAATTCATTTATTAGCCTAACAGCCTTTTCTGCATCTATATTAGTCCTGGGGCCGCCTACACAGCCACCAGAGCAGCCCATACCCTCTATAAAGTTTGAGCTAATTTTTACTCCATTGCGCAGAGCATCCAGAATATGCTTACACCCACTTACTCCATCAACTTTTTTGGCTTTAAGTTTGATGACTCTCGTTGGCTCTAGCCTGTTTACAACAGTTTTTACTGAAAAACTGACACCTCCGGTTCTTCCATAAACCCTTCCTCCAAAAGAGGCCTGATCCTTTTCGTCTGATGGCAGATTTTCCAGATTAATATCAAGAGCATTGAATATTTCATTTAACTCCCTGAAATTCAGTACATAATCAATGGCTCCCTTTAGATCTGCTTCTTTAGCTTCTGCTTTTTTTGCTATGCAGGGAGCAATGAATACTACCTTTGCATTGCTATATAATTTTTTCAGTATTCTACCTGAAGCAATCATTGGAGATACAGAAGGAGAGAGGTGTTTATAGATGTAAGGGTAGTTATTTTTAATCATGTTGAACCATACAGGGCAGCAACAGCTTGTCAAAAAGAAATCCTCTTCTGTCTTAACCAAATGATTGAACTCAAGAGCCTCTTTTATTGTGAGAATGTCTGCAAAGAGAGCTACTTCAACCATATCCTTGAATCCTATCATCTTTAGGGCGGTTCTGAGTTGTCCCATGGTGATGTTCTCACCAAATTGACCTACTATTGCGGGTGCCACTGCAGCAAAAACTGGAATGTCGTCATTTTTCAGCAAATCTATGAGAGGAATGAATTCTATCTTGTCGGATATGGCTCCAAAATCGCATCTTGAAGCACAATAACCGCAGTTGATGCATTTATTATTAACGATGATGGGATCATTTGATCTGTTATATATGGGAGCCTCATACTTTTCAAATATGGAACATTGGCAAGGATTTTCTTTGCAATATTCGCAAGGGCCTTCAATATTTGCAATGACAGGAAGATTGATTTCTTTATGAATTTTTATCTTGCTCAGCTCATCTTTAAACTCATTTTCCCCGTTAGGATCTAATCCCATTGCGATTCTTATGTGATCCTTTATGAAAATCATTTCATCATTTCTGAATCCATACTTATTTTTGACATCATAGGCTAAATCATTTAAGTCGTCTTCATTGTTCAATGTCCCATTCCAATACCTCTTTACAAGTTCACTGAATATATGCATGCGTTTCTCATTGAAATTTGCATATCTGTCATCCATAATAATATTCTCCTCTGATTTAGTTTTTTCAAACTTATTGTTTAATAATTATCCAAACTTATTCTTAAATACACTGAAAACCATAGATAGGGTGATATAATGGCCAATTTCACTTTTCGCATGCCAAATTATAAATTATTCGACATACAAGAAGGATTTTACATTTTTATGTCTAATATATATGATGGCAACTTGTATAGACATGTATACAAGAGGAGGTGAAAGATTGTTAAATAAGAGTGACCCTGTGCCTTTGTATATACAGTTGCAGAGAATAATCAAAGAGGAAATACTTCAAGGTAAGTATGAAGAAGGGCAGATGATACCATCTGAAACCCAGCTTTCTTCAAAATATGGTATAACAAGGACAACTGTGCGAAAGGCCATATCTATGCTGGCCAATGAAGGATATCTGCACCAGGTTCATGGAAAAGGTACCTTTGTGTGCTTTAAGCAGATGAAATACAACCTATGGAACTTTGGGGGCTTTACAGACTATCTGAAAAGTAAAAATGAAGTTCCGGTATCAAAGCTGATAAGCATGAATAAAGTGCTCGCTGATGACAATGAGTACATAGAGATTAAAAGAGCCAGAGGGGTTAAGAAGGATAATGATAAACCTCTGTTCCTTACCATAGATACCTCTTTGATTCCGATGAAATTGTTTCCAGATATAGACAGTTATGATTTCCAAGTAGAATCTTTATATAATATCATGAGGACTAAATATGATATATATCCTAAACGAGCAGTTCTCAAGATGTCAGCAGTTGAAAGCGATAAAACTGCCAAGGAATTTTTTAACTTGGATAGATCTATACCTCTACTAATGGCCCAGGGTAGCGTTTACGATCTTAATAATATAGAGATTGAAAAAGTAAAAGTTGTTTATGGACCTAAAATGGATTTTAATATTGTAGCCAATATGGAAACATATAGGCCATAATTGTGACAAATATACTATGAATGGAGGAGCGTAAAATTGAGTATTGGTAAGACTTTAAAGCGTATCATAGCTGCAATTCTTGTGTTAAGCATGATGATGGCATTGACAGCTTGCGGCGGAGGTAAAGAACAAGGAAGTAACCAAGAAAACAATACCTCTGAAGGAGAAAAAACAAAACTTGTGGTAGTTAACTGGAAAGACTATGGTTCTGATGATCCAAGAGTTATCAAATATTTTGAACAACAATACAATTGTGAAATAGTCCATGAGTACATGGCTTCAGAAGAGGAACTTTTAACTAAGTTAAGAACCGGTGGCTTAGGCAAATATGATGTGGTATTGCCCAATGCTTCAATATTGCCTGTTGCAATAGATGAAGGTCTTTTTGAAGAAGTTGATACATCAAAGCTTGAAAACTATCAGTACATATTCGATAAATTCAGTACACTGCCTGAAAATAAAAAGGATGGCAAGATATATGCAGTGCCGTGGGTATGGGGCTCTACTGCTATTGCCTATAACAACGAGTTAGTTGATGAAGAAATAGATTCCATAAATGTTCTTTGGGATGAAAAATACAAAGGTATGATAGCATTCAGAGATGACTTCAATGATGCAATTATGACAGCAGCCATAGCCTTAGGTCAGGACCCAAGCAACCCGTCTGATCTAAATGCTATAAAACAGAAACTCATTGAGCAGAAACCATTGAACAGAACCTATTGGAAAACAGGGGATGAATGGTCAAAACTATTTGCTAATAAGCAGATTGCTGTTGGTATGATGTGGAGCGGTCAGGCAGCCACCATGAAGAAGGCTGGAGAACCAGTAACATTTGTAGTACCAAAGGAAGGCGCCATAGGATGGGTTGATTATTGGGGAGTAGTAAAAGATGCCCCAAATAAAGATATGGCATACAAATTTATAGACTACATGATCAGTAAGGAATTCCAGTTACAATGGACAGTATCTGGAGGTCCTGCTCCGGTAAATTCAGAAGCTGTTAATGCTCTTGACAAAGAGACAATAAATGAAATGAATATTGGAGAAGATAGCTTGAACAAACTTTACTTCATAGAATATCATGGTGAAGATGTAAAGAAACAATGGAATGAGCTTTGGCAGGAAGTTAAGGCTCAGTAGCAATCTTAGGGCTGCTTGGACAAGCAGCCTTTCTCATAGTTCATGGGAAAGTATAAATCTACCTATATATAAACTTTCTGTAATTGCTTTCAGCAATTCTAGATGAAGGGAAGCCAAAGGGCCCTACGAATTATCGAATTGCTTATAGGGTTTGTATTGAATCTTAATTCTTTTGGAGTTTGGTTTCAATATAATGCTTAGGAAAGGCTACCTTGCCATAAGTAATGCTTCCAATGGAAACATTACTTATAAATTCATAGACGCAAAGGAGGTAAATCCTTGAAGAAGAAAGTGCTCTTAATGAGCCCGGCAATGTTTATACTGTTTGCTTTTGCAATTGTACCCCTATTCATCATGCTTTACTATAGTTTTTTGAGCGATAGTGCGGTGGCAAAGTTTACTCTGGAAAATTACATTAACTTTTTTAGCAAAGGTTTTTATTTGAAGCTTACTTGGAAAACCATAAAAATGAGCATTATTGTTACCTTGATATGCATAGTAATAGCCTATCCCATGGCTTATATTATGGCTAAGGTTATAGAAAAGGGTAAAAACCTGATTTTGCTTTTGATAATAATACCCTTCTGGACCAGCCAGCTTGTAAGAGCCTACTCCTGGTTGGTGTTTCTCAGAGATGGAGGAGTTTTGGCTCAGTTCTTGAATAAGATTGGTCTGATAGCAACCACAGATATGGGCATATTGTTTACAAGCAAAGCTGCTATAATTGCACTGGTACATATATTCTTCCCATATATGGTTATAACCATATATATGGCCTTGGAGAAGCTGGACAATTCAGTTATAGAGGCTTCAAAAAGCCTTGGGGCTAAACCTATAGAAACTTTTAGAAGAATAATACTGCCCTTAAGCAGGCCAGGTATAATAACAGGAGCTATTTTGGTTTTTGTCCCATGTCTGGGTAGCTTTGTTGAACCAAGGATATTGGGTGGAGTAAATGGTTCTGTAATAGGTACAGTTATCGAGGATCAATTCTTTGAGATATTTGGATGGAATTTTGGTTCAGCTATAGCCTTCATATTGCTGGCCATGGTTTTATTATCCATGGGTGGCATGTCATTACTACTTAATAAGGAGAAGTAAGATGTTGAAGAAGATATTGAGTTGGTTTTATACTGCTGTGGTGTTTATATTCTTATATGCTCCTATAGCGGTTCTCATGGCAATGGCATTTAATGAATCTCAATACAATGCGTTGCCTTTTAAGTTCAGCATGAGATGGTTTGAAGCTTTATCTCAAAATACAAGGCTCATTGATGCAACCAAGAACAGCATTTATCTGGCAGCAATCACAGGAGTCATATGTGTAATACTGGCTACCGCATTGATGTTAGGGAGTCGTGACACAAGTTCTAAGATAAAGGCTTTAGTAAACTCTGTAGTAATGTTGCCTCTTACTATTCCATGGCTTATCATGGGGTTATCCTTGCTGCTGCTTTTGAGAGCTTTAGGTCTGGATAAAAATTTTGTCATGTTGCTCATAGGTCATGTGGTAATATCCTTACCCTATGCAGTTTTAATACTAAGTGCCAGAATGCAAGATATGGATAAATCCATAGAAGAAGCCTCTTATAGTCTGGGAGCCAATGAATGGACTACATTCCGCAGAGTCATTTTTCCTATGATATCTCCTGCCATGTTAGCAGGTGGATTCATGGCTTTTATGATTTCCTTTGACAATTTTGTACTGTCCTACTTCCTAATACCTACAGGAACTACTACTTTGCCTATTGAGATATATTCATCCATAAAGTTTGGCTTTACTCCTGAAATAAATGCAATATCAACTATAATTCTTGTTTTGTCACTAGCAATAATAGGTATAATTGCTGCAATAATGGGTTCATCATTGAAGAACCTTATAAGATAGGAGGAGTATAATGTCTTTTCTTTCCATTAGGAATCTAACAAAAAAATATGATGGTGTGACGGTTCTAGATAATATAAGTCTTGATATAGAAAAGGGAAGTTTTTTATCACTTCTGGGACCTTCCGGTTGTGGTAAGACAACAACTTTAAGACTGCTGGCAGGCTTTGAGAAATGCGATGGAGGAACTATAGAGGTAAACGGTAAAATAATCAATGATATACCCGTCTATAATAGAAATTTTGGTATGGTTTTTCAAAGTTATGCTCTTTTCCCTCATATGACGGTTGAAGAAAATATAGCCTATGGTCTTGAGCAGAGAAAAATGAGTAAAAAGGAGATAAAAGAAGAAGTAGCGAAAGCCATAGAAATGGTAAAACTCACAGGCTTGGAAAAAAGAAAACCTAAGCAAATGTCAGGAGGACAACAGCAAAGGGTAGCTTTAGCCAGAGCCTTGGTCATAAAGCCGGATTTGCTGTTACTGGACGAGAGCCTTAGCGCATTGGACAAGAAATTAAGGGTTGAAATGCAGGTAGAGTTAAGACAGATACAAAAAAAGGTAGGTATAACCACAATATTTGTTACCCATGATCAGGAGGAGGCTTTGACTTTATCAGATAAGATTGCTGTTATGAAAGCAGGAAGGATTATGCAGATGGGAACTTCTGAAGAAATATATGAAACTCCCAGAAATATTTTTGTCGCCAGCTTCTTGGGTCAGGCAAACTTCTTTAAAGGAAGTATAGAAGAAAAATCTGGAGACATATATACTTTGAAGCTTAGAAATGGCAACGTGTTGAAGTTTAAATCCCATAAGGATTGGAAGATAGGTCAATTAGTAGCGTTAACAATAAGACCGGAAAAAACCGGAGTAAGCAGAGTAGAAAATGAGTTAAGCATAAAAGGAAAAGTTTTGTTTGTAACTTATGTAGGGGATACAACGGTATATAGGATTGAATCCATGGGACAAGAAGTACTGGCCAAAAAGCAGAACAGCGGAAATGATGAGAAGTTCAATATAGGTGATACAGTATATTTGAACTGGAAGCCGGAAAACAATCTGGTTCTGGACTGGGATGGTGAAGAATAATTGAATAAAGGCAACGTTCTAGTATTCGGGGGAATTATTATAGACAGTTACATGGCAGTAGAAGATTATCCTATAAGAGGACAAGATGTTTTTATTCATGACAGTTTTGATAGAGTTGGAGGATGTTCAATAAATGTTGCTCAAACTCTTAAGAATATGGGCATGAATCCTTATGTGGTCTCTGCTGTTGGTGGAGACGCAAGGGGAAATATGATAATGAAATATCTAAGTGATGAAAAGTTTTATACAGATTGCATCAAACAGTTTGAAAAAGAAAATACAGGTTATTGCGCTACAATATTGGAAGATGGGGGAGAGAGAACTTTCCTTACATACAAAGGATGTGAGTCCTTTTTTTCCACGGAAATGATACCAGATGTTTTGATAAAAGATACATCTTATGTTTACATTACCGGTTATTATCTGCTGGATGAAAGATATAGTAAAGACATTCTGAGTACCATTGGTAAACTTAAAGATAAAGGAAGCCGCATATTATTTGATCCGGGGCCTATGATACATCATGTAAAGAAGGAGACTATACTATCAGTTCTGTCTAAGGCTGATATAATAACTCCCAATGAATCAGAAGCAAAAAAATTAAAGAACTGCTCTCATTGAATACAGAACCGAAAGATTGGGCTGGAGAAATGAACATTGATCTTGTCCTGCTAAAGTCAGGAAGTAGAGGGGTAAAAGTTTGGAGTCGTAATATGGGATTTTATATGCCTCCCTTTAATGTGGAGGTAATAGATACAACAGGTGCAGGGGATAGCTTTGCTGCAGGTCTTATATATGGTTTGTGGAAAGATCTATCAATTTATGAGGCTGTAAGGTTTGCCAGCGCTTGTGGTGCTATTGCCACAACCTTTAAAGGACCTCATGGAAAGTTCGAAGTAGAAGATGTTATGAAGCTTATCAGAGTAAGCAGGGAGGAGTTTTATGATAGATAGAGCATATGGAAGTTTACTTGGAGCAGCTATTGGAGATGCCATGGGCATGCCGGCTTCATTTATGTCGCCGGAAGAAATAAATAGAATATATGGGAAAATCACAGATTTTTTAAAGCCCGCAGAAGAACAGATTGCCCATGGGTCTTTGAAACAGGGTGAAATAACAGATGATACAGAGGAATCCTTGATAATCTCCTCCGTATTAATAGAAGCAAAAAGATTTGATGTAGATCTTTTTATAAAAAAGATGCGAAATTGGGCTATAGAAAGAAAAATGCTGGAATCAACGGTTATTGGCCCTAGCACACGAAGGTTCTTGGAAGCCATAATCAGCGGAAAAGATTATAAGGAAGTAGGCAAAAAGGGGGATACAAACGGTGGAGCTATGAGAGCTATGCCAATTGGCATATTCAATCATGGAAATATAGACAAGGCCGTTGAAGATGCAATACAATCCGCATTACCCTCCCACGGTAGCAAGCCTGGTGTAGCTTCCACCTGTGCAGTGGCAGCCGCAGTAGCAGCAGGTGTAGAAGGAGGCTATACAGTTAAGGAAGTAATGGAAAAGGCCTTATATGCAGCTCGAAGAGGAGAAGAAGCAGGTTTTGATATACCGGCTCCATCTGTAGCTGCCAGAATTCAATTGGCCATGGATATAGTAGATAAGAATAGAAGCAAAAGTCTGGAAGACATATGCTATGAACTTTATAGATACATCGGTTCTGATATGAAAAGCTATGAATCCATACCATTGTCATTAGGTATATTCTATGCAGCCCAAGGTGATGCAGGAAAAGGTATTATTGCTGCTGTAAATGTAGGAAATGATGCAGATACCAATGCCTCCATAACAGGAGGAATCTGCGGAGCCTACAGCGGAACCAAGTATCTTAAAGAAAGCTGGATAGAAGAAATAAAGGCTAGGAATAAGATTGACTTTATAAAGATAGCAAAGGACTTGCTCATGTTATCTTGAGGGAACTATAAAAAACATGGATGGAATAATCCATGTTTTTTTAATATAAACCCATGGTGTCAATGAAAAGGCGTATGAACAGAGTCTTTTTAGCCAGGCCTTCTACAACAAGGGATATTGGGTTTTTCATGTTACAATTCTTTAGTTGCTGTGATGATTTTCAAAAAATAAAGTTAGTTAGTTGAAAAATTTTCTATTTTCAGTATAATAAGAAATATGACAAATATTGTCGAAAATTATAAAACATAAAACAAAAGAAGGATGGGATTAAAATGGAAAAAGCGGTAAGTATTCTATTAACACTAACATTTATTTTATCCTCTACTATCTTTGTATCTGCTGATGAAAATTTTAAAACTTATGGAGAATTGCTTTACGACATAGGTGTGATATCAGGCTCCGATGGAAACATTAATGAAAACGGCCAAATAACAAGAGAAGAAATGGTAACGGTTTTGATTAAAATATCGGATAAATATATAGATTTTGAATCTTATGTTCCTCCCAAAACTCCGTCATTTAAAGATGTACCTGTTTCTCATTGGGCTTATAAGAATATAGAATTTGCACTTAAGAACAATATTACTACAGGTGTAGGAAATGGTTACTTTGGATTAGGACAGCCCATTACATATAATCAGGCATCTATATTTTTGATAAGAAGTTTAAATGCAAATCTTGATGGCATAAATTATGCAACTGCAGCAAGTGAAATAAAGGAAAAGTTCAAATTGTCTCTTTCGCATGAAGTGGCGCCAAATGATCCATTAAAAAGAGGAGAAGTTTTTGAATTATTAGCGAAAACATTAAATATGGATGATTATAATCTTAAAGTAAAAAAGGTAGAGACAATAGGGCTTGATGAGTCAAAAATATCTATGTTCAACCAAAACATTGGTGATGTAATTTCATATAAAGATAAAGCAAATGTATCAGAGAATGTGTCTAATAAAACGGAAAAGAGCGCTAATGATGAATTCCCTGTTGATTTGCTTGAAAATATAAGTGTAGATGGTTTCGCTCCGGAAGAAAGAGAAGAGTTTATTCAAATATTAGAAGAAAGGAAATTGATGAAAGATTTAATCGGCAAGTATTTGGCAGGGAAGTATATGAATATATCCTTAAAAGACTTTGATAGCATGTTTAAAGACCGTGATATTAAAGCAAATGGTACTATTATAGACGAATATACAAGGGAAGATGTAGATTATAAGTATTCTGTATCAAGATACAAACCCACATTTTTCTTTATGCCGGAGGATAATATATGTGCAGTAACAATAAGTTATTATGAATTTGGTTATGATTGCAATGTCAAAGAAATAAGAAAGTATGAAACTGTTGATGATACTACTCCTTATGCATTAATTCTTAGACCTGTATGGTATGATGAACTTGAGGATAATGATCAAAATTATGTAGACAGCTATTTGATAGTTTTCCATGATAAAGACGATAATGTAAAAACAATTTTCATATCACCTCATTGTGAAGGATATTTCAATGAGGCAGATAATACAAACTGAAAGATATTTTAGCATATGATGATTTGCAGAAAAAGCGGCATTCAAAATTTGAAAGCCGCTTTTTCTGATAAAGTGCAGAGCTTTTCAACACGAACCGGTGCTTTTATTATTTCTTACGAACAGGAATCCAAACCTCACTATACCCGTAATCCTTTTTATCTGGATCCATCTTTGTAAAAGAAAAGGAAGGAGCATTTATCACTTCGTAGTTGGAAGAAGGGAGCCATTCAGAATATATTCTAGCCATTGTCTGTTGCAATGTAGATGGGAATGGTCCTTCATTAGGAAATACTGCCCAAGTGCAAGCTTCAATGGGCACCTTGTCTAATTTATCACTGATATTATTTTCTGTGGTCAGAACACCAATTAAATGAGTTAAATATCCTTCTTCTTTTAAGAAATTCGTATCAGAATCATAAGACGCATTTACGACCTCATAAGGTTCTATGTTTTGAAGAGCGTGCATTTCTTTTCTTTGCTCTTCTGTTATGCTTTGGGCAAGCTTTACAATCTCATTATTAACACCTTCAAATTGCAGGGGAACACGCTTGCTTACACCTACCAAATTAAAGGCTGGTTTCTCTTCAATCCTGAATTCCATGCTGATTCCTCCTTTAACGGTTATTATAAATGAAAGTTTAGGGAAGCACTTGCTTACGCCTTTCTTCATCACATCTGATGGCAGAAATCCGCTCCATTTCTTAAATGCTCTGGTAAAGCCGTCAATAGACTGATATCCGTATTTAAAAGCCACATCCGTTACTTTTTCTCCATGCAATAAATCCATATTTGCTTCTGATAACCTTCTGTATTTTATATACTCATTTAGACTTAATCCAGAAAGATAATAAAATATTTTTCTGAAGTGATAATCAGAAACCCCAGTATACTCAGATATAATTTCAGATGATATATCATCAGTTAAATGTTCTTCAATATAATCCATCACATGATTTAATTCTTTAAGCATTGTCTCCCACCTTTCATATTTACATGATACCAAAGTTGTTATATTGATGCTCGACATTTTCATATAAATATTATCGAATAGCTTTAAAAGGTATTAAAACTCCTTTCCTGTGCAATCTTCGCTAGGAAAGGAGTTTTTGTTACTGTTCCTCTGTTTTAATATTATCCACAATTTTTGTCACGCCTCTGGCTGAAGAAGCCAGTTCCGTGGCCTTTTTCTTATACATATCATCTTCAACATGCCCCATCAATACAGCAGTGCCGCCTTTTACATCTACTTCCACATTGGATAAGCCTTCTTGTTTTTCACTTTTGTATAGCTTGTTTTCGATTTCATATTTAATGTGGCTGTCTGTAATATTGCTGCTGTCCATGCTAATGGTTATGTCGTTTTCTACAGATAAGACTCCATCAATTTTCTTTGCTATTTCTTCTGCAAAAATTTTTTCTGCCAATACATCTGCAACTCCAGATATAATCACGTTGCCTTCACGACAGTCAATGTTTATGTCCATTGCACTGAGCTGCATTTTTTCCTCAAGTTCCTTTTTTATGCGATTGACAATTTCTGCATCTCTATTCATATAAACTTCTCCGATAATATTATGGTGTCTTAAAATACGGTTCCACAAAAATGGATGGTTAATGTATTCGTAAGATATTTTCAAATATATAAATAAGGGATATGATTATATCAGATGCTAATTTGAAGGAGAAGAGTTATGAGTAAAAAAATAGAATTGAGCAAAGAAAAACATGGACATATGATATTGCTGATTAAAAATTACTTCAAAAAAGAAAGAGATGAGGAATTGGGAGATTTGGCTGCCATGCTGATTCTGGATTTTTTCATAGAAAAATTAGCTCCTGAATTCTATAATCAAGGTGTCTATGATTCCTATAAATATTTCTCGGAAAAGCTGGAAGACTTATTGGAGATTCAAAAGTACTAGGTCTAATTAAACAACAGTAACCTATTAATATGAATGTTTGGTATAATATACCTAATTAGAATATTTGAAGGAGTGGTGTTATGGGGAAGATAAGAGTTGGCATATGCCAAATGCGTGTGGATCTGGATAAAAGCAGCAATTTGAAGAAAGCTGACAACATGATAAGAGAGGCTGCCGCTAATGGAAGCGATTTTGTTGTTTTGCCCGAAATGTTCAACTGCCCCTATGAAAACAAGTATTTTCCCATATTTGCAGAAACCTATTCAGGAGAGACTACCCGCATGTTGTCCAATCTGGCAAAGGAGCTGGGAATATATATTATAGGCGGTTCCATTCCGGAAGAAGACAACGGATCGATATATAATACTTCATACTCCTTCGATAGAGGTGGCAAACTCATAGGCAAGCATAGAAAGATGCACCTGTTTGATATTGATGTAGAAGGTGGAATAAGGTTCAAAGAATCGGATACATTGGAATATGGAAATAATGTAACTGTATTTGATACAGAGTTTTGTAAAGTAGGTGTTGCCATATGTTATGACATGCGCTTTCCTGAGCTCATGAGGCTTATGGCATTGGCGGGTGCTGAGATTATCATAGTTCCGGCAGCTTTCAACATGACCACCGGTCCGGCTCATTGGCATATTACAGTTAGAGCAAGAGCATTGGATAATCAGGTGTATTTCATTGCAGCTTCACCTTCAAGAGATCTGGATTTCACCTATCATGCCTATGGCCACTCATGCATAGTAAGCCCATGGGGAGAGATAATTAAAGAAGCAGAAGAGAAAGAATGCATCCTTTATGGTGAATTGGATTTGGATGTGGTGGAAAAAGTGAGGAGAGAACTGCCTTTGTTGAAACATAGGAGAACTGACATTTACGATGTTTATAAGAAATAGATGGTGAAAGGTGTGAGAATCATGTCCAAGCTTTTTTCCAGCTTTAAGATAAAGAATATGGAGGTAAGAAACAGAATCGTTATGCCTCCTATGTGCATGTATAGCTCTGATATTGAAGGCAAAGCAAATTCATGGCATTTCGTGCATTATGTCACAAGATCAATAGGCGGTGTTGGACTTATCATAGTTGAAGCCACCGCTGTTGAGCCTAAAGGAAGGCTATCAGACAGAGACTTGGGTATATGGGATGATTCACATATTGAAGGGTTGTCTAAAATTGTTGAAGAAGTAAAAAAGTACGGAGCCAAAATTGGAATACAGATCAACCATGCAGGAAGAAAATGCGGTGCCAACGAGAAATCAATAATAGCTCCAAGTGCCATTGCCTTTGATGAAAACTATAAAACACCAGTTGAAATGACCAAGGATGACATTAAAAACACTGTAAATTTATTTAGAAATGCGGCCTTAAGAGCATATAAAGCAGGATTTGACATGATTGAGATTCACGGAGCCCATGGTTACCTGATAAATCAGTTCCTATCACCTTTATCCAACAGGAGAACCGATGAATATGGAGGATCCCCAGAGAACAGAGCCAGATTTCTTAAAGAAGTTATACATGCAGTAAGAGAAGTATGGCCTGAAATTATGCCCCTTGGTGTCAGAGTTTCTGCAGAAGATTATGCTGAAGGGGGAAACCATGATACAGACTTGGCAGAAATTATCAATATGGTTAAATCTGAAGGGGTTGATATAGTCAATGTAAGCTCAGGTGCTGTAGTACCCGCCAATATTAAAGCATATCCTGGATATCAGATAAAATTTGCAGAAACCATCAAAAAAATTACCGGATTGCCTGTCATAGCAGGAGGACTGATTACGGAAGCTGTTATGGCGGAAGAAATAATCCAGAATGAAAGAGCTGATATGGTATATATTGGAAGGGAGCTTCTAAGAAATCCATATTTCCCACTAAATGCTGCAAAAAAAGTAAGAGATGAAATAACTTGGCCAGTACAATATGAAAGAGCAAAATAACAAAATCTCCTCAACAACGAATTAGATTGTTGAGGAGATTTTATTATTTTGCTAGGAAAGTATAAATTAAAAGTTATACTTTCCGTTAAAAGCCTTTCTTGTGAACCATAGAAGAAATAATTCCACCTTAATATAAACTTTCCGTAATGTTTTTCTTATAACCAGAAATTACTAAAAAATAATTAAGTTATTGACATAAACTATTGAATGAACAGAAAAAATATATTATAATATACCTATACGGGGTATAAGGATATTGTTTATAGGGAGGTATAAAAATGAGTATTACAGTTTATTCAACTCCTACATGCCCATGGTGTCACAGGGTAAAAGAGTATTTGCAGAGCAAAGGTATTGAATACAAGGATGTAAATGTAGCAGAAGATAGGGCTGCTGCCATGGAGATGATTAAAAAGTCTGGCCAAACGGGAGTGCCAGTAGTAGATATTGATGGTAATATAATAGTGGGTTTTGATCAATATAGAATTGACTCTCTATTAAAAATATAGAAAAGTCAATAAAACTTTAGTATATGCACCCTGAATGTCAGATAAACATGACATTTAGTGGTGCTTTTTTTTTTCAAAAGTAGTTGACAACTGATGATATAAAAGCTTATACTGTATATAAACTATATAAACAGTATAGCCTTTATGCGAATAATGGAGGTAAGCAATGTGAACATTATAATATCCAACCAGAGCGATAAACCAATTTATGAACAAATAGCTGATCAGATGAAAAATCTCATAATAAATGGCGAATTATCAGAATCCGAGCTGCTGCCTTCCATACGAAATCTGGCTAAGGAATTGCAGATAAGTGTCATAACGACAAAAAGAGCCTATGAAGAGTTAGAAAGGGAAGGATATATAGTAAGCGTACCCGGTAAAGGCTCCTTTGTAAGACCTCAGAACAAAGAACTGCTTAAGGAAGCCAGAATACGAATTGTGGAAGACAAGATGGCTGAAGCTGTATCAGCAGCAAAAACTATAGATATGTCCTTAGAAGAACTTCAAGAAATACTGAGGCTTTTGTATGAGGAGGTATAGAGAATGGAGACCATATTAGAAATTAAAGGATTGAAAAAAAGTTTCAAGGATTTTAGTCTCAAGGGTATAGATATCACCATAGAAAAAGGCTATATAATGGGATTTGTTGGACCAAATGGTGCAGGTAAGACTACTACAATAAAGCTCATTATGAATCTTATGAAAAAGGATGAAGGTGTCATCAAAATATTTGGTCTGGATAATGTTAAGCATGAATTAGATATAAAGCAAAAGATAGGATTTGTATATGATGAAAACAATTATTATGAAGAGCTTACAATTTTAGAGATGAAAAGGGTTGTGGCACCATTTTATAAAACATGGGATGATAATGCTTTTAATAAGTACATTGGAGAGTTTAGATTACCTCTAAAGAAGAAGATAAAGGATTTGTCAAAGGGAATGAAGATGAAATTTTCTCTGACAGTAGCCTTATCCCATAATGCACAATTGCTGATAATGGATGAACCTACTTCCGGATTGGATCCTTTGGTAAGAAGGGAGCTTTTGGAGATACTTTCTCAGATTATCCAGGATGAAAACAAGGCGGTATTCTTCTCTACCCATATAACTACAGATCTTGAAAAGATTGCAGATTATATAACCCTAATAAATGACGGTGAAATTGTATTATGCTCAGATAAAGATGAGCTTATGAACAACTACGGTTTAGTAAGGGGAGGCAAAGAATTGCTTTATAATCTGAACACAAAGGACTTTATCGGTATTAAGGAAAACCAGTTTGGTTTTGAGGCATTGGTTAAAGATAAAAATCAGGCCCAAAAGGCTTATAAAGATAAGATAATCATAGAAAAGCCCAGCTTAGAGGATATAATGCTATATTATACCAGGAGGTGTCAAAATGTTTAATCTTGTCATTAAGGATATCTTGATACAAAAGAAACAACTCATATTCAGTTTGGTATATTTAGTTTTTATTCTAGTGACATTTCAGGGAATGGGTGAAGCTATGTTTCCTATGGGGTTGGTGGCAATGGCATATATGTTGTCTATGACAGCCTGTGCATATGAGGAAAAAAACAGGTCGGATTTGCTGCTTAATAGCTTGCCCATTAAAAGAGAAAGCATAGTAGCTTCCAAATATCTTTCAGTGTTCGTATATACTTTAATGGTGACAGCGTTATATGAGGCAATGGTTATAATAATCAACATACTAAATATACCATTGAAGACCTTTCCTTTATCATTAGAGATGTTTATAGGCGGTTTGGTAGCGGTATGTTCCATGACGGGAATATACTTTCCCATATACTTTAAATTTGGATATATGAAAATGAGAGTAGCCAACTTCGTATTGTTCTTCCTGTTTTTCTTTGGTTCGTCCTATATGACACATTTTTTAAATTCAAATCATGACAGCCTATTGGTTAATGGTATCATTAACTTTTTCAATACACAAAGTGATATCACAATTTCACTGGTTTTATTAATAATAATTGCAGTGTATATGCTTTTATCTTTCTTGTTATCCGCATGGTTTTATAATAGAAGAGAATTTTAGCCTAAAAATGCACCACATCTTACAGATGTGGTGCATTTTTATTTTTTATGACACCTGCAAAAGAATGTGCTGAACTAAATGTTTCTTTTGATGTTAATATGTAAATTTTACCGTAATATAAAGTGGATTGATCATCATGAGGAATTTTATAGAGAAAATCATAACAATCTTTACTTTTATTATATACTCAAAATTATATATGCAAAATTTAAGTAAAAAACTTCAATACTATTTGCTTCATTGAAGGTGTAATAAAGCAGGGATAATATTTTTCATGTTTGATAAGATTTGTTCAGGTGCCATGTTTCCTATCATAATAATTTTGTCACATTTTTTAAAGCATTGTTTCCATTACCTATCCATTTAAATTTAAAATCTAATGCAGATAAGTAGAATCATACAAATCAACTCCGGTATGATCATCTTTTAGTGTGGCTAGGATTTCCATAATGAGATATAATTTTCATGATCATTTATATTTTTGTAAACATAGGAAGTTGAGCAACTTTAAGCGTGTAAAATAGAAGGATAATTATTGATATGGATAAAAAGATAGTTGTTAGATAACTTAATTTATGTAGAGAATAGATATATGAAGCTGTAAGATGCAAATGTAATTGAAATTTTGCTTATCATACTATATATAACGTATAGTGTTAGAACTTAAAAGTCCACAAATGTATGATGAATGGCAGAGTTTTAATGACAAGATGCAATTTAAAAGATTATTATTGTTTGTATGTTATAGTAATACACTTGTCTATTACTTTGTTGGTTTGAGTTTATATATTCAACTGGACACTATAATAGCCATATATTAGAATATGATATAATATAAAGAATGAAGGAGGAAGTTGTGATGTTAGAATTGTTGAAGACAAGAAGGAGCATAAGAAAATACTTGGACAAGAGCATTGAGAAAGAAAAGATGAATTTAATATTAAAAGCAGCTTTAATGGCGCCTACATCGAGAAATAGGAGGCAATGGGAGTTTTACATTGTTGATGATAAGGAAAGGTTGGCTAAGTTATCTAAATGCAGAGAAAGCGGTTCTCAATTTTTGGAGGATGCAGCTGCAGCAATTGTAGTGGGAGTTGGCGGAGATCCCTATGAGGTATGGATTGAGGATGCAGCTATTGCAGCCGTAATAATGCAGCTTACTGCTCACTCATTGGGACTTGGTTCTTGCTGGGTACATGTAAGAGGAAGACAGTATAATGACAGCACATCAACGGAGGAATATGTAAAAGGTGTTTTAAACATTCCTGAGAACATAAAGGTTGAGTGCATAATTGCCCTTGGATATCCTGATGAGCAAAAAGAACCACATGACGAAGAAAAGCTGCTTTATAATAAAATACATAGATAGCACAACAATTTAAAACCCTTCATTGTCTGTAATGGACTCTGAAGGGTTATTTTTTCATAAGACTTTGCATAATACACCCATATCATTTAAAGACCATGGATATTAAGTGTATAACCTGAGGGAAAATTGATATAACTGTTATGAGACGAATTATCTGCATGACAACAAGGTCTGTGCTATAGGCTCCAATATCCGATGATATAAGGGCCATGTCTGTGGCCCCTGCAGGTGTAGCTGCCAACATGGCTTCCTTTATAGGTATTTTGAATGTTTTATTCAGGATTTTACCAACTACAAAGCAGTTCAAAAAATATCCAAGCATTATGATTACAGAAGGTATAACGATATATTTCAATTCATTTAGACTTCTGTAATCTATGCTGCAACCTATAAAAGAACCTGATAATACCTGAGCCAGCCTTCTTGCCTTTAAAGGCATATAAGCTTTGTTTAAGAATAAGTTCACACATATTGTGCCTATCATGGAAAACAATAATATGCCTGCAGGAATGTTCAATAGCTTACCGATTATTCCTCCCAATGTAGCTATGATTGTTGTGTGTATGAAATTTACTGTATTAGCATTTTCATTTTTTCTCTTTGATGAAACAACAGCATTGTTTTCCACATTATCATTTCTAGAACCAATTTGAGAAATTATACTTGGCAACAATCCTATACATGCAACCATTCTGATAAATTGAAGAACTGCTACCTTAGCCATATCAGCTCCCATATCGGCGCTTATAATCGGAATTTCCGTCATCCCACCTGGCACACAGCTCATAAGAGATGTTATAAGATCCATAGGGCTTATGAAGTATACTATAAAACCTGTTAAGATATTTGTCATTAACATACCCAACATCAGAACCAATGAGGGTTTTATGATCTTTTTAATTTTTCTTATATCTTCTTTTTGCACTGAACAGCCTATAAATGCTCCTGCTAATATTTGTGCTGCATATTTGCCATAAATGGGCATATAAGCCATATCCAATGAAATATTCAATAGTGCAACTCCAAAAATTGCGCCTACCATCATACCTCCGGGGATCTTGATTTTATAAAATACATATCCGCATAATAATCCAATTAAAAAGGTTAATATAATGTTAGTCATATGATGCACCCTCTAGAAAGTTGAATCAATAATCAATATACTATATTTTTATGGAAGTTTCAAATGAACCATTTTAGAAAATAATTAAAATTTATACATTTATTTTTATAATAATAAACAAATCAATGAGACATAGTGATATAATTAAACTATGACATAAAAGTTGTGAGGAGCTGAAATGATGATACATTTTGATGATGTTGTAAAATCCGTGGAGAGAATAGATGAGTACATATACAATACTCCGCTGGATTATTCAATATATTTGAGTAGTAGTAAAACAAACACTTCTGTTTTTTTGAAGCTTGAGTGTCAGCAAAAACTGAGGGGCTTTAAAATAAGAGGGGCATTGAGTAAATTGACCAATCTGACAGAAGAAGAGAAAGCCAAAGGAGTTCTGGCTGTGTCCTCCGGCAACCATGGTGCAGGTGTAAGTTATGCGGCTCATGTTCTGGGAGGAATAAAAGCTAAAATATATGTTCCAGAGACTATTCCAGCATCAAAGCTTGATAAAATTAAATACTATGGAGCAGATGTAGTCGCAGTGGGTAAGAATTATGATGAAGCCCATGCAGCAGCTTTGAAAGCATTGGAGGAAGAGAAGCTTACATTTGTAGATCCATGTTCAGATGTAGATGTTATTGCAGGACAGGGAACTATTGCCACTGAAATATTGAAAGCGAACCCCGATATAGATACAATAATAGTTCCAATAGGTGGCGGAGGTCTAATAACAGGTATATCTGTAGCTGCAAAACACATTAAACCATCTATAAATGTTATTGGAGTTCAGACAGTTGCTTGTCCTGCCATGAAAAGAGCCATGGAGGATCAAGTCTTCTATGAAGACTTTCCTTCGGAACCATCCATATGTGATGCACTGGTCGGTGGAGTGGGGGAGATACCCTATAAAATGTCTCGAAAGTGTATAGATGATATAATTATTGTGGAAGAAGAAAAAATAAAGGAAGCTCTTTTGTTCCTTATTCAAAAGGAAAAGATAATAGCTGAGCCTGCTGGAGCTGTTGGCGTAGCAGCATTTATGGCTAATCCGGAAGTCTTTAGAAACAGAAATGTAGCCATAGTCATAAGCGGAGGTAATTTGGATTATTTATTGATAAAATCTATAATAAATAAAGAGATTATAGATAAAAACTATTGGTAATAATATTGCAAACATATTAGAATCACTATGTGCATGATACATGATGCTAAATGAGGAATAGAGGAGGAAATTTATGAAAAGGGTTTGGAGTATCATAATATGTTTGTCGTTGATTTTTGCCATGGTTTTAACAGGCTGTACAAGCCAGGGTGCTGATGTTCAGACCAATAGCAATAAAGAAAACGAAACTAATAATGAGTTTAAAGCTGAAATGACATTCAATGGTTCTTCTACATTGGCGCCGGTTATAACTGCTATAGCTACAGAGTTTATAGAAGAAAATACCACTTGGGATAAAGTTGATTCAAGTTTCCCTGATAAGTATATATCAATTTATGTGTCTGCCGGCGGTTCAGGAGCCGGCGTAAAGGCAGTTATAGAAGGAACTGCAGATTTTGGTATGTTGGCTAGAGAAGTTAAGAGTGAGGAATTAGAAAAAATAGGAGATGCAAAAGTATATAAACTTGGAGTAGATGCATTGACTATTTCCATCAATCCAGAGAATCCACTGGCTCAACTTAGAGATAATCTGACAACGGAAGAAGTTAAGAAGATTTTTGCAGGAGAATACAAGTATTGGGATGAGCTTGACAGTAGCTTACCTCATAGAGAAATTGTTGTTGTAATTAGAGATTTAAGCGGTGGAGCTCATGAAGTATTCCAGAAAAGCGTCATGGGTGATACTCAAATAAGACCGGATGCTATCCAGTCTCCTTCAATGGGAGCTTTGGTTACTAAGATAATAGAGAACAAAGATGCAATTGGATATGCTTCTTATGGTATGGTTAATCAGAATAAAGGCAAATTAATGCCATTAAAAGTAGATGGAGTTGAACCGACAGAGCAAACTATAGTAGATGGTTCTTATAAAATATCAAGACCACTTATAGTTGTAAAAAGAGGAGAATTGACTGCTCCCCAGAAAGCATTCATGGATGTTGTAATGTCAGAAAAAGGAGCGGAAGTAATAGAAGAAATGGGTTTTGTACCTGTAAAATAGTAATTTATCAGGGGATTTATCCCCTGAATTTTTTTAGGGTGATAGTATGAAAACAGCATTTGATAAAGTTTCAGTATTTTTGGTTAAGGTTTTGACTCTTTTTTCATTGTTGCTTCTTTCTTTTATAATTATTTTTATCTTTAAAGAAGGTTATACATTTTTTAAAGAAGTTCCCATACTCAAGTTTATAACAGGCACGACATGGAATCCTACGGGGGATCCAAAGAAATTGTCTATTTTCAATATTATCTTAGGAACATTGTATGTTTCTATTGTTGCCATAGTCATTGCATTGCCCATTGGCATAGGATGTGCACTATTATTATCAGGATATGTGAAAGAAAGGCCAAGATTGATAATAAGAGGATTCATTGATATAATAGCCGGCATACCTTCTGTAATTTTTGGATTTATAGGTTTAATGGTATTGGTGAAATTTTTTGAAAAAGCTTTTGGTTTCGCTTCAGGTGAGTCAGTGTTAGCTGGAGGCATACTTCTGGCGATAATGGTTTTGCCATATATAATATCAACTTGTGATGAAACAATGGATAAGTTATATAGAGCTTATTCTCCGGTTGCTCAAGCGATGGGTATTTCAAAAATCTATATCTTACGGACTATCGTTTTGCCACAAAGTCTGAGAGGTATTGCAGCTGCTGCAGTTTTGGCTTTTGGCAGAGCCATGGGTGAGACTATGGCTGTTATGATGGTTATAGGAAATGCACCAATAATGCCAAAATTGCTAGGCAAATGTCAAACCATACCATCTCTTATTGCTCTTGAGATGGGGATGGCGGAGGTAGGCAGCTTGCATTATCATGCTCTTTTTGCAGCCGGTTTCGTATTAATGGCTATTTTGCTTATCTTAAATATAGCTCTATACTATGTGAAAAGGAGCCTGGACAGATGATGAAAAGGATAAAATCCGTAATGTTTGCATTATGGATATGTTTAAGCTTTATCTTAACCATTGCATCAGGATCATTCGTCATATTATATATTTTTATAAAAGGCTTTAAATCAGTAGACTTGGAATTCTTGCTGTCAAATCCTGGCGGGATACCTATCGGAACAGAAGGTGGTGTTTTTCCTGCTATAATTGGAAGCATACTTCTCATGCTTATTGCCATTGTTTTTGCATCAATTTTGGCTATTGCCACAGCTGTTTATATAGTGTTTTACTGTAGATCACAAAGATTGGAAAACATTGCCGATGCCATTATACAATGCATGGCAGGAGTTCCATCTATAGTGCTTGGGCTTTTTGGATATTCGGTTATGGTTGTTACTTTTAATATGGGCAGATCTTTATTATCTGCAGGCTTGACTTTGGGTCTAATGATATTTCCTTTTATACAGGTAAGAGTAGAAAAGGCTTTTCAGGAATTCAGCAGATCTGCCATAAATGCTTCCTATTCGTTGGGAGTGAGCAAGGTTTATACTATCTTTAAGCTGGTGTTGCCCCAATGCAGAAGAGATATAGTATCTTCCATAACCTTGGCTGGGGGTTTTGCCATGGGTGCAGCAGCGCCAATCATGCTTACAGGAGCAGTTATATTCGCTCCAGTGCCAAAATCATTATCTTCGCCTGTTATGGCATTACCTCTTCATCTATATATACTGGCTAATGAAGGCATATCAATGGAAAAGGCCTATGCTACTGCACTGGTACTTATAGCCTTGTTGATAATAATAAATATATTTGCTATGACCTTAACCTTATGGAGAAAGGAAGTTAAGAGATGAATGTACTGGAATTAAAGGACTTTAGAGCTTATTATGGGAGTAAAAGGGTAATTAATAATCTGAATATGGCAATCAAAAAGAATAAGATAACTGCAATAATAGGACCATCAGGTTGCGGTAAGTCAACTTTATTGATGTCCTTAAACACAATGTTAGAGGAAGCCGAAGGAAGAACAGAAGGCCAGATTTTGTTTAATGGTAAGGATGTACATTCTATATCAAAAGAAGAGGTTAGAAGAAGAATAGGAATAGTTTTTCAGAAACCAACGCCATTTCCATTCTCCATATATAAAAATCTTACTTACGCTCCCATATATTATGGAGTAAAAGATAAGAAAAGGCTTGATGGAATTGTTGTGGAGAAACTAAAAATATCAGGCCTTTATGAAGAAGTAAAAGATGAAATTCATGGATCTGCTCTTAAACTATCAGGTGGACAGCAACAAAGGCTTTGCATAGCAAGAGCCTTGACGGTGGAGCCTGATGTTTTGCTGTTAGATGAGCCTTGTTCTGCACTTGATGTGAAGAATACGGCTAATATAGAAAAAATGTTAATGAACTTGGTTCAGGATTACACTATAGTAATAGTAACCCACAATCTTTCTCAGGCAAAAAGAATATCAGATTATACTGCATTCATGCTTGATGGAGAACTCATCGAATATGATGAAACTCATAGGATATTCACTTCTCCTCAAGATAATAGGACAAAGGAATATATAGAAGGAATTTATGGTTAAATAGGAGTGATTACTGATGTTGAAATATGATATACCAGGTTTAGGAGAAATATATATTGAAAATGTTGTTTTCGATTATAACGGCACCATTGCAGAGGATGGCGAGCTTATAGAAGATGTTGGTGAACTTTTAACAGAGTTGAAGGAATACAGCAATGTATATATACTCACTGCAGATACCTATGGAACTGTAAGAGAAAAATGCAGTCATCTAGGTGTTATGATTAAGACATTTCCCACAGGGAAAGCTTCTGAATACAAGAAAGAGGTGGTTGTAGATCTTGGAGCAGATAAGACAATCTGTATAGGTAATGGTTTCAATGACATTGAGATGTTTAAAGTTTCAAGGTTGTCAATAGCTGTTGTTTCAAGAGAAGGATGCAGCGGAAAATTGCTGGCCCATGCAGATGTGGTAGTACATTCTATAAAAGATGCCATTGATATTTTGTTAAATTCTGATAGATTAAAGGCAACTTTGCGAGAGTAGGAACATGAAGATAAAAGTGAAGATTGGGAATATTGTAGCAAATTACTTCAATTCTATTGTTTAATATGCTATATTATTCATATATAACCTTATTCATAATATATCATTATTTTGGATATTTAATAAAGGTGAACTTATGAATAAAGCAAAACATACCTTTCTTATTGCAGCATGTGTAGCTCTAGCATCTCAGTTTAATTTTAAATGTTTCGTTCCAGGTTTTATAATTACACTTTCAGTAATATTACTGCCAATTTTTTTATATAATTATGTGGAGCTTAATCCCATAGTAGTCTGCTTTACAACAGGTATAGTATCACCCCTTTTCAGGGGAATTATTGAATATTTGGAGATAAAAGATGCTGTAACTACGTGGGTTATGGTAGCTCCAGATGTTTTTTTCTATTTTTCCTATGGCATCTTTTACTATTTTTTATATTACAAGGAAGTAAAAGAAGATCTGACAAGATTCTTTACAACTGCCTTCTTTTGCGATTTTTTATCTAATATAGTCGAGATGAGCATCAGGATAAATATAAGTAGCATGAGTTTTGAAATAATAAGGAATTTGATGGCAATAGCTTTAGTTAGAGCTTTCATTTCAGTAGGGGTTGTAATATCCATAAAGCACTATAGGGCATTTCTTGACAGGGTAGAGCATGAAGAGAGATACAGAAGACTGGTTTTACTCACATCCAGCTTTAAAAGCGAAATTTATTTCATGAGCAAGAACATAAAAGAAATAGAAGATGTTATGAAAAAATCTTACTATGCATATAAACTAATATCTGAAAATGATTATCCGGAAGAGTTGAAGCATTTGGCATTGGATATATCAAAGGATGTCCATGAAATCAAGAAAGGATATCTGAGGATAATTAGCGGTTTGGAAGAGATATCAAAGGATAAAACAGATGAAACAAGCATGAGTATCAGAGATATAATAAGGATTTTGGAAATAGACACAAAGGATTTTATTAGGTTAAACAAATTAGATATTCAAATATATTTCAATACAAAGGTTGATTTTTATGTAGAAGAGCATTACTATCTCATGTCTATACTGAAAAATCTGATAAATAATTCTATAGAAGCTTTAGAAAGAAGAGAAAGGGGTTTTATAAAGCTTAATGTATGTGAGAGTGGAGAAGATTACATTTTTATAGTTTCAGATAATGGTGAAGGGATTAAGCCAGGGAACATTGATTATATTTTTAATCCTGGTTTTTCTACAAAGTTTGATGAAAGTACTGGGAATATCGGAAGAGGCTTAGGTCTTGCATTGGTAAAGGATTTAACAAACAGTATTTTTTATGGAAGTATAACCGTTCAATCCGAAGTCGATAAAGGGACAAGCTTTACCATAACTATTCCAAAAAATGTGTTTAGGGGAGAGAATGATGAAGTATTATATTGTGGATGATGATATAAACATTGTAAAAATTCTCAGTAATATTATAGAAGATAATAACCTGGGTGATGTAGTGGGATACAGTTATGATGGAGAAACGGCATATAAGGAGATTCTTGCTACTAATCCCGATATTGTTTTGGTAGATCTTCTGATGCCTAAGCTGGATGGCAATACTTTAGTTAGAGAGGTAAAACAACTGAGAACCAGTATTAATTTTGTAATGGTTTCTCAAGTTTCAGATAGTCAGCTTATAACTGAATCTTATAAGTCAGGTATTGAGTTCTTTATAAGTAAGCCATTGAATAAAATTGAAGTAGAAAAAGTAGTCAACAAGGTTGCAGAAAAAATCAAACTGGAGGAAATGCTGAACAATATACGAAAAGTGTTCAGCAATGTGGATAGAAGGTTGGAGAATATAGATAAGCGGGATAGAACAAAGGAAATAAGATATATCCTCAGTATGCTGGGTATGCTGGGGGAAAAAGGGACAAATGACATAATAAACACATGCACATATCTGATCAATATGAAGAAATCTTTTAATGAATGCTCAATGGATGAAATATGCAAATATTTGAAAGAAAACTCGAAAACTGTTAGGCAAAGAATGAGACGAGCAATGAAAGAAGGTTTAAAAAATCTTGCTAATACGGGCCTTGAAGATTATGGAAATGAATACTTCCAAAGATATGCCAATATGCTTTTTGATTTTGAAAGTGTCAAGGCTGAAATGGACTTTATACGAGGGAAGAGAAATAATGGCGGAAAAGTTAATATGGGGAAGTTTTTTGAAGGTTTGATTTTGTTGTCTGAAAAAGAATATTAAATATTTTTTTGAAGCATTATGAGTTTTTTTGAAGTTTTTTGAATATTCCATCATATAATTTATAAAAGCCATCTGGCTTCATAAATTAAGGGAGGGATATTGATGTTCAAAAAAACTCTTGCATTATTATTGGTTAGTTTGATGATTGTTACATTGGCTTTATCAGGATGTTCAAAACCAGCTACAGAGACAGGTTCTCAGGCAGGAGGAGCAGATGCCTCAGCAGGAGATGTTATCAAAGTAGGTTGGATGGGATCATTGACAGGAGACCAGGCAGTTTGGGGACAGTGCGAGTTAGATACCATAAAGATGCTCTTTGAAGAGATCAATGCAAAAGGTGGAGTTTTGGGCGGCAAAAAACTCGAAGTAATAGGTTATGATACTAAAGGTGATCCACAGGAAGCAGTTAACGTTGCCAAAAGACTTACAGGACAGGACAAGGTTGTTGCTATCCTAGGACCTAATGCCAGTGGCAGTGCTATACCAATAGCTCCTGTTTTGGAAGAGGCAAAGGTGCCTGATATTGCAACAGTTGCTACAAATCCAAAGGTTACTGTATTGGATGGCAAGGTAAAACCCTATAACTTCAGAGTATGCTTCATTGATCCATACCAGGGAGCCGTTGCTGCAGGATATGGTTATGATGTGCTCGGTTTTAGAAAAGCTGCAATTTTATATGATGTGGCCGATGATTATTCTCAAGGGCTAACTGAATTCTTTGAAGAGTTCTTTACAACTAAAGGTGGAACTATAGTTGCCAAAGAAGCATTCAAATTCGGTGATGTTGATTTCAGACCTCAGCTAAGCAAAATAAAAGATGCAAATCCAGAAGTGCTGTTCCTCCCTGTATTCTTTAAAGAAGCAGCACTTATAGCAAATCAGGCGAGAGAACTTGGCATAACAGCACCCCTTATGGGTGGAGACGGTTTACCTTCTGAACAACTATTTACAATGGCTAAGGATGCAGTACAGGGTACTTATATAGTAAACCATGTAGATTATGATGATCCAGAGGTTCAAGATCTAAAGAGCAGATATAAAAATAAATATGGAAAAGAGTTAGAGCTAAATGGATACTTGGCTCATGATGCAGTTGTTTTATTGGTAGATGCTATAGAAAGGGCTGGATCAGCCGATTCTGTAAAGATAACCGAAGCTCTTGAAACTGCAGATGTAAAAGGTGTTACAGGCAGGATAAAGATAGGAAAAGACACGCATAATCCAGAAGGAAAGGAAGCAGCAATAGTTAAGATAGAAGGGGACAAGTACGTATTCCAGCAGAAATACTCTGCTAAACTTGACTAGAATTAAATTTGCAGTTTGCATAAAAGGGGATTATATCTCCTTTTATGCAAATTTGAATAGTAAGGGGTGAAGAAATGTCACAGTTATTACAGCAATTAATCAATGGTCTCTCTATAGGTAGCGTTTATGCACTTATGGCAGTTGGTTATTCTCTGGTTTATAGCATTATGAACTTCAGTAACTTTGCTCATGGTGGCGTTATAATGCTGGGAGCTTATTTTGGTTATTATTATTTGACCTCAGTAGGTTTACCATTCCCTATAGCATTCATTGCATCAGCTTTGACTACCTGTGTGCTTGCAGTGATCATAGAAAGAGGAGCATATAAACCCTTAAGAGAGAGAAAGGCTCCGTTTTTATATTTCATCATTTCTGCCATGGGTACCTCCATATTTTTAGAGAACATAGTAATAGCTACTATTGGTCCTACCTTTAGAACCTATCCTGAGGTATTATCCAGGACTCCTATACAACTGGGGAGTGTTTCTATAGGAAGATTGGACTTGGCTATGTTCATCATTTCTGCCATATGTTTAGCATTGTTGGTATTTTTCATTGATCATACTAAGATGGGTAAAGCTATACAAGCAACAGCCTATAATATAAAAGCCAGTGCATTGATGGGCATTAATACGGATTTAGTAATAATAGTTGTATTTGCTCTTGGAGGATTTTTTGCAGGAATAGCAGGAGTTTTATTCGGAATGAAATATACTGTTTATCCTCAGATTGGAGTAATAACCAATAAATCTTTTATAGCAGCAGTATTCGGAGGTTTAGGAAGCTTACCGGGTGCTGTTATAGGCTCAATTTTGCTGGGTGTAATAGAGACCATAACATCAGGATATCTTTCCTCCCAGTATAGAGATTTAATTGCCTTTGTTCTTCTCATCGCTGTCCTAGTCTTCAGACCTAGAGGATTGATGGGCAAGGTAACAGAGGATAAGGCATAGAAGGGAGGCGGAATCATGGATCTGAACTATATTACGGGTATATTGACTCTTGCGGGAATAAACCTGATGGCGGTACTGGGGTTATCGCTTTTAACAGGGTTTACAGGAATGTTTTCCTTTGGGCATGCAGGATTCATGGCCATAGGTGGTTATACATCAGCTATGATGACAGTCAAATTTGGCTTGCCTTTTATACCTGCCCTTCTCATAGGAGGATTGGTAGCAGCCTTGGTAAGCTCTGTTATAGGAAAACTCACTTTAAACCTGAAGGGAGATTATTTCTGTATAGCTACACTGGGATTCGGAGAGGCTATCAGATTGATTTTAGATAATGTCCAGTACTTTGGAGGGGCCAGAGGTTGGCCCGGAATACCGCATCATACCAATTTGCTTAATGTAGTCATTATTAATATAGTGGCAATCTTTATTCTGGCCAACATAGTAAGATCAAAGCATGGAAGAAACATGATTGCTGTAAGAGAAGAAGAACTTGCTTCTCAAATAGTAGGTATAAATGTATTTAGATATAAGCTTATTTCTTTGATGATAAGCGCTGCATATGCCGGTATTGCAGGAGGTCTTATGGCCCATTACATGACCTTCCTTCAGCCGAAGATGTTCAGTTTGACTAAGTCTACAGAGTTGACAATAATAGTAATTTTTGGAGGCTTAGGCAGTATATCCGGCAGCGTCCTTGGAGCGTTGGTGCTGACGTCATTGCCTGAAATATTGAGGGCTTTTTCCAATTGGCGTTTAGTAATTTATGGATTAGCTGTTGTCATAATAATGATAACCAGACCTAGTGGATTGATGGGTGGATATGAATTAACTCCTTCAAGCATGAAGACGCTTTATACGAGGATGAAGAATAAGAATAAAGGCCTTCCAAACCAAATGGAAGGAGGAAAGACCATATGAACATTCTTGAATTGAAAAATCTCACAAAAACCTTTGGCGGTCTTACTGCTGTCGGCAATGTGGACTTTGAAGTACCAAATGATGGTATAAGCGGGTTGATAGGACCAAACGGAGCAGGAAAGACAACCATATTCAATCTTATAACAGGAGTCTACAAGGTTACTGATGGAAGAATAATATTCAAAGGCAAAGATATAACCAATATGGATCCATATAAGATCGCAGGAAGCGGCATTACAAGAACTTTTCAGAACATAAGGCTTTTTAAGAAGCTGACGGTGTATGAAAATGTCTTGACTGCCTGCCACGCCAATGCCAATTATGGCCTTTTTGAAGCCGTGGTGAGGACACCAAAATGCAGGAAACAGGAAAAAGAACTGGAAGAAAAGGCCAATGATCTTCTTGATATTATGGGGCTTTATGATAGAAGAGACCTTATCGCAAACAATCTTCCCTATGGACTCCAAAGAAGATTGGAAATTGCGAGAGCATTGGCATTAAATCCTGAATTGCTGCTCCTTGATGAGCCTGCGGCAGGCATGAATCCAGATGAAACAGTTCAGTTGATGACTCTCATCGCAGACATACGATCTAAGTTTAATTTAAGTGTTCTTATAATTGATCATCATATGGATTTGATAATGGGAATATGTGAAAAGATAATGGTACTTAATTTCGGTTGCAAGCTTGCTGAAGGGACCCCTCAGGAAATTCAGAACAATCCTAAGGTTATTGAAGCATATCTAGGAGTGGAGGGGTAGAGTATGTTGAATGTTGAAAAATTAAACGTATATTATGGTGGAATTCACGCATTAAAAGGAGTCAGCTTGAATATAAACAAGGGTGAAATTGTAACTATAATAGGCTCTAATGGAGCGGGCAAGTCAACTTTATTAAATGCTATATCAGGATTTTTGAAGTATAAAGAAGGGTCAATAAGTTACAAAGGAGAAAAGCTGCCCATAAACCCTAATAAGGTTGTTAAGATGGGAATTTGTCATGTTCCTGAAGGAAGATTGGTATTTGCGAATCTCACTGTTGAAGACAATCTCATGCTGGGAGCTTATCTGAGAAAGGATGCCAAAAAGATCAAGGAAGATTTAGAGAAGGTATATACTCTTTTCCCAAGGTTAAAGGAAAGACAAAAGCAAATGGCAGGTACCCTAAGCGGAGGAGAGCAACAGATGCTGGCTATGGGCAGAGGATTGATGAGTGATCCTGAAATTATGCTATTGGATGAACCTTCATTAGGTCTTGCACCACTATTGGTTCAAACAGTATTTGATATTATACTGGATATAAGAAAAATGGACAAAACCATATTATTGGTAGAGCAAAACGCATACAAGGCATTGTCTATTGCTGATAGAGCTTATGTGCTTGAACAAGGAAGAATCAAAATGGAAGGATCGGCTAAAGAAATTGCTGAGAATCCTGTGATAAAAGAAGCATATTTAGGTGCCAAAATATAGAACATAGAGGGATGAATTCTATCCCTCCATGTTACCTTTAAGCCCTATTTCATCAGCTACCTTTCTCATGCCTTTGATGGTTTCATCTATTATGTAATTAATGTCCATACCTAGCATTTCTACACCTTTTTCAATTATTGATCTGTCAACACCTGCAGCAAAGCCTTTCTGACCCCATTTCTTTTTTACAGATTTTACTTCAAGATCCAGTATGCTTTTGCTTGGTCGCAAAAGTGCTGTTGCAGTGATGAGACCTGTCAATTCATCAGTTGCATAAAGAATTTTTTCCATTTGGTGGATAGGTTCAACATCTGTGCATATTCCCCAGCCGTGGCTGACTATAGCATGTATGTAATCTTCAGGATAGCCTTCCTCCTCAAGTATTTCCCTGACTTTAGAACAGTGTTGTTCAGGGTACATCTCATAGTCCAAATCGTGAAGTAAACCTATGATAGCCCATTTTTCCTTATCTGGTTCATCTAATAATTCCGCAAAATGCTTCATTACCGCTTCTACAGCTAGTGCGTGTTTAACTAAGCTTTCGCTTTTGTTATATTTTTTTAGGAGCTCGAAGGCTTCAGCTCTTGTAGGTTTATCTTTATTCATTTTTTAACCTTCTTTCCTAATTTTATTATAGTTATTATTAAGAATAGTAAACTCAAATGCAAATTTTGTCAACATGGAAAATATCCAAATCATACAACACAAAAACATATATAAAAATGCTAATAATATAATTGTCATGAAATATGACAATTATGTTTGGAAAGGAGAGATAAAATGGGAAAAAACAGAAAACTCATTAATCTCATGACAACTGTTCTGATACTTTCCTTCATATTTTCCATTGGCTCTGTGAATTTAGCTGAAGCACCAAGTGAAGATAAGAAGCCATTCCCAAAGGAAGAAAGGATTACTAAGTCATTAGAGCAATTGGTTGAAAAAGGTGTACTCAAACCTGAAGATGTGGAAAAGATAAATAATTATTTGAAGATTGAAAGAGAAGAAAAGAGAAAAATGTTTGAACAGATGAAAAACATGACTGAAGAACAAAGAAAGGAGTTCATAAGAAATTATAGAAAGGACAAAGTAGATTTGTGGGAAAAGATGGTTGATGATAAGATAATCACAAAAGAACAAGCAGATGAAATCAGAAAATTACTTCCTCATCATAGACATGAAGGCTGTAAGAGAAAACAACAATAAATTTAGCCGGGGATAAGCCCCGGTATTTTAATTGATATAAATAATTATGCAAAAATATTGCAATAATACAATTGTAGTAGTATACTATACTACAATAGCATACTAAGTATAATAATTATGGATTTTAGTTACAGAAAGGAAGTCAACTATGTTTACTGTATTTATATTGAATTCTAATAAGAAGCATCATCACCATCATAGTGACAGGGTTTGTATTCTAGGCATATAATTATGCATAGGTACAATCCCTGATTCTGTTTTGAATTTTGGGGTTGTACCTATGATGGTTAAGATATAAAAAAAAGAAGCCATATAGGTATACCTATATGGCTTCTTTTTTTAAAAAACCATAGGAAAGTATAATTATACCTTAATATAGACTTTTTGTAATGGGTTTCAAGAAAGGCTTCCTTGTTATTAATATATTTTAAATAGAAGCCTTTCTTATGCAGCAATTAATGGCAGGAGGCAGGAAAAGTAAATGCAATTTTTAAGGATTGAAGATGAAATAGGCTATTTAAAAAAAAGATATGAAATCAAAAAAAAGATAGAAGATATGTTTTTGAATGAAGGTTATGTTCAGATTGAACCTTCCATATTTGAAGACTTTGATATATTTGAACATGTGAATAAATGGCTTAAGAAGGAATCTATGGTTAAGGTAATAGGAGGTAGCTCTGATGTATTAATTCTTAGACCTGACATAACAACCAATATAATAAGGAACCTGATACCAAGATGGCAAGAGGGTTTTAAATTGAAATTATTTTACAATTCATCTATCTACAGGAATCAGGAGATTGTAAATATAAGGGAAGTACGGCAGATGGGAATAGAATACCTAGGAGAGGATTCATTGAAAGCGGATAAAGAGGTTGTTCTCCTCGCATTAAAAATACTAGACAGCTTTGATAGCAGATTCATTTTAGAAATGTCAAATAGCAAGTATATCAATGGATTACTAAAGGAAATGGATATTGAGGAAAATCATAAGAGACATATAAAAGATTTGATATACCGCAAGAATAGGCAAGAGCTGGTAAGTTACATGGGGATTTTAAATGTGCCAAAAAGCATTTATGATACATTAGCAAGTATTACAGATTTGCAAGGCAAAATTGAAACAGTGGAGGTAAAAGCAAAGCTATATTATTTGAATGATGAGATGATGGAAGCTTTAGATGAAATCAAAGCCATTAGTAAGCTCATAGAAGAAAAAGGATATAAGAGCAATGTGCAGGTGGATATGTCCTTGATCACTGAGTTGGATTACTATGATGGCTTGATTTTTAAAGGATATCTCCCACAATCCTATAAATCCATAATCAGCGGAGGAAGATATGACTCCTTTACAGGAATATTTGGTAAGGAGGTTCCAGCTATAGGATTTTCAATAGATATGGATGAGTTGACAGAAATTAATTATGAGGAGGGATAGCAAAGTTGGATTATATAAATATAGCCCTTGCAAAGGGAAGACTTGGTGATGAAGCATACAAACTTTTGAAAGCTATAGGTTTAGGAGAATCAATAGTACCTGAATCTCGGAAGCTCATATTTAAGGATGAAGAGCGGAAGATCAGCTTTGTATATGTAAAACCATCGGATGTGGTTACATATGTGCAAAACGGTGTCGCAGATCTTGGAATTGTAGGCAAGGATGTCATCCTTGAAAGTGATAACGATGTATATGAAATACTTGACCTTGGATTTGGAAAATGCAAGTTTGCAGTAGCAGGGATAAAGGGAAAGAAAACCTATAAAAAGGATGAGGTGCTTAGGGTAGCTACCAAATATCCCACAATAGCAAAAAAATATTTTGATGAAAAAGGTCAAAAAATCAAGATTATAAAGCTTAATGGTTCAGTGGAGCTGGCACCGTTGGTTGGACTTTCGGATGTAATAGTGGATCTGGTTGAGACTGGGAATACCTTGAAAGCTAACGGACTTGAGGTTTTTGAGGATATGTTTGGCATTACTGCCAAGCTTATATGCAACAGAGTCAGCTATAGATTCAAATATGACAGGATCAGTAAATTGATAGAGAGTATAAAAGAGTGGGAGGGGATGTATTATGAGGATAATTGATATCTCTAAGGAGAAGGATTTCTTAAATAAGCTTTTTGACAGAAGTAAATTGGAAATGGATGAGGTTAATAAAAAAGTAGATAAAATCATATGGGATGTGAAGCAGAATGGGGACAAAGCTCTAAAGGAGTATACAAAAGAATATGATGGTTTAATGTTGGAGAATTTATTGGTATCCAAGGAAGAGATGGAGGAGGCTATAAAAAATACAAGCAGAGATCTATTGGAGGATTTGACTAAAGCTAAGGAAAACATAATGAAGTTCCACAAGAAGCAACTAAGAAATTCCTACTCACTTTATGAAGAGGAAGATATAATACTGAGTCAGTTGATAAGACCGTTGGAAAGAGTGGGGATATATATCCCAGGTGGAAAAGCCGCATATCCATCAACAGTGTTGATGAATGCTATACCTGCCAAAATAGCAGGAGTGAAGGAAATAGTCATGATAACTCCTCCTTGCCCCGATGGCAGTATTAAGCCTTCCATACTTGCAGCGGCTTCCATTGCAGGGGTTGATAAGATATATAAAGTGGGAGGAGCTCAGGGTATAGCTGCTCTGGCTTTCGGCACCGAAAGCATACCAAAGGTGGATAAAATAACAGGTCCCGGCAATATCTACGTAGCCATGGCAAAGAAAAAGGTCAGCGGCTATGTAGGAATTGACATGATAGCAGGACCCAGTGAAATTTTGATCATAGCAGATAAATGGGCAAATCCCAAGTATATAGCTGCAGATTTAATCTCTCAGGCAGAACATGATGAAATGGCAGCAGCCATATTGGTGACAGATTGGGAACCTATGGCATATAAGGTCATGGAGGAAATAGAGGTTCAGCTACAAACCATTGATAGAAAAGAAATAGTAAAGAAGTCTCTTGAAAACTATGGTGCAATAATTGTTACCAGCTGCATGGCTGAGTCGATGGATGTGGTAAATGCGATTGGACCAGAGCACCTGGAGATACTTACGAGAGATCCCTTTGAAGTATATAAAGGAGTAAAAAATGCTGGAGCAATATTTTTAGGTGAATATTCTCCTGAAGCTGTAGGAGATTATTTCGCAGGGCCAAACCATACATTGCCTACCAGCTCCACATCAAGATTTTCTTCACCATTGGGTGTAGACGATTTTATTAAGAAGACATCTTTGATTTACTACAGCAAAACCGCCCTGGAAAGATCAAAGAATTCAATTGTGAGGATAGCAGAGGAAGAAGGCTTGACAGGTCATGCCAATTCCATAAGGGTTAGATTTGGGGAGGTAGAGTTGTAATGCAATTAGTAAAAGAAAGCATAAAAGGATTAAAGGCTTATAGTGCAAATCAAGGATCATTCAGAATCAAGCTGGATGCCAACGAAGGCAAGAACATATTATTCAAGGATATAACTTCGGAAGGTCTTAAGTTTGAAGAGGATTTCTACATCAATTATTATCCGGATAATGATGCAGTAAGGCTTAGAGAAGAACTAGGAAACTATGTTGGTGTGAATCCTAGAAATATATTAGTAGGCAATGGTTCAAGCGAGCTTATCGAATTGGTTATAAAGACCTATGTGGATAAAGGTGAGGTGATAATGGGCTTTTTACCCAGCTTCAGCATGTATCAGATATTCAGTCAGATACATTCTGCCAGATTCATAGGAGTGGAGAGCAATGAAGATTTTACCGTTGACATAGACCTTTTGATAAAACGAGCGAAGCAAATGAATCCTAAGCTCATATTGATATGCAATCCCAACAACCCTACTGGACATTTGATAGAACAAAAAGATGTCAAAAAGCTGTTAGAGGAGACTGATTCAATAGTAGTGGTGGATGAAGCCTATATGGAGTTTGCTGAGGGATCCATGGTTCAAGAGGTCTCCAAATATAGAAATCTTATAGTATTGAGAACATTGTCTAAGGCATTAGGCTTAGCAGCAATAAGGCTTGGATATATGATAGCCTGTGAAGACATCATCAAAGTTATAAACTGTGTAAGAGCACCCTATAACCTCAATGCCATAACTCAATATGTAGGTGTTTTAGCCCTAAAAAACAAGGATAGAATCTATGACTATGTAGAGGAAGTAAAAAGGGAGAGGGCATTTTTGTATGATGAACTGAGGAAGCTTCCATTTACAGTGTATAAGTCTTATGGGAATTTTATACTTATTAAATCCGATATCGAAGATTTGGGAGAGAAGCTGGCAGCACAGGGAATACTTATTCGAAGCTTTTCCGGGGATATGAGGCAGTACTATAGAATAGCTGTAGGAAACAGGAGTGAAAACCAGGAGCTTTTAAAGTCACTGAAGGAGATAGTTAAAGATGAGAAAGTTTAAGGTAGAAAGAAAAACTTTGGAAACGGATGTAATGGTGGAAATAAATATGGATGGAAGTGGAAATAGCTGTATAGATACAGGCATAGGATTTTTGGATCACATGCTCAATCTTTTGGCCTTTCATGGTTCCTTTGATTTGAACATAAAGTGCAATGGAGATATTAAGGTAGACGGACATCACACCGCTGAGGACATAGGAATAGCTTTAGGACAGGCTTTTAATAAAGCATTGGGGGATAAGAGAGGTATAAACAGATATGGAAATTGTTATATACCCATGGATGAAGCTTTAGCAAGAGCAGTGTTGGATATAAGCAATCGCTCTTATCTGGTCTTCAATGCAGATTTTAAGAGTGAAAGGATAGGAGATATGAACTCTCAAGACTTCAAGGAGTTTTTCAGAGCCTTTGCAAATGAGGCAAGGATTACGCTTCACTTAGAAGTATTGTACGGTGAAAATGATCACCATAAGATAGAAGCAGCGTTTAAGGCCTTTGGAAGAGCATTGAGAGAAGCTATACAGATTACCTGTGACAGTGTTTCATCATCAAAGGGGGTCTTATAGTGAACATCATAATAGATTATGGATTAGGAAATCTGGCATCAGTGTCAAGGGCCTTTGAAAGAGAAGGTATAGAATGCAAGATTTCCAGAGATGTAGAAGAGATAAGAAATGCAGATTCTTTAATATTGCCTGGGGTTGGGGCCTTCCAATATGCCATGAGTTCCCTGGAAGAAATGAAGCTCATACCTGTTATAAAGGAACATGTGGA
The DNA here is from genome assembly GCF_900142105.1 of Lutispora thermophila DSM 19022. Taxonomy (GTDB): domain Bacteria; phylum Bacillota; class Clostridia; order Lutisporales; family Lutisporaceae; genus Lutispora; species Lutispora thermophila. The sequence goes on from NZ_FQZS01000012.1 coordinate 54,498, forward strand.
TAGAGGGAAATATCTATTGGGAATTTGTCTCGGCATGCAGCTTTTATACGAAAAAAGCTATGAGAATGGGGAACACGAAGGCCTTGGCCTCATAGAAGGAACTGTGGAAAAGTTGGATGTAAATTTAAAAGTACCTCACATGGGATGGAACAGTATAAGTTTTAATAAGCAAGACCCAATATTGAAATATATAAATGAAGGTAATTACGTTTATTTCGTGCATTCCTATTATATAAAATCATCCAACAGTGAATTGATAGCTTATGGAGAATATGAAGTGAGGGTTCCTGCCATAGTGAGGAAAGGAAATGTTTTGGGCTTTCAGTTCCATCCTGAGAAAAGCGGTGAAGTTGGAGCAAATTTGATAAAGGCATACAGGGAGATGATAAGATGATAATATTTCCGGCTCTTGATATAAAGGATAATAAATGTGTGAGGCTTACACAGGGTGATTTTGACAAGGTAAAAGTATATTCTGACAATCCTGTTGACATGGCTCTTAAATGGCAGGAACAAGGAGCCAACTTTTTGCACCTGGTGAATCTGGATGGTGCAAAGAGTGAGGAAATTATAAACAAAAAATCCATAGAGCAAATTGTAAAAATGCTTCATATTCCTGTTCAGGTGGGTGGAGGTATTAGAAGTGAAAGACATGTTGAGGAACTTCTAAACCTTGGGGTGAAAAGGGTTATAGTAGGTACCATGGCAATAGAGAATAGGGATCTGCTGAAAAAACTGGTATCAAAATATAAGGAAAGAATCCTGGTATCCATAGATGCAAAGGATGGAAAAGTAGCTACAAGGGGTTGGAAGGTAATAAGTAGCATTGATTCCTTGGAGTTGTGTAAAGAAATTGAAGCAATTGGCGTAAAAACCATAGTATATACAGATATAGCCAAAGATGGTATGCTGGAAGGTCCTAATTTTCAAATATATGAAACTCTGGTGAAAGAGACCAGTTTGAACATCATAGCTTCCGGAGGCATATGCTCTATGGAAGACATTGAAAAGCTTGACTCTCTGAACATGTATGGAGCAATAATAGGAAAAGCATTTTATGATAATTTGCTGGATTTTACGGAGGTAATGGAATGCTTGCAAAAAGAATAATCCCATGTCTTGATGTGAGACATGGAAGAGTAGTAAAGGGAAAAAAGTTTCAAAACATAGTGGATGTAGATAGTCCTGAAGTGTTGGCAGAATATTATAGCAACTGTGGGGCAGATGAGTTGGTGTTCTACGACATTACAGCTTCAAATGAGGAAAGAAAAACATCTCTGGAATTTGTGGAAAAGGTAGCAGCCAATATTAATATACCCTTCTGTGTAGGTGGCGGAGTATCAAGTGTTGATGACTTTACTGATATACTGCGCAGAGGAGCTGATAAGGTATCAGTTAATACAGCAGCTGTAGAAAACCCGTGGCTTCTGAGGCAAGCCTCAATGAAATATGGAGCCCAATGTGTGGTTTTATCCATAGATGCCAAGAAAAATGAGAAAGGCTCTTGGAGTGTCTACATAAAAGGCGGGAGAGAAAAAACGGATCTGGATGCCGTAGAATGGGCTGTAATGGGTGTGAGGCTGGGAGCCGGAGAAATAGTAGTAAACAGCATTGATGAAGACGGAATGAAAGAAGGGTATGATATAGAATTATTGAAGAGGATAACACAATCTGTAAATGTGCCCGTTGTAGCGTCGGGAGGGGCAGGAAGACTGGAAGACTTTTATGATGGCATAAAGTATGGCGGTGCTGATGCAGTACTGGCAGCTTCTGTTTTCCACTATGGAGAAATTAAAATACAAGATCTGAAAAAGTATCTAAAAGAAAGAGGGATAGAAGTTAGAATATGAACATAGATAAAATAATAGAAGAGATAAATTTTGACGATAGAGGATTGGTGCCTGCAGTGGTACAAGATGTAGATACCAAAAAAGTATTGATGCTTGCGTACATGAATGCAGAATCCATAAGAAAAACCCTGGAGGGAAAGAAAGTTTGCTACTATAGCAGAAGCAGGAAGGAACTGTGGATAAAAGGGGCAACATCAGGTAACACCCAGAAGCTTAAGGGGTTTTATTATGATTGTGACAAGGACAGCATTCTTTTAGAAGTGGAACAAACAGGGGCCGCTTGTCACACAGGTGAGTTCTCTTGCTTTTTCAATGAAGCAATACCGGCAGAAAATGAAGGAACAGATGTATTAGAAGAACTGTATATTCTTTTAAAAGAAAGAAAGAGAACTCCTAAAGAAGGGTCTTATACCAATTATTTATTTGATGAAGGTTTGGACAAGATACTCAAAAAGGTAGGAGAAGAAACCAGTGAAGTCATTATTGGAGCCAAAAATAAGGACAAGGAAGAATTAGTTTATGAAATAAGCGACCTTGTATATCATCTTTTGGTGTTGATGGTCAATGAAAATATTTCCGTGAAAGACATAAGAAAGGAACTGATAGAAAGAAGAAAAAGAAATGGAGCCTAACTACTATAGAAGAATGTTTGATGCTAAATATGACATATATGTTATTATCCAAGGAATTTTATTGAGGGAGAGTGCACATTGGCTTGGAGCACACCCCTCAATAGCTATGCAAAAACAGTTCACCAATTGCTGTAGGTAAAGTTTCAGATTATCTTGTTATATCCTATTTCAGTACCCCTCGTATTTTATTTAAACTATCTTTATATAGCACATAATAGGAAATCTTATCAATCATTTTGCTATATCCTTCCAAAGTGTAATATTCAAAATTATTTCTCAACCTATAAGCGCTTATAAAATATGATGCCATATTGGAGGCGCTTAAATCGGTTTTAATCTCATCCTTTACCGCTAAGTATGCTTTTGGAATGAGAGGTACATTTTCTAATTTCAAAAAGCTTTGCTGTAAATCCTTTATAAACTCCTGCTGCCTATATATCCTGCCTATATCACCTCGTCCGTCACTCCTGTATCTTAAGTATTCCAAAGTTTGAATGCCGTTTAGTTTAATGCTTCCTTGTCTTAACGTAAAACATTTTTTTAGTTCCGGATCCTTGATTTTTATGGTTTTTGGTATTGTTACCGTAAATCCCCCTAAAGCATCTACTCCTTTTTGTATAGCCTTGAAATTGAATACAAGGTAGTTGTCAATTTTTGTATCAAGCAATTTCTCCACAGAGTCTATACATAGATCGATGCCTCCATAGGCATAGGAAGCGTTGATCTTTTGATTGCCTCTTTTGTCAAGTTTTATAAGAGTATCTCTTGGTATAGATATGAAATTTACCTTATCATTTCTCATATTGATGAGAATTATGGCATCTGCTCTGGCAGGTTCATTCTTTCTGGCATCGATGCCGATGATAAGCAAATTTTTATTTGTAATACTCGGTTCCGTACTTACTTCATAATTTATGCTTTCACTGGGGGAATTTTCTTCAATAGTTTCTTTGTTGTTTTCATCAATGGAATTAATATCTTTGTTTTCATCAACAGCTTTATTATCATTAGTAATTATACCCTCATCTGTTTCCTGATTGTTGGATTCAATAACATTGCTGCTTAATTTGCTCATATTAATTCTGCTGCAAGCGATAAGAACTATTGGAATGCTTATTGCCAAAATCAAGGCAACTTTTTTTATTTGATTATTCATATGAAGGTATTCCACCTTTCACAATTATTAATATTGTTTAATTTATTATTTGCAGTTATGATTTTTCTTTTCAGAAAAAACTTTGTCAAATAATTCATTGTAAAAAGTAAAGAAAAAAGGCATCTTTGCGCGTCTAATGGTATAAATGTTGGTTAATGCAAAAGGAGGACACAAAGTGATAAATAAAAAAATATTAGTAGCAGCTGTACTGGTGTTGACTATATCTTTCGGTACCGGTTGTGTTTCGCAAAATAAGCGAGATATGGAAGATAATCCAAGTGTTGAATCAAATGTGAGTGAACCTAGAGACAATGATATTGTAAAGGAATATGAGAATATGATAAATAATGAAACTAACATTTCTCAGTTTATTTCATTTGTGGACAAGAATATTGAAAAATTGTCTCCAGAAAATGCATCGAAACTTATTGCAAAGTTGGAAGAATTACAAGAAATATATATTGGTCAGTTGGAGGATAAATATAATACAACTGAAAATCAAACTATATTATTTGAAGCCTTTAAATTTGGATTGGATTTAGAAAAACTCAAATACAAGAATATTGAAGATGAAGAAATAAAGGAACTTCTAAAAGAAACTGAAGAACTGGGCTACAAGGTTGAGATGGCAGAAGGTTCATTCTTTCCTGTGATAGATTATGGGTTTTATGAAAAGTATTCCGCTTATGTTACTGAAGACGTGAAAGACTATATTAGTATCATGGCTGTAGAATCAGGTAAAGCTCCTGCAAAGGATGCTGCCCTTGCTATAAGCTGGGGAGAGCTTTTGGAAAGAATATCGAAACAGGAAAGATTTTTAAATGAGCATAAGGAATCAGTAAAGTTCGAAAAAATTAACGAGTTGTATGGGAAATATATATTCTTGGCACTACATGGGCTAGATAATACTCCATTATTTGGTCGAAGCGACAACAGGTTGGATGATGAGGCTAAGGCAGCCTATGAAAAAGCTATAACAAAGGATAGTCAAGTTTCCAAAGTTATAAAGGAGTATTATGAACTAATCAAAAAAAATGGATATAAGATGACAGAAGAAGTGAAAAATTATAGGAACCAAGCGAATGAAAACTTGAAATAATTATTAAGGTTAAAACTATAACAATATTTGATTAATCATCATACTATGGTAAAATATTTACAAGATAAGCGATTATCAAAACAGGCAGTTGGCTTTAAGTCTGCTGCCTTTTCCATACATAACTATATGACATATTTCCTGGGAAATTGAGCAAATTTTTTACCTGTTTGTCATTATGAGTATAAGGAGCTGGACGCATGAAAATTGATATTCCTCATTATGTAAGAGGTATATTGGACAGGTTGATAGATAATGGATATGAGGCTTATATTGTTGGAGGTTGTATAAGGGATATATTGTTGAAAAAACATCCTGAGGATTGGGATGTGACAACTTCAGCCTTGCCTGAGGAAGTTATCAAAATTTTCAATGATAAGACAGTTGTGAATACCGGAGAAAAGTATGGGACAGTAACAGTAATAAATGGGGATGGCAAAGTTGAAGTTACAACATTTAGAAAGGAAGGAGATTATAGCGATGGACGTCATCCTGATTGGGTGAGTTTTGGAAACAATATAGAAGATGATTTGAGAAGGAGAGATTTTACTGTTAACTCAATGGCGTGGAATCCTATAAAAGGTATAGTTGATCCTTTTGGTGGAGAAGAAGATATTGCAAAGGGGACAATTAGGACTGTAGGAAATCCGTTGCATCGATTTTCTGAGGATGGGCTTAGAATGATGAGAGCCGTTAGATTTGCTTCAAATCTTAATTTTACCATAGTTGATGAAACCCTGGAGGCTATAAAGTATATGGCAGCCTCTATTAAGAATATAAGCATGGAGAGGATTAGAGAAGAATTTTTCAAGATTATTGTCGGAACCAATCCCAAATATGGACTTAATTTACTACTGGATACAAGGCTTATGGATTTTATTCTGCCAGAGCTGCTCATTACCATCGGCTTTCAGCAAAACAATCCTTATCATGACATGGATGTTTTTCACCACACTTTATGTGTATTGGAAAAGACCCCTCCTGTTTTGCACATTCGTCTTGCTGCTCTTTTTCATGATATCGGAAAACCTTATTGTTATACGGAGGACGAAGAAGGTATAGGGCATTTTTATGGTCATAATAAAAAGAGCGTTCAAATTGCAGAGCAAATTTTGAAACGGCTAAAAAGCCCAAACAAGCTAATCAGGAAGGTTTCTATATTAGTGGAGCATCATATGAGATATTACAATAGCAATGAAAGATATGAAATAAAGAAGCTAATTTGTGAAGTAGGAAAGGATAACATATTTGACTTATTGAGCCTTCAAAAAGCAGATGCCATGTGTAAAAATAAAGAAGGACTGATCGATAATGCTCACAATATGGAGAAGACAGTGAAGGAGATTATAAGCAATAATGAGCCTTTATGTTTACAAGATCTGGCTATCAATGGAGAGGATTTGATGAAATCCGGATTAAAGCCAGGTATAGATATGGGAAAAGCACTCAACGAGTTATTGAATATGGTTATAAAGAATCCCGAGTTAAATAACAAAGAAACCCTATTGACAATAGCGTTGAATAAATGGCTAAGTGCCAAATGTAATGAAAGATTTTAAAATATAATAAATGTAAGGGGTGGCATTATGTTTAGAAAAATGAGAAGAATTGACAAGGCCATGGATGAAGGAACAGCTTTGGAATTGCTGAAAAGGTGCGAGTATGGAGTTGTATCCACTGTAGGAAGCGATGGATATCCTTATGGAGTACCGGTAAACTATGCCTATAAAGATAATGTTATATATTTTCATTGTGCAACAGAGGGGCACAAGCTGGACAATATTATGGAAAACCCCAAGGCTTCATTTTGCATTGTAGGAAATACGGAACTCATACCCAGTAAGTTCAGCACCAAGTACGAGAGTGTTATAGCGTTTGGAAAAGCAAGTATAGTGGAAGATGACAATGAGAAGAGAGAAGCATTGAGGGAAATAATTAAAAAGTACTCACCTGATTATATAGAAAGTGGAGAAAAGTACATAGCAAATGATTCCAAAAAGGCAAATATAGTTAAAATAGAAATTGAGCATATGACAGGCAAGAAAGCAAAAGAGTAATGGATTGGCCATTACTCTTTTTTAGTTACATAATATTCTCAACAAATTTCCTTCCAAATTCTTTGCATCTGTTTAATGCCTCTTCACCAGGATGCCAAATTTCTTTCAGCGGCTGACTGACAATTTCGAATCCCGCTTTTGAAAGCTCTTCATTGATAATTTTTGGCGATTCTCCGCTCCAACCATAAGTGCCGAATGCAGCTCCCTTTTTATTCTTGAAAGACAAACCTCTTATCATTTCCAATATTCCCATTGTTGCAAAAGATATGGCTTTATTTATGGTGGGGCATCCTACAAGTATGGCTTTTGATTTGAATACTTCTACAATCAAGTCATTTTTGTCTGTATCAGCTACATTGAGCAGTTTTATTGTTACATCCCCATCTGCTTCTCTTATGCCTTTGCAAATATATTCAGCCATTCTTCTAGTACCGTTCCACATGGTGTCATATATTATGGTTATCTGGTTTTCTTGATAATCATTAGCCCATTCCAAATATTTACGAATTATCTGTTCAGGATTTTCTCTCCAAATGACACCATGGCTGGGGCAAATCATATCCAAAGGAAGATGGAAACTCAAAACCTCTTCAATCTTATCGGATATAAGATAGCTAAAGGGTGTTAATATGTTGGCGTAATATTTCATAGATTCATAATACAGTTCTGCCTGATCAACTGAATCGTTGAACATGGGGTCTGCAGCAAGATGATGACCGAAGGCATCATTGCTGAAAAGTATGTTTTCTCCCGACATGTAGGTGAACATGGTATCCGGCCAATGGAGCATCCTTGCCTCTATAAATGTCAATTTGCTTTCTCCAATGTCCAGCACATCGCCGGTTTTGACAGTTACAAAGTTCCAATCCTGATGATAATGTCCCTTCAGAGATTTTACAGCATTTGCAGTACAGTAAATTGGTGTATCAGGTATATGTTTCATAAGCTCTGATAAGGCGCCGCTGTGGTCTATTTCACCGTGATTCATTACTATATAGTCTATATCTTTCAAATTGATTTCTTTTCTCAGTTCATCTACAAACTCTTTTGCAAAGGGAAGCCATACTGTGTCGATAAGCACATTTTTCTTATCCCTAATCAGATAGGCGTTATATGATGAACCTCTGTGGGTAGAATATTCATCACCATGGAATCTGCGAAGTCCCCAATCTATTTTTCCTACCCAGATTACTTTATCTGTTACTTTGAATGCCATTTTATCACTCCTTATTTTTTTAAGGTTTATGTAGATTATGATAAATATCGTCATATGTAATAATTATTTTCAATAACACAGAATATTATTTAAGAATAACTAATTTTTGTGATAATTGTTACAACACAAATATTGATTTAAGGTTAAAATATAACTAAGCAAAGGATATGAAGGAGGGCTTTATAATATGGGAAAGTTCAATGTAAACGATAGGGTGGGAGATATAGTAGCAATGTATTCTGCAGCAGCCGATATATTTATGGATTATAATATTGATTTTTGCTGTGGAGGCAACAAACCGTTAAATATTGCAGCCCAAGAGAGCAATGTTGAAGCAGAAAAGATTTTGAATGAAATTAACAGTAGATATGAAGACTTTGCACAACAAAAGCAGGAATATGAAGATTATGCTAAATATTCTTCCATAGGCCTTATGGACCATATTGTCAATACCCACCATAAATTTTTATGGGAAGAGATGCCTACATTGTCTAAACTTACCCAAAGAATTCTTGCTGCCCATGGAGATAGGCATCCGGAATTAAGTAAAGTCAAGAATCTTTATGAAGATTTAAGGAATGAATTGGAGGATCATCTTAAAAAAGAAGAAGATGTAATATTCCCCTTGATTAAGGCATTCGAAGAGGAAAAAGAAGAAAGGGAAAAGGACGATGTGCTGGAATGTATAAGAAGCCTTCGAGGTGAGCATGAAGCAGCAGGTAATATATTGAAGGAGTTAAAAAAGACAACTCATGATTATGTTGTGCCTGATGATGCATGCAGAACTTTTGATTTGACATATACAAAGCTTCAGGAAATGGAGAGAGATATTTTCCTTCATATACATCTTGAAAATAATATTTTATTTAAGAGATATGAGGGATAATAACTTTAAGAAAGATTTAGGAGGTGTGAAAATGGCTATTAACAAAGACATGACCATTGGTGAAATAATAAGACAATATCCCGAGTGCATTGAGATACTCATGAGTTTTGGCATGGGTTGTGTGGGCTGCCCGGCATCTCAGGCAGAGACTCTGGAAGAGGCTGCAGCAGTTCATGGTTTTGATGTGGATGTATTGATTAAAAGGTTAAAAGAAGCTGTTAATGAATAAATTCGGGGGTAAAGGGTGGTTATTATGCTCTTTACCCTGAATTATATATGGGTGGAGGTTGATGCATTGAACAGTATAGATATAATGAAAATGGAACATCAGAATATTCTCAGGATGCTGGAAGTAGTTAGAAGGTATTGTCTTAGAGTATTGAAACATGAGCCGGTGGATTATAAAGATTTTTATAAGATAATAGATTTTGTGAGGAACTATGCTGATAAACATCATCATGGCAAAGAAGAAACGCTGCTGTTTAACAGGATGATGGATGAGCTTGGTTCTCTTGCGGATAAACTTGTAAGGCATGGAATGTTGGTAGAGCATGATCTAGGAAGGCTGTATATGAGTGAATTGGAAGAAGCATTGAAAAAACTGGAAAGTGGAGATGAAGATGCGAAACTTGACATCATTGCCAGTGCCATGGGATATGTGAATCTATTAAAGAGACATATCGATAAGGAAGATAATGTAATATATAAGTTTGCCGAAAACAATTTGAAGAAAGATACGCTGAAGTTGATTGATGATGAAAGTGCCAACTTTGAAAAGAAGGCGGAAGGTGCAGAAGTACAATATAAATATCTTGTCATGTTGTCAGAATTGGAAGCTAAGGTAAATAAATAGGAACCCATTTTTCATGGATTCCTATTTATTTTCATATATAAGCTTTACATCAGAGCCTTCTAACACATATACTTTGTCAATATCTTCACTTATCATGTTTTTTATATTTTCGCCGGTTTTAAATTTAACACAAACACCGCAGCTTGAGCTTAGTTTTCTAGGTACTGGCATTGTTTCTGAGGATATGTTCCTGCTTGATAAAAACTTACTGTATTTTATGGCTCCAATGTGTGAAAAGAAAGTTGCGATATAATCCATAGCCATTTATTTTTTTAGGTTTAAAATGTAGTCGCTACCCTTTTGAATAACTTCTACATTGTAACCTGAATTTTTGGCAAAGCGGGTCACATTTTCTCTTGCTGTCATATTATCTACAAGAACTTCTAATGCTTCAGGATTGCCCTGAAGAGCTTTTTTTGTTATAAGTGCAGGCTCAGGGCAGGATCTTCCTCTTGCATCTATGGAATTAAGCTTCAATTTCAACATCCTCCTTTATTTTGATATCCGCAGATTTTTCTGTATTGAAGTAAGCAATGGCTAACACTACAATAAAGCCAATTATTACAGCTATTTGTCCTCTGGTGGTTGGTCCATTAGCTGATGAAGCCAGTTTAAAATTATGGGCAAAGGCTGCTCCAAAGGTTAAGCCTAATACTGTAATAACAGAATCAATATTTCCCTCAGAGGCTAATATTAATTGTCTTAAAGGACATCCTCCCAGTAATACTGATCCGAAACCGGCGAGAGCCATACCAAGGAAGTTCCATAAACCATCGGTATGAGCAACAGGCTGACCTGTAAATCCGGCCTTAAACTGACCAAGAAGGATGTTTCCAATTAAAGCTGTTGCGATTATTGCTATGAAGCCGGAGATCAAATGCCAGTCCTTGAATAGTATTAAGTCCCTTATGCCTCCAACGGTGCAAAGTCTTGTTTTTTGAGCCAATGCTCCGACAATAAGTCCTGCAGCCAATGATATGAGCACAGGCGCATGTAAAGAACCGGGTCCTTCCTGGCTGAAGATTAGAAGCGATGGGGTAGCTAAAAATACTACAAGAAGAGCAATTATGACAATTGGGAAAAGATAGCCTTCAAACTTAGGAAGGTTGTATGTTCTTTTCAGGCTAAAGCCTTTGTTAAGGAATATGATACCTAGGTATATTCCTACAGCAAAACCTACGAGGCCTATTATTGCATTTAAGTCTCCACCTGCGATTCTTAACATCATTCTAAGTGGGCATCCTAGGAACATTAAAGCACCTATCATTACTGTGAAGCCTAGAATAAATCTTGAGAAAGGAGCAGATCCGCCACGAGCATAAAACTCTTTTCCTGCAATTGACATAAGGAAAGCTCCTAAGACAAGGCCAATTATTTCAGGACGAGCATATTGAACCACTCCTGCACTATGAAGACCTAATGCTCCAGCTGTATCCCTTATGAAGCAAGCTATACAAAAACCCATATTGCCGGGGTTACCTAGTTTTGTAAGCAGGACAGCTATAATGCCGACTATAATTCCGGTCAGAATGATTCCTCTTTTTTCTTTCATTTTCCATACCTCCCTATATTTACTACGCAAGTTAAGTATAATATAATTATCAATGTTTTAGCATTTGATTTATCTATAGAGAAATATAACTCAATAGAAACTATCTATAATTTATTTATGGCTTAGGATTCTTTTTTGTAGTACTATTAAATCATTGGAGGGATTATTGTGGAGCGAGTGTATTTGGATAATGGAGCTACATCCTATCCTAAAGCGCCGGGTGTAGCTAAAGCAATGATAGATTATATAGAGAATATAGGAACTAATATCAACAGAGGAGGATATAAAAGCGCTTACTCTGCTGCAGAAGTGGTTTTAGATACCAGGGAAAGATTGGCAAGGTTGTTTAACTTTTCTAGCAGCAATAATGTTATATTTACCCCAAACATCACATATAGTTTGAATTTCATAATTAAAGGCCTGTTAAAGCCGGGAGACCATTGCATTGTTACATCCATGGAGCATAACGCTGTTATGAGACCTTTGATGCAAATGCATAAAAAAGGTGTAGAATTCACAAGAGTAAAATGCGATATAGAAGGAAAACTAGATCCTAAGGATATAGAAAAGCATATAAAGAATAACACAAAAGCTGTCATTATAACTCATGCTTCCAATGTTTGCGGAACTATAATGCCTGCATATGAAGTGGGTAAGATATGCGAGGAGCATAATGTCAAGTTTATCGTGGATTGTGCTCAAACAGCAGGAGCTATTGATATAGACATGAAAAAAATGAATATTGATGGCCTTGCATTTACAGGACACAAAGGTTTACTGGGGCCACAGGGAGTCGGAGGCTTCATAATTACTGATGAAATGGCGGAAATGATGGAACCTTTGGTTTCAGGAGGTACCGGAAGCATGTCGGATTCCGAGGAGATTCCGTCTTTTATGCCGGATAAATTTGAATGCGGTACAATAAATATTCCGGGTATTTTTGGCTTGAATGAAGCATTAAAATATATCGAAAAAGAAAAAATAGAGAATATAAGAAGAAAGGAAATGGAATTGACCAGATCTTTCATAGAGGGTGTGAAAGCTTTGAAAAATGTGAGACTGGTTGGATTAGAAGGAACTGAAGGAAGAACCGCAGTGGTATCATTAGATTGCAGGGATAGGGATAATGCAGAGATATCATATTTACTGGATAAGGATTTTGGTATTGCCACCAGATGCGGATTGCATTGTGCACCTTCAGCCCATAAGACTCTTGAAACTTTCCCTCAGGGAACAGTTAGATTTTCTTTTAGTCACTTCAATACTGAGAAGGAAATACATTATGCTATAGAGGCATTGGAGAAAATATTGAAATATGAAGTATAAAGAAGTAATAGAAGCACAATTCATAAAAAGGCCAAACAGATTTCTTGCTCATGTTTTGGTAGATGGGAAAGAGGAAATTGTTCATGTTAGAAACACCGGAAGATGTCGAGAGATTCTTATTGAAGGAACAAAGGTAATACTTGAGAAATCCAAAAATCCAAACAGAAAGACTGCATACTCCTTAATAGCAGCTTACAAGGGCAATACCCTTATCAATATTGATTCGCAGATACCCAATGCGGTTGTATTTGAAGGAATAAAAAATAACAAAATATCTGAAATATTAAATGTGGAGAACATAAAAAGAGAAGTAACCTATGGAGACTCTCGATTTGACATATATTTTGAAAGAGAAGATTCCAAAGGTTTTATAGAAGTTAAAGGCGTGACTTTGGAAGAAAATGGGTTGGCCATGTTTCCTGATGCGCCTACAGAAAGAGGCAGGAAGCATATGGAGGAAATGGCTGATGCAGTAGCCAATGGTTATGAAGGATACATCATTTTTTTGATACAAATGAAAGGGGTTAAAGCCTTCTCACCAAATTTTGCTATGGACCCAGAGTTCTCAGAAGAATTGAGAAAATCTGCATCCTTGGGTGTAAAAGTTATGGCTTATGACGCTGTTGTGAAGAAAGATGAGATAATCATATCTGATCCGATTACAGTAATAGGGTTGTAAAAGAAAAAATTCCAGCATAACATGGGTTTTAGAGAAAGATAATATTACTGAAAAAATTAATGGAGGTAGATATGATGCAAGGCAGAGTAAACAATACTCACAACCCCATTCCAGGAGTGAAATGTGTGGTTAACACTTGTGTATATCATGATCAACATGATCATTGCAATGCTCAGGCTATAGAAATACAGCCAAGGAATGCTAAAAACACACAAGATACAGACTGTGCAACATTTACTCCCAATAATATGTAATAGATAAATTAGATAGTTAAGGCTTCCTTTATTGTTAAAATGCTTCCAAAGGAAGCCTTTCTTAATTCGTTATTTGTCAAATTCCATCTGGACTTCAGCATCGCATCCAGGGCAGGCTCCCATTATTTTGCCGTTTACATCGAAAAACTCCATATCTTCACCGCATCGGAAGCATTTCAGGCCAAGTTTTTTGTTATCCAGATATTTTCCTAGGAATTTAACATTAGAACCTCTGGTTATCATTTTTGAATAGGCTTTGCTTTCATTTCTGTTTTTCATCAGCTCATTTTTTGTGGTTATGAAGTTTATATTCTCAAGTTGAAGGGTTTTACGAGCATTTTCAAGGTTATGGATTTCCTCTGTTATTTCCATAATTCTTTCCTGGTTAGCGGCAATCTTTGCATTTAATTCCTCAATTACATCTACTTCTTCAGCATAATTAAAGTATAATCTATAGGCCGTTATATAATTTTCCTGATGGTTGAATTCAGCTTCACAGAATCTGCAATGATCTAAAAATGGTATGTCGTCTTCATCCACATAGGAGTTCCCCAGCTCATTGCAATAAGGACACTGAATGATGTATAATGTGGACACATAGTCCCTTTTCTCCAGTTCATTAAACAGTCGTTCATATTCATTTATAGTAAGATCAAGGTCCTTAATCACGTACGGATAAAGTACATCATTTTCAGAGTAATGTTCTAATATTTTGATGAACTTTTCGGATTTCTTTTCATCAATAATATTCTGTTTTTTCAAAAATTCGATCAGATTCATAAGCACATCCTCCAATACATATGTTATACAAAGTATAGCATGAGAAAAAAGTTAATACAATCATATGTTTCATGTATTATGGATTAATTAGTATATTTCCCCAATAATTTAAATATTATCATTATCGATTCTTTATTGACATTGATGTGAAAGTAAATTAAAATAATATAAAATAATAAATATTCTGAAAAGTGAATAAAGTATATTGTACAACGGCGTACAATATAAAGCGATGAAGCTTCCTTAGAGAGACCTTGTCTTGTCATGGAAGCTTTTATTTATAATGAGGAGAGGATTAACATTGGGGTAGAGCATATAAATAGGGTGATACAGGAATATGTGCCAGGGAAACAGATAACACTTGCCCATATTATTGCCAGCCCACAGCATGCTGTTTACAGGAAGCTGGGAATCAGTGAGGATAAACAAACAGCTTTGGGCATTCTTACCATTACCCCCAGCGAAGCAGCCATAATAGCTGCTGACATAGCTACTAAGGCTGCAGATGTAGAAATCGGATTTTTGGATAGATTCAGCGGATCTCTGGTTATAAGCGGCAGTGTTGCAGATGTGGAAGCTGCCATGAATAGCATAATCGAGGTGTTTCAGGGAGTTCTATCCTTCAGTACAGCTAATATAACAAAATCCTAGGAGATAGAAATGAAAAAGATAATTCTTATAGGTAGGAGCGGTTCAGGTAAGACTACTCTCACCAGAAAGCTATTGAACATGTCATCAGATTACAAAAAGACCCAGTCCATAGAGTATTGCAACAACATAATAGATACTCCTGGTGAGTATCTTGAGAATAAAAGATATTATAAAGCTTTGCTGGTTACATCATTAGACGCAGATGCCATATTATTGATTAAAGATGTCAATGATGCAGAGTGCTATTTTCCTCCAGGATTTGCGTATATGTTCAATAAACCTGCCATAGGAGTCGTAACTAAAACTGATACGGGTATAGAGAATATAGAATCAGCAATCAGGTGCCTACAAAATGCAGGAGCAGAAAAAATATACAAGATAAGTTCATATACAGGAGAAGGACTGGATGATTTAAGAAATTTTCTGGAATATTTGTGATGCGTTATATATATAAATTTCAGAAAAAGGACAAAAAGAAGAAATACATAATGGTTGTTTTGCAATGGTGCAAGTTAAACCAGTATGTGAAGGGGGTAGCATGATGAAAAGAATAGTAATAGCCGATGATGAGCCTATTACTAGGATGGACTTATGTGAGATGTTGCAGGATCATGGTTATGCAATTGTAGGCGAAGCCTCTGATGGTTTTGATGCAGTTGAAATGTGCAGAAAAAGCAATCCCGATTTAGTTTTGATGGATGTTAAGATGCCTTTTCTGGATGGACTGAAGGCAGCCAAGGTGATATCAAATGAAAATCTTGCCCTCTCTGTGGTATTGCTATCAGCTTACAGCGGCAATGAATTCATAGAACAGGCCAAGGAGGCAGGGGTTATGGGTTACTTGGTCAAACCTGTGGATGAAAAGACTCTCATTACCTCCATAGAGATAGCAATATCAAAAGGAGAAGAACTAAAAAGGATAAAACAGGATTATATCAAAATGAAAGAAAATCTGGAAAATAGAAAAGTCATAGAAATTGCTAAAGGATTGATGATGAAAAAATATGGTTTTAATGAAGACGAGGCATACAGACATATAAGAAAGCTAAGTATGGATAAGCGTTGTCCGATGAAAAAGATTGCAGAGACAATACTTATCAATGAAAAGGAAGCCTTGTAAATGATGGACAAAGAGAAGTTAAGGGAGTTATGCCTAGTACATACAGATCTAAAAGACGATGACATAGAAAAGCTTGAAAGAATAGCAGATATACTTCCTATTATTGCTGATCTTGTAAAAGCCGATGTCTTCATAGATTGCCTTACAAGGGACCCAAATGAGGCCATAGTAGTGGCAGAAGCCAAGCCTTCCATGTACCCATCCATGTATAAGTATACTGTTGTTGGAGAATTGGCTTTGAGGGAGAATGAACCTGCGGCCTTGAGAACCCTTGAGACGGGTATGATTACAAGGGATCTAAAGGCCATAACCCAGGAAAATGCTACGGTTAAGCAAAATGTGGTTCCTATAAAGAATGATGAAGGAAAAACCATAGCAGTTCTCATCATGGAGCAAGATATTACCGAAGACCTGAACCACGACAGGCATATGGAAATATTGTCCGAAACAGCGCAACAGCTTGCTGAGACGCTGCTTTCCTTTAAGGAGGCAGATGTTGAAAACAGCATAACAAAACATCTAAATGATGCCATAGTCATATTTGATGAAAATGGTTTTGCTACATATGCAAATCCTGTAGCAATTGAACTGTATAAGAAGCTTGGATATAAAGATAACATAATAGGAATGCATTTTAACAATCTTGTTTTGGATGGCAGTACCTATGAGTCTGTCATATGTGACAGAAGTTGCAATATATTTGACATAAATGTAGGGAAATTAGCTTTGCAGGTGAAGTATGCAGTTATAACCAGCAAAGACAAGATTAAGGGGCTTACAATGCTTATAAAGGATATTACGGAAGTAAAAGAGAAGGAAAAGGAATTGATTCTAAAATCCTTTGCCATAAGAGAAATACATCACAGGGTAAAAAACAATCTGCAGACCATTGCCAGCATTTTGAGACTTCAGTCAAGGCGAATAGACAATGAGCAGGTAAAGAAGTATTTCAGTGAAAGCATAAACAGAATTTTAAGCATTGCCGTTACTCATGAGATACTTGCTCAAAATGGGGTTGATGATGTTGATATAAAGACCATTTTGGAAAGGCTGAAGGAATATATTTTAAGCTACGGCATGGTACCCAATAAAGATATAAGCCTTGAGATAAAAGGTGATACCATAATAATAGACTCAGATAAGGCTACTTCAATTGCTTTGGTGGTAAATGAGCTTTTGCAGAACTCATTGCAATATGCATTTATAGGAAGAGATAAAGGGGAAATTAGGGTTAATATTCAAAAAGGCATAATGTATTCAAATATTTCCATTGTCGATGATGGAGTGGGTTTCAATGTTGATTCGAATAAGCCAGGGAGCCTTGGACTTAACATAGTAAAAAACATTGTGAGAGATAAGTTGAATGGAACCTTAAGTATCGAATCTTCATCGCTTGGTACAAGGGTAGAATTTGATTTCAAAAATGAATAGGAGTACAATGAAGTACTCTGGGAGAGGCAAAGAAGCCAAAGGGATATGTGCATTTATATATCCTTTTGGCTTCTTTGTTTCAAAGGGGGAAATAAGTTGAGGGAATCTATATTGAGTGTAGGTATCGACATAGGTACATCAACAACACAATTGGTTTTCAGCAGTATACTGATTGAGAATATAGCTTCACAGTTTTCTGTGCCCAGAATTGAAGTGAAAGAAAAAAGGGTCATCTACAGAAGCCCTATCTACTTCACTCCGCTCATTGATCAGGAGACCATAGACGGTCAGAAAATAAGGGAGATAATAGAGGCTGAGTACAAAAAGGCGGGATTTTCTCCCGAGGAAGTTTCTACAGGAGCAGTAATAATTACTGGTGAAACTGCCAGAAAGGAAAATGCTTCACTGGTGCTTGAAAGCCTGTCTGGATTGGCAGGAGAATTTGTGGTTGCTACAGCAGGACCGGATCTGGAGTCCATAATTGCCGGGAAGGGAGCAGGTACAGAGCGTTTCTCCAGAGATGAAGAATGTACAGCCGTCAATTTGGATATAGGCGGAGGTACTACCAATATAGCTGTTTTCAAGAATGGTCAGGTGATTGATACCGCCTGCCTGGACATAGGAGGCAGGTTGATTAGATTGGCTAAGGATAATTCCGGGATAGAGTATATAGCACCAAAGGTTAAGAGATTGACTGAAAGAATGAGCATAGATATTCGGAAAGGTGAAAGGCTGACCGTGGGAAAAGCTGAAATCATATGCAAGGAGATGACCAAAGCTCTGGAAGAAGTGTTGGGGCTAAGACCTAAATCTGAGCTGCTGGAAATGATGCTGACAGGCAAGGACTTAAAGCGAAACTATAGCATTGATTATGTTACCTTTTCCGGCGGAGTGGCTGATTTCATATATAACTCTACTGACAACAATGTTTTCAGATTCAATGATATCGGCATACTTCTCGGGAAGGCCATTAGCCAATCAGATATAACAAGAAGATTAAAAATGAAGAAGCTCAATGAAACCATAAGAGCCACAGTGGTAGGAGCCGGAGCCCACACAGTGGAGATAAGCGGTAGCACAATAACCTATACAAAAAATTGCTTCCCGTTAAAGAACATACCAATACTTAAAGTTCACAATGAACCAGAAGATATAGAAAGTCTTGCAGAGAACATAAGAAGCATCATTGAACTATACAATTTGCAATCCGGCGGACAGCAAATGGCATTGGCCTTAAAGGGGGTGAAGAATCCGAAATACTCACAGCTTGTAGCAATTGCAGAAAGTATAGTCCGGGGCATAGGAGAATATCTAAAAACTCAAGAGTATCTGATAGTGGTGGTGGAGAATGACATTGCAAAAGCATTGGGACAGACATTGTATCAGATGCTCCATAGGGAAAAAGATGTTGTTTCCATCGATGGAATCAGTGTGGGAAACGGAGATTACATCGATATAGGAAAGCCTTTAGGAGATGGAAGAGTAGTGCCTGTAGTTATTAAAACCCTTATTTTTAATTTTTAGCAAAGAGGTGATTAGATGAGACTAAAAACAAAGCTCTTCGGACATGTTTATCAGTTCAAAGATGTAAAGGAAGTATTGGGAAAAGCCAATGAAGAAAGATCAGGAGACAGATTGGCAGGTGTATGTGCTGAAAGCATGGCTGAAAGAATTGCAGCAAAAGAAGTTCTGAGCAATCTAACACTGGCAGATTTAAGAAACAATCCTGTTGTTCCATATGAAGAAGATGAGGTGACAAGGGTAATTCAGGATTCGGTCAATGAGAGGATATACAATGAGATCAAGAATTGGTCTGTATCCGAGTTAAGAGAATGGATACTCTCAAATGAAACTACTTCCGAGGATATAAGAAGGATAAGTAGAGGCTTGACCAGTGAAATGGTGGCTGCCGTAGCCAAAATAATGAGCAATCTTGACCTGATATATGGTGCCAGCAAAATAAGGGTGACAGCCCACTGCAATACATCTATAGGATTGCCTGGAACATTGTCCTTCAGACTTCAGCCAAATCATCCAACAGATAATCTGAAAGGCATAGAGTTATCTGTATATGAAGGATTAAGTTATGGTGTGGGAGATGCGGTAATAGGTCTGAACCCTGTGGAAGATACTGTGGACAATGTAATTTCAGTGCTCAATCTTTTTGCAGAAATAAAAGAAAAATGGGGGATACCTACCCAATGTTGTGTATTAGCCCATGTAACGACACAAATGGAAGCAGTGAGAAGAGGAGCTCCAAGTGATTTGTTCTTCCAGAGCATAGCCGGATCTCAAAAAGGTAATGAAGCCTTTGGCATATCTGTGGAACTTCTTGATGAAGCCTATGAAATGATAACCAAGTATGGCACGGCTACCGGTCCCAATGTTATGTATTTTGAAACAGGTCAAGGTTCCGAACTTTCATCGGATGCACATCACGGAGCCGATCAGGTAACCATGGAAGCCAGATGCTATGGTTTGGCAAGAAGATATAATCCATTTATGTTGAACACCGTTGTGGGATTTATTGGTCCGGAATATCTATACAACAGCAAGGAAGTCATAAGAGCTGGTCTTGAGGATCATTTCATGGGTAAGTTGACAGGAATTTCTATGGGAGTTGATGCTTGCTACACGAATCACATGAAGGCTGACCAGAATGATATAGAAAACCTGGCTGTTTTGTTAACTACTGCAGGCTGCAACTACTTCATGGGAATACCTCACGGAGATGATGTGATGCTCAACTACCAATGTACTGGATATCATGATGCCGCTTCATTGAGGCAACTGCTTAAGTTAAGACCCTCTAAAGAATTTGAAGCATGGATGGAATCCATGGGCTTATGGGAGGATGGAAAGCTGACATCCAGAGCCGGTGACGCATCAATCTTTTTAAAATAGAGAGAGGGGTGAAGTGAATGATATCAGAAATGGAATTGAAGAAGATAATAGAACAGGTTATTTCAGAGATGGGAGTTTCGGCAAGCAAAACGGAATTAAAAAGCGATGCGGATAACTGTTGCACTGTAGAAGGTTCTTCAAAGGATGTAGATGAGGATATTCAGGATATAACAACCATAGATTTGAAGAAACAGATACTTGTAACACAACCTGAAAATCTTCAAGGTTTACTAAAAATGAAGGAAAACACACCTGCCAGAATAGGAGTATGGAGAGCCGGTCCCAGATATAAGACAGAAACCATGCTGAGATTCAGAGCGGATCATGCTGCCGCCCAAGACGCTGTATTTACCGATGTTTCAGAAGAAATCATCAAGAAGATGAATCTATTCTCTGTAAAAACTAAATGCACAGATAAGGATCAATATCTAACACGCCCGGATTTAGGAAGAATACTTGATGATGAAGCGGTAGAAATATTGAAGACAAAATGTATTAAGTCTCCAAAGGTTCAGATATATGTTTCTGACGGATTAAGCTCCACTGCAATAGAAGCAAACGCACCGGAAATATTGCCTGTAATAATACAAGGATTGAAGAGTTCCGGAGTTACAGTGGGTACACCTTTCTTCCTGAAATATGGAAGAGTGCCGGCTATGGATCACGTTTCAGAAGTTCTGGAGGCAGAAGTAACATGTGTTTTGATAGGAGAGAGACCGGGTCTTGTTACTGCTGAAAGCATGAGTGCCTATATAGCATATAAAGCCAAAGTTGGTATGCCTGAGGCAAAGAGAAATGTGGTTTCCAATATCCATAAAGGTGGCACTCCGGCAGTAGAGGCTGGAGCTCATATAGTTGATCTCATAAAACTGATGCTGGAGAAGAAAGCCAGTGGGCTGGATTTGAAGGCGTAATTGGTTTCATGTATTAAGTAGGAGGGATGATAAATGAAAAATGATCCTATTAGAGCGACGGTTCTCAGTGTGAAAATCATACCCAATGTGGATCCTGATATGGCAGCTCAGTTGAATTTGAAACCCCATCAGCGCAGTATAGGAATACTCACTACAGACATTGATGATGTGTCATATACTGCATTGGACGAGGCAACAAAAAAGGCAGATGTTGAGGTAGTATATGCCAGGTCCATGTATGCCGGTTCTGCCAATGCCAGCACAAAGTTGGCAGGAGAATTCATAGGTATTATAGCCGGTCCAAACCCTGCGGAAGTGAGAAGTGGATTAAATGCAGCCATTGATTTTATAGAAAACGATGCATGTTTCTATAGTGCCAATGATGACAATACAATACCATATTATGCCCACTGCATATCCAGAACAGGTTCCTATCTATCCAAAGTAGCAGGCGTGGAGGAGGGAGCATCTTTAGCATATCTTATAGCACCTCCCTTGGAAGCCATGTATGCCCTGGATGCAGCATTGAAAGCAGCAGATGTAAAATTGGCAGCTTTCTATGGCCCGCCATCAGAGACCAACTTTGGCGGTGGATTGTTGACGGGCAGCCAGTCAGCCTGCAAAGCAGCTTGTGAAGCTTTTGCAGCAGCGGTGCAGTATGTAGCGGATAACCCCACCAAGTACTAATAATGTGATGTGCTATGACAAGGTATAATGATCAAACTGCTCTTGGCATGCTAGAAACATACGGATACATAGCTCATATAGAAGCTGTAGATCAATGTTTAAAAGCTGCTAATGTCAGATTAGTAAGATCTGAAAAAGTCAAAGGGGGATATATGCATGTAATGATCGTAGGAGATGTGGGAGCTGTAAAGGCAGCATTGAGTGCCGCAGAAGCAGCAGTGGAAAGGCTTGGCTTAAAGGTAGTTACCCATGTGATTCCAAGACCTTCAGAAGATGTTCGGAAACTCATGTTCCCCCATGATGGAAAAAGCGATTCCATGGATGTACCTGTAGAAAGCAAGCAGGAAATAGATGAGCTTCAAAGCAAAAAAGATGGTCAAGGGAAGAAAAAAAATAAAAAACAAGTTACTCAAAGAGACCAAAAGAAAGTAGATGCATCAACTCTTAATCTTGATGCTGAGCAATTATCCAAGATGAATGTAGCTAAGTTGAGAGCCATTGCAAGATCGTTGAAAAATATATCATTGGACAAAAATCAAATTAATTTTGGAAAGAAGCAACAACTCATAGAAGCAATACTTGATGCTTTGAAAAGGGGGGAGATAGCGGATGAAGATAGTTGATTCTGACTTGATGTCAATTCAGGAAGTTAGAATGTTGGTGCAAAGAGCCAAAGAAGCCCAGAAGGAGTTTTCAACCTTCAGTCAGGCTGAAATTGATGAAATAGTCAGATGCATGGCAGAAATAGCTTATTCCAATGCAGAATATCTTGCAGATCTTGCAGTAAATGAAACTGGATTTGGCAAATACGAGGATAAAGTTATAAAAAATAAATTTGCAAGCAAGAGACTATATGAGAGCATTAAAGCCATGAAAACTATAGGAATAATAAATGAGGATAAGGAGAAGAAGATTATAGAAATCGGTACCCCAGTGGGAGTCATAGCAGGACTGGTACCTTCCACCAATCCAACCTCAACGACCATATATAAGATTTTGATATCTGTAAAGTCGGGAAACGCAATAATCTTGAGTCCACACCCATCTGCAAAGGGATGTATTATGGAAGCAACAAAGATTATGAAGGACGTGGCTGAGAAACTAGGTGCACCGGAAGGAATCATAAGCTGCATGTCTTTTCCCACTGCTGAAGGTACAGCAGAATTAATGAAGTTATCCTCTTTGATACTGGCAACAGGAGGTTCCGCCATGGTAAAGGCGGCATATAGCTCAGGAACTCCTGCACTTGGAGTTGGACCGGGAAACGTGCCTGCATTCATTGAAAGAAGTGCAGATATACCATTGGCGGTAAAGCGGATACTGGACAGCAAGACCTTTGACAATGGAACCATATGTGCCTCAGAACAGGCCATAGTCACAGAAAATTGTATTAAGAAAGAAGTGCAGAAAGAACTGGTAAGGCAAGGTGCCTATTTTGTATATGGCCATGACATGGAAAAGTTGGCACGTCTCGTGGTAAAACCAGATGGTCATCTTAATCCCAAAATTGTAGGTCAGTCGGCAGAAAAAATTGCTGCCATGGCAGGAATCACAGTGCCTCCGGGAACTAGGGTAATAGTATGCGAACAAGCCGGGGTTGGAAAGGATTATCCATTTTCAATAGAAAAGCTATCTCCTATATTGGCATTCTATTCGGAAGAAGATTGGCAAAGAGCCTGCGAGAGATGTATAGAGCTTTTGAAGAATGGTGGATTGGGTCATACCCTGGTAATACATTCACGAGATGAAAATGTAATAAGAGAATTTGCATTGAAAAAACCTGTATCCAGAATGTTGGTCAATACTTCTTCTTCTCAAGGAGCCATTGGAGCCACCACCAATCTGTTCCCTTCCCTCACTCTGGGCTGCGGTGCCATAGGAGGAAGCGCTACATCAGATAATGTGGGCCCAATGAACCTTATAAATATCAGAAGATTGGCCTATGGAGTTTTAGAGGCTGAGGATCTGCATGATAAAAAACAGGAAGTCAAAAAGGAAGATATAGACATTGATAAGATTGTCAAGTTGGTGTTGGAAAGATTAAAACAATAAAATAATATTTAAAGGAGGAATATAAATGTCTAATACAAATGCATTGGGAATGATTGAAACTAAAGGTTTGGTTGGAGCTATTGAAGCAGCAGATGCCATGGTAAAGGCTGCAAATGTAACACTCATAGGAAAAGTTCTAGTTGGCGGAGGTTTGGTAACAGTGATGGTTAGGGGCGATGTAGGGGCTGTTAAGGCTGCAACGGATGCTGGAGCAGCCGCTGCCGAAAGAGTTGGGGAACTCATATCTGTGCATGTAATTCCAAGACCTCATAGTGAAGTTGAAATGATATTGCCCAAGTTGGAAGGATAAAGATAATGGCACCATAAGGGCGGAAGCTTATCCCCGCCCAGGTGCTTTATTCCCTTATTTTATTCAAAAAAGGGTGTGAAGATATGAGCGTATTAACGGAAGCTTCACTGAGGGCTGAATTGAAAAACAAAAAGATAAGCCAATACATTGTGGGCCCTGATATCAAGGTAACACCATCCGCCCGGCAATATTTGAAGGAAAGAGATATAGAACTGATTATAAAAGATAAGGATGAAAAAACAGAGGAAGTTCCAAAAAAAGATGAGATTAAAGTTGATGAAAGGGAATGCCTAAAGCCTAAATATTATGCAGCCTACGGCGGGGGATATTTTGCTGATAAACCCGAATACATGACCCAGTTGTATGGAAACAAGCTGGTATTTAAAGATCATCCACATATTGTGCTCAGAGGAAAGCTGGATAGCCTACAAAGTAAGATAATGGAAGTTCAATTAGCTGCCTCAAAACATAAAAGTATGGCACTTGTAAAGGATTTGGATGAAGTGCTGATACTGTGCAGGAATATTATGAGGGCTGAGGTTCTGAATGAACCTTTGGAAGATATAAAAGTTTTGGAGCTGGGAGAAAAGGAATTGAGGGAAATGTCCCATAACCCACAAAAATATTTCAATACAAAGCATATGCTTCCATCTTGGGAGATGGGCGAGTTGGCTGTGTTGTTAAACAGCATAAGAAGCACCATACGAGAAACGGAAATTGCAGCCATTAAAGCTTTCAAGACAGAGGATGGAGTAAACAGGATTGACATAATAAAAGCTTTGAATAGGTTAAGCAGTTGTCTTTATATCATGCTGTTAAGGCAGTTGACAGGATACTACAAAGAAGAGAGGTAACAGGAATGGATAGATTGGAACTTATTGTAGAAAAGGTACTGAAAAAAATTGAAGAGAGCAAACATATTCCTGTGGAGACCTCTGCGAGACATGTGCATCTATCTAAGGGACATGTGGATATTCTATTTGGTGAAGGTTATGAACTGGAGATGGTCAGGGAGTTATCTCAACCGGGACAATATGTCTGCAAGGAAAGGGTGGATATAATAGGGCCCAAAAATATTATTAGAAATGTTGCAATTTTAGGACCTGTAAGAGAAGACACCCAGATAGAGATTTCAAGGACAGACAGCATATCATTGGGTATCAATGCTCCCCTTAGGCTTTCAGGGGATTTGAAGGATAGTGAAACTTTGTATATCAGGTGCAATGGGAAGATTATTGAGGTGCCAAGCAGCACCATAGTGGCCAAAAGGCATATCCATATGACCCCAGAGGATGGAAGGCGTTTTGGTGTTGAAGACAAGCAAATTGTCAAGGTCCGAATTGGAAGCCCAAGACCTGTAATATTTGAGGATGTAGTAATAAGGATTAGCAACAGGAGCAGGCTTTCAATGCATATAGACCATGATGAAGCCAATGCCTGCGGTTTTTTTGAAGGCGTTGTAGGAGAAATAATGGAAGTTTAGGAGGATTGCCATGGTTGATTTCTGCAAGGCTGATTCCTTGATAATGGAAGTAGAAGAGACCTTGACTAACAATAAGGATGTAGAGAAAAATCTGAAACTGAAAGTGGGAGTGGATTTAGGTACATCCCATATATCAATAACGGTTCTGGATAGATTTGGGAAACCCGTTGCATGTGCCATGGAGGAAGCCAGGGTTGTGCGGGATGGTCTGGTTGTAGACTATATGGGAGCCCAAAGTATAGTAAAAAGGTTGAAGATGAACATAGAAGATAGAGTTGGAGTTGAACTTGCTGCAACTGCTATTGCCATACCACCCGGTACGGGCAAGAGGGATAGCGATACCCATAGATATGTGGTGGAAGGAGCCGGAATAGAAGTAGTTTCAATTGTAGATGAACCTACAGCGGCAAACATGGTTTTGGGTATTAAGGACGGAGTGGTTGTTGATATAGGAGCAGGAACTACAGGCCTTTCAATTTTTGAAGACGGAAATGTAGTATATACGGCTGATGAGCCAACAGGAGGAACTCATCTGTCGTTGGTTATAGCCGGTAATTATAAAATTCCCTTCGAAGAAGCGGACAAAATCAAGAAAGATAAGTCAAGACACAAGGAAATAAGACCGTTAATATTGCCTGTTGTTCAAAAAATAGCCTCCATCATAAACAACCATATTAGAGGTTTTAAAGTAAATGACATATATCTGGTAGGAGGAACATCCTGCCTGACAGGTATAGAAGACATTATAAAAACGGAAACGGGAATTAATGCAGTTAAGCCATACAATCCATTGTTGGTTACACCTGTGGGAATTGCTCTTAGTTGCAGTTTATAAAGGGGTGATAATATGGAGGATATTAGCGCTTTAGTGGATAGAATAGCTGAGGAAGTCTTGAAAAGAATTGAAAATTGCTCTGCAAAGGTGCTGCTCATCGGACAAGGAGAATCGCTGAAGGGTGAGCTGGATAAAGCGGGTATACTCTATGATCATTATAGTGGTTATTCTGATGAATTGGATCTGGATAATTATGAGCATATAATTATCGATGGTATGTCTAATTATCACTTGGTAACATCTGCTCTATTGGTTCCTGGTACAGATATTTCCAAGCTCATTCTGAAAGGTAGGCTTACAGGCAAGAAAGTATATGTGGAAAAGAGCAGCCTGGAATACAAGAAATATGAGGTAACCATTGATAAAGGCTTAAAAGAGAAGTTTGAATTCTATGAAAAAACTATAGCCGGTTATGGAGTCCAATTTTTTAATACTCAGGATATTATCAAGGTTATTATAGGTAGTTGTGAAAACATAATTGCAGTTGATGAAAGAAACTTAGAAAAAAAGTGTCGGGAGGAAGAATGCTTCCTATTGGACAAAAAGCTAATAACTGAGCAGGACTTGAGGAAGTTAGTTCAAAAAGGCCACAGGAAGATAAGAATAGGAAATAAAAGCATCATCACTCCTTTGGCAAAGGACTATATAAAAATAAACAATATATGCTTGTTCAAAGAATAAGCCTATATAAAGGAGTTGACAAGCAGATGATAATGGCAAAGGTAATAGGCAATGTTTGGGCTACAAGGAAGGAGGAGTCATTGAACGGACTCAAGTTTCTTGTGGTTAAGCCATTGGATTATGGGAGAGAAAGCGATGCTCCCACTTTCATTGCAGCTGATGTGGTAGGAGCGGGAGTTGGGGAAACGGTGCTGGTGACTAAGGGAAGCTCTGCAAGAAAGGTGTTGGATAAGGATGAAGCGCCAATTGATGCTGCTATCATTGGTATCATTGATATGGTAGAAGTTGAGAAAGCCTATTTGGTGTAGGTGGTGAGGTGATAGGATGGAAGATTTGATAAAGATATACGATGCAGGTGTAGTAGGTGCTGGTGGAGCCGGTTTTCCCACCTATAAAAAACTAAACGCCAAGGTGGAATATTTCATAATAAATGGGGCAGAATGTGAACCATTACTCCAGACTGATAAATATATAATGAGAGAAAGGTCTGAAGAAGTGCTGCTGGGGGTAAAGAAAGTTGCGGAAATCATCAAGGCTGAAAAAGTAGTCTTTGCTTTGAAGAAAAAATACCAATACGAGATAGAAAGTCTAAAGAAAGCTCAGGAGAAGTTTGGAATTGATCTGGATTTTTTTCTCATGAATAGCATATATCCTGCCGGAGATGAGCAAGTTCTTGTTTATGAAGTGACAGGACGAACAGTTCCTCCCGGAGGGATACCCTTGCAAGTTGGAACAGTGGTCAGCAATGTAGGAACTATGTTGAATGTTTATCATGCCATGGAAGGGAAACCCGTAATAAGAAAGCTTGTATCAGTGATGGGAGAGGTAAACAATCCTCTGCTGTTGGATGTGCCAATAGGAATAAGCATAAGAGAATGTATAGAAGCAGCCGGAGGCAGCAAACTGGATGGTTTTCATATAATCCTTGGTGGACCTATGATGGGAATGCTAATATCCTCTGAAGATATTGACAGCAGGGTCGTAACTAAAACAACAGGAGGAGTAATAGTTATTCCTTCAGATCACTATCTGGTTTATAAGAACAAGCTTAATCTGCAGCACATGATAAATCAAACCAAATCAGCCTGCATACAGTGCAGCTACTGTACAGATATGTGTCCAAGATATCTGATAGGTCATCCTATTAGACCTCACAAGATAATGAGAAAGATAGGGTATAGCGAAGAAATAGATGAAAGCTTCATGGATTCACTTATTTGCTGTGAATGTGGCATTTGCGAATTATATGCCTGTCCTATGGGGATATCACCTAGATTGGTGAACATATACGTGAAAAATAAGCTGAGAGAAAAGAAGATAACATTCAAAGATGACAAAAGCGGTCCCAGTGAAATAGGTATAAGAGAACATAGGAAAGTTCCCGTGGAAAGATTGCTTACGAGAATACATATGCATAAGTATGATGTAAAAGAACCTCTGAAAATCAAAGCAATAAAGACAGACAGAGTATCTATACCACTTAGACAGCATATTGGAGTTGCTGCTAACCCCTTAGTTAAAGTTGGGGATAATGTTGCTTTAGGACAGCTTATAGCTTCTGTCAATTATGGAGATTTAGGAGCCAATATACATGGAAGCATCGATGGTGTTGTTGTGGAAATTCATGACGCAATAGTCATTGAGAGGAAAAACAGTGGGGTGATGTCATGCTGAAGTCCATAGGAATGATAGAATTAAACAGCATTGCAAGAGCAGTTGAAACCGCTGATACCATGGTGAAGGCAGGAGATGTGGATTTGATTTTTTCTAAACCTGTATGTCCAGGAAAGTATATCATTATGATAGCGGGAGATGTAGGCGCGGTTAAATCCTCAGTAGCTGCAGGTTTGGAAAAAGCAGGTCAATTTGCGGTGGAAAATTTCATTATACCCAATGTTAACCCTCAGGTATTAAATGCATTTAACGGGGCAAATCCCGTAGAGAGAGTTAATGCCATTGGTGTCATGGAGTTTTTCAATATTGCATCTTCAATTATTGCAGCTGATAAAGCTGTAAAATCAGCTCAAGTCAAATTGCTGGATATAAGGCTTGGAATAAGCATAGGAGGCAAATCCTATGTAGTGCTTACAGGTGATGTCAGTGCAGTGAATGAAGCTGTAGAAGCTGCCACAGTTGCAGCCAAGGAAGCGGGGACTTTAATCAATAAAGCAGTTATATCGAATCCATCTGAGGATTTATTCGTGAGCCTGTTATAAAATTCAATCAATGAAAAGGGGGAAGTTGAATGAGCATTAATGAGATTATTGTATATATAATGGTAGCCTTTATGGTGCTGGGAGCTATTGACAAGATAATCGGAAACAAATATGGATTAGGTGAGAAGTTCGATGAAGGCTTTATGGCCATGGGTTCCTTAGCCATAGCCATGGTGGGAGTAGTATCGTTGGCACCTGTGCTGGCCAATGTGTTAAAACCAGTGATAGTTCCTTTATATACTGCTCTGGGTGCTGATCCTTCCATGTTTGCAACGACACTTCTAGCCTGTGATATGGGAGGTTATCCTCTTGCAATAGAGTTGGCCCAATCTCCTGAAGCGGGGCAATTTGCAGGGCTTATTCTTGGATCCATGATGGGGCCTACAATAGTGTTTACAATACCTGTAGCTCTGGGAATAATTGAAAAGGAAGACCAAAAATTCTTAGCCATGGGTATATTGGCCGGCATTATAACCATTCCTATAGGATGCTTGGCCGGCGGCCTTGTTGCAGGATTTGAAATTGGCATGATTTTGAGAAATCTTATACCTATAGTTATAGTAGCATTGCTCATTGCCCTCGGACTATGGAAGATACCTCAAAAAATGATAAAAGGGTTTACTGTATTCGGAAAGGGTGTTGTGGTTGTCATAACCATAGGTACTGCTGCAATCATTATAGAAACTTTGACCGGAATAGTTGTAATTCCCGGAATGGCTCCCATAACAGAAGGAATACAAATAGTAGGTAGCATTGCAATAATGCTGGCCGGAGCTTTTCCTATGGTGCACTTTATAACAAAAGTCTTTAAGAAACCTTTGATGAGCATGGGCAGACTTTTAGGTATGGGAGATGTGGCTGCAGCAGGTATGGTGGCAACTTTGGCCAATAACATTCCAATGTTCGGACTAATGAAGGATATGGATGACAGAGGCAAGGTTCTCAATGTTGCATTTGCAGTAAGCGCAGCCTTTGTATTTGGCGATCACCTAGGCTTCACAGCCGGAGTCAATCGAGATATGATATTCCCCATGATAGTAGGCAAGCTTGTTGCCGGTATAACTGCCGTTGCTTTGGCCTCTTTCATAGCACCTAAGAGCAGCATAGATCAAGAAAAGAAGCAGGACCTCTCTGCATGATTGGGGAGGTATGAAACTTGAATAATATTGATAACAAAGAGTTAGTGGAAATCATAGCAAAACTTGTATTAGAGAAGCTTCAGCAGCATGAGATCAAAATAATAAAAGAAGTGGACAGAAGCGGTGTAATCAGCATAAAAGGATCAACGGTGAAATGTGAAACCTTTGATACAGGCAAAGAAGGAGATAAGGTTTATCTTAAGGATATTTTGTCTTTGGATGAAAGTCCAAGACTAGGATGTGGTTTTATGGAAATGAAAAACAGCAGCTTCCCTTGGACCCTTAAATACGATGAGATAGATTATATAATAGAAGGAACATTGGAAATCATAATCAATGGGAATAAGATAAGAGGAAATGCAGGAGATGTAATATTTATACCTGTGAACAGTTCTATTGAGTTTTCTACACCAGATTATGTGAAGTTTATATATGTTACATATCCTGCTAATTGGGCAGATTTATAAATGTGGTGGAAAACACCACATTTATTTTATGCTTGCTTACATGTTTAAAGGCTTTTTTAATTCAAATTGCTTTCGAAAAATAATCAGAAAATTTAGGTTGACAATCAAAAAAAACTATTTTATAATATACATTAATTCATTTGCGAGAAAGATTATGATGGGAAGAGTAGATTAGGAAGGTAGTTTAAGCGAGTCGGAGACGGTGGGAGTCCGATACGATAGCCTAATTGAAGAACATCCCGGAGTTTCTAACCGAAATCCTGATGGAGAGTAGACTTAGACGCAGCCAAAGCGTTAAAGTTGGGCGATATCGAATATTATATTGATTGATATTCCGTATCGGCAGAGTGAACCAGGTGTTAATTTGGGTGGTACCGCGGAAGTATTCCTTTCGTCCCTTGTATTAGGGATGAAAGGATTTTTTATTTTAATTGAAAATTATGGAGGGATAGTAAATGGGTAAAGTTACTTTATTCGAAGCAAAAAATTATCAATCTAAGAAAGACATTAGAGGTACACAAGTAGCAATAAAGAAACTAAAAGATTATTTTGAAAAGAGACTTGCAGCTGAGTTGAATCTTACAAGAGTTTCTGCACCTTTGTTTGTTGAAGCTGATAGGGGAATAAATGATAACTTAAACGGAGTAGAAAGACCCGTATCCTTTGATATAAAGGCTATAGAAGGTAAAAAAGTTGAAATAGTTCAATCACTTGCTAAGTGGAAAAGGATGGCTCTGAAGAGATATGGCTTTAAACCTTATGAAGGTTTATACACAGATATGAATGCCATAAGAAGGGATGAAGATTTGGATAATATCCATTCCATCTATGTAGACCAATGGGATTGGGAAAAAGTCATCACAGCAGATGACAGAAATATTGAATTTTTAAAGGAAACAGTAAGAAGCATCTATAAGGTTTTTAAGGATACAGAAATCTTTATGAAAGGGCTATATTCGGATTATGAAATCATGCTTCCCGATGAAATTTCCTTTATAACTTCACAGGAGTTGGAGGATATGTATCCAGATAAAAATCCTAAGGAAAGAGAGAATGCCATAGCTAAAGAGAAAGGCGCCGTATTCGTAATAGGCATTGGAGGTAAACTTAAATCAGGGAAAAGGCATGATGGTAGATCTCCTGACTATGATGATTGGGATTTAAACGGAGATATACTATTCTGGTATCCTGTTTTGGATATGGCATTGGAGTTATCTTCCATGGGAATCAGGGTAGATAAGAACTCATTGCAGAAGCAATTGAAGCTGGCTGGATGTGAAGAGAGGTTAGAACTTGAATATCACAGAATGCTTATGGAAGATAAGCTACCTTTAACTATAGGTGGAGGCATCGGCCAGTCCAGAATATGCATGTACTTCCTCCGCAAAGCACATATCGGAGAAATACAGGCTTCCGTATGGCCAAAGGAAATGATTGATCTATGCGAAGCCAACGGAATAGCGCTACTGTAAGCAAGCCTAACGTATTCCTTATAGGTCGGTGGCTGGTAGCTGGCCACTGGTCTCTGGTGCTAGGGCATTCCTTTTGAGTTTTTAAGTGGAATACGGATTTAAACAGCGGAATTTATTAGAACACTAAAAGACACTAAATTGCCCTACAATACACTAAAGGGTATTATAAACTTTATGGAACTATGAAATAGTGCAAGAAAATATTTAGAGTAATTAGTATAACACCAGTAACTGAAGACCAGCAATAAGATATGTGTCGTAAGTCTCCAGATTCTGGTGTTAGTATTTCCAAAATCAATAACCTTGTGAACTGCACATATGATTATTATAGTTTGCTATAGTATTATAGGAGTATCCTTTAGTGGCTTTTTGTGATATTTTAGTGTCTTCTAGTGTTCTCAAAAAAACCCGCCGTGGTAATCCGTGGATATCGCTGTGCAAATCACTGTTCATCAAAAAGACCTATAATGAATACCCCAGCTCTCGTAACTCGTGTCACGCGTCAGGGCCCAAGAAGAATACCCTAGTCAGTGCATACTATATAACCTCTGGTTCTTCGTACTCAATGCCGAAAGTCTCAACTGTAACCTTTCTCATCTTTTGGTCATTGAGAGGCTTATCTCTGAAATCCGTAGGCGTATTCACTATTTCATCTGCAACTTCCATTCCTTCAATTACCTTTCCAAAAGCAGCATAATCTCCATCAAGATGAGGAGCTGCTTCTACCATTATAAAAAACTGAGAACCCGCAGAATCAGGATTCATAGCACGAGCCATGGATATAACTCCTCTGTCATGCTTCAGATGATTCTTGAAGCCATTGGATGAAAACTCTCCCTTGATTGAATAACCTGGTCCCCCTATTCCTATACCTTGAGGACATCCTCCCTGTATCATGAAACCTGGGATAACTCTATGGAATATCAATCCATCGTAGAATCCTTTGTTTATCAGAGATATAAAATTTCTGACGGTATTTGGAGCCACATCTGGGTAAAGCTCCACTTTTATCTCTTTACCGTTTTCCATTTCAATGGTGACTATTGGGTTGTTGTTCATGCAAAACTTCCTTTCTATATAAGATAAGATCATTATATAGCATTAAAAGCCTTGATTGAAGCATTTTAATTAAGTAAAATCAGCCCTTTTGAATCTTTGGTTTATGCTTTATACTGAAGAAAATCCATGTTTGAAAAAGATTCATGCAAATATATTATTGAGCAATGATTATAAAAATATATTATAATATTGTAAATATAGAGCTTATTTGAACTACTTATCGGGGAGAATTGAAAATGGTTATGAAATGGGATAACAAAAGATATTATAATTTAAACTATTTTTTAAGACAAAAATTCGGTGAAAAGGTGATGAAAATATCTCTTGATGCCGGTTTTACCTGCCCTAACAGGGATGGTACCAGGTCAAAGGGCGGTTGCATATTTTGCAGTCCAAGAGGTTCTGGTGATTTTACAATGGAAGCAGATGATTTGTCAAAGCAGTTTGACGAGGCTAAGGCTATGATGAATAAAAAGTGGAAAAACGGAAAATACATCGGATATTTTCAGGCCTATACAAATACCTATGCTCCTGTTGAAGTTCTAAGAGAAAAATATTATACAATATTGAATAAAGAGAATGTGGTAGGATTAGCTGTTGCCACAAGACCTGATTGTCTGCCTGATGATGTGCTGGAACTGTTGGAGGAACTGAATGATAAAACATACTTATGGGTGGAACTGGGGTTGCAAACCATAAAAGAAGAAACTGCTAAGCTTGTCAACAGAGGTTATCCTTTGGAGACATATGTTAAAGCAGTGGAAGAATTGAAAAAGAGAAATATAAATATTGTCACTCATTGTATTTTGGGATTGCCAGGAGAAACTAAAGAAGATATGATCCGAACTGTGGACTTTGTAGCTCATACAAAAACCCAGGGTATTAAGCTTCATTTGCTGCATCTGATGAAGGATACTCCCATGGTAGAACTCTATGAAGAAGGAAAGCTTAGGTTCATGGAAAAAGATGAGTATGTTGATTTGATAGTGGATTGCCTAGAAAGGATTCCATCGCATATGGTCATCCATAGGCTTACTGGTGACGGTCCGAGAGCCACTCTGATAGGCCCAAGATGGAGTCTCAATAAGTGGGAAGTACTAAATTCCATAGATGATAGATTAATTGAAAGAGATACATGGCAAGGGAAGAAATTCAGCTTATAACTGAATATCCTTCCCTGATTTTACATCGGTATATTTTTTCTGTGCATCCTTGAAGGCTACCAATATGGCCTTCTGGGATGAGCCCAGATATCTTTTCTCAACTTCAGCCTTTAAATGATCAAAGTCATATCTGATGCTTTTCCCGATAAATATGGTTTTTATAAAGTCATTTGTCAGAGGCAGTATGGAGTTGCATTCAACATCAATTATTTCTTCAGTGTCATTATCAATAACAAAGGCAATAAAAAATGCTCCATATACATGTGTAATTGGATTGTTCTGCTGAGACTTAGAATTTCCTACAATGTAAGTGGTATTGGTTGTGTATTTCAAAATTATCTCCTCCTCATAGAATAAATTAGCATAAAAAATATTTCTGTTCAATAATAGTGGCAATATAGCATATATTAAAGAGGAATTTTTCAAAATATATAGAATATAAAATTTAGATTTTGATAGCCTTACTGGTATTTTACCAATAAATTATCGAAATCATTGATATGTCGCAGCATTTATTTTCCGTAAATGAAGTTCGGCAGAGAAAGTTGATATTATACTTTTTCTACCGAATTTTTTGCTTATAAGAATAAAGGAGGGAGCCGGATGTTAGATCAGGATATAATGAAAAGCTTTCAAAATGATGTGGGCAATGTTTCCATTGTTTTAAAGGATTTAAAAAATGATGCTTTAATGTTTCAATTGGATCCTCATAGGGTAGTGGCCTCTGCAAGTACAATAAAAATTCTCATTATGATTGAAGCCTTAAGACAGATTATGGAGCAAAGGCTTTCCTTTGATGAATTGGTGGAAGTTAAGGATGAAGACAAAGTTGATTTTAGCATCATTACCGAATTAAATGTAAAACACTATTCCATTAAAGATCTTATAACTTTGATGATTATAACAAGTGATAACACAGCTACAAATATATTGATTGATATTTTGGGGTATGGAAACATAAATAAGATGGCAGAAGACTTGAAGCTTGAAGGAACTGTACTCAGACGCAAGATGATGGATTTTGAAGCTGCAAAGCAGGGGAAGCAAAATGTTACCACAGCATGGGATATGGCCGTTATGATGGAAGCATTGTACAAGGGTACAATACTTGATGAATCCATGTGCCAAGTAGCTCTAGACATATTGAAGAGACAACAGCATAAGGATCTTCTGACAAGATACATTGCCGATGACATAGTAGTAGCCAATAAAACCGGCGATTTGCAAAATCTCAACCATGATATAGGCATATTCTATCATCCCTATACAGATTACTTGCTTGGCGTATTTGTAACAGATGCGGAAAGCAATATTGGCGCTAAGCATATCATTGGAAAGGTATCAAAGACCGTATATGATTATTTTTCTAATAAAATGAGCAGCTTGAAATAGTTATAGATCAAATAATTTATGGAGGTGCTGGTGATGTGCAATAAACTGGCTATAACAAAGAAAAATGTAATACCTTTGAAATTAAATCCTTCTTTTGATAGTGAGGTAGCAGATGAAAGCCTGTATGGGATGGTGCTTCAACTGGAAGAAAAACTGACAGACGGCTGGTATAAAGTAAAAACCCATTATGATTATGAAGGCTTTGTACATGAAAATGATATGCTCATAGATGATGAAAGAGCATTAGAGTGGTCCAAAATGGCAGAACATTATATAATTCACAATATAGCTGATGTAATGGCAGAACCTAAATATCAAAGCTACCAGCTAATAACTCTGGTAAGGGGAGATTTTATTCACCTGACAGGAAAAGAAGAAGGCAGATGGTGTGAAGTAGAACTTATAGACAAAACAAAGGGATGGGTGCAAAAAGAATTTTGCAAGAAGATGCCTAAGTTTGATTTAGACAAAGAAGAAGATGTAGTCAGGAAGAGTCTCCTGGATATCGCATTTTTATATATGGGAACTCAATACAGATGGGGTGGTAAAAGTACCATGGGCATTGACTGTTCAGGCTTTGTTTCAATGGCATATATGCTCAATGGAATAATCATATATAGAGATGCAAGATTAAAAGAAGAGTATATGAAATCCATTTCCATTGAAGAAGTAAAACCCGGCGATGCTTTATATTTCCCAGGACACATTGCTATGTACATTGGAGACGGAAAGTACATTCATTCTACCGGAAGTTCCGGTAGAGTGGTTATAAATAGCTTGAATCCGGAAGATGAAGATTATAGGGAAGATCTCCATAAGTCTCTTTATGCAGTAGGGACAGTATTCGGCAGAAAGTAGTTTATTAAATAACAGAAATAGATAAGGTTGTTGGAATCTGAAGAGTTCTCCAACAACCTTTTTGAGTATATTCTACTATATACTTGTATTGATTTTCTGTGATATGATATTAATGGAATATTTTTTGGACAAGTTTATGATGATAAGGTGATGGAGTTGAAAGATATACATATAGATAGTGATTTTATTCGAAAAAATAGAATACCCATTTTAATATATACTCCTGAATGGATACAGCTTTTTTCCAATTTTAAATCGAGAAGCATGGAGAAGACAGTCAGTAAACTGGAAGGACTTTTATCCAAGCAAAAAAGCTTGGAGCAGGAGCAAAAGGACTTGGAAAGAAGAAAAAAAGTACTCATAAACAAAATATTGCATATATCAAATGAACTTAACGAGAGCAAAAACCAAGCATTCGTTGGGCCTTTAGAAGAAGCGCAGAATGAAATTCTACAGATTAATGAGAGACTGCCACAGATTTTAGATGAACTACATACTTTATATGAAGACATAGATCAGCTAAACGCCATATTGCTTAAGGAAACTGTTAAAAGAACCTATGAGCTTATCAATGAAAATGAACAAGGTTTAGAAAGTGTCCAGCGAGAGATTAACAGATTGAGAGAGACCATCATGGAGCTTATTCAGAAAAAGGTGGATATGGAAGAGAGAGTAAAGAGACTTTATTCTTATTTGCATGATATAGTAGGTGGAGATGAAATGGAAGTAATGGATGAAGAAATGTTAGAAGCAAATAATATTGACAAGAATGAAATTTTGCGCTAAAATCACATACAATATTACAAAAGTGAAGAATGGGAGTAGTAGAAGATATTGAAGCTTATAGAGAGCCATGAGTGGTGGAAAATGGCAGCTTTAAATCTTTGAACTCACCCAGGAGCTGCTGCCTGAATGAAGTAGGGTAAGACGGTCCCCGCCGTTATAGGGTTTGAGTGGATTATTTTAAATAATCAATTAGAGTGGTACCGCGGATATCCCGTCTCTTATATTAAGAGACGGGTTTTATAATTTTACTTAAATTATTAATACTATAACAGGAATGGAGTGATGGAAATGTATAATATTGAAGTAGATAGAAAGTGGCAAAAAAGATGGGAAGAAACCAAACTATACAAGTTCAACCGTGATAGATTAGATAAAAAATTGTATTGTCTTGAAATGTTTTCTTACCCTTCCGGCGCAAAGCTTCATGTAGGACACTGGTATAATTTCGGTCCCACTGACTCCTGGGCTAGATTCAAGAGGCTTCAAGGCTATGAAGTATTTCAGCCTATGGGATTTGATGCTTTCGGTCTACCAGCAGAAAACTATGCCATAAAAACAGGCATACACCCTCATGATTCTACCATGAAAAATATTGAGACCATGGAAAAACAGCTGAAAGAAATGGGAGCCATGTTTGATTGGGATTATGAAGTAATAACATGCCTACCTGAATACTATAAATGGACTCAATGGATGTTTCTGCAGCTTTATCGCGCAGGATTAGCCTACAGGAAGGAAGCTCCTGTAAACTGGTGTCCCAGCTGTCAGACTGTTTTGGCCAATGAGCAGGTAATTGAAGGTCATTGCGAAAGATGTGAATCTGAGGTAACCAAGAAGAATTTGACACAATGGTTCTTTAAAATAACTGCTTATGCAGAAGAACTTTTGGAAAAGCTGGATGTGCTGGATTGGCCTGAAAAGACCAAGAAAATACAGAAGAACTGGATAGGCAAGTCAGAAGGTGCAGAAATAGAATTCAAAGTAGAGAATTCAGATATTGCCTTTAAGGTGTTCACTACCAGGGCTGATACATTATGTGGCGTGACCTATGTGGTATTGGCACCGGAAAATGAAATAGTGGATAAGATAACAACTGATGAATACAGAAACTCTGTGGAAAAATATAAAGAATGGGCAAAGAAGCAGACCGAAATAGACAGATTATCAACAACCAGAGAAAAAACAGGAGTTTTCACCGGAGCCTATGCAATACATCCCATAACAGGAGAAAGGGTGCCTATCTGGATCGCTGATTATGTATTGGCAACCTATGGTACAGGATGTGTAATGGCAGTTCCTGGACATGATGAAAGAGATTATGAGTTTGCAATGAAATTTAATCTACCAATTGTAAGGGTTATAGATTCAGCAGATGGCAGTGAGGCTTCATTGCCATACACTGATTATGGAATTTTGGTAAACAGCGGCAAATACAGCGGTATGAAGTCAGAGGAAGCCAGGATTAAGATTGTTGAAGAACTAGCCAAGGAAGGCAAGGGAGAAATAAAAGTAAACTATAGATTGAGGGACTGGTTGGTATCAAGGCAGAGATATTGGGGCGCTCCTATACCCATCATATATTGTGACCACTGTGGTACAGTGCCGGTTCCTGAAAAGGATTTGCCTGTACTGCTTCCCTATAATGTTGAGTTTACTCCCGATGGAGAGTCACCACTGAAGAAATGCGAAGAATTTGTCAATACAACGTGTCTTATATGCGGAAGACCTGCAAAGAGAGATGCGGATACTTTGGATACATTCGTATGCTCATCCTGGTACTATTTAAGGTATCCGGACAATAAAAATTCCGAGGAACCCTTTAATAGGGAATGGATAAACAAGATGCTTCCTGTAGATAAGTATGTAGGTGGTGCAGAACATGCAGCTATGCATTTGCTATATGCCAGATTCTTTACAAAAGCCCTCAGAGATTTAGGGTATCTCAATTTTGATGAGCCATTTTTATCCTTGAGACATCAGGGCGTAATATTAGGACCTGATGGCAACAAGATGAGCAAATCCAAGGGAAATGTCATCTCTCCTGATAGCTATATTAGCGAATATGGTTCTGATGTTTTTAGATTATATCTTATGTTCGGGTTTGCCTATGAAGAGGGAGGACCTTGGAGCGACGGAGGAATAAAAGCTGTTGCCAGATTTCTAAGCAGGATCGAAAGAATTGCCGAAAGAGTAATTGAGCTTAGAAATACAAAGAGCAGCAAGCAAATGTCGTCAGCTGAGAAGGAATTGAA
The DNA here is from genome assembly GCF_900142105.1 of Lutispora thermophila DSM 19022. Taxonomy (GTDB): domain Bacteria; phylum Bacillota; class Clostridia; order Lutisporales; family Lutisporaceae; genus Lutispora; species Lutispora thermophila. The sequence goes on from NZ_FQZS01000012.1 coordinate 94,707, forward strand.
CTATGAAAGAAACAGAGCAATAAAAGAAGTGGAAACAGATACTGAGGAATTCCATTTCAATACGGCAATAGCCAGGATGATGGAACTGTTAAATGCTTTATATAAATATGAACAGGAAGTTGAAAATAAGAATGTAGAGTTCTTTGAAGATGTTTTTGCAGATTTATTGAGGATATTATCTCCATTTGCACCTCACTTCACAGAAGAGATATGGGAGCAGCTTGGTTATGAATATTCCATCTTCAATCAATCCTGGCCCAAATGGGATCCGAAAGCTTTAGTAAAGGATGAAGTGGAGATAGCAGTCCAGCTAAACGGAAAGGTAAAAACCAGATTGATGGTTCCTTCTTCTGCAGATGATAAGGAAATAGAGAACGTTGTGCTTAATAATGAAGAAGTGAAGGAATTTATCGAAGGAAAGCAGATTGTAAAAGTAATAGTTGTAAAAGGAAGATTGATCAATATAGTAATAAAATAGTTTTAATTAGCTGGTGTTGTCTTTAACACCAGCTATATTTATTAATGGAAATATGCATTTTTATCAATGACGAAAACGATCGTCAAAAGGGAGAAACCAAAATATGAAACAATAATTTTTAGAGGATTATCAATGGCTCTGTAGAATAATATTTTTAGTATTATGTGGCAACGGAGGGTTAATATGATTATTTATGGAGTTGGAACTGATATCATTGAAATAGATAGGATAAGAAAGGCAATGGAACGCTTTCCAAAGTTTGTAGAGAGATTGTTCAGCGCTGAAGAGTTAGCATATTTAGAGAGCAAAGCACTAAAACCACAACATGTGGCGGGTGGATTTTCTGCTAAAGAAGCGGTGCTTAAGTCCATGGGAACCGGGCTTCGTAACTTCAAGTGGAAGGAAATTGAGATAGTAAGGGATATGAAAGGTAGACCATTTGTCCGGTTAAATGGAAAGGCCAAGGATTATGCAGATACCAACTATATTGGGGATATTCATATAAGCATTTCTCACAGCAGAGAGTTCGCAACAGCTACTGCAGTAGCTGAAGTTTCCATTGAAAAGAGGTGGATGGATCTTGAGAGTATGCTTGTCGGAGCAAATGCGGAGATCAGACGAAGTATCAATTAAAGAGTTTAAGATACCGGGTATTGTCCTTATGGAGAATGCTGCTTTAGGTATAATAGAAGAGATTAAAAAAGATATGTTGATGAAAAAGCTCCCTAGCAATGGGGAAGCTTCTATTGTATGTGGAACAGGGAACAACGGAGGTGATGGGTTTGCAGTGGCTAGACATCTGGCATCCATGGGCTGGTCTGTTAATGTTTTCATCTGCGGCGATGAGAAAAAAATCAAGGATGATGCTCTAACAAATCTAGCTATAATAAAGAAAATGAACATTCCAATTTTTAAAATAGAGAATACTGAGGCTGAAACATTTGATAAATCACTTGGAAGAAGTCATCTCATTGTGGATGCATTATTAGGAACTGGATTTAAAGGAAATCTGGGAGGCATATATGAGTTTGCAGTAGAAAGAATAAACAAACATCATAAATACGTTCTTTCCATAGATAATCCTACAGGTTTAAACTGCGACACAGGATTCGCAGAAGGAAGTTGCATAAAAGCAGATAAGACGGTTACATTAGGCTTACCCAAGACAGGGCTTGTCATTAATGATGGACCCTATTACTGCGGGGAACTGTCTGTATGTGGTTTATCCATACCAGAACAGGTTTACGACATGGTAGGTATCAAAAGGTTCATTACAGAGAAGGATGATGTGGGAAGGCTTGTAAAACCAAGGAAGCTCAATGGACATAAAGGAACTTATGGAAGGATATTAATTGTAGCAGGTTCCATAGGGATGGAGGGTGCAGGTCTTTTGGCTGCCAAGGCTGCCTTAAGAAGCGGCGCAGGTATTGTAGAGCTGGCAGTGCCTTCAAGAGCCTTGGAAGCTGTTAGAGGCGTAATACCTGTTGTAATAACAAGAGGCTTGTCTGATGATGGAGAAGGTTGCCTTGCGTTTAACAGCGGCAAAGAAATACTTACTGGTTCTGAATCAGCTTCTGTATTGCTCTTGGGACCTGGATTAAGGAATACACACCAGGTGAAGGAAGCAGTGGTTTATACGCTTATAAACTGCAACAAGCCTATTGTGCTGGATGCAGATGCATTAAATGTCATATCCAATGAGCCTGAGATTTTGATAAAAAGAAAAGAAGCTACAATTATAACGCCACATCCAGGAGAGATGGCTAGACTTATGAACATCAGCACCAATGAGGTTCAACAGAATCGTTTGGAAGTAGCAGAGAGTTTTTCTCAAAAATACAAGGTTATTGTTGTACTAAAAGGCTATAGAACCATAATTGCATCACCCTGGGGGGAAACATGGATTAATCCTACAGGCAATCCTGGTATGGCTACTGCAGGATCCGGAGATGTATTGGGAGGAGTGATAGCCGCCTTTCTAGCCCAGGGCATGAGCCTCATGGAAGCAGCAGTTGGAGGAGTGTACGTACATGGAGCAGCAGGTGACAAGGCTACTAAAAAATACGGACAATGGGGAATGGTTGCTTCTGACATAATAAAATATATACCGCATACAATTATGGATATAGGGGGAATATAGAGGAGGTCTCTAATGCTGCAAAAAGCCTTATCCATAATTATCGTTATATTAGTGGTAATATCCGGATGTTCAGTTTCGTATCCTACAGCAGAAGAAGTTTTAGAAAAAATAGAAGCGGCAAAAAGTTACAGTTGTGAAGCTAAAATGGCTGTAAAAAACAACAAAAGCGTATTTTACTATAATTTAAAACAATATTATATGCAACCGGAAAAGTTCAGGATAGAGTTTTATGATGATTATGGTGAGCTGAAGCAAACAATGATATATAACAATGGACAATGCGGTATATATCATACACAAATAGAAAAACCCTTTAAGGCTCAGAATTTTACAGATACAAAAGAGCATAACTCGTTTGTTTCCGTATTCTTGGAAAACTATAAAAAGGATGCAGAAGCCAGATGGACTAAAGAGAAGATAGAAGATGAAGAATACTTTGTTTTCCAGTGCAAAATCAGCGATGGGAATGAATATTTTAACACAGCCCTGTTATTTGTTTTGATGAAAAATGCTGTGCCTAGGTTTTTATATATATTAGGAGAAGATAATTCCAAAACCATGAGGGTGGAGTATAGGGACTTTCAATATAATGTTACCATTGATGATTCATTGTTTAATATGGAGTAAAATCATATAAATAATGATATTAAACACATACAAGTGCTATAATGTAATTGAAAAGCAAAGGAGGTTTTATGATGTACGATATGAATCTAGTAAGACATGCATGGGCAGAAATAGATTTAGATAATCTGGCAAGCAATATGAGGGAGATCAGAAGAATTACCGATAAGAATGCTCAAGTAACTGCTGTAATAAAAGCAGATGGTTATGGACATGGAGCGAAATATATTGCTCAAACTCTATTGGAAAACGGTGCAGATAGATTTGCCGTAGCTATATTGGATGAAGCTTTGGAGTTGAGGCGATATGGTATTAAAGTGCCAATATTGATATTAGGTTATACACAGCCTGAGAGAGCTAAGGCCATCGTTGGAAATGATATCGAACAGGCAGTATATTCCTATGAATTAGCAAAAGCGTTGTCAGAAGAGGCAGTAAAGCAGAATAAGAAAGTAAAAATTCATATTAAGTTGGATACAGGCATGGGAAGAATAGGTTTTAGATGTGACGATGATGCCATAGACTGTATCAAGGAAATATACAAGCTGCCCAACGTTATTATAGAGGGACTATTTACTCATTTTGCAGTTGCAGATGAAAAAGATAAGACATATACAGAAGACCAGTTCAAAAAGTTTATGTGGGTTGCAAACAGGTTGGAAGAGGAAGGTATAAAGATAAAGTTGAAGCATTGCGGAAATAGTGCAACCATAATCGACTTACCAAAAATGCATCTGGATATGGTAAGAGCCGGGATAATACTATATGGTCTGGCACCTTCCCAGGATGTAGAGTTGGATAAATTAAATCTTAAACAGGTAATGTCGCTGAAAGTAAGAATAAGCCATGTAAAGGAAATAAATACAGGCGAAAGCGTCAGCTATGGAAGAAAATTTATTGCATCAAGAAAATCTAAGATAGCATCATTGCCTATAGGATACGCAGACGGTTATACCAGGATGCTATCAGGGAAGGCTGAAGCGTTGGTAAATGGCATCAGAGTTCCTGTGGTGGGCAGGATATGTATGGATCAATGTATGATAGATGTTACAGGCATTGAAAATGTGAAAGTAGGGGATGAAGTGGTTCTCTTTGGAGAACAAAAAGGCTCTTTCATATCAATAGATGAAATTGCACAAAAACTGGGTACAATAAATTATGAAGTTGTATGTATGATTGGAAAAAGAATTCCTAGAGTATACGTAAAAGAAGGAAAAATTGTTGAAATCGTAAATTTAATTTCCCCCTATGAAGATTAATCCTGGAAAAAAGGCATAATGGGAATTTTTATATATAGCGTAAATGCAAAAGCTGGTATATAATAGTCTATATATGGTTAGCATAAATTCAGAACCCTGTTGTCTTGAGGACGAATATTTTGAGGTTTTTATTCATACATATTGGATAAGACAATAGATAAACCTGGAGGTGCTAGTGTGGCTGAATGTAAAAGAATAGTGGTCAGTTTGCCTGATAGCCTTTTGAAGGAAGTTGACAACGCAGTATGTTTAGAACATTGTAATAGAAGTGAGTTTGTGAGAAAAGCAATGAAATTCTATATTAGTGAAATTAAAAGGATTAATTTTATCGAAAGCATGAAAAAAGGTTATCAAGAGATGACTGAAATAAATCTTGCACTAGCAGAAGTTGGGCTTACTGCTGAATATGAGACTATTTGCAGGTATGAATCAAGGCTTGCGGAGTGTGAATGAAGTGGTTGTAAAAAGAGGCGATATTTTTTATGCAGATTTAAGCCCCGTTGTTGGTTCCGAGCAGGGAGGCATTAGACCTGTTCTAGTTATTCAAAATGATATAGGCAATAAATATAGTCCTACCATTATCATTGCGGCAATAACTTCACAGATCAATAAGGCCAAGCTTCCCACTCATATTGAAATCAGCGCGGAAGAATATGGTCTTACCAAAGATTCCGTCATATTGTTAGAACAAATAAGAACTATAGATAAAAAAAGATTGAAAGAAAGAGTAGGACATCTTTCTGATGAACTTATGAAAAAAGTTGATGAATGTATAGAAATAAGTTTTGGATTAACTGACTATACAGTATGAGACATTGGGGACGGTTCTCGGTGTCTCATTTTAATTTTTGGGACATTGGAGATGGTTTGAAGTTCTCCGTGTCTCACTTTATTTTATCAGATTCTTACTATTTTTTCCAATATTACATTTCTGTAAAATATACAGGAATTTCTATTTATATGGCGAATAGTAGTTGAGATAGAAAAAAGGGGAAATAGGAGGAAATTTGATGAAAGTTAGTTTTACAATTACAAGAACAAAGATAGCAATAATAACAACAGCAATTATTTTATCAATCTTTGGCTTTATAGTATCGGCGGATGGTGCTACTCCCGGATCAGAGCAAGATCCTCTGGTAACGCTTAGCTTTGTTGATAAGAAAATTGAGCAAATAAAATATTATATAGATTCAATAACCCAGGGATATAGCGGTGAAATAACGAACTTCGCAAGTACCCTTGCAAAATATCAGGAACAGCTTAATCAAAAAGATACAGAAATAGCAGAGTTAAAAAAGACAGTAGAAGATGCCCTTACATTTAAAGTTGTTCAGCTTAAAAAAGGACAGTCACTGATTCCAGGAGAAGGAGCCGAGATAATAATCAGATCAGGCCAGTCAACAGCATTGTACGGCGCCAATGGTGGATTGTGTGATATTACATCGGCAAAAGACCTACAGGAAGGGGAGGCTATTGCTAATAACCATATGCTTATATCTTCAAGGAATGATGGAAGAGGTATAAAGGCAGCATCAGAAGTATATTTATTAATAAAAGGCAGTTATACTTTAAAGTAGAAATAGAAAAAGCAATGGAGATGTTTCTTTTAGAATCATCCCCATTGTTTTTCATTATTTTAGCTTATCTTTTCATTACAGCATTCCTGCCCGAGCTTTTTGCTTCATAAAGGGCACCATCAGCCATTTCTATGTATTGATCCACTGATTTGGCTGAAAGATCTGAAATGATAGTATAGCCGATGCTTATAGTCACATGTAATTTTTTCCCTTTGTAAGTGTATTTAATATTAGCCTCTTCTATTCTATATCGAAGCTGTTCAGCGATGGAAGATATAGATGGCAGGTCTATGTTCTCTAGTATACAGAGAAACTCTTCTCCTCCATAGCGACCTACAAAGCCATTTGCTTCTGTGACTTCTTGTGATAAAATCTTAGATATTTTTTTCAGGCAAACATCGCCAAAAGCATGGCCCATGCCGTCATTTACCCATTTGAAGTGATCTATATCAATAATCATTAAAGCGTGATATTTGCCTTTTTCCGGGTTCATCAGGGATTGAAGCTTCCTGTCAATACTTCTTCTATTGGGCAAATCAGTCAATGTATCATAATAGGCTTGTTTTTCCAGTATTAAATTCTGCTTTTCCAAAGTTTCAATTATCTTTTTGCTTTCATTATACTGGCATTCAATAATCTCATCTAATGTTGAATCTGAAGGCATATTTTTCATTTCTTCATTTTCAAGCTTTAATATCTCCAGCTTACGGATCAAATTAAAAGAATCGGTTTTGTTTTCAAGATAATGGTAGTTGTAAAAATGTTCTAAAGCCTTTTTGTAATCGTTTATTAAAAAATAATAATCATGGAGACGTTTTTCAATTTCAGCAAGTTTTTTATCTGCACCGCTAAAGGTAGCTAATGAACGTGCTTGCTCCAATATATGAATAGCTTCATTATTTCCCAATAATATTTCCAAATCGTATAAATTAATCAGAGTTTCTATGAGGTAAAATTTGTTGTCTATTTTCTCATATGCTTCCTTAGCTTTAAGGAAATAATCCTTTGCAATATCTAAGTCCATATTCTTCATATGAACTACACCGATTTTATTTAGTAGTGTTCCTGAATATAACATATTGCTATCATGGTTAATAAGGGAAAAGGCTGAGGTGTAGCATTCGAGGGCTTTTGCCAGATTGTCTTTTATAACATATACATCTCCTCTATTTAACAAAACCATTGCCTGATAGTCATTTATATGATTGATACTTGCTAATTCTTCCGCTTTTTCATAATACGCTAGTGCATAGTCGTAATTGGATGCTTCCTTGTATACTTCACCTATGTTGGATAATATTGATAGATAGAGCCTTGGGCAATCCTTATCTTTTACCATGGTTTTGGCAGTCATAAAACATCTCAGTGCCTTCTGAAAAAGACCTGAATAAAAATAAAATATGCCTAGAAAGTTGTTAACTCGTGCCTGGTTTTCTACATCATTTAAATCTTGAAAACATTTTAAGGCCTGGCCACACGTCTTAAAACCGTTGACAGAATCTGATGTATTTCTATACACCATGCACATGTCCAGCAAAACTTCACCTAATAACCTTAAGTTATTAGTCTCCATAGCTTCATCACGGACTTTAATAAAGATTTCAAGGGCTTTGTTATAGTCCGTGTTCATTATCTTTTTTCCGTATTCATAAAGCTCTCTTATAGTATTCTCCATACTGTATCCTTTCAAGAATCAGCAAATTTGCATTTTTAACTAATATTTTATTATATTTGTTACATATGTGCAAAACTTTATTCTATCCCGCTTAAATCAAAAATAGGAGTATACTCTTCTGTTGCGCTACCATGATCTTGTGTGAATCCGTTTTCAAGTCCTTTAGATAGGGCGTAATCTATGAGACTTTCATAATGCTTAGGGTTTAGTTTCCTGTTTATTTCATCAAAATACTTTGCTTTGTACATGGGAGTATATTGGCACATGATATTGAGAAATACTTGGGGGGGAAGATTATCCAATACCCAATCAACAACCTTCTTTGAATCAAATAAAAGCCCAGGCAACATCATGTGTCTTATCATCAAACCCTTTATAAGTATTCCGTCATCATTAAAAACAGGGTTTCCAACTTGCCGATACATTTCAAGTATGGCAGCCGTGGCATGCTCAAAATATGCGGGAGTTTTAGAATATCTTATGCTGTATTTATCATCATAGTACTTTAAATCCGGAAGATATATATCAATAATGCCTTCAAGGGATTTCAGAATTTCTGCATTTTCATATCCATTGGTATTATATAAGATAGGTAAGGTTAATCCTTTATTCCGTGCTGTTTTTACAGCTTCTCTAATATGAAATATATAGGGCGTGGGGCTCACAAGGTTGATATTATGAGCTCCTTTTTCCTCTAGATATAACATTATTTCGGCCAGTTTTTCAATAGATACTTCTTTTCCAAAGCCTTCATGGCTTATATCATAGTTCTGGCAAAATACACATCTCATATTGCAGTTGCTAAAAAATACAGTTCCTGATCCTCTTGAGCCTGATATACATGGTTCCTCCCAGAAATGAAGGCACGCTTTAGCCAGCTTTATTTGATTTTTAACTCTGCAATATCCGCATGTTATATTTCTGTTTATGCCGCATTTCCTTGGACATATGATGCAGTTATTTAACTCTTTTATCATGATCCACCGTACTCTTTTCATTTATACTGCAGTATTTTTCAACAATAAACTCCAAACAATCCTGAGTCATGGGGTAGAATATGAAGTTGTACTCATCCAAAGGAGTTTTCATACCTTCGCTTGCCCACTGGGTTATACATCCTATGGTTGCATTGGTAAAATAGTTGGCTATCATTTTCATACTATTGGAAGACATTTCTCTGGATCCCAATATTCCAGAGATTTTATTCATTATAATATCATAGGCTATCTTGAACATATGATCTCTCAGGTTATTCTGTACATTTGAAGTAAGAGCTGCAATATAAAAATTTTTATTTTCGTAGAGATGTTCTGCCAGATTATTGATTATCATATTATCCTGACTTGAACGGGTCAGGTTAGCAATTTCATAATCAAAAATCCAGCAAATCAATGCTTGTTTGTCATGAAAATGATAGTAAAATGTTTTTCTGTTAATACCGCACGTCTTTACAATATCCTGTACTGTTATCTTATCTAAGGGCATGTGTTCTACAAGCATTTTCAGAGTTTCTGCAATCAGAAGTTTTGTGAGCTCTGGCTTTGCCATTATAATCACTCCTAAAATACCACACATTCATATATGTGTGTAAAAACTACACACAAAATAATCTGTATGGGTTCATTATAATATTATAACATGCTAATCTAAAAGTAAAGAAAAGCGGGATAATCCACCCTATATCTGTAAAAGAGGTAGGTATGGAGCAATCCTGCTGTTGTTAGTTATGCATAAATATCTAAAATGGAATATATAAGTAATGTAGAAATGGATTAGTCAAGTAATATTAAAATTAGTGTTTGGGGTGAACATTGTGAGGAAAATCATACTAAGCGCAGATAGTACCTGTGATTTAAGTGAAAGTTTGAAGCAAAAATATGGTGTAAATACATATCCACTTCATGTAATTCTAGGAGAGAAAGAATATAAAGATGGAGTGGACATCTCAGCGTTAGATATTTATTCTGCATATGAAAAGCATAATATTTTGCCTAAGACCTCAGCAATCAATGTTAATGAGTACTTGGACTATTTCAAGGATTGGGTGGATCAAGGCTATAGCGTTATACATTTCAATATAGCTGCCAGCCTTTCTTCATCCTATCAAAATTGCTGTATTGCTGCAAAGGAGCTGGGAAATGTTTATCCAGTTGATTCCTGTAACCTTTCTACAGGAATAGGGCTGCTCATATTGGAAGCTGCTGAGATGATAGAAAGGGGAATGGAACCGGAGGATATCGTATCAGAAATAGAAAATAAAAGAACCAAGGTTCATGCCAGCTTTGTGCTGGATACTCTTGAATTTCTGTACGCAGGAGGTAGATGCTCTGCATTGGCAGCTTTAGGTGCAAACATTTTGAACATTAAACCATGTATTGAAGTGGACAATACAAGCGGTATGATGAAAGTTGGCAAGAAATATAGAGGTCCTCTCAATAAAGTTCTTAAAAAATACACTGTAGATAAACTCACTGAGCATGATAATCTGAAACTTGACAGAGTCTTTATTACCCACTCGGGTATTTCTGAGGAAATGATAAATATTGTAAGAAGAACAATAGAGGAAACGGCTGAATTTAAAGAAATACTAATAACCCAAGCAGGCTGTACCGTATCGTCTCATTGCGGACCTAACACCCTTGGAGTGCTGTTTATGACAGAATAGTTTGCATTAATGCCCTATTAAAGGGCTTTTTTCATGTCCATTTTTATGTCCTTTAATTGACACATATGCTATAATAATAAAATATAAAACAAGAATAGCAGGGGTGAGGTTCATTGAACCCGGATTATAACATTAAAGATTATGAAGATAAGCATTTGCCAGGTGTTTTCAGATTATTTAAAGATGTTTTTGGAAAGGATATGGACCAAAAACATTTCCAATGGAAAAATATAAATAATCCACAAGGGAAATCGATAATTAAGCTGGCTTTGAAAGAAGATGAAGTAATAGGACTTTCTTCAATTTGGATGTTTAGCATGGAATTCATGGGAAAGAAAATAATTGCGGGACAGTCTGTTGATGCCATGGTTCATAGAGAACATCGCAAAAAAGGTATATTTGAAAACCTGGCAATGGCTGCTTTAGATGATATGAAAAATGCAGGATTTCAGCTTCGTTTTAATTTTCCAAATGAAGCTGCTTACAAGGCATCCATAGGGAGAATAAATATAAAAAAAGTCTGTGATATTCCTCAGTACATAAAGATATTGAAGGGAAAAGAAGCTTCAAGCATGTTTACTACCAATAAGTTGATTAAGTCTTGCGGAGGTTTGGTTCTGGATCTTTATAAAAATATAAAAAATGTATGCATGAAAAAGACATCAGGTTACTCTATAGTTGAGATTAAAAGATTTGACTACAAATTTGATGAACTCTGGAATAATATTAAAAATGATTATCCTATAGCAGTGGAACGCAGTTCCAAATATCTTAACTGGAGATATGTGGACAGTCCTGAAGAATATAAGATCTATGGAGCGTATAAAAATAATGAGCTGGTAGGATACATGGTAACTGCTATAGAATCTAAGACGGGCAAAGGAGGGGAAAATCTACTTTTAGGTCATATAGCAGATTTTATATGTTATAAAGAACACAAAGCTGGAGCTTATGAGCTCATAAGGGAAGCAGAAAAAAAGTTAAAAGAGGCTGGAGTATGTGCCATATCCTGCTGGATGATAAAGGAATGGTTTTATTCACAAATATTGTCGAGGGCAGGTTTCTTGCAGTTAAGGTCTCCTTCGGTGCTGGCGGCGCTGCCTGTAGGTGAATTGGCCAAGGCAGCAGGTGATGCTTTATATGATCACAGAAATTGGTATGTGACTATAGGTGATTCGGATTATATTTAAAGGTAAAACCGGGGGTGAACAATGGTTCTATGAAAAATGTTATAAAGAAAGTGACTGCAAGACCAATAAAAGTTATAAACAATATTGTATTGGGAATATATTTACGTCTGGTAAAAGGAAAAGCAAAGGATATTAAAACAATAGATGTAAAGCAAAAGAGGATACTTATACTATCTCCCCACCAAGATGATGAGATACTTGGTTGTGGATGTTTGATAAAAAAAGCTTTGGAAGACAAGGGTGTGGTTAAATGCATTTTCATGACTGATGGTTCTCAAAGCCTGAGCCATGAGCTTACGCCACAAGCATTGGCTGAGTTGAGAAAAGTTGAGGCTATAGAACTTGCAAAAAATATGGGTATGGAGGAGCCTGTTTTTCTTGATTGTCCCGATGGTTCTCTGGAACCTAATGATGACGAGGTAGTTAAAAAAGTGGCTCATGTTATAGAGGATTATAAACCTGATATGGTATTTGTACCTTACTTCTTAGACGGACATAAGGATCATACAGCTGTAAGCGGCATATTGATAGCTTCAGTAAAGCTGCTGCAAAAGCATAAGGAATTTGAAACATATTGTTATGAAGTAAATTCACCAATCAGCGTTTATGGTGTAACCCACTATGTTGACTGTACAGGATATTTTAAAGCGAAAAGAGATGCCTTAGAATTCTATAGATCTCAAACCATGAGTTTTGAGTCCATATTTCAGATGAACAGACTAAACAGGATCATAGCTGGAACAGATGAAGGAGCGGAATTATTTAAGAAAGTAGAATTGCAATCTTATGAAAACGCCTATAATAGATATAACAAGGACAATAGAATTTCCTCATGTTTTAGGCAGATGTACAGCATATACTATATGATACCGGCATACTTTAAAGGCTTAAGTATAAAAAGAGAAGTAGCTTTATATCAATATCCAGGGGCTGCCCCGGTTAGGAGGAAAGATAAAAGTGGAAAAGGTACTGCACTTAATTAGTGGGGGTGACGTAGGCGGTGCCAAAACCCATGTGTTGACATTGGTTAAGGAACTGCAGAAGAACCTGGTCGTCAAAATAATATGTTTCATGGAAGGTCCCTTTGCCCAGGAAGCAAGAGAAATGGGCATAGATATTATGGTATTGCCTCAGAGCAAAAGATATGATTTAAAAGTTGTTGATACATTGACGGGTATTATTAAGGATGAAGGCTTTACAATAATTCATTCTCATGGAGCAAGAGCGAATTTTATTACAAGATTCATCAAGAAAAAACTATCCATACCATGTGTTACAACAATACATAGTGATTTTATGCTGGACTTTAAGGGGAATCTGTACAAGCATATAATATATACAAACTTGAACATTTTTGCTTTGAAGAAGTTCGATTATTTTATTGCTGTATCACAGAGCTTTAAAGATATGCTTGTCAGCAGAGGGTTCCCGGATGATAGAATTTTTGTTGTATATAACGGTATGGATTTTCAGGAGGACATTAACTATAAGAGCAGGGATGAGTTTTTGAATGAAAGAGGTTTAGCACACCTTAAGGATAAAAAGCTTATTGGCATATTGGCAAGGCTTCATCCCGTAAAAGGACATGAAGTATTTGTTAAGGCAGCGGCAGATGTAATGATTGATTATAAGGATATACACTTCCTTATTACAGGTAATGGGGGAGAACTGCCTTCTCTGGATAGCCAGATAAAGCAACTGGGTATAGATAAAAATGTTCATTTTGTAGGGTTTGTTGATAACCCATATGATTTTCTCAATGCCATTGATATCAATGTATTGACTTCCTATAGTGAAAGTTTTCCCTACGTTTTGCTGGAAGGGGCAAGACTGGAGAAGCCTACCATAGCTTCTGCGGTAGGTGGAATACCTATGCTTATAGACGACGGAGTCAACGGATATCTTTTTAAAGCAGGCGAAGATAAAGAATTAAGTAAAAAATTGAGGATGATGATCCAAGATGAAGATAAAAGCAGATCAATGGGAAAGGCATTATATATAAAGGCCAGTGAAAACTTTTCCCTGAAGAATCTTGCCATGGATCATATAAATATATACAATAAAATGCTTAATAACAAGAAAGTGAGGAGTACATATGAAGATAATAGATAAAAGAGGCAGACTTTTCGGATTGGTAAACATTATTGATTTGTTCATAACAGTAATTCTTATAGTCCTTATAGGATTCGGAGCCTATAAGATATTTAAAGTAAATCCAACGGTAGCTGTAAATACTGAGAAGATTACTATGGTATATATGTTTCAGGAAGTAAGAGACGTAACATATAATGCCATCGAAGAAGGAGAGATAGCCAAGGATTACGATAAGAATTCCGTATATGGAAAAATAGTTAAGAAAGAGGCCATACCTGCAACCAGACTGGTGAATACAGATGATGGAAGAGTTATAGAAGCCGAAGTACCCGGAAGGTATGATGTTAAAATATATATCGAAGGAGATGGAGTAATTAGCAATACAGGAGTATACATGGGAAATCAGGAAGTAAGAATCGGATCTCCATTAGGAGGTATAAAAGGTAAAAAATTTGCAGTTAGGGGTTTTGTCTACGACATAATCTTTAACGAGTAAGGGGATTAATCATGTATCAGGATAGCAAGATAATATCTTTTGTTATAGGTTTTGAAGACATGATGGCTAAAGCAGGCAGACATAGTTTTTTCTGCAAGCTGATTAAGAACTTTGTTGGATTTATAAGAAATTCTTGGAGAGACAGCTTTTTCGGACAGATTGTAGATAGCATGTTTAATATAGAAGCTCACAGAAATTCTACAGCCTATAAGGTGACAAGCAGATCCATCATGGCTTCACTGGGCTTTATAAGCCGCATACTCAGCCTGGAACAAGGAATTTCTGAGAGCAAATACTTTGCTTTAATCAACTATTCCAGACCCAGGGAAAATAAAATTGAAGAGGATGAAAATAGAGTGAGGGCTATTTTAAAGGATAGTTTTATTATTAGACATATCTATGAATTCTGGAATAACGTGGACTAGGGGGTGTATCTATGGAAACTGCTTTAAAACTGCTTGGTGGTATAGGTATCTCCGGATTAACCCTCAATAATCCTCTGTTGGGATTCTATGCTTTGATAATATCACTTCCATTTCTGCCTAATGAGGCTGCTTTGATTTTTGCTGCAGTGGTGGTGTTTTCCTATGTCATAAAGATTATGACCAATAAAGAAAGAGACTTTGCCAAGGATCCCATAGCAATGCCTTTGATAGCCTTTGCTTTGGTGCAGATTATAACTACAATTATATCTGTTGAACCTTTATTGAGTGCTCAAAACCTTTTGGTAAGCCTTGTCAGTATAGCATTGTACTTTGTAATAGTAAACACTCTTAAATCCAAAGAGGATTTTGACAGAGCTATCAAGTTTTTTATTATTACCGCATTCATACTATCAATCTATGGCATAATACAGTATTTTACCTTAGGTACCACAAGCAAAGCCTGGGTTGATATGAATCTGAATCCCGATGTAAAAACAAGGGTAGTAGGAACCTTCGGAAATCCTAATGTTTTTGCAGAATATTTGGAGCATATACTACCCGTCGCCATAACCTTGGTATTTGTCTATAGAAAATGGATGAATAAAATAACTATGTCGTTAATAGCAGGAACTATGTTTATATGCCTTTTGATGACTTTTTCCAGAGGTGCATGGCTGGGTTTTGCATGTGCTGCAATGTTGTTCGTAATTCTCAAAATGGCAAAATATATTCCGCTCTTTATCGCAGGCAGTATAGCTGCGATACCTCTTTTACCTCAAGTAGTAATCCAGAGGATAAGCACTATAGGAAATGTTCAGGATACATCCAATGCCTATAGAACTTATATTTGGGAAGGAACTATAAATATGATAAAAGATTTTTGGGTCACAGGTGTAGGCTACGGGTATTGGGCTTTCAAAAATACATTCTTGGAATACGGAATTAAGGGAAGCAAAGCATGGCACAGTCATAATATGTATCTTGAGATTATGGCAGAGATGGGCATATTCGGTATACTCACTTTTGCATGGGTGGTTCTTTCCATATTTGTGACAACAATTAAATTTTCAAAGAAGACTAAGGATAGATATTTCAGTTATGTTTCCATAGGGCTGTTGTGCGGATTTTTATCAATAATGGTACACGGAGTTGCAGAGCATATTTTGTATATGCCAAAATCTGTAATACTCTTTTGGATGTTTGCAGCATTTATCTCTGCTGCAAGGAATCTGGGTACCAATATCCAACAATTGCAATAGATTGGGGAGCTTTATATGAAGAAGATAGTGATTTCAGGATATTATGGATTTGGAAACAGCGGTGATGAGGCCATATTAAAATCAATAGTGAGGGACTTCAAAGAAGCAGACCCTAGTATTAAAATAACAGCCTTATCCAATAATCCTGCAAAAACAAGTTCTGAATATGGAATAGATGCAGTTAATCGATTAAACGTAATGAGCATTGCAAAGGTCATTAAGGATTGCGATTTATTGATAAGCGGTGGTGGAAGCCTGTTGCAGGATATGACCAGCACCAGATCCCTGCTGTATTATTTGAGTATAATAAAGATTGGTTTAATGTTCAATAAAAAAATAATGTTGTATGCTAATGGCATTGGTCCCATAAATTCCTCGGTAAATGCTAAAAGGGTGAAAAGGGTTATAGACAAAGTTGACCTCATAACCTTAAGGGAGGAAGAATCATTTAGCACATTAAAGAAAATGGGAGTTCAAAAACCCAGAATCATTGTTACGGCAGATCCGGTTCTGACTACTATGCCCATTGAAAAAGAAAAAGTAGATGTAATATTTGATAAAGAGGGCATACCTAAAGACAGCAAGCTCGTTGGTGTAAATATTCGTAAGTGGAAGCTGTCAAGGGATTTGGAATCACAATTGGCAAATTCCTTAGAGTTTATATACAATACATATAACCTTATGCCTGTATTTATACCTATGTATCAATCTGATACGGAAGTCATGATGAAGACTTCGGAAATGATGACCATTCCACATAGAATATTGTCAAAGACCTATGAGCCGGAAGAACTTATAGGCATTATGGGGCGAATGGAGTTTGTAATTGCCATGAGGCTTCATACTCTCATATATTCCTCCATAACTGCCACTCCTATGTTAGGCCTCATATATGATCCTAAAATAAAGGGATATTTGGATTATATCGGTCAAGAGGCAGCAGGAAGTGTTGAAAACATAAAGAGTGAAGTGATTATCACGGGAGCACGCCATATTATGGAGAATTATGAAGATAATAAAAGAAAGCTTGAAAATACTATGATGGCTATGAAGAATAAGGCCAAGGAAAATGTAGCTTTGGCATGCCAGCTAATGAAGAGCTGAGAGGTGTAAACATGCGAGATACTGTTGAGATAGTTGGAGTTAACATAGATAATATAACGTTTCAAGAAGCTGAAAACATATGTAAGGAGTATTTGCAACAGGATAAATTAAAAATGATATTTACTCCAAACAGCGAATTACTTGTAGATGCAGTAAAAGATCCAAGCTTCTCCCATGTATTGAACAGTGGTGACCTGATAATACCTGATGGTATTGGAGTAGTCATAGCTTCCAGATTTTATGGTACACCATTGAAGGAGAAGGTAGCAGGATGCGAGCTTATGAACAGCTTGCTTGAAATAGCTTATACCCAGGAAAGGAGCGTATACTTTCTGGGAGGTAAAGAAGGAGTAGCTGAGGAAGCAGCACAGAAGCTAAGTGAAAAGTATCCTGGAATAAATATCGCAGGATATCATCATGGATATTTCGATGAAGATGAAGAAAAAGAGATAATCCAAGAAATAATAAGTAAAAAGCCGGATATCATATTTGTAGCCATGGGTGCACCTAGACAGGAAAAATGGATATATAAACATAGAGATGTGCTAGGTGCCAAAATAGCTATAGGAGTTGGCGGCAGTCTTGATATTCTAGCTGGCAGAGCAAAAAGAGCTCCTGAGTTTTATCAGAAAGCAGGATTGGAATGGCTATACAGATTGCTGAAGGAGCCAAAGAGATTTTTCAGAATGCTTAAGCTGCCGAAATTCATATTACTGGCTTTCTATGATGCAAAAACAAGATAAGTCTATTATGCCATATCTTGTGAAAGATATAGCTAAATTGACTAAATACAATAGTAATCCAATGATTGAAGGAGGCAAATATGGATAATAAAGTATTGGAGCAATTAAAAGAAAAAGCCAATGCCATAAGAAAAGACATAATTGAAATGCTTGCAGAGGCCAAATCAGGACATCCTGGAGGGTCCCTTTCTGCTGTTGAAATTCTCACCTATCTTTATTTCAAAGAGATGAAAGTGGATTCCAGCAATCCGCAATGGCAGGACAGAGACAGATTCATACTTTCAAAAGGACATGGTGCTCCTGTGTTGTATAGTACTTTGGCGCAAAAGGGATATTTCCCAAAAGAAGAGTTGTTGAAACTGAGAAAAACTGGAGCTATGTTGCAAGGGCATCCTGATATGAAGGGTACTCCTGGGGTTGATATGTCCACAGGTTCATTGGGACAGGGGCTTTCAGCAGCAAATGGCATGGCATTGGCAGGAAAGCTGGACGATAAAAACTACAGGGTTTATGCATTGCTTGGCGACGGTGAACTGCAGGAAGGTCAGGTTTGGGAGGCAGCCATGACATCTGCTCATTATAAACTGGATAACCTGACTATATTCATTGATAATAACGGACTACAGATAGACGGGACCAATGAAGAAGTAAAAAATGTTAATCCCATAGAGGATAAATGGAAGGTTTTCGGATGGCATGTTATAACCATAGACGGGCATGATTTGCTGCAAATAGAAAAGGCTGTGGAAGAAGCAAAAAATACTAAGGGAAAACCTACTGCCATAATAGCAAAGACTGTGAAGGGCAAAGGCGTGTCCTTTATGGAAAATCAAGTAGGCTGGCACGGTGTGGCACCTAATGAAGAGGAGAAAGAGAAAGCCCTAAAGGAATTGGAGGTTTTGATATAATGGCTAATATTGCGACAAGAGAAGCCTATGGAGCAGCTTTGGCAGAACTAGGGGAAAAATATAAAGATGTGGTGGTTTTGGATGCAGACCTTTCAAAATCCACAAAAACCAATGATTTTAAGAAAAAATATCCAGAGAGATTTTTTAATATGGGAATATCGGAACAGGATATGATGGGTACAGCAGCAGGTTTAGCCACTTGTGGGAAGATTCCCTTTGCCAGTACCTTTGCCATGTTTGCTACAGGAAGAGCCTTTGAACAGATACGAAATTCCATTGCCTATCCAAAGCTAAATGTGAAGATCGCTGCCACACACGCTGGAATAACATTGGGAGAAGACGGTGCTTCTCATCAAGCCATAGAAGATATAGCTTTAATGAGAGCTGTACCCAATATGACCATAATTAACCCTGCCGATGCGTTATCAACAAGGAAAACTATAGAAGCGGCCATTCTTCATAAAGGGCCCATGTATATCAGACTTGGAAGACTGGGAGTGCCTGAAGTATATAAAAATGATATGGATTTTCAGATAGGGAAAGGAATACTTCTTCAGGAAGGTAAGGATGTGACTATAATAGCCACAGGTTTTATGGTTCACATTGCAATTGAAGCTTCGGAAATGCTAAAGAGGGAAGGCATATCAGCAGAGGTAATAGATGTGCACACCATAAAACCAATTGATAGGGAACTTATAATCAGTTCTGCGAAAAGAACAGGGGCAATTGTTACCGCTGAAGAACATAATATAATAGGAGGTCTGGGTGGCGCTGTAGCCGAGGTTCTATGTGAAGAATATCCTGTTCCAATGGTTAGAGTTGGAATAAAGGATGTATTCGGTCAATCTGGAAAACCTATGGAGTTGGTAGAACTATACGGCATCAGTACTAAGGATGTTACAGAAGCAGCAAAAAAGGCCATAGCAAAGAAATAGGCTGCTATGGCCAACAATAAAGGAAATTATCTGGTTTCTTGAAAATAGGAAACCTATTTTTCTAATAGGGGGGTTTTCATGAGTAAATACAATGAATTGTCTGCCAATGAACTAGCTAACAAATGCAGCCGTGAAGAATTAGGCTTCCAGACAACAGCTGAGTTGGAGCCTTTGGATGGAATAATTGGTCAGGAAAGAGCCGTATCATCCATGGAATTTGGACTTACCATAAAAAGGAACGGTTACAACATATTTGTGGCAGGGTTGACCGGAACAGGCAGGAGCAGCTATACAAAATCCATATGCAAGAAGATAGCTGCTACGGAGAAGACTCCTGATGACTGGTGTTATGTATATAATTTTAAAAATCCCGACAGACCAAAAGCCATTAACCTGCCCACCGGACATGGGCACATTTTTGTCAAGGATATGAGAAAACTGGTCAAGATGCTTAAGCTCAACATACCAAAGGCCTTTGAAAGTGAAGAATACGAAAAGCAAAAGAGAGAAATTCTTGAAGATTATCAGAACAAAAGTTCAGACATTATGGATGCCTTTAACAGGTATGTAAATGAGCAAGGCTTTATACTGAAAAGAAGCGAGCAGGGTCTTTTGACAATTCCTATGGTTGATGGTAAACCATTGGAAGAAGGAGACTTCATGAAGCTTGAAACCTCCAAGAGAAAAGAACTGGAAGAAAAATCATATATAATTCAAAAAAAGCTAATGGAATACATGAAACAGATGAAAGATATTGAAAAAAACGCAAGAAACAAGATAGAAGAACTGGAAGCCAGAATTGCGTTGATTACGGTGGAGCAGCCCATACGTGAGCTAATGGAAAAGTATGCTGATAATAAAAACGTATTGAATTATCTTTCAGCTGTTCAGAAAGACATAATACAGAACATTGAAGATTTCAGGAAGCTGGATAAGGAAAAAGCAGAAGATATTGAACTGCTTGAAAAAATAAATGTTAAAGATTATACGATAAAGTATAAGGTTAATCTGATAATAGACAACAGGGATACTAAGGGAGCTCCTGTAATTGTAGAGTCAAATCCAAGATATTACAATTTATTGGGCAGAATCGACTATGAAAGCAATATGGGAGTGGTTACCACTGATTTTACCAAAATAAAGCCTGGTTCCATTCATGCTGCCAATGGAGGATATTTAATAATTAATATGTCTGATATTGCCAAGAGTCCGGAAAGTTGGGATGGATTAAAGAGAGCCCTTAAAAACAACAGTATAGCCATAGAAAACATACATTCCAATGCCGGACTTGTTTCAGGTGGGTTAAAGCCGGAACCCATACCCCTCAACGTCAAGGTTATACTTTTAGGAAATAACAATCTCTATCAGATGTTGTACAGTTATGATGAAGACTTTAGAAAACTATTCAAAATAAAGGCAGACTTTGATATGGAGATGCCATCGGATGCTGCAAACATAAATAAATATGCCAGATTCATAAGCTCTCATTGCAGAGAAAAGGATTTGCTTCATTTTGATTGTGAAGCAGTGGCCGCGGTAATAGACTATAGTAGGAGATTGGCAGAGCATAAACACAAGTTGTCAACCCGTTTTAATGATATTGTGGAAATACTGTATGAAGCAGATGCATGGGCCAGAATAGATTCATCGGACATTGTAAGAGGTATCCATGTAAAGAAGGCCATAGAACAAAAAAGATATAGATCCAACAAGATAGAAGAAAAGCTTCAGGAATTGATAGACGCAGGGGTAATACTCATATCGACGGATGAAAGGGTAGTTGGTCAGGTTAACGGGTTATCTGTCATGGATATGGGCGATTATGCCTTTGGTAAGCCTAGCAGAGTTACTGCTACCACCTTTGCAGGAGATAAAGGTATTACCAATATAGAAAGAGAAGTGGAAATGAGCGGAAGCATACATGACAAGGGTGTATTGATTCTCTCAGGATATCTTGGAGAAAAATTCGCTCAGGAGTTTCCTCTTACTTTATCGGCTCATATATGTTTTGAACAGCTTTATGATGGAGTTGAGGGTGACAGTGCTTCATCTACAGAACTCTATGCATTGCTTTCAAGTCTTTCGGGAGTACCTATTAAGCAGTATATTGCAGTAACCGGTTCAGTAAACCAGAAGGGAATTATCCAGCCTATAGGTGGAGTAAACGAAAAGATTGAAGGCTTCTTTGAGACATGCAAACATAGAGGACTTACAGGAAAAGAGGGAGTCATGATACCTCATCAGAATGTTGTCAATCTTATGCTCAATGATGAAATCATAGAAGCGGTGGAAAAAGGTTTGTTCCATATATATCCTGTAACCACCATAGAAGAAGGAATTGAGATTCTTACAGATATGCCTGCCGGTTCAATGGATGGAGAGGGAAGATATCCGGAGGGAACTCTCTACAATCTGGTTCAAAAGAAGATTGAAAAATATGCCAGGCTTGTGGAGGAGTTTGACGGGGAATAGATCGGGGCGGCGCTGGCGGTCGCCCGTTGTCCCTACTACCTGCATTCTATGACTTCGTTTTCTGTAATTATGTAATCCATAGGTACATCAAACTTAGAAGGTGTTATGCTATCTACAACTTGAAAAGAATAACATAAGGCAATTTTCAATATATTTTTTGAGAGTGTGTTGAAAAATCTATCATAGTATCCGGCTCCATAACCTATCCTGTTACCGTTTCTATCAAAAACTGCTCCCGGTACTATGGCAATATCTAGAATACTCCTGTTGACTATTCTTATATGATTCTTAACGGGCTCCAGAATACCAGCCTTGCTAGGTTTAAGTTTATCCCAGCCCTGAAACTTACATAGCACAATTTCCTTAATTTGAGTATTGCAAAGAGGAACATACAAATGTTTATTTTTGGCAATGCAGTCATCTATAATGGGTCTGGTCATAACTTCATTATTAAAGCTTAAGAAAGTAAATACATGATTAGCTTCATCATACATGGAAGTATTGATTAGCCTGTCTTTAATCTGCAGGCTTTTTTCTGCAATTTCTTCAATAGTAAGTGAATCTCTCATAGCTAAGATTTTCTTCCTTAGTTCACTTTTCATTCAATCACCTCACTAATAACTAATATGTTATGGTTCCTTTATAACTATGACCTAATAATAGCAATCTTATATATATTCTATAGCAAAATAACTATTATTACTATCAGACTTTTATATCATTATGTGCCCATAAATATCAGACTTTTTTATCAATTAATCGTATAAATAGATGACATAAATAGCGATGGAGGTTTTATATATGAAAAAAAATCAAAACATTTTTATCGGTATTTCGTTTATAATAGTCGGAACTTTATTTCTGTTGTCCAATTTAGGTTACATTAACTTTTCATGGAGTTATATATGGCCTCTTGCTCTTTTAGCTCCTGGTGTATATCTCCATTTTTCCTTTTTTACAGGTTTGGATAAGAATCCGGGAATTTTGGTACCGGCAGGAATATTAACCACATATGGTTTGCTTTTTTATGCAAATGTTTTCTTTGGATGGGGATTGATGGCGGATCTTTGGCCTGTGTTTTTGATAGGCATATCCATTGGTTTACTGGAGCTATACATTTTTGGCAGCAGAGATAATGCATTGCTGGTTCCTATTGCTATTTTAGGCGGCCTTGGAATCATATTTCTGACTGATACGGTATATATACTCAATAGGAAGTACTTAGCTCCTGCTTTTCTCATAGTATTGGGAATACTGATTTTGACAAAGAATGATAATAGGAAGAATGCTTCCCATAATCAACATAATCCCCATAATCAATACCAAAGCCAGCCTACAGATAATAATGAAATTATTGTAAAAGAAGATGAGTCAGAGTAGAATGATTAAGAAAAAAGTCCTAATTTATAGTAGGACTTATTTTTTTATGCCTTTTTATACAAAATCATAAAGGAATTTATGGTTTTATGTAGAAGATATAGAAATATGCGCGAAAGGTTGTGGTCGAATGATAGAACTGGTCAATGTAAGCAAAACTTTTAGTGATGGTCATAAAGCTTTAAAAAATATAAATATTAAGATAGATAATGGTGAGTTTGTATTTCTGGTAGGGCCCAGTGGTGCAGGCAAATCCACTTTAATAAAGCTATTACTTAAGGAGATAGATCCAGATCAAGGCAACATAATTATAAACGGCAAGGATGTGACAAAGCTCAAAAGGAGAGAGATACCTTATCTGAGAAGAAACATAGGTGTTGTGTTCCAAGATTTCCGATTGCTTCAGGAGAAGACTGTATATGAGAATGTGGCCTTTGCCATGGAAGTAGTTGAAGCGTCACCTAAGGAGATAAGAAGACAAGTTCCTATAATTTTAAGTCTTGTAGGGCTTAGCAAGAAATCCAACCTATACCCTAGTCAGCTTTCCGGAGGAGAGCAGCAAAGGGTATCTCTTGCCAGAGCTATAGTAAACGGTCCATCCATACTAATTGCGGACGAGCCTACGGGAAATCTGGATCCAGATACAGCCTGGGAGGTCATGAAGAGCCTTAACGAGATTAATCATAGAGGTACTACAGTACTAATGGCTACTCATGCCAAGGATATTGTAGATGCTATGAGAAAAAGGGTTATAGCTATAGAAAATGGAACCATAGCCCGTGATGACAAGAAAGGCGGGTATGGAATATGAAGATAAGAACATGTAAATATTTCGCAAAGCAATCTGTAAAGAGCATATGGAGGAACAAGGTTATGAGCTTGGCTTCCATAGGCTCTGTCATGGCGGCATTGCTGGTTATAGGTATTTTTCTGATTCTGGTATTGAATGTAGATTATCTGGCGGCGAAGCTGGAGTCTCAGGTAGAGATAAAGGTACATCTTGTAGATGGGCTGAGTGACACAATAATAGGTGAAATAAGGAAGGAAATTAAAGGTCTTTCAGGGGTGAAGGATTGTGTGTTTGTATCGAAGGATAAAGCCTTGAAGGATTTCAGTGAATCTCTAGGAGAAAATTCCTACCTTCTTGAAGGACTTGAAGGGGACAACCCATTATCAGATTCCTTTGTGGTTACTCTTGAGGATCCTAGGCTTGCTCCACAGGTAACTTTGGCTATAAAAGCCATGTCCAACATTGAGAATGTGGTTTATGGCAAGGAAGAGTTGGAAAAGCTGCTGGACGTTACATATTTCCTAAGAGTAGGGAGCCTTGTCATAGTGGCAATATTGTTGTTGATATCAGTGTTCATAATATCAAATACTATAAAACTTACAGTATATGCCAGACGCAGAGAGATAGGGATAATGAAGTATATTGGTGCTACCGATTGGTTTGTTAGAGGACCTTTCTTCTTGGAAGGAGTTTTGTTAGGCTTGATAGGAAGCATTATTTCCATTGGCTTGCTAGCCACAGGATATTATTATATAGCTCGATATGTTGAACAGCAAATGTTCGGCCTTTTGGTGATATCCCTTATGCCTTTCCAAGAGGTTCTTAAGAGCCTGACGGTTTCTCTCTTGGCATTCGGAGTAGTAATAGGTTCTCTCGGAAGCATGATATCCATAAGAAAATTCCTTAAGGTTTAATTTGGAGGGTTATAAGATGAAGCATATAAGGTGTATAGCTTTATTGATGGCGATAATATTCTCCCTTTCAGCTTCGCCTGTTTATGGGCAAAGGTATTACGACGATGTAAAAGAGCTTCAAAAAAAGCTGGAGGAAACCAGAAAAAAGATTGAATTGACAAAGACTCAAAAGACTGCCAAGCAAAAAGAAAGCAAGAACATATCCAATCAAATTGTGGAATTGGATAGGAAATTGGAAGAGGCAGAGAAAAATCTTGAGATAGTGGAAGGTCAACTATCTGACCTGGAAGGGAAAATAGCCATAACCCAGAGAGAATTGGACAGGGCTACGGAAGAAGCACAAGCTCAGAAAGAGCTATTGAACAAAAGGGTAAGAATAATGTATCAAAACGGCAGCACAAGCTATTTGGCTGTAATACTAAATGCCACAAGCTTCAGTGATTTCATATCAAGATTGGATTTGATGAGAAAAATAATAAATTATGATGTAAACCTCTTAAAAGAGAGAAAGACAATAAGAGACAACATTGATGAGAAAAAGCAACAGCTTGAATATGAACAACAACAGAAAGAAGCATTAAAGAATGAACTGAACAGCAAGAGGGAA
>NZ_FQZS01000050.1 GCF_900142105.1 Lutispora thermophila DSM 19022
GCTTCATCTGAAGAGCAATTGGCTTCGATGGAGACCATTGCCCAATCTGCAAGCCAATTAGAATATGTGGCACAGGAACTCCTCGGTGAAGTTAACAAGTTTAAACTACAATGACCATTAAGGAAATATGAGATAAGCAAACTGAGAGGCAGTTGATGATTCAACTGCCTTTTTTAGCGTTTAATATATAAATAATCTTAGCTATTTTAAAAGTTAAATTAATAATAAATAATCATATAATGGAGATACTGGAGTTATAGCTGTAGTTTATTGCTCAAAAGTTGACGACTCATATCAAAATTAATAAAATTTCTGAAAGTATTGTAAAAACATGATATAATGATATATAATTGGATACAAGTATCCAAATAGACATATTCGTGGAATATGTCTATTTGTAAATTGTAAATAAGAGGTGATGGATAATATGCTTAATCAAGAAGTAGTAAAATTGCTGAATGAGCAAATTAATAAAGAGTTTTATTCTTCATATTTATACTTACACATGGCTAATTATTATGCAGACCAAAATTTAGCTGGCTTTGAGAATTGGTTTTTCATACAAGCACAGGAAGAACGGGATCATGCTTTGCTGTTTCGGCAATACTTATTAAATAATGGGGAATCGATAATATTAACAGAGATATCTTCTCCTGATGAGAAATACAACAATTATAAAGAACCGTTGGTAAAAGCGCTAGAACATGAAAAGTATGTGACTGAATCCATAAGTAAAATATATGAAGCTGCATTGAAAGTCAAGGATTTCCGTACAATGCAGTTTCTTGACTGGTTCATTAAGGAACAAGGTGAAGAAGAAAAGAATGCAGATGAAAATGTCAAGAAATATGATTTGTTTGCAGGAGATCCGAAAGGATTATATATGTTGGATAGTGAAATGAAAACAAGGGTTTATACAGCGCCCTCTTTAGTTCTTTAATATGATATGGGGTCCGACATCTTTATTATTATTGATGTCGGATTATTTTTCTAAATATAATGAGATTGTAATTCAAATGTCATTTTCATAAGAAAGGATTGCAAAATACTATGTCAAAAATGCCTGTTTTGTTTGTTGGGCATGGGTCACCCATGAATGCAATCGAGGATAATGATTATTCAAAAGCTTGGAAAAGCATAGCAAAAAAGATACCAAAACCTGAAGTGATATTAGCTGTTTCAGCTCACTGGTATACTAATGGAACTAAAATTATGAACGAAAATAACCCAAAAACGATACATGACTTTTATGGTTTCCCAAAAAAGTTGTATGAGGTTTCTTATAACACTTCAGGGTCACCCCACATGGCAAAGGTTGCTAGGCAGTTGATTTCAAAAGAAACAGAATATGATAATTCTTGGGGTATAGATCACGGAACCTGGTCGGTATTAGTCCATATGTATCCAGATAGAGATGTGCCTGTGTTTCAAATCAGTATAGATGCTGCTGCTCCTCTGGAGGAACACTACAAAATAGGTAAGGAACTTAGAGTCTTAAGGGAAAAAGGTGTTCTCATGATTGGAAGCGGAAATGTTGTTCATAACTTAAGGTTGGTTGACTGGCATAAAGTTAACAAGGGCTTTGACTGGGCATATGAGTTTGATGATTATATTTACGAAAACATATTAAGCAGAAATCATGATAAAATCCTGAAATACAATGAGATTGGCGATATTGCAAAGCTGGCAGTGCCGACGCCGGATTATTTTTATCCTCTGCTATATATATTGGGAGCATCGGAAGAAGACGACAAAATCAGTATTTATAATAAATCCTGTGAATTAGGGTCATTGACAATGACTGCTTACCTTTGGGAATAGAAAATATCAAAGTGATTTGCAAATTTGATTTAGCTTCACAAAAGAGGAAAAAGAACGGAGGTACATTATGATATTTATATGTTATCCGAAATGCACTACCTGCCAGAAAGCCAAGAAGTGGCTGGTGACAAAGGGTATTAACTTTGAAGAAAGGAATATCAAAGAAAATAATCCTACAATGGATGAGCTGAAGGATTGGTATAAAAAGAGCGATCTGCCATTGAAGAAGTTCTTCAATACCAGCGGATTATTGTATAAACAATTGAATCTGAAGGACAAGCTTCCCGCTATGAACGAGGATGAACAATTAAGATTGATGGCATCAGATGGTATGCTTGTGAAGCGTCCAATTCTTATCAGCGATGATTTCGTTTTGGTTGGTTTTAAAGAAGCTGAATGGGAAGCTGCACTTGATATCAAATAACTGTTATCCATGATGATAGGAAAGTGATCTATAGATGTAATAAGCTGCATGTAGAGCTGGTAGGTAAATAAAGTTCCGCAGACAGTTATTGTAAAATTGTCTGTGGAACTTTATCACTGTTACTGCAACATATTTGCTTTAGTTTAAATCTATATACCGCGCTGTTATGCCTTCCAAGCTGTTGAGTTCATTGACCAATGATTCAACATCCTCCCTGCTGCCATAAGGTTGCAATATGATAATACCGTCATTTGAGCATGCATTGTCACTCACTTCATGTAATCCAAGGCGTGTTTTGATCTTACACCCGTTTTTTGTAAGTACTTCTTGAAATTTAACTGCATTGTCAATTCTGTTCTCCATTCGAACACCGACAATATAGTAGCAAGACATAAAATCACCCTCTCAGATACCCATAGGTATAATTATATTTTTATAATATTATAACAATTTGGTATTTATGGTACAAGAAGCAAACTTTGAAGATTGTTGGTTTTTATTTGTAAGTCTTTAGAAATTAAGAGATTTTTTGATTCCGGAAAGTATATTTATTTTTCTAACATCTGTACCAAATAAGAATAACTTAATCAATATGATTTAAATGTGTTGATATTTATAATAGTCATTCCGAGATGTTTGAATATATTGTATAATATTTATATATCTTCTATACATTTACTTATGAACTATAGGTAATTATTAACATGATGAGCAATTTCACAATGGATATTTTATTATGAGTTAAAGGAGGATAAGACATGAAGAAGTTGAAAATTGCAGACGGAATATATATGCTTACCATGAATGTTGAGGACATATTATTTGAGGGAATTTGGGAGCTTGCAAACGGAGTGACTCTAAATTCCTACATAGTGAGGGGAGAAAAGACTGCAATAATTGATGGTGTAATTGGTTGGGATGGAATACCTGAAACCCTTTACCAAAACTTAGAAGAAATAGGTGTTGATCCACAGAATATAGATTACTTGATTGTTAATCATATGGAGCCAGACCATTCTGGCTGGATTTCAAACTTCCGAAAAATTAAGGATGATTTTACAGTAATATGTACTGATAAAGCGGCAAAGATGGTAGCTTCCTTTTATGGTGGAGAAAATATAAGAATTGTGAAAGAAGGAGATACTCTGGACCTTGGAAAGGGTAAGGTACTGAGCTTTCATCCAGTGCCAAATGTTCACTGGCCAGATACCATGTACACCTATGAAAGAGATACAAAAACTCTATTTTCCTGCGATATGTTCGGATCATTTGGCAGAATGGGAGACCATTGTTTTGATGATGAGATGACAACAGAAGAGGTAGATTTCTTTGAATCAGAAGGAATAAGGTATTATTCCAACGTAATGACAACCTTTACACCTAGCTTGAGAAAGGCAATCGAAAAAGCAAAAACTTTGGAAATAAGCACTATAGCACCTGGCCATGGTCCGGTTTATAGAAAAAATCCTCAAAAAATCATAGATGATTATTTTAGGTTTTCCCAATACGCAGAAGGGGCAGGAAAAAACGAAGTAACTATATTGTGGGGCTCCATGTATGGAATGACTGCAAAAGCAGTTGATTATGTTGAAGGCATACTTCAAAGAGAAGGAGTTAAGTACAACAAGCTGGAAATGCCAATTGATAGTGACAGTGAAATGGTGGCAACTGTTTTTAAATCTGCAGGAATTATTATTGCAGCGCCTACTTATGAGTATAAGCTATTCCCACCAGTTGCAGCGGCCTTGGATGAAGTTGGAAGAAAGAAGATTGCAGGTAAATTAGCCTTTAGATTTGGGTCCTATGGATGGTCAGGAGGTGCAGAGAAAGAGTTGAATGAAATAATGGAAAGGAACAAAATGAACTGGAGTTTTATCCAATCAGTTGAATTTGAAGGTGCACCGAAGGAAGAGGACCTTAGAAAGATAGAAGCTGGAGTGTTGGAGCTTATAGGAAAGATGAAGGAGAAGATAGTAGAATAATTTTCTCCATTAGGAGGAATACAGTATGCGCTACATAATTCAAACCACAAAACCACAGCAGTTCATCGACATAACCAATATGGTGGGCGAAGAAGTAAAAAACAGCAATGTACGTGATGGTATTGCAGTCATATATGTGCCTCATACAACAGCCGGAATCACTATTAACGAAAATGCTGATCCTGATGTTGTGCGGGATATGATTACTGCATTGGACAAAACATATCCTGTACATGGAGAATATTTTCATTATGAAGGAAACTCTCATGCTCATATAAAAGCATCTCTCATGGGATCTTCTTGTACAGTGATAATTCAGGAAGGAAAGCTTCTGCTTGGTACATGGCAGGGAATATACTTCTGTGAATTTGATGGGCCTAGAAACAGGGAGTTCTACGTGAAGATCATTAGAGACTAATTCTACTATATAGAAAATAAAGCCGGTTTCAAGATATAGAGCTCGAAACCGGTTTTATTTAGATGGTTTTACTCTTCATAGATCATTTTTCGAGTCATTCCACCATCCACAATAAGGTTAATGCCTGTGATGAAATCATTTTCTTTCGATGTTAAGTAAATACAAGCTCTGGCAATATCCTCCGGTTTTCCTACTCGTCTGGACAGATGTTGTTCATGGTCAATTGATCGTAATTGCGTATAATTACCTGTTTCAATCCAACCTGGGGAAATGCAATTAACCGTAATTTTATATTTACTCAAGGAAGCTGCCAGAGCATGGGTAAGAGCAACAATTCCACCTTTGGTAGCAGCATAGGCCTCGGAATTGGGCTCAGACATAAGTGCTCTTGTGGAGGCAATATTGACAATAGAACCACCATCTTTATTCTGACGCATATATTTTGCTGCTTCACGTGAGCCTAAGAAAACGCTTCTTAAATTCGTGTTTATCAGGTCATCCCATTCTTCTACGGTTAAATCATATGGTGATTTAAATAACACTTTTCCAGCATTATTGATTAAAATATCGATTCGATAGTATGTTTGAAAGGATATTTCCATTAAATGGACAATATCTATTTCTTTTCGAACATCGGTCTGTACGAAAATGGCTTTTCCTAACTTTTCTTTAATCAGAGAAACTGTTTCTGTTCCAGCTTGTTCATCCATATCGGCTACAACAATGTTGGCTCCTTGCATGGCATAATGTAGAGCAATTCCCTTACCGATTCCATTTGCAGCTCCAGTTATAATTACTGTTCTACCGGAAAAACCCAAAGTAACCACATCCTTATGAATATATTTGTTAATATTTAAGATAACACAAAAATAAGAGTTATAGTATGATTATTCATTAGCAGGTAGTGTTAGTATAGTTTTGTAGACACAGAAGTTCGAACGATTTAAAATAAGAAGTGAAAGGAAGTGTCTACAATGGGAAGAGGTCAAAAACATT
>NZ_FQZS01000037.1 GCF_900142105.1 Lutispora thermophila DSM 19022
ATGCCTTAGAGAAGATTATGGCCTAATTATCAATCATAAAAAAGTATATAGGCTGTGCAAAGAATTAGATATATTAAGGCCTCAAAGAAAGATAAGGGAAAAAAGTCCTAAACATTTAGCTAAGAAAGAAACAGTATCAGCTCCTAATGGTTTCTTTCCAGAGTTAGTTGAAATTAAGCATTTTTTCAAGCCTAAGCATTTTAGCCTTTAATGTATCAAAACTACATCTTCCATACATAATTCGTTTTATTACCTTCAATTTATTTATACATCCTTCTGCTAGTACATTGCTATAATCATATTTTATTGCATTTCTAACGGCTTCCATATCCCTTTCAACTCCATTTATAAAACTGTCTATTTCCCCCCAGTTCCTTTGCTTTCTCTAGCCATTTATCAAGAGTTTCTACATCTTTACCAGTAAGCACTTCCTTGAATTCCCATATTATGTTATATATCTTTTCGAAGCATGAGTATTCTTTACATATATTTTCAAATTGTTTTTGGCTGGTTGATTTTACTTTTCTATCGGATGCTATAATAGCTTAAAAATATTTTTCCTTTCTATTGTTTCTGTTTTTCTTCCATCTTCTCTATTCCTGTTGTAATATAACTTGCCTTGCTTTTTCCAATCTGTTACGTAGTGTCGTATAGTTGATGATGAACCGTTATATCCCATTTCACGTATCTTCTTCTCAATCTCGGAACCCATAATTCCATTCTCAAGATATTCATCTATCTTTTTTATATATGGCGTTAATACCCCATTTTTCTTTTTGCCATAAGAAGCATGCACTGGATTAAAGTTTTCATCAAGATATCTTGTAACTGTTTTTCTGTCAAGTTCAGTACGTCTGGATATTTCTTGGTTGTTATAACCTATTTTCTTTAACTCACGTACTTCATTTATAAGTTCCATTTTTTGTTTCACTTTTTCATCATGAACAGCCATCTTTTTTGTTTGAAAAGAGGCTTCCCTTTCCTCAGGCGTCATTTTCATCAGTTTATCATAAGCTCGTATATCCATGTTTAGTTCCAGGCAAATTGTTGTTTTACTTTTTCCCTCTTGTATAAGTTTTTCTATCTTTTCATATTTTTCTTTTAGTGTAAGTTTTCTGTTTTTATCTGCTTGGTTTATTGTTACCGTTTCTTTACCGGAATATTCCTCGATGGTCGCTTGTATTAAAACTTGAGGTTTTAGCTTCTTTTTAAGATATTCCTTCGCATGAGATGTTAAATTCTTTAGTAAATGAAACCGGTCACTCATTTGTAAAGCCTCTGGATGTGTATCTGTAATTGCACTATTATAGGTTACAGACCATCTCTTGATATTATTTGAATATTAGGATACGTTTTAAGCCACTTACTAACGTTTTCATAATCTCTTGAGTTAATCATATCAATTATTTTATGATTAGAGATATCCACCATAGTTGTACCGTAGCTTTCTCGTTTCTTAATGGCAAAATCATCAATGCAGACAGTTATTACAGTCTTCTTGTCAACAATAGGTGTTTCTTTTTTTTAAGAGATTGCAGATGGTACTTTTACTAACATCCTCAACATTCTTCTTCAGTATCTTAGATGCCACATTAGAACTGCAATTTATTGACAGATGTATAATTTCATCCTCAAGGCGCTTAGTTTTCTTTGCTTTATCGGCTATGAAATCAAATCTTTCTGCAAAAGTAGTATGACTACAGTCAGGATTATTACAAAACATCCTTCTGGTATGCAGAATAATAAATATCTTATTACCCAATATTGGGAGGTCCTGAAAGGTTTTAGTATATACGGAATGTGTTTTGGATTATACAAAGCCACAGAATGGACATATTGCTTCTTTACGATTGGAAGCCACTGTAATATAACATTTCTCATCAATTATTTCATGACAGATATAATCCAAATTATGATCTAATTGTTTAATAAACTCATCCATTAAAGGACCTCTTTTCTTCTTTTAATGTCTTGTTTATTATATCCATTTTTTTGGCTTAATTTCAACTAACTCTGGAAAGAACCATTTCTTTTTTCACTTTTGTCCATTCTTATTTTACATTAAACACGCAACATATATGGTAGTTTTAAGGCACCAAAAATAAGGATAGACAATGGCCCTCAATTTGTATCTAAAGAATTTGAAGAATTCTGCAATAGCAATAATCTAATTCATCAAAGGATACCAGTAAAAACTCCTAATATGAATGCACACGTAGAATCATTCCAATCAATATTAGAGAATGAATGTTACAGTCGCAATGAATAGAACAGTTTTAAGGAGGCATACGAAGCAATAACTGAATATATGAATATTATAATAATCGTAGAAGGCATGGAAGCATAAAGTATATGGCTCCAAATAAATATTATGAAGCATTTATGAGTAAGAATATAAATGCTAAAGCATTTGTTACATAATCTCCATAATTAGGGGGTCAAGCCGGTCAAGAAAGTCTTAAGTCTATTGTAGAATTTAGATCATATTGATGCAGTGGAGACATATAGGAGCAAAACATATAAAAAAGGCTAAAGTATATTATAAGATACAAAAGAAAATATTAGAAAAAGTATCAAAAGCCTATAGAAAAGCTTTTAAGGAAATGGTACATAAAATCACAATAAATAATGGTAAAGTAAATCAATTGTCTAGAGCAATTAGAACTTAAGGTATGACGGCTATATTATATGAGTCAAATAAATGTTGAGGATTTATATGATTATTAAAGATTGAGAATAATTTACACTGCCAATTTTGACTCTAATTTTAATGATGATAAAGATATATGTATAATAAAAAGTGAAAAAAGAATAAATAAACTAATAAGAATGAAGTATTTGTAAGTTTTTATAAAACATTAGGATGTCACTCTGATTAAAAATTATCAAAATCAACATGTTTGTTCGATGTGCTATGTAATAATATGTTGGAAAAAACATGTTGATTTTAATATTATCTGATGCTAGTATAAAAATATAAAATATATTTACAGAAAAGGCATAGATTCTCAAGTTAGATAATTATTGAGATTACAATTTTTGCTTAAATAATTAGACCTGTGCAGTGAAAAGGGAAACATTAATCAGCAATCCCTAATTTGGAAATCATCGAGTCCAGACTTAGCCCTTCAGCTGCACAGGAGTATGCAAGCTTGGCAATTTCAACCATATATTGTTGACGAAAATGCCCTATGGTGTCTCCAATTGTCTTTAGTTTATTTGCTACCCTGAATAATTCTAGGAATGTATAAGTCATAAATACCATGCTCCAAAAGCGTTTTATCGAGGTCAATGATTCTACCTGGTATTCATCGAAACCAAGAGAATTATTATGATATCTATAGCTGACTTCGATATCCCAACGGTTTTGGTAATACTCTAGAATTTTACTACTATCGAGACTTACATCAGTACTTACTACAAATGCTGGTTTATCAGATAAGTCTGCTTTACTCCAACATATTAGTATAACGGCATTCTCAAGGTCATTGATTTTTCCTTCATACCTGTGTACGTAATATTTATTGTCCCCTACTGTATCTAGGCAGGTTTCATTCTTACGTATATGGGTGGAGAAATCCTTAACACTTGTTTTAATGCCAAAAGGATAAATTACACGGTTAGACTTAATCCTTCCGATAGTATGATATCCTCTTTTAAGACCATGAAGCATTAGCTTTCCTGATGTATACCATGCATCTACAAGTAAGTACGTAGTATTGGTAACTGGTGTAAATTCGTCAACAAGTTGCATCGCAAGTTCATGTTTGTTTTTAAAATGTCTTTTGTTTTTGCCAAAGAACTGTTTTCTCAGGTAAAGCTTAAAGTTAAGTGGTAGAGAGTACTCAGATACTTTGTAGTGAGAGCTTACAATACAATAGGACCACATAGTTTTCCCGTCGCTGTGGGAATGATGGTAGTCAAGGCCTTCGATCTTTTTTGTAGATTTGTCCTTTTTACTCAAAGAGTCATCTACAATTAAGAAGCCGACATCATCTTGATTAACATTCTTCTTTGCAGTGTGTAAGGAATGTGAAATTCTCTTATGATCCACATACTCATGATTCCATTTGTATTCTCCTAAGAATCTGGAACCAGTACTTCTATCACGGTTGCAATTTAGCTTTCTATAGATAGTAGAAACGTTTTTATTACCTTCGGCAATAATTATGCCTGAGACCATATTAAGCATATGGTTTTGTATCGAAGAAGAGTATGGCAATTGTAACATATTTATATAATTGCTGATATTCTGATTTTGCTTTATTATTATCTCAGGCATAAGTTTTGACCTCCTGTGGATTTGATTTTGTTTTCGCAATTCAAAACTACCACATTTGGTCGGCGTATGCTTTTATTTTGCCAACATATTGGCAATACAATTTTTTACTTTTTACTGCACAACACTAATTAAATAATTAAACCTGTGAATCAAAAGTAATTTTCTAGCAGTTTTTATAGTATTTCAGGATAATTCGGATATCAAGTCTTATATATGTATTTACGATTAGATGATGGTCTATTAGATAGATAGGCTTTGCTACAATATTAAAATAAAAGTATTTTCAACGTTAATGATTTTACTTTCACATCTATAAACATATTATTTGTTTTCTCTACTGCAACTGGGCAGGTTTCATTCTTACGTATATGAGCAGAGAACTCCTTGATACTTTTTTATGCCAAAATGAGAGTCATATGATTGGATTTATTTTATATGGTAGGATAACCTCTTTTCAGTCATGAAGCATCATCTTTCTTGAAGTATACCAAGCATCTACAGGTAAATAGCTTGGTTTCGTAGCTGGAGTCATCAATTAATTGTATGACAAACACGCGTTTGCTTTTAAAATGCCTTTTAGCTTAAGACATAAAACTTCTTCATGAGATAAAGCTTAAAATAAAATGGCAGCTAAAAATAAGAAATTTTGTAATGAGAAATAACGATACAGTGTGACCATATATTTTTAACAATACTATGAGAATAATGATAATCATGGCATTCAATCTTCTTTGTAGAATCATCCTTTTACTTAAAAAGTTATCTACAATTAGAATACTAACCTAATTTTCATTGATATTTTACGTTAAGTATATAATGCAATGATTTATGACTATGCTATATAACTATTTTACATAAATATGTTATATGGAGGTGAAGAATATGAAAAAGAAATTATTAAAACCTAAGAAATCCAGTTCCAAAATTACATTGTACAAAGAAAAAGGAATATGGTGTTGCTAAATTATGAGCGTCATATTTGGAAAAAGCTTTAAAATGGCTATGTTAATGAGGTGAAGGGTATGAAAAAGAAATTGTTAAAACCTAAGAAATCGAGTTCCAAGATTACATTGTACAAAGAAAAAGGAGTACATTGTTGCTAAATTATGAGTGTCATATTTGGAAAAAGCTTTAAAATGACTATGTTAATGAGGTGAAGGGCATGAAAAAGAAATTGTTAAAACCTAAGAAATCGAGTTCCAAGATTACATTGTACAAAGAAAAAGGAGTAGTATGTTGTTAATTTAATATAGTTTAGAATAGAAATAAACTAAAAAATTAATTTAGCATAGTATAAATCCATTGCATTATATACATTATTACCTTACTCTTATAAAATAGACATGAAGAATAGCTAGTTTTCTTTGTTTTTCTTTGCATCTAGCAATTTTAATTGAGCAACCACAAAAATGACTTTTCAAAATCTGCAGGAGATTTGTATCCAAGTCTCGAGTATGGAGCGGTATTTATAAATAAAGAAATAGGCTACTTTTGGTGTTTTGCGAAGATGGCCGTGGCTTTTTTAGTATGGTATTTTCATATTAATAGATTTTGGCTTTATTATACCAGTCATTCTATGTGTCAATCAACCTAGGGTAATTTCAATATTATATTTGGAGATGATTATTTGAATAAAATAAATACAGATATAGTTATAATTGATAGTGGTGTTGATTTAAATCACGACAGCTTACGAAAATATAATTGTGCTGGAATTTCAATTAAGTTTGATGAGAAAGGAAACTTATATTTAGTTGATGAAGATTATAAAAATGATTTAATTGGTCATGGAACTGCGGTATTTTTTATTATAAAAAATACTGTTCCAGAAGCTAATGTGTTTGTTATCAAGTTATTTGAACAAGAATATATTGATGAAACATACAAGTTAATAAAAACATTAGAATATGTGTATAACAATATAAATTGCAAGGTTATTAATATAAGTTTTGGTATAACATGTTGTGATGATATTCCGGGTTTAAAGAATATTTGTGAAAAATTGACATGTAATGGTGTAACTATAGTCTCAGCATTTGATAATAAAGGTATAATTTCTTATCCTGCAGCATTTAAAAATGTTATCGGTGTAGATACAAGCATATTGTGCAAGAAAATAGAAGATTATAAGTTTGTAACAAACGACAAGTTAAATATAATTGGAATGGGATTGCAACAGAGGCTACCTTGGATTAATAATACATATATAAAAGTTGCAGGTGCGAGTTTTGTTGCTCCATATTTTACAGCAAAAGTTTATAGATTGAAATGTAATAATGTAAAAAATTTTGACGATATTCTGGAGAATCTTCGAAATGAAGCTGCCGAGGTTATTAAAAAAGATAGTTGTGAACGTGAAGAGTTTAAGTTATTTAAGATTAATAAAGCTGTTTTGTTTCCAGTAAATAAAGAAATTCATAGTATAATTAGATTTAATTCTTATTTAAATTTTGAAATTCAAGATATTTTTGATAATAAATATCTTGGGAATGTTGGAAAAAATGTTTCAAGTTTACTTAATGTTGATTTAAATAAGCAAATCAAAAATATTGAATCTTTAGATTGGGAAAGTGATTTTGATACTTTTATATTAGGTCATGTTAAACATTTATCTATTTTAACAAAAAAAGACTATATAAGAGATATACTAGAAAAATGTTATAAAAATAATAAAAATATAGTTGCATTTGATGATATATCAGAATATATGGATTTAATTGATTGTTTTAAAAGCAAGAAGTTAAAGATTTACTATCCTACTATTTTTAAAGAAGATTTAAATAATGATCTTACTAAACTCAGATTAATAGGTAAACCTGTAATAGGTGTGTTTGGGACAAGCAGTAGACAAGGTAAGTTTACATTACAAATATTGCTTAAACAATTATTTGAAAATGATGGATATAAAGTAGGATTTTTAGGAACTGAACCCAGTTCACTTATATTTGGAGCTAATGAAGTATATCCGATGGGATACGAAGGAAATGTGAATGTTTCTGGTGAAAAGGCAGTAAAACTTATTAATACCTTAATAGGTAGAATTGAGGATACTGATCCAGATATAATAATAGTAGGATCACAATCCCAAACAATACCTTCAGATTACGGAAATATTGATATGTACCCGCTTGCACAGCATGAATTTATTTTGGGTACACTGCCAGATATAATTATTCTATGTATTAATGAATATGATGTTTTAGAATATATAAAGAAAACAATAAAATACTTAGAAATAATAAGTGATTCAAAAGTTATAGGGTTAGTTTTGTCTCCATTAAGTCGGAATATTCAATTTTCGATACTAGACTATAGGATAAATATTTTAACTGATGCAGAAATGACAGAAAAGAAGAAAGAAATAGAGAAGAAATTAAATATGAATGTGTATTTACTTAATAATATTAAAGAGATAGATCAATTATACAGAAAATGTGTAGATTATTTTCAAACTAGTACTTATAAATAATTTCATTGGAGGGGGGAAAATGCTATTAAGTGCCCGAATTAAAGATTTTGTAGAAGAATTTATTAGTAAAGATTATTTGCCAGGGTGCTCAATAATGATAAATCAAAGTAATGAATTAGTTTATATTAATTCATTTGGCCGAAGAAATATTAAGGACAATTTAGAAGTTAATATTAATACAATATTTCCAATTGGATGTATCACTAAGATAGTAACCTCAATGCTAATACTTGCATTGTGTAAAAAAAATAGAATTAATATCGACAAGCCTTTAAGAAATCTATTTCCTAATAATCCAATGTTTGAAGCAGATATGTTTAGTTATGTTACTATAAAAGATATTATTGCTCATAGAACAGGTATAGTTGATAATAATTTATTGCTTTACATTAATAAAAATGAAACTAAAAATGACATTATAAGCAGAATATGTAATGAATTCACAATAGAAAGTTTTAGGAATAAATATTCATATTGCTCTACTACGTATGTTATATTGGGAGAATTGGTAAAATTAATTACTAATAGATCTTATGAGGAATATGTGACAAATACAATATTTAAACCAATGAATATGATTAAGACATCCTTTTTTGATTATGACAAATTTTTAGAACTAACTTATGATAATTTTGCAACTCCTTATGTGAAAAATAAACATGAATTAGAAGAAGGTGAAATAATTGATACAAAAAACTATAATTCTTCAATGGGGATAATAACAACAATTGATGATCTATCAAGATTATTTAAAGAGTTAATAATGAGATACAGCAAGACTAAATACTTAAGTGAAATAATAAAACCTTTAGGTATTACTGATAGTAAATTAATTTATCCAGAAATAGTTTATGATTTTTATGGTTTAGGATTCAATATATCTTGTTACAAAAATAATCAATTTATATATCACGATGGTAATTATCCAGGATATAGTAGTCAAATAACATACTTTCCTAAAAATAAAATAAGTATAGCAGTTTTAACAAATATTAGTAATTCTTTGTTCCCAAAGATTTTAACCTTTTACATTTTTGACATATTATGTAATTTAAGCGAAACAAAATGGAAACATAGATTAGAATTAGTAGATAATATAATAAATAAAAATAATCTAATGGATATTAATGTAAATGAAAATAAAAATAATAATCTGAACATATTAAGATTTGTAGGTAGATACTATAATGATGCGTGCGGATATATTGAAATAACAAATAAAAACTTTACTTTGTATGTTAACATAGATGATAAAAAATTTATGTTAACACATATCAAAGGAAATGAATTTTATACCAATTTTAAGTACTTAAATACATTTTTATTGTTAACCTTTATGGAAAGTAACGAACTAGATAAGGTTATTTTAAGAATTAAAATTCATAATGAAGAGAGAGAACTTTTATTTATTAAAGAATAAACGGATTGAAAGGAGGTACATGGGTTATTAATTTACCCTTATTTATTAGAATATGAGTAAGTTTAAATTATCAAAATACAATATTATTACAGAATTAAATAATGGTGATTTAATTATAAGCAATTTTTTATATAATAAATTTCTAGTTATAGAATCGGAATTACAAGATGAGTTTTTGAAAATAATTAATAATTGCTGTAAGTTTACAGATAGTTTAATATTTAAAACTTTATATGAATATAATTTTATTATAGATAAGGATATAGATGAGTATAAGTTTTATACTTATAAACTTTTAAAAGAAATATATTCTACTGATAGGTTAGAATTGACTATTGTTCCCACTCAGTCTTGCAATTTCAGATGTAGATATTGTTATCAGGAACACGATGTTTCAGAAATATCAGATATAGTATTACAAGACATTGTTTCCTTCATAAGGAAAAATATCAAAAAATATAGATCTCTTTACATAAGTTGGTTTGGAGGTGAGCCTTTATTACAGTTCAATAAGATTAAGTTAATCATGAAAGAGGCTAAGAATATATGCAAAGAAAATAATGTTCCTATTGTTGGAGGAATAACAACAAATGGATATTTATTAGATGAATTTGTATTTGCAGAGTTGCTTAAACATAATATATATGATTATCAAGTTACAATAGATGGGCTTAAAGAAACACATAACTTTCAAAGACCATTAAAAGATGGATCAGAAACTTTTGATAAAATAATAAATAATATATTAAAAATTAAGCAATCGATAAATCGTAAATTTAATTTTGTTATAAGAATTAATATTTCTAATGAGATATTAAATAATATAGATGAATATATTAATTTTATTTCTAAAATTATTTCTGATGATAAAAGATTTTCAATTTTATGGCACAGAATACAAGATTATGGTGGGAATGAGATTAAGTTAAATCATAATATGATTGTTGAAGATGTTAATATTGATAAAATAGTGTTTGATAAAGGATTAGAAAATGGTATTAAAACATATTCTGAAGTTACTCAACCAAAAACATTTATGTGTGAAGCATGTAAAAAAAATTCTTATATAATAAATTATGATGGCATTATTTACAAATGTACTAATGCAATCAATAAACGAGAAAAATTAGCAGATAGTTCTATAGGCATATTGAAAGATGGGGAGATGTATATAAATGAAAAAAAAGAAATGATGTGGATTCTGCAAGAAAATATAGAAAGTGAATGTGGGGATTGCTTAATGCTACCAGTTTGTTGTCATGCAATTTGTCCTAATAAATTAAAATTAAAAAAGACAAAAGAATGTAAATATAATCCTAATGTTGCTAATTCTATGGTTAAATCTATATTTAAAGAAAATAAAATGGATACATTATCTCATATTTTAGAAAAATGCAAACAGTAAGTTTTCATTTAAAAGGTTATTAGTATAAGGAAGGGATAAAATGAACAATGAAATCAAGGTGAAACTATATAAAATAATAGAGGAAAATGGAATATACTTCGATTATAAAAACTTAGATGAAATAATAGAATTCGATTCATTACAGTTTGTATCTTTATTATTATCGATAGAAGAAGAGTTTAATATTGAAATAAATGACGAGTTATTAGATTATGAAAAGATGAATACAGTATCAAAATTAACTCAGTTAGTAGAAGATTTAATAATCGATAATGATGTAGTAAAAGTAAGTCTATAATAAAACTTAGAAAGGAAAATATATGAATCTAAAAGCAATTTTTCGTGATAATAAAAAAAGGCTAATTTTCCAAAGTATATATTCGAGCTTTATAGGTCTATATTATTTACTTTGGAATGTTATATTTTTGAGATATTTGCTTAATTCATTTGAAAGGGGCTTATCCTTTAATAAAGTTTCAAGTTTTATTTTTATTATGATTTCCATATCTTTCGTTTATTTCTCATATAAAAATTACTTTCAAAATATTTATGAACCTAAAGATAATATTGCTATTTATGATTATATTAATACTTTAATTTTCAAAAAAGCAGCAATGATAAAATTTGATGAATTTGAAAATTCACAGTTTTATGACCTATACACAAGAATAAAAGATTCAAGTGAAACTGTTATAAATATAATAAAAAATACTGCTGGTATAATAGGAAATCTGATAGTAGCTGCATTTATTCTAATTTATATTATAATAATTGATCCAATAATTATGATGTTTTCAGTAGCTGGAATGTTAATTAATGTGTTGCTAAATAATCTAATCAGTAAGTATGGGTATAAGTTGAAATATGAAATTAGCCCCGAAGAGAAAAGAAAAGAGTATGTGAAAAGGATTGCATATTATCCTGAGTTTGCTCAGGAAATTCGTACTTCCAATGTGTTTAATATATTTAGAAAAATGTATAAAGAAAGCTTGATAAAATCTAATAGTATAAATAAAAAATATGGTATTAAAATAACGACTTTAAATATTTTGAGCGAGACTTCAATTTATACATTTGGATTTATTTTACCTATTGCCTATATTTTATTTAATATAACACAAAATCAAAGAATGACCATAGGAGATTTTTCAGCATCAGTTGTATCTATCAGTATGCTGGCATCAAAATTATCCCAGATTGCTAACAACTTGCAGGAATTAAATCAGAATAAGTTGTTGATTAAAGATTTAGGAGATTTCTTAAAATATGAAATTGTTGATAAACATGAAGGACATATCTTATTGGATTCCATTAAAAAAATTGAATTAAGAAATATAAGCTTTAAATATCCTAATTCACAAAAATACGCTTTAAAAGATATAAATGTTGAGCTTTATAAAAATAAAAAGGTAGCATTGGTAGGATTGAATGGAGCAGGAAAATCAACATTAATAAAATTAGTTTCAGGATTGTATCAGAATTATGAGGGAGAAATTTTTATTAACGATAAAAATTTAAAAGATTATTCTATAGATTCCTATAGAGAAAATGTTGGAGTTGTATATCAAGATTTCAAATTAGTTTCAAGTTCAATAATTGAGAATGTATTAATGAGAGAACCACGTAATCAAGAAGATTATATATTAGCAGAAATGGCTTTAAAAAATGTAGGGCTTTGGGAGAAAATATCTTCGTTTAAAGATGGATTATCTACAACATTGTTTAAAGAGTTTGATGACTCAGGTGCAATACTATCTGGTGGACAATTGCAAAAACTAGCATTGGCAAGAGTTCTTGTTAAGAACTCACAAATAGTAATATTTGATGAACCGTCAAGTGCATTGGATCCAATAGCTGAGGAAGAACTATATCAAAATATATTAAACAATATAAACAATAAAATAGTCATATTTATTACTCATAGGCTATCTACTGTTAAATTAGCAGATTATATATATGTAATTGATAACGGTAAAATTATTGAAAGAGGAACCCATGAAGAATTAATTAACCTAAATAGAATGTATGCACAGATGTTCAATATGCAATCAGAAAAATATTTAAATATGAGGCTAGAGGAATGTGTATGAAAAAATGTATTATAAATATTTTAAATATCCTTAATATTATATTTAAATATGTACCATACTATGGAATATTATCAATAATTGATTCAATATTATCAACTTTAGTAAATATATGCTTCAATTTAATTCTCATAAGGATAGTAGCAGATAAAGTTATAGAAGGATATGGATTTTATGATATAATTCCATATGTTTACTATGTATATTTATTAATAATCATAGCAAGTATTGTAAAGTTTACTAAAAGCAAATGTTTAAAGCCATTGGCAGTAA
Organism: Lutispora thermophila DSM 19022; assembly: GCF_900142105.1. GTDB lineage: Bacteria > Bacillota > Clostridia > Lutisporales > Lutisporaceae > Lutispora > Lutispora thermophila. The sequence goes on from NZ_FQZS01000037.1 coordinate 12,937, forward strand.
ATAAATTGTATAATGAACTACATGCTAAAATCTTTGATAAAGCTGTTAGTATAGATTTAGCGTGTTTTGACAATGTTCAATTTTATAATGAGTTTTTCTTATCTATAAAAAACATTGATACTAAAATTATGGAGTTATTTGAATACATTATAAGGTTGTTATTTTTAGTGCTTACATTGTCAGGAACTATTGCAGTAATTTTTACGTTATCGCCTATATATCTACTTATTTGTATGATTTCCATTTTAATCAACTGGCTATCTATATCAATTAAAAATAAATACCTATTTACATATGATGTAGAAATGAACAACTTAAAACGGCAAAGCGAATATATAAATAGATTGTTTTATTTATCTGATTATATAAAAGAAATAAAAATTTTTAACTTGAAGGATTCAATTCTTAAAAAATTTAGAGCAAATGTAGATACCATGAGGAAAACCATAACAAAATATCAGAAAAAATTTATTATAATAGGGATATTAGTTAACTTTGTTGCCGATTCATTGATTATAGATGGTTTATTAATTATAAAATTATCTTTTGATGTTCTCGTCAAAAAAACTTTATCAGTGGGAAGTGTTATTAGCATCATAAAAGGGGTGTCCAATCTACAATGGATATTACAAGATTTAATAGAAGTATTAGGCGATATCCATATAAACACAAGATATATAGATAAATATAATGAATTTATTAATAAAGAGAATGTTGTTAGTGATGGAGATAAAGAATTAATATTAGCTGATGAAAACATTATAGAATTTAAAAATGTATGGTTTAAATATAATTCTCAGGATGAATATGTACTCAAGGATATTAATTTGAAAATCAGTTCCAATGAAAAGATAGCTTTAGTTGGAAGAAATGGTGCAGGTAAATCTACACTAATCAAGTTACTATTAAGATTCTATGATGTTAGCAAGGGTGAAATCTTGTTTAATGGAGTAAATATAAAAGAATTTAAATTAGATGAGTATAGAAAGATCTTTTCACCGGTATTTCAAAATTATAATATGTATGCAGCTACTATAGAAGAAAATATTTCAATGGATATATGCAATGAATATACAGCTAATGTTAATTTAGCTATAACCAGCGTGGGACTGGATAATAAATTTAATAATTCTAAGCTAAGTTTGAAATCTTATTTAAATAAAGAAATATATGATGAAAGTGTTGATTTATCAGGAGGAGAAAAACAGAAAATAGCTATATCAAGGGCAATTGCTCGAAAAGATAATTCAGAAATATTTATATTTGATGAACCAAATAGTTATTTAGACGCTATTTCAGAATATGAGATTACCAGAACCATAAATAAAATATTTGATCATAAGATAACTATTACTATATCACATAGACTAGGTAATATACAAGAATCTGACTGTATATATGTGTTAGATAATGGAAGTATAAAGGAATATGGGAAGCATGAAGAGTTAATCTCTAAAAATGGTTTGTATGCACATATGTATAATGCACAAGCCAAAAGATATATTTTTGAGAAAAAAGTAGGTTAGATTCATTTGACAACATTAGACCTGTGTAGCAAAAATGAAATTTTAAGCAAGAAGCACTAACTTGATAATTATTGAGCCTTATATTTAACCTTTTAACTGCATAATAATATGTAATTTTAACAATTTCAACCATGTATTGTTGACAGAAATACCCTATTGTATCACTATGAACTTTAAATCTAATGCTTTGTCTTTAGATGTTATAAAAAGCTCTAAGAAAGTGTAAGTCATAAACACTATGCTCCAATACTTTTTAATAGACGTTAAGGATTCAACTTATATTGGTTAAACCCAAGCGAGTTCTTATGCTGACTTTACCTTGAAAAAATAGACACAAAGAATGGCTACATATAACGTGCTAATATAGTTACAATAACAAACATTACCAGTGCCCTTTCTCTATGTTCAGTGTTATTATGTTAATCATAAACACTCATAGAATGGGGATATGCCTAATAAATAAATATGAAAAAAACTTTGATTATAATAATTGCACCAATATCCAAGGGGTCAAAGAGGCAATGAAGAAAACCAAAAGCAAACGTATGTACCAACGGTACTATGTGGTTTATTTGCACCTAAAAGGTCATACGAATAAGGACATTGCAGGTATGGTAGATCTTTGTGGACATACCGTTGGCAAGTATATCAAAGCATACATAGCTAATGGCCTTGATGAACTGGTAATGGGCAAAAGCACAGGTGCACCAAAGTATTTAACACCTGAGCAAGAGCAGCAGTTATATGAAGTCATTACTACCAAAACACCTGACCAGGTCGGAATTCCTAACAGGAAGAACTGGGATTCCCATATCGCCTGTGAGTGGGTAAAAATGAACTTTGGCATACAATATACAGCTCGTGGCATGCTTGATGTGCTTCACCGCCTAAACTTAAGTTATACAAGGCCAACGTACACCCTAGAAAAAGCAGATTCTAAGAAACAAGGAAAGTTCAAACAGGATTTTGAGCTTTTAAAAAAACCTTCTTAACGGAAAAATTGACCATCTCCTGTTTGAGGATGAGTCGATGATACGCGACTATCAAACTATCACAAAAACTTGGTTTGAAAAGGGTAAACAACTCCTCATTCCTACATACGGGAAATATAAAGGTGTTAAGTTAACTCCTTGTGCTAGCTTTGAATTACCAAAAATCTACGAATGAAAAACTCCAACATATTATGTAACCTATCATAAATCACAACAAAAATGATAGGGGGTCACATATATGCTGGAGTCTGATAGAAACTATTCTATCAAAGAAATTGGAAATTTAAAAGACTTTATTACTGTCGCATATGTCATAATTGAGGATATTTACCAGAAAGTTACTCCAACACATATTAAAAATCGTTGTAATATCAATACTTCTAAGATGAGTGATGGTGAAATAATTACCTAAGCATTGTTGCTGAATTACGAACCATTGATTCAGAAAATGCTTGGTTTGCTTTCTGTAAGAAGAATATGAGAGAATTGTTTCCAAGACTTTGTAGTAGGTCTAGGTTTAATAGAACCAGAAGAAATCTTCACTGAGTAATAGAAGAAATCAGAAAGAAGATTTCTGTTCTTACAGAACATGTAAACAAGCCATACAGAATTATTGACAGCATTCCTATTCCAGTATGCAAATTTGGAAGAGCACATTTTCATAAGACGTTTAAAGGATTTGGTGCTACTTATGGTAAATGCGCATACAAAAAGGAAACATATCTGGGATATAAACTACACATGCTTGTAACTATAGATGGTTTCATAACTGATGCTGCAATCACCTCTGCTAATATTGATGACAGAGCAGCTGCTTGGGATCTAACCAGTTAAGAAAAGTAACTGCAAAATTCAACTTCCAAAAGAACTGCGACAAGCTATCTTTAGATTAAGGCGAAGGATTGAAACAACAGCGTCCCAGCTTACTTGCCAACTCAATATTGAGAGAGTATTTGTGAAGTCTTTTTGGAAGTCACAAACAAGGATTAAAACCAAGCTATTGGCTTATAACTTGTGTTATTACATCAACAAACTTATAGGCCGAGAGTTACATTCAAGAATCTATGATATCATATTTAGGAATTTTATATTCTTATTGGTTGGCATAATATTCCTGATAATGAAATCTAATCATCTAGCACAAGAGGTTAAATTAAAGAAGGAGGCATAAATTATTTATTATGAATAGGGATAGATTAAATAACATGAAAATAAGAAAAATTGGACCAGATTGCTTCTTTAATGCTGTTTCTTGCAATTTGGAATATTCAAATAAATTATGGTTAAGCTTATATTATACATATGGAATTTTTATATATAATAAAGGTTTGTTTACCAAGTTTATAATGAATAAACAACCTAAAGATTATTTGGTACCAGAAAATATGTTATATTTTAGAACAAAACCTTTGTCATTATACAGACAATATTATGATAAATTTATTGAAAATAATATAAGCAATACATTTCTAAATAAGTACTTAAAATCTATTGAGTTAAATCAAATAGAAGATTTGAAGTATATAAAAGATAAGTTTTTAAATAATAATATAAGTTTGATATTACCTGTTAATGTTTCTATGTTAAAATCTGAATATCAGAAATCAGCTTCTAGATTCCCACAAGGGGATATGACATATCATTTTGTTAATTTGTTTGATATTGATATAAAAAATAGTGATGCTTTTATAATAGATGCATATTTTCAATTTAAAGGTAATATACCAAAAGATTTGTTAATAAATTCTGTAAAAGATTCAATTAATGGATTCAAAAATAGCAAAATTTATTATATAGAATTAGATAATGAGTTAGATAATGACATTACACGAGCAATAAATTATAGCCTAGATTTATATAAAAGAGAAGAGATTATTATTGATGGCATAATATTTGAAAGTTCTTTAGAAGCTACAGAAAGTTTATACTATGATATTTATGATATATTAGAGTTGTTTAATTCTTTATTTAAAGAATACACATCACAATTTATGTCTTTTCAATTAATACCTATTAGACGTCAAAAAGATTCAATTTGTGAAATAATTTTAGAATTAAAAAAATACAATTTTATTATGATTTCTGATGACTTAATAAATCTATTGGTAACAAATTCAAAACTTTGGAATAGATTGGATTATATATTGGATTTAATATTTTTGAGAAATCAGAATATAATAAAGGAGAAACATAGAATAAGGCAATGCTTGAATGACATATTAGATAATGAAATATTAATTAATAAAGAAATAAAGTTATTGTATATGCCTTAGTTAATACTTAGAACAAAAATTTAGTATTTTTGAAAGAACCTATGCAAGCCTGTGAAGAAAAGTCTGTAAAAAATAATTAGACAGCTTTCTATGATAGAATAAAAATCATAGGAGGTTGTTTTTTATGGCAAGAAGAAAAAGAGAACCAATGAGCGAAGGTGAAAATATTATCGCAGCATTTATGGTGATATTGTCAAGAGTTTTTCGCAAATTCAATTTTAGCCATTTGGAAGATGTCGGCTATCCGACAATTATATCTTCATTCTCAATAGCATTCATATTTTCGAGATGCTTCATATTAAGATAACTCTTTACTCCCCATTGGGAGCTTGCTACATAACGAAGTCTTGCACAGACAAGCATCAATGCAGATTTACCATCGGGAAATGTGCCGACGACTTTGGTTCGCCTACGGATCTCACGATTGAGACGCTCGATTGTATAGTTGGTTCTGATTCGGTTCCAATGTTCATAAGGAAAGGCCATATAGGTGATAGTTTCTTCTATGTCATCTTCAAGTTTTTGAGCAGCTTCTTTGAGTTTCATATTTCTCAATTCAGCTGCAACCTGTCTGGCTTTCTCCCTAGCTGCTGATTTATTCTCACTGGCATGAATTGCTTTGAGCATTTTAGAAACAAGCTTTATTTTCGATTTTGGTGTAACAGAGAATATATTTCGGTAAAAATGTACAGTACAACGCTGATACTTTATAATGCTCCCCATTGTCAAGATAGTTTTTTCATTCTTTTAAGTTAGATCCTCCTCTCTCATAATTAGTAAATTTTAACATATATGCATTTTGATAGAGAATGCAAAGGGCGAACGTAAGCGAGTTCATCTTGACCCTTGACATCCAATGATTTTATATCTTTTTGCCTTCCAGCGAGGACGGGGTCTGGGGCAGAGCCCCAGATTTTATATGACTTCCTGAAGTTGCTTATATTCCCCAAAGTAATATTCTGCTGGAGTTCTATAATCCAAAGACTGGTGTGGTCTCAGGTTGTTATAATACTCCACATATTCTCTTGTAATCTGCCTAAGCTGTTGTCCTGTTTCGCAATCT
>NZ_FQZS01000015.1 GCF_900142105.1 Lutispora thermophila DSM 19022
ATGCTGTCAATAATCCTGTATGGTTGGTTTACATGTTCTGTAAGAACAGAAATCTTCTTTCGAATTTCTTCTGTAACTGCATGAAGGTTTCTTCTGGTTCTATTAAACCTAGAGCTACTGCAAAGCCTTGGAAACAAGTCTCTCATATTCTTATTGTAGAAACCAAACCAGGCATTTTCTGAATCAATGGTTAGTAATTCAGCAACAATACTTAAGGTAATTATTTCACTATCACTCATCTTAGAAATATTGATATTACAACGATTTTTAATATGTGTTGGAGTTACTTCATGGTAACTGTCGCCAATTATGACATAGGCGACAGTTACAAAGTTTTTTAAATCTCCAATTTCTTTGATACAATAATTTTTATCAGACTCCAGCATATATGGTGACCCCTATTATTTTTGTAGCTATTAATAATAGGTTACATAATATGTTGGAGCTTTTCATTCGTAGATTTTTGGTAATTCAAAACTAGCACAACGAGTTAATTAAATAATCATTATTGCTTAGTATTACCAAAAATTTTCTTTTATAATTTCTATTTTTTATTTATGTTTCGATGGGTATAGTTATGTTTTCTAGGAAGAGAATGAATTTTTATGTATTTAGAAGCTATATGTGGGATATGAACACTTAACTTATAAAAACCTTAAAAAGGAGGAGTTTATGTATGAATAATGTTTTAATTTGTTTGATTGGCTCCAATCCTTTGCCGATTTTTTTAGTATGTCAATATTTGAATTCTGATAAAAGGGAAGAAGAAGAAAAAAAGATTCTGCCAAAACCTGATAAATATATATTCTTATGTTCTGAAGAAACAATGATATTTGCGGAAAAGCTGCAAGAAAAATGTAAGTTATTTGGTAAATTGGATATAGTTAAAGTAGATAAAGAAAGAGATCCAAGGGATATAAAGAGTAAGCTATATGGTAAATTAGATGAGATTAATAAACCTGTGGATAGTATTCATCTTAATTATACAGGTGGTACTAAGCCAATGGCAGTTCATAGTTATCAATGTGTCAAGGAGTTTTGTAGAACTCATAATATTAAGACGTTTATAGCAAGTGATGTTTCCGACGAAAAATCAAAGATTATAATAGAAAATGATGAAACTGATGAAATTTATTATCCTCAAGATTCAATAGATTCAAAGAAAAATTTATATAATTTTGTAGAAATAGATTGTAAAACATTGTTTGAACTACATGATATGGAATTAGACACAAAAAGAATGGGAAAGACTTCTCCTAAAATGCCCGATGTCAACCATGATAAAATTTTTGAAGCTCTCACCAAAGAAAAAGAAGGGGAAGAAATAAAAAATAAAATAAATGAAATTAAAGAAGGGTTTAAGAATAAAAGCCCTGAGGAAAAAAATCAGGATTTTGAAATAGTGAAAAAATACAATATAGACTATGGATTTGGATTAAATATTGATAAAAGTGCTACTTTTGAAAGTTATGGTAAGAATAAATTTTCAGCTATTATAGATTATTTACATGGTAAATGGTTAGAGGATTATTTATTTAAAGCTATAGATAAGATAAAAGATAAATCAGATTCATTCGATTTACGACTTTCTGTAAAACCGAAATATAGGGGAAGAGAATGTGATATAGATGTTATAGCAATAAAAGGCTACAAGCTTTATTTATTTAGTTGTACTACATCAAATGAAATAAAGATATGCAAAGCTAAGGCATTTGAAGCGATATACAGAGCCGATCAATTGGGAGGACGGCATGCAAAAGCTATATGTGTAAATCTTATGCCTGAAAAGCCAAATGGTTCAGATAGTAATAATGAAGAATTGCTTAAAGATATGTCTTCTTTTGGAGCTAAGATGAACTTTGATTATATAGGTTTAGAAACATTGTCAGACGAAAAGAAACTTGAAAAAAAATTAAAGGATATTTTCACTGATTAGGAGGTAACTATGGGTTATTTAGGCATTTATGATATCATAGGCATTCAGAGTTATATATTCAACACAAGCAAATTGAAAGAGATAATCGGTGCTTCTGTGTTAGTAGAAAATGCTTTAAAAGAATTGTTGATTGCTTCAATAAAAGAAGTAATAAAGGAAGAAGAATGCAGGGTAACAGACTGGAGTTATAGAGAAGACTTTGTTTTGCCGAAAAATAACAATATATTAGCTGAGGTTATCTACATAGGTGGTGGAAATGCGATAGTAGCTTACAGAAATAAAGATATTATGAAGGAAGTTAATAAGGATTTTTCAAAAAAGCTGTTTGAAAATACTTATTCTTTAAAATTTGCATTTGCTCAAATTGAGACGGATTTTGAAAATTTCTCTAACGATTATAAGAGATTAAATATTGAAAAAGAAAAATTTAAGTATTCTTCAAATAAAACCAGAGCAGGACTTAACTATTCAATAAGTATGCAAGATATCGATACGGGTATGCCAATAATAGGAAGGTATAACAGCGAATATCTTACTATGGAAAAGAAGTTAAAGAGAGATGAAGAATTAAAATCCAGAATCAAAAAGCAGCAAAATATGGATTCAGATTTTATTATTCCGGATGAGTTTGAATATATGATTTCAGAAAAATACCAGAACAGTTATATTGCAATAGTACATATAGACGGTAACAATATGGGCAAAAGAATAGAAGAAATTATAAGCAAGAAAGAAGATTACTCCGAAGCAGTTAAATCTATAAGGATAATTTCATCAAGCATAGAAGAAATATATCAAAAAGCTTTCAATGACATGGTTAAATCTATAGAGGACAAGCTTTCAGATGATGATTTCCTAAAGAAAAATGGTATAAAGCTAACAGAAGTTGATGGTAAAAAATATCATGTAATAAGAAATATAATTCTAAATGGTGATGATGTAACATATGTGATAAATGGTAAGCTGGCTTTAGATAGTGCTGCAATTTTCATTTCTAATATAGAAAACAATTCATTTCCCTTAACGGACAAGCCTATGTCATGTTGTGCTGGAGTTGCGCTGATGCATAGTCACTACACATTCAGCAATGCTTACAAAATAGCTGAACAATGTTGTTCTTTGGCTAAGAGAAAGGCAAAAGTTAAAGGAAAAGGAAATACTAAAAGCTATATTGATTTTCATATCTGCAGCGGGGCAATTGCTTCTCTTGAAAACCATAGAAAAGAAAATTATATATTTCCTGGGGAGAAACCAAAAGAAAGGGATACTGGTTCGTTGAAGTATTATTTATATGATTTTTTAGAGAGACCTTGGTTGGTGACAGGTGAATCTAATGAATTAGATTGGAAATGCTTTAAAAAAATGTATGTGGACTTGCTTTATAAAAATGGTAATAATAAACCATGGCCACGTAACAGGTTAAAAGAACTTCAATCAAAATTTCACTTGGGTCTAGAAGAGGTAAAAGAGTATTTATTTGAATGCAAGTCAAGAGGATATATTTTGCCGGGTGTAGATATTGAAGATACTGATTATGATAGAAAACTAGCAGCATATTATGATGTCATAGAATTAATGGATCATTTTGCCTTTATTGAGGAGGTATAGAGATGAGACTTGAAATGGAGCTTTTATCTGATTTATGTAGTGCATCAGGCAAGAATTCTTCCGGGATAGTTGATATTGATATATGTTTTGATGAACTAGGTTTACCGTATATTCCAGCTAAAAGGATTAAAGGTTGTTTAAGAGAAGCCGCATTAGAGCTTTTAGAATGTAAAAATGATGAAAACGGATTTGAATTGATAGATAAGATATTTGGTAAAAGCGGAGACATGGAAGGTGGCGAACTTTATATTGGTAATGGTTATTTAGAAAACTATGATGAGTTAAGAAAAGGTATTATTTCAGCCAAGGAAGATAAGAAATTAGAAAAAATATTTAATCGACAAAGAATACAGGATAATTATACTAGAATAAGAGTTCAAACCAACATAGATGGTAATACTAAAACTGCAAAAGAAAATAGTCTTAGATTTACCAGAGTTATAAATAAAGGGAATAAGTTTTATTTTGATATTAAAATTGATGATAAAGAGGAGCAAGATTTACTGAAAGAAGCATGCAAAGTTCTTAGAAGTATTGGATTAAGAAGAACGAGAGGTTTTGGTGAGGTCAGCTTAAGTTTAATAGATAGTGAAAATGCTAGTAATTTTAAAATTAGTAATAAAGCTGCAAGTACATATAGCACCGTAAAATTAAAACTCAGGCTAGAATCTCCTCTTTTGATTTCAGGTGGTTCTAACAGTATAAACATAACTGAAAGTTATATACCAGGTAGCGCTTTTCTTGGTTATTTTGCAAACAGATTTATAAAAAAATATAATCTTGGAGCAAATGCGCATGAAGATAAAGACTTTAGAAGAATATTTTTAGAGGGAAGCGTAGTTTTTGATAATGCATATATTTCAGATTCGGATTATAATGACTTTATTCCATGTCCATTATCTATATTTAAAGTAAAAAATAGTAATGATTATATCAATTTAGCTTTTATTGATCATAATGAAAGCATTCCTGAGAAAAAAAGTGTGAGAGATACTTATGTTTGTCCAATATATGATGATGAATATTATTTTATATCGCCTAAAAGAGATATAGAATATCATCATAAAAGACCTAAAGATAGAACTTTAGGACATCCTGTTGAAAATAATGGGCAATTCTATGAATATGAAGTTCTTTCACCTAATCAAAATTTTTTAACCAAAATTTCAGGGAATAGAAATGATATAGATTTGATAATATCTTTAATACCTGATGATAATATCATTTATTTAGGAAAATCTAAAAATGCACAATATGCTCAGGTAAGGATAATAGATATTGAAGAAGATGATGAAAGAAATGATGATATCATTATGAAAGGTGATAGATTTAGTATCGTGCTGCTTTCTCCGATGATTTTACTGAATAAGCATGGCTTTTCTGAAGTGACACCTCAATTATTTCATAATAAACTAAGGGAACATATCAATGGCTGTAAATTAATATCAAGTTTTATAGAAAGCAAAATTACATCTGGATTTAATACAAAGTGGATGATGTATAGGCAGCAATATAATGCTTTTAATCCAGGTTCTATTTTCAATTTTATATATGAAGGTGAAGGAAATCTTTATGTTTCTGATATTGAAAACCTTAGGCTTGGGCTTAGAGTTAATGAAGGTTTTGGAAAACTGAAGGTATTTACCTGTTATGATGAAGTTACAGAGATAAAGGAATACAATAGTTGTAATGGAAACGAACGTTTCGATTATGAAGAATATTCTCCTAGCTTTAGAGAATTGTATAAATCTTTGATTGATAAGGAAATAAAAAGAAGGTTGAAGTATAAAGCGATAGAAAAGATTATTAAGTATAAAAAATATGACAAAAACATAAGAGGAGCATTCCTATTTAAAATTACCTCTATTATAAATGAAGCTGAATCTTTTTCTTTGCTGATTGATAATTTATGCAATATATCCATTAAAGAAAAGAAAGAATCAGCTATTAGATTATTTTTGGAAGATAAATTCCATGCTGATTTAGATATAAAGGATTTAGAAAGTAGCATTAAACAGAAATTTATAAACATGTTTGATAATATGGATCTTCCTAAGGAATATGGGATAGATGAGCATTTCATAAATAATTTGTTCAACTATTTCAAGTATTATTATTTGACATTGTTGAACTATATCAAACTTGAAGAGAGAAAGAGAGGGGATTAATTTATGGAAGATAAGATTGGAAAAGTAATAAAGAGAATATATGTAAAAGTCCCCATTAAGCTAGAGACTCCTCTAATAATAGGCTCAAAAGATTCATACAATGCAGATATAGAAGTATTAAAAGATAGCAAAGGTATTCCTTTTGTACCTGCATCTTCTTTGGCAGGAGTTTTTAGAGATTATTTAAAGCAACTGTCAAATTACGATAAAGATGTTATTGGGTTAATGTTTGGAAAAGATTATGGTGATTATACTATGAGTTGTATTAATATTTATGATGGATTTTTCGTGGGTGATTACAAATTAAGAATTAGAGATGGAGTAAAATTAAATGAGAGAAAAGCATCGGTTAAGGGTTCAAAATATGACTATGAGATAGTAGAAACAGGTGCAAGTTTTATACTAAGAATGGAATTGGTAATAAGAGATAGTTATTCTATGTATGAAAATGATTTTAAGCGAATGTTGGCACAAATTCTTTATGGATTAGAAAAAGGGCAAATCTTTTTAGGAGCAAAAGCTAATAGAGGGTTTGGCTATATATCTATTGATAAAAATGATTTATCTATTTTGGAGTTAGATTTTAAAAAAGATAATAATGCTTGGGACAAATGGATAAATTTTGATTGGGAAAAATTTTTACCAAATATTAAGAGTTATATGGAATTGTGTGATAATGATACGCTTCTTAATAAAACATTATACAACAGACTGGTTGCAGAGATTAATATTTGCAGCAGTATAATGATAAGACAGTATTCTAAGTTTTCAGAAGGTTATCCTGAAGTTGATTATGAGCATATAAAATGTAACGGAAAACCGGTAATACCTGGGACAAGCTGGGCCGGTACTATTAGACAAAGCAGTATAATGATTCTTGAAGAATTGCGCAGAGAAAGCTTAAATGTGAATGTAGATAAAATTATTAAGGATATTTTTGGATATGTTGAAGATGAAGAAGATGAAAAGGCTTCAAAGGCATCTCTTGTAAAAATTAAGGAATCAATCATAGTCGATGGAGATGAAAAAACCAGAGAGTTGCTGATACAAAGGGTAAGGATTGATAGATTTACTGGAGGTGCTATGGATACAGGTTTATATAATGAGAAGACTCAGCATTTTGGGAAAACAAAACTAGAAATACTAATAAGGAAAAATAACGATTATGTAATAGGCTTGCTTTTGCTGGTTTTAAAAGAGTTAAATACTGGTATTGCAGCAATTGGCGGTGAAACTTCAATTGGGAGAGGTTTGGTTAAAGTAAATTCAATTTCTTTGGATGGTGAAGAAGTAAATGATGAGAGGGAAGAAAGATATTTAAGAGATTTATTGAAGTATTTGAGAGGAGGAAATTAATGAGCTGGGCTTTTGTAGATGGGTATAAAAGATTGGTTAAAGAAATCACAGCAAGTGAGATAGAAAAAGAAATAATGGCAAACCTTAAAGAAAACAAGGACTATTTAATATTAGAACATAAATATCAAGGAGTTTACATTGGCAAATATAATAACGGTTCTTTTTATTTTTATGATGGTTCAGGAATAGAACTTGAGAATATGCTTGAAATAAGAATTTTCGATTTAAATTCAGAATTGCGCATTATTAAAAGCGGTAAGGATAAATACAATATGAGATATATTAATGAGAATGAGAAAGAAGAAGAGAGTAAAATTGATTATTATGATGAGCAGCTGTTATTATATGGGACAAGTGCAAAGATTGAAGGCTCATGGATAAGATTATATGAGAATGATCGAGGAATTAGGATTTATCTTCCTGCAAGTAAAACCTTAGAAAACATTAATAAATCTGATCCAAATGTATTTTTGAAAGTCAGATATTATATGGATTTTAACGAGGATGGTTTAATGGAGATTGTAGATAATCGTTTGGTAGAGTTTACATTGGGGGAAAAGGAGATGTAATACATGGCCAAAGAGAAAAAGGAAAGACCTGTTGAAAGCGGAAATTATTTCGTAAATCCTTATGCTTTTATAAATATTGATGAAGAATGTGTTAGAAAGCCATACGAGTTATATGAAAATGATGGCAAAGATGAGTTATTGACAGGATATATGGTATGCAAAATAACTACCAAAACCCCAATATTTATTCCAAATATTACTGAAGAGTATGCATTTAAGGAGAGAGTGGGAGCCGACAAAAAGAGTTATGATTTTTTTTCGTATGATGATATATCAGAAGAAGATAGGACAGATAAATATTCTAAAGCGATAATTCCCGGAAGTGAAATAAGAGGGGTTATTCGTTCTGCTTATGAAGCTGCTTTTAATGGTTGCATGTCTTCTGTAGATTTGGAAAGGGATTTATATAAAAGGACTAATGAGCCCAAAAACCCTGGTTTTCTAATAAGAAGAAATGGGAAATGGGTAATAAAACCAGCAGATAGTAAAGCTATTAAGAATGTTAATGAGGAAAAAATGAAAACTGTAAAAGAAGGACAAGGTGTCTTTGTAAAAAATATAAATAGTAAAAAACCATATGTAGATTGTAATGATATCATATTTGATAATCCTGAAATTATTAATGGATATATACATAAAGGAGAAGAGTTCGGTAATAGAAAGTGCTATTCGGTATTTATATATAAAAATGATGAAAAAGAGTTCGAAGTAGATGGTGAATGTGTTGATAGACTGAGAAAGGTCTTAAAATTATATCGGGATGAAAGGATTAACATTAAACTCAGAGAGAGAAAAGAGGCAGGAAATGATAAAGCAACATGGTTTGATGAATATGAAATAAAAAGTGATGATGAATATAAAGATGGAGAACAAATATTGATATATTATAGTAGCGATAAAAAATATTTGTCTCCTTCGTGTATTACAAAAGAAGTATTTATGAATAAAACTAAAGATATTTTAATTAATCAAGGAAATCATGTACCATGTAATAAAATTAATAACATTTGTGAAGCTTGTTATTTGTTTGGAATGATTGGAGAAGACAACGATAATTCTTTGAATGGCAAAATACGCTTTACTGATGCTGAAGCAATTGGTGAAAAGGATTATAAGAACTATTTTGGACCGATAATTGGATTGAAAGAGTTGGCAAGCCCTAAAATTTCAGCTACCGAATTTTATATGAAAAGGCCTGAAGAAGCCAATAAATCAGGTGTACTTTGGAATTATGATTATTATATAGACAGACATAAAAACAAAAAAGAAGATCCAAAGAATGAAAGAATATTTATAAACAATCCCAAAATAAGAGGGAGAAAGTTTTATTGGCATTCTGACCAAACAAAAGATGTAAAACTATCTGAAACAAGTATAAGAAGTTGTGTTATTAGGCCAGTAGGGAAAGAAAAAGAATTTACTTTTTCGGTATACTTTAATGATTTACCTAAAGATTTATTAACGAAACTCATATGGGTAATAAGTATTGAGAATGATAAAGCTCACTGTCATAAAATAGGAAGAGGTAAGCCTATAGGTTTTGGCAGCATAAAAATTAAGGTGCAAAAAATAATGACCAGAAAAATTGAAATTGAAGGAGATACAATAAAATATAGTGTGACTCCATTACCTTATGAGAGTTTAGATTTTTCAATTATTGATAAAGAGTCAAAAAGCATAAAGGAGTTTTTAAAGATCACTGATTTTGAGAATAAGCCATCATGTGTAGACTATCCTAAAGTGGAAAATGTAGAAGAAAAGGATAAAGAAAAACAAAGTAATGAAGAATCATATAGATGGTTCATGGCTAATAGAGAATTTCCTGTAGATAATTGTGAAATTAGTCCTATTAAGCAAGCTATTTATAAAGAACTGCCAGAAATATTGGATGAAAATATAACTTTGCCGATATACAGATATGAAAGTATCAATAATAGCAATAAAAAGAATAAAGTAAATAATAATTATCAAAATAGAAAAAAACATAGTGTAGGCAAACAAAAGAACAGTAATAATAAAAGGTTAACGTATAAACCTTTTGTAGAAAAATTCAAAGATTTAAATCTAGATGAAGAATAATTTATTAACTTTATATGTTATTAAAAATTTGAGGAGAAATATTATGAGCAACATAATGACCCAAATACAAGAAAAAGCTCAATATTGGAAGTCCATGGATAGAAGTGACGAAGAAAAGAGAATGGAAGCGGAAAAATACTATAAAGAAAACATTATGCCCTTATTAGTAACTATGTTTAAGGAATCAGATGCTCAGGATTGTGAGCATCTGATTTTGACTCTTGGGACTTCTTACGAACCTGTCGTGTTTTCTATATTAGGTCTTAAGCCCAAGAATGTACTTATTTTGTATACTCCGGAGTCAAAGGACAAGCTGGATGATGTTATTTACTTTACAAATCTAAAACCCAGTCAATATGAAGCAGAGGAAGTAGATTCAACAAACATATTGATTTTATATGAAAAAATAAAAAATTACTATGAAAAACATAAAAAACCACAGAATATATATGTTGATTTTACAGGTGGAACAAAAGCCATGTCTGTTGGCTGCGGAATGGCTGCTGCACTGATTGGCGCAAAAGTAGTTTATATAGCCAGCAATTATTTAAACCAATTTAGAAAACCAGAACCTGGTACGGAAAGGATATGCTTTATTGATAATCCTTATGAGGTATTCGGGGATTTAAAGAGAAAAGAATCGATAGACTTATTTAACAAAATGGATTATAAAACTGCATATGATTTGTTTTCTGAGCTATATGATACAGTACCAGGAACAAAAGAATACGAAGCTTTAAAATATTTATCCTTAGCCTATGATCAATGGGATAGTTTGAATATTTCACAGGCATTAGAAAGTTTAATAAAATGTAAAAGTTCAGCAGAAAAAGAGTGTATTATTAATAATAATCATTCATTAGCAAAACATTTGAAGATCTTGGAAAAACAAGTAGAATGTTTGAAAGTACTTAATGACGTTGATTTAAAAAATACAAATGAGAATAAGGGTTTGCTGTTTGATAATATTGAGTATATCATATTTATGCTATACCAAAATGCATTAAGAAGGGAACAACAGGGAAAATATGAGATGGCTTCATTGTTATTATATAGAATACTTGAGATGATGTCTCAGAGTAGATTATGGGAGAGAGGAATAGATACTGAGAAAATAACAGAGGAGCAGTATAGTGCTTTAGGTATGAATCCGGAGGATTTACTTCAAAAGGTAAATTATATAAAGAGAAAAATCGGTGAAAAGCAATTGGAAGCTCTGCCATCAGAAATAAGTCTCTTAATGGGATATATAATACTGGGTATAATAAGAGACAGCTTGATTGAGACAGAGAATGAAAATAAATTGATAGGCAAAATAAAAGAGATTAAAGGAAAAGTAATTAGCAGAAATAATGGTATCTTTGCACATGGATTTCAGTTCCAAGAAAAAGAAGGTTATGAGAAGTTTAAGGAAACTGTGGTAGAATATATGAAGAAATATTGCGAAACAAAGTCCATTAGTTTTGATGAAATTTCAAAGGAATTAGAATTTATAAGACTATAGGCAAAAATGGATGTTTAAATGGAGGCAAGCACCTCCGTTTTTTATTGTTATTATTCCTCATAGGTAGTCTATAAACCTTTCTGTCCTCCAAAGACCTCGGAGGCCCTATGTAAAGTTTCAATTCCTTATAGGTAGTCTATAAACTTAACTTATGAAGGATTAGACCAGAACTACAACTGGAGTTTCAATTCCTTATAGGTAGTCTATAAACTCAGTAAGTCCTACTTGCTTTCCTGCGCCGGCAAGTCTGTTTCAATTCCTTATAGGTAGTCTATAAACGAGTTATTTTATTAATAAATTAATAATAAATAATATGTTTCAATTCCTTATAGGTAGTCTATAAACGAAGCGCCTGTACAGTATGTTCTTTTCTGCTCTAGCAGTTTCAATTCCTTATAGGTAGTCTATAAACCCTACTTTTACAACGTGCATTCTTACACCTCCACTATGTTTCAATTCCTTATAGGTAGTCTATAAACAAGCGGCAGCGGTATTTGACAAAATAATGAACGTCGTGTTTCAATTCCTTATAGGTAGTCTATAAACCCTCCCACTCAGGAGGCGTCGATGATGCTGAATTCAGTTTCAATTCCTTATAGGTAGTCTATAAACCCAATGATGAATTTGAGAAAGCAGCGAGATTTCGGGGTTTCAATTCCTTATAGGTAGTCTATAAACAAGGAACGCATTCCAATCAATCTTAGTCACATCACCGTTTCAATTCCTTATAGGTAGTCTATAAACTCATATTGTGCAAGATTTCCTCCAAATGGTTTATCCTTGTTTCAATTCCTTATAGGTAGTCTATAAACCCGTGCACATGGCAGTTTTACTGCATTTTTAATTTTATCATGCCAATACAGTTTTAATAGTAAAATCCATCAGTCCTTGATTTCAGCCATTTGTTATATCTATCGATGTACCGCATTTTTTGCACGATTATAGGTCGACAGAAAAATAATGAATTTAATATTGCTTAATTTTAAATACATGATAAAAGTACTAACAGAAATTATCAGAAGCATTAATAGAAAAATAGTATCAATACCTATAGGTAGTCTATACACCAGCACAAATGCACTTTACTATATTCATATTTTACCATAATTTATATAATTTTTGTATTGATAGCAAAATCTTTAATTTAAGCGGTATAACAATTCTATTGATATCCGTATTTATTGTATTTTGAATACTCATAGGTTATGCTTATCTGATAATTGCCATAAATATTTTCAATAAATATTTTTACTTTTTACAAAGTTAAGGCATAACTATCAAAGATATTCCACTTTTAAACCTACCATATTTATAATCCTTGACAAGCATTGCCTATAACTGTAATCTAGGTGTAATAGAGCAATTAGCTAATTTCTAAACAAAGAGAGGTCTTTTCATTATGCATAAACTCAAATCAATAATTAGCATTACTATAATTCTATCCATGCTATTAACCACCTTTACCTATGCCAATGAGGATACAACTTTAACTTTTGTAGATGTGCCAGAGGATCATTGGGCATATAATGAAATACATAAATTACGGGATTTGAAGATTACCGACGGCATAGGAAATAATATGTTTGGTTTAGGAATGGTTATCACCAGAGGTGAGTTAGCAGCCTTTCTGGTCAAGTTGATGAAATGGGAGCCGATTTCACCGGGGCAAGGCAGTTTTCTTGACAACATGGACCCCAACAAATGGTATTATCAACCTATAGAGACAGCATTGCAGCATGATGTAGTATCAAAGGAAGAAAAGTTCAGACCCACTGATCCCATAACCCGTGAAGAAATGGCAGTGATGTTAGTAAGAACTTTGGGATATAAGACATTGGCAGAGCAGTTAAATAGCTTAGAGAGTCCTTTTGAAGATGTTTCAAGCAACATAGGCTATATAACCGTTGCAAAGGATTTCGGAATCATCAATGGCATAGGAAATGGCTTATTTAAGCCCAATGATACTGCCAAAAGAGAAGAAGCGGCAGCCATGATGATGCGCATGTACAAAAAACTTATCCAACCTATAAGCGAGCTCCATGGGTTTTATGCCATAAAATCCGCTGGGCAAGCCCATATGATTAAGGATTTCGATTCAGTAGGATTTGGCTGGAGCCGTTTGGAATACGATGGAGGGAAGGATGAAGTAATACTAAACACATCAAAGGCTAATAACAATGATTATGCCATACCTCAAGGATATGAAGGGCCTTTATCTATGGCAAAGGATAATGGTGTTCGCAAAAGCCTTATGGTTTTGGCCAGCAACAACACAATAATAACCACAAAAGATGGTTCAAACATTCCTTTGATTCAATATGTTTTGAATGATGCAGAGAAACGATCACAGGCGATAGATGTCATTCTCTCTCAGGTAATCAATCCTATGGACGCAGATGGAACCCTTACTATGGACGGTGTTGTGATAGATTTTGAAGATATGCGAGGAGAAGCGTTGAGAGAGGCTTTTAATGTTTTTTTGAAAGAGCTCAAAGCAGAGTTAGATAATGGCGGAAAGTATTTATATGTAGCTGTACATCCGGCAAGAAAGCACGGACAAGCATACTATGACGGATATGACTACAAGGCTATAGGAGATATGGCAGACAAAGTAATACTGATGGCTCATGATTATTATGCCAAGCAGTTGACTGAAGCGGAGATGGATATGGGATACACCATAACTCCCGTATCACCTATTGATGAAGTATATTATGCGTTAAAGGCCATTACTGATGAAGAAAAAGGTGTTAAGGACAGAAGCAAGATATGGATACAGCTTTCCTTTGATGCGGTACAATGGAAGTTGAAAGAAGGAAAGGTCATCAATAAATATCCCTATAACCCAAGTTACGAAGCAATACAGAAAAGGCTTGTGATGGAAGGTGTAACCATAAACTATTCAGAACGTTATCAGAATCCATATGCAACTTTCTTTGACGCCAATGATGGTACCGATAACATCATATGGTATGAGGATTCACGAAGCATACAATCCAAGATAGATCTGGCAAAGATGTTCGGCATAGAAGGTGTTTCTCTTTGGAGGTTGGGAAATATTCCTGATTATCAAGAAGATGGCAATAAAAAGATATATATGGATGTTTGGAAACGTATATTAGAAAATAAGAGATAAATAAAATATTAAGAATCGGAACAAATGGAGGCTCTCATATGGAAAAAGCAATTACAAGAGATAAGCTTATTTATGCCATGAGCGGTGAAAACAAGCCGGTGCTGGAGGTTGAGTCAGGCGCTATAGTAATATTTGAAACCTGCGATTGTTTTGAAAACCAGATAAGCAGCTGTGACCAGTCTATAGAAAAGCTGGATTGGAATAGAATCAATCCTGCAACAGGACCCTTGTATGTTAAAGGCGCAGAACCAGGGGATATATTAAAGGTTGCTATTGAAAAAATAGAAATCAATGATTATGGTGTAATGGCTGCCATACCCGGAGCAGGAATTTTTGGAGAAAATGTTGATAGCTCAAGCATAAAGGTAATTCCTATAAAAGATGGTAGAGCAGTATTCAACGATGATATACATATTCCCTGCAAGCCGATGATAGGAGTAATTGGTGTAGCACCGGTAGATGGAGCTATTCCTAATGGAGAGCCGGGAGCCCATGGAGGAAACATGGATAACAATAAAATTGTGGAAGGTTCTGTGTTGTACCTGCCCGTATTTCATCCGGGAGCTTTGCTTTCCATTGGTGACCTTCATGCAGTCATGGGAGATGGCGAAGTAATGGTAACTGGAGTAGAGATTGGTGGCAGAGTAACTGTAAAAGTGGAAGTCATAAAAGGTCATAAAATAAATAATCCTGTGTTGGAATATGAGGATAGAATATATACTATCGCTTCTAAGGAAGATTTGTATCAAGCTGTTAAGACTTCAGCAGAGGATATGCTCCACCTGGTTATGAATAAGCTGGGAATGGGTGTTAATGAAGCAGGAATGCTTCTCAGTGCAGCGGGAAATACAGAAATATGTCAGATTGTAGACCCTAAGATGACAGCTAGATTTTCAATTCCGAAAGACATTATTGGGAAGGATTTTTATAGGCTTCTAAAAAGGTAAAGTGGAACATTGAGGTAGATGAGTGATAAATCCTTTATACAAAAAGAGCCTGGCTTCACAAGAGGGGAAAGACAATCCTACCTTAACATAATTTTCCGTAATGGCTTTTAAGAAAGGCTTCCTTGATTGTCAATATGCTTCCGAAGGAAGCCTTTCCTTTTGAAACTCTAGTTACCTTCTTCTAAAGCTTTAAGCAAATAATTCTTGGCATGCTCAAAATGCCTTGCCATAATTGATGAAGCTTTTTCTACGTCTTTGGACTTTATGGCTTCCAATAATTCCTTGTGCTCAGTCAGCACATTCGTTTCGGCATTAATATAATTCTGGTATTTATTGGTCAATATGGTAAACTGACTCCTTATATTTCTGGCTGCATCGTAGAGCCTTGAGTTATCGGCATATTTGTAAAGTATATCGTGAAAATTATCCGAGTGAAGTTTAAAGCTAGTCATATCGTTGATATTCAAAGATATTTCCTGAGACTTTATACAATTCTCCAGCTCATAGACTAACTCATCAAACTCGCTGCTTCTCATGGCGTATTCCAAAGCAGCAGAGTCCAATACAGAACAAAAGTCGTATATCTCTATTATATCTTTCTCTTTAATATCGATGACTTTTGCTCCTACATTGGTCACATGTTCAACCAAGCCTTCCTGGCTCAACCTTTTGATGGCTTCCCTTATTGGCGTAGAGCTGATGTCGAATCTTTCCTGAAGAGCCTTTAAAGTTAGCTTTTCTCCACATTTTATTCTCTGGCTGATGATATCATCTCTCAATATTGTATAAATCTGGTCTGCCAGCGTAGTTTTTATAACTTCGATCATGGTTCATTCTCCTAACATTCTATTATTTAGCTCTTCCAATCAATTTCATATTCTAGCATAGAAATGGAGCTTAAGCAATACATATTTAACATTTAGCAAAATGTCAAATACATATTGCAATATGTTTGTATGTATGATAGCATGGAAATCAAACAATATGAAATTCAGGAGGGGTATGGATGTATGATTATAAATGGCCTTATCCTCTGGAATATGATAGGGAAGAAATAATAAATGCTGATGTTTTGGTCCTTGGAGGAGGCATAGCAGGATGTATGGCTGCCATCGCTGCCGCAAGGGCAGGGCAAAAGGTTTTATTGGTTGAGAAAGGTGCAACCAAAAGAAGTGGAGCAGGAGGATCAGGCTGTGATCATTGGGAATCTGCAGCGACCAACCCGTGTTCCAAAGTGACTCCGGAAGAATTGACACAGGCCATGCTTCATGATAATGATGGTTTCAATAATGGAATTTCACACTATATAGAATGCAGAGAAGGATATGACAGACTTCTTGATATAGAAAAAATGGGCGGAAAAATAAGGGATACAGAAGATGAGTTTGTGGGAGCTGAGTTTCGCGATGATGGGACTAAGTTCATGTTCGCCTACGATTATGAGAACAGATTTACATTGAGAATATGGGGAACCACATTCAAACCTGCCATGTATAAGGAACTCAAGAGGTTAGGCGTTAATATTGTAGATAGGGTAATGGTAACATCTCTGCTGACGGAAGATGGAATTCAGGGTGCAAGATGCGTGGGTGCCACAGGTATTCATACCAGAACAGGCAAATTCTATATATTCAATGCAAAATCCAGCATCATATGTATGTCAAGACCCGCAAGGATATGGCTTTTTTCTGCGGAATTGCCGGGCCTATGCGAGTTCAGACCGCCTCAATGCATTGGAGATGGACATGCCATGGGATGGAGAGCCGGTGCTGAATTTACCATGATGGAAAAGTCTGTGCGGGCAGAATTTTCTGCCGCCGGCAGGAGTTATCCTCCCTATGGAGCCGGCAACAACCACAACACTTGGTATGCAGCTTCTATCATTGATTCAAGAGGCAAGGAAATTCCTTATGCAGACAGGGATGGGAACATATTGAAGGACGTTAAAGATAGGTTCAGACCTGCCAAAGGACAGAAGTTCTTTATGAAAGGTGGAGGAATTGATTTTCCAAAATACGAAATAGAAGGTCCTGAGACCCTTCCTTTCTCAAAAATGATAGAGGAGGGCTATAAGCTTCCTTTTTATGCAGATTTAACAGACTTGCCTGAAGAAGAGAGAAAGGTAATATGGGGTATGATGGTGGGACAGGAAGGCAAAACTAAGGTGCCTATTTATCAAAACTATACTAGACAAGGTTTTGATCCTAGCAAACATGTATTGCAGTGCTATGGTGCAGGATGGACTTCAGCCAGCTTCTTACCACAGGAGAGGCAGCTGTTCGGTCTGCCGGGAGGATTCTTCAATGACTGGACATTGGGTACAAACATTGATGGCTTATATGTAGCAGGAGATGCCTTATATGCTTCGGATTGCTATGGACATGCTGCTGCTACAGGCTATTATGCTGGAAGACATGCCGCAAAATATGCAAAAGTCAATGAGTTGAAGCATTGGGACAAAAAGCAAGTAGAAGATGAAAAGAGAAGAGTATATGCTCCATTGAAAAATGATTCTGAAAGGGGCATCGGTTGGAAAGAATTAAATATGGCTATAGCAAAGACAATGCAGAATTACTGTGGTGAAATTAAATATGATGATTTGTTGAAAGTAGGATTATCCAGACTTAAGGAGTATGAAGAGAATATAATACCACAGACTTTCGCATACAATCCACATGAGTTGATAAGGCTTTTGGAGGTATTTGACATATTGACGGTATCTAAGATAATAATAGAAGCTTCACTGGCAAGAAAGATAAGCATGAAGTCATTGTGTTTCGTAAGAGGTGACAGCATAGAAGATGATTCTTCAAAGGAAAAACTAATAGTAATAAAACAATACGATGGTAAGGTCGTCACAAGGGAAGTGCCTGTCAACTATTTTGGTGATTTGAAAGAGAATTATGAGAAGCACAATCAAGATTATATATAAGGGGTGATAGGTAATGAGAGAAATGCCTGCAGCAAATCCGATAATTTATGATAGTAGCAAATGCATAGGATGCAATAGATGCATGGAAGTATGCCAGGTGGACATATTCATTCCAAATCCGGAGAAAGGTAAACATCCTATAGTTGCCTATCCAGGCGAATGCTGGTACTGTGGTTGTTGTGTAATGGAATGTCCTGTAGAAGGTGCTATAGAACTTCGTCATCCCCTTATGAATAAAGTACATTGGGTAGAGAAGAGTATTTTGATGAAGAACAATAAAGAATGATTTGAGAGGTGACTGAGATGTTGTTGAAGGAGTTAACCCAAACATTTGGGGTAAGCGGTTACGAGAAGGAAGTTAGAGACTATATAAAAGATAAAGTTAAGAATTATGCTGATGATATAATAGTAGATGCTATAGGCAATCTTATTGTGTACAAGAAAGGCTATGGTGAAAACAAGAAAAAAATAATGGCTGCCGCCCATATGGATGAAATCGGCATTCAGGTTACAAAGATAGAGTCTTCAGGTTTTATTAAGTTTAAGACATTGGGATTCTTGTGGCCTGATACCACATATATGAGCAGAGTCAAATTTAGAAATGGAGTAGTAGGCATAGTAAACAGCACTATTCCCATGGAGAATGTAAAAGGAGATTTCACAAAGCTTTGCATAGATATTGGTGCCAAATCCAAAGAAGAAGCCATGGAGTTTGTTAAAGTAGGCGATGTGGCAAGCTATATAGGTCCCTACGAAGAGCTCAAGGGAAATAATGTAACTGCAAAGGCTCTGGACAATAGAGCTGGTTGCTATGTATTGATTAAGGCTCTTATGGAGATGGGGACTCCATATAATGATGTATATCTTGTATTCACTGTACAGGAAGAGTTGGGATGCAGAGGATCAAAGGTTACAGCAGAGAGAATACAGCCCGATATTGGTATAGCAGTTGATATTACACCTGCTCATGATTATCCCTGTGACTTGGAAGGAAGCAATACATTGGGAGATGGAACAGGTATAAAGATATCAGACCCATCTGTAATCTGTGACGAGTATCTTGTAAGTGAGATGGTGAAATGCTGCGTAGAGAATAACATAAAATATCAATATGATGTAATAGCCAAAGGTGGCACAGATGCCAGCTCAATAAACTTGTCCAATTATGGTGTAAGAGCCAGCGGTATTTCAATAGTAACCAGATATCCTCATGGGCCTAACAGCATGGTAAATATGGGAGATATAGCGGCTTCTGCAAAATTATTAAGCAAGTATGTGGACAGAGAGTTCCAATTCTAATTAAACATATAATTTATCCCCCAAACCGGAGTATTGTTGCTTCGGTTTTTCTTTTCTTTTGTAGATTCTTTGTAATATATCTCCAGTCCCAAGCATATTTAAAGTTCAGAAGTAATTTTGCTTATTAATATGTTGGAAGGCTGGGTGGTATGATGAATTGGAAAAGGTCATGGATTATTTTTATTGCCTTTTTATTGTTGTTTAATTGGGCTTTCATTCCCTGCTTTTATGTGGATGCAGAACCTGATGCAGCAATCACATCTCAACAAAATAAAAGCATAGATGAGGTTGATGAAAAGAATAAGATTCCATTTGAAGGTTTGGTCAGTGATCCTGATTGGCAGGAGGATCATGAAGAGGAGAAGGAAATGACTGAAGAGGAAAAGCAATTTTATGTTGATATAGATAACATAGTAAAAAAGCATCTTGGCAATTTTGTAAAAAATGGTGGCAAAGGAATCATCGGCATATATATAAAGGAATTGAAAACTGGTTATGAGTATGATTACAATGGGAGCAAACTTTCTAATGAATATGAAGGGGAAGGTTTTTTCCAGACGGCTTCTACATGCAAGATGGCAGCTGCTGCAGCAGTATATTATTTGAATAATATAGGAGAACTGGATATAGACAGGGAATATACAGACGAGGTAACAGGCACCAAATACAATATGAAAAAGCTGACATACAAGATGATAACCCATTCGGTAAACGAGTATTTTAATACTCTGCTGAGACATTTTGGAAATGTGAAGCTCAATGAAGTATTTCAAGAACTGGGTCTTAAAAACACTTATGTTTATAGTGAGATAGGCCCTGCAGCTGCCATGTCCTATAAAAGCAACATTGAAAGATATGGCATAAGCAGAGGGCCTAGGACTACGCCCAAGGATTTGGGGCGAATACTTGATTTGCTTTATGAGGGAAAAGCTTTTGGAGAGGCTAATAGCAAATATTTTGATGAATCGTTGAGAAACAATATATACAGCAACAGGCTTCCGCAAGGTATAGGATACAGATCTCCTGTAGCCCATAAGACAGGTACCAATTCCTATGGAGTATATAACGATGCGGGGATAATATATCTTGAAGGCAATCCTTATATAATGGTGGTCATGAGCTTGGGAAGCCAGTCGTCAGTACAGGTTACATATCGGGCTATGGCAAAGGAAATATATGAGTATATGATAAAACGCATTAAAACTGAATGATATTGCATGACCAGACTGCCAAGAAATGATTCCATCTGTCGCCAAAGATGGGTGGTTAGGAGGAAAAGTATCTATTTCAAAGAACCATAGATTTCCTGACAAAAAGGTTGTTAAGCAACCTTTTTTCTTGGAGTATAAACTGGAATTTGATATAATAGTAGGAAAAAGGTTTATAATCCTTTATAAATCTACATTTTGGAGGAATTTATGACACTGATAGATAAAAAAGTTGACAGAAGAATTTTTGCATTGGCCATACCTGCAATAGGAGAGATGTTGTCCAATACTATTGTGTGGACAGCAGATACAGCCATGGTGGGGAGACTTACAGCGGCTGATATTGCAGGTGTAAACTTAGGAGCCCAGATGATGTTTACCCTGAGCAATATCATGAGTGCCATAGGTATAGGTGCCACTGCCTTGGTAGCCAGAAACATAGGAGCGAAGGATACCGAAAGGGCGGAATACATAGCCGGTCTTGCATTAAGCATAGGAATAATAGCTGCTTTTATCATCGGTGTTTTGGGTATTGTGTTTGCAGAGTCCATATTTGGTATTATTGTGGATGATCCGGATGTCATAAGTATTGGATCAAATTATAGCAGAATTGTTTTTGTAGGGGCTTTTTTCGTCATACCCATGATAATATCCAATTCCATCATAAGAGCCACGGGAAATACAGTGATACCAATGGTGGCTGCGATGACAACCAATATAACCAATATTGTGGGAGATTATGTTTTGATATTTGGTAAGTTTGGCTTACCTGCGTTGGGAGCGAATGGGGCTGCTATAGCTACTGCAGGGTCCCAGGCCGTAGGTTTTATGATATGCTTGACTTATCTAATAAAGGGCAGCAAAGATTTTAAGTTGCGAAGAAGAAACATGTTTAATTTTAAGAGAGAACCCATGAAGACATTAATAGATTTAAGCATACCTGCAGGAATGGAAACCTTTATGAATGAAGGAAGCAGACTGCTGTCTTCATTCTGGATAGCTCAATTGGGAACTGTTGCCTTTGCTGCTAATTCTCTGGCTGTAGCCGCCGAATCCCTATCCTTTATGCCAGGAAATGGATTTGCTGTAGCGGCTGCCGCTTTGGTAGGCCAGAGCTTGGGAGCAGGAGATTACGATATGGCTGAAAAAGTGGCTAAGAGATCTGTATTTTATGCAGCATTGATGATGGGTCTGGTAGGTTTGGCATTTTTTTTCTTCCCTTATGCTATAATGAGCTTTTTCAGCACTGATATGGGTTCAGTGTTGGAAGCTTCCAAGGCCATCAGGGTAGGTGCCTTTGAGCAGATACCCATAGCCATAGCCATGGTTATGTCCGGTGCCTTAAAGGGAGCAGGCGATACCAAAGGCCCCTTCAGGATATTTCTGGTTACCAACTTCATGTTCAGGCTGCCTTTGATATTCGCCATCGTATTCTTAATAAAAGGGCGTATAAGCCATGTTTGGGCTGCTACTGCAGTACAGTACGCAGTAGAGGCTACCTTAATGATCATACGATATAGAAGAGGTCATTGGAGGAGAATAGAAATTAGATGATTGCAGGTGGGATACATGCTGGCAATAGTAAACGGTAAGGTTATAGTGGATCAGTCTGTTGAAAAGAAAGTTGTGTTGATAGAAGGCGACAGGATACTTGATATTTGCAATACAGTGCCCGATGAGGCTGAAATAATTGATGCCCAAGGCCAGTATGTGTCTCCTGGTTTTATAGATATACACATTCATGGATGCAATGGTTTTGATATAATGACCAATACCTATGAATCTTTGATGAATATATCCAGATTTTTGCTCAGCACTGGTGTTACAGGATTTTTAGCCACTACCATGACTGAGAGTTCAGGCAAGATCCGGGAAACTATATGGGAAGCCAATAGAGCTTCCTGCAATGTATGTGGTGCTGATATATTGGGAATTCACATGGAAGGCCCTTTTATTTCTTTCCAATACAAGGGTGCTCAAAACCCAGGATATATCGAGAAGCCATCTGTTGAGAGTTTTAGAAAAAAGTGTGGAGAAGATGAAGAGTTTGTGAAAGTGGTGACCCTGGCTCCGGAGTTGGAAGGAGCCCATGAGCTTATAGAATATTTGAAGGAGAGAAATATTGTAGCCTCCATGGGTCATACAAATGCGGATTATGAGGAAGCAGAAAAAGCCATAGGATGGGGAGTAAAAAGTAGTACCCATACTTTTAACGGTATGAAGGGTTTTATTCACAGAGAGCCAGGAGCTTTAGGCGCTGTAATGGATTCTGATATTATGGCTGAAATTATAGCTGATGGTGTCCATGTACATCCTGCAGCATTGAGAATTCTGGCAAGATTAAAGGGATTTGAAAATCTGATTCTCGTTACGGACTCCATGATGGCAGCAGGTATGGTGGATGGGCAATACACATTGGGGGGACAGAAGGTAAATGTAAAAAATGGTGTTGCAAGAGTGATCAGTGGACAATTAGCAGGAAGCACCCTCACCATGAACAGGGCTGTAAGGAATGTGAAGGAATTCCTTAACATCACAGTTCCACAGGCAGTAGCCATGGCAGCTGGCAACCCTGCCAGACTTTTGGAACTGAAAGACAGAGGAGTTCTGGCAAAAGGTTGCATAGCTGATATAATCATATTCAATGAAGACATAAGAGTAACTAGAGTGATAAAATCAGGCATAGATATGGGTGTATATTAGAGTTTTGTAATTTCAAAGCTGTTATTTAATAGATTTATGGAGAGCATTTTGCTTTTCAACAGATCACCTCTTCCTATGAGGAGTTTTAATACTTCTGAAACCTCCATGGAAGCTGCCAAAGCAGGGGTAAAGGACAGATTGCCATGGGGATTTTTTGTTTCTTTTGCATCAGAGTATATTTTATCGAGAGATTTGTCTCCAGGGAAAATAGTGGTTATTTGTGCATGCCAACCGGATATGGCACCATATACTAAAGGTATTTTTAACTCCTCACAGGCTTTTTGCAGAGCCATTTTCCCTTTTACATTATCCAAAGCGTCTACTACCACCTGGGCTTTTTGCAATATGGTTATGGCATTGTTATCATCGATTAGGTTATATACAGGTAATAACTCTACATCAGGATTGACTAGCTTCATACGCTCCCAGGCTTCCAATGCCTTTGGTTTCCCCATATTCTCCACATTGGAAAGCATTTGTCTGTTTAGATCTGATTCTTCGAATACATCTCCGTCAACAGCGATAATTTTGCCTACTCCCAGTCTGCCCAGCATTTCTATTATATAGCCTCCTAGGCTTCCACAGCCAACAACGGCGACGGTCTTATCTCTTAATATGCTATTTTCTTCTTCAGATAAGCAAGGCATGTTTATATCATATCTTACCATGTTCAGACCTCCTTTTGTCTATGATATGCATATTATACCACAAGAAGAAAATAACCCGGCATTTCTCTTGCCGGGTATTATCAGTCTATAGTTTTTTTATTGTTATATTGTATAATTTGTCTGTTTCTTGGATGATGAAGCTGTTTTCCACCCTATATTTTATATTGCTTATGATTTCCTCGTATTCGAAAAGTATGTTCTGACTTTCCTCAACGCTTACCTTTTTAAACCGCACAGTATCACCGGGACCCATTTGGGCCATTATGGGAAGGTCAGGAGATATGACTGTTGCTATCTTTGTGTAACCTCCTGTTGTCTGCCTGTCTGCCATCATGACAATTGGGGAACCATGGCCGGGAACCTGCACTGATCCGGACACTATTCCATCAGATATTATATCCGGGCCTTTTACATGGGTGAGTTTGGGTCCTTCCAGCCTATATCCCATTCTATCTGCTTCCGCGGTAATTTTGTATTCCGAGTTTAGGAAAGTTTCTATGGCTTCAGGTGAGAAATGGTCATCCTGGGGTCCCAATACTACTCTTACAACATTATTATTGTTGTATCTGGGGATGTATCCAGGAGAAATATATCTTCCTACCTTTGCTTTTGATTTGGAAGCATCGATAGGTATTTCATCGCCTTCCATCAGTTTTCTTCCATTATAACCACCTAGCGATCCCCTCACATAGGTGGATTTGCTTTTCATTATTTCCGGAACTCCAATGCCACCTCCAAAGGCTATATATGTTCTCAAACCTTCTATAGCACCCGAAAGGCTCAATTGATCTCCTTTATGGACCTCAATGCTTCTCCACATATGAATATTCTTTTCATTTAGTTTGGGAGACATGTTGGCTCCAGTTATAGCAATAAACCCATCAAATCCTATCTCAATGATTGGTCCCATAAATGTGGCTTCAAGAACTGCTTCATGCTCATCGTTGCCAACCAGTATATTGGCAACTCGAAAAGCAAAATCGTCCATAGCTCCTGCTACAGGTATGCCGTATCTCTGAAAACCTATTCTCCCGTTATCCTGAATAGTTGTTAAAAGTCCTGGTTTTATAATCTTTATCATATCCATAACCATTACTCCTTACTTATCAAGTAAAGCAATGTTTACTGTGAATTTATTCTCTTCAACTTGCTTTAATATGTATTTGTACTCTTTTTCATCTATGGGTACAAATCGCACGTAATCTCCTGGATTCAGCAGCACAGGAGGTTCAGCAAAGGGATCAAAGAGTTTAACGGGAGTTCTGCCAATAAGCTGCCATCCGCCGGGGCTGTCAATGGGATATATGCCTGTCTGCTTGCCTGCTATGCCTACAGAACCTGCTGGGATTTTGGTTCTAGGGGTTTTCAGCCTTGGAGTTTCAATTTTTTCAGACATGCCTCCAAGATAAGGGAAGCCGGGTGTGAATCCCAGCATATATATCAAATAGTCCCTGGAACTGTGAATCTCTATAACTTCATTCACCGATAAATCGTTATGTTGAGCAACAAACTCTATGTCGGGACCATAATCCCCACCGTATATTGTTGGAATTTCTACTACCTTTGCAGGTTCTGAGCCGCTGTCGTTTAGATTATCTTCTAATTCTCTGAGCTTATGGCAAAGATCTTCATAAATAATATTTAATGGGTTATAAGAAACGAGAATAGATCTATAGGTGGGAACCATTTCTATAATCCCATCTAATCCGGATTTCTCTATGGCTAAATACATATCTCTTATCTTTTTGTTTATCTCTGGACTTATGCTGTCACCAAATTCTATGATGAGGGATTTGTCTCCAGCAGGCAAAAATCTTGCTTTTTCGTACATTATTTCACCACCGTTTTAGTCTATTGGAATAATTGAGCAATACCTTTCAGTGAATTGATTCCAAGATACAGTGTGATCAATACTACCAGTATTCCTAGTATAAGCAGCCATTTTGGATGCTTGTAATCTCCAACAACATTTTCATTTACAGAAGCTATAAGTATGGTTCCCAGGGTGACGGGTAGTATGAGACCATTGAGGGAGCCTGCTATTACCAATAGTGTAACAGGTTGACCTATAGTAACAAATACCAGTGTTGATATAACTATAAATCCTATTATCCATTTATTCTTATTGTCTTCAATAACCTTTGCAAAAGTTGTAAGGAATGAAACAGATGTGTAAGCAGCACCTACTACAGAAGTCAGAGCAGCAGCCCATATTACAAATCCGAAGAACTTGTAGCCAACAATTCCTGCACCAAGTTTGAAAGCAGATGCCGGTGGGCTGGCAGGATCCAATGCCATGCCTTTGGACACTACACCTAACACGGCAAGGAATAACAGGATTCTCATTATAGCTGCTATGCCCATTCCCATCAAGGAAGAGTTGGTAATGTCTTTTAAATTATCCTTTCCCTTTATACCGGCGTCCAAAAGTCTGTGCCCTCCTGAGAATGTTATGTAACCGCCAACAGTTCCACCTACAAGAGTTATGATGGCAAGCATAGGGATTTGTGTAGGAACGAAGGTTCTTGCTATCGCTTCTCCTACCGGAGGTTTAGTTGTTATGGCAACATACGCCACCAGCAATATCATTATTCCACCGAGCATCTGTGTAAGTTTATCCATAGCTTTTCCTGCTTCCTTGTACAGGAATATGCATATTGCCAATACAGCAGATATAATTGCTCCAATTTTTAAATCTAATCCCAATAATACTTCTAAACCCATAGCGGCGCCACCTACATTTCCGATGTTAAATGCAAGGCCGCCCAAGGCCACGAGGAATGCTATGAAATAACCTAGACCAGGGAGTATAGTATTTGCAATTTCCTGGCCTTTCATGCCGGATACGCCTATTACTCTCCAAACATTTAGCTGGGCGATAAGTGACAATATGACAGATGTTAAGATAACAAAACCAAAATCAGCTTTTAATTGTTCTGTAAAAACTGCTGTTTGGGTCAGGAAACCAGGGCCTATGGCAGATGTAGCCATTAAGAATGCAGCACCGAACAAAACCGATAAGTTTTTATTCTTCATAATTCCGACTCCTCTCCAATTTCATTGTTATATTTTCCAGTATGAAATTGACATTACTTTATGAATTCACTGAGGGGTTTAAGTTGAATTCCTTCTTCATGGAGGTTATTTCTTATTGTTTCTACAAAGTTTACAGCCTCAGGGTTATCTCCATGTACGCATATGGAGTCTGCGACTATCGTAATCTCTGTTCCGTCAATGGCAGTAACTTTCCCTGTCAAGACCATTTTTTTGACTCTTTCGATTGCTTCATTTTTATCATGAATTACTGAGCCGGGAAGTTTGCGGGATACCAATGTGCCGTCTGGATTGTATGCTCTGTCTGCGAATACTTCCTGAGCTACTTTCAGGCCTTTTTCCATGGCTCTTTTTGCAATATAGCTTCCGGATAATGCCAACAATATTATATTTTTATCAAAATTATATTTTTATCAAAATCTAATATTCCGTTTATTATTTCTTCCGCAAGTTCTGGTTTTACAGATGTTGTATTATAGAAGGCACCGTGGAGTTTAACATGCTGGAGTTTTGTACCTGCTGCTTGAGCAAAGGCATGCAAGGCTCCCAATTGATAGAGCATATATACTCTTGCTTCCTTTGGTGTTATGTCCATATTTCTCCTTCCGAAGCCCATGAGGTCTGGATAGCCTGGGTGGGCACCTATTCCTAGTTTATTGCCAAGAGCCATCTTCACTGTCTTCTCCATGATCAAGGGGTCTCCTGCATGCCAGCCACAGGCAATGTTCACTGATGTGACATGTTTCAGCACTTCTTCGTCAAGACCAAGCTTGTAGGTTCCAAAGCTTTCTCCAACATCGCTGTTTAGGTCAACATATTTTGGCATAATACTCCTCCTTTTCTACGGTTCATTATGCGAACCATAGTTTTATATTTTGAGTTAAAGATTCTATAATCAGTTAAAAAAACCTTCAATGTTAAAAAATTATCAATGTTAAGACTATTCGTTATATTATATACATGGAATATGGATGATATATCAAAAAAAGACATACAATTCTGCATGTCTTTTTTATTTATGGTATCCTAAGGATGCCGATATTTCTTCTGCTGCTTTTAATACTTCTGATATGTAAAGATCTCTGGTCTTTTCATTCAAGCGGCTTTCAGGTCCTACAATGCTTAAGGATCCAATTACATCACCTTTATGATCCCTTATGGGAGCACCTATGGCAAAGGTCTCATCAGCCAATTCGCTGTAGCTTATTGTATATCCCAATTTTCTTGCTTCTTTTATTAATTTCCATATTTCATCTATATCTGTAACTGTGTTTTTAGCGTACTTTACCAGTTCCACGCTATTTAGAATATTGTAGATTTCTTCATCGGGCAGAAAGGAAAGAATGGCTCTTGGACAGGCTCCTGCATAGAGAGGTGCTCTCTTTCCCACTGCTGTATAGGCTTTTACAGGTCTGTCACATTCCAGTTTTTCTATATATATTGCTTCATTGCCGCTTTTAACTACGATTTGAGAACTTTCGTTTATAGATTTTTTTATTTTCTCCATATAAGGCTTTGCAACAGCCTTAAGCTCCAAGTTGCTGCTGACTATATTTCCAAGCTCTAAGAATTTATAGCCTAATTTATACTGGCTTTCCTTCCCCATCACATCAACCTTTAGCAAATAGCCTCTATCAACCATGGTGGACAATATCCTATATACGGTGGCTTTTGGTATGCCTGACAATCTTGATAGCTCGCTTAATCCCAAAGTATCTTTTTGATGACTATAAAAGCTCAGAAGATATAGAGCTTTATCTAGGCTGCTATTTTTAGGTTCATTCTTATTATCTTTATACATGTCCATCTCCTCATAAGATAGTTATATAGTCATTGTAATAATTCTAATCTAAAATTTATGAAAAGAAAAGACCATAGATGATGACTGAATCATCCATGGCTTTGCATAAATATTATAATTCATTTTTTATGTTGGTATATTTGCTTTTTGCATTATTCACATCTTGATCTTGGGCGTCTTTAGTCTGATACCAGCCCTTTCTTTTCATGGTATCAAATATGGTATATTGCAGCTGCTGAGTGTCAAGCAGATTATCTGTAAGGGTTTTTCTAAGATTCTGGCATGAGGCCTCGGTTATTCCAGTATTGTAAGCTGATGCAATCTGCTTTTCCATGGCAAGAAGGTCATTCATTATATCCTGGTCCGTAAGTTGTGGATTGTTGTTCATAAATCTTTCCTCCTATTTATGAGAATTTAGATAGCCCAATAGCTGGTCAAAATGAGCTTTGTGTTTGGCGGCTGCATCATTGCAGATTGTAGTAAGCTCCTGGTTGGTGCACTGTTGAGCAGCCTGTCTATATTTCTTAACGGCTAATGCTTCATAATTAAGCTGATCTTCAAGGATTGATAGGTTCTTTGCCTCTATTTGAGGATTGTTGTTCATATGATTTCCTCCATTCTTTTGTGACATGACTATTAATTATTCTGTATGTTTCAACAAAAAATATTAGCGGAAATAAAATCATGTATTATTTTTAGGCTTGTCAGAAATAAATATGAACATGCACAGGAAAACATTACCAACATATATTGATATAAGTAATGTATTGGAGGTGGGTTTGTGAATAAAATGATGATGTGTCCTTTGATGAACAATATGAATTGGGCGATGAATCCAACCATGTACCCTCAAGCATATTCAAATATGTATATGGATTATGATATGGCAGGAAACATGGAGGATATTTTTGCTGAAGACGACAGAGATGACGAATATTTTGATTCCTTATATCCTGACAGCTGCAAAAAGATTATGCCATATATCGATAGAGAACTGGATAAGATGGAGACTGAGGAAAGCCCTTTGTACGATGGCCATCCTGAGAAAGAAATGATGGATCGATTGGGAGACAGAATATATGATAGAGTTATTGCTGACATGCCGGATATGAAAGAACATTGGGAAGGAAGACAATATGGCAGTAGGAGTCTACTGAGGGACCTGGTAGGAGTATTGCTCCTGACAAATTTGGCGAGAAGAAGGCGAAGAAGAAGGAGAAGAAATTACGATTATTATAACAACTATTGGTATAATTATTGATGCAATTTTTTTCAGCAGAAGATTATATCAAATAATAATAAGGCTAGTCCATGGCGGACTTAGCCTAACTGAACAGGTTTGCCTGTATCAAGGTCAACCTTTACCATATCATCCTTCAAGTGTTCGATAAGTACATTACCATTGGTCCAGTTGTTTATATCTTCCGTTAGAGCATCTTTTAAATCAGGAGGTATGAGGAAGGTGATTTGCACCATATCAGTGTAATTGGTATCAAGGATTATATATTCCCTTTTCATGGCTTCGTGTTGAATTTTACCTAGATAGCTATAATCAATGTGTACCGAAAAGAATGAGAATTTCTTGACCTCAATGATTCCTGCTGCCGAAACAGCCATTTTTGCTCCTTCGGCATAAGCTCTTATAAGGCCTCCTGCACCCAAAAGTATCCCACCAAAATATCGAGTTACAATAACTATTGTATTAGTGAGGCTTTCCTTTCGCAAAATTTCCAATATGGGTACTCCTGCTGTACCGGAAGGTTCTCCGTCATCGCTAGACCTTTGCACTTCAGCATTTTCGCCTAATATGTAAGCATAGCAATTATGAGTGGCATCATAATGCTTTTTTCTTATGGTATTGAGAATTTGGATCGCTTCTTCCTCTGTTGTAATAGGCATGGCATAAGATATGAAGCGAGATTTTCGCTCCACGAAAGAAGCTTCAGCATATTGTTTTATCATTTTATATGACTTTTCCATACTGCACCCTTTTCTAGTTTTTTTCAAGATTATTATATAATACGGACGGTTATTTAGCCAGCTTCAAAATATTACATAGCATATTGGGGTTTATAAACTTTCATAATGATAATAATAACTTTATACTAGCTAAAATGGAGGATTGCATGAATACTAGAATTTGGTGCGAATTTGCAAAACCTTTAGATGTATGCAGCAGTCATATACTTGAGGTTTTTAAAGATCATGATGTATCTTTGAATTATAGATTGGGATATGGTGAGGATAGTCCGGATTTTTATAAGATGCTGGAAATCTATAATAGAAATCATGTTCCAGTTTCTATTTGGGCTACCCTTTCAGATGATATGGGATATTGGATAAATGAACGAAATGCGATGAATTTTTATGATTATATAAAGAAGCTTCTGGGTGAGATCGACAAGAGAGGTCTGAGCATTAAAGGATTTTGTATAGATATGGAGTCTCCTATTGAGGATGTACGGCGTATTGCTTCACCAAGGCACAAATTGGAGCCCTTGATTGCATACGGCAAAATGTTGACATCAAATTTGAATAAAAAGAGGTTTAGAAACTCATTGAATGTTTTAAAGGAGGCTGCTGCATATATCAAGGAAAAGGGATTGGAAGGATATGCCACATGTATCCGCCACAGCTACTATGACCTGAGATTCGGAAGCGAGATTATGCAGAATGCGTTAGAAATACCTGTCTTTCAAGTGCCTTGGGATAAGTACAATCTGATGTATTATGCCACCATGATGAGAAATGAGTTGGGAAAATATAAAAAGGTAAATGTGGATTACCTCATATATCATCAGGTTTCCTATCTTAAAGAGATACTAAAGGATAAGCTTGCGGTATCCGTTGGCCTTACAAACATAGGAAAGTTGGGAAATGAGCCTTACTATGAGTCCTTGGATGAGTTTGAAAAGGATATAGGTATTTTAAAGAAATGCGGTGTAGAGGATTTTTCGTTATTCAGTCTGGATGGCATAATGAACGACAGATCCAGATTGGAAGATTATTTAATAAGAATGAAAAGAGCAAAACCCCATAAACCGGAACCCTGCCCCAGGGTGCATCGCAATGAGGCTTTGCTGGGATTTATGATGAATCTGGGGAAGATATATTATCAACTTCGAAGATAGATTTGTGGTGTAGCTTAGGGGATTCCTATTCCGCCTTGTTACGGGCTTTGTGGCGCGTGCTGACAACTAGGGTATGTCTCTGGGGCTTTTTATTTGCAATCGCAACATATACTATAGTGGCATATGTCAATCTATGGGATATATGATATTGCAACTCTAATACTTATCTAAAAGAGAATTCTAACGGCGAAGAAAGGACCTCCTGTCCTTCGATTCGCAATTTGTCCTAGCGCAGCCTCCATGCTGATCAAGCCTTTCAGGGCATGGAGGCGTTGGAAATTTCTTGGGATATGAGCTTTAGAGATACTAAAATCAATAGCCTTTATGAACTGAACATATGCTTAGTCCAATTAGCGATGGTATCTAGGCGCTATTTTTAGTGTCTTTAAATGATTCAAATAAGGAACCAGAGGAATCTCGATGGACATACAAACATTTTATTTCTTTTTCCTTGTTGTAAATATAGATAGCAAAGTCCACAAAAAAGACATAGTAACTACAATTACCCATTCTATCCATCCCAAAGGCACCGTACTGAAGATGGGCTGGAAGAAGGGAACATATATAACCATTAGCAGAAGCCCTAAGGAACATAAAACAGCGAGAGCAAGCCACATATTGGTTAAGGGATTTATTCTCAGTATGGATCTGTGTTCTGAGCGACATTCAAATACGAAGAAAAGCTGAGACAATACCAACGATGCAAAGGCACAGGTTCTTGCCCTTATTATATCGTTGTAGGTCAAATAAAGCATGAGAGCGAAAACTGATAATGTACCAAATCCAATGGCTATTCCCCTCATAATTATCTTAAAACCTAAACCATGGGAAAATATGCTCTCTTTTTTCCCTCTTGGCTTTCTAAACATTATATCTCTGTCGGGAGGGTCTACCCCTAGAGCCATAGCTGGAAGCCCATCGGTCACCAGATTAACCCATAATATTTGAATGGGAATAAGGGGTGTGGGCAAATACAAAAGGGAAGCCAGAAACATGGTGAGCACTTCTCCAATATTGCAGGATAACAGATAACGAATAAATTTTCTTATATTGTCATATATGATTCTTCCTTCTTCCACTGCAGCCACAATGGTGGAGAAATTATCATCCAGCAATATCATGGAGGAAGCTTCTTTAGTTACATCCGTACCTGTTATGCCCATGGCTATGCCTATGTCTGCTTCTTTAATGGCAGGCGCATCGTTTACCCCATCTCCTGTCATGGCTACTGTATGTCCCAAGGATTTTAAAGCTTTTACTATTCTCAACTTGTGCTTGGGAGATACTCTTGCATATACTGCGGTGTTGGCAGAAGCCTTTTTCAACTGGTTATCGTTGAGTTTATCCAAGTCATTGCCTGTAAGTATCTGATTCTCTGAAGTCAATATGCCTAATTCCTTACCTATAGCCGCTGCAGTCAATTTGTGATCTCCTGTTATCATTACGGGTCTTATACCGGCCATTATGCAGGTTTCAACGGCTTTAGCCACTTCAGGCCTTGGTGGGTCAATCATTCCCATCATGCCGATAAATGTTAGGTTTTTTTCAATGGAATTATTGTCAAGGATTCCGTCAAACTTTTTATAGGCTGTGCCCAGAACTCTTAGAGCAGAGGAAGCCATTTTTTCGTTTGCTGTCAGGATGGCTTTCCTATCCATAGAGGTCATGATTCTTTCCCCTCTGGCGCTATAATACTTTGTACATAAATCCAAAATCACATCTACAGCGCCTTTGACAAATACGAAGGACTCGCCGTTTTTTCTTCTGACTACCACCGTCATTCTCTTCCTATTGGAATCAAAAGGTATTTCATGGATTCTCTTATATTCCTTATTGAGGTTGGATTTTTTAATGCCAGAGCTCCATGCAGCTTTAAGTATGGCAAGCTCAGTAGGATCTCCTGTGGCTTCTGGTTCAGACATCATCCTTTCCTCATAAAATGCATCGCTGCACACCGAAGAAGCAGTGAATAGGAATTTTAATGATTCTGTGGAAGAGAAACGATTTCCTTGAGGTTCTATGATTTTATCATCTACATAAATTTTCTTTACAGTCATTTTGTTTTGAGTCAGAGTCCCGGTTTTGTCGGAGCAAATTACAGTGGTGCTTCCAAGGGTTTCTACTGCCGGCAGCTTTCTAACAAGAGCATTTCTTCTATACATTCTCTGGACCCCTATGGCTAAGGCCACGGTCACAATTGCAGGCAGTCCTTCGGGTATGGCTGCCACTGCAAGGCTTATGCCTGTCAGGAGCATGTTATATGGGTCTTCCCCCCTTAATATTCCTGTTATCGAAACCACTGCGCATATGATAAGGCATACAGCAACAATATATTTGCCCAGCTGCTCCAATCTCCTTTGAAGAGGTGTAAATTCATCAGGTATATCCTGAAGCATGCTTGCTATCTTGCCCATCTCAGTATTCATACCGGTGGAATATGTAACTATTTTGGCCTTTCCTGATGTAGCCATGGTTCCCATATAGACCCAATCCGAGTTTCTGGATGATTTTTCAACAGGCATTGATTCGCCTGTAAGGATGGATTCATCCACCATAAGACCTGTGCTTTCAAGAACTATTCCATCAGAAGGAATTCTATCACCGGCTTCAATTATTACCAAATCTCCAGGAACCACATATTTAGCATTTATGTAGGATACTTTGCCTTCTCTGACTACTTTGGCTCCCGGAGCAGAAAGCTCCATCAAAGCTTCAATGGATCTTTCAGCCTTATATTCTTGTATAAATCCAAGTATGGAATTCAGAACTATTATTGCCAATATGGTTATGGAGTCAGCTTTCTCGCCAAAAAACCAGGATATGAGACAAGCACCTATAAGTACAAGGGTCATAAGGTTTTTAAACTGCTCAATAAAAATGGCTGTAGGGCTTTTTTTGTTTTTCTTTTTAAGTTCGTTGAATCCGTGTTTTTTTAGCTTTTCCATGGCTTCTTTTTCTGTAAGTCCTCTGGTCAAGATGCCTTTTCCAGTGTTTGTGTTTAAGATTTGCATAATAGTCCCCTCTTTTCCCTGTGCTTTTCCTTTTAATATTATTCTTTAGGGATAGCTAATATGTTAGGATTTTATCTTCTTACTTCGTAGTAGATTTTGAAAAGAATGGAAAAATGGAGATATTTGATAATAAAAAACAATAGAGAATTGGGGATAATATTTAAAAAGTCATAGGAGTGATTAAATGAAACTCAATAAGAAAATAATCATAATATACATTGCCTTTATGGCAACAATTTGCTTGGTATTTTTTGGAAAGAGTTTTAAGGTAGATAGGGAGCATTTTGAACAACTATTAACTATCATTAAAAAATCTTCACTATATATGAAAATTATGGACAATAAAGATATGGAGAAAAAGCATGAAGAAGGGAATGTAGCTGAAAAATCATCGGATGAACCTATCAAGGAAACTATAGAAAACATATCAAAAAAATTCATCAACAGTTGCTTTGCCAGAAACGAAAGCAATGTAGTCTCTTTGTTGGCAAAGGAAACAGATTATATTAGATCCCCTGATGGTTCATCCTTCATAAGATATACAGGTGACGGCCTTTTGGTAGAAGGGTATATGGATACGGATAAAAACCTGGCAGACTACAGGCAAAGATGGTGCTATATAGAAGGCGATAAAGCCTTGGCAGGTGTTGAGATAACCCTTAAAGGCCAAGATGTACCTGTAATATGGTATTTGTATTATAAAAAAGAAAATGGGCAGTGGAAGCTATATATGCTGGAGAACGATTACAATCCTACAAAACCTGCATTATAACGCATTTCAGGTAAAGAGATTCATAATATCCGGATACTATGGGATGATCCTTTGCCTGAACCCTTGATTCGATTATTCTCAAAGTTCTCTTGGCATCCTTTGCTGCTTCCAGCAGCATCTTTTGAAATATTTCCGGATACATATAGTGAGAACATGAGCAGCTCACTAGAAATCCTCCGGAATTTATTATTTTCATGGCTCTAAGGTTTATTTCTTTGTAGCCTCTGTATGCCCCCTCAAGGGCGGATTTTGATTTGCAAAAGGCAGGAGGGTCCAATATTATTACATCAAATCTTTCACCTTTTTGCTGATACTCTTTCAATATATCGAATACATTGGCCTGAATAACCTTTATTTTTCCTTCCATATTGTTTAATGCTGCATTGGTGGCTACATATTCCACTGCATGTTCTGATATATCTACAGCAGTGACTTCACTGGCTCCATAGTAGGCTGCATGGAGTGCAAAGCCTCCTGTGTGGGTAAATGTATCCAAGACTTTAGCTCCTTTTACCAAGGGTTTTAGAGCAGCTCTATTTTCCCTTTGATCCAGGAAGTAGCCTGTTTTTTGCCCATTTTCTATATCCACCATCATCTTTATTTCGTTTTCCATTATCTGAACCCTTGTGTCGAAAGGCCCTTTCAAAAATCCTTTTCTCTGATCCAGACCTTCTAATTCTCTTATCTGTACATCGTTTCTTTCATATATGCCCTTTGGTGAAAGAATTTCATCCAATATATCTACAATCAAGTCTTTATATTTGTCTATTCCTAGAGATAAGGTCTGGATGCTCAGATAATCTTCAAATTTGTCCACGATAAGGCCAGGTATGAAATCAGCTTCTCCAAACACCACTCTGCAGCTTGATGTATCCACAAATCTTTTTCTATATTCCCAAGCATCCTGAATTTTTCTTTTAAAGAAGTCTCTGTTTACATCTTCTTGCTTTCTGGTCAATATTCTTATTCTTATTTTTGAGTTGTCGTTTATGTATCCTCTGCCTATGAAATTGTTCTTCCAGTTATATACATCAACTATATCTCCGTTTTCATATGATCCATCAAGCTTTTCTATTTCATTGTCATATACCCATGGGTGGCCTTCCAATATTCTCTTATCTTTACCTTTTTGAAGCTGTACCTTAGTCATGTTAATCCTCCTAGTTTTAGAGTATATTTTATTATATAAAAGTATTATACAATAGTATTAATATATCCAGCATGTAACTTTTTAAAGGATGTTTCGTCTAAAATAAGGATGTAATGAACCTGTATTTGGAGGTATGATGATGAAAAAGTGGATTATTGCGCTGTTTACAAGCCTTTTGCTTATATGCGGCATGCTGCCCGTTTTTGGTGATGGAGAGGATATAAATATAAGCACCGAAATAGGTTTTGATAAAGTTTATAGAGCCAATTTTTTAACGCCCATAACCATTACTGTAGAAAATAACATGA
The DNA here is from genome assembly GCF_900142105.1 of Lutispora thermophila DSM 19022. GTDB lineage: Bacteria > Bacillota > Clostridia > Lutisporales > Lutisporaceae > Lutispora > Lutispora thermophila. The sequence continues at coordinate 37,341 of NZ_FQZS01000015.1, forward strand.
AGGATATAGATGGAGAAATACAAATAGAGATTCCAAGCAGTTTTGGATCTGCAGGAGTTGACAGGGTGAATGTCTATGCAATAGCCATAAACCATCCCAAGAATACCACAAAGAAATATACAATGAACATACCAATACCTTCTTCCTTGCTAAGCACTAAACTGAGGATTGTGGAAGGGAAGAAGACCCTTATTGAACAAAATATTAGAACTGATTTGGGCATAGCGAATAATGTAATGCTGGCAGGTATTATGAGCGATAACAGCACAAATTTAAATTATCTCAATGGATTCACATTTCAAAGCCTTCAGGGAAATGTTAGTGTGAGAAACGTCAATCTCAATGAAGAAAATTTTTCAGAAGATATGGATGTTATGAGGGCTTTTAATGTGATTTTCATGAATGACTATGATTCCTCAAAATTGAGTGATGATCAGTATAATACATTGAAAAGATGGGTGGAACAGGGAGGTTTCCTTGTAATAGGTACAGGGCCTAATGGTTCAAAGACCCTATCTGCTTTTAGGGATGATTTTATAACCGGAGAAAGAGGCGGATTGGTCAGTGTTTCGGGAAAGAAACTGGGCGAAATGATTAGCAGGGATTTCAATGAGCCTATGGAGGTAATGGATATCAAGCTGGCCAAAGGGGCGAAAATCCTGGAACAGGATGGAATAGCTCTGGCCCAGTATATAGATAAGAACAGAGGAAGGATATTGGTGCTGTCCTTTGATATGGGCCTTGAACCGTTATCTTCATGGAATATGAACAGAACTTTTATGGAAGTATTGGTTCAGAGGGCTGCTCCTTCCATATATACAGGACAATTTTTTGAAAAGTACATGGCTGTAAACGAACATAATAATTACCTAATGACTAGGGCATTGAAGATAATACCTGAAATTTCATTGCCTAACCATAAAATAATTATAGCGTTGCTCGTTTTATATATTATTCTGGCGGCTCCTGTAAGCTATATCATATTGAAAAAAAGGGACAGAAGAGAGCTTATGTGGGCAGTGGTGCCCATGTTATCCGTTGCTTTTATGATTGTTATATACTTTATGGGTTTTGGAACCAGGTTGAGTGGGCCTGTGTTCAATAAAATATCAATCATATATGGAGGGGAAGACGGAAGTCTTACATCAAGATCCTTTGGCGGAGTACTTAGCCCCAAAAATACAAATCTTTTTATAGAAGGTTTGGATGAAACGGATGTAAAGCCTTTTTTAACTCAAAGTGACTATTACAATTCCTATCCAACCTGGAATGAAAATAGAAAGATTGATACCAAGATTATGCTTTCGCCAAAATCAAGTATAGAGGTTCATGATGTAGGAGCATGGACTATGAAAACTTTTTCTCTTGATAATGATAAGGAGATAAAGGGTGAAATACATAGTGAAATAAGCTATGTTGATTCTGGTTTCAGAGGCTTTATTGAAAACAATACGGATTTGGATTTAGAGGATTGCTATATAATAACATCTAGTGAGTGTTTGCCTATAGGTGATATAAAAAGTGGTGAAAGAAAAGAGATTACAGGTAAGACAAATAGATACTATGGAGACAGACGTGATTTGTTGGATAGCTTATATGATATAAGCAATCCCAAATATGAGGGATTCAATCTGTCTGAGGAAGAGCTCTTTAAAATAAGAGAGATATATCAAAAGAGATTTGCTTTAAATTATTACTTGGATAATTATGCCTCACCATCGGTAGAAGGCGTCAAGTTCTTAGGGTGGAGCTCCAAATCCATAGGAGGAAATGTTAAAATAAACGGCAAAGAAGTAAAAACTTATGAGAAATCTTTATTGATAACTGATATTAAACTCATGGCTCAATCGGGGGAAGAAATAGAGCTACCTTGGGGCTATGTTAACCCTGTTGTTAAAAGGAGTTTGGTAAAAGGTGGCTATGAGTCTTATGATGATATTATTCATAATGCCACAGGGACTGTAGAAGTTGCCTTTAACATTATTGAAGATGTGATTCCAGAAAGGATATCATTAAACAATGATGGAATAGAGGCTAATATTAAACAGTATATCTGGAATGTGGAGAAGAATCAGTGGGATAGCGGTGATTTTTCCGGATATGTTATAGAAGGTGATGATTTGGGAAAATATTTGGATAATAATAACAGTTTGCTTTTGAAATATGAATTGAGCGACAATGATCTTAAACTTCCCCAGATAAAAGTGAAAGGAAGGGTGAAGTAATGCTAAAGATAAAAGGACTAGTTAAAAAGTATGGTAAGTTTACAGCTGTAGACTATCTGGATTTGCATGTCCCTAAAGGTGAGATATATGGCTTCGTAGGTCCCAATGGAGCCGGGAAGACAACAACTATGAAGATCATCAGCGGTCTTATGGAGGCGGATAGAGGAGAAGTATATGTAAATGATATTGATGTACTAAAGAACCAAAGAAAAGCCAAAGAAGTTATAGGATATATGCCTGACTTTTTTGGTGTATATGATGATCTGAAGGTTACGGAATATCTGGATTATTACGCTTCCATATACAAAATAAATGCCAAGGAAAGAAAAAAGATATGCGATGACCTCTTGGAACTGGTTGATCTTCAGGATAAGAAAGATGCCTATGTAGACAGTTTATCAAGAGGTATGAAGCAAAGGCTATGCCTGGCGAGAAGTCTGGTTCACAACCCGGAACTTCTGGTGCTGGATGAGCCCGCGTCAGGCATGGATCCAAGGGCGAGGGTTGAAATGAAAGAAATTCTCAGGGTACTGAAGGATTTGGGAAAAACCATAATAATAAGTTCTCATATACTACCTGAGTTGTCAGAGCTTTGTACATCCATTGGCATAATAGAAAGAGGCAAAATAGTCATTAGCGGAACTGTTGATGAGATTATGCAGCAGGTCTACAGAAAGAGATTCATTAAGGTAAAAATAAAAGATAAAACAGAGGAATGTGCAAAGGTTATGCAGGAACATCCTTTGATCACGAATATAATCAAAGGAGAAAATTCAATTGAAGCAGGATTTGAAGGCAGTGAGGAAGAAATGGCCATGCTTCTTAAAGAACTGGTAATGAGGGATATTCCTGTGATAAGCTTTGGGCAGATGGAGGGAAATCTTGAAGACGTATTCATGAAGGTGACGAAGGGAGATGAGGCATGATGAGGATAAATCCTGTATTGCAAAAAGAACTTAAGATAAGAATGAGAGGCTGGCGTGCTGCAGGAATGATAGGAGTCTATCTGATTTTTATGACTCTTACTGCTTCCTTTGCTTTGATAATGTCTATGGATGATTATTATAGATCAACCATAGATCCGGAAGTGGCCTTAGGAAGCTATATAGGATTGGCTGTTATGCAATTGGTATTGATTTCTTTCATTTCTCCTGCTCTTACTACAGGAGCCATATCTGGAGAAAGAGAGAAGCAGACACTGGACTTGCTGCTATCCACTCCCATGACACCTTTATCCGTAATCACAGGGAAGCTTTTTGCCTCCATCAGCCAGGTCATATTGCTGATAATCGCCTCACTTCCCATATTCTCCATTGTTTTCCTCTTTGGAGGCATATCAGTAATAGAACTTTTGCAATTGTTTGGCTTTTTCATAATAATAGCCATAACCTTTGGAAGTATAGGCATATTTTATTCTTCCTATTTTAAAAAGACTACGGCTGCCAATGTGATGGCTTATGGCACCATAGCCTTTCTATGCTTTGGAACCATATTCCTCACCATATTGTATCTTGGCATAACGAGAAATTATGGTTATAAGGGGTTTTTTCCATTTTTGTACGCAAACCCCATTATCGGTTTTACATCCATTCTATGGGATCAGGTGGGAGGAGGCAATGTGAATATCTTTCCCGGGCTAATATTTGGAAATACAGCAGCGGCAAGCCATATAAGCACATGGATCATCAATTTGCTTTTTAATATAATTTTATCCATAGTTTTATTGATACTATCCGCCAAAAAAATCAATCCTCTCAAGGAGAGACACCGGGGACGGTTCTACTTGTCCCGCAAAGGTAAAAAATGAGACATGGGGGACGGTTCTCTCTGTCTCATTAATTGAGAAAAATAAATTAGGATGTGCTGCTCTATGAAAGAGACTAATAAAGAAATATTGAGATATGTTAGAAAAGCAAGAGACAGGATCCATATAGCTTTGATCCTGGAGTATACTGCAAAAGCATCTATTGGGGCCATGGGGATTTATATGGCATTGGTTATTTTATCCCGCTTTATCCCCATATATAATGCCTATGGCAAAGGGGCTTTGATTGCATGCGGAATCATAATGGCAGCATTTTTAATATCTTTGTTTAAAACCCCCAAGAACCAAACTGCAGCAAAGCTTTTGGATTCTAAGGGATTAAGAGAGAGGACACTGACCGCTCTTGAGCTTTTGGATGAGGACAGCGCTATAGCCATTATTCAGAAACATGATGCGCTGGAGCATCTCAAAACCTTGGATATTAAAAAGGTCATTAAGATAAAGTTTCCTATGAAATATGTAATGATTTCAGTGATTTTGGCTATGTCAATAATTATATCAGGTTTTATTCCCAATCCGATGGAAGAAAAGTCAATTGAAATATTCAACGCGAAAAAGAAGATATTAAGGCAGCAGAAGGAAATAGAAGAGGTTATAAAAAGAATTGAAATCAATAATAAGCTGACTCCTGAGCAAAAGGAAGAGGTAAAGACTGTTCTGGAGGAAATGAAAAAGGAGCTTAGCAAAGTTCAAGACGTTAAGGAAGGATTAAAAGCTCTTGAGAGAACGGAAAATAGGATAGAAATGCTTAAGGAGAAGTATGGATACAAGGAGCTGGACAAGATTATTGAGGAATTCTCTAAGAATGAAATTACCAGGGATTTGGCGGAAACATTGAAAAAGGGAGATACCAAACGGCTGAGATCTGAATTGCAAAAAGCTGCTGAGGATTTGAAAAATATGAAACAGGATGAAATAAAGGAACTGTCTCAAAATTTATCTCAGCTTGCTGAAAATCTGGAGCGGAATCCAGAGTTGGCGGAAGCTTTTTATGAATTGGCTCAGAAGATATCATCAGGGGAACTGGGAGATCTGCAAAATGAGATAAGTTCATTGAATGAGCAGATAAACAAACTGATGGATAACCAAGAATTCAGCAGGGCTATTGAGGATGTGATGGAGTCACTGAGGGATGCAGCACAGAATCAAAGCCAGCAAGGGCAGAAACAGCAAGGACAAGGCAAAGGCCAAGGACGAAGCCAGAGCGAGACGGTTGGACAAGGCCAAAATCAAGACCGAGGAAATGACGGTGGTAAATCCGGAGCGGGTGCAGGAGAGGGTACAGGACAGAATAATGAAACACAAAGCTCTCAAGGAGTTGCTGGTATAGGAAATAAAAAGTCTTCAGGGAAGAATGTAAGAGAATATGAAAAGGTTTTCACACCCAGCTTACCGGGAGGAACCGGAGAGAAGTCTCAGCTTCATGGACATAAGAATGATGAAGGTGACACCAAGGAATATATTGTAGATAAGGGAATAGGCATTAAGGGTGAGATGAAGCCCTATAATCGAGTGATAGGAGAATATAGGGAGAAGGCCTTTCAAAACATTGAAGGAAGGCAAGTTCCACAGAATTTGGAGGATATGGTGAAGAATTATTTCACCTCATTGGAAGATTAGATTTATAGTTACAGGGCAAGACTTGCCTTTGTCTAAAAACTGAAAACAATGTATAGAGGAGAGTTTATATGAGCATTGAGGAAAAGGATATAAGAGAGGCTTGGGAAACGGTAAAGAATATAGAAGGAGAGGTAGGCAAAGCCATAATAGGCCAGAAAGAAGTGATAAGGCAAGTTATAATGGGACTTCTATCGGGAGGGCATATCCTTTTGGAAGGAGCTCCTGGTCTTGGCAAGACCCAATTGGTAAAAACATTATCCAAAGTGTTGGATCTAAGCTTTTCAAGGATACAATTCACTCCGGATCTAATGCCTGCTGATGTCATAGGTACCAATATTATGGTGAAAGATGAGGAAGGTCACAATAAATTTGAGTTCCACAATGGTCCTGTTTTTTCTCATCTGGTATTGGCAGATGAAATAAACAGGGCAACACCAAAGACTCAGTCAGCTCTTTTGGAAGCCATGCAGGAAGCTACGGTAACAGCCTTCAAAACCAGTTACAAACTTCCTAGTCCATTTATGGTAATGGCTACGCAAAACCCTATAGAGATGGAAGGCACGTATCCTTTACCGGAAGCCCAGTTGGACAGGTTTTTATTCAAAATTGATGTGAAATTCCCAAACCTGTCAGAGCTAAAGGATATTGTAACTCTCACCACCTCCAGCGTAGAAGCTGATGTCAAGAAGGCTGCTGATGGAGAAAAGATACTGGCCATAAGGGAAATAGCAAAAGCTATTCCCATAGCCCAGCCTGTGCTGACATATGCCTTGAAGGCGGTAATGTATACCCATCCGGAAAATGTTGATTCTCCTGATATTGCAAAGAAATATATAAGATTCGGTGCAAGTCCAAGAGCTGCCCAGTCCATTGTGAATTCTGCAAGGGTGAGGGCATTGCTGGAAGGAAGATATAATGTATCCTTTGATGATATACAGTATGTGGCCTATCCAGCGCTTAGGCACAGGATATTCATGAATTACGAAGGCATAGCCGAGGGCATGGATGTGGATGTTCTGATAAAGGAAATTCTCCATATGGCAGAGGAGCAAATATAGATATGGGAAATGGCATATTTGAGCCCGAATTTCTAAAAAGGCTTGAGAGATTGTCTCTTAACATGGAGAAGCTTACAGGTGCCGGAAGCGGTGGATTGCGAAAATCCAAAGCCAAAGGCAGTTCTGTGGAATTTTCTGATTTCAGAGAATATAGCTATGGTGATGATTTAAGGCGAGTGGACTGGAATGCCTATGGCAGATTTGAAAAGCTTTTTGTGAAGCTTTTTATGGAGGAAAGGGAAGCCATGGTGAATATATTCGTGGATTGCAGCAGATCCATGGATTTTGGAACTCCAAAAAAGTCGGTGATGGGTATTCAACTGGCAGCAGCCGTAGCATTTTTGGCATTGAACAATATGGACAGGCTATGCATAAACTTGCTTAAAAAAGATGCTATGGTCAGTTCAAATGTATTGGGAGGGAAGGGCCAGTTTGATATATGTGCTTCTTTTTTAGATAATGTTGGATTTGAAGGAACAACGAACATGGATAAGGCCATCAAGTTGAAAAAATTCGGTGGCAGAGGTTTATCCCTGGTGATTTCCGATTTCTTCATCCAGGGATCTTTGGAAGATTTAATGAAATATCTCATGTTTTATAAGCAAGATATTGTATTTTTGCATATTCTCTCCCCTCAAGAGATGAATCCGGAGCTTCATGGGCAAGTGAGGCTTAAGGACAGCGAGACAGGAGAAATGGTGGATGTGGATATTACTCCTTCCATTAATGATAAATACCAGAAAACATTAAAGGACTTCAAAGCCAGTCTTAAAGAATTGACTAAAAAATACGGAGGAACCTATGTAACCATAAGTTCCGCTGATAGCTTGGAGAAGATATTGTTTGAAGATATGATTGCAACCCAGATTATAAAGTAGGAGTGTTTCCTATGGGATTTAACAACCCTTACGCCTTGGGGTTACTGCCTCTTTTGGGTCTGATAATCCTCATGTATATGTTGAAGCAACAGCATGAAGAGATGGAAATATCAAGTCTTTATCTTTGGAATAAGGTATTATCCCAATCAGAGGTAAAAAAACCCTGGCAAAAGCTTAAAAACAATATATTGATGCTCATGCAGCTTATGGCTGCCTTTCTTATAATCATGGCCTTGGCAAATCCATTTATTACAAAGGGAAAGACTTTAGGTGGCAATGTAATAATTGTTATTGACAGAAGCGGCAGCATGAATGCTTACCATGAAGGCAGAACAAGGCTGGACATAGCTAAGGCCATGGCCCAGAAGGCTATAAATGAATCAGGCAAATCATCCGTTTTTACCCTGATTTCTGTAGATAAAACTGCCAAAGTGGAATTTAGCGGCGTAACAGATAAAAATGAAGCTATAAAAGCTGTAGAAGCCATAGAAAAGACTAACATGTCCGGGAGCGTAAAAGAAAATCTTTCTCTTATTAAGGCTGTATATAGGCAGTTTGAATCAGCAAATGTGCTTATATATACAGATGAGGAAATGGAATTGGATGATATGAAAGGAGAAGTCATAGCCCTTGGTGGCTATGGTTCCAATGTGGGTATAGGCCATATATCTTACAGTGAGGATGGAGATGCATATACAGTTTTGGTTAGAGTGAAAAGCACCAGTCAGGAACCTGAGAATAGGGAATTGGCTCTTTATGGGGATGATAAGCTTTTGGCTCTTAAGGATGTGAAATTGGCTCCAGGGGAATCTTCAAGCCTTTTATTTGACGGTATCCGTAGAGGATATAGATATATCTGGGCTGAGCTTACAGAAGAGGATGCTTTGCAGGAGGATAATAGAGCTTACCTGGTATTGAATAGCACAGAAAAAAAATCAGTGTTGCTTTTTTCGAAAAAGAATGTTTTTGTTGAGAAGGCATTGAGTTCCATCGAGGGTCTGGAAGTGTACAAGACTGATGATGTAAGTATAAGGCCTGAGGGTTATGATCTATATATATTCGATGGAATTACACCTACAAGCTTTCCCAATGATGGTTCTCTGTTTTTTATAAATCCAGATGAAAGTAATCCCTATTTTAAATCTGGAAAAACCATAGAAGGCGGCAGAGCAGACATGTTAAACCATGATTTAAACAGGAATATTGATGGATTTAGCTTCTATATAAGCAAAATAAAAAATATGGAAAGACCTTATTGGGCCGATGCCCTCATACAGGTAGGAAATAATACAGTTGCAGGAGCTGGTATTTATGGAGGAAAGAAAATAGCCTATATGGCTTTTGATATACATGACAGCGATTTTCCATTGGATGCTTCTTTTCCCATCTTCATGTATAATATGGCTACATATCTCACTGATATGGAGGAGCAGGGAAAGAATTTTTATTTCAGCGGAGAGACAATTCCTTTGAATTTTATCAGCAGTATCCAAGGAACAGAGATGGAGCATCCTGATGGCAAGAAGACAAGTATCAGTGAAGATCTTTTGGATTATGGGTACAGTGACACCAATTCAATAGGAATTTATAAGCTTTCATACAAAAAGGATGATAATGCAGGGGAAAAAATATTTGCAGTGAACTTTCCGCCGGAAGAAGGGAATAAGGCATTTCAAGGCCAATGGGAAGGTGAAAAGGAAACAGGAAATGGGAGAGGTTATACACTGATGGGAATGAATCTTCAAATTCCAATAATAATATTTGTGCTTCTTTTACTTGCAGCAGAATGGATGGTGTATATTCGTGGGATTTGATATTGGAAAGCCTGTATATTTGCTGCTCATATTGGCTGTGGATGTCATGCTTTTTCTGACTACAAAGAACTTGAGAGCCAGGGCTGGAGGTAAGAAGGCAGTTATTCTTGCTGCCAGATTTTTTACATGTTTCTTTCTCATACTTGCGTTATCAGAACTTGGAATAGTCTGGACCGTGGAGGAGACCTCCACCATATTTTTGCTGGATGCTTCCGACAGCATGGCAGCATATAGAAAAGATGTAGAGAGCTTCATGAAGGAAGCTTTGGATCTCATGAAGGATAAAGATAAGGCAGCAGTAATTTCCTTTGGTGAAGAGCCTGTAATGGAAAGTTTTCTTGCTCAACAGCCTGTTTTTGAACAGATAGGCAAGATAGACGGCAGTAAGTACACCAATATTGAGAAAGCCTTGAATGCCGCAGTATCAGTGCTTCCTGAAAGCAGCAGAAAAAGAATAGTCATCATAACCGACGGGGAAGAAAACGAAGGGAACAGCAGCAATATAGCAGGAGTTCTCAAAGATAAAGCAGTGGACCTGAAGGTTATGAAGATTCAAAGGGAAAAAGGCAATGAAGTGGCTGCAATAAGCCTTACAGCGCCCCAAACCCTGAATTTGGGAGAAGAGTTTAATATATCAGTTAATATAAAGAGCAATGTTAATACTTTAGCCAAATTGACATTGTTTGACGGCAGTCAGAAGGCAGCGGAGGAAAATATAGAACTGACAAAGGGAGAAAACAGATTTGTTTTCAAAGATATTGCTGATACAAGAGGCTTTAAAACTTACAGGGCAGTGGTGGAGGCTGATTTGGACACAGAGATGAGGAACAATGAAGCTTCAGCCTTTATAAATGTTTTGGATAAACCTATGATACTGCTCCTGGAAGACAAAGAGGGAGAAGGGAATGAGATAGCTAAAATTCTTGATGGTGCCAAAACAGATTATAAGAGGCTTAGTGCCAAATCCGCTCCGTCGGATTTGCAATCACTGGCCCAATACAAGACTATTATATTGGCCAATGTATCTGCGGAGAATCTTAGCGATGGATTTCTTAAAGCTTTAGAGCCATATGTGAGAGATTTGGGCGGAGGACTAGTTGCAACGGGAGGCGATGATTCTTTCGCACTGGGAGGATATTTCAAAACCTCTTTGGAAAAGGTCCTGCCTGTAAACATGGAACTTAAAGGCAAAAAGGCCATCCCAGATATGTCTATTTTTGTTGTGATAGATAAATCCGGTAGTATGGCAAGTGTAAGTGGTGGGATAACTAAATTGGATTTGGCAAAGGAAGCTGCCGCCAGGGTTCTTGACTCTCTTAGAGATAATGATGATATAGGCGTTCTGGCCTTTGATAATGCCCAATATTGGGTGGTACAGCCTCAAAAACCTGGAGACAGGGAAGCCTTGAGAAGTGATATTGGAACCATAACCCAAGGTGGGGGGACCAGCATATTGCCTGCTTTGGAGGAAGCCGTAGACAAGATGAAGAACCAAACCAGCAAGATAAAGCACATAATACTTCTGACAGACGGTCAGGCAGAAAATACGGGCTATGATAAGCTGCTGGAGGAGGCTAAAAATGTAGGCATAACCATTTCAACAGTGGCAGCAGGCTATGATGCGGATATACAGCTTTTGGAATATATAGCTCAGGAAGCCGGAGGAAGATTCTATGTAACGGATCAGTATACCAATATACCTACAATTTTTGCTAAGGAAACCTTTATGGTTGCCAGAGCCTATTTGAATAACAGAGAGTTTGCTCCCAGGCTGGTAAGCATGCATTCTGTGCTAGAGGGTGTTGCAGAGGGTGGCATGCCTAACTTGATGGGCTATATAGCTTCAAGCCCTAAGGATTCAGCCAGGGTCATATTGGAAAGTGACGAGGGAGATCCAATATTGACCATATGGCAGTATGGATTGGGAAAGACTGTGGCCTGGAATTCAGATATGAAGGGTACTTGGAGTAAAAATTATGTAAACTGGGATAAAAATTCTGTATTATGGAACAACCTAATCAATTGGACCATAGAAAACTACTCTACGGAAGATTTGGAGATAAGTGCAAGGATTCAGGGTGGCTATGGAGAGATAAGCGCTGTACAGAAAAACAGCAATGAAACCATAGATACAAGGGCAGTTATTACCACCCCATCACTGGGGAAAATAGAAGTGGATTTGAATCCAGAAGCGCCGGGAAGATATAAAGGTAGCTTCAGGATAGATGATACTGGAGCTTATATAATAAAGGTGACCCAGAGCAAATATGGAGAGGTTCAAAGAGCTGTCAACACCGGAATATCTGTTCAATATTCTCCCGAGTATTCAATGGATGCCAACAGCCATAAGCTTGAGAGACTTGTAATTGAGTCAGGAGGCAAATATATTAAAGATGCAAAAGAAGTATTTGAAGGTACCCTAGCGCCGGTAAAAGGAAGAGTGGATTTGACTTCACCACTGTTATTATTGGCATTGTTGGCATTCCTTCTGGACATAGCTGTGAGACGGCTTAAGCTGCCAATGGATAAGATAGTTGAATTATTTAATGGTATTTGTTCCAGGGTAGGGAAAATGAAGACGGGTAATGTTAATAAATCAGAGCATCCCAAAAGTGATGAGGCTATGCAGCAAAAGCCAGAAAAAAATATTGAAGAAAAGAAACATTCTGTGGAAGGGAAAAAAGAAAAGCAATCAAAGGATAAAAAGAAAGCTTCAACTGGTACATTGAATACTGAAGCCTTATTGAAAAGAAAGAGGAAGTAGGCCTGGAGAAAATTATACAAAAAGAAAATTTTTATATAGGTATGAGCAGCAAGCTTCGGGTAGGAACCATAAAGGAAACTTTGAAGGAAAAAGGCATAGATGAAGATAATTATTGAAAAAATATATGCTCATATAGGCTTGAAGACTGGAGCTGAAATACATGAAAAGATAGCAGTATGCATTGCAGGAGAGCTTATACAGGTAAAAAACAATGAAAAATTTGAAAGCAGCTACATCTAAAAATACCCGAAGACATACTGACAAATGATATTGTCGAGACGGCAAAGGTATTGGCAACTATAATATCAAAAATAGTTACAAGAAAGAAAATGGCAGATATTGTGGTAGGTTTGGGATTAGATTTAAAGTAGAGGGGGAACTATATAATGAGGAGAGTGGATTCAAAAACAAAGTACATAGGGTTACTGGGTTATCCATTGGGGCATAGCATTTCACCAATTATGCAGAATGCAGCCTTTGAGAATAAGAACATGAACAACTTGTACATACCCATTGAAGTGAGGAAAGAGGATTTAGGGCAAGTAGTCAGAGCAATGCCCAAGATGAACTTTAGAGGATTTAATGTGACCATACCTCATAAGATAGAAGTGATGAGTTATCTGGATGAGATAGATGATCTGGCAAAATCCATAGGTGCTGTCAACACAGTTTTGATTAAGGATGGAAGATTAAAAGGATATAATACTGATGGAATAGGATTCCTTCGCTCTTTAGGGTATGAGTTAAAACTAAGTGTTGATGGCAAGAATATATTCATCCTTGGAAGTGGTGGTGCAGCCAGAGCAATTTCCATGACATTGGCCATGAATATGGCAAATAGGTTATATATCTGTAACAGGACCTATGAAAAGGCGGAGAGCTTAGTGAAGGATATAAACAGCAAATACGGAAATGTGGCTGTTGCTATTCCATTGGTAGAAGAGAAAATGGAAGAAGCCATAAAAGATGCAGAGATTCTTATAAATACCACCAGTGTAGGAACATATCCTGATGTTGATGATATACCGATAAATAAAGCACTGTTGCATAGCAAGCTTGCCGTATGCGATGTGGTATATAATCCTAGGAAGACAAAGCTGCTGCAGGAGGCTGAGAAACTAGGCTGCAAAACCATGTCAGGCCTTGGCATGCTGATTTATCAAGGTGAAGAAGCCTTTGAGATTTGGACAGGAGTTAAAGCACCCGTTGAAACTATGTTTGAAGCTGCTGAAGCTTTTTTTAATCATTCAGCTTAGCTTATAAAACAATCATGCATAGATTTTCTTATGGGAAATGAGGAAACACAATTTCATATTTAAGCAGTGTGAATATGATGCTTCTTGTCCCATTGATATGCTGTTTGCAATTGCTTATGCATCGATTAAGTCTCTTTTAGGAAGACTTAATCAATGCATAGATTTCCATCAAGGATACTCTATTCATGTCTCTTTTCATTTTTTCAGTTAATGTATCAATAATTACTGTTGTAATATTGCTTAAGCCAATCAACAATAAAATCCAATACCAGCTCTATATTTCCAACTTGGCAGTGATTCGATGCATGTTCTTCTCTCGTAAAGATTCGCCCGGTAATGCTGCGTGCATTGGTAAGGGCTCTAATCTGTCGTCCATACATTCTCAAAGGTATGATATGATCCTCAGCACCGGCTAAAATCAACACATCTTGTGTAACATTTTGAGAAACCTGTTTCGTACATTTATAATTTTTCAGCGTTTTTAGATATTCAAAAGGAGTTTCGACTCCATATACGTACATCATCTGATTATAGATCCATCTCTCCATTTCATTTTTTTGCATAAGTTTTTTAGCTGCATAGTTTATCAGTGCTTTTGCATTCATTGATACAAGTCCATTCATGATGTGATACTTAAGCATTCCGTCTCTTCCCATAACACATTCATAAAAATCATATACCACGTCCCAGGCTATGACACGTTTGACCCTTTTTTCGTATGCAGCAGCACGGAGGGCAAAATAGCCACCCAATGATATGCCTATTAGAGTCACATCATTTAAGTTGAAATAATCAATAATGGCTTTTGTAGGCTTTTCCCATTCATGGGTCATTTTTAGGTTGTATTTATGCAAGGATTCTCCTTGTCCAGGGCCTTCAAACATGATTACATCATAGCCTTTATCTAAAAAAAGCCGTACTGAAAGGTAAAACTCTTCAACATATGAATCACCGCCGCCATGAACAACAATTGATCCTTTATATAAGTCATTACTTTTAATCTGTATAGCTTTTAAATAACCGCCCTCATATTTTATTTCATGGCGATGAATTCTATCCTTTTCCAATGCCTGATAAAAAAGTTTTATAAACTTATCAAATAGCCGTTTTTTTTCTTCCAGGTTATCAAAGCAAAAGAATTCGGCAAATCTATAATAAAAGGCGGAATTCAATATTCGTCCTTCCTTGAGGGCTTTTTCTGCCAATGCTGTCATTATGTCCTTGACATCCTCATATTTGTGAATATTTTGAGCAGCTTTCATCATTTCTTCCATAGGGCATTGGTTAATCAGCGCTCTGTTAAATTGAAAATTCAATCCCACGTCATCATGGAAATGGTAGTATCCAACAGGCATTTTAAATTGTAACTTTTCCATGGGTATTTACCTCATCTTTTATTTTAAAAATTTCATCAAGCCAGTCGAATACCAATGAACTTAAAAGCCCTGTATTTTCACCGATGCAATGAGCGCCACCTCCATCTTCAAACAAAGCCACCACCATCTTTTTGTTTGAATTAGGAACAGATTGCATAAAATCGTCTTCCATAGCTTTGACTACTGGATTTAGATATTCCCCATTGCTGCATATGTTTAGCACAGGGCATGTAATAAAAGAAGGGTCGAAGGTAAAATCCCGGGTTTTGGTTAGAAGATCCGAGATGTTTCCGGTTGTTATGCCATGCCTCCACGCCATTATTTGAAACATCCTTATGTTAAATGGAGACATTTCAATACCGCTTTTTGCTGAATCCTGATTTTTTATGGCCATCTCTTCCATTATTTTTCCAATATTCGTAACCGCACAATTTGCTATGCATGCTTTAATTCTTTTGTCATAAGCTGATGCGCGGGGCACATAGTATCCACCGCCGCTTATTCCATATGCAGCGATGTGATCTATGTCCACTTCTGGTCTGTTATGGAGATAGTCCAATATTGCTCCTATTGGTTTTTCTGTATCCGGTCTAAAGAATTGTGCTTCTGTGGGAAGAATACCTTGGCCCGGTATGTCTACAGTGATGAAGTTGTAGCCGTGCTTTAGTGCTGATGGGCCGATTTGGAAATATAAGTCTATAAAAAAGGTCTCTGCACCACCTATGGCTAATATTGTTTTTGATTTCCGGCGGTCATTTGCAGCTTTTACGAAACAACCGGGAAGATATGTGTTTTCAAAAGGAATGTTTATTAATTCAATCTCTGGTTCAGATAAAGCAGCGGCTTTTGAAATACATTCAATGGATTTTTGGTACCATTTCATATATTTTTCATTTTGAGGCAATAGTGATGTCAGTGCAGCTCTGTAATAACAAGATGCCCGCATATAAAATTCTCTGGCGCTTATTTTATGACCTTTTTCTTCAGAGGTCTCAGCTTTAATCTCTACACGATGAGCCATCTTAGGCCACTCTTCAGCCCAACTGTCTGGATTATAATCTTCTATTCGGGAAGCCGTATAAAACATTTCGCCGATTTCTCCACCTCCGTTTCTAATACATCCCAAGGCCCATTGAAATGCAAAATCCATGCTGTTGTCATCAAATCTGACCTTGTAGAATTGGCGGTGAGGATCGATGACTTTCGTAGTATCTTCTATAAGCTTGTCAATTGTCTCATTTGGTATCATTTTCAGAACCTCCTTATTTATATTTATACTAACTACTTAGTTAGTATTGCACAAAAATTTTACTCAGGCAAATGAGCCATTAAATGTGTTTTTTTGAAAGCCTGATAAAAATAATCCTGTAATGCTTTTTCACTGACGCCGTATTGTTTCTCCCATTGTTCTTTATATAAAGCATAGCATAAGAAGGGGGTCAAACCTGTAAAGAATTCCATGACCAGAAGTTCATGCTTGTCTTCAGGAAAATGTAAACCTTTCTTTTCATATTCTTTTCGAAGAGTTTCAATTTCTGCGTTTATGATCAAGCTGCCAAGTTCCATTATGATCGGACTTGGTATATCGGTTTTAGCAGACTCTGCAATAGCGACTATGATAATTTTTCTTTTTTCGGATACAAATCGGATATACATATCAAATAGCTTTCTATACACATCATTTTCATATATATCTGGAGTGCTTTCCATTGATTTCACAAGCATTGTCTTTGCATCTTCAATAAGCTTTGAAAACAGAGTATCCAATATTTCATTTTTGCTTTTGAAATAATAATATATCAGAGCCTTGTTTACACCTGCTTCTTTTGCGATATCATCTACTCTGGCACCGTCAAATCCGTCTCTTGAAAAGATGTCTTCCGCAACGGATAAAATTCTGGCTTTTGTTTCAATTGCATCTCTCATAATGCCCTCCAAATATAACTAAATGTTTAGTTAATTATAAAGCACATATTTGAATTTGTCAATGTATGGAATTTAGAGTCCTTCAGTATTTTAAAAAATAAGACTCAATAGAAATATCCTAACTGAACGGAGTCTGTAGTTCGTAGTATGAAACAAGGCCAAATGGGAATGATCTAGCCCCTTAATCTCTCCAAAATAATAGGTCCCAATTCTGTTATATTTCCTGCTCCCACAGTCATTACCATGTCTCCTGGTTTTGCGTTAGCAGCCACATAATTGGCGATATCATCAAAATTCTTCATATACATAACATTGCCGCTTACCTTATTGGCTGCTTCAACCAAGTCTCTTGAATGAATTTCACCCTTATCTTTTTCTCTGGCTGCATATATGTCTGTTATTATTACATGATCAGCTTCTTTAAAACAACATGTGAACTCCTTAAAGAGGGATTTGGTTCTTGTGTAAGTATGTGGCTGGAATATGCACCAAAGCTTGTTATGGGGGAATTTCTTGGCAGCACTGAGGGTTACTTCTATTTCTGTGGGGTGATGGGCATAGTCGTCTATTACTGTTATGCCATTTACTGTTCCCAATATATCAAATCGTCTATGGGTACCTTTGAATTCCATGAGGCTTTCTCGAATCACATCTTTGGATATTCCGAAGAAATCCGATACAGCAAAAGCAGATAGGGCATTCAGCACATTATGAAGTCCTGGTATTCTTAAGCTGTAGATGCCCATGTCATGGCCATTTTTAACGATTCTGAAAGATGGGCGGCCGAAATTATCAAATTCTATATCCTTCGCCATATAGTCTGCTTCATTATCAATGCCGAAAGTTACAACACTGCACTTTGCATAGGGTAGTGTCTCCATCGCATTTTTGTTATCGGCACAGACTGCCAGACAACCTTCCTTAGGGATTAACTGAACAAACTTAATAAATGTATCCTTAATATGTTGTATGTTCTTAAAGTAATCCAGATGGTCTTCGTCAATATTAAGTATTATTCCGTAGAAAGGATGAAATTCTAGAAAGTTTCCCATGTACTCACAGGCTTCCGTTATGAAATACGGACTTTTTCCTATTTTCACATTTCCTCCTATAGCATCCAGTTCACCGCCAAGCAGGATAGTAGGGTCTAAATTGGAGTTCTTAAAGATGATGGATACCATGGAGGTGCTTGTGGTTTTGCCATGGCAGCCTGCGATGGCAATTCCATAGGAGTATTCTTTCATTATTTTGCCTAGAAAAGTTGCTCTACCCATCAAAGGAATTCCAAGTTTTTTTGCCTCCATTATTTCCGGGTTATCATCCTTTACTGCTGATGTATAGACAATTAAATCAGCTCCATGTACATTTTCGGCTTTTTGAGGTATGTTAACTTTAATTCCATGGGATTTCAATTTTCTGATTATAGAGCTTTCTTGGATATCAGATCCTTGAACACTAAAGCCTCTGTTCAGCATAATCTCAGCAAGGCCGCTCATGCTGATGCCGCCGATTCCTATAAAATGTATTGTTTTAATATTATTCGGTAGAAACATATTTACACTCCCTAAAAGTAATATATTTATTATTTTATTAGCCCTATCGGTGTTAGCTTTACATTGATGAACTTCTTAATTTGATTTTTACTAACAATATATTAACTATAATACTATTATAGCCTTAATAATTTGCTTGTATATAAAAAATGCTTTCTTTGGAAGTATTTAAACAATAAAGGAAGACTTTCATTCTAATTCTACTGAATGCAAACTTCAAAGGAATCAAGATTCAGTAGAAATCTGATTAGCAATTTCATAAATTCAAAGAGACCTTTTTCGCTTCTCTTCATTAAAAATTGATTAATCGGTTTATAGGAAAATATAAATTTAAGCAATTCATACGTATAAAATAAAGCAATTAAAATTGTATCATAAATATAACGTTTGGCAGCAATTTAAAAAATTATCATACAATTAATTATATTATCTTAGAAGGATTTCTGGAAAAAAGATAGAAATGAATAAAAAGCAGAATATGTGGAATAATATTCGTATTTTAGAGGAGGAAGCACATGGAAAAATACAAGAGGAATGAAAGGGTTGCAAGCCTTATTAAGATATTAAGTGATAATCCTAACCAGTTATTTAGCCTTAACTATTTCAGCGAATTGTTCAGTGCAGCAAAATCCACCATTAGTGAGGATATAACATTTGCAAAAAAAATAGTTGAGCAAATGTCATTGGGACAGATTGAAACCATATCCGGCGCTTCAGGAGGGGTCAAGTATAAGACCTATATTGATAAAGCTCATATTGTAAGATTTCTTGATGATTTATGTGAAAAGCTAAGGGAACCGAAAAGAATAATACCAGGCAATTATATTTATGCTTCTGATATAATTTATGATCCCAATATATCCTATATGGTGGGACAAATTTTTGGCACATATTTTATGAATACTGGTGCCGAGTATGTGGTAACAATTGAAACAAAAGGTATAACATTGGCACACATGACAGCGAGGGCTTTAAACATACCTTTGGTTATAATAAGAAGGGAGAACAGAGTTACGGAAGGTTCTACAGTGAGCATAAATTATGTATCTGGCTCCAGCAAGAGAATACAAACCATGTTCATATCTAAAAGAGCAATACCAGAAGGAAAAAAAGTGCTCATAATAGATGACTTTTTGAAGGCAGGAGGTACAGCCAAAGGTATCATTGGGTTGATGAAAGAGATAAAAGTAGATGTCGTAGGCATAGGTTTTCTTATGAAAACAGCAGAGCCCGAGCAAAAGCTCATCAATGACTATATTTCACTTTTGGAAGTAGGCGAGGTAGATGAGCAGAAAGGATTGATAAATATATATAAAGATATGCTTTTTAGCTAACAAATACACATATTTTCAGAAAATTCCAAGCAAAAAGAAGGAAAAATTGAAAATATGGCGAATATTTTATCTATTGATTGACAAGCATTTGGACGGGAAGGTGGTGAGCAGTATGAATATAACCGATGTAAGAATTAGGAAGGTAAACGTTGAAGGCAAGATGAAAGCCGTTGTATCTGTTACTTTTGATAATGAATTTGTAGTTCATGACATCAAGGTTATCGAAGGGCAGGAAGGTTTGTTTATTGCCATGCCAAGCAGGAAGACACCGGACGGAGAATTTAAAGATATAGCCCATCCTATAAATTCTGCAACAAGAGAAAAGATACAATCTGCAATACTTGAGGAATATGAAAAAGTTAAAGATGCAGAATAATTAGTCGGTGCTTGCCATTAAGTCCATTCCATTTATGTGGGAGGGACTTTTTGCATGCAAAAAATCATTCTGGTATCATATTCAACCTCCGTTGAATATATATATTATTGGTATTAAATATTGGGAGGTAGTATGATGACAGATAAAGACAACCTCAATCTGGATGATTACATGCAAGATATGGATTTAGAGGATATGGGCAGAATGGATATGCCAATGATGCAGTGTCCTATTATGCAATGTCCCATGATGCAGTGCCCCATGATGAATTATATGGGAGGTCCAATGTATATGAACCCCAAAAAACATAAAGGGGGCCATCATCAATGGAATTTGGAAGACCTTTATGAAAAGGATGAGGATATGGACTGTAGTAGCGATGACAAAGAAGGTTACTATTATAAGAAAAGCATGGAAAAAGATGGCCATGACTGGTGTCCTCATCCATATTACAAGAAAAAATAGGGATAAAGCAGCTAATACCGGAGTATAGCAGCCCCGGTATTTTTTTCTAATAAAGGGGAACAATATTAAGGGTTTATATAAATATACTTTTTATACCCAAGATATTGTGTTAGAATATAGTATTGAACAAATAAAAAAAGTGTTATAGAGGGTGATAATTTGAATAGCACATCCTATATTCTTGCCGTTATACTAGCGGCAGGAGAGGGTAAAAGGATGTATTCCAAGAAACCTAAGGTATTGCATGAAATATGTGGTAAGTCCATGGTTGAGCATGTTGTTGACTGTGCCAGGGAAGCAGGGACATCAGATATTGTAGTGGTGGTAGGCCATGGAGCTTCTCAGGTTAAAGATAAACTTGAAACTGTGAAATTTGCATATCAGGAGCAGCAGTTGGGTACCGGTCATGCGGTTATGATGGCAGAAAGCTACATAACATCAGGTGATGTTCTGGTATTGTATGGGGATACTCCCCTGCTTACACCTGAAACCATAATCAAAATGCAAGATTTTCATAGACAGGGTGGATTTGATGCTACGGTGTTGACTGCCGAATTGGATAATCCTTTTTCCTATGGCAGAATTATAAGAGATGCTGAAGGCAAGGTTGTTGCAATAATAGAGGAAAGGGATGCGGATGCAGAGCAAAAGAAGATAAAGGAAATCAATTCAGGTATATATTTATTTAATGGACTTTTTCTTAAAGATGCGTTAAAAGAGCTAAAAAATGACAATAATCAAAATGAATACTATCTTACTGATGTCATAAAAATTTTCAATGAAAGAAATCTCAAAGTAGGGGCCTATAGGATTGAAAATCCGGAGGAGATAATGGGCGTCAATAACAGGCTTCAATTATCTCAAGCGGCTTCGATTATGAGAAGAAGGATTTTAGAAAACCACATGCTCAACGGCGTAACAATTGTTGATCCTCAAAATACTTACATAGATGCCGGGGTAAAAATTGAGAGAGATGTGACCATATTGCCTGGTTGTATGATAAAAGGGAATACATACATAGAAGAGGATGCGGTGATAGGTCCGTATACTACCATATCTGATAGCCATATTGGTAAAGGAGTTAATATAAAGAATTCTGTGGTTATAGAAAATAGAATAGGAGAAGGCACTACGGTAGGTCCCTTTGCTTACCTTAGACCTGGAAATGTGATAGGCAAACAAGCTAAGATCGGAGATTTTGTTGAAATAAAGAATTCAAATTTTGGAGATTATTCCAAGGCTTCTCATCTTACATATGTGGGAGACGGTGATGTAGGAAAGGGAGTAAATCTGGGCTGCGGTGTGGTATTTGTCAATTATGATGGTAAGAAAAAACACAGGACCAAGATTGAGGACAATAGTTTTGTAGGTTGCAATGTAAACCTGGTGGCTCCCCTTGTGGTAGGAAAGAATTCATATATAGCTGCTGGCACTACAGTGACCAGAAGCGTACCTGAAGAAAGCCTCGCCATTGGAAGAGCAAGACAGGAGAACATAGAAGGATGGGTCAGAAGAAAAGGCCTCGTAAAAGAGGAAGAATAGACTAGGAGGGTTATAATTAAATGATAGCACATGGTGAGAGTATAAAAATTTTTCACTGTAATGCCAACAAAGAGTTGACAAAGCAAATTGCTGATATTGTGGGTGTACCTGTAGGAGATGCTCAGGTTGGCACCTTCAGCAATGGAGAGATATCTGTAAACATAAGTGAATCTGTAAGAGGAGCAGATGTATTTGTAATTCAATCTACATGCGCTCCTGTCAACACAAACTTAATGGAGCTTTTGATAATGATTGATGCATTGAAAAGGGCCTCAGCAGGAAGAATTACTGCGGTAATACCTTTTTATGCCTATGCACGACAGGATAGAAAGTCAAAGCCGAGGGAACCAATCACTGCTAAGCTGGTGGCAGATCTGATAACAACCGCAGGAGCGGACAGAGTATTGACAATGGACTTGCATGCTCCACAGATACAGGGATTTTTCAACATACCAGTGGACAATCTTTATGCCATGCCCATAATCAGCAAATATTTCATGGAAAAGGATTTAAGCGATGTAGTAGTGGTTTCTCCGGATGTTGGAGGGGTTACAAGAGCGAGAAACCTTGCATCCAAGCTAAATGCTCCTCTGGCTATAGTTGATAAGAGAAGACCTAAGGCAAATGTAGCAGAGGTTATGAATATTATAGGAGATATTCATAATAAGAATTGCATTATTATTGATGATATGGTAGATACAGGAGGTTCAGTAGCTAATGCCGCCAAGGCTTTGGTGGATATGGGGGCAAGGGAAGTATATGTGGCGTGTACTCATCCTGTGCTGTCAGGGCCGGCTTTTGAGAAAATCAATGATTCAGTGATCAAGGAACTGATTGTGACTGACACCATTCCTCTGCCAAAGGATAAGCATAGCGACAAAATAAAGGTTCTTTCGGTTGCACCATTATTTGCAGAAGCAATACACAGAATATACGAAGGACTATCCGTCAGCAAGCTTTTCGATTAATAATGGACAACTAGTAGGCAATAGGCATCTTACATGTCTGTTGCCTTGAGTTTTTGGAGGAGATTATGTTTGTAATAGCAGGTTTAGGAAATCCTGGGACAAAGTATGCTGATACAAGACATAACATAGGGTTTATTACCATAGACTACTTGTCCCAGAAATTAAATATCAGCGTCAATAAAATAAAACATAAAGCTTTGATCGGAGAAGGATATGTGGGGACTGAAAAGGTATTGTTGGTAAAACCTCAGACATATATGAATCTCAGCGGCGAAAGCATTCTGGATATTGTTGAATATTATAAGCTGCCTATGGAAAATCTCATTGTCATATATGATGATATAGACCTAGCCAAAGGGGTTTTGAGGATAAGACCCAAAGGAAGTGCAGGATCACATAACGGCATGAAGTCAATAATATACTTGTTACAAAGGGATGATTTTCCGAGAATACGAATTGGTATCGGCAAGCAGCCTGATTATATGGATTTAGCTGACTATGTTACGGGCAAGTTTGCTAAAGACGAAATCCCGATTATGGCTGAAGCGGCAAAAAAGGCTGCTGAAGCCGTCCAAGAAATAATACTGAAAGGCATTGCATCTGCAATGAACAAGTACAATGGATAAGGTCTTGTTGCCCATTCAATCTTTGGAAGAATATAAATATCTGGATCAATCTCTTCGTGAAAACACTCATACGGTTGAAGTTCACGGGATTTCTGATGCCCAAAAATCAATGATGGCTGCTATGTTGAGCAGAAGCTTCAATAAATCCATATTATTGATAACCCATAACGATGTTTTGGCAAGGAAAATTTATGAAGATATTTGCTTTTTTGATGAATCCGCCGCTGTTCTATTGCCTTCGGCAGAGATGATCTTTCACAAAATAGATGCGAGGAGCAATGAAATTGCGGTAAATAGGCTTAGAGCATTGAACAGGATAGCCTCAAAGGATAGGATCATATTGTGTGCATCTGTGGAAGCATTGCTGAATAGAATGCCTAATCCTCATGACTTCTACTCAAAGTTTATCAGCATAGAAGTAGGAGGACAAATGCCTGTAGAAGAGTTTGCAACCTATTTTTCCACATCAGGTTATGAGAGAGTAGATATGATAGAAGGCCGAGGGCAGTTTTCCATAAGAGGTGGAATAATAGACTTTTATGGTCCCATAGAAGATTATCCCGTAAGAATTGAACTTTTTGATGATGAGGTAGATTCCATAAGACATTTTGACTTAGTAAGCCAGAGATCCATAAGAAAGTTGGACAGGACTCAATTATTTCCCATGAGGGAAATGTTGTTCAGCTCTGAGGATTTTGCAAGAGCTTCAGAAAATATAGAAAAAGCCCTTAATAAAAGATTGGATCTTTATGATGCCTCTACCAAGAAAAAGGCCTTGGGAGAAAAACTTAGGGAAAAAATTATAGAAGATATTGATAGGATAAAATCAAACATCTATTTTCAGGGAATAGAAAGGTATTCAAGCTTCTTCTATGAGAAGAGCTATTGCATCACTGAGTATCTGGAAGATTTTATGGTAATCATAGATGAACCAAACAGAGTAAGACAGAGATATGATAATATAAGGCTGGAATATGAAGAGCATTTCAAGAGCCTCCTAGAAGAGGGAGATCTTTTGCCGGAGCAAGTGGATGCACTGTTTACTTATGATGATATTTTGTTGAAATTAGAAGATAAAAAGATAATATGTATAAATACTTTGCTAAAAACCTCCCAGGATTTTAAGCCTCAAAAATCCATAAGCTTTGTCACCCGATCAATGCCCCCTTTTCACGGCAAAATAAATCTTCTTATTGATGAGATAAAGATACTAAAAAGTAGAAAGTATAGAGTCATAATTTTAACAGGGAGCAAGGAAAGAGGACAAAGGATAGTGGAGGCGCTGAGGGATGAAGGTATAGAAGCCTTATATCAGGAGAATTTGACTTTCGAACTTCAAGAAGGGCATATTGTAGCTTTGCCTGGAAACCTCAGCGGAGGTTTTGAATTCCCCTCCATCAAATATGCCATAATTACGGATATGGATGTGTTTGGTGCCAACAGAAAAAAGATTGTAAAAAAGAAAGGCACCACTATAAAGTTTTTCAGCGATCTTAAGATTGGTGATTATGTGGTTCATGAGAATCATGGTATAGGCCAATATATGGGTATAGAAAGGCTTAGAGTGAACAATGTGGTGAGAGATTATCTCCATATCAGATACCAAGGCAATGATAAACTGTATATTCCTACGGATCAGTTTGATTTAATTCAGAAATATGTGGGAGGAGAAAAGGTCCCCAAGATCAATAAACTCTCAGGAATAGAATGGGCAAAAACAAAAGCAAGAGCCAGAAAGGCTATAGAAAACATGGCAGAGGACTTGCTAAAACTTTATGCTGAGAGGCAGCAGGCAAAAGGCTATGCTTTTTCTCCCGACGGCAAGTGGCAAAAAGAATTTGAAGATTCCTTTCCCTATGAGGAGACCCCGGATCAGCTCCACTGCATAGAAGAGATAAAGAAGGACATGGAAAGCAATAAAGCAATGGATAGATTGCTATGTGGAGATGTGGGATATGGAAAAACAGAAGTGGCACTGAGAGCTGCTTTTAAGTGCATTAATGATGGAAAGCAGGTTGCCATACTGGTGCCTACCACCATATTGGCTCAGCAGCATTATAATACATGCCGTCAGAGGTTTGGTAACTTTCCCATAAATGTAGAAATGTTATCCCGATTCAGAACCCCCCAGGAACAAAAAAAGATTCTTGAAGGGTTAAGGATTGGTGCTGTAGATCTTATTATAGGAACCCATAAATTGCTTCAGGATGATGTGGTGTTTAAGGATCTGGGGCTTTTGATAATCGATGAAGAACAACGCTTTGGTGTGACCCATAAAGAAAAGATAAAACAGATGAAACAGAATGTGGATGTGCTTACTTTGACAGCTACTCCTATCCCAAGGACATTGCACATGTCTCTGATAGGTATTAGAGATATAAGTGTTATAGAAGAACCGCCGGAGGAGAGATATCCTGTTCAGACCTATGTTATGGAGTATAATGAGGAAATAGTAAGGGATGCCATACTAAGGGAGATGAACAGAGGAGGTCAGATATATTTTCTCTACAACAGAGTAAGAAGCATTTCAAAGATGGCGGACAGATTGAGGAGTCTTGTGCCTGAAGCCAGGATCGGTGTAGCTCATGGTCAGATGGATGAAAGCCTTCTTGAAAACACCATGTTGGATTTTTATAATGGAGAATATGATGTACTTTTGTGTACAACCATAATAGAAACAGGCTTGGATATACCAAACGTAAATACTATAATAGTATATGATGCGGACAAGATGGGCTTATCTCAGCTTTACCAGTTGAGGGGAAGGGTAGGAAGATCCAACAGATTGGCCTATGCATATCTCACCTATCAAAGAGATAAAGTTCTTACAGAAGTGGCAGAAAAAAGACTTCAAGCCATAAAGGAGTTTACGGAGTTTGGCTCAGGTTTTAAGATAGCAATGAGAGATTTAGAAATCAGAGGTGCAGGAAACCTGCTAGGCAGGGAACAACACGGACATATGGAGGCCATCGGATATGATCTATATACAAAATTGCTTGAGGATACCATAAGAAAACTGACAGGACAGCCTGTTAAGGAGAAGATTGATACCGTAATAGAACTCAATATTGAAGCATATATACCTCAATCCTATATAACGGATGAAAATCAAAAGATTGAAATATATCAGAAGATAGCTTCCGTTGAAGGATTGAAGTATCTCTACGACATTGAGGAGGAAATAGAAGACAGATTCGGCGATATACCTGATTCGGTGAGAAACCTTATGAGTATAGCTTATATAAAATATCTTGCTTCAAAACATGGCATAGTATTGGTATCTCAAAAGCCCGAAGGGGTAATGCTGAAGTTTAAAAATGACAAATTCATCAAGGCTGAAGCAGCCATAAAGCTTATGAGTGAATATGGAAATAAGCTGACCTTTACAGCCATTGAACAGCCCTACTTTGTATTCAAGCTGGAGAAAGTAAGAGACGATAAGTATCTTAAAGCTATATCTGAACTTTTGGAGAAGCTGGATGAGTACAATGAGGAAAACAGTGATCTTGAGAGGAGAGTAAATTGAAATGAACTATAGAAGGGTATGGATAGCAGGAATTTTGATAATGACATTGGGTACTTTTGTAGCTGCAGGATGTGAAATGGTGAGGGTAAAACCTGGAGATCCTGAAACAACGGTAGTGGCTAAAGTTGATGGTGAGGAGATTACCAAAGCAGAGTTTGACAAGGTATTTGAAATATTTAAAACTCAAGTGGAACTAGAACAAGATCCAAGCATATGGGAAAAGCAATATGAGGGCAAGAAATATGAAGATTTAGCAAAGGAAAAAGTATTGGATCAGTTGATAAGCGACAAGGTGCAGATGAAAAAGGCCCAGGAAATGGGTATAACTGTGACAGATGAAGAAATAGATGCAGAAGTGGACAAATGGAAAAAACTCTTTAATTCCGATGAGAAATATATTGAGTTTCTGACTAGTTTAAACATTGATGAAGAATACTTCAGAGACAATCTGAAAAAAGATTTGGTCAAAAACAAGATGAAGGAAGAACTAACAAAAAACGTTGAAATCGCTGATGAAGAATTGGCAGATTACTATGGGAGACATATAAATGAATTTTATAAGGTAAAAGCCAGCCATATACTTCTTGATACAGAGGAAGAGGCACGAAAGATATTGGAGAGAGTAAAAGCTGGAGAAGATTTCAACGCTTTGGCGAAGGAATATTCTACTGATCCTAGTGCCAAGCAAAACAGTGGCAGCCTAGGATATTTCAGACAGGGGGATATGGTGGAGTCTTTTGAACAAGCAGCCTTTGCATTAAAGCCCGGTGAAATAAGCGATATAGTAAAAAGCGAATATGGATATCATATAATCAAGGTTGAAGAAAAAAGCATTGATAAGTTTGAAGATGTAAAGAATGAATTGAGGAATGCCCTTATAACAGAAAAGAAGAGCAAAAGTTATGATGAAGCTCTTGAAGAAATGATGAGCAATGTAAAAATAGAAAAATTTCCGGAAAATCTATAGCATATTCCTAAATTTGCAAATATGTGAATAAAAGCTTAACCTCCGTAAAATAATATGAATTACAGACATACTTGTCAAAAAAAAATCGCAAAAGGAGGGTAAAGCTTGAAAGCAACTGGAATTGTAAGGCGAATAGATGATTTAGGAAGAGTCGTCATACCGAAGGAAATAAGACGAACCCTTCGCATAAGAGAAGGAGATCCTCTTGAGATTTTTACAGACCGAGAGGGAGAAGTTATTTTAAAGAAATACTCTCCAATAGGTGAACTTAGTGATTTTGCAAAAGAATATGCTGAATCACTACATAGCTCTTTAAACCATATTGCATGTATCAGCGACCGCGATACAATAATTGCTGTAGCTGGAACATCTAAAAAAGAACTTTTGGAGAAAAAGATAAGCCCAGCGTTGGATAAAATTATTGAAGACAAGGTACCCGTAATGCTGGATGGTACAAATGGCAATAAGATGATAAATATAACCGCAGAAGAAGAAGGTTCATCAAAATATACTTCCGGTGTCATAGTACCTATAGTGGCAGAGGGTGATCCAATCGGTTCTGTTATACTTCTCAGCAAAGAGGCAAATGTAAAGATGAGTGAATTAGAGAGAAAAATTGCAGAGACTGCAGCAAGTTTCTTAGGAAAACAAATGGAGCAATAGAGTAGGATGGCAGCCTTAAATATGCTGCCATCATTTTTCTTGATGTACCATAAGGGGTTCTAATAAATTAATTGAATGTATATTTTAAATAAGAGATATGATAAAATGTATTTGCAAAGCAAAGATGGAGGTCAAATATGGAAAACAAAAAGCATTCCTTCATAAAAGGAGCATTGATACTTACTATAGCAGGGTTGGTTTCAAAAGTATTGGGAGCCATATATAGAATCCCACTAGGTCAAATCATAACTTCTGAAGGCATGGCATATCATCAGACAGCCTATGATCTTTATGTTCTTATGCTTACCTTTTCTTCCTATTCCATACCTACAGCCATATCTAAGCTGGTATCAGAAAGGCTGGAAGAAGGAAGAAGAGACGAGGCGCATAAAATTTTTAAGGTGGCTATGGGATTGCTGGCCACAATTGGACTTATCCTATCTGTAACACTATACTTTAATGCAGATACTTTTACGCAGGCGTTTAAAAACCCAGGTTCCTATTTTGCCGTTTTAGCAGTATCACCGGCAATATTTACTGTATCAATCAGCGGAGCCTTTAGAGGTTACTTCCAAGGTATGCAGAATATGACACCCAGCGCTGTGTCTCAAGTTACAGAGCAATTAAGCAGGGTTCTGGTAGGTTTCCTTTTGGCTTATTTGTTTCTGCCTTATGGGTATATGGTGTCCGCCGCCGGTGCCATATTTGGTACAACAGTAGGTGGGTTGGTTAGCTTTATTACTCTATACATAATATATAGAAAAGACAGACCTAGGATTATGGTTGAACTAAACCAGTTCAAGGGAAAAAAGACAGAGCCGGTAGTTAGCATAATAGGAAGAATAATTAAATTTGCATTGCCAATTATGATTGGTGGCAGTATAATGCCTATTATGAATCTGTTGGATACATTTATTGTAATGGATAGGCTTCAAGCAGCAGGATTTAATCAAGTGACAGCCACTAAGCTTTTTGGACAACTGAAAGGTATAGCCACATCCTTTGTAAATGTTCCGCAGGTATTTACCATATCTCTGGCAGCCAGCCTGGTGCCTTCAATATCTGAATCCATGGTAAGAAAAGATTTGGAAGTTGTAAGAAGAAAGTCAAAACTTGCATTAAAAATGAGCCTTTTGCTGGGATTGCCCGCAGCTATGGGGCTTTTCATATTGGCAGGACCTATTATGCAGATGTTTTATCCCAATGAGACAGAAAGCTTAGGATTGGCATTGAGGTTTGTATCACCGGCTGTAATATTTCTTACATTGGTGCAAACTATGACCGGAATACTTCAAGGTATGGGGAAGGAAAGAATACCTGTTGTCAATATGGTTATAGGTGCCTCGGCAAAGGCTGTGATAAGTTATGTTCTTACTTCCATGCCTGTTTTAAACATCAATGGAGCCGCTCTTGGAACCGTATTAGGGTATGCTGTAGCTGCTGTGTTGAATTACAGGGCTTTAGTGAAGTATCAGAAGAAAAGCTTAAATATTATTTCTATTTCAGTAAAACCGGCAATTGCTACAGCTGTCATGACAGTTTCAGCTTATTATAGTCACAAATTGTTCTATGGATTTACCGGAAGAAATTCCATAGCGGCCTTACTAGGTATATTTATTGGTGTAGTAGTATATGGAGTGGTTATAATACTAATAAAAGGAGTTACAAAGGAGGAGTTGGACTCAGCTCCCGGAGGTCAAAAACTATCTAAGATGTTGAAGAAAAGGGGCCTGATCTAGCGCCTATGGAGGAAGGGGATTATTGTGGGAAAGATTACAATAATAGGCTTAGGGCCTGGAGATTATGACAGCCTGACAATAAAAGCAGAGAATATGATAAAAAATGCAGAGGAATTGATTTTTAGGACTAGAAAGCATCCTATAGTGGATAAAATCTCTGCCATGGGAATAAAATTTGATGATTGTGATGATATCTATGATTCTGCAGATACTTTTGAAGAAGTATACGAGATCATAAGTGAAAAAGTTATAAAAAGGGCCATGGAGGGCAAGAATGTGGTTTTTGCTGTGCCAGGGCATCCCTTTACTGCCGAAAGAAGTGTTCAGCTTATACTGGATAAGGCTAAGGGAAAGGTTGAAGTTGAGATAGAGGCAGCTATGAGCTTCATAGATGCAGTAACTACTGCATTGAAGGTGGATATTTCTTCGGGGTTAAAGATAATTGATGGATTAAGAATGGATAAGCAAAAACCGGATACCAATTGCGCCAATATAATCACACAAGTTTATAGCAAACTGGTAGCTTCTGAGGTAAAATTGATGCTAATGGACTATTATAATGATGATCAAGAAGTATGTATAATTAGAGCAGCAGGCGTCGAAAATCAGGAAAAAGTGGAATGGATTCCGCTATATAAATTAAATTCAATAGAATGGGTGGACTATCTTACAAGCGTATATATTCCTCCTGCTCCTGAGGATAAAAGATTCAAAAACTTAGATGACCTGGTAGACTTGATGGAAATTCTCAGAGGAGAAAATGGCTGCCCATGGGATAGGAAACAAACTCATGAAAGCCTGAAACCGTATCTTCTTGAGGAGTGCTATGAAGTTATAGATGCCATAGAAAGTGGTGATGTGGACCAACTGGTAGAAGAGTTGGGAGATGTGCTCTTGCAAGTAGTCTTTCACTGCCAGATTGGAAGAGAAGATGGTGAATTTCATATAAATGATGTAATAACAAGTCTGATTAATAAGTTGGTTTCAAGACATCCCCATGTATTTGGTGATGTAGAGGCAAATGATGAAAGCGGTGCCTTGAAGAGTTGGGAAGCTTCGAAGAGGGACGAGAAAAAAATGGATACATATACAGAAGCTTTGAAGGTTATTCCAAAATCTATGTCCCCTTTGATGAGAAGTTATAAGGTTCAGGAGAAAGCAGCTTTGGTCGGATTTGATTGGCCTGATGTGAGTGGAGCAATAGCAAAGGTTGATGAAGAAGTTTTAGAATTAAAAGAGGTATATAAAACTGCTGAAAATGAAAAAATAGAAGAAGAAATTGGTGATTTGCTCTTTGCAGTGGTTAATGTGGCAAGATTTCTTAAAATCCAGCCTGATTTTGCTTTAGTGAAAACCATAGAAAAGTTCATTTCCAGATTTGGTTATATTGAGGAAATTGCCATGGCACAAGGAAGTAAATTGGAAAAAATGACATTGGAAGAGATGGATTTGCTATGGAATAAGGCTAAAACACATAAATTTAATAAAAATGATGAAAACTAATGATAAAAAAGAAGGAATTTTGGCAAAAATAGAGAATATGCATATAGTACTTATGAACAAATATTAGGAGGGAAAATATAATGAATAAGGCTGAACTTATTGCCAGCATGGCTGAAAAATGTGAATTGACAAAAAAGGATACTGAAAAAGCTCTGAAAGCATTTATGGATACTGTACAAGAAGCACTAGAGAAAGGCGACAAGGTACAGTTAGTTGGTTTTGGAACATTTGAAGTTAAAGAAAGAGCAGCAAGAATCGGAAGAAATCCAAGAACAAAGGAAGAAATAAAGATTCCAGCTTCAAAGGCTCCAGTATTTAAACCAGGCAAGGATCTTAAAGATTCTGTTAACAAATAATTACGACATACATATTCAGAGTAAAAATCAGGTCTATGACCTGATTTTTTTCTAGAGGAGGCTATTGTATGAGACTGGATAAATTTCTTAAGGTATCAAGGCTTATAAAGAGAAGAACTGTTGCCAAGGAAGCCTGTGAGGGTGAAAAAATATATCTCAATGGAAAAATATCAAAACCCGGAGCGGAAGTGAAGATTGGCGATATAATTGAAATAGCTTATGGAGATAGAAAAATAAAGGCGGAAGTTCTAAATGTAAATGAGAAGGCTGCCAAAGATGAAGCAAAGGAAATGTATAGGATAATTGAATCATAACATTCATATAATAGCCAAAACCGCATATAAATGAATAAGGCAATTTATTTATGTGTGGGAGGCTAGTATCATGGATGATATGAGAGATATTAAGTTGAAACCTCATAATATTACTCTCGAAGGAAGGGAAAAGCTTTATATAACAGGAGTCATTGATGTAGATAGCTTCAATGAAAATACTGTTATCGTTGGTACACAGATGGGAGAATTGGTTATAAAAGGTGAAGGACTAAGCATAAGCAGTCTTGATATAGATAATGGAAATGTAATGATAAAAGGATTAGTGCATTCTATGGTCTATGAATCAAAGACAGCTTATAAGAACGAGAAAGGTTTCCTAAAAAATCTATTTAAATAATCCATTAGTGTATCAATGGAGGTTGTCCTATGGAGACACTGCAATTTCAAATTTTTGTTTTTTCCATTACTGTATATGGGGGCATTATCATAGGATTGATCTATGATATATATAGGGCTGTCAAAGGCGTACATAGATCAAAAGGTTTGATAACGTCTCTTTGGGACATATTGTTTCTTTTACTGACGCTTCTCATTGCAGTATGGGCAATATTCTCAAGCAATTACGGAGATTTAAGGGTTTATGTGTTCATTGGTTTTATGGTAGGATTTTTTTTGTATGAAAAGATAATAAGCAGAATTGCAGTGGCTTTTTTCTCATACTTGTTGGAGACTATGAGAGGGATGGTTAAGAGGGGGAGCAGATTAATAGTCATTCCTCTAAGATTCATATGGTATTTTTTTGTTCGCCCTTTTTATATTATTAAAGATTTTTTTAGTAAAAAATTAACAAATGCTAAGAAAAAAGCTACATTGCCCAAAAAACTATTGAGAGATGCGAGGAAATATTATAAACTGATAATTAAAAGGGAAAAGCACAAACAGGATGCATGATGGTTTTTATCATGGGAGGATACGCATTATGAAAAATAAAAGAAAAAAGAAAATAATATGGACTAATTTTTTTGTATTTATTTTTATGATATATGCTATCTTTACCATTGGTAGCCAACAGGTCACCATATACAAGCTTAAGAAATCCCAGCAGCAAATCACTGATAAGATTGAAATGGCAAAGAAAGAAAATGAAAGACTTCAGGAAATGCTTAAGGATACATCTTCCAAGGAATATATTGAGAAGATGGCTCGAGAACAGCTTGGATTAGTGAAGGCAGACGAAAAGGTATATGTTGACCAATCCCTGTCTGATGTTAATTTGCAAGAGGGGGGTAATTAATTATAGTATTGTTGTGAGTTGCTTCAAGTTTTAATTAAATTATCACCCAATGCAAATTAAAGGAGGAATTTTTTCAGTATGCCTATAGAGGAAGGTAAGATAGTTGACGGAGTCGTTGCTAATATTACAAAGTTTGGGGCTTTTGTCCAACTATCAGGGGGAAAAACCGGATTGGTCCATATTTCAGAGATCGCTGATACTTATATAAAAGATATCAACAGCTATCTGAAAGAGAAGCAGGAAGTAAAAGTAAAGATATTGAATATCGATAAGGATGGTAGAATAAATCTGTCTATTAAGCAGGCTCAAGAAGTTAAGAAATCTACGAGACCTGTTGAAATAGATTGGCAACAAGAGTTTAAGAAATCACAAAGCGGCAGCTTTGAGGATAGACTTTCAAGGTTTATGAAGGAGAGCGAGGAGAAGCTTCAGGAATTCATGAAAAATAGAGAATCAAAGAGGAATGGTGGTTATAGCCGCAAAGGAGATTTCGCTCAGAGATAATAAGAATATAAAATACTGTCAGTGGCTACTGACAGTATTGTTTTTGAGAATTATGTTTTTAGATGAATGATCTAATATCACAAAGGAATACAATATATAAAGGGAGATTCATATGAATAAAATAGCTGCAATAGATTTGGGAACCAATTCTATTAGATTGATGCTATGTCAAGTGGCAAATAGAAGGTTCCTGGCAAAGAGCAAGGAAATAATTACTACAAGAATAGGCAAAGATATGAGCAACACAGGGACGTTGACAGAGAAAGCCATGGATAGAAATATAGAAGCCATTAAATATTTCAAAAAAAGAGCAGAAGAATATGGGGCAGAAAAGATTATTATATTTGCAACCAGTGCTATAAGAGATGCTTCCAATAAGGATTTTTTTCTTGAAAGGGTAAAAAATGAAACCGGGCTTGATATAATGGTATTAGATGGGGAAGAAGAAGCGGCTATAGGCATGTTGGGAGCGTCTTATGGTTTTGAAGGAGATAATTTGCTGGTTATAGATGTAGGAGGAGGCAGCACTGAACTGGTTTTGGGATTGGGAGACAAAATTATTTATTCCAAAAGCATCAATGCAGGTGCTGTTAGAATGACAGAAAGATATATAAAATCCAACCCGATTGGAGATTCAGATATTGAAAATCTGGAGAAATGTCTGGAAGAATTATTTCATGACACGTTAAACGACTTAAAGGGCCAAAAAATAGACAAAATAGTAGCAATTGGAGGAACAGCCACTACTGCAGCTTCTATTTTCCATAAAGCTAAGGTATATGATTGGCAGAAGATACACAATACTATATTGGCAAAATCTTTCTTAAATGAAATTTTTGAGTCCTTAAGATCCATGTCGGTTAAAGAACGATATAATGTGGATGGATTGCAAAAAGAAAGAGCAGACATTATTCCTGCCGGAATTTTTATAATTAAACATATATTAAATAATTTGGATGCGAGTCAGGTTATTATAAGTGAAAATGATAACCTGGAGGGCGCAATTATGAAATATGGAGAAATTTTTTAGGGATTTTTAATATTTCATAAAATTGTTATTGACGATTTAGTATAAAACATATATAATTATATTTGTCGCTGTGAGGTATTTACCTAACAGTTAGCCGGAGTGGCGGAACTGGCAGACGCACAGGACTTAAAATCCTGCGGTCCCAAAAGACCGTACCGGTTCGATTCCGGTCTCCGGCACCAATAGTTATCGCGGGGTAGAGCAGCTGGTAGCTCGTCGGGCTCATAACCCGGAGGTCGTGGGTTCAAATCCCTCCCCCGCAACCAATTTCAATATAATATATAAATGGCGGCGTAGCTCAGTTGGCTAGAGCATTCGGTTCATACCCGAACGGTCATTGGTTCAAATCCGATCGCCGCTACCATTAATTTTTGAATAATGTTAGTGGCCCATTGGTCAAGCGGTCAAGACGCCGCCCTCTCACGGCGGCAACGGGGGTTCGATTCCCCCATGGGTCACCATTATATAATATGCTGGTGTAGCTCAATAGGCAGAGCAGCTGACTTGTAATCAGCAGGTTGGCGGTTCGATTCCGTTCACCAGCTCCATTTTCAAAAACACTGCAATTAATTGCTGTGTTTTTTATTTGCATATCAGGTACATGCTTTAGTCTATTCCATATCACCTTTAGATCAATAAATATTTTATCGTCTTTTTATGCAACATGTTTCCAATAGTATTCCATTAAAGCTGTAAACTATTGTCTTATTAATTATGCTTTTACCATTAGATGTCATTTTCTTGTTTCATATGTCGTAAATATCTTTGATCTGCTAAACCCATCTTGACAAATATTTCGGACAACTTTTGGTAATATAAGGGTTACAATCACAATTTAAGCAAGTAATGGGTGGTGGGCATAGTGGCAGACTTAATTGCTATAGGTAAGAAGGCGATACCTAAAGTAAAACTTATGAATCAATACAGTGGATTAATAGTGAGTGTTACTGCAGCTTTAATTGGTTTTTCTATGGGAAGGATAGTTATATTGGAATACCTTAATCCTTTTTCCATCGCATTATTATGTGCAGCAATGATAAGCAAGCTAAATCCTTATATAATAGGATTTAGCATTATCGCTGGTTCTTTTAGTATTAAAACTCCCGAACTGCTGTTGAAGAATATGATATTAGTATCCTTGATGCTATTTGCATATTTGATTATAAGTAGGACAAGGCTTAATAATCGAGTATTTTTTAGCATATTTGCTCCGTTGGCAAACCTGATTACAGGAATTTTCATTTTTTATTTTAAATATTACTATCTCTATGATATGTTTATGATGATAATTGAATCTGTAATGCTTTGTGCTTTGATAAATATATATGATAAGGCTCTGGATTTGATTGCTTGCATAAAGAGAAGAAATAAGATATCCTCTGAGGAAATTGTTTCCATTTTACTGTTGATAATATCGTCCTTTTTAGGTGCGTCTGTGTATATCTGGCAGTTGTCCATTAAGAACATAGTATCTATAGTTTTAATACTGCTGGCATCGTTTATGGGTAATATAGGTACTGGAGCAGCAGCGGGCATAGTATTTGGTATGCTTCAATCTTTATCGGGAGATATATATCCTTCTGCCATAGGAGTATATGGCATTTGTGGGCTGTTGTCATCTGCTTTCAAATCTTATGGTCGTATCATGACCATATTGGGGTTCATTATTGGAAATTCTGTCATGACCTTTTATATAAACGGTTCAACGGAAGTTTTGATAAAAATAGAAGAGATATTGGCAGCTTCAATTATCTTTATGTTTATACCTGAAAAGAAAGTAAAAAATATTTTGCTGAATAAATGGAGAATTGAAACTGAGTCAACAAAAATTGGGGAAGCTTACAGACTTAAAGATTTTACTGTAGAGAGGCTTCAGGAAATATCAGATGTGTTCAAAGAACTGGCTATGTCCATGAACGTTGGATTGGGCAGCAAGGAATACTTCTCCCAGTTAGATGCGGCTGAAATAATGGAAAAAGTAGTAAGAGATACATGTTGTAAATGTGGGATGTATAGCAGTTGCTGGAAGCAGGAGTTCTACGGTACATATCAAAAGATGTTCTCAGCCCTGTCTAAGATAGAAAGGGGAGATTTCAATGAGGATGACAGAAGGCATAGAATAGTAGATAAATGTCTCTTTCCGGAAAAGATATGGGACAGGCTTAAGTATCATTATGATATTTATAGATATACACTTACCTGGAAGAAAAAAATTGATAGTGGCAGATATGCACTTAGTCATCAGTTGCAGGAGACTGCAAAGCTCATAGGAGGATTGGCCAATAAATTCAATGTGAACATTGAATTTGACAAAAATTTAGAGGAAGAAATCATGGTGACAATGGATAAGATTGGTATACATCTTGATCATGTATCAGCTGTGAAAGGCAAGGACAGCATTGAGATAGATATGAGATTTAGGAATTGCGGAGGTAAAAGAGAGTGCGTAAGCAAAATTATTCCTGAAATAAGAAAGATTACAGGGAAGCACTTTATCAAAGCTGATGCATCTTGCTGTGTTACTGGAAGAGATGGATGCTTGCTGAAGTTGAGGGAAGTTCATAAATTTTCTATTGTCACAGGCATTGCAAGGAAGCAGAAGCAGACATCTTCTGTATCAGGAGACAATTATTCACTGTTGGAATTAAAAGACGGAAAGTTCTATATGATTTTAAGCGACGGAATGGGAAGTGGTCCCAGGGCAGCCATGGAAAGTGGAATGGCGGTAAGCCTTATTGAGAAATTTCTTGCTGCCGGTTATGATCAAAATACAGCATTAGAAGCTGTAAACTCTTTACTTCTGATAAAATCTGATGATGATAACTATGCTACTGTTGATATGACCATAATAAACCAGTATACGGGAGATGTTGAATTTTTAAAGGTTGGTGCAGTATCTACATTTATTAAGTACAAGGATAGGGTGGATGTTATAAGAAACAGCTCCCTTCCAGCAGGCATACTTGATAAGATAGATGTGGAGTTTAACAGGAGGAAAATCGGAGACGGTGATTTTGTTGTTATGATTACCGATGGGGTGCTGGAAGCAAACGAAAAGGATTTGGATAAGGAAAAATGGCTTGAG
The DNA here is from genome assembly GCF_900142105.1 of Lutispora thermophila DSM 19022. Lineage (GTDB taxonomy): Bacteria > Bacillota > Clostridia > Lutisporales > Lutisporaceae > Lutispora > Lutispora thermophila. Next base: position 75,889 of record NZ_FQZS01000015.1, read on the forward strand.
GATATGATATATAACATTGACACGAGGAATCCGAAAAAAATGGCTGACATCATTATGGAAAAATGCCTGGAGAAGTCAAAAGGACAGACTCCTGATGATATGACCGTATTGGTGGCAAAGATTTGGAAATCAGCTTAATTATTGAATATGAACCTCCTTATTTGGCAATAAATACAAAAAAGGAGGTTTTTTTATGGAAAAGGAAACAGGAATAATTAAACAAATGATCATTATTACCGATGGAAAGTCAAACATAGGAATAAATCCTGTGGAAGCAGCGGCTAAAGCAAAAGCTGCAGGTATTACTGTCAGTGCAATAGGCATAATAGACAATGAATGCAAGGGTGAGGAAGATATAATGGAAGTGGAAGCCATAACAAAGGCAGGAGGAGGATTAGCCGATTACTGCTATATTCAGGATTTAGGTATGACTCTTCAAGTGATGACTCAGAAAACCGTAAACCATACTTTGGAATGTATTGTTAGCAAGCAATTGAAAAGCATAATTGGGAAGGATATAACAAATATGGAACCTCAATCAAGGATGAAGATTGTGGAGTTCATTGAAAATTACGGAGATAGGGTGGATTTGCTATATGTAATCCTGTTGGATACCAGCAAGAGCATGGCAAACAAGCTAGATACGGCAAAAAAATGCATCATTGATTTAATGGAGGCATTGAAGAACAGAAAAGGTGTTACCAAGCTGGCTCTAATTTCTTATCCGGGGGAAAATGGAAACTACATAAATACAGCTTGTGATTTTACTACAGATACGGATGTACTTAAAGAAGGCCTGAATCTGTTGAGAGCAAGAGGAGGAACCCCTACTGGTCCTGCCATTGAAGCAGCCATGAATCTAATATTTGAATATGATGCTCCTGCCTCATTGCGTTATGTATAACAGGAAGTTCGATACAGTAAAAGGAAAATGGTACAAAAATGAATATAGAATATTAAAACTCCTTGGAAAAGGAGGCATTGGAGAAATATATCTTGCTACCCATGAGAAAAGGGGTCTGGTTGCTCTTAAGTTGAGCAAATCCATGTTGAGCATTACAAGAGAATATGATACCATTAAAAAATATAAAGGTAAGGGTTTTGCTCCTATTGTTTACGAACTGGATGATTGGCAATGTAATGGAGAAACATATCATTTTTTTGTAATGGAATATATTAAAGGATATAATTTGGCGGAAGCAATGAAAAAGCATATGCCCTTGGAGTTGAAAATTCGTATCTTTATGATTATACTGAGAATTATTGAGGATATTAATGAGACGGGCTTGATATACTCTGATATTAAGCATGAGAATATAATGGTGGATTACAATAATATGGTCATAAGACTTGTGGATTTCGGCAGCCTGGTACCCATTGGAGAAAACATAAAAGAATATACTCCGTTATATGACAGATGCTCCTGGGGGTTGGGGCCCAGGGTTGCAGATTTGACCTATCAAGTATTCAGCGCAGCTATTCTTCTTATGACTCTTTTAGCGGACTCGGTATCCCTAGTGGGTATAGGCAGTATATCATCAGTTTTAAAGACATTGGAAAAGAATAATGTACCAAAAAGTCTTTCGAATTTGATTTGCAAAGCCCTAAAAGGGCAAATAAAGAGCTGCCACGTATTTCTTGAAAAACTTAAGGATATTGATTTGAATGAGAAGAAAAAGACATGCAGACTTAACATAGCTTTGGATGCAATTATTGCATCATTGTTGTTCCTATTGGTTGCTGTGCTTATTAAAATCCGCCATTTGAATTAGCAAGGAGCAGATGTGAAATGAGAGATTTACCTCAGGTTGTGGAGGAGACCATAAAAAAATACAATATGTTGGATTACGGGGATGGTGTAGTAGTAGGCCTTTCAGGAGGTCCCGACTCCATGTGTCTTCTTCATGTCCTTATGGAGCTTAGGGAAACCTGGGGTCTTAAAATTTTTGCTGCTCATTTGAATCATCAGTTTAGGGGGAAAGAAGCTGATGAAGATGCCTTATATGTTAGGGAAAAGTGTGAGGAATGGGGCATAGATGTTTTTGTACAAGTTTTCGATGTTCCTGCCTATGCTAAGAAAAAAGGATTATCTTCGGAAGAAGCGGGAAGGGAAATAAGATATAAGCTCTTTTATGAAGTTGCGAAAAAGGTAGGCGCAAATAAGATTGCCATAGCTCATAATATGAATGATAATGCGGAAACTGTACTGATGAATCTGTTCAGGGGTAGCGGTATTGAAGGGTTGAAGGGAATTGAAGCAAAAAGGGGAGAAATAATCAGACCCCTTATAAATGTTAGAAGAGATGAAATCGAAGCTTATTGCAGTGAAAAAGGTCTTAATCCACGAATCGATAAGACAAATCTTCAGCCTATATATGGCAGAAATAAAGTGAGGTTAGAGTTGATACCATATATAGAGAAGAATTTCAATAGCAATATAATGAGTACCCTTCAAAGGTTTTCTGATATAGTCGCCATAGAAAATGACTTTCTCAATGAAGAAGCAGAAAAAAAGCTATTAGACGTTGCAATTGTGGATGGAAATAGTATAAAATATAATATTAATAAAATGCATGATATTCATCCTGCTCTTTTAAGAAGGGTTATAAGAATTGGTATAGAAAAGCTTACTGGCAGCCTTAGAGGTATTGAATATAAAAACATAGAGAGCGTGGTGGATTTGCTGAATAAGGGTACAGGTGCCGCTGTCATATTGCCACAGAACATAAAGGCTTACATATCCTACAACAATCTGGTATTAAGTATTAACACAAAGCCTGAGAATTATAAGTATTATTTGGAACTAGAATATGATAAGGATAATATTGCCCAATCTTTTGACTTAACTGTGAGACTTAGGACAATAGAAGCGTCTAAAATTGCAGATATTGAAAAAGACAAATATAAGGTTTATATTGATAAGGGCAAAGTGAAAGATAAATTGGTGTTGCGAAACAGGTCTGACGGGGATGTGTTTTCTCCTATAGGACTTAAGGGCTCAAAAAAATTGAAGGAATATTTTATCGATGAGAAAATACCTAGGGAAGAAAGGGATAAAATATTACTCATTGCTGATGGAAAAGAAATTGTCTGGATTCTGGGCAGAAGGTTAAGTGAAAAGTATAAGATAACTAAAGAGACTAAAGAAGCAATAATCATTAATGTAATTAAGGGGGATCTATAGTGAAAAACGATATACTAAAGGTGCTTATTAGCAAGGAAGAATTGGAAGCTAAAGTAAAAGAATTGGGGCAGATGATTACCAGAGATTATAAGGATAAAGATTTAATGATTGTAGGTATTCTCAAGGGCTGTGTAATATTCTTGTCTGATCTCATAAGAGAAATAGATTTGCCGTTAACTATGGATTTTATGGTAGTATCAAGTTACGGTTCATCCACAAAATCCTCAGGGGTTGTAAGGATTATAAAAGATCTGGAGAAAGACATTGCAGGCAAGGATGTTTTGATTGTGGAGGATATAGTAGATACAGGGCTGACATTGAACTATCTGGTAGATTATTTGAAATCGAGAAATGCCAACAGTGTTAAAATATGTACCCTTCTGGAAAAACCCGACAGGAGAAAGGTAGAAGTTGATTTGGAGTATGTAGGTTTTCATATACCAGACGAGTTTGTGGTTGGTTATGGGTTGGATTATGCAGAAGTCTATAGGAACTTGCCCTTCGTTTGCATTTTGAAGCCTGAAGTATATTCTTAATTGTAATTTATGGTTACCTATGATAAAATTATAATGTTTCGGGGTAACTTGGTTTAAAGGAGGGTAATTTTTGAGAAAGTTTTTAAGAGGTATAAGCTTCTATGTGCTGATTTTTGTTATAATCATTTTCTTTGCCCAGATATTTAGCAATACTGGAGAAGGAAAGACTAAGCTGTCTTATACCCAATTTATATCAGAAATAGAGAATAAAAGAATAAGAGAAGTGTATGTAACCGAAGCAGGCGGTTTATCCATAATTGATGGAAAGCTCAGCGATGGAAGAGGATTTGAGGTTACCGTTCCTACAGAGCAATTTAATGAATTGGCTCAGGATTATGCTGAAAGGGGTACCCTTAATATAGTATATGAGAAACCTCAACAAACTTCCGTGTGGCTTTCATTTTTACCTTCTGCTGCTTTGATTGTGTTGATAATTGTATTCTTCATCATATTTTCTCAGCAAGCCCAAGGTGGGGGAAGCAGGGTAATGTCCTTTGGAAAGAGCCGTGCAAGGCTTATGACAGATGATAAGAAAAGAGTTACCTTCGCTGATGTGGCTGGTGCGGAGGAAGAGAAGGAAGAGCTAGGTGAGATTGTAGACTTCTTGAAACAGCCAAGAAGATTTATAGAATTGGGAGCTAGAATCCCAAAAGGCGTTTTACTAGTTGGCCCTCCAGGTACAGGAAAGACTTATCTAGCAAAAGCCGTTGCAGGAGAAGCAGGAGTTCCTTTCTTCAGCATAAGCGGTTCTGATTTTGTAGAAATGTTTGTAGGCGTAGGTGCTTCAAGAGTTAGAGATTTGTTTGAGCAAGCCAAGAAGAATTCACCCTGCATTATATTCATTGATGAAATAGATGCTGTAGGAAGGCAGAGAGGAGCAGGTTTAGGCGGAGGTCATGACGAAAGAGAGCAAACATTGAATCAGTTGCTGGTAGAGATGGACGGATTCAATGTAAATGAAGGAATAATAATCATTGCTGCTACAAATAGGCCGGATATACTTGATCCTGCACTGTTGAGGCCAGGAAGATTCGACAGGCAGATTACTGTAGGCATACCTGATGTAAAGGCAAGGGAAGAAATATTGAAGATTCATGCAAGAAACAAACCATTAGCTGAAGATATAAGCTTGAAGGATTTGGCTAAGGGTACACCTGGTTTTACACCTGCTGATTTGGAAAATCTGATGAATGAAGCGGCTCTTCTGACAGCCAGAAGAGGTAAAAGAAAAATAGAGATGAAGGAACTGGAAGAGGCTACGATAAGAGTAATAGCAGGCCCGGAGAAAAAGAGCAGAGTTGTAAGCGAGCAGGATAGAAGGTTGACTGCATATCATGAAGCAGGTCACGCTGTAGTGCAAAGACTGACACCAAACGCTGATCCGGTACATCAAGTATCCATAGTTCCAAGAGGGAGAGCTGGTGGCTATACAATTTCTCTACCTGAACAGGATAAGTATTATATGTCTAAGATAGAACTGGAAAATCAAATTGTTATGCTTCTAGGTGGAAGAGTAGCTGAAAAAGTGGTATTGGATGATATAAGCACCGGAGCAAAGAATGATCTTGAAAGAGCAACTACCATCGCAAGAAAGATGGTGACTGAATACGGCATGAGTGAGAAGTTAGGCCCAATGACTTTTGGTACAGATCATGATGAAGTGTTTATCGGAAGAGATTTGGCAAGAAGCAGAAATTACAGCGAGGAAATTGCCGCCAGCATCGATAAAGAGATAAGAGCAATTATTGAAAATGCTTATGCAAAAGCAGAAAAGCTGCTAAGGGACAATATAAACAAACTACATGGGGTTGCCAATGCTCTTTTGGAAAAGGAAAAGCTTGATAAGGATGAATTTGAAGAAGTATTTGCAAATGCATAAGGAATGGTTTTTACCATTCCTTAATTAATATAATTTAAAGAATGGAGGTACATACACGGTATGAAAACAGACATTCAAATAGCTCAAGAAGCCAAGATGAAACCTATTATGGAAATAGCCAAAGATGTAGGTATTAATGAAGATGAGGTGGAGTTATACGGCAAATACAAGGCGAAGATTGATCTAAGCATCTGGGATAGGCTTAAGGATAAAAAGGAAGGCAAATTGGTTTTGGTCACAGCTATTAACCCAACCCCTGCAGGAGAAGGAAAATCTACAACAACAGTGGGACTAGGCCAGGCATTAGCGAGATTGGGCAAGAAATCAGCCATAGCTTTGAGAGAGCCTTCATTGGGGCCGGTATTCGGAGTAAAAGGAGGGGCTGCCGGTGGCGGATACGCTCAAGTAGTGCCTATGGAAGATATAAACCTGCATTTTACTGGAGATATGCATGCCATAACAGCTGCTAACAATTTACTGTCAGCGGCTATAGATAATCACATTACTCAAGGTAATTCTTTGGGTATAGATATGAGACAAATAGTATGGAAAAGAGTTATGGATATGAATGACAGAGCTCTTAGAGAAGTTGTGGTAGGCTTGGGCGGAAAGGCTAACGGATTTGTCAGACAAGATGGATTTATGATAACGGTAGCATCTGAGATAATGGCAATACTATGTTTGGCAACTGACCTAAAGGATCTTAAAGAAAGACTTTCTAGGATAATAATAGGATACAATTATGATGATAAACCAGTAACAGCAGGGGATTTAAAAGTTCATGGTGCCATGGCTCTCCTCTTGAAGGATGCCATAAAGCCTAATTTAGTACAGACTTTAGAGAACACACCTGCATTTATACATGGAGGTCCTTTTGCAAATATTGCCCATGGTTGCAATAGCATAATGGCTACAAAACTAGGCTTAAAGCTGGTGGATTATCTTGTTACAGAAGCAGGTTTCGGAGCAGATTTAGGCGCAGAAAAGTTCATGGATATTAAATGCAGATATGCAGGTATTTCTCCTTCAGCAGTAGTTATAGTAGCGACTATAAGAGCTTTGAAGATGCATGGCGGAGTTAAGAAAACAGAATTAGCAACAGAGAATGTGCCAGCAATGGAGAAAGGTTTTGATAATCTCAGGAAGCATATAGAGAATATAAAGAAATTCGGTGTACCTGCAATTGTTGCCATAAATAGGTTTGTTACTGATACAGATGCAGAAATAGCAAGGCTTTTAGAGTTATGCAGAATGGAAGGTGTAGAAGCTTCTCTCTGTGAAGTATGGGAAAAAGGCGGAGAAGGCGGAGAAGAATTAGCAGCTAAGGTTATAGAAGCTTGTGAAAAAGAAAGCAATTTCAAGTTCATGTATGATGTAAATGAAAGCATCAAAGAAAAAATAGGAAAAATTGCAAAAGAAATTTATGGTGCAAAAGGTGTAGTATATACAGCGAAAGCAGAGAAAGAAATCAAACGTCTTGAAGATTTGGGATTGGATAAGTATCCTATATGTATGGCTAAAACACAGTATTCCTTGTCAGATAATCCTGAACTTATTGGAAGACCTGAGGGCTTCGATATAACAGTTAAGGAAGTTCGCGTATCTGCAGGAGCTGGCTTTATAGTTGCATTAACAGGTGATATAATGGTTATGCCTGGATTGCCTAAAGTTCCCGCTGCAGAGAAAATCGATATTGATGAAAATGGTGTTATAACGGGACTTTTCTAATTAAAGAAATAAAAAGGTTTCTAATAGAAACCTTTTTATTTTTTTCATGATGCATAATATACACAATAAAATGAGAAAATGAGAAAAATTAAAAATACATGGGATATTGTTAAAAATTAAACAAATTTTATAGTACCCTTTGGTTGAGAAATATGATAATATATTTCAAGAAGGAAAACTTGCAAAAAATAAGCAAAAATGAAAGATATCATTCAAATATTTCAATAAGGTTTATAAAATTTGTTGAAACCTCAAGAAATATTTGTATAATATTTACGAAGCTAATTTGTATTTATCTGTATTTAGTAAAAAATTTTTTATATAGGGAGGCAAAGCATGTATAACAAAGAAAAGCTTGATGCTGTAAAAGCAGCAAGAGAGAATTGGGAAAACAATAAGATTGCTAAAACTTTAGCAAAGGGACCTGAAAGAAAAGAAAAGTTTATGAGCACCTCAGGCTATGAAGTTAAGAGACTATATACTCCGGAGGATATAGCCGATTTGGATTACAATGAAGATTTGTCCTATCCCGGAGAGTTTCCCTATACAAGAGGTGTACAGCCTACCATGTATAGAGGAAAGTTGTGGACCATGAGGCAGTATGCTGGATTTGCAACTGCAGAAGAATCAAACAAAAGGTACAAATACTTGCTAGAGCAGGGACAAACCGGTTTGAGCGTTGCATTCGACCTTCCAACTCAGATTGGATATGATTCAGATCATCCATTGGCTGAAGGAGAAGTTGGCAAAGTTGGTGTTGCCATCGATTCATTAAAGGACATGGAAATACTGTTTGACGGAATACCTCTAGATAAGGTTAGTACTTCAATGACTATAAACGCACCTGCTGCAGTATTGTTGGCTATGTATATAGCTGTTGCAGAGAAACAAGGTGTAACACCTGATAAACTTTCAGGAACGATCCAAAATGATATATTGAAGGAGTACATTGCAAGGGGTACATATATATTCCCTACAGAACCTTCAATGAGACTCATCACTAATATATTTGAATACTGCGCAAAGAATGTTCCAAAATGGAATACCATATCAATCAGCGGCTATCACATCAGAGAAGCAGGTTCAACAGCAGTTCAGGAAGTTGCATTCACTTTGGCAGACGGTATAGCTTATGTTGAGGCTGCTATAAAAGCAGGTCTTGATGTAGATCAGTTCGCTCCTAGATTATCTTTCTTCTTTAACGCACATAATGATTTGTTGGAGGAAGTTGCTAAGTTCAGAGCAGCAAGAAGATTATGGGCGAAGATTATGAAAGAAAGATTCCATGCAAAAGATCCTAAATCAATGATGTTGAGATTCCATACTCAGACAGGCGGTTCGACTCTCACAGCACAACAGCCTGACAACAACATAGTGAGAGTTGCAATCCAAACCCTTGCAGCAGTATTAGGCGGAACTCAATCATTGCATACAAACTCCAGAGATGAAGCTTTGGCACTTCCGACAGAAGATTCAGTAAGAATCGCTTTGAGAACACAGCAGATTGTGGCTTATGAAAGCGGTGTAGCTGATACAATAGATCCATTGGCTGGTTCATACTATGTTGAAAGCATGACCAATGAAATAGAAAAGAGAGCTGCTGAGTACATTGCTAAGATAGATGAACTTGGAGGAGCTGCAAAAGCTATAGAAAAGGGATTCATCCAACAGGAGATTCAGGATAGTGCATATAGATATCAGAAAGAAGTTGAAAGTGGAGAAAGAATAGTAGTTGGAATGAACAAATTCCAAATCCAAGAATCTGCTCCAAAGGGATTATTGAGAGTTGATCCTGCGGTAGGAGAGATGCAGAAGGAAAAATTAAAAGCTCTAAGAGATGAAAGAGATAATGCAAAGGTAGAAGAAAGTCTGGCAGAACTCAAGAGAGCTGCAGGAACCGATGAAAACCTTATGCCATATATATTAACAGCTGTTAAACAATATGCAACATTAGGCGAGATATGCGGTGTTTTAAGAGAAGTGTTCGGCGAATACCAGCAATCTGTTATTCTGTAAGGAGGTAAATGAGATGAATAGACCAATTAGAGTCTTAGTTGCAAAACCCGGCCTTGACGGTCATGATAGAGGAGCAAAGGTTGTGGCCAGAGCCATGAGAGATGCAGGTATGGAGGTTATATATACCGGTCTTAGACAGACTCCTGAGCAGATAGCAGAAGCTGCAATACAGGAGGATGTAGATTGTGTAGCAATGAGCATATTGTCAGGAGCACACAATCATCTTTTCCCCAAGGTTGTTAAGCTTGTAAGGGAAAAAGGTGGAGAAGATATATTGATTATAGGCGGAGGAGTAATACCTGAAGAAGATATACCCGGTCTTAAAGAGGCAGGAATAGCAGAGATATTTACTCCAGGAACTCCAACAAGCGTTACTATAGATTTCATTAGAAACAACATAAAGAGAGATTAAGGGTGATTCAAATGGATATTAGGGCAGGCTTATTAAGTGGCAGCAAAAGAGCTGCCGCCCGCCTGATCACCATGATAGAAAACGGAGATCCGGAAGCCATAGAAATAATCAAGGAGAACTATCATAAGACAGGCAAAGCCAGAATAATAGGAGTTACAGGCCCTCCAGGTGCAGGCAAAAGCACTGTTACGGATAAGCTTGCAAAACTGGTAAGAAAACAAGGCAAAAGAGTTGCCATAATCGCTGTTGATCCTACAAGTCCTTTCAGCGGTGGAGCTATTCTGGGCGATAGGATCAGAATGTCAGATCTGAATACAGACGAGGGAGTCTTCATTAGGAGCATGGGAACGAGAGGAGCCTTAGGAGGGCTCTCAAAGTCTGTACATGGGGCAATAAAGGTCATGGACATTTTTGGATGTGACTATATCTTTGTAGAAACAGTTGGAGTTGGACAATCGGAGATAGATATAGTCAAAGTGGCAGATACAGTATTAATGGTGATGGTTCCAGGACTTGGAGATGATATTCAGGCCATTAAGGCGGGAATAATGGAGATAGGGGATGTGTTCGCAATTAATAAATCCGATAGAGAAGGAGCAGAGAAAACCGCAACGGAAATAGAGCTCATGCTTGATCTCAACGGTATGACAGAATACAGACCTCCAGTGAAAAATATAATAGCTAAGGATAACAAAGGAATCGATGAGCTTTGGGAAGCCCTTGAGAGCCATTATAAATATATGGTATCATCGGGCAATTTTGACAAAAGAAGAGAAAAGGCTATTGAAACCGAAATTTTGGAAATATTCAAGCAAAATTTACTAGACAGAGTGATGAGGCTTCAAAAGAATACTGAGTATTTGTCTGAACTCATATCAAAGGTATTTAACAAGCAGTTAGATCCGTTTAACGCTGCTGTAGAATTAGCAAATGTATTAAATAAAGAGGAGGGAAAATAAATGGTAACAAAAGTAGATCATATAGGTGTTGCTGTAAATAACTTGGAAGAATCAGTAAAGTTTTATGAGGAAATATTGGGACTAAAGCTTCATGGTATAGAAACCGTTGAAGAGCAAAAAGTAAAAGTTGCATTTTTGCCCATTGGGGATACAGAAATAGAATTATTAGAAGCTACTACACCTGATAGCCCTATAGCTAAGTTTATAGAAAAGAAAGGTCAGGGTGTACAGCACGTAGCTTTTAGAGTTGAAAACATAGAAGAAGCTCTGGAAGAAATGAGAAGACTAGGCATACAACTCATTGACGAAAAGCCAAGATATGGGGCTGGTGGTGCAAGGATTGCCTTCTTACATCCAAAGAGCACTAATGGACTATTGGTGGAGTTATGTGAGAGAAAAGGATAGGGAGTGGTAAAATGTCAATGGACAGGATTCAGGAACTTAATAAAAAAAGAGAAGCCATAATGCAAGGCGGTGGAGAAAAGAGAATACAGAAGCAGCATGAGTCAGGAAAGTTAACCGCCAGAGAAAGATTAAACCTATTATTTGACGAGGGAAGCTTTGTTGAAATTGACGCTTTCGTAAAGCATCGCTGCACAGAATTTGGCATGCAGGATGTAGATGCTCCGGGAGAAGGAGTTGTGACAGGTTATGGTACAGTTGACGGAAGACTGGTTTATGCATTCGCTCAAGACTTTACAGTTGTTGGCGGTTCTTTAGGAGAAATGCACGCTAAGAAGATATGCAAGGTTATGGATATGGCACTAAAAATAGGAGCTCCCTTAGTAGGAATGAACGATTCCGGCGGAGCAAGAATCCAGGAAGGCGTAGATGCATTGTCCGGTTATGGCAGCATATTCTACAGAAATACAATAGCTTCAGGTGTTATACCACAGATATCAGTAATAATGGGACCTTGTGCCGGTGGAGCAGTTTATTCTCCAGCTCTTACAGACTTCATATTCATGGTTGATAAGACCAGCCAGATGTTTATAACCGGACCACAGGTTATAAAGGCTGTTACAGGAGAAGAAGTTACTGCAGAAGACCTAGGTGGAGCAATGACTCATAATAAAGTGAGCGGTGTTGCTCATTTTATAAGTCCCGATGAAAAGCAATGCATAGAAGAGATAAAGAGACTTCTTAGCTTCTTGCCATCAAACAACATGGAAAGCGCACCTGTGTTTGAATGCGAAGACGATCTGAACAGAATAGAAGATAAGTTAAATGAAATAGTTCCGGATAATTCTAACAAAGCTTATGATATGAAAGAAATAATAACTACAATAGTTGATAACGGAGACTTCATGGAAGTTCAGCCTTACTATGCAATGAACATAATAACAGGGTTTGCAAGACTTAACGGTAAGTCTGTGGGTATCATAGCAAATCAGCCTAAGGTTTTAGCAGGATGTCTTGATATAAATGCATCTGATAAGGCTGGAAGATTTATAAGAACATGTGATGCTTTCAATATACCAATATTGAACTTAGTTGATGTACCAGGATTCTTGCCAGGTACCACTCAGGAATATGGCGGAATTATAAGACACGGAGCAAAGATGCTCTATGCATATAGTGAAGCCACAGTGCCAAAAGTTACTTTAATCGTAAGAAAGGCTTATGGTGGAGCATATCTTGCAATGTGCAGCAAAGATTTAGGTGCAGATCAGGTTTTTGCATGGCCTTCCGCAGAAATCGCCGTAATGGGTCCAGACGGTGCTGCAAACATTATATTCAAGAAAGATATTGAAGCAGCTGATAATCCAGCAGCAGCAAGACAAGAGAAAATTCAAGAATATAGAGATAAATTTGCAAATCCATATATTGCAGCCAGCAGAGGATATGTGGATGATGTAATAGAACCTGCTACTACAAGACAGAGACTGATTTCCGCCTTTGAAATGTTAGAGAGCAAGAGGGAAACAAGACCTGCGAAAAAACATGGCAATTTGCCTGTATAGAAGAGGGGGAAAACAATGAGCGAGGTACAGCAACTTACTTATGGACTCATAGTTACCCTGGTAGGTATGGGTATAGTATTCCTTGTATTGATCGGCTTGTCATTTATGCTTGATGCATTAAAGTTGTTATCAAATAAGGGTAAGGGCGAGAAAAAAGCTGAGGTTGTTAAGATAGAAAAGTCTGAAGAACCTGTAGAAGTAGTCAATGTCCCTGAAGAAGATGCTGGGGAGTTGATTGCAGTAATAAGTGCAGCTTTGGCTGCTTGTATGGGAAGCAGCAGTAATCTGGTAATAAAAACTATCAATAGAGTAGAAGGAAATACTCCAGTATGGGCTAAAGCTGGAAGACAAGAACAAATGTATAACAGATTATAGGGAGGAATAATAAATGAGAAAGTTTTTAATAAATGTTAATGGAAACAGCTACGAAGTTGAAGTAGAAGAAATAAGAGACGGAGTTGCTGCAACACCAGTAGCAGCCCCCGCACCAAAAGCAGCTCCAGCTCCAAAGGCAGCACCTGCGGCAGCACCAAAGGCAGCTTCAAAAGCAGCAGCACCTGCTTTAGTACCTGCAGGAGCAAATACAATTACAGCACCAATGCCTGGAACAATTCTTTCTGTTAATGTTAAAGTTGGTGATACAGTTAAAAAGGGACAGGTATTGTGCATACTTGAAGCAATGAAGATGGAAAATGAAATTATGGCAAGCGGAGATGGAAAAGTAGCTTCCATAGCAGTAAATGCAGGAGATTCTGTAAATACAGGACAGGTTCTGATTGTGCTTGAATAGGCATATGGAACTTCGAATGGGGGAATTTAAATGTCTTTGACTCAATCTTTAATTGATTTTTGCGGGACCATGGGCTTTACTTCTATGACATGGCAAGAAGGAGTAATGATATGTATATCCTTTGTTCTCATATATCTTGCCGTGAAGAAAGGTTTTGAGCCTTTGTTGCTATTGCCCATAGCCTTTGGTATGCTTTTAGCAAACTTGCCTATGGCTGGATTGAATGCAGAACCTGTATATGAGATAGTAGTAGATCCAGTAACTGGGCAACATGTACACCAATTGGTAGATGCAGGCGGACTGTTGTACTGGCTATACAGAGGAGTTAAGCTAGGTATATATCCTCCACTTATATTCTTAGGTGTAGGTGCCATGACAGACTTCGGTCCTCTTATTGCGAATCCCAGGAGTATATTACTCGGAGCAGCAGCTCAGTTAGGAATATTTACAACTTTTATAGGAGCATTATTGCTTAACTTTATACCTGGTATAACATTTACTATTCCTGAAGCAGCATCTATCGGTATAATAGGTGGAGCAGATGGACCTACTGCAATATATCTTACTGCCAAACTTGCACCCCATCTATTGGGACCCATTGCAGTAGCAGCTTATTCATATATGGCTTTGGTACCTTTGATTCAACCTCCGATAATGAGGGCTTTGACTACAAAGGAAGAAAGAGAAATAGTCATGGAGCAGTTAAGACCTGTATCCAAGCTAGAAAGAATAGTTTTCCCAATAATGGTTACCACAGTAGTATCATTGGTTCTTCCTTCAGCAGCATCTCTTGTGGGTATGCTTATGCTAGGTAATTTGTTGAGAGAAGCAGCTACAATCCAGAGTGGGCTCAATAGGTTGATGAAAACTGCTTCAGGAGAACTGATGAACATAATTGTTATCTTCTTGGGTACTACAGTAGGAGCAACTGCCAAAGGTGAGGTATTCTTATCACCTAAGACATTGGCTATAATTGCTCTTGGTCTTGCAGCTTTCTCAATGGGTACAGCAGGAGGAGTTCTATTTGGAAAGATAATGTGCAAAATGACTGGCGGAAAGGTAAATCCGCTTATAGGTTCAGCAGGTGTTTCTGCAGTTCCTATGGCAGCCAGAGTATCTCAGAAGGTTGGTCAGGAAGCAAATCCTTCAAACTTCCTTTTGATGCATGCTATGGGACCTAATGTTGCAGGAGTTATCGGATCTGCTGTTGCAGCAGGTGTTCTTCTCTCAATGTGCAATTTCTAAAATCAATATAGAGCAAAATACAGGCAGGGATGCCTGTATTTTGTTTTCTCTAACTGAATTATTAAAAATTCTCTAGTTGCTGCGAATGTTTATAAAGCAAGAATTTTTGCGTGTGTATTAGATGCGAAATATATAAGGACACAATTTCTTGAATGGATTGCAAGAAAAACCTGGTTATTTTAAAATATAACAATATAGGCATATTTTATAATAATGATGCTAAAAATTGCATAAAATGCCATTCCACATTTTATGCAGAATTCATAATAGCTAAATACAAATAATAAAGAGGAGAAGAATATGAAAGATGAGATATTGAAGGAACTGATAAATAACAAAAACAGATATTTGTCAGGTCAGGAATTGAGCAATAAATTGGGTATCAGCAGAACTGCCATATGGAAGCATATTAACAAATTAAAGGAAGAAGGATATATTATTAACTCTGTTACTAATAAAGGATATATTCTTGTAGAGGCCCCTGATATATTGCATCCGGTAGAAATAAAAGAACTTCTTAACACCAACTTCATAGGAAAAGAAATAATATATCTGAATTCAGTGGACTCGACAAACAACTACGGCAAAAAAATGGCTGAAAATGATTTCACAGATGGTACAGTCATAATTGCCGAGGAGCAAACTTCAGGCCGTGGCAGGCTTGGAAGGCACTGGATATCTCCAAAAGGTAAAGGAATCTGGATGACCATTATGCTAAAACCGGATATTAAGCCGGATCAAGCTTCACAGATAACACTTATTGCAGCGATGGCAGTATTGAAGGGGATAAAGGCTATTTGCGATATGGACACTATGATAAAGTGGCCCAATGATATAGTCCTTAATGGCAAAAAAATCTGTGGAATACTCACTGAAATGAGTGGAGAAATCGAAAGGATAAACTATCTTTGTGTAGGTATAGGGATAAATGTAAACTCAGAGGAGTCTGATTTCACTGATAAGGCTATAGACATAGCTACATCTATTAAGATTGCCAAAGGAGTAAAGGTAGAGAGAAAAAAACTGATAGCTAGGATATTGGATTATTTTGAAAGTTACTATTCTACTTTTTTGATAAAGGGCAGTTTAAAATTTATGATGGATGAGTACAAAAGGAGTTTGGCAAATATAGGAAAAGAAGTTATATTAATCGGCAAGGATGGAGAAATATTGGCAAAAGCCGAAGATGTAACAGCTGAAGGTCATCTTGTTGTCAGATTGGGCGATGGTACTCTCATGGAAGTATCATCTGGGGAAGTATCTGTAAGAGGAATATATGGATATATTTAAAGAAAATTATTGCATCAAGGTTCCAGTGGTGTTAAAATGATTTTGTCGGCATCGGATAGAGCCGAACATCAAATAAAATAATTAAAATATCGTCCGGTATCCCTTAGGAACTGGAACGGAGGTGCGAAAATGTATAGTGAAAGAGCAAAAAGTGTTATGTCAGTAAGAAAACTTGTTATTACAGGTATGCTGGCAGGGGTATCGATCTTATTAGGAAGTACTCCATTGGGCTTTATACCCATAGGGCCTACAAGGGCAACCATAATGCACTTACCTGTAATAATAGGGGCCATAATGGAAGGCCCTGTAGTGGCGGTAGGCATAGGCCTGATATTTGGTATATTTAGTATGATTCGGGCGGTTATGGCGCCTACCATTGTATCTTTTGTATTCTTAAACCCTTTGGTGGCAGTATTGCCAAGAGTACTCATCGGTATTACAGCCTATTATACCTACAAACTAACAAAGAGTGCTGCAGCTTCAGCAGTAGTGGGAACCTTAACCAATACAATAGGAGTATTGGGAATGATTTATGTTCTATATGGAGCTCAGTATGCAGCTGCAATGGGACAAGATCAGAGTAAAGCGGCAGCATTGATACTAGGTATAGCTACTACCAATGGCATACCGGAAGTAATAGTTGCCGTTGTAGTTGTCACTGCAGTAGTATCTGCTCTAAAAAGAATAAAAAAAGTATAAAACCAGGCTTAATGCCTGGTTTAAGTTTAATATAAAGGAGTGTAGTATATATGATACTGGTCATCGATGTTGGCAATACCAATATTGTTCTAGGTATATATGAAGGCAAAAAGTTGCTTGATTCCTGGAGAATCGGCACAGAGATTCACAAAACCAGTGATGAATATGGAATGATTGTGAACCAGCTGTTTAATTTTTCAAATTATAAAATATCAGATATAAATCAGGTAGTAATATCTTCTGTGGTTCCTACAGCTATGTATACACTGGAACATATGGCTAAAAAGTATTTTAAATGCGAGCCACTGGTGGTAGGACCTGGTACAAAGACAGGCATTAACATAAAGTATGATAATCCAAAAGAAGTAGGAGCAGATAGAATAGTAAATGCTGTCGCTGCTTATGAACTCTATGGAGGACCATTGATTATTGTTGATTTTGGTACAGCAACTACGTACTGCGCAGTATCAAAAAATGGGGAATATTTGGGGGGTGCTATATCTCCGGGAATTCAAATATCTATGGATGCACTGTTTCAAAGAACTGCAAAACTTCCTAAGGTAGAATTGGTAAAACCTGAAACAGTAATTTGCAAAAATACTGTAAACAGCATACAATCAGGGGTAATCTATGGATATGTAGGTCAAGTAGATTATATTGTAAGCAAAATGAAAAAAGAAATGGGAGACGATAAAGTAAAAGTAATTGCTACAGGAGGATTGGCTAAACTTATTGCTGCCGAATCACAGACCATACAAATTGTAAATGGTTTATTAACTCTTGAAGGATTGAGAATAATATATGAAAAGAACAAACAAGGACTTGGTGATTAGATGAATATAGGAAAAGTCACAACTGAAAATAATGTATTCCTGGCGCCTATGGCAGGAGTAACGGATACAGTTTTTAGACTTATATGCAAAAGCTTTAGTTGCGGCTTGATATGCACGGAGATGGTAAGTGCAAAAGGACTGTTCTATAAAAGCGAAAACACCAAGGCATTGATGGAGTTAAATCCAAAGGAACGGCCTGCTGCTATTCAGATATTCGGAAGTGATCCTGAAATAATGGCATATGCTGCTGCTAAGGCGGAGGAGGCAGGAGCCGATATTGTGGATATAAATATGGGATGTCCCACGCCCAAAATAGTTAATAATGGGGATGGCTCTGCTCTTATGAAAAATCCAAGGTTGGCAGGGCAAATAGTGGCCGCCGTTGTAAAGCAGGTGAACATTCCCGTTACTGTAAAGATTAGAAAGGGCTGGGATGAAAATAGCGTAAATGCTGTTGAGATAGCTAAAATAGCAGAGGAAGAAGGTGCAGCAGCAGTTGTGGTTCATGGCAGGACCAGAGAGCAGTTTTATAGTGGAAGAGCGGATTGGAACATAATCAGAAAAGTAAAGGAGGCATTATCTATACCTGTCATAGGTAATGGAGACATATGGAGTCCTCAAGATGCAAAAAGGATGATTGATGAAACAGGATGTGACGGGATAATGATAGGAAGGGGAGCACAAGGGAATCCTTGGATATTCAAAAGGGTAATTGAATATCTAAATAAAGGAATTATATCGGAAGAACCTACACCTAGGCAGAGAGTAGAAATGCTTTTATATCACTTAAACATGGAGATATGGCATATGGGCGAATATACAGGCATTAGAGAGATGAGGAAACATGCTGCATGGTATTTAAAAGGATTGCCAGGTTCCTGTGATTTGAAAAACAGAATCTTTACAATGACAGAAAAGGAAGAAATTGAAAAGTTGTTAAACTCCTATTTAGCTACTTTGGCATAAATAGGAGTTATTGACTTTTTGTGATATGTATAAAATTGTATAAATTTCACAATAGTATTAGAATGAATGTATATAGTGTAATGAAATAAAAATTGCAGAGGAGCGAAGCAAATGAAGCATGTTGTAAGTGTGAGCATTGGTTCGTCCAAACGGGATCACAGGGTTGAGTTTGATTTCAAAGGCGAGAAGATTGTAGTAGAACGAATAGGAACAGACGGAGATATGCAGAAAGCCATCGAAATGGTGAAAAAACTTGACGGGAAGGTTGATGCCTTTGGTATGGGGGGTATAGATTTATATTTGAGGGCAGGCAATAAAAAATATGTTATCAGAGATGCGATGCAAATAAAAAATGCTGCCCAGATAACTCCCATGGTAGATGGTTCCGGTTTGAAATCAACTTTGGAAAGAAAACTTCCAAGCTATATAAACGACAATATAATGCCGCTTAAAGGTAAAAGAGCTTTTATATTGACGGCTGTTGATAGATATGGTATGGCAGAAGGTTTTTTCGAAGAGGGCTGCAATTTGATTTTAGGAGATATAATGATAGCCCTGGGATTTAATATACCTATATATACTCTAAAAAAACTGGAGAGGATAGCAAGCATAGTAGCACCTTTGGCCTGTAAACTGCCATTTAACATGTTATATCCCACGGGAAAGGCTCAAAACAAGGGTGAGAATTTTGCAGGTAAATATGATAGATACTTTGACATTTCAGACATTATAGCAGGAGATTTTCATTATATAAGGCGTTTTTTGCCTATGGATGTTAAGGGAAAGATAATAGTAACAAATACTGTTACAAAGGAAGATGCGGAATGGCTTAAGGAAAGAAATGCAGGCATATTGATAACATCAACACCCAATCTATCCGGCAGATCATTTGGCACCAATGTTATTGAGGCTTTGGCAGTAGCCATACTAAAAAAAGATCCGGAGGATATAGAACCTGAGGAATATATGACTGTATTGAAGGATTTGGATTTTAAACCTCATATTGTATATCTTAAGGATATTAAGGCATCTTAGGTCTTTTGACTATAAAATATTGTCATATATTCATTGTGCCTATAATATTAATATTCAAACAGACTAATTGGAGATGGGAGGATGAAAAGGGCTGCAATAGTAGTACATAGTCATAATGCTAACAGAATAATGTTTTGGGTTTTAGGTAAGCCTCGCCAGATTGGTAGCATCAATGTTTTGCTTGGTGGAGAAGAATACCATATAAGCATATTTGAGATTCCCTATGTAAAAGATGATAAACATAAAGAGAAGCAAAGAGCTATTACAGATAAATTTTTAAAAGAAGAAGATATAAAGTATATTCTTTATGCAGATGAAGTGGATGAGGAATTGGAAAGGATATGGGCGACAGTTAAGATAATAAGGATATTAGAAGAAATTGGATCTGTTGTAGAAGAATACTTCTTGAATAAAAGTTTTGGAATAATAGGTAAGAAGCCGGATACTATTCTTCTGGAAGCACTATCGAGAGAGGCATCCAGTATCATAGTATTAAATGAAGGCCAAGATGTGTCTTTGATGGAAGAGCTTCATAAAAAAATAATCACTGAAACAGGTCTTTCCATAGCTTTTATATCTGACGCGAGTTATCTCATTAACCAGTCAAGGATAATAATACTGGAAAGCTCAGACGAAGTTGAGAAGTATAAAAGAATTCTGCCATATCCACCTCTATGTGTTAAGGAAACCTTAGTTATGCCAAAAGTAAAGGATGAATATAATTCAAATACTTTAGAAATCAAATATGCAGAAGAAATCGGGAAACTTATAGCGAAAATAATTTCTGAAAAAAATATAAGAGAAATTACTTGTTATTATCCAAATATATATTTTTTAAAAGAAAACGGCATTTTAACAAATCTTAAGAAAAGCAATAAAATCTTGACAATACAAAAGTGCTAATTTATAATTAATAAATAGCATGATAGGCAAGCACTGGAAGGGCATACCTTATGCAGTGCTTGTTATATTAATATATTGGCAATAATACCTGAACTGATCTGCTATCACAATTCGTATTATATAGATAAAAGCTTGAGATAAGCAGCTAAGTTCAAGAAATCAATACCAGGATAAAAATTTTATAAGGACATATATTATTCACATCAATAGCGTTTATAATATTGGTTATATTTTATATTTTTAAAGGGGAGACGTATAAATGTCAAACAATAAAGAAAACTTATTAACTGTATCAGGCTTAGCAAAGTTAGAGGAAGAACTAGAGTATTTAAGAGCTACAAAAAGAGCTGAAGTGGCTCAAAGAATTAAGCAAGCGCTTGCTTTCGGAGATATATCAGAAAACTCGGAGTATGATGAAGCAAAAAATGAGCAGGCTTTTGTGGAAGGTAGAATTGCTCAACTTGAAAATATATTGAAAACAGCTAAGGTTATTGATGATGAAGATATAAATACAGAAACAGTGAATGTAGGCGCAAAAGTATTGGTAAAAGATGAGGATTTGGGAGATGAAATGGAATATATAATAGTTGGTTCTGCAGAAGCAGATCCGATGAATATGAAGATATCCAATGAATCACCAGTAGGAAAAGCTTTGCTTGGCAAAAAAATTGGTGATATTGTAGAAATCCAAGTACCTGATGGTATACTTAAGTATAAGATTTTAGGTATTAATAAATAGGGGGAGTAATAATGACTAATGAGGAATTAAATCTAAATGATATACTTAGAGTTAGGAGAGAAAAACTAAAAGCACTTAAGGAAGCCGGCAAAAACCCTTTTGATATAGTAAAATACGATGTTACCCATCACTCTGACGAGATAAAGAATAATTTTGAGGCTATGGAGGGACAATTTGTATCTGTAGCCGGAAGGATTATGTCAAAAAGAGATATGGGTAAGGCCTCCTTCTCTGATGTGCAGGATAGAAATGGCAGAATTCAAATTTACATAAAGACAGACGATATCGGAGAAGAAAACTATAAGGAATTCAAAACCTATGATATAGGCGATATTATCGGAGTAAAAGGAACAGTTTTTAAAACAAAAAGAGGAGAAATATCAATTCATGCAAAAGAAATAGTTCTTCTAACAAAATCTCTTCACCCTCTACCAGAAAAATGGCATGGATTAAAGGATACAGACATAAGGTACAGGCAAAGGTATGTAGATTTAATAGTGAATCCTGAAGTAAGGGATGCTTTTATAAAAAGAACCAAGATAATTCAATGTGTGAGAAAGTTCTTTGATGATAGAGGGTTCTTGGAAGTAGATACTCCTGTTCTTGCAACCATAGCAAGCGGTGCAGCAGCAAGACCTTTTATAACTCATAGCAATGCCCTGGATATCGATCTATATTTGAGAATTGCTACTGAGTTATACTTGAAAAGACTCATTGTAGGCGGTTTTGAAAGAGTATATGAGATGGGCAAGGATTTTAGAAATGAAGGTATCAGCGTAAGGCACAATCCTGAATTTACTATGATTGAGTTATATCAAGCCTATGCGGATTATAATGATATGATGGAACATTGTGAGCAATGTATTGCATACTGTGCTCAGGAAGTATTGGGAACAACAAAGATCACATATCAAGGAACGGAAATTGATTTAACTCCCCCATGGAACAGAATAACAATGATCGATGCGGTTAAGAAATATGCAGGTGTTGATTTCAGAGAAGTTAAAGGTGATGAAGCAGCAAGGGAAATAGCAAAGAAACTTAACCTAGTAGATGAATTGAAGAAAGACTTGAAATACTGCACATGGGGAGATATTTTGAATGCTGCTTTTGAGGCTTATGTTGAAGAGCATCTGATTCAACCTACATTTGTTATAGATTATCCTGTGGAGATATCTCCTCTCACTAAAGCTAAGAAGGATGATCCTACTATAACTGAGAGATTTGAAGCATTTATATATGGAAGAGAAATTGCTAATGCGTATTCAGAGCTTAATGATCCTATAGTACAAAGAGAAAGGTTCTTGCAGCAGCTTAAGGAAAGAGAATATGGCGATGACGAAGCCTATGCAATGGATGAAGACTTTATACACTCCCTTGAGATTGGTATGCCACCTACAGGAGGAATGGGAATAGGCATTGATAGAATAATTATGTTCCTGACAGATTCTTATTCTATAAGGGATGTAATACTTTTCCCAACAATGAAGCCATTAGATTAGTGAAAAGGCATGGAGTATGAGCTCCATGTCTTAATTTTGGATGTTCTTTATTATTCAGTTTTATGAAAGTGTTTGGAGTAGGATTTGTTGGGATCTTACTCCATTTTCATATTTTACATCAAATTGATATTATGAAGTTGCACATTTCTTATATTCTGAAATTACGGAAGTTTCTGCATTTTCAACTCATTTGACCTAATCCATACATCATTTAAAATGCTCATGAGTTTGACAAATTCCATAAAAGCATTAAATTTATCAATACAAGGAACTATAGAAGATATAGGAGTGTTGTAATTAACATAAATAAGAGTACAAGTTTGTGTTTTCCGTAATAGCGGAATATTTTTCGGAATGTCGAAAAAAATAAATATTTCAAAATTTAGTGAGTGTTGACAAGCCCTAGAATTCAGCTGTTTCATATATTGGCATGACAATTGCGAAGTATATATATTGATATATAATTAACATTTATTTTATGAAGATAGGGTGTGATTATGTGGGCAATCTTATTTTTTATGGAAGTGATACAGTTGAACTTGCAAAAAAGTATGGTACTCCGTTATATATAATGAGTGAGGATTATATTGCAGACAGGTGTAGAGAAATCAGAGAAAATTTTTTGGAGAAATATGATAATACAATGGCTGTATATGCAAGCAAAGCTTTCTTGACCAGGGAAATGGCAAAGATAGTGAAGAGGGAAGGATTGGGAATGGATGTTGTATCCGGAGGAGAGCTTTATACAGCCTTGAATGCTGGTTTCCCTATGGACAAGATTGTATTTCATGGCAACAATAAGTTAGCTGATGAGATTGAAATGGCAGTTAAGAATGATGTGGGAAGAATCGTTGTAGATAATATTTATGAATTGGATTTAATTGAAGACATTGCTAGTAAATATAATAAGAAAGCTAATATTCTTTTTAGAGTTTCTCCAGGAGTGGATGCTCATACTCATAAATACATTCAAACAGGACAGGTTGATTCAAAGTTTGGTATTCCATTAAATGAAAATATTATTCATGTAGCAGTTAGAAAAGCTATGAATTGTAAACACATTGAACTGTCAGGATTCCATTTTCATATTGGTTCACAAATTCATGAAAATGAAGGTTACGTTCTGGCAATTAAGAAAATGGTTGAATTAATGAAGGAATTAAAGGATAAAGTAGGCTTTGTTACAAAGGAATTAAATACTGGCGGAGGATACGGCATACACTATAGAGATGATGAAAATAGAAAAAACGTAGCCTTTTTTACAGATGCTATAATGAATACTCTGGAAGAAGAATGCTGTAAGTACAGTTTACACAGGCCACTGGTTATTATAGAACCAGGAAGGTGGATTGTAGGAGAAGCAGGGATAACTCTTTATACTGTTGGAGCTATTAAGGAAATTCCTGGTGTCAGAACCTATATATCTGTTGATGGAGGTATGACCGATAATCCAAGACCTAGTTTATATCAGGCAAAATATGATGCGGTTATAGCAAATAAAATTGGAGAAAAACCTGTGAAAAAGGTTACAGTTGCAGGGAAATGCTGCGAATCAGGGGATATATTGATTTGGGATTTGGAAGTACCGGAAATTGAGTCAGGAGATATATTAGCTGTATTAGCCACTGGAGCATACAATTATTCAATGTCAAGCAATTATAACAGAAATCCAAGACCGGCAGTTGTCATGATATCAAAAGGATCAGATAGATTAATAGTAAAAAGAGAATCTTATGAAGACATGATTAGAAATGAAATTTAGTATGAGAGAGGAGTATTTAAATGGAATTCACCAAGATGGAGGCTGCAGGAAATGACTTTGTGGTTTTTAATGGGTTTAAATATGAAATAAAAGACTATGAAAAACTGGCATTAAAAGCCTGTGATAGGCATTTTAGCGTTGGTGCAGATGGAATACTTGTATGTGAAGGTTCTGATATAGCTGATATAAAAATGATTTACTATAATTCTGATGGTTCAAGAGGCGAAATGTGTGGCAATGGAATTAGATGTTTTTCTAAGTATGTATATGAAGAGGGATTAATTGATAAAAAAATTTTCACTGTTGATACATTGGCTGGAATAAAAACTATTTGGATTGAAACGGACAATGAGAACAAGGTAAAAACAGTTAAAGTAAACATGGGGAAGCCTTTATTTAGAGCTAAAGATGTTCCAGTAGATTTAAATAAGGAAAAGATAATAGAAGAAACCATAGACATATGTGGGGAAAAAATAGTATTTTCGTCTTTATTAGTAGGAGTACCTCATACAGTTATATTCGTAGATGATATAAGAAATATAGATATAAATGAATTAGGGAAAAAAATAGAGACACATTGCATATTTCCTAGAAAGACAAATGTAAATTTTGTTGAGGTAGTTGATAGAGATAAAATAAACATATATACATGGGAAAGAGGTGCAGGAAGAACATTAGGCTGTGGTACGGGTTCTTGTGCTAGTGTTGTTATTGGCAATATTATTGGTAAACTCAATAATGTTGTTAACGTAAAAACAGAAGGAGGAGAATTGGAAGTTCAAATTGGAGAAGACCTTGAAATATATATGAAAGGGGGAGCAAATAGAATTTGTGACGGAGTTTTTTTAAAATTGACATAATTATAATAAATAATAAAAGGGGGTATTCAAATGTCAGAGGCGAACAAAAAAAGTTTTTGGCAATATTATAGGTTCCCGATTATTTTGGTATCATCTATCGTAATTGGATGTATTATAGGATTAGTGTTGGGAGAAAAAGCGACAGTTTTAAAACCATTTGGCGACATATTTTTGAATTTGATGTTTACATTAGTAGTTCCACTTGTATTTGTGACAATTTCAAGTGCTGTTTCCAGTATGGTTGATTTAAAAAGGCTTGGAAAGATAATAGGTTATATGTTGATCATATTTGTTATTACAGGTTTTATTGCATCTGTAATAATGATAACTACAGTAAAATTGTTTCCACCGGCTAAAGGCGTAAGCATTGCCATGGAAGCTCCTGGTGAGATACAAGCTTTAAATACTTCGGAACAAATTGTAAAAGCTATAACTGTAAGCGACTTTCCGGAATTAATATCAAGAAAAAACATGCTGCCACTAATTTTATTCTCGGTATTCTTTGGATTATGCATTAGTCTGATAGGAGAGAAAGCTAAAATAGTTTCAGATTTACTTAATGTTCTATCTGAAGTATTTTCAAAGATGGTATCGTTGGTAATGTATTATGCTCCAATTGGATTAGGTGCTTATTTTGCAGCTTTAATAGGGGAATATGGGCCGGAATTGTTGGGCTCTTATGCAAGAGCAATGGCAGTATACTATCCTGTTTGCATACTATATTTCTTCATAGCATTTTACTTATATGCATATTATTCTGGTGGAAAGCAAGCTGTAAATCTTTACTTTAAAAATATATTCCCAGCAGCAATTACTTCATTAGCAACCCAAAGCAGCATAGCTACTTTACCTGTTAACCTTCAGGGAGCTAAAAGGATTGGGGTGCCAAAGGATATTAGAGAAATTGTAATTCCAATTGGCGCTACTGCTCATATGGATGGCTCGTGCCTAAGTGCAATATTGAAAATTTCATTCTTATTTGGTCTATTTGATGTTCCTTTTGAAGGAATAGGGACTTTTTTAACGGCTATTTTAGTTTCTGTATTGAGTGGGGTAGCCATGTCTGGTGTTCCAGGCGGAGGTTTGATAGGCGAAATGCTTATAGTAAATTTATATGGATTCCCAGCAGAAGCATTCCCAATAGTAGCTACAATTGGATACTTGGTAGACCCACCGGCCACTATGCTTAATGCAACAGGGGATACAGTGGCTTCCATGATGGTAACAAGAATACTAGAAGGAAAAGATTGGATCGCTAAAAAGCTTACAGCCAATGAATCTGAATAAATAGACATTAAGGGTTTATACGGACAAAAAGAAGTAAATATGTTTAACTAAGCTTCCTGAATTAGCTGCTTAGCCATGGCTTGTTTGTACAAAACCTTAGATAATTGCTTATATTTCCTCTCAATTTAATAATTGTATGACAAATTAAATTGCACTTGTGAATAAATCTCTTTTCTGTGTTTTTTAGGGTCTATTGCTTTTAGCAGATTTATTTCACAAGTGTATTTTTATTCCTTGAATTAGACAGCAGAGTATATATTTCATGTGCCTCAATGTTTAAATCTTTTATTTTCAAAGATTCTTTGCCCTTGAAGCTAGAATTAGAAAATTATACAATTAAATAAAAATAATGCTCCAAATTGCCCAAATATCCATGAAACGATGAAGTTATGTGCTTGTTTAGAGGTGATAATATGCTTTTCAATTCCGAAGAATATGTCAGTATGTTCACAGATATGATGTCTGAAGGATTAATAGTCATAGACAGTAATGGGAAAATACAGATATATAATAAAAAGGCCAAAGAAATATTCGGTATTATAAACCATGGTAAGCAGTGTCATGATAATGGAAAAATTAAAGCAGGAGATATTGTAATTATAGGAGATAATGTATTAGGTATTGACGATGGAAAATTAGATGCAAAGAAGTTGCAAGCCATTGGAATATATGATGAAAATATACAAAGTGGAGATGCGCTAATTGCGATAGGAGCTTATATAAGAAAAGATGTACCTCCTATATATAAATTTCTAAAACCTGATCATTTAGAGGAAACATTCAAGCTTAAAACTAAATATCTTGGAGTGGACATAGGAGTAATTATAGATTTCATTAATAAGATCATTACAATTGAAGTAAATAATGAAAAGTATACAATGAACTATATAAATAGCATTGGACATATGGTAATAGTAGATGGTAATACAAGGAAGATGAAGTTTTACCAGTCTAACGGGTATACTGCAAGGGGTGAAAGCATTAGCGATATATTAATGGGAAAAACTTATAGGGCAAAAGGAGAAAAATCAGATGTTTTAGATGTAATTGGGAAGAACATATTTGAAATCCACAGAGGAAGTTCCACTATAAAGGAATTCTATGCTGTTGCAAGAGGAGAAGACATTAGCTATAAGGATGAATATAAAGAGATAAACGGATTTCCTACCATGTGCAGTCTCATCCCTATAGATAGGGATGGGAAAAGAATTGGTGCTGCATTAAAAGTAGAAGACATTTCGGAAATAAGAAAAGCAGTAGATGAAAAGGATAAAGCTCTACAGAAGCTGGAAAAAGTAGAGAGAGAGCTAAAAGTAGAAAGAGAGTTAATAGAGAAGAAAACCCTAAAAAGAGCATTTCCGAATATTATTGGCGAAAGCAAAAAAATGGAGTATGTTAAAAAACTCGCCCTAAAAGCATCAAAAACTAACTCTACAGTACTTATATTAGGCGAAAGCGGTACAGGAAAAACAGCCATTGCAAAATCTATTCACGAAAACAGTGAGGTTAGAGATAAGCCTTTTGTACATGTCAACTGCGGAGCCATATCCTATAATTTACTTGAATCGGAGCTGTTTGGATATGATAAGGGAGCCTTCACAGGGGCCAGAAGTGAAGGAAAGAAAGGGCTTTTTGAAATAGCAAATGGTGGGACTATGTTTTTAGATGAAATAGGAGAAATGCCATTGAGTTTACAGGTAAAGCTACTTCAGGTTTTGCAGAATAAATGCTTTTACAAAGTTGGGGGTACTAAGAAAGTAAATGTAAATGTAAGGATAATTGCTGCTACTAATAAGAATCTGGAGAAGGAGATGTTAGAAGGGAGATTTAGGGAGGACTTATATTACAGAATAAGTGTATTTCCCATATATATACCACCTTTAAGGGAGAGAATTGAGGACATATATCCTTTGGTTAACAACCTGTTGCCAAAGATATGTAAAAAAGTTGGTACTGATGAAAAAAGGCTTTCTGTAGAGGCAGTTAATATATTGACTAAATATTATTGGCCTGGAAATATAAGGGAGCTTGAAAATGTGTTGGAGAGAGCTGTAATCTTAGCAGAGAAAAATACTATTCTGTCCAGACATATAGAACTACCAAAGAGTGAAAGAATATTGGCGCCAAAGACTATAATGCCGCTAAAAAAAGAATTGGAACTTTGTGAAAAGGATGCAATAATAAGGGCCATAAACTATTACAATGGAGATAAAAAGAAGGCCATGGAAGCCCTTGGCATAAGAAAAACTTCTTTCTATGAAAAGATAAAAAGGTATAGCCTCGTATAGTTAATAGGGAAGTGAGATTTATTTCAATCTCACTTTATTTGTATTTAGTTCATCAATTTTTATGCATCCCCTAAATTTGCTTAGAACCTGTTATCTCTTTTTCTATATTGTTGATGTATTCAACAGAAGAAGGAGGAAGCATATCAATAAGTTCTTTTCTGCATCTTGCTGCCACATCCACCCTAGATTCTTTTTTGTTCTGAGCTAATTCAATCCAACTTATTTTCTTTTTTCCATAATATAAATCATAATCACACAACCTTTTATTATCTGAAGAAATCTCAAGTCCCATCAATATTTTCTTAATATATTTAGGTTCAAACAATGTAAAAAATTTAATACTATAGACTCCCACCGTCATAAGTATAACAGCATGGTCTCTGGACCAGTTTTCGCCCAGTATGAGTCCCAATTCCAGATTATCTATGACATGTCTTAGTCTTCTATAGTGTAAATGGTAGGCATTGTATATATCATATATTCGGATGTCAAATTCAAACCAGTTTTTATTCTCTAATCCTTCATTCAGATATCCAAGCAATTTGAGTTTAAGATTTCTGTACAGCTCTTTAAAAGGCATGGGTATTAGCAAGCATCTCTCATTCAAATCATCTAGGCTGAGATTTCTACTAAGAGGTTTATCAGTAAATGCTACTATGCTATCAGTTAATTCGAAGTTCAAAGCAGATTCCTTTATATTTCCTATCTTACCCCCATAATCTTTTAATAGGGAGTAAATGATTTTATCAAGATTACCAAAATATCTCATAATTATCTGCCTTGGTGCTACTCGAAGGCTTTTGACCAAATGATGTTTTTTATCATTGGTTATTCTGCATAGAATTTCATCGGAATCCAAAGGCAGCATATATACTTGGGTGTCTTTGCTCAATATTGCTGCACTGCTTATATCATCAGTTATATATATAATTGTATAATCTTCATTGGTTCTTGATGATACTGTATAAAAGCTTGATTTAAATGCTTTAAGAGTATCAATGAAATAGTCTCCGATTGCATTTACATCGTATGTTTCAATTACTAAGTGCTTGCTTGATTTCCTCACTAATGAAATCAATTTTTATCACCGTCCTTTTTATTGCTTTTATAATTAGCAAGTATAGCATTTGTGATTTTTGCAGCATGAAGTTCTGATACTTTACAAACCAATTTTTCCCTTCATAAGTCTCGCATCATCTATAGCCTTGGGATAAGGAAGATAGAAAAGCCTGTTAGTTTCGCTGGTAAGTATGTTTATAGTTGAAATTCCATTTAGATATACCTTATTATTTATCATATCGTTTCTTAAGGATATATCGTGTCCAAAGAAATTATAATCTGATGAGTTTTCAACTACCTTCATGGGATAGTGGCTTAGTGTAGCTTGTTTATTAAAGACTTCAACTTTAGAACAATCTTCAATAATGATACTTCTTGTGAGGTGCTTTCTCATAATTTCTACATTATCGTGATTGCCTGCACATACATATATTTTTTCGGCACTGGAATTTTCAATAATATCAATTATAGATTTAAGATGCTGCTCATATTTAGGGAGTAGATAGCTGTATTTTTCCAGTTTTATGTTATCTACCATGTCGCCTGTATGTATTATAATATGCGGCGAAAGATCATTTAATAGCTTTTTTAATGCATCAAAAAAGATTGTGGGTGTATCAGATATATGAAGCAGCTTTTTTTCTTTAATGTTTCTTATTCTCTCGGGTATAAAAACGTAACCCATTATACTATAGTAAAGATATCTCCATTTTTCATTCATTCTGCAACCTCGTAAAAATATTATAAAAATGCATATTATATATATTATTGTACATAATAAATTTTACATTAATCAAAATAATTAGTGAAGAGTATAAACCTAGCATCATAAAAAAGAATATTTTATGTTTGAACTTTGATTCTAAGTACATTGGCTTTTTTAACTGTTATTAAGATGATGGGAAAACATATAAGTAAAAATCGCTTTTGACATATAGGATGAAACGTAAAATGAAGAAATAACCAATGAATTATATATTGACAGAGTGATCTAAACATGATAAGATGTAATTCCTGCTTCGGTGGGAAACGCAAACAATAATGAATCCCAAATACCTAAAAGATAATAACATGTTTTTAATATGCTACTAAGTAATTGCTGAAAATATCCAACAAAAAACATGTTGACATATACATTGAGACATGATAAAATAAAATTCCTGCTTCGGCAGGGAGCAAATCAAAGCATGAAGCAAAAATGTCGAAAATGAATATTGACAGTTTGCAAAATGCGTGATAATATAAGATTCGTCGGCGCGATGAGCTGACGAAGAGAGAGAAATGGACTTTGAAAACTAAACAGTACTAGATGAAAGTAATTCTTTTGAGTAGGATTGAACAAAGAAGAGTTAATTTAGGTAGAAGCTATGACGGAAGTCGTAGGTTAAATAGAATTAACATGAGAGTTTGATCCTGGCTCAGGACGAACGCTGGCGGCGTGCCTAACACATGCAAGTCGAACGGAGATGGTGGGATAGCTTGCTATTTTATCATCTTAGT